>NZ_BNBO01000015.1:0-156534 GCF_014655955.1 Kitasatospora indigofera
GGGGTGGGGGGTGGTGGGGAGGGGAGTGGGGTGGGGGGTGGTGGGGAGGGGAGTGGGGTGGGGGGTGGTGGGGAGGGGAGTGGGGTGGGGGGTGGTGGGGAGGGGAGTGAGGTGGGAAGTGGGGTGGAGGGTGGTGGGGAGGGGGGTGGGGCTGGTTTGGCTGGTGGGGGTGCTCAGGTGGGTGTGGTGGTCGGCCACGGCCAGGAGGGCGGGGCGGTGGGCGATCAGGAGGACGGTGCGGGTGGGGTCCTCGGCGAGGGTGCGGACGGCGGCGACCACGGCGGCCTCGCTCTCGCCGTCCAGGTTGGCGGTGGGCTCGTCGAGCAGGACGAGGGGGCGGTCGGTGGCGAGCAGGGCGCGGGCCAGGGCGAGGCGCTGGCGCTGGCCCGCGGAGAGGCCGGTGCCGCCTTCGCCGAGGGGGGTGTGGATGCCCCGGGGGAGGCGGGTGGTGAAGTCCAGGGCGTGGGCGGCGGCCAGGGCGGTGCGGACGTCCTCGTCGGTGGCGGCCGGGGTGGTGAGGCGGACGTTGTCGGCGATGCTGCCGGCGAAGAGGTGGGGGCGCTGGGGGACCCAGGCGATCTGGCGGCGCCAGGTGGTGGGGTCCAGGTCGGCGAGCCGGTGGGCGGTCCCGTCCGGGGTGGTCACGGTGACGGTCCCGGCGTCCGGGGTGGTGAGGCCGAGCAGGACGGAGAGCAGGGTGCTCTTGCCGGCGCCGCTGGGGCCGGTCAGGGCGGTGGTGCTGCCCGGGGTGAGGGTGAGCGCGGCGTCCCGGAGGGCCGGTGCGGTGCGGCCCGGGTGGGTGACGGTGAGGCCGGTGACGGTGAGGGTGGCGCCCGCCAGTGCCGGGGCCGGGGTGGTGCCGGTGGCCGGCAGCGGGGTCTCCAGGACCTGGAAGATCTCGTCAGCGGCGGTCAGGCCCTCGATGCTGGAGTGGTAGAGGGCGCCGACCTGCCGGATCGGGAAGTAGACCTCCGGGGCGAGGATCAGGATCAGCAGGCCGGTCTCCAGGTCGAGCGTCCCGTCGACCAGCCGGAAGCCGATCGAGACGGCGACCAGCGCGACCGAGAGGGTGGAGAGCAGCTCCAGTGCGAAGGAGGAGATGAAGGCGATCCGCAGGGTGCGCAGGGTGGCCCGGCGGTACTCGGCGGTGATCCGCCCGATCGTCTCGGCCTGGGCCTTGGCCCGGTTGAAGACCTTGAGCGTCGGCAGGCCGGCCACCACGTCCAGGAAGTGGTGCGAGAGCCGGGACAGCCCGGCCCACTGACGGTCCATCCGAGCCTGGGTGGCCATCCCGATCAGGGCCATGAAGAGCGGGATCAGCGGGAGGGTCCCGGCGATGATCGCGGCGGAGGTCCAGTCGGCGCCGACGATCCGCAGCAGCACCACGACCGGGACGACCACGGCCAGCGCCAGCTGCGGCAGGTAGCGGGCGAAGTAGTCGTCCAGGGCGTCGACGCCCCGGGTCGCGAGGGTGGTGAGTTCGCCGGTGCGCCGGCCGGCGAGGTACGCCGGCCCGAGCGCGGTGGCGTGGTCGACCAGCCGGCGGCGCAGGGTGGACTTCACCCTGGCCACCGAGCGGTGCGCGGTCAGTTCGGTCAGCCAGGCGACCAGCGCCCGGCCGACGGCGGTGAGGGCGAGCAGCAGCAGCGGGCCGGTCAGCTCGTCGAGCCCGGCCCGCTGCTGGAAGCCGCGGACGACGATCTCGGCGATCAGCCCCGCCTGGGCCACCACCAGGGCCGCGCCCGCCCCGCCGAGGATCACCGATCCGGCGAGGAAGGCGCGGGTCGTGCGGGCGTGGCCCAGCAGCCGGGGGTCGACGGGCTTCACGACGGTTCTCCTTGGCGGTGCAACGGGAGAGGGGATGCGGGAGAGGGGACGCGGGAGAGGGGACGCGGACGGTGCTACGACCGGCCGGGGAGCGTTGGTGTCACGACTGGTCGAGCGCGGCGGCCGGGTCGTGCCCCGGGATGTGCTGGACGCCGATCCGCTTGCGGAACACCCAGTACGTCCAGGCCTGGTAGAGCAGCACGATCGGGGTGAAGATCGCGGCGACGATCGTCATCAGCTTGAGCGTGTACAGCGAGGACGAGGCGTTGCTGACGGTCAGGCTCCACTCCGGGTTCAGGGTGGAGGGCATCACGTCCGGGAACAGCGCCAGGAAGAGCATCGCGACCGCCGCCACGATGGTCAGCCCCGAGAGGCCGAACGCCCAGCCCTCGCGGGCCAGCTGGTTGGCCA
This sequence comes from Kitasatospora indigofera, assembly GCF_014655955.1. Lineage (GTDB taxonomy): Bacteria > Actinomycetota > Actinomycetes > Streptomycetales > Streptomycetaceae > Kitasatospora > Kitasatospora indigofera. The sequence continues at coordinate 2,239 of NZ_BNBO01000015.1, forward strand.
CCAGTGCCCCGACCAGCGCCAGCACCGCGACCACCAGGGCGGCCAGGCTCCAGCCGTCGCCGCTGTCGGCCTGCGTCCAGATCAGGAAGACCAGCGCGAGGACGGCCGTGGCCAGCCCCAGCTGGAGGGCCGTCGCCCGGGCCCGGCCCCGGATGTCGCCGACCGTCTTGAGGGCGGCGAACACCGCGCCGTGGAAGGTGAAGAGGAACAGCGTCACCAGCCCGCCCAGGAGGGCGTACGGGTTGAGCAGGTCCCACAGCGTGCCGGTGTAGTTCTTCTGCTGGTCGATGTCGACGCCCGCCACGATGTTGGCGAACGCGACGCCCCACAGGAAGGCCGGGATCAGCGACGTCCAGAAGATCGCGTGCTCCCAGTTGCGCTGCCAGCGCTCGCCGTCCCGCTTGTGCCGGTACTCGAAGGCCACGCCTCTGACGATCAGGCAGACCAGGATCACCAGCAGCGGGATGTAGAAGCCGCTGAACAGCGTCGCGTACCAGTCGGGGAAGGCCGCGAAGGTGGCACCGCCGGCCGTCAGCAGCCAGACCTCGTTGCCGTCCCAGACCGGCCCGATGGTGTTGATCAGGACCCGCCGCTCGGTGGTGCCGCGGGCCAGCAGCTTGGTGAGGATGCCGATGCCGAAGTCGAAGCCTTCGAGGAAGAAGTAGCCGATCCACAGGACGGCGATGAGGATGAACCAGACGTCGTGGAGTTCCATGGTCTCTCTGTCCTCAGTAGGCGAAGGCGAGTGGCTTGTCGGCGTCCTCGTCGGAGGACGGCCCGCCCAGCGTCGGGTCCTTGGCCGGGGGCCGCTCGGCGGTGTCCGGGCCGGCCTTGGCGTACTTGACCAGGAGCTTCACCTCGACCACGGCGAGGATCGCGTACAGCAGGGTGAAGGTGCTGAGCGCGATCACCTGCGTCGTCACGCTGACGTTCGGCGACACCGCGTCGGCCGTCTTCATCAGCCCGAACACGGCCCACGGCTGACGGCCCATCTCGGTGAAGATCCAGCCGAAGCTGTTGGCGATCAGCGGGAACCCGAGGGTGACGATGCCGATCCGCCAGCTCCACCGGGTGAGGAAAGGCCCGAGTTCGCGGTGCGGGGTGAGCATCAGCTTCGGCACCTCGTCGTCCGCGGTGCGGTGCTCGGGCGCCAGGAATCTTCTCTTCCGGGTCGTCCAGAGTCCGAGCAGGCCGACCACGAAGGAGGTCATCCCGAAGCCGATCATGAGGCGGAAGCCCCAGTACGTGACGAAGATGTTGGGGATGTAGTCCTTGGGGTCGCCGCCGTACTTCGCGGCCTCGGCGGCGGCGGTGTCGTTGATGCCCGGCACCGGCGAGCTGAAGTTGCTGTTGGCGAGGAAGGACAGTATCCCCGGGATCTCCAGCTCGACCGAGTTGTGCCCCTCGTTCACGTTGCCGACCGCGAAGATCGAGAACGGCGCGGGGTCCTGGGTCTCCCAGAGCGCTTCGGCCGCCGCCATCTTCATCGGCTGCTGCCTGAACATCACCTTGGCCAGCTCGTCGCCGCTGAGCGCGCTGCCGAGACCGAAGATCACCGCCAGGACGAGCCCGAGCCGTAGCGAGGTCCGCATCACGGCGGTCCTCTTCGGGTCGGCCGTCTCCGGCTTGCGCTTGGCCCGCCAGAGGTGGAAGGAGGAGATGCCGATCACGAACGCCGCGCCGGTGAGGAAGGCGGCGGTGAGGGTGTGCAGGACGACGACCACGGCGGTGTCCTGGAACAGCACCCGCGCGATGTCGTTGAGCTGGGCCTTCCCGGTGGCCGGGTTCACCTCGTAGCCGACCGGGTGCTGCATCCAGGAGTTCGCCGCCAGGATGAAGTACGCCGAGAGGGCGGTGCCGATGGCGACCATCCACATGCAGGCGGCGTGCAGCTTCTTCGGCAGCTTGTCCCAGCCGAAGATCCACAGCCCGATGAAGGTCGACTCGAAGAAGAAGGCGATCAGCGCCTCCATCGCCAGCGGGGCCCCGAACACGTCGCCGACGAAGCGCGAGTAGTCGGACCAGTTCATCCCGAACTGGAACTCCTGCACGATGCCGGTGACCACGCCCATGGCGATGTTGATCAGGAAGAGCTTGCCCCAGAACTTGGTGGCGTGGAAGTACTTGTCCTTGCCCGTCCGCACCCAGGCGGTCTCCAGCCCGGCCACGATCGAGGCCAGGCTGATCGTCAGCGGGACGAAGAGGTAGTGGTAGACGGTGGTGATGCCGAACTGCCACCGCGCAATGGTCTCGTGAGCGACTGCTAGGTCCACTTCGCCCTCTCTCCGGCAGGGATCCTTTTGATCACATAGCGGACAAACTTCATCTATAGCGACAGAGCATCACGTTGCCACGCAAGCTTGTCCGCTTGTGAACGTGAATACATTCACAAGGGCAGTATCCATCATACTTATGGAGCTGCCGCAAGGGGGGTGGGGGTAGCCGGTGAAGCACCCGACGGAGCACCCGACGGAGCACCCGGCGAAGCACCCGTGGGGCGGCCGGGACCCGGACGGTCGGGCGCGCGCGGGCCGGGACCGGGGCAGGCGCGCCCGGGTTCGCCGTCGCTGCTTCCCTGCCCCTGCCCTGCCGCTGTCCCGGCCAGTGTGCGCAGCGGCCTCCGCGCCCCACAATCAGCAGCCGGTCGGCCCCGGCGGACGTTTTGGACGATCAGGCGCTTGACACCGCCCGCCCGTCGCCAGGGCGGCACTCCCCCAGCAACCCCAGAACCGGCCGGACGGGAAGTGCGCGCCCCAGCGCCGGGCCGTACCCAGTGCCGCCCAGGCGGCCACCTGACGGTGGGGATCCGGCGGCAGCCGGCCGCAGAGATGGTGAGCCCGGCAGGACCACACCTCGGCCCCCAGCTCCAGGAGGAGGCCGGCCGCGGCGCTCGGCACGCAGAGCCCGACGCCCCCGGGACCCGCGGGACCGCCGAGGCCGCCCCGGTCAGACGTGCGGGCCATCGATCCATCGGGGCTCGACGTCCCATTCCACCCCGCCGGACACCGGCCGGAGGAAGACCGCGTTGCCGAGGCGCCCCATGAAGACCCCCGGCCGCCCGCTGAGCACGTCGCGGACGGTCTCGCCCACCCGGCGCGGAACGTACGGCACCGCCGGCGGCCGCACCCGGGCGGCGTCCACGGACCCGATCACCGGGTACGGGCTCACGAGTCTCAGCCCCGCCTCGGGCCGGCCGCCGCAGTCCATCGGGCAGCGGCACTCGGCCAGGTGCCGGTCGTTCAGCGGGTCCGGGGTCGAGTCGTCGGCCCCGGACTGAATGCTCGTCATGGTCGTTGCTCCTGGAAGTACTTGACGGTCATCACCGTCCGTACTCCAAGCGTCGCCCTGCGCAGCTACGCTGGGGAAGTCCGACCGTGTTCCACGACCGGACGGGGAACACGAAGGAGCCACCGGATGGTCTTCAAGGGACGTGACCTCCACCCGGAACGATCCGCCCGGGACCTCTACGGCGCCGAGATCCGCCGGCACCGCCTGAGAGCGGACGGGATGTCGCTGGCGAGACTGGCGGCGATTCTGAACTTCTCCAAGGCCCATCTGAGCCGGATCGAGACGGCCGAGTCCGCCCCGCCCCGGGGACTGTCCGAGAAGCTGGACGCCGTCTTCGGCACCGAGGGCCTGTTCATCGGGCTCTATCCGCTGGCACGGGCGCAGGAGTTCCCGGACAAGTACCGCCGGTTCATGGAGCTGGCTGCTCAGGCGCTGATCCACGAGAGCTGCACCATCACCGTGCCGGGCTTGCTGCAGACGCCCGACTTCGCCCGGGCGTCCTTGCGTTCCGGTGATCCGCATGCCACCGAACAGGAAATCGAGGACAAGCTCACCGCTCGCCTCAACCACCAGCGGCGAGTGCACGGCGACGCCCCCGCACGCTACTGGTTCATCCTGGACGAGGCCGCCCTGCGCCGCCCGGTCGGCGGACCCAGTACGACGGTCATGCAGCTCGCCGCCCTGCTCGACGCCGGACGTCCGTCTCATGTCACCATCCAGGTGCTGCCCTTCTCCGCCGGAGAACACGGCGAGATGGGCGGCTCGCTCACCTTGCTCACGCTGCCGACCCGGGCCACCGTGGCCTATCTGGAAGGCAGCCGCTCAGGGGTACTTGAGGACGACCCGGAGAAGGTGGCGAAGCTCCGGGAGTCATACGATCTGCTCAGGGCCCAGGCCCTGTCGCCCCGGGACTCGGCGGTGATGATCAGAGCGGCGATGGAGGAGCACGAACGCCATGCGACCTGACACCGAGCCCGCCCGCTGGCGCAAGAGCAGCCACAGCAACAACGACGGCGGCGACTGCATCGAGGTCGACGACGCCAACCCCGGCCGTGTCCGCGACTCCAAGGACCCGCACGGTCCGGTCCTGGCCTTCAGTCCCGTGGCGCTGAACGCCTTCGTACGGGCCGTGGCGGCCGGGGAGTTCGACGGGGTGTGACCCGCGGAAGCGTTTCCTGACCGAGTCTCACCTCACTCGCCGGGGCGGACGGGCGTCCCGCCCTTCCACCACCGGCCGACCCGATCGGCGGCCATGACCGTCTTCCGCTGCGCGCGCTGCGGTGCCCGGCTCTCCGAGGACCTGACGGCGTTGGCCGCCGTGCCGGCGAAGCCCGCTCACCGGCACGTCGGCGGCGAGGCGCGGCGGGCGCCGTCCACCGTGCCGCGCGGGCACTACGCGGTCGACCCGGATCCGTGGGGAGCGCCCTACCTCCCGCTCGGCGGGCGGGAGGGTGCGCGGCCGGCCGGGAGGCAGGGGCTCCTGGTGGGCGGCGGGTCGCTGACCTCGGCGGGTCCCCGGAACACCGTCCTCGTCCACCCCGAGGACGTGATGGGGCTGGAGCCGCTGCCCGGCGGCGAGAACGGCGGCGGGTGCTGCGGACCGACCGGGACGGAGGGCCCCAACCGGGCCTGTTCCTGCGGCGTCCGCCTCGCCACCCTCTCGGCGGACTGTCTCGGCCCGTACGAGCTGCACCTGGATCCGGTCCGGGTGTACGCCGTCGGAGGGGCGGGGCCGCCCCCGGCCGACGTGGCGTGACATCACCCGGCGCGGATTGGCGCAGGACTGGTGCCACGTGGTGCCACATGGCACCACAGAAGGCCCGCGGGGCACCACCGACACGCATGGTGCCACATTCAGCCGACTAGGCGCCAGCCTGTTTCCGCAGGCCAGAGGCGTAACCGTCGAATCCGTGGCGATGATGCCACCTCGGGGCTTGCGTGTGGCACCACTGTGGTGCCACTATGGCGTCATGGACCTCACCCCGTATGTCGACACCCTTCGCCGTGAACTCGCGGTGGCCGCCGAGGCCGGCGGCGACGAAGCCCGTGAGCTGGCCGAGAGGCTCACCGCTCCGCTGGAGTCGGCAACCCGGTTGACCATGCTCAACGTGCTCTCCGCCGCCATGGACGAGATCACCCGGGAGCTGGCCCCCGGCTCGGTGGACGTCCGGCTGCGAGGGCTCGACCCGGACTTCGTGGTGACGCTGCCGCCCACCGAGGGCGGTGTCCCGGCGGGGCCGGCCGCACCCGTCGAGCCGCTCCGGGCGCAGGCGCCCGCCGAGGGCGACGAGAGCGGCACCGCCCGGGTCAACCTGCGCCTGCCGGCCCATCTCAAGGCGCGCGCGGAGGAGGCCGCCGGCCACGAGGGCCTGTCGGTCAACGCCTGGCTGGTGCGGGCCGTGGCGACCGCGGTCGAGGGCGGCGCCCGGCCGCGCACGACGGAGAAGAGCCAGCAGCTCGGACAGAGCTTCACGGGCTGGGTGCGCTGACCGCAGCCCCGCCCGCCCCCTTCACCCTTCACCACGTCCCACCAGCGGGGACGCCCCACGGACTCATGAGGACGGTACTGCCATGCCTTCTTTCGACACTCCAGACCCGATCTCGGCCATCGCGCACGTGGAGGCCGGCTCCATCCAGTTCACCGCGGGCGACCGCGCCGACACCGTCGTCGAGGTGCGGGCGCGCGACCCGAAGCGGGACCAGGACGTCCGGGCGGCCGACCAGACCGAGGTCACGTACTCGGGCGGCACCCTGACCGTCCGGACGCCCAAGCAGCGCTACCTGTTCGGCCGGACCGGCACCGTCGACGTGACGGTCGAGCTGCCCACCGGCTCACGCGTCGACGTGTCGGGCTCCTGGGCCCAGGTGCTCGGCGAGGGGCGGCTCGGCGAGGTCCGGGTGAAGACCTCGTCCGGTGACGTTCGCCTCGACACGACCGGTCCGCTGAAGCTGACCGCCTCGCACGGCTCCATCACGGTGGACCGGATCGAGGGCGCGGCCGAGATCACCACCAGCTCCGGCAGCCTGCGGGTCGGGCTCGTCGAGGGTTCCGCCGTCCTGAAGAACTCGCACGGCTCCACCACCGTGGGTGCCGCGGTCGGGGAGCTGCGGGTGAGCGGCGCCAACGGCGACATCAGCATCACCCGCGCCGAGGGCTCGGTCGTCGCCACCACCGCGCACGGCACCCTGCGGGTGGGCGAGGTGGCCCGCGGCACCGTCCAGCTGGAGACCTCCTACGGCGCCATCGAGGTCGGCATCCGCAAGGGCACGGCCGCCTGGCTCGACGTCAGCTCCGGCTCCGGCCAGGTGCGCAACACGCTCAGCGCGTCCGAGAGCCCGGAGGAGAGCGAGGACACCGTCCGGGTCCGCGCCCGCACCCGGCACGGCAACATCGACATCCTGCGCACCAAGGCCTGACCCCGGCAGCTCCGGCTCCGGATCGCCCGCTCCCCCCAGCCGCCCCAGCCTTCGAAAAGGGAGGGCCACATGCCTTCTTCTGTCATGCCCACGCCCAGGACGACGGACGCACAGCTGCCGCCCGCCGCCGTGTCCGCCGTCGGCCTGCGCAAGTCCTACGGCGACAAGACCGTGCTCGACGGGATCGACCTGCGCATCCCGGCCGGATCCGTGTTCGCCCTGCTCGGCCCGAACGGCGCCGGCAAGACCACCGCCGTCAAGATCCTCTCCACCCTGATCACCGCCGACGGCGGCCAGGCCCAGGTCGCGGGCCACGACCTCGCCGCCGCTCCCCAGGCGGTGCGCGCCGCGATCGGCGTCACCGGCCAGTTCTCCGCCGTCGACGGCCTGATCACCGGCGAGGAGAACATGCTCCTGATGGCCGACCTGCACCACCTGCCCAAGGCCGAGGGGCGGCGGGTCGCCGCCGGCCTGCTGGAGCGCTTCGGCCTCACCGACGCGGCGAAGAAGCCCGCCTCCACCTACTCCGGCGGCATGAAGCGCCGCCTGGACATCGCCATGACCCTGGTCGGCGACCCGCGGATCATCTTCCTGGACGAGCCGACCACCGGCCTGGACCCCCGCAGCCGCCACACCATGTGGCAGATCATCCGCGACCTGGTCGCGGGCGGCGTCACCGTCTTCCTCACCACCCAGTACCTGGAGGAGGCCGACGAACTCGCCGACCGCATCGCGGTGCTGAACGACGGCAGGATCGCCGCCGAGGGCACCGCCGACGAACTGAAGCGGCTGATCCCCGGCGGCCACGTCCGCCTGCGCTTCACCGACCCCGCCGGCTACCGCACCGCGGCCCTCGCCCTGGGCGGAGCGACCCGCGACGACGAGTCGCTGACGCTGCAGATCCCGAGCGACGGCAGCCAGCGCGACCTGCGCACCGTGCTCGACCGGCTGGACTCCGCCGGCGTCGAGGCCGACGAACTCACCGTCCACACCCCCGACCTCGACGACGTGTTCTTCGCCCTGACCGGAGGCGCCGCCGCGCCGGGCCCGACCGACCAGCCCAAGGAGAACGTCCGATGAGCTCCCTCCCCCTCGCCGTCCGCGACTCGTCCACGATGCTGCGCCGGAACCTCCTGCACGCGCGCCGCTACCCGTCGCTTACCCTGAACCTGCTGCTCACCCCGATCGTCCTGCTGCTGCTGTTCGTCTACGTCTTCGGCGACGTGATGAGCGCGGGCATCGGCGGCGGCGGCGCCGACCGCTCGGAGTACATCGCCTACCTCGTCCCGGGCATCCTGCTGATGACCATCGGCGGCACCCTGGTCGGCACCGCGGTGTCGGTCTCCAACGACATGACCGAGGGCATCATCGCCCGCTTCCGCACGATGGCGATCCACCGCGGCTCGGTGCTCGTCGGGCACGTGGTCGGCAGCGTGCTGCAGGCGCTCGTCAGCGTGGTGCTGGTCGGCGCCGTCGGCGTGGCCATCGGGTTCCGGTCCACCGACGCCGGCGTCCTGGAGTGGGTCGCCGCGTTCGGGCTGCTCGCCCTGTTCGCCCTGGCGTTCACCTGGATCGCGGTCGGGATGGGCATGGTCAGCCCGAGCGCCGAGGCCGCCAGCAACAACGCGCTGCCGCTGATCTTCCTGCCGCTGATCTCCAGCGCCTTCGTGCCGGTCGACGCGATGCCGGGCTGGTTCCAGCCCGTCGCCCGGTACCAGCCGTTCACCCCCGCCATCGAGACCCTCCGCGGCCTGCTGCTCGGCACCCCGATCGGCAACAACTGGTGGATCACCGTCCTCTGGTGCCTCGGCCTGGCGGCGCTCGGCTACCGCTGGTCGAAGTCGGTCTTCGACCGCGACCCGAAGTGACCGCGGGCGCTGCCTCCCGCGACTCGCCCCGCCCCCGGGCGGCGTACCCCGGCACCCGCCGGCGGACGCCGCCCGTCGGCGTGCTCCGCCGCCCGTCAGCCGGCCCGGTGGTAGCTGCTGCCGTCCCTGGTGCGCACGAGCAGGTGGGCCTCCACCAGGTAGCGGCGCAGGGCGGAGTGGTCGTCGTGGACGGTGAGCAGGGCCTCGTTCACCTCGCGCTCGGTGTAGTCCCGGCCGGGCTCGAAGAGGGTCCGGGCGAGGTGCGTGAGGAGTTGGTCGCGGCGGGCCGCCTTGCGGGGGATCGTGGTCAGCCGGCCCTGGCTGAAGAGGCTCTCCACCCCGCGTGAGCTGCTGTTCTCATGGTCGGACATGGTGGCAGCCTCCCCTGCCGGCCGGTCGGGGGCAAGGAGATTTCGGGCGGCGCCGGTCTCAGCGGGGGCCGCCGGTGACGTCGGGGCCGATCACGAATCCCTTGGCGGGCCCCTCCGGGACGATCGCCTCCTCGCCGTACGGGGTGCGCACCGAACTCGCTTGACCTCCTCACCGCCCTAGAGTGCGGTGATTCCCTCCACGCTGCGCACGGATGGCGCGGCGCTCAGGCGGGTTCCTGCTTCACTGCGCGGTGCCGGGACGAGTCCCGGTCCTACCTGCGCTCCACAGGCTGAGACCGCAAGTCCTGCGGCCTTGGCGACGTTGACCGCCGCGTTGATGTCCCGGTCGAGCCGGACGCCGCATGCCTGGCACTGCCAGACGCGGACGTCCAGGGGCTTGGGTCCGCCCTTGACGCCGCAGTTCGAGCAGACCTGCGAGGTCGGCTCGAAGCGGCCGATGCGCAGGAAGGTGCGCCCGTACCGGGCAGCCTTGTACTCCAGCATGGTGACGAACGCGGACCATCCGGCATCGTGGACGGACTTGGCCAGGCTGGTGCGGGCGAGTGCCTTGACCGCCAGGTCCTCAACGGCGACCGCTTGGTTCTCGCGGATCACCTTCGTCGAGAGCTGGTGGTGGAAATCGCGCCGCGCGTCGGTGACCTTGGCGTGTGCCTTGGCGACCTTGAGCCGGGCCTTGCCCCGGTTGTTGCTGCCCTTGGCCTTGCGGCTCAGGGACTGCTGCGCGCGCTTCAACTTCTTCTCGGCCCGGCGCAGGAACTTCGGGCTGTCGATCTTCGTGCCGTCGGACAGGATCGCGAAGTGCGTCAGGCCCAGGTCGATCCCGACCACCGCGTCCGTGTCGGGCATGCGGGTCAGGTCGGTGGCCGGGTCGCTCTCCACCACGAACGAGCAGAAGTACCGCCCGGCGGCGTCCTTGACCACGGTCACCGTGGACGGCTGCGACGGCAGCACGCGGGACCACTTCACCCGCACGTCGCCGACCTTCGGCAACGACAGGTCACCGCCCGACGTGATCTTCCATCGGGCATTGGCGGTGAACCTGACGGCCTGCCGATTGTCCTTGCGGCTCTTGAAGCGGGGCGCGCCCATACGCGGGCGCTTGCCCTTCAACCCGTCGAAGAAGTTCCGGTACGCGGTGTCCAGGTCCCGCAGCGACTGCTGCAGGACCACGGCGGACACCTCCCCGAGCCATTCGCGATCGGGGGTCTTCTTCGCCTCGGTGATCAGCGCCTTCGACAGGTCACCGGTCCTCGGGAACGGCAACCCGTCCTCACGGGCGCTCTCACGAGCCCGCAAGGCGTCGTTGTACACCACCCGCGCACACCCGAACGCACGGGTCAGCGCAGAACGCTGAGACCCGTTCGGGTAGAGGCGGAAGGAGTACCGAAGCTGCATGGCGATCACCGTACCCGTGTTGGTTTATGGCTGATTATCAGAAAAGGCAGGCACTGCACGTTCGTTCTCCACGCGCACTTGGTCTTCGTGACGAAGTACCGGCACAAGGTGTCGGCCTGCCTAGCTGAGGTCCACGCCGCGAGAGGGTGCTCCGACCCCGCTCAGAGCACCACCCAGAATCGCTTCACCACCGGGCTGAAGCCCGGCGCACTGCGATTGGATCCGGTAGCCGCCCCTGGCGGGGTCGGGGCCGGAGAGCACGGTGACCGAGCCGCCGTCGAAATCGTCGATGATCACGTACACCGGGGTGCCCGCCGTGGCGTACGCGCGGTGCTTGCGGACCAGGTCGCGCTTGCGGCTCTCGCTGCCGGGCGACACTGTTTCCACGACCACGCCACGCCCGAGGCCAGGACGCCGAAACCGTCGGGTTGCTCGACCTCCTCCAGGTCCTCGGGGGAGACGAAGACATATTGACGGTGAAGTGCCGCATCCCGCCGGCAGGTGACATCTCGATGGCCCTCTCGATGATCTCCGCCCGGAAGCCCTGCGGAACGTCCATGGCCTTCCACACCTGCCACAGCGCCTGGTCCAGGTCTCCTCAACTGCGAGCGCGATCATTGAGACACCCCTCTTCCGGTCCAGTGTGAGCAGGCGGCCCGATGTGACACAAGCCGTGGCCGTACCGTCGCACACGATCACCGGCCGACGGGTGCCGTCCGGGCCCGTTCACCCTCCCGGGTGGTCACCGCTGGCGCGGGATCTCCATCCGGAAGACCGCGCCGTCGCCCGGGGCGCTGTGCAGGGTGAGGGTGCCGCCGTGGGCGTGGGTGAGGGCGGTGGCGATGGCGAGGCCGAGGCCCGCGCCGCCGCCGTCGTTGCGACTGCGGGAGGCGTCGACCCGGTAGAACCGGTCGAAGACGCGTTCGGCCTGGTCGCGGGTGAGGCCCGGGCCGGAGTCGGCGACCTCCAGCAGGCAGTCGCCGTGGGCGGTGCCGACGCCGATCCGGACGGGGGTGCCGGGCGGGGTGTGCTTCACGGCGTTGCCGACCAGGTTGGTGACCACCTGCCGCAGCCGGGCCTCGTCGCCGAGGACGGGCGCGGCCCCGGGGGCGCCGTGGCCGGCCGGGCCGGTGAGCGCCACCGGGCGGGAGGGGTCGAGGGCGGTCAGGTCGTGCAGGGCGTCGGCGGCGAGCGTGCGCAGGTCCATCGGGGCCAGGTCGAGCGGGCGCTCCTCGTCGAGGCGGGCGAGCACCAGGAGGTCCTCGACCAGGGTGCCCATCCGGACGGCCTCGCTCTCGATCCGGCTCATGGTGCGGGTGACGTCGGCGGGGGTGGGCAGGGCGCCCATCCGGTACAGCTCGGCGAAGCCCCGGATGCCGGCCAGCGGCGTGCGCAGCTCGTGCGAGGCGTCGGCGACGAAGCGCCGCATCCGGGCCTCCGACTCGGCGCGGGCCGCGAAGGCCGCCTCGATCTGGGTGAGCATCCCGTTCAGGGCGGCCGAGAGCCGGCCGACCTCGGTCCGGGTGGAGAGTTCGGGCATCCGGTGCGACAGCTCGCCGGAGGCGATCCGGGCGGCGCCCTTCTCGATCCCGCGCAGCTGGCGCAGGCCGGCCCGGACGGCGAAGAAGCCGAGGGCGGCGATCAGCAGCAGGACGACCCCGCCGATCGCGAGGAAGGAGCCGCGCAGCTTGCCGACGGTGGCGTCGACCTCCTCGCGGGAGACCGCGACCAGCAGGTACGAGGCGTTCGGCGCGGCGAACTCGCTGCCGGCGGCCGACCGCTGCAACGGCAGGACGACGGCCCGCCAGGAACCGCGCCCCCGGGTGTCGGGCAGGTCGAAGGCGGCCTGCGGGGTGGTGGTCGCGGGATCGAGGCGGCCCAGCTCAGGGGCCGGGTCGGACTCGCTGACCGGCTGGCGGACGACCTGCTGCACCTTGCCCTCGGCGGACAGGTACAACACGGTGTACTGGCTGGGCAGCGCGGCCAGCAGCGGTTGCGCGCGCTTCCCGGCCATGGCCGGCGGCTGGCCCTTGTCCGCCCAGGTCTGGCGTCCGGCGGCGCGGTGCGAGAGCGGCTCGGCGACCCGCTGGAGCTGCTCGTCCAGGCGCTGCTCCAGCTGGTGCCGGACGGTGCCGAGGACCACGGTGTCGCTGACCGCGAGACCGGTGGTGACCAGCAGCAGCGCGAGCACCAGCAGCCGGGCCCGGAGCGAGAGCCGGGCCGTCAGGGAGCCGGGCCGCGGCAGCCGGAGCCGGCCCGGCAGGCGGGGGCGGAGCAGGGCGGGCCGGGGCATCCGGGCGGTCAGTTCTGCGGCGGCCGGCGCAGGGCGTAGCCGATGCCCCGGACGGTGTGGATCAGCTTGGGCCCGTGCACCGGCCCGGAGTCGAGCTTGCGGCGCAGGTAGGAGATGTACGACTCGACGATGGAGAGGTCGCCGCCGAAGTCGTACGCCCAGACGTGGTCCAGGATCTGCGCCTTGGAGACCACCCGGCCGACGTTGGCCATCAGGTAGTGCAGCAGCTTGAACTCGGTCGGCGAGAGCGACACCGGGGTGCCGGCCCGGGTGACCTCGTGGGCCACCGGGTCGAGGGTGAGGTCGGCGACGACCAGGCGGCCGTCCTCGGCGGGGCCGCCGGCCCGGCGCAGGATGGCGCGGATCCGGGCGATCAGCTCCTCCAGGCTGAAGGGCTTGGTGACGTAGTCGTCCGCGCCGACGGCGAGGCCCTGGACCTTGTCGCCGACGCCGTCCTTGGCGGTGAGGAAGAGCACCGGCAGGTGGTCGCCGGCGTGCGCGGGCCCGGCTATCCGGTCGCGTCCGGTCTGCTCGCGCAGCCGCTCGACGACGGTGAAGCCGTCGAGGTCGGGCAGCATCACGTCCAGGACGACCAGGTCGGGGCGCTCGGCGGCGACGGCCGCGAGCGCCTCCTCGCCGGTCGCGGCGGAGGAGACCCGGAAGCCGGAGAACCGCAGCGAGGCCGAGAGCAGCTCGCGGATGTTCGGTTCGTCGTCGACGACCAGGAGGAAGGCTTCACCCGAGGTACCGGCGGCGGCCGCGATCCCTGATGTCGACACGGTCCCTTGCACGACTGTTCCGCCTCCCGGTCGGACGATGACACTCATCGGACGATAGCCCTGGGAGGCTATGCGTGGTTGATGAATGTTGGATTAACCAGCTTAACCGGGGGGGGATTTCCCGGGACAAGGGCCCTTCGCCCTCGAACACCCTTCCGGCGCCCCCGGGCGCCCCGCCCCCCGAACGGAAGCGGCCCGGCCGGCGGGGCGCCGGCCGGGCCGTGGTCCGGAGGCCGCGGGGTCAGCCGCCGGACGGTGTGCGGGCGCCGCCGAAGCCGCCGAAGCCGCCGGCCGCCGCGCCCTCGACCAGTTGGGTGGCCGCGTAGCCGCCGGAGGCGTCCGGGGTGCCGACCACGGTGACGCTCTGGCCGGGCTGCAGGTCGCCGACCTTGCCCTCCTTGTTGAGCTGCACCTTGGTCGAGTCGCCGGTCGTCACCTTGACGGTGTTGCCGTTCGCGTCGGTCAGGTAGACGGTGGTGCCGTCCACGACCTTCACGGTGCCGCGGGTGAAGCCGCCCGCGCCGCCCTGCGCCCCGGTGCCGCCGGGCGCGCCCGCACCGCCGGCCGCGCCGGTGCCGCCCGTCTGGCCGTTGCGGCGGCCGGTGCCCTGACCGGCCGCCCCCTGGCCCGCCGCGCCCTGGCCGCCGAAGCCGCCCGGGGCCGCGGCCCGCTGCTGGCCGCCACCGCCCGCCGCGGTCTTCGTGGTGCCGTGGTTCTGCTGGTACCAGACGCCACCGCTGAACGCGGCCGCGGCGAGCACCCCGCCCGCCAGGGCGAGCGTCACCCAGGGCAGCCGACGGCGCGGCGGAGCGGCCAGCTCGGCGGTGATGTCACGGGCGTCCGGCGCACTGGAGAGCAGCTCGACCTGGGCGATCGGGCTGTTGTCGTCCTCGCGCGGCACCAGCGAGTGGTTGTCGTTGCTCATGATGGTCAGGGCTCCTTGTCACTCGTGCCGGAGGGCGTCGATGGGCCGCAGCGAAGCGGCCCGGTTGGCCGGGTAGCTGCCGAAGAACAGGCCGATGGCGACCGCGATGCCGAACGCGGCCAGCACCGACTCCGGGATCACCACCGGTTTGATGCCGACGATGCTGAAGTGCGAACCGATCAGGCCCGCCAGCACCCCGAGGCCGGCGCCGAGCACCGACAGCAGGGTCGACTCGGTCAGGAACTGCCCGAGGATGACGCCCTTCGGCGCACCGAGCGCCTTGCGGATGCCGATCTCCCTGGTCCGCTCGGTGACGGTGACCAGCATGATGTTGGTGATCCCGATCCCGCCGACCAGCAGCGAGATCGCCGCCACCGCGCCCAGCAGCACCGTGAAGGTCTTGCCGGTGCTCTCGCGCGCCGTCAGCAGCGACGCCTGGTTGCTGATCCGGAAGTCCAGCTTGGTGGCGTCCGCCAGGGCGTGGGTGCCCATCAGGATCTGGGTGATCTCGGCCTGCGCGGCGGTGGTGGTCTCCGCCGAGGTCGCCTGCACCAGGATCTGGTTGACCGAACCGAAGCCGGTGAAGGCGTTCTGGACGGTCGGCAGCGGGGCGATCACCAGGTCGTCCGGGTCGTTGAACCCGGTGCTGCCCTTGGTCTTCAGCACGCCGGACACCGTGAACGGCGTGCCGCCGATGGTGATCTGCTTGCCCACCGGGTCCTCGGTGTCGAACAGCTGCTTGGCCGTGGTCGAGCCGAGCACCGCGACCTTGCGGGCGTTCAGCACGTCGTCGTTGCTGAAGTAGTCGCCCTTCTCGACCTTCTGGTTCGAGGTCTCGAAGTACGCCGGGTAGGTGCCGACGATCGAGCCCGGCGTGTACGAGATGTCCCCGTACAGCGCGGCGCCCGTGGTGGTGACCACCGGCGCCACGGACTTGATGTCCGGCGCCTGCGCCGAGGAGGCCAGCGCCTTGGCGTCGTCCACCGTGAGCTTCTTCGCGGTGGACGCGCCACGGGCCCCGCCGAAGGAGGACCCGGCCGACACCGTCAGCGAGTTGGTCCCGAGCGCGGTGATCGAGTCCTTCACCGCGACCGAGGAGCCGTTGCCGACCGCGAGCAGCAGGATCACCGAGGCGACCCCGATCAGCACGCCCAGCATGGTCAGGGCGGAACGCACCTTGTTGGCGGCCAGGCCGCCGAAGGCGAAGCGGAGCATCTGCCAGAGGATCATGACCGGCCTCCCACCAGCTCGGGGCGGATCGCCGGCGGCGGTCCGGCCACCGGGCCCTGCCGGACGTCCGACACGATCGCGCCGTCCACCAGCCGGATCACCCGCTTGGCGTGCCGGGCGACCTCGTCCTCGTGGGTGATCAGCACGACGGTGCGGCCGATCGCGTTCAGCCCGTCGATGATCCCCAGGACCTCCTCCGTGGAGCGGCTGTCCAGGTTGCCGGTCGGCTCGTCGGCGAGCAGCATCGCGGGGGCGGTGACCAGTGCCCGGGCCACCGCCACCCGCTGCTGCTGGCCGCCGGACAGCTCGTTGGGCTTGTGCCCGGAGCGGTCGGCCAGGCCGACCAGCGAGAGCGCCGCCAGCGCCCGGCGCCGCCGCTCGGCCGACCGCGCGCCGGCGTAGGCCAGCGGGAGTTCGACCTGGGCGAGGGCCGTGGTGCGGGGCACCAGGTTGAAGGACTGGAAGATGAAGCCGATCTTGCGGTTGCGGACCAGCGAGAGCTGCCCCTCGTCCAGGTGACCGACGTCGGTGCCGTCCAGCAGGTAGCGGCCCCCGGTGGGGACGTCCAGGCAGCCGAGGATGTTCATCAGGGTCGACTTGCCCGAGCCCGAACTGCCCATCACCGCGACGAAGTCGCCCTGCTCGATGTCCAGGGTGACGCCGAGCGGCTCCCCGGTCACCGGGTCCGAGGGGCCGCGCAGCGCGTGCACGGTGGCGTCGCCGAGGCCGTAGGACTTGGTGACCCGGCGGATCTGGATCACCGGCGGGGGGCCGGCGTCGCCCCGGGTGGCGTCGCCCGCGCGGACGGCCGGGCCGGTGTGCCGCCCGCCGCCCCGCGAACCGGAGTTGGTGCGGCCCATCAGCGGTTGCCGCCCCGCGCGCCGGTCCCGGCGCCGCCGGGGATCGCCGCGCCCTGGCCGCCGGCCGCGCCGCCGAGCCCCGGGAAGTTCCCGCTCGGGAACCCGTTGCTCGATCCGGAGGTGGTGGAGGCCAGTTCGACCTTGTCCCCCTCCTTCAGGCCCTCGGTCACCTCGACCGTGGAGTCGCCGACCACGCCGACCGTCACCGTCACCCGGGAGGTGCTGCCGTCCTCCGCGACCAGGGTCGCGGTCCGGCTGGCGCCGGTGCCGGCCAGTGCGGCGGCGGGCAGCGAGAGGGCGTTGTCCGCCTCGCCGGTGACCACCGAGACGGTGGCGCTCAGGCCGGTCCGCAGCTTGCTGGTGTCACCGGTGATCTGCAGCGTCGCGCCGTACTGCACCGCGCCGCCGCTCCCGCTGCTGGTCGGCAGCGAACTCACCGACAGGACGGTGGCGTTGAGCTTGGTGTCGGACTGCGCGTTGAGCGTGACGGTGGCCGCCTCGCCCTTCTTCAGCTTGAGCGAGTCCAGCTCCGAGAAGGCCGCGGTGACCTGCATCCCGGTCGGGTTGGTCAGCACGATGAAGCCGCTCGGCGTGGTGGAGCCCGAAGTGCCCGTCGTCCCGGTCGACTTGCTGCTGGTGGAGCCGGTCGAGCCGGTGGTACCGCCCGAGACGGTGTCGCCGGCCTTGCCGCCGACCGAGGCGACGGTGCCGTCCACGGAGGCGGTCAGCGTCGTACCGGCCAGCGTGGCCTGGGCGTTGGTGAGATTGGTCTGTGCCGTGTCGACCTGCTGCTGGGCCTGGGCGACCGCCGCGTCGTCCACCTTGGTGGTGGTGATCGTGGTGGTCTGCGGCGTCGGAGCGGCGCTCGCGGTGGCGGTCGCGCCGGCGCTCCGGCCGCCACCGGCGGACGAGCCGGCGCCGCCGCCCGAGGAGCCCGAGCCGGAGGAGGCGGGCAGCTGGGAGGTGGTCGTGGTGGTGACGCCGGCCTCGGCCTTGGTCAGGTTGGCCTTGGCCGCGGTGAGCGCCGACTGGGCGGCGGCCACCTGCTGCTGGGCGGCCGTGGTGTCCACGGTCGCGAGCACCTGGCCCTTGGTCACCGTGTCGCCGACCGCGACCTTGACCGCGGTCAGCTTTCCACCGGTGACGAAGTCCTGCCCGGCGTCGGTCGGCGAGGCAAGGGTGCCGGTTCCGGACACGGTGGCCAGGACCGTGCCCTTGGCCACCGTCGCCGTTCGTACCTGGGCCTTGCCGGCCGCCACGCTGGTACCGCTGTCCAAGGTGGTGTACACCAGGGCGGCGCCCCCCAGGAGGGCCACGCCGAGTGCGGAGTTGACGAGGACGGCACCACGCCGTCGCGGGAACACCTTCATGGGGGCAAGCCTCACCCCGGGCTCTTGCGGAGTCCTGGGGCGCAACTGGGAGGTCCCTGAGCCCGGAAAACCGGACATTGCTGAACTTTCCGGTGCACCTTTGGCCCATCCGCACCGGCACCCTCATCAGCGGTTGACCGAACTCCCAGGGAGTTCCCAGCCATCCACAGTGATCCCGCAGTCCGGGCCGGCCGCGACCGCCGGGGCAGCGGCCGCGGCGCCGGCCAGCAGCCGCAGGGCCGCCTCGTCGGCCGACCCCGGCGCGGCGCTGTACAGCAGCATCCGGTGCCCGCCGCCCTCCGGCAGCGGCATCGCCTCGAAGGCCAGGTCCAGCCGGCCGACCACCGGGTGGTGCAGCGCCTTGCTGCCGAAGAGGCAGTCGTTGACCGGATGCCTGGCCCAGAGCGCCGCGAACTCCGGGCTGTTCATCGACAGTTCGCCGACCAGCGCGGCCAGCTCGCGGTCGTCCGGGTGCCGGCCCGCCGACAGCCGCAGGTAGGCGACGTTCGCCCGCGCCTCCTCCTCCCAGCCGCGGTAGAGCTCCCGGGTGTGCGGGTCGAGGAAGAGCATCCGGGACAGGTTCGGCCGCTCCCCCCGGTGGTCCGGGGCGGCCGGGTCGAGATGCCCGGCCAGCAGCGCGTGCCCCAGCGGGTTCCAGGCCAGCACCTCGTTGCGGTGCCCCACCACCACGGCGGGCACCTCCCGCATCGCCGCGATCAGCTGCCGGGTACCGGCCCTGGCCCGCTCGAAGCGGTCCGCCGGACGCGGCCGGGCCCGGCCCGGGCGGGCGATGTTGCGCAGGTGGGCGTGCTCGTCCGGGCTCAGCCGCAGCGCGCGGGCCAGCGCGTCCAGCACCTCGTCCGAGGCGTTGAGGCTCTGCCCCTGCTCCAGCCGGGTGTAGTAGGTGACGCTCACCCCCGCCAGCTGGGCCAGCTCCTCCCGGCGCAGCCCCGGTACCCGGCGGCGCGCGCCGTACGCGACGAGGCCGACCTCCTCGGGCTGCAGCCGGGCCCTGCGGGTCCGCAGGAAGTCGCTCAACTCCACCGGTTTCTCCATGAGTCCAGTGAACACCCGGCCGGCCGGCCGAGCCTGCCCCTGCCGGTGCTACCCACGGCAGGGGACTGGGTCCGCGCCCCGGACGGGCGGAGGCTGCTGCCGTACACACTCAGCAGCCCGATCCGGAGGAAGCCCGCCATGACCGTGCTCGACCAGACCCCTCTGCCGCCGGCGGCGCCGAAGGCGGCCGCCGGCATGACCGGACGCCAACGCGTCGTCCTGGTCGTCCTGCTGGCCGCCCAGTTCATGCTGGCCGTGGACTTCTCGATCCTGAACGTCGCGCTGCCGGTGATCGGCCGCGGCCTCGGCTTCCCGCTCGGCGGGCTGCAGTGGATCGTCACCGCCTTCGCGCTCGGCGCCGCCGGGTTCAGCCTGCTGTTCGGCCGGGTCGCCGACCTGTTCGGCCGCCGCCGGGTGTTCCTGCTCGGACTCGCCGTCCTCGCCGTCTCCTCGCTGGTCGGCGGCCTGGCGACGACCCCCTGGGTACTGCTCGCCGCCCGGGTCGCGCAGGGCCTGGCCACCGCCGCCGTCACCCCCGCCGGCCTCGCCCTGCTCACCACCGCGTTCCCCGAAGGGCCGCTGCGGGAGCGGGCGCTGGGGTTGAACGGCGCGCTGATTTCGGCGGGCTTCACCTCCGGGGCGATCCTCGGCGGGCTGCTGACCGACCTGCTCAGCTGGCGCTGGGCGTTCTTCGTCAACGTCCCGGTGGCGCTGGCCGTCCTGCTGGTGGCGCCGCGCCTCGTCCCCGAGTCCGCCGAGGGCCGGGCCGGCACCGCGCGGCCCCGGATCGACCTGCCCGGCGCGGCCACCGTCACCGGCGGCCTGCTCGCCCTGGTGTACGGCCTGACCCTGGCCGGCGAGCACGGCTGGGGCGACCCGGCGGCGCTCGGCGCGCTGGCCGTCGGCGGGCTGCTGCTGGTGGCGTTCTGGTTCGTCGAGCGGGCCGCCGTCCACCCGCTGGTGCCCGTCCGGGTGCTGCGGCGCCGCACGGTGGTCTGGGGCAACCTCGCCGGGCTGATCGCCTTCGCCACCGAGACCTCGCTGGTGTTCCTGATGACGCTCTACCTCCAGCGGGTGCTGGGCTACTCCGCCCTCGCCACCGGCCTGGCCTTCGGCGTGCTCGGGGCCGGTACGGTCCTCGGCGGGATCCACGCACCCCGGGTGATCCGCCGGCTCGGGACGAGGGGTTCGCTGGTCACCGGCCTGCTGGTGCAGGCCGCCGCCACCGCCGCGCTGCTGCTGCTCGGCACCGGCCACGGCTGGCTCGCCCTGCTGCTGGCCGCCACCTTCGTCGGCGGCGTGGGCAACATGCTGGCGATCGTCGGCTTCATGGTGACCGCCACCTCGGGCCTGCCCGACCACGAACAGGGCCTGGCCACCGGCGTCGCCACGATGACCCAGCAGGTCGGCATCGCGCTCGGCACCCCGGTGATGAGCGCCGTGGTCACCGCCCGGATGACCGCCCTCGGGGGCGGCACGGCCGCCGGCACGGTGCTGGGCGGCGTCGGGCTCGCGCTCCTGGTCAACACCGCGCTGGTGGTGGCCGGCGGGCTGGCCTCGGCGGTGTTCCTGCGCCGGCGGAGCGGGTGAGGGCGCCGGGACGGGAGCGCCGGCGGACGTGAGGCGGCCGGACGTGAGGCGGCGGGCCGGGCGGGAAACCGCCCGGCCCGCCGGCGTCCTGGCCGGCTTCCGGAGGGGCCGGCTGCCGGAGGGCTCAGCCGCCGTGCGGTGCACCGAACCGGGCCAGGCGGTGCCAGACCTTCTTCAGCGCCTGCGGGTCGTACCGGCCCGTGCCGGCGGCCGCCCCGAGGTTCAGCGGGTCGAGCCGGCCGTCCACCGCGATCTCGGCCCCGGAATCGGTCGGTTCGGCTCGCCGAGGCTGTTGCCGCTCGCAGGCTCCGCGGCGCCGCCTCACAGGCTCCGCAGCGCCGCCTCGCAGTCGCGGCAGCGCCGGGTCCGGTGCAGCGGCGGGTACCAGGGCTGCCCCGGCCCGGACGGCCGGTACGGCTCGTACTCCAGCGGCGCGGTGTCGAGGCCGCAGAACGTCCGCGGCGCCGGGTCGTCCGGCACGTCCGGGTCGCCCGGCGCGGCGTGCACCCAGCGCACCCGGGCGCCGACGTCCACCTCACCGGCGTCGAGCACCTCGGTGGACGGCTCCAGCTCCAGCAGCACGATGATCGAGGCCATACCCCGACCCTGCACCGCCCGGCCGCCCGCCGCATCCGGGCCGCGGCCGGGTGGCGGCGGGCCGGGGCCACGGCGGCGCCGGGCCGGGGCCCGGCCGCTTTGGTGGGCCCCGGCCTCAGTGCGGGATGGTGTCGATCAGCTCCCGCGCGCCCTGGCGCAGCAGCGCGACCGCGACCGAGGTGCCCAGGGTGGCGGGGTCGAGCGGCCCGGCCCACTCGTGGGCGTCCAGCACGGTCTTGCCGTCGGGGGAGAAGACCCGGGCCCGCAGCGAGAGGCGGCCGTCCCGCTCGGCCTTGGCGTAGCCCGCGATCGGGCTGTTGCAGTGGCCCTGGAGCACGTGCAGGAACATCCGCTCGGCGGTGGTCTCGCGCCAGGCGTCGGCGTCGCCGAGCCCGGAGACGAGGTCGATGGTGCGGGTGTCGTCCTCGCGGCACTGCAGGCCGAGCACGCCGGCGCCGATCGGCGGGCACATCGTCTCGACCGGCAGGATCTCGGTGATCAGGCCGGGCCGTCCGATCCGCTCCAGGCCCGAGACGGCCAGCAGCAGGGCGTCGGCCTCGCCGGCCGCGAGCTTCTCCAGCCGGCGGTTGGCGTTGCCGCGCATCGGCACGCACTCCAGGTGCGGGTGCGAGACGGCCAGCTGGGCCCGCCGGCGCACCGAGGAGGTGCCGATCCGGGCCCCGGCGGGGAGTTCGTCGAGGGTGCGGCCGGCCGGGTGGACCAGGGCGTCCCTGATGTCGTCCCGCTTGAGGAACCCGGCGAAGACCGTCCCGGCGGGGAGCGGCCGGTCGGCGGGCACGTCCTTCACGCAGTGCACCGCGAGGTCGGCCTCGCCGGCGAGCAGCGCGGCGTCGACCTCCTTGGTGAAGGCGCCCTTCCCGCCGAGCTGCGCGAGATCCCCCATCCAGCGGTCACCCGAGGTGGTGACCGGGACGACCTCCGTCCTGATCCCGGGGTGCAGCGCGGCCAGTTCGGCGCGGACCCGTTCCACCTGGGCGAGGGCCATGGGGGAGGAGCGGGAGACGATGCGGATCAGTTCGGCGGAGGACATACCGAAAACGATAGACCGTCAGATTCCCCCGGCCGCAACATCCCTGGTGGCGTCCGCGCCGAGGTCGGCACGGACACCCGAATGCGCGTCCGGCGGCAGGAGGGGGGCAGCGCGAAGGGGCGCACCGCCGGAGCGGTGCGCCCCTTCGTCGGGCCACGACGGGCCCGGCGCCGACCCGGGCAGGGCCTCGGGCCCGGGACGGCCGGGGCCCGGGACTTCCGGGGCCCGGGCGGCTACAGCGCCTTGCGGAAGCTCTCGGCGGTCGCGAGGAAGATGTCGTTGCCGGCCGGCTCGCCGATGGTGACCCGGACGCCCTCGCCCGGGAACGGGCGGACGATCACACCGGCCGCGGCGCAGGCGGCGGCGAAGTCCAGGGTGCGCTCGCCGAGCCGGAGCCAGACGAAGTTGGCCTGCGAGTCGGTGACCGTCCAGCCCTGCCCGGTGAGGGCGGCGAGCACCCGGGCCCGCTCCTCGACCAGGGCCTCGACCCGGACCAGCAGGGCGTCCTCGGCGCGCAGCGAGGCGACCGCCGCGTCCTGGGCGAGCCGGCTGACCCCGAACGGGACGGCGGTCTTGCGCAGCGCGGTGGCGACCGGCTCGTGGGCGACCGCGAAGCCGACCCGCAGGCCGGCCAGGCCGTACGCCTTGGAGAAGGTGCGCAGGACGCAGACGTTGGGGCGGTCGCGGTAGAGCTCGATGCCGTTGGGCACCTCCGCGTCGCGGATGAACTCGATGTAGGCCTCGTCGACGACCACCAGGACGTCGGCCGGGACGGCGTCCAGGAACCGCTCCAGCTCGGCGCGGTGGATCGCGTTGCCGGTGGGGTTGTTCGGGTTGCAGACGAAGATCAGCCTGGTCCGCTCGGTGATCGCGGCGAGCATCGCGTCGAGGTCGTGGTCCTCGGTGGCGGTGAGCGGCACCGGGACGGGGGTCGCGCCGGCGACCTGGGTGATGATCGGGTAGGCCTCGAAGGAGCGCCAGGCGAAGATCACCTCGTCGCCGGGGCCCGCCGTGGCGAGGATCAGCGACTGGGCGACGCCGACCGAGCCGGTGCCGGTCGCGATGTGCTCGGCCGGGACGCCGAAGCGCGCCGCGAGCTCCTCCGTCAGCTCCGAGACCGCCATGTCGGGGTACCGGTTGAACGAGCCGGCCGCCGCCACCGCCGCTTCGAGCACGCCGGGCAGCGGCTCGTACGGGTTCTCGTTGGAGGACAGCTTGTAGGCGTCGGCTCCGGCGGGCTTGCCGGGCTTGTAGGTGGGGATGCCGTCCAGGGTCGGCCTCAGCCGGGGGCCCTGCGCTGCCGTACCGCTCACGCTCGTCTCCTTCTGTGCTCTGCTGCCGCGCGGCCTGTTTGCAGGTGCGCAGTGCTGATCATGTCCGCCGCGTGACGGGATCGCCGTACGCGGGGTACCGGGGTGCGCACCCGCCCCGGCCGGGTCCGTTGAACGATACCGACCGCGCTCACCCGTAGGAGTGACATGCCCGGCGGGCCGAGGGGTGCAGATCAGCCATTCTGCCGGGTTCCAATGGCACATGTCAGAGGTAAGACGGCTGATTTCCGCCGGGTATCGAAGGGACCGCAACCGCCTCGTTCATGGAGAAACGTATCTTCTCCGCTTCCGGGCGCCCCGGTCACAGGGAGCCGTCATGAGCCATACGATCGGTCCGCCATGACAGCAGCAGCCAACCAGAGCGGTCGGCGACCCACCACCTCACGACGTCTGGAGCGGGCCGGCATCCGGGATGTGGCAGCAGCCGCCGGAGTGTCGATCACCACGGTCTCCGACGCGCTGAACGGTAAGGGGCGCCTGCCCGACGAGACCAGAAGCCGGGTCCGCGAGGTCGCCGAGCGCCTCGGCTACCGCCCCTCGGCCGCCGCCCGTACCCTGCGCACCGGCAGGTCGGGCCTGATCGGCCTGACCGTCACCACCTACGGCGAGGAGCCGTTCACCTTCACCGAGTTCGCCTACTTCGCCGAGATGGCCAGGGCCGCCACCAGCGCCGCGCTCGGCCGCGGCTACGCCCTGGTGGTCCTGCCCGCCTCCTCCCGGCACGACGTCTGGGGCAACATCGCCCTGGACGGCACCGTGGTGATCGACCCGCCCGACCAGGACCCGCTGGTCAGCGAGCTCTACCGGTCCGGCGTCCCGGTGGTCAGCGACGGCAAGCCCGGCAACTGCCCGGTCACCGCCTGGGTCGACAACGACCACGAGGCCGCCGTCCTGGGCATCCTCGACCACCTCACCGAGTCCGGCGCCCGCCGGATCGGCCTGCTCACCGGCACCAGCACCGACACCTACACCCGGCTCTCCACCGACGCCTACCTCGGCTGGTGCGACCGGGTCGGCCAGGAGCCCGTGTACGAGACCTACCCCGCCCACGACCCGGCGGCCGGCGCGGTCGCGGCCGACCGGCTGCTCGCGCGCCCGGACCGCCCGGACGCCGTCTACGGCCTCTTCGACCCGAACGGCACCGACCTGCTGGCCGCCGCCCGCCGGTACGGCCTGCGGGTGCCCGACGACCTGCTGCTGGTCTGCTGCAGCGAGAGCGACGTCTACGCCGGCACCGAGCCGCCGATCACCACCCTCTCGCTCAAGCCGCGCCGGATCGGCACCACGGTGGTCAACCTGCTGATCGACGCGATCGAGGGCGTCGACTCGGGCACCGGGGTGGACGTCGGACGGCTCTTCCCGCCCCGCTTCAGGAGTGCCGGGACGGGACCGCCACCCGGCACCCTGATGCCCACCGAGCTGATCGTCCGGGCCTCCTCCCAGCGCCGCAGCACCCGAACCACCGTCAGCCCGCCCCGCTCCCCCGGCGAGGTCTAGTCCACTCAGTCCGGGACAAAACGGACCTCACGGACCGCCCGGCTGACGCTCCGGAGAATTGGATACCCACCAGGTGAGGACGGCGGGAGAGTGCTCTTCCTATGATGGGCGGATGACACCCGAGGACCGCTTCCCCGGGCCTGAACAGCCGGACTCAGGCCCCCGCCATCACCCGGACCTCGACGTGCTGCCCTACGGCTCCTACTTCGAGCCCGCGGAACCCACCGGCTACACCGACGGCTACTCCGAGACGTACAGCGCCTACGGCGGCGCCCGGTACCTCGAACAGCACTGGCCCTCCGCCCCGCAGCAGAGCGCGCCGCACCACGAGGAGCAGCACCAGCCGCTCTTCCAGGAGCAGGCCTTCCAGGAGCCCGGCTTCCAGGACGCGGGCTTCCACGAGCCCGGCTTCCAGGACCCCTCCTACCAGGCGCAGGTCCCGCACGAGCCCACCCTGCACGACCGTGCCGCGCAGCCGGCGCCCCCGCGCGAGGACCCGCCGACCATCGAGCTGGGCCCGCCGCTCACCGAGGACGGCCTGCCCTACTCCACCCCGTACCCCGCGCCCGACCCCAGCGAGCCCCCCGGCCCGCTGTACGTCGTCGGCGACGTCCACGGCTACCTCGACGAGCTGGTCGCCGAGCTGCGCCACCAGGGCCTGATCGACGCCGACGGCCACTGGTCGGCCGGCCGCTCCCGGATCTGGTTCCTCGGCGACTTCACCGACCGCGGGCCCGACGGCATCGGCGTGATCGACCTGGTCATGCAGCTCGCCGCCGAGGCCGCCGCGGCCGGCGGCTACTGCCGCGCCCTGATGGGCAATCACGAACTGCTCTTCCTCGGCGCCCACCGCTACGGCGACGAGCCCGTGCAGTCCACCGCCGGCACCGCCTCCTTCCTCGCCGCGTGGCGGCTCAACGGCGGCCAGCAGCACGACCTCGACCGGCTGGAGTCGCACCACATCAGCTGGCTGTCCCGGCTGCCCGCGATGGCGCTGGAGGACGACCACCTGCTGCTGCACTCCGACACCACCGCCTACCTGGAGTACGGCGAGTCGATCGCCGAGGTCAACGACGCCGTCCACGACCTGCTCGCCGACGAGGGCGCCGACGAGTGGTGGGACGCCTTCCGCCGCTTCACCAAGCGGTTCGCCTTCCGCGGCAACGCCGGCCCCACCGCCGTCCACGAGCTGCTCGACGCCTACGGCGGCCGGCGCGTCGTGCACGGCCACAGCCCCATCCCGTACCTCACCGGCGCGGCCCACGCCGACGACGGCGCGCCCCCGCACATCCCCGGCCCGTACGTCTACGCGGACGACCTGGCGATCGCCATGGACGGCGGCGTCACCATGGAGGGCCGCCTGCTGATCGCCCGACTGCCCGTCAACTGACCCGGACCGGAACGGATGCCCGGGGCAATTCGCACGCCCCCGGCGCTGAAATTCCGGAAACCGACTGTCAGCGTGCCCCCACCCGCCCCTACCATCGAGGCACACCGCACCAGGCCGCCCCGGCCCCACCCTCCGAAGGCGTGTCCCCGGTGCGGAAATCCACCTCCGTGACGGAGCGAACGGGGTCCGCATGAACAACGCCCCGCACCTGCTGGCCGAGGACCGCCCGGACTTCGAGCGCCTCCTCGACGAAGCACTGCGCGACGGAACCATCCTGGCGGCACTGCGCGAGCGCGAACCGGGCACCGGTGCGGGCAGCACCGGTACCGGCAACACCGCCCGCCTCACCTCCGAGCAGCTGCGCACCAAGGCGCTGCTCGCCGCGAGCGCCATCGCCTCCGGCGCCGCCGTCGAGTACGAGCACTACACCCGGCTGCGCGACAACCTGCGCGCCGAGTCCGGGCGGCCGCGGCCCGCCCCGGTCCACGAGTCCAGCCCGCGCAGCACCGGCCCGCGGAACATCGGCGAACTCGCCGCCCAGCTCAGCTCCGAGGACGGCGCGGGCCTCTTCCCCGTGCTCACCGTCCTGGCGCCGATCCTGGCCGGCGCCGCCGGGCTGGTCTTCCTGCTGCTCGGGTACGTGCTGAGCACCGCCGCCCCCGAGCTGGTGCTGGGCCGCTCGCTGCTCACCGCGGGCTGGCTCGCGCTGGCCATCGGCACCGGCGCGATGGTCATCGGCATCGTCGGACTCGTCCTGACCGCGCTGCGCGACGGCGCCGGGCCGCCGGACGACACCGACCCCGAACTGCGCGCCGAGGTGGCCGACGCCCGCCGGGCCTGGCAGCTCGCGCTGCGCGACCGCGCCCTGCTCCCGTACCTGCGGGCCAACCTGGACTCGGAGCCGGCGCTGCCGCCGTTCACCCCGGCGCCCCGGGCCGCGCCGGCCGCCGAGAGCACCGGCGAGCACCGTGACCCGCCCACCCCGCCGGACTTCAGCAGCCCCGGCTACACCGGTGCGGGTTTCAGCAGCCCCGGCTTCTCCAGCCCCGGCGTCGAGGGCGTCACCGACCCCGAGGGCCGCACCCCGCGCCCGGCCGAGTTCAGCAGCCCGGGCTACAGCCCGCCCGCCTTCACCAGCCCCGACGACGTCTGACCCGGCCGGGGAGCGGGCCGGGGCGGAGCGGCACGGACGGCACCGACGGCGAACGCCGTCCCGGTGGGCGGACGGGCCCTCCGGGACGGCGTTCGAGCGTCATCGCTCCGATCTGCCGGGGCAGCTGCCCCGGCCGGCCGGCTCAGCCTGCCTGGTTGCCCGGGGCCGGCTGCTGCGCGGGCGCGGGCTGGGCGGCCCCGTCCGGCTGGAAGGGCTGGGCGGGCACGTCGGCCTGGGCCGGCTGGAAGGGCTGCGGCGCCGGCGTGTTGCCGCGGCTGGCCAGCGAGCGGACGAAGTTGAAGATCAGCACGCCGGGCAGGATGAACGCCTTGAAGAACAGCAGGTACTCGCCGCCCTCGAAGATGAATCCGAGGTAGATGCCGTACCCGAGGAAGCCGACGCCGGCGACCGCGTTGAAAATGCGCCAGCCGATGCTGAGAGCACCGAAATTGACGGCACCGATGGCGACCATCGCGATACCGCTGATGCACAGCAGCACGACGTACCAGGAGAAGAGGGGCTCGGCGCTGAAGTCGAGATTCAAGAGAATTCCTGTGGGTATATCGGACAAGCAGTCGACGGGGACGACGGCGTACGCTACTGGACCGCGACGGTCCGCGTCTCCTCCGATATTTATCCGTGACTTCACGCGTCCACAGATGTCCTGACAAATCGTTTCGCCTGCGACTCCCGGACGCTTCGCCGGCCCCCGCCGGAGCCCCTGCCAGGGGCCCCGCCGGCTCCCCTGCCCGCGCCGGCCCGGCGTCCGGTCAGGCGTCCGGTCAGGCCGAGAAGGTGATCACCCGGCTCGGGGTCACCCGGACCGCCAGCCGGACCACCTCGTCCCCCTCGGCCGGCGGGTCCACCCCGAGGTACTTGTGGGACAGCACCCTGGGCAGCTCCCGCCGCGGGTCCTCCCGCAGCTCGGCGACGCCCCGGATCTCGACCGTCGCGTACGGGTTCGCGCTGTCGAAGAGGGTCAGACTGACCCGCGGGTCCTTCAGCAGGTTGCGCGCCTTCTGCCGCCCCGCCGTGGTGGAGAGCACCACCGTGTCGCCGTCCCGCATCACCCAGACCACCGAGGTCTGCGGCCCGCCGTCCGGGTTGAGGGTCGCCAGCGTCGCGACGTTCCTGCCGTCCAGCAATCGCCGGGTGGCCTCGTCCAGGGCCACCGCCGCCACCCGTGCCCGTGCCTCTGCCACCGTCCGGCCCGCCCCGCGCTCACGACCCACCGCGGGGCCCGCCCGCCGGCGCGGCCCTCGGCGGCCGCTCGGTCATCTGACACGGAACGCTACGTGCCGGAATCAGTTGACGGACCGTCCGCACCGCTTTCTCCCCCGATCAGGTGAACCGGTGGGCACCGGTCACCCCGGCCCGCCGGCCGGGCCGGCGCCGGCCGCCCGCCCGGGGGCCGGCGGCGCACCCGCGGCGTCGGCCGCGGCCCGGACGAACTCGCGGACCCGCGCGGTGGTGTTCCCCTCCAGCCAGACCGGGCCGCGCTCGATCGGCGGCGCGTCCCGGATCGGCACGTAGGCGACGTCCGGGCGCGGGTAGTACTGCCGGGAGTGCGCGCCGACCGGGAGGACGCCCCGGCCCATGGCGACCAGCGTGAGCATCTCGGAGAAGGTCCCGCCGGCCGGCCCCTTCGGCACCGGGCGGCCGGACGGGGTCCGCTCGGGCGTCCGGTCCCGCTTGAACCCCGCGGAGGTCACCGCCGGGTACTGGACCACCGGGTGCTCCGCCAGCACCTCGACGGACACCGACTCCTCGCCCGCCAGCGGATGCCCGGCGGCCACCGCCAGCACCCTGGGCTCCGTCAGCAGCACCGGTCCGCGGGCCATGCCGTCGAACGGGTACGAGGCGATCAGCACGTCGACCGAGCCGTCCAGCAGGCTCGCCCGGGAGTTGGACAGCTGCACCTCGCGCACGTCCACCCGGCAGTCGGGGTGACGCTCGGCGAACAGCGCGACCGCCCTGAGCAGCACCGGCGCCGTCCACTCGCCGAGGAAGGCCACCCGCAGCTCCCCCGTGACGCCCCGGGCGGCGTCGGCGGCCCGCCGCAGGGCCTGCTCCATCCCGGCCACCAAGGGGGTCAGGTCGTCCGCCAGCTGCCGGCCGACCGCGCTCAGCCGGACGCTGCGGCTGGTCCGCTCGAACAGGGTCCCGCCGATCCGGCGTTCCAGCTTCCCGATCACCTGGCTGACCCGGCCGGTGGTGATCCCCAGCCGGTCGGCGGTCCGGCCGAAGTGCAGCTCCTCGGCCAGGGTCAGGAAGATCTCGGTCTCCAGCCGCTCCAGCACGTCACGCCCCCGTCGTTGAATCCTGCTCAACGATCGTATTCCGATCATGCCTTGATGCCGGATTCCGGCGGGCGAATCATGGAACTCAGCAGGCCGGACACCCCGTCCGCCGCGACCCACCCCCTTGGAGCACCGATGCCTGCCCTGCGCGTGAAGGCCTTCGACCACCTCGTCCTCAACGTCCAGGACACCGAACGGGCCCTCGGCTTCTACCTCGGCCCGCTCGGCCTGGAGCCCGTCCGGGTGGACGAGTGGCGCGCCGGCTGGGCGCCGTTCCCCTCGGTCAGGATCACCCCGGAGACCATCATCGATCTGGTGGACGGCCCCCGGGGCGGGTCCAACGTCGACCACATCTGCCTCACCGTGGAGCCCCTGGACTGGCAGGAGGTGATCGACTCGGGCGTCTTCACCGTCCTCGAAGGGCCGGTCGGCCGCTTCGGCGCCCGGGGCAGCGCCACCTCGGTCTACGTCCAGGACCCGGACGGCAACACCGTCGAACTCCGCTGGTACCCGCAGGACGCCGCGGCCGCCTGACCGCCGGCTCCCGCCGCCGCCCGGCGGCCGGGCACCGCCCGCCGCAGCGCCGCCCGTGCCGGGTGGCGGACCTCAGGCCGGGTAGGGAACCGCCGCCCGTGCCGCCCGGAGCGCGTCCGCCCACCAGGCCAGCTGGTCGAGCAGGGTCTTGGCGTACCCCGCGGCCTCCGGGTCGAGCGGGCGGCCGTCCTGCCAGGCCGTGAAGTAGTTCGGGAAGGCCAGACCGTCCCGGATCGTCACCGCGTGCAGTTCGGTCAGCACGTTCTCCAGGTGCAGGACGGCGTGCCGGCCACCGGCCGCGCCGCCGTAGCTGACGAAGCCGACCGGCTTGGCCGTCCACTGGGTGAAGTGCCAGTCCACCGCCGCCTTCAAGGACGCCGGATAGCTGTGGTTGTACTCCGGTGTGACCACCAGGAACGCGTCGGCGCCCGCCAGCGCCGAGGTCAGCGGCGCCATCCCGGCCGGCCGGGGGTACGCCTCACCCGCGTACTTCGGCGACTGCGCCGGCAGCGCCAACGGGATGTCGATCCCGGCCAGATCGACCACCTCCACCTCGAACCCGCCATGGGTCCGCGCCTGCTCGGCCACCCATGAGGCGACGACCGGGCCGAACCGGCCCTCCCGGACACTTCCGACGATGATCACCAGCTTGCTCTTCTTCTCCATGCCCACCACGATCGGCCCGGCCGGCGACGGCAACCAGACCGTGCCCAGGCTGGCCCCCGCAGGGCCAC
This sequence comes from Kitasatospora indigofera, assembly GCF_014655955.1. Lineage (GTDB taxonomy): Bacteria > Actinomycetota > Actinomycetes > Streptomycetales > Streptomycetaceae > Kitasatospora > Kitasatospora indigofera. The sequence goes on from NZ_BNBO01000015.1 coordinate 33,289, forward strand.
CCTGAGCACTCCACGGCCCACCGGGCCGCCGCTAACCTCGAAGTATGGGAACGCCGTTGGGGGACTTCATCCGGGCCAAGCGCGACCGCATCCAGCCGGAGTCCCTCGGGGTGCCGGATCACGGGCGGCGCAGGTCACCCGGTCTGCGCCGGTCGGACCTGGCGACCCGGGCCGGCATCAGCGTCGAGTACCTGACCCGGCTGGAGCAGGGCCGGGACCGCAACCCCTCGGTCGCGGTGGTGAACGCGCTGGCCGACGCCCTCAGCCTGGACCCGTCCGAGCGCACCCACCTGCGCTACCTCACGAAGATCACCGGCGGTGAGTGCACCGCGCACCCCCGCCCGGAGCCGCCGCGCCGCGAGGTCCGGCCCGCCGTCCGGGAGACCCTGCGCCTGCTGGAGCCGGGGATCGCCGTCCTGACCAACCGGCTGGGCGACGTCCTCGCCCGGACCAGCGGCTACGAGCTGCTGATGGACGGCGGCGGACTGCTCGACGCCGACACCCCGAACCTCACCCGCTACGTCTTCACCGACCCCCGGGCCAGGACCTTCTTCGCCGACTGGGACGACGTCGCGGACGAGCAGGCCTTCGACCTCTGGCTCGGCCCCTCCGTCGAGAACACCGAGTGGCTCACCGCGGAACTCGCCCCCACCGCCGGCCCCGAGTTCACCCGGCGGCTCAACCGCCACCTGGTGCCGGCCCGGGGCGTCCTGCGGATCGACCACCCGTCGGGGCACGCGCTCCGGCTCCTGCGCGAGACCCTCGAACTCCCCTCCGACGCCCAGCAACTGGTCGTCCTCCTCCCGGCCGACGACGCCACGGCCCAGGCCCTCGACCGGCTCCGCCGGCGGACCCCCGGCCGACTGCGGGCCATCTCGTGAGACACCCCCCGGCCGCCGCAGTGGTGACCGTCGAAGGGGGCCCTGGTGGGTGGCCGCGGACGTCGCCGCGGTGCTCCAGATCGCCCGCGGGCACAGTGCCGTACGCGGGCTCGACGACGACGAAAGGGTGCGGATACTGTCCGCACCCCTGGCGGTGACCAGCAGGTTTCCATCATCAGCGAGTCCGGGCTGTACTCGCTGATCATTCGCTCCAGGAAGCCCGATGCCAAGCGGTTCCGCCTCGCGGCGCGACTCCGGCACGGCCCGCGGCGCGGCATGCGGCCGGCGAGGAGACCGGCCGGCCGACGCTTGCGCACACCACCTGGCCGGCCACCGTGCCGAGTTCCGGCCCGCGCATTCCCCTGCGAGGCGCGGGCCGGGACTCGGCGGCCGGAAGCGGTCCGGTCCCTCAGGAGATGCCCGTCCCTGCGTGGCGAGGACGACGACACCGGAGGCGCCGCGCCGGGAAGCCCCCTCCTGCCTCCCGGTGCGGCGCCTCGGCGAGACGTGCCGTCAGTCCGCCAGCGGCAGGTACACCCGGTTGCCCTTGGCCGCGAACTCGGCGGACATCGCGGCCATGCCGGCCTCCGCCTCGCCGTCCAGGGCCGAGGCGACGGCGGTGGACCCGTCGCCGTGCTCGTCGCGGATCTTCTGACTGATCTTCATCGAACAGAACTTCGGACCGCACATGGAGCAGAAGTGGGCCGTCTTGGCGGGCTCCGCCGGCAGCGTCTCGTCGTGGAAGGCGCGGGCCGTCTCCGGGTCGAGGGCCAGGTTGAACTGGTCCTCCCAGCGGAACTCGAACCGGGCGTCCGAGAGCGCGTCGTCCCAGTCACTGGCGCCGGGGTGGCCCTTGGCGAGGTCGGCGGCGTGCGCGGCGATCTTGTAGGTGATCACGCCGGTCTTCACGTCGTCCCGGTTCGGCAGGCCCAGGTGCTCCTTGGGCGTGACGTAGCAGAGCATCGCCGTGCCCCACCAGGCGATCATCGCCGCGCCGATGCCCGAGGTGATGTGGTCGTAGCCGGGGGCGACGTCGGTGGTGAGCGGGCCGAGGGTGTAGAACGGCGCCTCGTCGCAGATCTCCTTCTGGAGATCCATGTTCTCCTTGATCTTGTTCATCGCGACGTGGCCGGGGCCCTCGATCATCACCTGGACGTCCCGGTCGCGGGCGATCCGGCCGAGCTCGCCGAGGGTCTGCAGTTCGGCGAACTGCGCCTGGTCGTTGGCGTCCGCGGTGGAGCCGGGGCGCAGGCCGTCACCGAGCGAGAAGGTGACGTCGTAGCTCGCGAGGATGTCGCAGAGCTCCTCGAAGTTGGTGTAGAGGAAGTTCTCCCGGTGGTGGGCCAGGCACCAGGCCGCCATGATCGAGCCGCCGCGCGAGACGATGCCGGTCTTGCGCCGGGCGGTCATCGGCACGTACCGCAGCAGCACGCCGGCGTGCACGGTCATGTAGTCGACGCCCTGCTCGCACTGCTCGATCACGGTGTCGCGGTAGACGTCCCAGCTCAGCTCCTCGGCCTTGCCGTCGACCTTCTCCAGCGCCTGGTACAGCGGCACGGTGCCGATCGGGACGGGCGAGTTGCGCAGGATCCACTCACGGGTGGTGTGGATGTTGCGGCCGGTGGACAGGTCCATCACGGTGTCGGCGCCCCAGCGGGTCGCCCAGGTCATCTTCTCCACCTCCTCCTCGATCGAGGAGGTGACCGCGGAGTTGCCGATGTTGGCGTTGATCTTCACCAGGAAGTTGGTGCCGATGATGGCCGGCTCGACCTCCGGGTGGTTCACGTTCAACGGGATCACCGCCCGGCCGCGGGCCACCTCGGAGCGGACGAACTCCGCCTCCAGGCCCTCCCGCAGGGCGATGAACTCCATCTCCGGGGTGACGGTCCCGCGCTTCGCGTAGGCGAGCTGGGTGACGGCCGCGCCGTCGCGGCCGCGCAGCGGGCGGCGCGGGCGGCCGGGGAAGACGGCGTCGAGGTTGCGCAGGTCCCCGCCGCGCGGCGAGGTGTGCTTGATCCCGTCGTCCTCCGGTCGGGCCTCGCGGCCGTCGTACTCCTCGACGTCGCCGCGCTGGCGGATCCAGGAGTCCCGCAGGGCCGGCAGGCCGCGCCGGACGTCCGCCTCGTACGAGGGGTCGGTGTACGGGCCGGAGGTGTCGTACAGCGGGACGCTCCCGCCGTTGGTGAGGATCACCTCGCGGTACGGGACCCGCAGGTCGGGGCGGGATCCCTCGCGGTAGGCCTTGCGCCAGGCGGGGGTCGGGTAGCCGCTGCCCGCGCTGCTGACCGGGCTGCCGGCCGCACCGCTCGCCGGGCTCTGGGCAGACTTCTCCGGTGTTTCGAACATGGTCATCTGACCTTCTACTCCCTACGCCGGCATTACCCGGTCCAGGTTCCTGCGGTCGGCGCAGCGGTCGGTACGCGTGGTGGCGTACCGTTCAGCGCCCTCTCAGCCCGGTGCTCCGAGCTCCCGTGTCCACGGACGGTTTTGTCCGCAACAAGACCTCAACACCGTAGCGGGCACCGCGGGCGGCGGTCCAGAGGGGGTCCGGGGAGCGGCCGCGCGGCAGACTGGGACCGGACGGAGAGGGGGCCGCGGTGGTCGGCAGCACGGGACGGGTGACGGGGACGGTCGGCGAGGGCCTGGTCGGCGAGGTGATGCTGCACGTACCCGCCCGGCAGGGGTCGGAGGCTTTCCTCGCCCATCCGGCGTTCCCGGGCGAGCGGCTGGCGGTGGGCAGCAGGGTGGTCGTGGTCGAGTACCAGCCGCCACGGACCGTGTACGTAGCACCGGCCTGACCGGCTGATACAGAATCAGGACATCAACCGCTTCCCAAGTGATCGGAACAGGCGCAGAATCCTGCTGCCACCGCGTTCCGCGCCATCCTGCACAACAGAGCGCAGCCACGGGACCGGTGTGCCCTGAAGGGGGAATCAGCCGATGCTCATCGGCATCGCAGGGGCGGCCGTCGCCTCGATCGTCATCCTGATCGTGCTCTTCAAGCTCATGTGGCGGGTCGCCGAGCCCAACGAGGCACTGATCATCTCCGGGTCCAAGCACCGCGCCGAGGGAGTCGGCGAGGGGCTGGGGTTCCGGGTCGTCACCGGACGCGGGACGCTCGTCACCCCGGGCGTCCAGGTCGTCCGCAAGCTGTCGCTGGACCTCAACGAGGCCGACCTCGACGTCGAGTGCGTGACCTCGCAGGGGATCCCGGTGCACGTCAAGGGCGTTGTGATCTTCAAGGTCGGCGACGACACGGTGTCGATCGCCAACGCCGCCCGCCGCTTCCTGGACCAGCAGGCGATGATGGGCCACCGCGTCCACAACGTCTTCGCCGGCCATCTGCGCTCCATCGTCGGCGGGCTGACCGTCGAGGACATGATCCGCGACCGCGAGCGGCTCACCGGGGAGACCCGGGCCGCCTCCGGCACGGAGATGGAGAAGCTGGGCCTGATCATCGACTCCTTGCAGATCCAGGAGATCCTGGACCCGACCGGGTACATCCAGAACCTCGCCGCCCCGCACGCCGCGCGGGTCATGCGGGACGCCCGGATCGCCCAGGCCGAGGCCGACCGCCAGGCCACCGAGGCCGAGCAGGAGGCGTTCGCCCGCAAGGCCGAGGCGACCCGCAACAGCGGCATCCAGCAGGCCGGCTACCAGGCCGAGATGGAGACCGCGACGGCCCGCGCCATGCAGGCCGGACCGCTCGCCCAGGCCGCCGCCCGCCAGGAGGTCGTGGTCCAGGAGACCAAGGTCGCCGAGCTGGAGGCGCACCGCAAGGAGCAGCAGCTGCAGGCGGACGTCCGCAAGCCCGCCGACGCCCGCGCCTACGAAACGCGCACCAAGGCCGACGCCGACCGCGACGCCCGGATCTCGGCCGCCCAGGCGCAGGCCAAGGAGACCGAGCTGAAGGCCGGCGCCGAGGCGAACCGGGTGAAGATCGCGGCACTCGCCGAGGCCGAGGCCACCAAGGCCAGGGGCCTGGCCTCCGCGGAGGCGACCCGGGCCACCGGCCAGGCGGAGGCCGCCTCGGCCGAGGCCAAGGGCCTGGCGGCCGCGGAGGCCGCCCGGGCGCTCGGCCTGGCCGAGGCCGAGGCGATCAAGGCCCGCGCGGCCGCCCTGGCGGAGAACCAGGAGGCCGTGGTCGCCCAGCAACTCGCCGAGAACTGGCCAGAGATCGTCCGCGCCGGGGCCGAGGCCTTCGGCAACGTCGAGCACATGGTGCTGCTCAACGGCGCCGAGGGGATGGGCGAGATGTTCGCCAAGGCCCTGACCATGGGCGGGACGGGCCTCGGCCTGGCCCGCCAGCTGCTGGGGACGATGAACGGGGCCGCGAGCGGCGCCGGCGCCGAACTCCCCGCGCAGCCGGGCGCCGAGCGCCCCCGGGTGCAGTCCGTCCCGGTCCAGGACGCCTGACCGGACCGTCCCGCGGGGCCCGTGCCGACCGGGCACGGGCCCCGCGCACGTCCGGACGGAGCGCCACCCGGGCTGCCCCGCGGACCCGTTGGCCCCCGCCGGCCGCCCGCTCCGGCACCGCCGGCCGCCGCCGGCCCGGCGCACCCGCCCGGCCCTCGGGTGACCACCGGGCCGATCTGAGTACCCGTACTCAGGCCCTCGGAGCACCGCTGCCGCCACCATGGAGGGCATGGACCTCCCGATACCGCGGGTCGGCATCACGGCCGTCGGCTCGTACCTGCCCGCCCGACAGTTGACCTCCCAGCAGCTCCAGGACGAGGTGACGGCCGGACTCCGGCTGCCGGAGCGGATGTTCGAGAAGGCGACCGGGATCGTCACCCGGTACTTCGCCGCCGAGGGCGAGTACGCCTCCACCCTCGCGCTGGGCGCGGCCCGCCGGGCCCTGGACGCCCGGGGGATCGACCCGCTCGACATCGACCTGCTGCTCTACGCCTCGGCCACCCGCGACGTCTGCGAGCCCGCCACCGCCCACCTGGTGCAGGCCGAACTCGGTTCGCGGGCCCACGCGCTGGACGTCAGCAACGCCTGCAACAGCTTCCTCAACGGGATCGACCTGGCCCGCGCCATGATCCTGGCCGGCCGGGCCCGCCGCGCCCTGGTGGTGACCGGCGAGACGCCCAGCCGGGCCATGCGGCGCGACCCCGGCGGCCTCGCGGACTTCCGGGAGGGGTTCGCCGGCTACACCTTCGGGGACGCCGGCGCCGCCGTGGTCGTCGAGCCGGTGGAGCGCGGCGGCATCCTCGACGTCGAGACCGAGACGGCCTCCGAGCACTGGGCGGTCGGCGGCATCCCCGGCGGCGGCTCCCGGCACCCGCGCGGCGACGAGTACAGCTACTTCCGGGGCGGCGGCAAGGAGTTGCGCGGCGTCTTCGAGAAGATCGGCGGCGACATCCTGACCCGGGTCGCGGCCAGGACCGGCCTCGGCTGGGACGCCTACGCCCGCGTCCTGGTCCACCAGGTGACCGTGCCCTACCTGGAGCGCTTCGTCGAACTCACCGGCGTGCCCGCCGAGAAGCTGGTGCTCACGGTGCCCGACCTCGGGAACATCGCCAGCGCCACGCTCGGGGTGCAACTCGACCGGGTCAAGGACGCGCTGAACCCCGGCGACCGGGTCCTGCTGGTCGGCCTGGGCGGCGGCGTGAGCCTGATGACCATGGTCTGGGAGGTGTCATGAGCGCCGGCGCCGCCGCCGGCCGGGACCCGCTCTGGGTGATCGTCCCGGCGTACCAGGAGGAGGCCAGGATCGGCGACACCCTGACCGCCCTCGCCCGCCAGCACGACCGGGACTTCACCCTGCTGGTGGTGGACAACGGCTCCACCGACCGGACGGCCGACCTGGCCCGCGCCTTCGCCGCCTCCGCGCCGTTCCCGGTCCAGGTGCTGGTCGAGCCGGAGAAGGGCGTGGGCTGCGCGGTCGACACCGGGTTCCGGCACGCCGTCGCCCGGGGCGCGCGGCTGCTCGCCCGCACGGACGCCGACTGCGTGCCGCAGCCCACCTGGACGGCCGCCGCCCGGATCGCGCTGACCGAGACCCCCGGCCTGGTCTGCGGCCGCATCCTCGCCCGCCGCGACGAGCACGGCCCGCTCGGCCGGGCGGGCTTCCGCCTCCTGGTCGCCACCGCCGCCGCGTTCGGACGGATCCGGCCGGCCCACCACCGGCGGCACGGCTTCCTGGCGCCGTACCGGATGCACGCGGGCAACAACATGGCGGTCACCGCCGAGCTGTACCTCGCCGTGGGCGGCATGCCCCGGCGCCCGTCGCCGACCGACCGCGCCTTCCTCAACCGGGTCCGCCGGCGGACCACCGCGATCACCCGCTGCCGGGCGATGGTGGTGCACAACTCCACCCGCCGGCTGACCGCGTACGGCGTGCTGACCACGGCCCGCTGGTACCTGGACCGAGGCAGCGGCCGGCACTCCACCGACCCGCGCTGAAGCCGCTCCGGCGCCGAGGCTCCCGGGCCGAACCTCCGGGGCCGCACCACCCGTACCGCCCGCACCACCCGTACTGCCCGCACCACCTGCACCACCTGCACCCCCGCCGTCCGCACAGAAAGGTCCTCCCGTGCTGGAAACCCTCGTCCCGGCGCTGCGCGCCGCCGGCACCCGCCCCGCCGTCCTGCACCGGACCAGGACCGGCGCGGTGCGGACCCGGATCCGCGCGGCCGACCTCGCGGACCTCGCCGAGGCCTACGCCGCCGCCCTGCACCGGCGCGGCCTGGCCCCCGGGGACACCCTCGGCGTGGCCGTCCGCCCCGGCCCGCGCGCACTCGCCGTCATGCTCGCCGCGCACCACCTCGGGGTGCGGATCGCGGTGCTGGACCCGTCCGCCGGGCCCGACGTGCTGCGGGCCCGGCTGTCGCTGGCCCGGCCCACGCTGATCCTGGCGGACGCCGCCGCGCAGGCGGTGGCCGGCTGGGCCCGCCCGCTGGCCCGCCGGGCCCAGCTCGCGCTGCCGCCGCTCGCAGCCCTCGGCCCGGTCGCCACCCTCGGCCCGCGGCTGCCCGGCTGCGCACCGCGGCTCCGGCCCGCGGGCAGCGGCCCGCCGCCCGCCGCCGACCCGGGCCCCGACGCGGACGCCGTGATCGTCTTCACCTCCGGCACCACCTCCAGCCCGCGCGCCGTCGTGCACAGCCGGGCCGGGCTGGCGGCGGGCCTGCGGACGGTCGCCGGGCTGGTCCGCCCGCAGCCGGGTTCGACCGTCCTCGGCGGCACCTTCTTCGTCCTCGTCCCGGCGCTCGCGGCCGGCGCCACCGTCGCCCTGCCGGCCCGCTCGCCCGAGGGCCTGGCCGGCCAACTCCGGCGGCTGGCCCCCTCGGACACCTATCTGACGCCACCGCAGCTGCGCGCCGCGCTGGCGGCCGGGGCACGCTTCTCCGGCCGGGTCTGGACGGGCTCGGCCCCGGCCGGCGCCGACCTGCTCGGCCGGGTCAAGCGGGCCGGCGCCGCGGAGGCCTGGAGCGTCTACGCGCTGACCGAGCTCTTCCCCGCCGCGGCCGTCGAGGAGGCCGAGAAGGCCGCCTGGACGGGGGACGGCGACCTGGTCGGCCACCCCCTGCCCGGCGTCCGGGCCGGACTCTCGGCGGCCGGCGAACTGCTGCTCACCGGGCCCGGCGCCCGCCACCGCTACCTCGGCGAGGAGCCCGACCCCTGGGTCCGCACCGGGGACCGCGCGAGCCTGGCCCCGGACGGCCGGATCGCGCTGGCGGGCCGCTGCAAGGACATGGTGCTGCGCCGCGCCGAGAACATCTACCCGGGCCTGTACGAGCCGGCCCTGCACCTGCCCGGGGTCGAACTGGCCGTGCTGGTCGGGGTCCCCGACGGCGACGGCGACGAGCGGCTGGTGGCACTCGTCCAGCCGCGCTCCGGGACGGACGAGCGACGGCTGCGCTCCGCCCTGGAGGCACCGCTGGCCCGGATGGGCAGCGCCCGGCCGGACGCCGTCCTGTTCGCCGAGGTCCCGCTGGCCGGGCGCTCGCGCAAGCCGGACCGCGGCGCCGCGTCCCGGTTCTGCGCCGCGGAGCTGGCCCGGTGACCGCGCCGCTGGTCGGCCCCTACGCCACCCCGCGCAGGGCGCAGCGCACCGCCCGCCGCCGCGACCGGCGGGTCTACCTGCGCAGCCACCCGGTGCTGTTCGCGCTGCTCGCCGCGACCCGCCGCCGCCCGGTGGTCCGGATCGGCCGGACCGTCCTGGTGCACGGCACCGAGGCCTACCGCGAGGTGCTGACCCGGGTCCCGCTGGACCGCACCGCCGAGGGCACCACCGGCGGCGCCGCCGCCCGGCTCACCGACGGCGGCCTGCTCTTCGACCAGGACGGCGCCGGGCACCGGGCGGCCCGCCGCGCGCTCTCCGCCGACCTGGGCAGCGGCGCCGTGGCGCGGCTGCGGCCGCTCTGGCAGGGCGTCCTCGACGAGCGGCTGGCCGTGCTGGACCCGGCCGGCCCCACGCCGGACGGCCGGCCCCGGGACGGCCGGGCCACCGTCGACCTGCCCACCGTCGACCTGGTCGAGCTGGCCAGGGAGCTGGCCGGCGTCACCACCGCCGCGCTGACCGCCTGCGCCGCCGACCCGCTCCTGCTCGCCCGGGCCGCCGCCGACGCGGCCGCCGCCACCGCCCGGGACCACCTGCCCGGCCCGCGCCGTCCCGGCAGCGCCGACGCCGCCGCCCGGGCCGCCGCCGGCCTCACCGCGCTGCTCCCCGACAGCCTGGACGCGATGCTCGCCGTCGCCGCCGTGAACACCACGGTGGCCGCCCTCCCGCGGGCCGCCGCCTGGTGCGCCGACGCCGGACTCTGGGCGGGCCTCACCCCCGCCACCGCACCCGCCCTGGCCGCCGAACTGCTCCGGCTGACCGCGCCCTCGCCGGTCCTCCCCCGGGTCGCGGCGGCCGACGCCACCGTCGCCGGCTGCCCCGTCGCCCGCGGCGACCGGCTGGTCCTGGTCGCCCGGCACGCCGCCCGGGCCCAGGACGACACCCCGGCCGACCCGGCCGCCGCCACCCAGGCCGTGTTCGGCGCCGGGCCGCACGCCTGCCCGGGTGCCGGACTGGCCCGGGCCCAGCTCGCCGACCTCCTGCTGGCGCTGGCGCCGTACCGGCCCGTCGTGGTGCGCGCCCGGGTGGACCGCCGCTCCGCCCTGCCCGGCTACGCGGAACTGCGGGTGCGGGCCGGGCTGCCGGCGGGGGCCGGTCCGCCGTCCGGACCGGCGCGGCCCTCCGGGAGCGGCCTGCCGTCCGGAATCGGGCTGCCGTCGGGACCCGCGCGGCCACCGGGCACGGAGGCGCCGTGATGCGGATAGCCGTCACCGGCGCCAGCGGCTTCTGCGGCTCGCAGGTGGCCCGCGCGGCCGCCGCGCAGGGCGCCGAGGTGCTCTGCCTGGGCCGCAGCCCGGGCCCGGTCGGCCGGCACGTCCCCTGGGACGCCACCGCCGGCCGCCCGGACCTGGCCGGCGCCCACCTGGTGGTGCACTGCGCCGCGGCGGTCGGCGACCCGGCCCCCGGCTCCCCGGACGAGGCCCGGCAGTACGCCGTGAACGTCGAGGGCACCGCCCGGCTGCTCGAAGCGGCGGCCGGCCGGCCGGTGGTCTGGGTGAGCAGCGCCAGCGTCTACGACCCGAGGCCGGACCGGTCCCTGGTCGGCGAGGACCACCCCACCACGGGCGGGCACCTGAACGCGTACGGCCGGAGCAAGGCGGCGGGCGAACGGCTCGCGCTGGCCGCCGGCGCGGTGGTGCTGCGCCCGCGCGCGGTGTACGGCCTGGGGGACCCGCACCTGGTGCCACGGCTGCTGGAGCGGATCCGCCGGGGGCGGTTGCTGCTGCCCGGGCCGGATGTCGCGCTCAGCCTGACCGCCGTGCAGAACCTCGCCGACGCCTGCCTCGCCGCCGCGGACTGGGCGCCCGGCGCGTACAACATCGCCGACGCCCGGCCGTACCGGCGCGACGAGGCCGTCCGCCGGGTGCTGCGCGCCCACGACCGGGAGGCGCGGATCGGCCACCTGCCCGTCCGGCTGGCCGAGTTCGCGGCCCGCACCGGACGGGTGCCGGGCCTGACCCCGTACGCGGTCGACCAGTTGGCCCGCAGTGTGGTGCTGGACATCACCCGCGCCCGCGCCACCGGGTGGCGCCCCCGCTGGGACCTCGACGCCGTCCTGCTGCGCGAGCGGCGGGACCGGCCCGGGCGGCCGGGCGCCTGAAGTCCGGGCGGGCCGGCCGGAGTCCGGAGGCGTCAGGTGAGGTCCGGGCCGCGCCGAACCGGGGAACGGCGGAGCGCCCGCACCCCGGGCAGGGGTGCGGGCGCTCCGGCTCGATGTCAGCTCTTGGCGGCCTTCTTCACCAGGATCACCACGGCCGCGGCGATGCCGACCACCACCAGGGCCTTGACCAGCAGTCCGATCAGCGCGCCCACCACGCCCACCACGAACCACAGGATGTTCCAGGCCAGCACCAGCACGATGATCGGGACGACGATGTTCCGCACCCACGAGGGCAGCGACTTCCAGAGCTCAGCCATGTCGGTTCCTTACTCTCCCCTCGGGCCGGCTGCCTTCTGGTGCCGCATCCCGTCTGCTTCGGTACTTCGATCGTACGGGTGCCGGTACACCGGAACGAGGGGCTGCGGCCCCGAGAGAACCCGGAGATCACCCCGAGCCCCAACCCCTACGCCGGACCCCGAGAACGAGCCCCCGACCGGCCCCGGCCGCACCCCGACCGCGCCCGGCGCCGACGGCGGGCCGGGGCCCGGAACGGCTCAGACCGGCCAGGTCTCGCCGCGCCAGGCGGCGTCCCAGAACATCCACTCGTAGCGCGAGGTGGTGGTGAAGTGCTCCACCACCCGCCGCCGTTCGGCGGGGGAGATCTCCTCGCCGAGCCGGTCGGTCAGCGCCAGCACCCGGCGGACCACCGCCTGGAACGCCTCGTCGCCGTAGGTGGCGATCCACTTGGCGTACAGCGGGTCCGGCGAGGACTTGGCGAGCAGTTCCTGGCCGACCCGGGCGTAGATCCAGTAGCAGGGCAGCACCGCCGCCACCGCCTCGGCGAAGGAGCCGCCGTAGACGGTCGCCAGCAGGTAGCTGGTGTAGGCCCGGGTGGTGGGCAGCACGGGCTCGGCAGCGGCCTGCTCGGCGCTGTCGCCGAAGGCGTCCATGAACTCGGCGTGCATGCCCTGCTCGGCGGCGAGCGCGCCCACCGCGTCGTCGGCGAAGGCCCGCACGTCCTCCTCGCCGGGCGCCTTGGCGGCGCAGACGGCCAGGGCGCGGGCGTAGTCGCGCAGGTAGTGCGAGTCCTGGACGACGAAATGCCGGAAGGCGGCCCGCGGCAGGGTCCCGTCGGTCAGCCCGCCGAGGAACGGGTGGTCGAGGATCTTCGCGTAGACCGGCTCGATCGAGGCCCACAGTTCGTCGGTCAGGCTGAGGCCGGTGCGGCTCGGGGTCATGCTGCTCCCTCCCTGTCCCGGACGGGGTGCTCCCCTGTCACGGCCAGGTTCTGGCGGTCGACGCGGCCGCCGGCACCCGGCGGCACCGCCGCCCGTACCGTCCAGCGCCCTCTCAGCCCGCTGCCACGGGCTCCCGCGGTGATCACGGAATGGTCGGGCCCGACCCTACCCGCAGCGGCCGCTCAGTCCTCCGGCGGGGAGAACACCACCAGCACCCGCAGCTCCTCGGTGATGTGGTGGAAGCGGTGCGGCACCCCCGCCGGCACGTACGCCACGGTGCCCCGGCCGACGGTGGTGGTCTCGTCGCCCACGGTGAGCTCGGCCCGGCCGCTGACCACCTGGTAGATCTCGTCCTGGGCGTGCGCGGTCTGCGGGTCGGTGTCGCCGGGGGAGAGCGCGTAGAGGCCGGCCGACATCCGGCGCTCCTTCAGGAAGCGCAGGTAGGCGCCCTCGTTCGCGGCCCGCTCCGCGTCGAGCTGGTCGAGCCGGAACACCTTCATGCCCGGTCCGCGGCGGACTCGGCGGGGGAGGGCACGGCGGCCGGACGGACCGTGCCGGACGGGTCGGGAGTCATGGGAGAAGCTCCTTCCGAGCCTCGCGGATCAGCGCCGGGAACACGGTCTCGGACAACGCCTCCACCTGCGGGCGATCGTACTCTGCCGCCCCCGCCCGGCCCGGCCGGCACGGGAGTTGTCCGCCGGGCCCGAGGCTCCGGCCGTCCCGCTCCCGGGCCGGGGGCAAGCCTGCTGCTCAGGGCGCTCCGAGGGGCCGGGGCGGCTCCGGAAACCGGGCGGCTCCGGGCCTAGGTTCAGGGCCCCCTGGTCGGGCATCGTATGTACCAAGCTTCGGCCACCAGACGGGATACGTGTGCAACCGTGAAATCTTTCGCCATCAAGACACTCATCAACGCGGCGGCCATCTGGGTCGCCGCCTGGATCGTCACGGGCATCACCCTGTCGGGGCAGGCCGGCTGGGGGCAGCAGACCTTCACCGTGATCGCCGTGGCGCTGATCTTCGGCGTGGTGAACTGGCTGATCAAGCCGGTGGTGAAGCTGTTCTCCCTGCCGCTGTTCGTCCTCACCCTGGGCCTGATCACATTCGTGATCAACGCCCTGATGCTGCTGCTGACCTCGTGGGCCTCGGACAAGCTCGACCTGGACTTCCACGTGGACGGCTTCTGGGCCGCCCTGTTCGGCGCACTGATCATCAGCCTGGTCTCCTGGGGCCTCAGCCTGGCCCTCGACAACGACTGACCGCCGCCGGACGGGCCTGAGCGGCCCGGTCGGCGAAGGGAGGGCCCCGCACGGGTGTGCGGGGCCCTCCGTCCGTTCCCGACCATGACCGTGACTGCGGCCGTGACCTTGGCCCTGACCTTGGCGACCTTGGCCGTGGCCTTGGCTGTTGAGGTGACTGCGGCCGGGACCGGGACCGCCGGTGCCCGGGGCCCGCCGCGAACAGGGCCGTGCCGGCCCGGTCAGCCGGCGTTCTCACACCCCTTGAGGATGTCGGCGAGCTCGGCCTCCAGCTCGCCGCCGGTCAGCTCCTCGCCCATCGGCACCAGCCGGTCCGCGCGGGTCAGGAAGGCGATCAGGGGCGGCGCCGAGGCCCGTAGCAGCGCGTCGCCCTCGGGGGAGTGCAGGACGATGCAGACGTCGGAGAGTTCCTCCCCGCCGACCGGGTGGATGTGCACATCACCCTCGCCCGTCGGGCGGCTGATCCCGTCGAGCAGCAGCTCCCGGGCGAACACCCAGGTGACCGGCGCGTCGCCGGGCAGGTGGAAGGTGAAGCGGACCGCGTAAGGGTCGCTGGGGTCGTATTCGAGATCGACCACGATGCGGAAGGAGAGCTCGTTCGAGACCACGAGGTTCATGACCACGTGGCCCTGGACTGTGCTGTGCATGCGCCAGTACCTCTCGTTCTGCCCGGCCGTGCGTGCTGAATGGTTGGTCCACCGATGGCCGGACACTGCAGTTCGCTGTGTAGGAACGGTGCCCCGGGTGGGCGCTCCGCCCGCCGGTGAGGGCGGGATTTCCCCAAGCCCTGGACCTGGAGTGGGAGTGCGGCTCGCGACTGTGAAAAGTCCTGCCAATTCTGTACTTTCGCCCCGATTCCCCGTTCAAACCTCATCGTCCACGTTTGGGGAGGTAGTGGACAAGGTGTGCTTTTTCAAATGGTGAACGAGGCGGACGCCGTGCCGGCCCCTTCGCGGCACTGTGCCGTCAGAGGACGAACGAGGGCGACATCGCGCCGACCTTGACCCGGAGCTGCTCGGCCGCGGACGCCAGCCGTCCCGCCTGCTCCAGCGGGAGCGACAGGGCCATGGTGGCCACCAGCGAACCGACCGTGATCGGCACCGCGGCGCACACCGTGCCGAGCGCGTACTGCTGCCGCTCGGTCACCGGCACCGTGGGCGTGATGGCGTCGAGCACCCGCAGGACGGCGGACTCCCGCGCCGGGGTCGACGGCGTGAGCCCGACCGGCGGGTGGCGCGAGAGGTGGTCCCGCCTGGCCTCCTCGGGCAGCTGGCCGAGCAGGCACTGCCCGATGGCGTGCGCGTGCGCGGTGGCCCGGAGGTCGGCCCAGACCTCGACGGCCGGCTGGTTCGGGCCGGACGCCACGTCCACCACTTGAACCTCGCCCTCCTCGTAGACCGCGAGATAAACAGCCGCCCCCAGTTCGTCCCTGAGCCGTTCCATCCGGGTGCGCAGTTCGGTGCGGCCGGCCTGCCGGCCGTCGGCCCGGCCGATGTCCTCCACGGACTGGCCGTAGAAGAACTTGCCGTCGGCCCGGCGGAGGTAGCCCTCGTGGGTGAGGGTGCGCAGCAGGTGGTAGGTGGTGCCCAGCGGGAGGCCGGCGGCGCGCGCGAGCTGCTTGGCCGTGGCGCCCTGGAGGAAGCCCCCGACCGCCTCCAGCAGGCGCAGCGCCCGCTGGACGGAGGCGATCAGGGTGGGCTGGCGGTCCTTCTTCCCCGCGGGCCGGGTCGTGGACGCCCTGGCCGGCCGCCCCCTCCGGACGGCGTTCGACGTCTCTGCGATCCGGTCCATGACCACACCAAGCCCCCAGCCCCAGTCAGTGCACAGGAGGGCATACGGAGGGGATTGCTCCGATTTGCCCAGCGGTCGCTCATTGCAGCACAGGGCGGGTCGCGTCGCAATCACAGTCGTACGTATCACCGGCGAATGACCTTCGATTCCAAGCCATGCATCGCTCCTTGTCAGCGAATGGCGAAAGACGGCGGGGAGATGTCCTTGACATTCAAGATCCATTGGGCCTGCTCCCCCGCTGCCCGAACGGACGCACCCGGGCATGGCCGCGTTTGGCCGCGCCCCGCCTGCGGCAGACTCCCGCACAACGCTCCAGCCCCGGAGGTGGCCATGGCCAACCCGCCGCGTCCCGTCGTCAAGCGCACCGCGCGGGCGATCCTGCTGGAACTCGACCCGGACGACGCGCACGGCCAGGCCTCCATCGTGCTGATCAAGCGCACCCGGCCCGGCAGCCACCCGTACTGGATCACCCCCGGCGGCGGCGTGGAGCCCGAGGACCGCACGGTCGTCGAGGCGCTCCACCGCGAGGTGGACGAGGAGCTCGGCGGCAAGGTCGTGGACGTGGTCCCGGTCTTCGTCGACACCATCAGCCACCCCCACCCGCACGCCCCGGGCGGGAACTCCCCCGCCGACGCCGCCGCCCTCGCCCACCCGCACGGCGTCAAGGTGCAGCACTTCTTCGTCTGCCGGCTGGCCGCCATGGACCCGTCCCGCCGGCACGGGCCCGAGGTGGACGAGCCGCAGGGCGAGTACGAGATCGTCCGGCTGCCCTTCACCCGCGAGGGCGTCACCTCGGTGAACGTCGTGCCGCCGAGCCTGCGCGCCTTCCTCGCCGCCAACATCGAGGGCGTCCGCGCGATGCTCGCGCCCGACCTCGGCTGAGCCGCCGGCACCGGTCTCCGCGCGCACCGGCGCCGGCCAGGCTCCGGACAGGCCCGGCGTACGGGTGCGGGCCGGCCCGGGCCGGCGTACGGGCGGGCGCACCGGCCTAGGCCGCCGCCAGGTCCCCGACCAGGTCGTGCCGGATCCGGCCCGGCGCCACCCCGGCCCGCAGCAGCACCCCGACCGACCGCCGCACCATCGCGGGCGGCCCGCTGAGGTACGCCTCCCGGCCGGACCACGGACCGAACCGGGCCACCACCTCCGGCAGCTCGCCGGTGAGCGGCGCGTCCGGCCCCGCCATCCCGCCGGGCCCCGACAGCACCGGCCGCACGGACAGCCACGGGTGCTGCCGGGCCAGCCCGCGCAGTGCCTCCAGCCCGTACAGCTCGGCCTCCCGGCGGGCACCGTAGAACACCTCGGCCGAACGCCCGGCGGCGCCGTGCTCGGCGATCTCCTCCACCAGTGCGCAGATCGGGGCGATGCCGGTCCCGCCGCCCAGGCAGAGCAGGTCGGCGCCGGACGCGTGGTCCAGCACCATCGAGCCGGCCGGCGGCCCGAGCCGGAGCACGTCGCCCGGGGCCGCCCGGCGGACCAGCGCGTTGCTGACCCAGCCCGCCTGCACCGCCTTGACGTGGAAGACCAGCAGGCCGTCCGGCCGGGGCGCCGAGGCGAACGAGAAGTGCCGCCAGACCCGCGGCCACCAGGGGGTCTCCAGGGTGGTGTACTGCCCCGCCCGGTACGGATAGGCCTGATCGGGGCGGACGGTGATCACCGCGATGTCGCGGGTGGCCTGCTGGTGCGAGACCACCTCCGCCTGCCACCAGGCCGGGGAGGTCCGGGCGGCGCCCTCGGCCGCGTCGATCATGATGCCGGAGATCAGCCGGTAGGCCCGGCGCCAGGCCAGCTCGGTCTCGGCGTCCCAGCGGCTGCCCGCGTACCGGGCCAGCGCCGCCAGCAGGCACTCGCCCACCGGGCCGTAGTGGCCGCTCAGCGTGCCGTACTTGCGGTGGCCCCGGCCCAGCCCGGTCAGGTACTCGGTGAGGCCGGCCGGGTCGCCGGCGCTGCGGGCGGCCTGCAGCAGGGCGCGGAACAGCCGGTCGCGCTGGACGTCCATGGCCGCCGGGAAGAGCGCGCGGACCTCGGGGTGGTGCAGGAAGATCAACGCGTAGAAGTGCGCGGTGGCACGGTCCGCGACCGGCTCGACCACCGCGAGGGTGTCCCGGATCAGCCCGATGTCCCGTTCCGTCGGCGGCAGTTCGTCCGGTCCGGCCGCCGGTCCGCCCGCCGCACCCGCCGGCTCACCGGCCACGGGGACGGCCTCCGCCCGGGCCTCCGGCACGGGGGCCGGGGCGGGCGCGGGGAGGTCACCGGGGCCGGGATCGGGATCGGGATCGTCCAGGGTGCGGATCGCCCAGGCCCGGCTCCAGCTGTCGCCCGGACCGGCCCAGTTGAGGCCCGGCGCGGCCGCGAGCAGCGGCGCGACGGCCGGGCCGGCCCCGACGGGGGGTGCGCCCGGGAGCGGCGACGCAGTCGGGACCGGCAAGGCGCCCGGAGCCGGGGGGAGTGCGCGGGGCGCCCCGGGGATCCTCGGGGGCACGGTCGGCATCGCCGGAACGGCCGGCACCGCCCGGACCGGCCCATGCGCGGAGGCGGGATCCGGGCCCGGGCCCGCCGGGGCGGCCGGCTCCCCCCGGCCGGCGCCGGGGCTCCCGTCGGCGCCAGGCCCGGCGACCGATTCGGTGACCGGCTCGGTGACCGGCTCGGGCCCGCTCCGCGGCACCGGCGGCAGGCCCGGCACGGCCGAGGCCGTGGCCGATCCGTGCCCGGCCCGGACCAGGAGCGCTCTGGGTTTCTTCACCGCAACTTGACGAGTACTCAAGAGAATCGTTTCGCCTCCGGCCGACCCTGCAACCACCCGGCTTGTCCCTGCTGAAGCCTTCGGTAGCGTGGCACGCCCGCACAGCTCATCCGACAAATCACGCGAAGCCCGGACACACAGCCCGTCCGCACGCTACGCTCCCCCGACCTATGGCCGTCGCCCTGGGTGCCGGAACCGGCGCCCAGGGCGACGGCCGGCCGGGCCGGGCCGCTCTCAGAGCTGGCGCATCAGCATGCCCGGCTGCTCGACGCAGTCCGCCACGAAGCGCAGGAAGCCGCCCGCGGTACCGCCGTCGCAGACCCGGTGGTCGAAGGTGAAGGACAGCTGGGTCACCTGCCGGACCGCCAGCTCCCCCCGGTGCACCCAGGGCTTGGCGACGATCCGGCCGACCCCGAGCATCGCCGCCTCGGGGTGGTTGATCAGCGGGGTCGAACCGTCCACACCGAACACGCCGTAGTTGTTGAGCGTGAACGTCCCGCCGGTCAGCTCGGCCGGGGTGAGCGAGCCGGCTCGTGCCGACTCCGTCAGCCTGGCCAGTTCGGCGCCCAGTTGGACGGTGTTCAGCAGATGCGCGTCGCGCACCACCGGGACCACCAGACCGCGTTCGCTCTGCGCCGCGAACCCCAGGTGCACGGCGGTGTGCCGCCGCAGGGCCACCGGTGCGCCGGCGGCGTCGCACTCCACGCTCGCGTTCAGCTCCGGGAACCGGGCCAGCGCGGCCGTGGAGATCCGGGCGAGCAGCGCCAGCAGGCCGATCCTCGGGCCACCCGCGCCGTTCAACTGCTCACGCAGTGACAGGAGTTCCGTGGCGTCGGCATCCACCCAGCAGGTCGCGGCCGGGATCTCCCGGTGGCTGACGGTCAGCTTCTCGGCGATCGTCCGGCGCAGACCGCGCAGCGGGACGGCGCCCTCGGCGCCGGCCGCCGCGGGCCGCACCGCACCGTTCGCCGGGCCGGCCGCCGCGGCGGCCACCGCGCGGTCCACGTCCGCACGCAGGATCAGCCCGTCGGGGCCGCTGCCGGTCAGTGCGGCCAGGTCGATGCCGTGCTCACGGGCGCTGCGGCGGACCAGCGGCGAGATCACCGCGACGACCGCCGGAGCAGCCGGAACCGCCCGGGCCGGCGGAGCCGACGGGCGCACCGGCGCCGGAGCGGGCGCCGCGGCCACGGCCGTGACGGCGCCGGCAGGTGCGGCGGCCCCGCCCGGCCGGACCCGGCCGCGCCGGGCCCCCTTGCCGCCCTCCACCGTGCCGTAGCCCACCAGCACGTTGCCCGACCCGCGGGCCGGCGCCTCGGGGTCCGGACCGGACGAGTCGCCCGACGGGGACACCGCGACCGTCACCAGCGCCGCGCCGACCGGCACCTCCTCCCCCGGCTCGCCGAACCGGGCGGTGACCACCCCGCCGTACGGGCAGGGCACCTCGACCACGGCCTTCGCCGTCTCCACCTCGACCACCGGCTGGTCGACCGCGATCACCTCGCCGACCTCGACCATCCAGCGGACCACCTCCGCCCCGGTGAGCCCCTCACCGAGGTCGGGCAGCGTGAACTCGCGTACGACGGGCATCATCCTCAGTCCTCCCACTGGAGCCGGGCGACCGCGTCCAGGATCCGGTCCACCCCGGGGAGGTGGTGGTGCTCCAGCATCGGCGGCGGGTACGGGATGTCGAAGCCGGTCACCCGCAGGACCGGGGCGGCCAGGTGGTGGAAGCAGCGCTCGGTGACCCGGGCGGCGATCTCCGCGCCCGTGCCGCCGAAGCCGCTCGCCTCGTGCACGACGACCGCCCGGCCGAGCGAGCGCACCACCCGGCAGACCGTCTCGTCGTCGAAGGGCACCAGGGTGCGCAGGTCCAGCACCGCCAGGTCCCACCCCTCGGCCTTCGCCGCCTCGGCCGCCTCCAGGCAGACCGGCAGCGAGGGCCCGTAGGTGATCAGGACGGCGGAGCTGCCGGTCCGCCGC
Organism: Kitasatospora indigofera; assembly: GCF_014655955.1. GTDB lineage: Bacteria > Actinomycetota > Actinomycetes > Streptomycetales > Streptomycetaceae > Kitasatospora > Kitasatospora indigofera. The sequence continues at coordinate 53,341 of NZ_BNBO01000015.1, forward strand.
AGCACCGCCCGGCCGATCGGCTCGACCGGAGCGGCCGGGTCCAGGCTGTCCTTGCCCCAGTAGAGCCGCTTGGGCTCCAGGAAGACCACCGGGTCGTCCGAGGCGATCGAGGCCCGCAGCAGGCCGTAGGCGTCGCCGACGGTGGCGGGCGTGACCACGTGCAGGCCGGGGGTCTGGGCGTAGTACGCCTCGGAGGAGTCGCTGTGGTGCTCGACCCCGCCGATGCCGCCGCCGTACGGGATCCGGATGGTGATCGGCAGCGGCAGCTTGCCGGCCGTGCGGTTGCGCATCTTCGCGACGTGCGAGACGAGCTGCTCCATCGCCGGGTACGCGAACGCGTCGAACTGCATCTCGACCACCGGGCGCAGCCCGTACATGGCCATGCCGATCGCGGTGCCGAGGATGCCGGCCTCCGCGAGCGGGGTGTCCAGGCAGCGGTCCCGGCCGAACTCGGCGGTCAGCCCGTCGGTGATCCGGAAGACGCCGCCGAGCGCGCCGACGTCCTCGCCGAGCACGTGGACGCTCCGGTCCTCGCGCATGGCGTCGCGCAGCGCCGCGTTCAGCGCCTGCGCCATGGTGCTGGTCCGCACCGGTGTGGCTGTGCTCATCAGTGCTGCACCTCGGCCTCGGCGGCCAGCTCGGCGGCGAGTTCGGCGGCCAGCTGGGCCGCCTGCTCCCGCAGTTGCGGGGTGGGCTCGGCGTAGACGTGGGCGAACAGCGACATCGGGTCCAGCTCGGCGTCGCTGTGGAACTCCGCGCGCATCCGGGCGGCCAGCGCCTCGGCCTCCTCGGACGCCTGCCGGACGAGCAGGTCGTCCAGCAGACCGGCCCCGCGCAGGTGACGCTCCATCAGCAGGACCGGGTCGTGCTCGCGCCAGGCGGCGACCTCCTCGTCCTCCCGGTAGCGGGTGGCGTCGTCGGCGTTGGTGTGCGCCTCCAGCCGGTAGGTGAGCGCCTCGACCAGGGTCGGGCCGCCGCCGCAGCGGGCCCGTTCGACGGCTTCGCCGAGCACCGCGTGGACGGCGGGCGCGTCGTTGCCGTCCACCAGCCGGCCCGGCATGCCGTAGCCGACGGCCTTGTGGGCCAGGCTGGGCGCGGCGGACTGCTGGGTGAGCGGCACCGAGATCGCGTACCCGTTGTTCTGCACCAGGAAGACCACCGGGGCCTGCAGCACCGCGGCGAAGTTCAGCGCCTCGTGGAAGTCCCCCTCGCTGGTGCCGCCGTCGCCGAGCATCGCCAGCGCGACGACCGGCTCGGCGCTCAGCCGGGCGGCGTGCGCCAGGCCCACGGCGTGCGGGGCCTGGGTGGCCAGCGGCGTGCAGAGCGGCGCGGTGCGGGTCGCCCGCGGGTCGTAGCCGGTGTGCGCGTTGCCGCGCAGCAGGGTGAGCGCCTCCAGCGGGTCCACCCCGCGGGAGACCACGGCCAGGGTGTCGCGGTAGCTCGGGAACAGCCAGTCGCCGGCGCCCAGCACCATCGCCGCCGCGACCTGGCAGGCCTCCTGGCCGGTCGAGGCCGGGTAGACGGCCAGCCGGCCCTGCTTGGTGAGCACGGTGGCCTGCTGGTTGTAGCGGCGGCCGACGACCAGCCGGCGGTACAGCTCGCGCAGCAGGGCCGGGTCGTACTTCTCCAGCGCCGGGGTGCCGAGCACCCGTACGGGGGAGGCGTCCGGCAGCAGCGGCGCCGGGTCGGTCCGCGGAGCGGTGGCCCCGGGCCGCCAGCCCGGCACGGACGTGTGGTGTCTGTGATCGAGAACGGTCATCTCGGGCACCTCCAAGGGGTGGGGGAGGGGCTGCGGTGGCAGCGGGGTGGTGCCGTGGTGCTCAAGGGGCCGCGACCGGGTGGGCGACGGTTTCCTCCCTACCGATTGTTCGGTTGTCTGTTCATTCTGACCACAGCTGCGGCAAGGTGGTGGACAATCGGCCGCGACAGCGGTCTGCTGGAAGCAGCACGTCCATATCCGAGGGGTGGGGGGCCATGTCCGCTGAACAGATGTCCAGGCCGAAGGAGCCGGTCACCCCGCTGGACCGGGTCGACAGGTCCATCCTGCGCCTCCTCCAGCAGGACGGGCGGGCCTCGATACGCTCGGTGGCCGAACGCGTGCACGTCTCCCGGGCGAACGCCTACGCGCGGATCTCCCGGATGATGGACGACGGCGTGATCCGGGGCTTCACCGCCCGGGTCGACCACGAGCGGGCCGGGCAGGGCGCGTCCGCCTACATCACCCTGAAGATCGTCCAGAACTCCTGGCGGACGGTCCGCGAACAGCTCCTGGAACTGCCCGGGGTGGCGCACATCGCCCTGGTCGGCGGCGAGTTCGACGTGCTGCTGCTGGTGCACACCGCCGACAACCGGGCCCTGCGGGAGCTGGTGCTCGGCCGCATCCAGTCGATCCCGCAGGTGCTGGCCACCCAGACCCTGATCGTCTTTGAGGAGACCGACCAGGTACCGCCTGATTGATCGGCGCCCGCTCGCCTCCGGGGCGCGGCCGTTCGGGGCCGGGGCCAGAGCGAGGTGGCAGGGGTGGGGGTGGTCAGGTGCGGGCGAGCCCGGATCAAACGGCCCGCAGGCCGTCGAAGGCCAGGCGGACGACCGTGTCGGCGACACCGTCGGCGGTCCGGATGCCCGGGCGGTACCACTCGACGATCGAGTTGATCATGCCGAAGAGCAGCCGGGTGGCCAGGCGCGGGTCGACGTCCGAGCGCAGTGCGCCGTCGGCGACGGCGGCCCGGACGAGTTCGGAGACCCGGTGGTCGAACTCGCGGCGGCGTTCCAGCGCCCACTGCTCGGTGGCGGTGTTGCCGCGCACCCGCAGCAGCAGGGTGACGTAGGGGAGCTCGGCCAGCAGCACCTCGGTGGTGCGGCGTACGACGTGCTCCAGGCGCTGCACGGCCGGGCCCTCGGTGGCGGCCGGTTCGCCGAGGATGCCGAAGAGGCCGTCCAGCGCCCGTCCGACGGCCAGCCGGAGCAGCTCCTCCTTGCCCCGCACGTGGTGGTAGATGGAGGACTTGGAGATCCCGGCGGCGCGGGAGAGGTCCTCCATCGAGGTGCCGTCGTAGCCCCGCTCGTTGAACACGTCGACGGTCACCGCGAGCAGCGACTCCACGGTGTAGGCGGTGCGGGTGGTGTGATCGGCCATCCTCCGAGTATCCCCGGCGGCCGGACGGCGGATCAGGCCGGGGGCAGTTGACCGGCCTCCGGCCGTCCGGAGGGCACCAGCGGCTCGGCGGCGGCGGGAGTGGCGGCCGGGACGGCGGCTTCGGCGGTACGGCCGCTGTCGCTGGCGACGAAGTAGGTGGGCCGCTGCTGCACGGCGGTGTAGATCCGCCCGACGTACTCGCCGAGCAGGCCGAAGCAGATCAGCTGGACCCCGCCGAGGAAGAGCATCGCGGTGAACAGCGAGGTCCAGCCGGGCACGGTGTTGCCGAGCGCGTAGGCCGTCAGGGTGAAGACCAGCATGGCCAGGCAGGTGAAGAAGCTGACCACGCCCAGCCAGGTGGCGAGCCGCAGCGGGGCGGCCGAGAAGCTGGTGATGCTGGTGATGGCGAGGCCGACCATCTTGCGCAGCGGGTACTTGGTCTCGCCGGCGGCGCGCTCGTCGCGCTGGTAGCTGACCTGCCCGCTGGGGAAGCCCAGCCAGGGCACCAGCAGCCGGTAGACCTGCTGCTGGTCCGGCAGGGTCTTGAGGGCGTCCACGGCCTCCCGGCTGAGCAGCCGGAAGTCCCCGGCCTGGGACGGGACGTTCTTGCCGACCAGCCGGCGGATCAGCCAGTAGTAGGCGCCGGCCGTCCGGCGCTTGAAGCCGGTGTCGGTGGAGCGGTCCGAGCGGACCCCGTAGACGATGTCCAGCCGCTGGGACCTGGCCAGGTCCAGCATCTCGGGGATCTTCTCCGGCGGGTCCTGGAGGTCGGCGTCGATGCTCGCCACGTACGCCCCGCGGGCGCTGTGCAGGCCGGCGGTGAGGGCGGCCTGGTGGCCCGAGTTCCGGCGCAGCGCGACCACCCGCAGCTGCGGCCAGCGGGCCCGGAGGTCCTCCAGCCGGGCGGCGGTCTTGTCGGTGCTGCCGTCGTCGACGGCGACCACCTCGTAGCGGACGCCGGTCCCGTCCAGGACGGGGCGCAGGCGCTCGACGAGGACCGGCAGGACCTCCTCCTCGTTGTACATGGGGATGACGACGGAGAGCTCGGTGCGGTCGTGGTGCACTGCGGTCATCGGTTGTCCTGGCCCATGGGAGAAGAAGGGGAGCGGCTGGTGTCGCGAACGGGTCAGGGAGTGCCGTCCACGCCCATACCGTAGACTGCGCCGATGCCGAGTGGGAGCTTTGCGGTCCGACAACTGTCGATCGGTACAGACCAATATTCTCCCCGGCCGACTGTTTGGCAGGGTTTTCCGACTCCTCGACCCAGGGTTCCGTGACCGATGCCGTCCGACTCCGATCACGACGACACGCCGCGAGCGGCGGCACCGACGACGGCCCGGCCGACGACGGCGGGGGCGGCTCCGCCGGCGGGGACGGGGGGACCGGCGGCGAAGCGCCCGGGGGCCGTCCGCCAGCTGCCGGTGTTCGCCGTCGTCGGCGTGGTCTCCACCCTCGCCTACCTGGGCCTGTACGTCGCCCTGAGCCCGGCCGTCGGCGACCGGACGGCCAATCTGATCGCACTGCTCGTCACCGCCGTGGCCAACACCGCCGCCAACCGCCGCTTCACCTTCAAGGTGCGCGGGTCGGCCGGGGCCGCCCGGCACCAGGTGCAGGGGCTGGTCGCGTTCGTGGCGGGGCTGGTGCTCAGTGACGGCGCGCTGGAGCTGGTCGCGCGGGTCGCGCCGGACGCCTCCGCCACCGTCAAGGTCGGCGCCCTGATCGCGGCCAACGCGGCGGCGACGCTGCTGCGCTTCGTGCTGCTGCGGCTGTGGGTGTTCCGAGAGCCGGCAGACCGGTGAACCTCCAGGGCCAGGTCTGGACCAATGTCCTAGACTCGGCGCACCATCGACCGCGGCAGGGTGGGATCAGGTCTTGATGAACGCAGAACAGGCAGTGACCACCGGCGTGCCCGAGCAGCGGGACGGCGGCCAGGCGGCGGAGGCCGACGGCCTGCGCGAGCGGGCACGCCGGCTGGCGATCCGCTACGGGCCGGCCGTCTGGTGCTACACGGTGCTGAAGCTGATCGGCTTCACCGTCTTCATGCGGATGCTCCAGTTCGCCGGCGACTACACCAGGAAGGACGCGCGCTTCGGCGGCGGCGCCCAGCCCTGGGACGTGCTGGCCTCCTGGGACGGCTGGTGGTACCGGCAGGTCGCGGAGTTCGGCTACCACCCGCAGCTGATCCACGTGCCCGGCGCGGTCGGCGGCTTCACGATCGAGCAGAACTCCGCCGCGTTCTTCCCGCTCTACCCGGGCCTGATCCGGCTGGTCTCGGAGGGCACCGGCCTCGGCCTGTACGGCGCCGGGATGCTGGTCTCGATCGTCGCCTCGCTGTTCGCCGCGGCCGGCATCTTCGCCGTCGCCGAGCGGCTGGCCGGCACCCGGGCCGGCGTGATCGCGGCCGGCCTGTGGGCCGTCATCCCGGGCTCCGGCGCCGAGTGGGCGGTCTACTCCGACTCCACCTTCGTCGCGCTCGCCGCCTGGTCCTGCTACCTGGTGATGACCAGGCGCTGGGTGGCGGCCGGCGTGGTCACCCTGGTCGCCGGGCTCAACCGGCCGACCGCGGCGGCCCTGATCGCGGGCGTCGGCATCGCCGCCCTGATCGACCTGTACCGGCGGGAGAGCGGCGTCGTCCGCCCGCTGGTGGCGATGTTCCTGGCGCCGCTGGGCCTGATCGGCTACGTCGGCTGGGTGGGCTGGCGGATGGGTGACTGGGGCGGCTACTTCAAGCTCCAGCGCGAGGCCTGGCTGCACTACTTCGACTACGGCGTGAGCACCTGGAACTCCATGCGCGGGGTGATGCTCGGGCGCTACGACTACCCGTTCGCCTACCCGATCCCGGACATGCTGGCCGTGCTGATCGTGCTGGCCCTGCCGATCCTGATCGTGCTGATGCTGCGGCTGCGGCCGCCGGTGGTCCTGGTCGTCTACACCCTGGTCACGCTGGTGACGGTGCTGGGCAGCGCGCAGATCTTCGGCAACGTCTCGCGCTACCTGCTGCCGGTCTTCCCGCTGTTCGTGCCGCTGGCCATCGCCCTGCGCAAGCTGAGCTGGCCGGTGCTGGCCACCGTGCTCGGCTCGGCGGCGATCGCCTCCGGCTGGTTCGCGGGCTACATCCTCTTCGAGCTCGGCGTCCCGTAACCCGGGCCCCGTCCCGGACCACCCCGCAGCACTTGGCACCACCTCGCACCACCAAGCACCACCTCGCACCACCAAGCACCGCCACGCCCCGGCCGGACACCCGGCCGGGGCGTCGTCGTGCCCGGCGGCCCCGCGGCCGGTACGGGACGGGATCCGGTACGGGACGGGGGCCGGACGGGCCGCGTCCACGAACGGGACCCGCCGAACCCCTTGAGCCGACCGATCGTTCGGTTACTCTGTGACGTGTCCCGTCCGCCTCCTCCGAGGAGCGCACCAATGGCTGCTGCGGTCACCCACCCCCTCGTCGCCGAACTCGTCGAACGTCACCAGGAAACCCTGGACCGGGCGCTCACCGCCATCACCGAACGCGACTACTGGTCGCCGTACCCCGAGTTCCCCAAGGCGTACGGCGAGAGCGGCGCCGCGGACGGCAAGGCCGCCTTCGACGCCCTGCTCGGCCGGCCCTTCACCCTCGACGGCCAGCCCACCGACGGCGACCCGGTCGGCGGCGAGGCCTCCCCGTACGGCATCGAGCTGGGCATCAGCTACCCGCACTCGACCCCGGACGCGCTGATCGCCGCCCTGCAGTCGGCCCGTCCCGGCTGGGCCGCGGCCGGCCCGGCCGCCCGCGCTGCGCTCTGCCTGGAGATCCTGGCCCGGATCAACGCCCGCTCGCACGAGTTCGCGCAGGCCGTGATGCACACCACCGGCCAGGCGTACGGGATGGCCTTCCAGGCCGGCGGCCCGCACGCGCAGGACCGCGGCCTGGAGGCCGTCGCCTACGCCTACGCCGAGCAGACCAGGCTCCCGCTGCGGGCCGACTGGACCAAGCCGCAGGGCAAGCGCGACCCGCTGCGGATGTCCAAGGAGTTCACCGTCGTCCCGCGCGGCATCGCGCTGCTGATCGGCTGCAACACCTTCCCCACCTGGAACGGCTACCCGGGCCTGTTCGCCTCGCTCGCCACCGGCAACCCCGTCCTGGTGAAGCCGCACCCGCGCGCCGTGCTGCCGCTGGCGCTCACCGTGCGGATCGCCCGCGAGGTGCTCGCCGAGGCCGGGTTCGACCCCAACCTGGTCTGCCTGGCGGCCGAGCACGAGGGCGCCGCCGTGGCCAAGGCGCTGGCCGTGCGGCCCGAGGTGAAGCTGATCGACTACACCGGCTCCACCGCCTTCGGCGACTGGCTGGAGGAGAACGCCCGGCAGGCCCAGGTCTACACCGAGAAGGCCGGCGTCAACACGGTGGTGATCGACTCCACCGACGACTACCGGGGCATGCTGGCCAACCTGGCCTTCTCCCTGTCGCTGTACAGCGGCCAGATGTGCACCACCCCGCAGAACCTGCTGATCCCGCGCACCGGCGTCCGCACCGACCAGGGCGACAAGTCCTACGACGAGGTGGTCGCCGACCTCGCGGCCGCCGTCGAGGGCCTGCTCGCGGACGACGCCAGGGCCGCCGCCGTCCTCGGCGCCGTGGTCAACCCCGGGGTGCTCCAGCGCACCGTGCAGGCCGCCGGCGGCGAGTACGGCGAGCTGGCCCTGGCCCCCCGGGTGGTCACCTCCCCCGACTTCCCGGCCGCGACCGTCCGCACCCCCGCGCTGGTCAAGGCGGACGCCGACAAGCCGGACGACCGGGCCGCCTTCCTCACCGAGTGCTTCGGGCCGGTCTCCTTCGCCGTCGCCGTGGAGTCCACCGAGGCCGCCGTCGACCTGCTCCGCCGCACCGTGCGCGAGCAGGGCGCCATGACGGCGGCCGGCTACACCGTCGAGCCGGAGGTCGAGGCCGCCCTGGTCGAGGCCGCCCTGGACGCCGGCGTCTCGCTGTCGCTCAACCTCACCGGCGGCGTCTACGCCAACCAGACCGCCGCCTTCTCCGACCTGCACGGCACCGGCGCCAACCCGGCCGCCAACTCGGCGTACTGCGACGCGGCCTTCGTCGCGAACCGGTTCCGTACCGTCGAGGTGCGGCGCCACCTCTGACCGGGGCCGCACCTCGCCCCCGCGCTTCAGCCCCGGGCCGCCCGCCCGGGGCTGAAGACCCAGACCCGCAGCAGCACGAACCGCACCAGGGTGGCCAGCGCGTTCGCCGCCACCAGGGTGGCCAGTTCGGCGCCGTGCCGGGCCTGCGGCTGCACCACCCCGAGCAGGGCGATCGCACCGCTGCTCAGGCCCAGCCCGATCAGGAACGCGATGCCGCCCTCGACCTGGTGCTTCAGGGCGTCCCGGCTGCCGGTCACCCCGAAGGTGAAGCGCCGGTTGAGCGCGGTGTTCGCCACCGCCGTCACCGCCAGCGCCAGCGCGTTGGCGAGCAGCGCCGGCATCAGCTGACGCATCCCCAGGTACAGCAGCACGTACGCCAGCGTGGAGAGCGTGCCGACCACCGCGAAGCTCGCCAACTGCCAGCCCAGGCCGGGCGCCAGCCGGGCCTGCCGGACCCTCGGCGGCACCGGCAGCCGGGTCGCGCCGGACAGCGAGCGGCGGGCCACCCGGGCCATCCCCTTCAGGTCGTCCAGCACCGTCCGGACGATGTCCACCCGGCTGTCCGGATCGTCCACCCAGTCCACCGGGACCTCGTGGATCCGCAGGCCCGACCGCTCGGCCAGCAGCAGCAGCTCGGTGTCGAAGAACCAGGCGTTGTCCTCCACCTCGGCCAGCAGCCGCTGCACCACGTCCGTCCTGGCCGCCTTGAAACCGCACTGCGCGTCCGAGAACTTCGCCGCCATGGTGGCCCGCAGCAGCACGTTGTAGGTGCGCGAGATGAACTCCCGCTTGGGCCCGCGCACCACCGCCGAGCCCCGGTGCAGCCGGCTCCCGATCGCCAGGTCGCTGTGCCCCGACAGCAGCGGCGCGACCAGCGGCAGGAACGCCTCCAGCCCGGTGGACAGGTCGACGTCCATGTACGCCACCACGTCCGCGGCACTGTCGCCCCAGACCTGCCGCAACGCCCGGCCCCGGCCCTTCAGGTCCAGGTGCACCGCCCTGACCTGCGGAATCTCCGCCGCCAAGGCACAGGCCACGGCCCAGGTGCCGTCGATGCTGGCGTTGTCGGCCACCGTGATCCGGTAGTCGTAGGGGAAGGTCTCGTCGAGATAGGCGTGCAGCTTGCGCACGCAGCTCTCCAGCACGTGCTCCTCGTTGTAGACCGGCACGACCACCTCGACCAGCTTGGTCGCGGTCCGCGCCGGAGCTCCGGCGCGGAAGCCGCCGGAGGGGGCGGCGCCGGCGTGCGCGGGGCCGGCGTCACGGTCGGTCTCGGATGTTGCGGGCTGAGTCATGATTCGGAGATTCACAGGCTCCGATGGGGCCGCGATGATGGGAGGCTGAGAGAGCGCTGAGAACTCGCTCCCACCCTCGTCCCACCGCCGGGAGATGACATATGACCGAGAAGCAGCTCAGCTCCGATGTCCTGATCGTCGGAGCCGGACCGACCGGGCTCCTGCTGGCCGGCGACCTGGCCACCGCCGGCGTCCGGGTCACGGTGCTGGAGAAGCGCGGCAGCGAGTCCAACCTCACCCGGGCCTTCGCCGTGCACGCCCGGACGCTGGAGCAGCTCGACGCCCGGGGGCTGGCGGACGACCTGATCGCCACCGGCACCCCGCTCTCCTCGTTGCGCCTGTTCGGGCGGCTGCGGATCGAGCTCGGCGCACTGCCGACCCGGTTCCCGTTCGTCCTGATCACCCCGCAGTCCAACACCGAGCGGCTGCTGCAGGAGCGGGCCCTGAAGGCCGGCGCGACGATCCTGCGCGGCGTCGAGGTGACCGGCCTGCGGCAGGACGCCGACGGCGTGCGGATCGAGACCGGCGAGGGGGACGCCAGGACCGTCCACCGGGCCCGCTACGCGGTCGGCGCCGACGGCGTCCACAGCGCCGTGCGCGACCTGCTGGGCATCCCGTTCCCCGGTGAGTCGGTGGTCGACTCGGTGCTGCTGGCCGACGTCCGGCTGGAGCGCGCCCCCGAGGACGTCCTGACCGTCGGCGCCAACGAGAACGGCTTCGCCTTCCTCGCGCCCTTCGGCGACGGCTGGTACCGGGTGATCACCTGGGACCGCGCCCGCCGGCTCCCCGACAGCGCGCCGGTCAACCTGAGCGAGATCGCCGACATCACCCGCCGGGCGCTCGGCGAGGACTACGGCCTGCACGACGCCCGCTGGTCCTCGCGGTTCCACAGCGACGAGCGGCAGGCGCCCACCTACCGCTCCGGCCGGGTCTTCCTGGCCGGCGACGCGGCGCACTGCCACTCCCCGGCCGGCGGCCAGGGCATGAACACGGGCCTCCAGGACGCCGCCAACCTCTCCTGGAAGCTGGCCGCCGCCGTCCAGGGCTGGGCCCCCGACGCCCTGCTGGACACCTACCAGACCGAGCGTCACCCGGTCGGCCGGACCGTCCTGCGCACCTCCGGCGCGCTGGTCCGGCTCGCGCTGGCCCGCACCGGCCCCACCCGGGCCCTGCGCTCCGCGCTGACCTCCTTCGCCGACGGCCTCGGCCCGGTCGCCGCCAAGGGTGCCCGCAGCGTCTCCGGCATCGGCGTCAAGTACCCGGCGCCGAAGGACTCCCACCCGCTGGCCGGCCGCCGGGTGCCGGACCTGCGGCTGACCGGGCTGTACCCGGCCGAGGGCACCGCGGACGGCCGGACGGGCGGCCCGGGCCGGCTGTACGAGGCCCTGCGGGCCGGCCGGTTCGTCCTGGTCAGCAACGACGAGCTGTCCGCCGCCGACCCCTGGGCGGACCGGGTGGTCACCGCCGCCCCCTCCGACCCGCACGGCAAGCTCCGCGACACCGTCCTGCTGGTGCGCCCGGACGGCTACGCCGCCTGGGCCGCCGTCGACCCCAGCCGGGGCGAACTGCGGGCCGCCCTGGCGCACTGGCTGGGCGCCCCCTCGGACGACTGATCCCGGCAGCGGGCCCGGGGCGGCGGCCCCCGGCCCGCCGGCGGCCCCGGGCACCGCCGGGCACCGCGGGGCCCGCGTGCGCGACGCCGGCCTGCGCGCAGGACGCCGGGGACGTACGGGGTGCGGGGACGCAAGGGCGCCGGGGACGTACAGGGCGCCGGGACGCAAGGGGCGCCGGCCCACGGGGGCGCCGCAGTTCACGATCCGCCGTACTTCCCGACCCGCCGGCCCGTTTCCCCGGTCGGCCCGTTTCCCGGTCGGCCCGTTTCCCCCGCGACCCCGCTCCCCATTCGCGGCACTCTCCCCCCGCCCCAATGCCAGGAGAAGTCCCGTTCGCCCTGCGCGAATTGGGCCAGACCAATTCCGGTACGCCTCACCAAACGCTGTGATCTGCGCAGATGACGCATCGACAGCCATTCACTGTATGGACTGACGCCCATTCTGTTTCTGTTCCGCGCGTCCACACTTGACTGTTCTTTAGTAATGAATTGCTCGGCCATGAGCCAATTCCCGCACGCCCTCTGGGATGTTCTAGCAAGCGTTTTCGAACCCGGAACGCCCAGTCCCTGCCGGCCCCCACAGCCGGCCAGAGGAGGAGCCCGTGCGCCCCCGCCCGCTCGCCCTTGCCGCGGCCCTGACCGTCCTGCCGTTGACCGCGCTCTCGCTGGGAATCACCGCCGCCCAGGCCGCCCCCGCCCCGAACGCCACCGCCTCCCGGGTCGCACTGCCCGACACCGTCACCCCGGCGGTGGCGCGCTCCGAGAAGAAGGGCGACGTCCCCGCCGCCCAGCAGCTCTCGGTGGCCGTCAGCCTCAAGCTGCGCGACACCGCGGGCCTGGACCGCTTCCTCACCGCGGTCGCCACCCCCGGTTCGCCGGAGTACGGCAAGTACCTGACGCCCGCCCAGTTCACCGCCCGGTACGGCCCGACCCAGGCCGCCGTGGAGCAGGTGAAGAGCTACCTGAAGTCCCAGGGCCTGACCGTCGCGAGCGTCAGCGACAACCGCCAGGTGGTCAACGCCCAGGGCACCGCCGAGCAGATCGCCAAGGCCTTCGGCACCCACGAGAGCGCCTACCTCGACCCGCTGCAGCAGCGGACCTTCTTCGCCAACGACGCCGCCGCCTCGGTGCCGGCCGACCTGGCCGACGTCGTCCAGGGCATATCCGGACTGAACAACCACACCGTGCGCACCACCCGCCTGGCGAAGCCGCAGAACGCCACCGCGAACGCCGCGCCGCACGCGACCCCGAGCGGCTTCGGGCCCGGCCAGTACGACGGCGCCTACAAGCTGAACTCGCTGGGCGCCGACGGCACCGGCACCAAGGTGGCGCTCTGGGAGTTCGACGGCTACAAGTCCGCGAACCTGCAGACCTACGACACCCAGTACGGGCTGACCGGCCCGGCCGTCACCACCGTGTCGGTGGACGGCGCGAACTACGACTCGGCGCCCGGCGACGGCCAGGGCGAGGTCGAGCTGGACAGCGAGATCGTGCGCGGCGTGGCCCCCAAGGCGACCCAGCTGGTCTACGAGGCGCCCAACAGCGACCAGGGCGAGATCGACATGGCCGCCAAGATCGTCTCGGACAACCTGGTCTCGGTCATCTCGATCTCCTGGGGCTCCTGCGAGCCGGACACCACCGCCGCCTCCATGACGGCGGTCGACAACTCCTTCAAGCAGGCCGCCGCCCAGGGCATCTCGATCTTCTCCGCCTCCGGCGACGACGGCTCGCGCGACTGCACCCGCTCCACCAGCGGCTCCACCGTGAAGGCCGTCGACTTCCCGGCGTCCAGCCCGCACCAGACCGGCGTCGGCGGCACCAACCTCAAGGTCTCCGGCACCAGCTACTCCTCGGAGAGCGCCTGGAGCACCGCCGGCGGCGGCGTCTCCACCGTCTTCGGCAAGCCGTCCTGGCAGACCGGCACCGGCGTCACCGGCACCATGCGCACCGTCCCGGACGTCGCCTCCAACGCCGACCCGGCCAGCGGCTTCGCGATCTACACCACCGGCGGCTGGCAGGTCTACGGCGGCACCAGCGCCGCCGCCCCGCTCTGGTCCGGCTACGCGGCGCTGTTCAACCAGAAGGCCGGGGCGGCCGGGAAGCCGGTGCTCGGCGAGGCCGCCCCCAAGCTGTACACGGTGGCGAACGGCAGCGGCTACGCCGGCGCCTTCCACGACACCGTCACCGGCAAGAACCAGGACTTCTCCACCAAGGCCGGCTACGACCAGGTCACCGGCTGGGGCAGCCCGGTCGCCGACGCGCTGACCACCGCCCTGCTCGGCGGCACGCAGACCGGCAACACCGTGACCGTCACCAACCCGGGCAACCAGAGCACCGCCACTGGCACCGCCGTCAGCCTGCAGCTCAGCGGGTCGGACAGCGCCACCGGCCAGACCCTGACCTGGAGCGCCACCGGCCTGCCGACCGGGCTGTCGATCAGCTCCACCGGCAAGATCACCGGCACCCCGGCCGCGGCCGGCACCTACAACGTCACCGTGACGGCGAAGGACACCACCAACGCCACCGGCTCCGCCTCGTTCACCTGGACGATCGGCGGCACCAGCACCTGCACCCCGGCCCAGCTGCTCGGCAACGCGGGCTTCGAGACCGGCACGGCGGCGCCCTGGACGGCCTCCACCGGCGTCGTCGACAACAGCTCCGGCCAGGCCGCGCACTCCGGCTCCTGGAAGGCCTGGATGGACGGCTACGGCTCGGCCCACACCGACACCGTGTCGCAGACCGTCACCATCCCGGCCGGCTGCAGGGCCACCTTCTCCTTCTGGGTGCACATCGCCACCGCGGAGACCGGCACCACCGCCTACGACAAGCTGACCGTCCAGGCCGGCTCCACCACCCTGGCCACGTACTCCAACGCCAACGCGGCGACCGGCTACGTGCAGAAGTCCTTCGACCTCTCGGCCTTCGCCGGCCAGAGCGTGACCCTGAAGTTCACCGGCACCGAGGACTCCTCGCTGCAGACCAGCTTCGTCGTCGACGACGCGGCGGTCACCACCTCCTGAGGTCCCTGACCTCCTGAGACCGGCCGGCGCACCGCCGGGGCGGGCCCGAGCGGCCGGCCCCGGGCGGTGCGCCGCGCGGCCGCCCCGCCCGGGCGCCGGCACCGCCGGGAGCCCTCCCCGCCATCCGGCGGTCCCCTACCGTGACCACTGTCATACGCGCGGTGGATGACGTACCCTCTCGACCGTGCGTAGGGTTCCCACAGCTCGGTGATACGCGGCTCCCAGCGCATACCGGCAGCGGGCCGGTCCCGCCGAACTCGCTTGGTGGGGAAGGTATCCGGATGGGCTCACAACTCCCACAGAACTCCGCAAGACTTCGTCTGGTCGGACAGCAGGCGGACGTGACGCGGGCCGACGGAACACGGGTGGACGGAACGCGGGCGGTCGACACACCGGCCACCGGGCTCCCGCCTGCCGGGCAGCCGGGGCCCGTACCCCCCGGCGCCGAGGAGCGCCCGCCCGCCGAGGCGCCCGCGGCCGCGCAGCCGCAGGTCGCGCGGATCAACCCGGCCGGCAGCTTCGACGAGGCCCTGAACGCCGCCATCGAGGCCAGCGGCCTCAGCCTGGACCGGATCAGGGCCGCCCTCGCCGACCGCGGGGTCCGGGTCAGCGTCACCACCCTCAGCTACTGGCGGCGCGGGCGCAGCCAGCCCGAGCGGGCCGCCTCGCTGCACGCCGTCCACCTGCTGGAGGAGCTGCTCGGGTTCCCGCACGAGGGCCTGTCCGCCCTGCTCGGCCCGCCCCGCCCGCGCGGCCGCTGGGCCACCGCCCCGACCACCGGCAGCCTGCGGATCGAGGACGTCTGGCCCGGCCAGCAGCAGATCGCGGACGTCTTCACCGAACTGGACGCGCCGCCGGTCGGCGAGCTGGAGCGGCTCAGCATCCACGACGCGTACTACGTGGACGCCGAGCACCGCGGCCACCTGCTGCGGATGCGCCAGGTGGTCCGGGCCACGGTGAGCGGGGTGGCCCGCTGCCTGGTGGTGCACAAGGCGGACGAGGGCGCGACCGGCTGCCCCGAGATCACCTCGGTGCGGCACGCCCGGCTGGGCCGGGTCCGCCGCCGGCCGGAGAACGGCCTGGTGGTGGCCGAGCTGATGCTGGACCGCCCGCTGGGCCTGGGGGACAGCACGGTCTTCGAGTACGAGGTGGAGATCCCGTCCGACGGCCCGACCACGGTGTACGGGCGGCGCTTCGCGGTGCCGGTGCGCGAGTACGTGCTCCAGGTGCACTTCGACCCGGCGGCGGTGCCCGCGCACTGCGAGCGCTACGACCGCTCGCCGGGCGAGGAGGTGGACCGGCGGCGCGAGCAGCTCTGGATCGGTGCCTCGGCCAGCGCCCACGTCCTGGCACCGGACCAGCAGCCCGGCGAGGTCGGCATCCGCTGGGAGTGGGAGTGACGCTCCGGCCCGGACCGGCCGGGGCGCCCGGGGGCCGTCCGGCCCGCCCTGCTCGTCGTGCCCGCCCTGGCCGCCCTGCGTGTCCCGGCCGCCCCGGCCGCACTGCCTGACCTGCCCCACCTGACCTGCCCCACCTGCCCGGCCGCTCCTGACCCGCCGTCGGGCCGCCGTCGCCGCCCGGCCCGCCGTCGGCCGGCCCGGCACGCCGGTGCGCAGCGGGGTGGCCACCCGGCTGCCCCTGTTCCCCCGGCCGGGTGCTTCGTGCCGGCAGCACCGCGCGCCGCCCGCCGTCCGACGGTCTTTCAGCTCCGCCCCCGCCGAGCCGGCTCACCCGCGCGGCCCATCCCACCGTGCCGAATACCCGTCCGATTTGGGACGTTGGTCCTGATAACACCGAATCGGCCTGGGAAGGTCACTCCTGCCGTGCCGTCAGCCCCCGCGCGAGGTGGCTCCCGGCCGGGGGCGACGGGCCCCGGAACGACGTGCCCTGGAAAGGGGCGGAGATGACCCGACTGCTGGAGTTCGACGAGGTCGAGCCGGACACCGACTGCATATGCCCCGGCTGCAACGCCCGCCGCCGGGCCAGGCTGCACGCCGCGGCCGTCCGGGACGGCGGGCACGCGGCGGCGCACAGCGTCCGCCGCCGGGCCGCCGTCCTGTTCGCGGCCGTCGGCACCGTGCTGGGCGGCGGCGCGGCCGCGGCCGCCGTCCCCACGCCGAGCAGCAGCACCCCGGCCCCCCGCACCCCGCAGGGCGAGGTCACCGGCCGGTTCGGCGGCGACCCGGCGGGCGGCACGGCCCGGCTGCAGGCCGTGCAGGGGATCACCCGCGAGCAGATCATCGCCCGCGCGCAGGGCTGGGTGGACCAGAAGGTGCCGTACAGCATGAGCACGTACTGGTCCGACGGATACCGCCAGGACTGCTCCGGCTACGTCTCGATGGCCTGGGGGCTGGCCGCCAGCGAGACCACCTGGACCCTGCCCGGCCTCGCCGACCGGATCACCAAGGACGAACTCCAGCCGGGCGACGTGCTGATCTTCAACAACCCCTCGAACCCGCAGGCCGGTTCGCACGTGACGATCTTCGGCGGGTGGGCCGACGCCGCCCGCACCAGCTATCTGGCGTACGAGCAGACCTCCCCGACCACCACCCGGCGGACCACCCCGTACGCCTACTGGAGCAACTCCACCGGGTACCTGCCCTACCGCTACAAGGCGCTGTCCCCCGGCGGCACCGAGGGCGGCACCGACCCGGGCACCGGCACGGGCACCGGCACGGGCAGCAGCAGCGACGGGACGGGCCAGGGCACGGCCTTCCCGGGGGCGGACAAGTTCGGCCCCGGCCGGTCCAACGAGTACATCACCCGGCTCGGGCAGATGCTGGTCCAGCGCGGCGGCGGCCGGTTCTACTCCGAGGGCCCCGGCCCCACCTGGGGCGAGGCGGACCGCAAGGCGACCGAGGCGTTCCAGCTGGCCCAGGGCTGGACCGGCGCCGAGGCGGACGGCCTGCCCGGCCGGGACACCTGGGACTTCCTGGTCAACGGCAAGGGCAAGAACATCGGCGGCGGATCGCCCCCGCCGCCGGTCACCCCGCCCACCCCCACGCCGCCCACCACCCCGCCGGCGACCGGCGTCCCGGCCTTCCCCGGCGTGGACAGGTTCGCGCCGGGTCAGTCCAACAGCTACGTCCAGCAGCTCGGCGAGCAGCTGGTCCGCAAGGGGTTCGGCCGCTACTACAGCCAGGGCCCCGGCCCGCGCTGGAGCGAGAGCGACCGGCTGAACACCCGGGCCTTCCAGCTCTCGCTGGGCTGGAGCGGCGACGAGGCGGACGGCTACCCGGGCCCCGACACCTGGCGCCGGCTGTTCGGCTGAGCCGCCGTCCGGCGGCCGGCCCGGAGTGTCAGGGCCGGCGGCCGGACATCCAGTGGAAGAGCCCCATCGCCACGCTGGTGGCGAGGTTGAAGCTGGACACCCCCGGCTGCATCGGCACCGCGACCAGCCGCGCGGCCCGCCCGCGCAGCTCCTCGGAGACCCCGTGCCGCTCGGTGCCGAAGGCGAGCAGCGCGTCGTCCGGCACGGTCACCGACCTGATGTCGGCGCCCTCCGGGTCCAGGACGTAGAGCGGCCCGGCGGGCAGCTCGGCGAGCGTCAGCCGCTCCACCGCCGTCGCGAAGTGCAGTCCGGCGCTGCCCCGCACCACGTTCGGGTGCCAGGGGTCCAGGTCGCCGGTGGTCACCACGCCGGTGGCGCCGAAGCCGGCCGCCAGCCGGATCACCGCCCCGACGTTGCCCAGGTTGCGCGGGTTCTCCAGCAGCACCACCGGGGCCGGGCGCGGGCTCCGGGACAGCGCCGCCAGGTTGGCCGCCGGGCCGGGCCGGACGGCCAGCGCGACCACTCCCGTCGGGTGTGGCTTCGGGGCCAGCGCGCGCAGCGCCGGGCCGGGCAGCTCCACCGCCAGCGCGGCCAGGGCGGGCGCCACGTCCGGCGCCAGTTCGTCCGCCAGGCGCAGCAGCGCGGCCAGGTCGTCGGTGCACGCGTACCGGACGTCCCCGCCGAAGCGCAGCGCGTGCTTCAGTGCGTGGAACCCGTCCAGGACCACCGTCCCGGGGGCGGCGGCGCTCTCCCGCCAGCTCCGTACCAACCCGGTGGCCTCGGCCTCGTCGTTCATCCCCCCACTCTGCCACCCCCAGCCCGCCGCTCGGGCGGGCCCCCGCGCCCGGCCGCCGGCCGCCCTCAGGAGCCCGTGTGCTCGCGCTCCCGGGGCTGCTGCGCGGCGCCCGGCCCGCCGCCGCGGCGCAGCGCCCGTTCCAGGTCCTTCAGGGACTGCAGCAACAACCGGGTGGCGGACCTGATCACGTCCAGCCGGTCGCTCTCCGGCGCCTGCGCCAGCTCCCGCTCCAGCTTGGCGTGGGCCTCACGGACCGAGTCGAACTCCACCCGCCGCCCGGTGAGCAGGGCGCCGGCCGCCAGCGCCGTCCCGTACCTGACCTCGTCGGCGAACTCGGGGACGCCGGGCACCGGGTCGGCGTCCCGGCCCGGCAGGTGCGCCTCCAGCAGGATGCCGACCCGGCCGAGGTGGCCGACCGCCGCCCGGGCCCGGTCGATCTGCTTGCGCGAGACGTCCGGCAGCCGGGTCCTGTTCCGGCCCGGCTCGACGTCCGCCCGCTGCACCGCCTGCATCAGCTCGGAGCGGGCCTCCCGGGAGTCCAGCAGGGCGGAGCGCACCTCGCCGGAGCCGTCGGTGGCCGGGTCGCCGTAGACCCGCAGCGCGGCGGCGTTGTAGCGGCCGGCGGCGGCCAGCCACTCGGCCAGCCGCTCGCCGAGCCGGGCCGACTGCCAGGTCGGGAAGAGCGCGTACGCGAGCAGCGCCACGCCACCGCCCAGCAGGGTCAGCCCGACCCGCTCGAAGGCGGTGGCCAGCGGGTCCCCCGGCTGGAGGCCGAGCAGGAAGACCACGTACGAGGAGACGCAGGCGGTCATCAGCGCGTACCCCGTGCGCAGGGTCAGGTAGGCGCCGCCGATGAAGAGCACCGCGAAGCCGGCCGACAGCCACTGCCCCGGGTCCAGCAGCTGCACCACCAGGGTGGAGAAGGCCACGCCGACCACGGTCCCCGCCAGCCGGGCCACCCCCCGGCTGTAGGTCTGCGCGAAGTCGGGCCGCATCACCATGGCGGAGGTCAGCGGGGCCCAGTAGCCGTGGTGGAAGCCGACCGTCCGGGCGAGCAGGTAGGAGACGGTGACCACCCCGGACAGCCGGACGGCGTGCTGGAAGACCGCCGAGTGCGGCTCCAGCTGCCGCCGGACGGTCCGGGCCGCCACCGGCACCATCCGGTGCAGCGGGGGCTTGCGCAGCGTGCTGCCGGGGTCGACCGCCAGCGAGCCGATGCTCTCCTCGTCGCTGCCGTCCAGGATGTCGGCGGCCCGGCGCAGCAGGCCGGCCAGCCGGCGGGTGGCCCGGCGGGCGGCGCCGCGCAGCTGCGGCCCCTGCGCGGGGGTCACCAGGGTGAGCGCGGGGGTCGAGCGCGGCAGCCGGAGCGGGTCGCCGGTGCGCACCGCCCGGGCCAGCGCGTCCGTCGCCTCGGCGGCGGCCGCCAGCACCTCGCGGGCCCGGTCTCGTTCGGGCCCCTCCGCCGGGGCGCCGACCTTCGGGTCGGCGATGGCGGCCAGGGCCGGGCGGATCCGCTCCGCGATGCTGCGCAGTCCGCGCATCTCGGCCGGCCGGCGACGTTCCTGCCAGGAGGTCAGGGTGGCGGCGTGGCGGGCCGTGATGAAGGGCGCGGGGTCCAGGTGCGCGATCGGGTCGTGACGCAGCCGGCGGGCGTAGTCGGCGAGTTCGGCGAAGGTGTCGGCGAGCGCCTCGCGCTGGGCGGTCCAGTTGCCGATCGGCCAGACGGTGATCAGCAGGGCCTGGACGGCGCCGCCGAGCGCGCAGACCAGGCCGTGCCCGAGCGCGGCGGGCACGCTGACCGGCAGCTGGACGACGACCAGCATCACCGAGACGGTGGTGGCCGCGACCACGCCGGCGGTGGGCCCGATCGCCCACATCAGCCCGGCGCCGAAGGCCCAGACCGCCAGCAGGACGGGGAAGGCCCCCGGCACGCCGACCGCCAGGTACCCGAGGAAGGTGCTGATGCCCAGCCCGGCGCCGGCCGCGACCGCGATGGTCGGCCGGGGCCGGAAGCTGCGCTGGAAGGTCGCGGTGCCCGCGATGAAGGCGCCCATCGCGGCGGAGGTGGCCAGCCCGGGCCCGCCGACGGCCAGGGTCGGGAAGATCACCAGGGCGACGGCGACGGCGCCGCGCAGCGCCCGCTGGGGGTTGGTGAGGGTCCGGTCCAGGGTCAGCCCGGCCCGCGCCGTGTCGCGGAGGGCAGCTAACCAGGACATAACGGACAGCTTAGACCGGTCGACCCAGGGTGGGCGGCCGGAGCAGCGCGCCCCCGGCGACCACGGCTACCGCGGCCGCCGGCGTCCGGCCCGGGGGACGGCGGGCCGGAGCCGGAGGCCGGAGAGCCCGGCCCCGGCCCGGAGCAGCAGGGTGGTGGGCAGGAACACCGCGTCCGCCGCGATCATCGCCAGCGAGAAGACCGGCAGCCCGAGCACCACCGCGATCCCCGCGTGCTCGGCCATCATCACGGCCAGCAGCACGTTCTTGACCCGCCGGTCGATCAGCGTGAACGGGAAGGCCACCTGGACGGCCACCGTCCCGTAGGTGATCAGGAAGACCGGCAGCAGGGCGCCTCCGAGCAGCCCGGACAGCCACGGCCAGGGCGCGAAGTAGTCCAGGTGCAGCGGGTAGTAGAGGGCGGTCCCGTCCTGCCAGCGCGAGCCCTGGACCTTGTACCAGCCGGCCGTCGAGTAGATCAGCACCACCTCGGCGGCGATCACCAGCAGCGCGCAGTTGTGCAGCATGGTGGCCAGCGCGTCCAGCACCGCCCTCGGCTCCCCGTCCGGCCACCAGCGGTTGACGGCGTACCAGAGGCCGGCCACCGCCCACAGGCCCCAGAGCAGCGGGGCGAACCCGGGGTACGGCCGGGCCGCCGACACCCAGTCCAGGCTGCCGCCGGAGAAGCCGCCGAACTGGGCCGCCGTCAGCGCGGCGCCGAGCACGGCCCAGAGCGCCACCCCGCCCCGGCCGCGGTCACCGCCCGCGCGGCGGCGGGCGTCCAGCGACCAGACGGTCGCGCACCGGGTGAGGACCAGGTAGACCGCCATCACGTGCAGCACGTTGTCGCCGCCGTCGCCGACGAAGACGTTCCGGTTCTGCAGCGACAGCAGGGTCACCATGAACAGCACGCCACTGGCCCTGGTCCGCCAGCCGAGCACCACCAGCAGGGCGGCCAGCACGGCCAGGTGGTAGACCAGCTCGAACCAGAGCCGGCCGCCGGACCAGGTCAGCACGGTGAACGCGCCGTTGTCCGCCAGCAGCCGTCCGGCCAGGTCCAGCGACCAGGGCGAGCGGTCCCCGTACAGCACCCGGCGCTCGGGCCACTCGCGCAGCAGGAAGGCCAGCCAGGCCAGCCCGAAGCCGATCCGCACCACGGCCGCCTGGTACGGGCCGAAGACCCGCCCGGTGAAGGCGGCGAAGCCCCGGGCCAAGGCCGCCCCCACCGCGGCCGCCGGTCCGGCCGCGGGGCCGCTCACAGGGCCGGTGCCGACGTCGGTCCCGGCGCCGCCGGCGGGCCGGGGGGCCGCTCCGGGGACGGCGGCCGGCACCGGTACGGCGTCGGGGAGGCCCGCCAGCGCGGCCGGCTGGCGGGGGATCCCGACCAGCAGCTGCTGCTCCGGCGGCAGCGCCGGGCCCGGGCCCTCGTCACCGGCCCGCTGGTCACCGGCCCGCTGGGGGCCGGCGCCGCGGCCGCGCGAGGGCTCCGCCTGCGGCGCCCCGGCCTGGGAGGTCCCGCTCACGCCAGCCCCCGGTAGTCCTCGTCGTTCACCGGCCACCACGGCAGTTCCCGGGCCGGCGGGGTCACCGGCGGGCTCTCGCCGGCCCAGCCGGGCGGCGCGACCGGCACCGCGGTCACCCGGAACTGGATCTCCAGGATCCGCTCGCCGTCGGCGGTGCGGCCGATCCGCTGCAGCGCGATCCGCTTGAGGTACTGCTCGGCGAGCTTGCCCCGGGGGTTGGTCAGCGTGCCGTCCGGCCCGGCGTGCGAGCCGTCGTAGAAGTCCCAGGCCCGGCGCAGCATGTTCTGGTCGGCGTGACTGGGCGCCGGGTTGCCGCGGATCGCCGCGATGTCCTGCTCGGTGAGGCCGAGCCAGTCGTGCTCGCGGGTCGCGCCGCCGTCCACGACGGTCCGCACCCGGGCGTCCAGGCGGACGTTCTGCTGGAGCGGGTTGGGCGCGAACAGCTTCCAGTTCTGCTCGAACTCCGGGTAGACGATCCCGTCGACCTGGTGCCGGTACTCCCGGGACAGCGCGTTCGCGGGCGCGACGTGCAGGAAGACGGCGCCCAGGAAGACCCCGGTGGCGCCCAGCAGCAGGGCCCCGGACAGGCAGAGCACCACCAGCGCGGGCGTCGACCAGACGCGGGCGGGGGCGGCGGCCGGCTCCCCGGGCACCGGTCCGGGCGGCTCGCCGGTCTGTCCCGGCCCGCCGGCGATGGTCCGCGCCATGCTCTCCCCGGGTGGTCGCTCGCGCCGCTGCCCGGCCCTGCGCCGGGCGGCGCGCGCCCCAGCGCGGGGCCGCTCCCGGGCCCGGCCGGGGGCACCCCTCGGGCGCGCCCGCCCATCTTGCCCTAAGGCCCCACGGCGGGGGGAGGGTCCGGCGGGGCCGGTCCGGGGCCGGCGCGACGACGGCCGGCCCCGGAGCGCGGACGGGAGCGCGTCCGGCCGGGTCTGCCGGTCCTGCCCGTCCTGCCCGTCCTGCCTGTCCTGGCCGTCCTAGCCGTCCTAGCCGTCCTAGAGGACGAAGGCCTCGGCGCCGCCGGTGCCGACCATCGGACGGCCGGCGCCCTCCCAGGCGAACATCCCGCCGTCCACGTTGACCGCGTCCAGGCCCTGCTGCACCAGGTACTGCACGACCTGGGCGGACCGGCCGCCGACCCGGCACAGCACGTACAGCTTGGCGTCGGGCAGCTCGCCGATCCGGGCGACCACCTCACCGATCGGGATGTGCCGCGCACCGTCCACGTGGCCGGCGTCCCACTCATCCTGCTCGCGGACGTCGAGCAGGACGGCGTCGGCGGGGACGGCGGCGGCGTCGATGGAGGGGATCTGGGGGAACATCGTCTGGGTCTCCTGGGTCGGGTTCTCGGTGCGGTCGTCCACGGGCCGGCCGGCGGGCGCGGCGAGCAGCCGCTCCAGCTCGGCCTGCTGGGCGGCGGCCTTGGCGAGCAGCTGCTCGGCGAGCTCCTCCAGCAGCCGGTCCGGGTCCTGGGGGGAGAGCGCCAGCAGCTCGCCCATCGCGGTGTTCTCCAGCCGGACCTGCTCGGCGGCCACCTCGGCGATCTTCCCGCCGAGCCACTCCAGCCGCTGGCGCAGCCAGGCCAGCCGGTCGGGGGAGTCGACGGCGGGCGCGGCCTCGGGGTCGGTGGACCACTCCTCGGCGAGCTGCGCCAAGGCCTTGGCGTCGCCGTAGGCGTACGCCTCGTTGACCCGGGCGATGAACGCCGAGCGGCGCCGCTGCTCGGCCGGGTCGGTGGAGAGGTCCGGGTGGGCCCGGCGGGCCAGGTCGCGGTAGATCCGCTGGGCCTCCTTGCCCGGACGCACCCGGGTCGGCGGCTCCGGCGGTGCGGCGGCCGCCTCCTGCTCCTGGATGTCGGCGAAGAGCGACTCCAGGTCGGGGAGCTCGTCCACCTGCCGGCGGGCGTCGGCGGCCCGCCGGACGTCCTCGGGGTGGCCGGTGCGGGCGGCGACGGCCTCGGCGATCAGCGCGTCCAGCTCGTCCAGCCGTGTGTAGAGCGGGCCGAGCAGCTGGTGGTGGATCAACGCGAAGTTGTCGATCTCGACCCGCAGGGTCTGCACGTCGACGTCCATCGTCAGCCAGGCGAGTTCGGTCGCGGCGACCCGCTCCTCCAGCTCCTGCTGCTCGGGGTCCGACCAGCGGACGGGGCTCTGCGCAGTCACCTTCTCGCCTCTGTCTCGTCTCGGTGCGATCAGCCAGACTACCCCGCCGGCCCGGCCTCCCGGCGGGCCGGGAGGGAGCTTGCGACACTCGTTGGATGGACAGGGCGTGCGTGGCGGCGCACTCTGGGTGACACGCAACTGATACTTACGAATCTCACCGTTTCGCTATCAGTCCAGACCCTCTCCGTGCTTCGCTGGATGCGGCAGAGCACGCCGCCCCCCACACAGAACGGCCACCCTCAGGCGCGGCGGCCAGGCGGGAGCAGACCGAATCCATGGTGGACGAGCCCAACTCCACACCGAGTACGGATGCCGCCCCGGCCGCCCAGGGCGGTGCCGGCGACCGTGACGACCCGCCGTCAGGAGTGGCAGCCCTCCTGCGGCTCGCCGCCGTGCTGGTCGACGAGGACGGCCGGATCGTCCAGTGGAACCGGGGGGCCGAGGAACTCTTCGGGCACCGCGCCGAGGTCGCGCACGGACGTACCGCCTCCGGACTGCTGCCCGCCTTCGAGCCGCGCACCGGCCCGCACGCCCTGCCCGGCCAGGTCCGGCCGCCCGGCACCGCCCCGCATCCCGGCACCGTCCGGCAGTCGGCCGGCCGGCGCTGCGACGCCTTCGACACCCTGGACGACCTCACCCAGCTCGACACCCCGTGGTCGGGCCCGATGGCCGTCACCGACCGCGAGGAGCGGCTGCGGGACATCCTCTGGTGGGCCTACCCGCTGATCGAGCCGGCCGGCCGCAGCCTGCTGGCACTGGCCGTGGACGCCCGCCCGCTGCGCTCGGCCGGCCCGCGGATCGCACTCGGCTCCAAGCTGCTGCCGTACGCGGCCACCACCACCGCCCAGGGCGGCTTCCACCGGCTCGGCGCCACCTTCGCCCCGCCCGGGCAGGGCTCGGCCGGCCCGTTGGCCGCGCTGCTGCCCGCCGGGTCGCCGGAGCGGGTGCGGCGGCTGCTGGCGCAGCTGCTCCGGGCCGGCCTGCCCGCCCTGTGGGTGGACGCGGCCACCACGCTGCCGGTCCTCCCGTACGAACTGCCCGCCGCCGGCACCGCCCGCGCGGCCGCCGGGCTGGGCCGCCGCTACCCGACCGCGCAGCAGCGCGCCGCCCGGCTCGGCTCCGGCCGGCCGGGCGAGCAGGCGACCGGACGCCGGACCGACGGGGGCACCCCCGCCATCGCCCGTGGCGCCATGCTCGGCCTGCGGGTGCTGCCGTCCGGCGGCTCCGGTCCGGCCGGGCCCGGCGGGGCGCTGCCCGGCCAGCGCGAGTCGGCCGCGGCGGCGCCCGCACCCGACAGCTCCGAAGGACCCGAAGGAGGAGCCACCATCGAGCAGGCCGCCGTCGAACCCTCCGCCAACGGCCACCGCGACCGTGCGACGGACACCGTCACCCCCACCGTGCCCGCCCCGGGCGGGGCCCGGCCGGCCGACCAGCTGGTCCCGATCCTGACCAACGGCCAGGCCGGCGAGCAGCTGGCGCTGCTGGGCGAGGTCGGCGGCAAGGTCGGCACCACGCTGGACCTGCACGCCACCGCGCGCGAGCTGTGCCAGGTGCTCGTCCCCCGGGTCGCCGACTTCGCCTGCGTGGACCTGCTGGACGGGCTGATCTCCGACTCGGAACTGCCCGCCGCCCGGCCGGACGACGACACCATGCTGCGCCGGGTCGCCCGCACCTTCAACGACGCCGCCGGCCAGTGGGACCACGTCCTGGAGGAGGGCGCGCTGCTCGCGATGCCGCGCAGCACCCCGCCGGGCATGGCGCTCCAGCTCAACCAGCCGGTGCTGGTCCCGGTGATCAGCCCGGACGTCGCGGTGGACTACGCGGCCTCGCTGGGCGGCACCGGGCTGGCCTCGGTGGTGGCCGGCCGTTCGATGCTGGTGGTGCCGCTGTCGCCCGCGGCACCGTGCTCGGCATCCTCAAGCTGCTGCGGCTGGCCGACCGCGCGCCCTTCGACGAGAGCGACGCGGCCACCCTCAAGGAGCTGGCCGCCCGGGCCGCGCTGTCGCTGGACAACGCCCGGCTGCACCGCGCCGAGTCCCGGGTCGCCACCACCCTGCAGCGGTCGATGATCCCGACCCGCCCGCCGCGGATCCCCGGCGTCCAGATCGCCCACCGCTACCTGCCCGGCGACCCGCGGGCCGAGGTCGGCGGCGACTGGTTCGACGCGATCCAGCTGCCCGGCAGCCGGGTCGCCCTGGTGGTCGGCGACGTGATGGGCCACGGCCTGCACTCGGCCGCCGCGATGGGCCGGTTCCGTACCGCGATGCAGACCCTGGCCGCGCTGGACCTGCCGCCCGGGCAGCTGCTGCGCCACCTGGACAACCTGGCCCACAAGCTCGGCGACGACCATCTGGCCACCTGCCTGTACGCGGTCTACGACCCGATCAACCGCACCTGCGAGCTGGCCAGCGCGGGTCACGTCCCGCCGGTCCTGGTGCACCCGGACGGCACCGGCGAGCTGCTGGAGATCCCGGCCGGGGCGCCCATCGGGGTCGGCGGGGTGCCGTTCGTCGCCAAGAAGATCGACGTCCAGGACGGCTCGATGCTGGTGCTCTGCACGGACGGTCTGGTCGAGGTCCGCGGCAGCGACATAGGGGCGGGGCTGG
Source organism: Kitasatospora indigofera (assembly GCF_014655955.1). Taxonomy (GTDB): domain Bacteria; phylum Actinomycetota; class Actinomycetes; order Streptomycetales; family Streptomycetaceae; genus Kitasatospora; species Kitasatospora indigofera. Next base: position 80,091 of record NZ_BNBO01000015.1, read on the forward strand.
CCGCGCTCTGCGGCAACCTGATCGACCCCAAGCAGACCCCCGAGCAGGCCTGCGACGTGGTGCTGGAGCGGCTGCACTCGGACGACCGCAAGGACGACGTCGCCCTGCTGGTGGCCCGCTTCGACGGCGTGGCCCCGACCGAGGTGGCCACCTGGGACCTCACGGTGGACACCGCCGAGGTCCGCCGGGCCCGCACGCTGGTCCGCGAGCAGCTCGCCGCCTGGCACCTGGAGGCGCTGACGGACACCACCGAGCTGCTGGTGAGCGAGCTGGTGACGAATGCCGTCCGGGTGGCCCGGGACAGGGTGCGGCTGCAGCTGATCCGGGTGGACAAGCTGCTGGTCGAGGTCAGCGACGACAACCACAACCTGCCCTCGCTGGAGCCCGCCGAGGCGCTCGGCGAGACCGGCCGGGGACTGCACCTGGTGACCAAGCTCGCCGAGCGCTGGGGCTCGGCCCGCAAGGCCGTCGGCAAGGTGGTCTGGTTCGAGCTGCCGCTGCCCCGCAGCGTCCGCGACTGACGTCGCGGTGGGCCCGCCCTGCGCGGCGGGCCCGCCGGCGGATCCCGCCGGCGGATCCCGTCAGGGGATGACGGCGCCCGCGGAGCCGCGCCGCCTGGCCTCGCCGGCGCGCCCGGCGGCGGCGATCGCGGTGGCGGCGACCACCCCGGCCAGCATCCGCGGCCAGAGGCCCCCGAACACCTCGACCGACGTGGCGATCAGCATCGCCGCCATCAGCGCGACCACGTGCTCCAGGCCGGCCAGGTTGGGCAGGATCACGGCCTCGCCGATCATCAGCACCAGCACGGTGCCCCCGGTGAACCAGGCCCGGCAGCGGAAGGCGATGCAGAGCGCCAGCCCCACCACGGCGGCCGACGGGCCGGTGTCGCGCACGTGCGCCACCCACCGCGGGAAGCCCAGCAGGTGGTCCGGCCCGACCGCCACCGCCACCCGGGCGAAGAGCGTCCCGGCCAGGGTGCAGACGTAGGCGATCACCAGGGTCATCCGGCGGCCCAGCACGATCTCGGCCAGCCCGAAGACCAGGAAGACCTGGGCCAGCGCGCCCCAGACCGGCAGGTCCAGCGCCGGGACGTAGAGGGAGAGCGGGGTCCGCAGCAGCGAGACCTCCAGCGGCAGCGAGGCCCGCACCACCCCGATGCTGGTCACGAGGCGCTCGCCGCCCGGCAGGTGCTGGACGACGCTGAACACCATGATCAGGAGCGTCGCGGCGGTGGCCAGCGGAACGGCCGCGAACTTCCGCTCCACCAGCCGTTCCCGGACAGCGCCGAACAACGGCCCCCACTCTGCGACAACGGCCCGCCTGGCAAATGCCAGCGGACCCTTTCGCACGCCCCCCGCGTGGGTCCTCTGATTCACAGCCTTCGCTCCAATTCCGATGCTCCCCGAAACCTCTACCACCACTCAACATTAGAAGGCGGCCAAAGAATCCCCATCGGCAATTCTGTCGATTCCACGTCATCCCAAAGTGGGAGATCGACGACCGAAACACCGTCATTCGGGTGATTCGGCTTCCCTCCGCCCCCCGGCGGAGGGACTACCCCTTCCCAGTCCGTTCCGCCGTAGGCACTCGCGGCCCCACCACAGCGGGACGCGCGTGTCGGCGACGGAACAGAGCGGGCAGGCTCGGTGCGGTGATGAAACCCTCGGCACGCGCGCTCGCGATGCCGATCCGCGGGATCTCGCTGCTCTTCTCGAACAGCAGATAACGCGGCTCCCAGATCGGCCGGTACTTCGCGTTCGCCCGGTAGAGCGATTCGATCTGCCACCAGCGCGAGAAGAACCCCAGCACGGAACGCCACAGCCGCAGGACCGGGCCGGCCCCCAGTTTCGAACCGCGCTCGAAGACCGACCGGAACATCGCGAAGTTCAACGACACCCGTTCCAGCTGGACCTCCCCGGCCCGCTGGAGAAGTTCGATCACCATGAACTCCATCAGGCCGTTCTCGGTGTCCCGGGCGCGGCGCATCAGGTCCAGCGAGAGGCCCTTCTCGCCCCAGGGCACGAAGCTCAGCAGGGCCTGCAGCTCACCCTCGGCGTCGTGGCACTCCAGCATCACGCAGCGGCCGTCGTCCGGGTCCCCCAGGCGGCCGAGCGCCATCGAGAAGCCGCGCTCGGTGGCGCCGTCCCGCCACTGGTCCGCCCGCTCGACCAGCTCGGCCATCTCGCACTCCGGCACGTCCTCGTGCCGCCGGATCCGCACCGTGTAGCCGGCCCGCTTGACCCGGTTGTAGGCCTGGCGGACCACCCGCATCGCCCGGCCGTCCAGCGAGAACTCGTCCAGCTCGACGATCGCCTCGTCGCCCAGCTCCAGCGCGTCCAGCCCGTGCCGGGCGTAGATCACCCCGGCCTCCTCGGAGGCGCCCATCACGGCCGGCGCCCAGGCGTGCTCGCGCGCCTCGGTCAGCCAGGCGTCGATCGCCCCCGGCCAGGCCTCCGGGTCGCCGATCGGATCGCCCGAGGCCAGCGAGACCCCGCCGACCACCCGGTAGGTCACCGCCGCCTTGCCGCTGGGGGAGAAGACCACGGCCTTGTCGCGGCGCAGCGCGAAGTAGCCCAGCGAGTCCCGCCCGCCCTGCCGGTCGAGCAGGTCCCGCAGCCGCCGCTCGTCCTCCGGGGTGAGCAGCTCCTTGTCCCTGGGGCTGCGGAAGGCCACGTAGATCACCAGCAGGAAGAGCACCGCGCTCATCGTGTTGATGACGGCGTTCACCCAGGTCGGCACGGAGATCACCGAGTCGAGGTGCTGGGACGGCGCGATGGTGACCATCCGGCCGAGCGCGTACCGGTAGAGGTCCCAGAAGTGCGCGCCGGCCAGGCTGTTGTTCAGCCACACCAGGAACGCGCCCACCCCGGCCCCGGCCAGCAGGCCGGCCACGAAGGTGGCCGCCGCGGTCTTCGGGTTGGAGCTGTCCCCCTTGGAGGTGAACTCCTTGCGTCCGGTCAGCAGTGCCACCAGGAACAGCCCGGTCAGCGTGATGGAGAACCAGTTGAAGGGGTGCTTGGCGTAGTCGTAGCCGTCCTCCGGCGGCCACGCCATGAACAGCACGTACACCAGGAAGGTCAGGCCGGCGAGCGCGGTGTTGAAGATCCACGCCGCCCGCTTGCGCCGCCGCATGGCGACCGCCAGGAAGATCGACAGGACCACCGAGCCCAGCCCCGCGGTCAGCAGGTACGGGGTGAAGAACTCACCCTCGTTGTGGTCCTGCACCTGGTCGCGGAACGGCACCGCGAGCACGGTGACGACGTTGAGCAGGGCGAGCAGCCGCAGGTACCAGACCGTCGCCGCCGCGGCCCTCGGGCGCCAGCGCGACATGGGCCCGGGCCGGTCCGCGGCGGGCGCTGCGGCGGACGGCTCCGGCTTCACAGTGGACGACACAGCTCTATTCCAAACGATCAGGTGACGGGGCGCATCCGCGACAGCGGGCCGCGGCCGGCGGCACCGACCCGTCCGCCCGGGCCGTCCTCGCCCGGCGCGGCCTCGTCCGGCCCGCGCCCGCAGGGGCCGCTCATTCCATGGTTGCCCACCCGACATGAGAATTTCGTGAACCCGGTAGGCGATTCACACCCCCGCCGTTCGGCGGGGGTCACCGCCCCCCGGCCGGTACGCGACGCCCCCGCGCGGGCCCTAGGCTCGAACCGGCCGCACCAGGGACGGCCCGCAACCGAGGAGGGACCATGGCGACGACCCGTGTACTGATCGTGGACGACGAGATCCTGGTCCGCTCGGGACTCGGACTGATCGTCGGCTCGGCCCCCGACCTGGAGGTGGTCGGCGACTGCTCCGGCGGCCAGGCCGAGGAGGACGTCCGCCGGCTGCGCCCGCACGTGGTGCTGCTCGACATCCGGATGCCCGACCTGGACGGCATCTCGGTGCTCCGCCGGCTGCGGGCCCTGCCCGAGCCGCCGGCCGTGGCGATGCTCACCACCTTCGACACCGACGAGTACATCGGCACCGCGCTGAAGGCGGGCGCCGCCGGGTTCCTGCTCAAGGACACCGCGCCCGAGCAGCTGGTGCACGCCGTGCGGGTGCTCGCCGCGGGCGGCAACATCCTCTCCCCCACCGTCACCCGCACCGTGATCGGCGGCTACGTGGACGGCGGCGGGCCGGACGCCGACGCCACCGCGCTGGCCCGCACCCTCACCGGCCGCGAGCTCGACGTCCTGGCGCTGCTCGGCGAGGGCCTGTCGAATGCGGAGATCGCCGACCGGCTCTTCCTCGGCACCGGCACGGTCAAGGACCACATCAGCGCCATCCTGGGCAAGCTCGGCACCGTCAACCGCGTCCAGGCGGCGGTGGTCGCCCACCGGGCCGGCCTGGTGAAACCACAGCCCCGCGACAGCGCATGACCGCCGACCGGCCCCGCCGGCGGCCCGCCTGGACCGGCTCGCCCTGGGTGGCCCTCCTGCTGCCGGTGCTCTTCTCGCTGGTGGACGCCGCGCTGGTGGCCCGGAACTCCTCCTGGTGGGAGAACGGCCTCTCCGTGCTGGCCGCGGTGGCCCTGCTGCTGCGCCGCCGCTTCCCGGTGCTGGTGCTGCTGCTGACCCTGCCGGGCAGCTTCCTGAACTACATCTGGATCGCGCCGGTGACCGCCGTGTACTCGGTCGCCGCGCACCGCTCCCGGCCCTGGGTGACCACCGTCGCCGCGACCGCCTTCGCCCTGGTCGAGTTCTTCCACTGGCCGCTCTCCGACCACCCGCTCGCCCTCGACCGGGACAACGCCCTCTACGCGATCCAGTGCGTGATGCTGGCCGGCGGCCCGGCCGCCCTCGGCCTGCTCTCCCGGACCCGGCGGGAGCTGGCGACCAAGCTGGACGAACTGACCCGCGGCCAGGAGCGGGAGAGCAGACTGCTGGCCGAGCGGGTGCTGATCAGCGAGCGCGGCCGGCTGGCCCGGGAGATGCACGACGTGGTCTCGCACCAGGTCAGCCTGATCAGCATCCAGGCCGGGGCCCTCCAGGTGAGCAGCGCCGACCCGGCCGCGGTGGCGACCGCCAGGACGATCCGCGAACTGTCGGTGCGCACCCTGGAGGAGTTGCGCCAGATGGTCGGCGTCCTGCGGGCCTCCGGCGTCCGGCGGGACGTCCCGCTGGCCCCGCAGCCCCGGCTGGCCGACCTCTGCCGGCTGATCCAGGAGAGCGGCCTGCCGGCCGAGACCGAGATCAGCACCGGGGAGCTGCCCTGGCCCGAGGCGGTGGAGCGGGCCGCCTACCGCACGGTCCAGGAGGCGCTGACCAACATCAGCAAGCACGCGCCGGACGCCGCCGTGGAGGTCCGGGTGCTGGCCCGCGGCGCGCGCCTGCGGGTCGAGGTCCGCAACGGCCCGCCGGCCGGACCGGACGGGCGGCCCGGCGGCACTCCCGCCGAAACCCTCCCCGGCGGCGGCCACGGCCTGATCGGCCTGCGCGAACGCGCCCAGCTCCTCGGCGGCACCCTGACCGCCCGCCCCACCCCGGACGGCGGCTTCGAAGTCCTCGCCGACCTGCCGGCCGCCCGGGACTGACCGGGTCGCACAGGAATCCGGCCCCGGAACACCACCTCGGTGCCCTGGCCTCACCCCCGTAGGGCCGCGCCCCGGAGGCGGGCGGGCGCACAAAAAGAAAAGCCCCGCAGATCCGAAGATCTGCGGGGCTTCGCTGTGCGCGAGGGGGGAGTTGAACCCCCACGCCCTTTCGGGCACTGGAACCTGAATCCAGCGCGTCTGCCTATTCCGCCACCCGCGCATGGGTGTTGTCGTAGATGCTATCCGATCCTCCGACCCGCTCCGCACCGTCTCCGGTGTTTCGCTGGCCTTCGGTCCGGCTGCCTTGCGGCCGCCCCTTCCGACATGGAAAACATTAGCACGCCCCTGGGGCTACCTCCGAATCCCTTTCCCCGGACCGCCCGGGCACCACCCCTCGAAGCCCGGTCCGGCGGGCGGACAGCGGCCGGCCGAAGGGTCTCCCGGCGGCCGGGCGCATCCGAACGGCTGCCCCGCGAACAGGCGAGCGAGGGGTGAGCGGGCCTTCGGCCGGGTAGCCCTGCCTTGCCGGACACCGGGGCGAAGACCGGCGCGGGTACCGGCGCGGGCGTGGTGTGCGCGAGCCCACCCCCGGGTACGACGCGGTCCGGGAACCGTACGGATGGCCCGGGCGTGGATACGATCAGTACGGAAGTACCGCAAGTAGGCGCGACCGGGTTCGAACCGACCCGGTCCGCGGACAAGCGACCGAACCCTTGGAAGGGGGTGCCCCGTGGGAGTCCTGAAGAAGTTCGAACAGCGGCTCGAGGGTCTCGTGAACGGCACCTTCGCCAAGGTGTTCAAGTCCGAGGTCCAGCCCGTGGAGATCGCCGGCGCTCTTCAGCGCGAGTGCGACAACAACGCCACGATCTGGAACCGCGACCGCACCGTCGTGCCCAACGATTTCATCGTGGAGCTCAGCCCGCACGACCACGAGCGGCTCAGCCCGTACTCCGGGCAGCTCGGCCAGGAGCTGGCCGGCATGGTCCGCGAGTACGCCGAGGCCCAGCGGTACAGCTTCATGGGCCCGCTCCAGGTCAACCTGGAGAAGGCGGACGACCTCGACACCGGCCTGTACCGGGTCCGCAGCCGCACCCTGGCCGCCGAGGAGCCGCAACAGCTCCACCAGCAGCCGCCGGCCCCGGGCGGGCAGCCCGGCTACGGCCGCCCGCCGGTCGCGGCCGCCCCCGGCGCACCGTGGCAGCAGCCCGGCGCGGCCCCGTACGGTGCGCCGCAGCCGCCCGCCGCTCCCCCCGCGATGCCGCCGGCCCCCCCGGCCCACCAGCCGGCCCCGGGCGGCAACAACGTGCGGCCGTTCCCCGGCGCGGGCCACGGCGGCACCGCCGTCCGGCGCTGGATCGAGGTCAACGGGTCGCGTCACCAGATCACCGGGAACGCCTGCGTGCTCGGCCGCTCCACCGAGGCGGACGTGCGCATCGACGACCCCGGAGTGTCCCGCAAGCACGCCGAGATCCGCCCGGGCACCCCCTCGATGGTGCTCGACCTCGGGTCGACGAACGGCATCGTGGTGGACGGACAGCACACCCAGCGCGCTACGCTCCGCGACGGCTCACGAATCGTCGTGGGCTCCACCACCATCGTCTACCGACAGGTCGAAGGGTAGAAGCGGGCCACTTATGTCAGAACTGACCCTGACGGTCATGCGGCTGGGGTTCCTCGCCGTGCTGTGGCTGTTCGTCATCGTCGCGGTCCAGGTGATCCGCAGCGACCTGTTCGGCACCAAGATCAACCCGCGCTCCTCCCGGCGGGCCGCCACCGCGCAGGCCGGCACCGCGCCGCCCGGCCGTCCCGCCCAGGGCCCCGGGCCCGGCCAGGGACAGGGCCAGGGGCAGCCGGCCGCACCCGCGCAGCCATCGCGGCGCCGGGGCGCCCCGACCCAGCTGGTCGTGGTGCAGGGCTCGCTGGCCGGGACGACCGTGGCGCTGCAGGGGCAGACGATCACGCTCGGCCGGGCGCACGATTCGACGATCGTGCTGGACGACGACTACGCGTCCTCCCGGCATGCCAGGATCTACCCGGATCAGACTGGGCAGTGGACGGTCGAGGATCTAGGCTCCACCAACGGCACCTATCTGGACCGGCAGCGCCTCACGACGCCCACCCCGCTCCAGCCCGGCGTGCCGATCCGTATCGGCCGGACCGTCATCGAACTGCGGAAGTAGCAAGCGCATGAGGGACAAGACCCCGTCCATGACCAGCCGGGACGGCAGCGGCAGCGCCGTCGCGGCCGTGCGCGCCGGTTCCCGTGGAATCCGCCGCAGCTCCGACGACGCCCAGAGGGGGACACGGACCGCATGAGCGAGCGCAGCATCGGGGCTCACGCCCCCGGCCCGGCGGCCGGGGCGCACCCCCGCGCCGGCCGGCCGGGGGAGCGGCACCACCGGGCCGACGGCCGGTGGGCACCTGTGAGCTCCGCGCCCGGCGTGGACGTGGCCGAGCGAAGCGAGGCAGGGAAATGAGCCTCGTGCTGCGCTTCGCCGCCGGCTCCCACAAGGGACTCATCCGGGAGGGCAACGAGGACTCGGGCTACGCCGGTCCGCGGCTGCTGGCCGTGGCCGACGGCATGGGCGGGGCGGCGGCCGGCGAGGTCGCCTCCTCCGAGGTCCTCGGCTCGATCGTCCGGCTGGACGAGGACGTGCCCGGCGCCGACCTGCTGACCCTGCTCGGCGACGCCGTCCAGGGCGCCAACGACCGCCTGCGTCAGATGGTCGAGGAGGACCCGCAGCTCGAAGGCATGGGCTGCACCCTCACCGCGATGCTCTGGACCGGCCAGCGGATGGGCATGGTGCACGTCGGCGACTCGCGCGCCTACCTGCTGCGCGACGGCTCGCTGACCCAGATCACCCAGGACCACACCTGGGTGCAGCGCCTGGTCGACGAGGGCCGGATCACGCCGGAGGAGGCCGAGACCCACCCGCAGCGCTCGCTGCTGATGCGTGCGCTGGACGGCCGCGGCCAGGTCGAGCCCGACCTGTCGATCCGCGAGGTCCGGGCCGGCGACCGCTACCTGATCTGCTCCGACGGGCTCTCCGGCCCGGTCAGCCACCAGACCCTGGAGGAGACGCTCGGGAGCTTCTACTCCCCCGAGCAGACCGTCCAGGAGCTGATCCAGCTCGCCCTGCGCGGCGGCGGCCCCGACAACATCACCTGCATCGTGGCGGACGTCATCGACGTCGGCGCCACGGACACCCTCAGCGGCCTGCGCGGCGACGTCCCCGTGGTGGTCGGCGCGGTCGCCGAGACCCCGCCGGCCTCGGCCGCCGACCAGACGATCCTCAACACCCCGGCCGGGCGCGCGGCCGGCCTCGGCCGCCCCCCGCAGGGTGCTTTCGGCCCGGCCGAGGGCTACGAGGGCGGCTACGGCGCCGCCCCGGGCGGTTTCGGTCCCGCCGAGGGCTACGAGGGCGGCTACGGCGCGTACGGCGCCGAGCAGCCCGGCTACGCCGACGAGGACGAGGACGGGCCCGTCCGCAAGGGCAAGTGGGCGAAGCGCTCGGTGATCGGCCTGGTCACGCTCGGCCTGCTGGCCGGCGCCGGCTACTTCGGCTGGCGCTGGACGCAGGACCAGTACTACGTCGGCGTCGACGGCGACCACGTCGCGGTCTACCAGGGCATCAACCAGAACCTGGCCGGGCTGAGCCTGTCCTCGGTGCACCAGTCCTTCGGCGACGTCCAGGTGAAGTTCCTGCCGCCGGACCAGCGCACCCACGTCACCAACACGATCGCCGCCGTCAGCCTCGGCGACGCGAACGACAAGGTGAAGCAGCTCCAGGAGCAGGCCACGGTCTGCCGCAAGGTCTCCGAGGGCGCCAGGCCCGCGCCGGGCACGTCCGCCGAGCCGCCCGCGGCCGCGCCCACCCCCACGCCGAGCGCCTCACCGAGCTCCTCGCTGAACCACCCCGCGAGCCCCACCCCGGCGGTCGCGGCGGCCTCGCCCACGGCGACGGCCACGGCCGCGCCGGCGGTCTCGCCGCAGGGCGAGGTGCCGACCCTGACCGAGGAGGAGCAGAAGAAGGCCGCCTCCTGCCCGACGCCGTGACGGCGGGCAGTCCCGGCCCGGCCGGCCGCGCACCGGCGGCCGGCCGTCGCAGACAGCACCAACCGAGCAGTACCGGCTCCGCCGTACGCGGGCCCGCCAGCCGTCGGGGAGCGGCCACCACGTGAGCACCTATGACCTGAGCAGCGGCCCGAACAGCCAGTCCGGCGACCGTCCGCCGGCCCCCGGGGCACCCTCGGGCGGCGCCCCGGCCGGCGCCCGGCGCCGGCGCGGCAACATCACCATCACCCCGCAGGGCACCCCGAACCGGCGCAACACCGAGCTGGCCCTGCTGGCCTTCGCGGTGCTGCTGCCCGTCCTCGCGTACGCCAACGTGGGCCTGGCGATCGACGGCAGCCTGCCGGCCGGCATGCTCGGCTACGGCCTGGGCATGGGCGCGCTGGCCCTGGTCGCGCACCTGGTGATGCGCCGCTGGGCGCCGTACGCCGACCCGCTGCTGCTGCCGCTCGCCACCCTGCTCAACGGGCTCGGCGTGGTGATGATCTGGCGGCTGGACAAGGCCGGCAAGCTGCTCTCCAAGAACTACCCGGCGGCGCCCAACCAGCTGATGTGGTCGGGTCTGGGCATCGCCTTCTTCATCGTGGTGATGGTGTTCCTGAAGGACCACCGGGTGCTGCAGCGCTACACCTACATCTCGATGGCGGTGGCGCTGGTGCTGCTGGCCGCGCCCGCGTTCTTCCCGTCCAGGGAGGCCGACTTCGGCGCCAAGATCTGGATCCACCTCGGCCCGCTGTCCTTCCAGCCGGGCGAGTTCGCCAAGATCATCCTGACCGTGTTCTTCGCCGGCTACCTGATGGTCAAGCGGGACGCGCTGGCGCTCGCCAGCCGGCGGTTCATGGGCCTGTACCTGCCGCGCGGCCGGGACCTCGGCCCGATCATCGCGATCTGGCTGGTCAGCCTGCTGATCCTGGTCTTCGAGAACGACCTCGGTTCGTCCTTCCTGTTCTTCGGCCTGTTCGTGGTGATGCTGTACGTCGCCACCGAGCGGACCAGCTGGATCGTCTTCGGCCTGCTGATGTCCGTCGGCGGGGCCGTCGTGGTGGGCTCCACCGCGAGCCACGTGAAGACCCGGATCGACGCCTGGCTCGACCCGATGGCCGCCTTCGCCCCCGACCACCCGAAGGGCGCCAGCGACCAGATCGGCCAAGCCCTGTTCGCCATGGGATCCGGCGGGGCCACCGGCTCCGGACTCGGCCAGGGCCGGTCCTACCTGATCGGCTTCGCCGCGAAGAGCGACTTCATCATCGGCTCCTTCGGCGAGGAGCTCGGGCTGACCGGCCTGATGGCGATCTTCATGGTCTACGCCCTGATCGTGCAGCGCGGCCTGCGCACCGCGATCGCCGCCCGCGACCCGTTCGGCAAGCTGTTCGCCGTCGGGCTGTCCTCGGCGCTCGCGCTGCAGGTCTTCGTGGTGGCCGGCGGCGTCACCGGGCTGATCCCGCTGACCGGTATGACCATGCCGTTCATGGCCCAGGGCGGTTCGTCCGTGGTGGCCAACTGGGCCCTGATCGCCATCCTGCTGAAGATCAGCGACAGTGCCCGCCGTCCCGGGGTGGAACCGGCCCCGGCCAGCGAAACGTGATGACCTGTGCGACCGACTGACCGGCCGGACACCCGGCGACCCACTGCTGCGAGCAGTACGAGGAGGGGACCCGTCTCATGAACAAGCCCATTCGCCGGGTCTCGATCTTCTGCCTCGTGCTGATCCTGGCCCTGATGGTGCGCACCAACTGGGTGCAGGGGGTGCAGGCCGACAGCCTCGCCTCCAACACCCACAACGACCGCAACAAGTACGACCGGTACGCCTACCCGCGCGGCAACATCATCGTCGACGGCGAGCGCGTCACCAGCTCCGACTTCGTCGACGGCCTGCGCTACAAGTACAAGCGCTCCTGGGTCAACGGGGCGCTCTACGCCCCCGTCACCGGGTACTCCTCGCAGTCCTTCGGCAGCAGCCAGCTGGAGTCCCTGGAGGACGGCTTCCTGGCCGGCACCGACGACCGGCTCTTCTTCCGCAACACCCTGGACATGCTGACCGGCAAGGAGAAGCAGGGCGGCGACGTGGTCACCACGATCAACGCCAAGGCCCAGAAGGCCGCCTTCGAAGGCCTCGGCAGCAAGAAGGGGGCGGTGGTCGCCCTCGACCCGGCCACCGGCGCCATCCTCGCGCTGGTCTCCACCCCCTCGTACGACCCCGGCACCTTCGCCGGCGGCGGCGACGCGGACACCAAGGCCTGGACCGACCTCAACGCCGACCCCAACAAGCCGATGCTCAACCGGGCGCTGCGCGAGACCTATCCGCCCGGCTCCACCTTCAAGCTGGTCACCGCGGCGGCGGCGTTCGAGAACAACGTCTTCCAGAACGTCGACGACAAGACCGAGACGCCCGACCCGTACATCCTGCCGGGGACCAGCCAGGAGCTGAAGAACGAGAGCGCCAACGAGCCCTGCGAGGGCGCGACGCTCAAGGTCGGCATGGACTACTCCTGCAACACCGTCTACGGCAAGATCGGCGCCGACCTCGGCCGCGACAAGATGCGCGAGCAGGCCGAGAAGTTCGGCTTCAACACCACCGTCGACACGCCGATCCGGGCCGTGCAGAGCTTCTACCCGAAGGGCTCCAGCCCGGACGGCACCGCGCTGGACTCGATCGGCCAGCACGACACCCGCGCCACCCCGCTGCAGATGGCCATGGTCGCCTCGGCCATCGCCAACAACGGCTCGCTGATGCAGCCGTACCTGGTCGCCCAGGAGCGGTCGGCCAACCTGACCACCATCTCCCAGCACAGCGCCAAGCAGCTCGGCCAGGCGATCAGCCCGGCCACCGCGCAGAAGCTGCAGGACATGATGGTCAGCGTGGTGCAGAACGGCACCGGCAAGAACGCCCAGATCCCCGGCCTCACGGTCGGCGGCAAGACCGGCACCGCCCAGCACGGCGAGGACAACAGCGGCACCCCGTTCGCCTGGTTCGTCTCCTACGCCAAGGGCGCCGACAACAAGTCGGTGGCGGTCGCCGTGGTCGTCGAGGACGGCTCCAACAACCGCGACGGGATCAGCGGCGGGCGGCTCGCGGCCCCGATCGCCAAGGCTGTGATGCAGGCCACGCTCGGCAAGTGACCCGGCGGGCCCCGGGTGCGTGGATTGTCACAATCGGGAGCCCCGTTCCGATACCGGTCTGGTATCGGCCTCCGGCCGACCCCGGTTGTGCCGGGCGGGACCGGTAGCGTATCCGCAAGCAGCGGGTGTGCCCGTTGCCGCCTGCGGGACGCCGTGGGGTCCGTGTCTCAGAACCACCGTGGCCCGGACGGCGTCACACAGAGCGTGCGGGGACACCTACGTCACATCCTCACCGGCCGGTGAGGGAGAGGGTCGGAACTATGGAAGAGCCTCGTCGCCTAGGCGGCAGGTACGAGCTCGGCGGCGTCCTCGGACGCGGCGGCATGGCCGAGGTGTACCTCGCCCATGACACCAGGCTCGGCCGCTCCGTCGCAGTGAAGACGCTCCGGGCCGACATGGCCCGGGATCCGTCGTTCCAGGCCCGGTTCCGCCGCGAGGCCCAGTCCGCGGCATCGCTCAACCACCCCGCCATCGTCGCCGTGTACGACACCGGCGAGGACTACATCGACAACATCTCCATCCCGTACATCGTGATGGAGTACGTCGAGGGCTCCACCCTGCGCGAGCTGCTGCACTCCGGCCGACGGCTGCTGCCGGAGCGCGCGCTGGAGATGACCATCGGGATCCTCCAGGCCCTGGAGTACTCCCACCGGGCCGGCATCGTGCACCGCGACATCAAGCCCGCCAACGTGATGCTCACCCGGCAGGGCAACGTCAAGGTCATGGACTTCGGCATCGCCCGTGCGATGGGCGACGCCGGCATGACGATGACCCAGACCTCGGCCGTCATCGGCACCGCCCAGTACCTCTCCCCCGAGCAGGCCAAGGGCGAGCAGGTCGACGCGCGCTCCGACATCTACTCCACCGGCTGCCTGCTCTACGAGCTGCTCGCCGTACGCCCGCCGTTCGTCGGCGACTCGCCCGTCGCGGTGGCCTACCAGCACGTCCGCGAGGAGGCCCAGCCGCCGTCCGTCTACGACCCCGAGCTGCGGCCCGAGATCGACGCGATCGTGCTGAAGGCGCTCACCAAGGACCGCGACTACCGGTACCAGTCGGCCGACGAGATGCGCGACGACATCGAGCGCTTCCTCGACGGCCTGCCGGTGGCGGCGGCCCAGCAGGCCGCGTACGGCATGGGCGCGGCCGGCGGGTACGGCTACGACCAGAACGGCCAGAACGGCCAGTACGCCCAGCACGACCCGTACGGCCAGACCAACATGCTCCCGCAGCAGCCCGGCGGCGGCCCCACCACGGTGCTGCCCCAGGTGGGCTCCCCGCAGCAGGGCTACGGCCCGCAGGGCGGCTACCAGGACGACGGCGGCTACCAGGGCCAGGGCGGCGGCAACGACGGCTACGACGACGGCTACGGCCGGGCCGCCCGACGGGGCGAGCAGCCGCCGAAGAAGAGCAACACCTCCTGGATCGTGCTGGCCGTGGCGGCGGTGCTGGTCCTGGTCGGCACCTTCTTCGTCGCGCAGGCGATGTTCGGCGGCGGCAAGAAGGAGGACGCCAAGATCACGGCGCCCACCCTGGTCGGCAAGAGCCTGGCGGACGCCAAGACGGCCGCCCAGGGCGCCGGCGGCAAGCTGGTGGTCACCGAGGGCGAGCCGGTGGCCTGCCCCGACACCAAGATCCAGAAGGCCCAGGTCTGCAACCAGGACCCGGTCGCCGGGACCCAGATGGCGGAGACCGGCACCATCACCGTCCGGCTGTCCTCCGGCCCGGCCAAGGCCACCGTGCCGGGCGTGGTCGGCAAGGCCAAGGACGCCGCGACCAAGGCCCTCCAGGACGCCGGCTTCGCCAACGTCACCACCGAGTACAAGAACGACGACTCCGCCCCGCTCGACCAGGTGACCGCCCAGGACCCGCCGGCCAACGGCGCCGCCGACCCGGCGGCCCCGGTCAAGCTGACGATCTCCCAGGGCAAGTCCAAGGTCGACGTTCCCAATGTGGTCGGCCAGCCGGTGGCGTCCGCCACCCAGGCCCTTCAGGACGCCGGCTTCCAGGTGGACGCCAGCAAGACCGTCGCGGCCCCCGACCCGAGCAAGAACGGCCTGGTCGCCTCGCAGAACCCGCCCGCCAACGGCAAGGCCGCCACCGGGACGAAGATCGTCCTGACGGTCTTCAAGACCCCGGACAAGATCCCGGTGCCCGGCGACCTCCAGGGCAAGACGGTCAAGGACGCGATGGCCCAGCTGAAGGCCGCCGGCCTGCAGTGGACCTTCGCCGGCGCGGGCGGCGACAACGACAACATCGTCGTCCGGTACAGCCCGGGCGCCAACGAGCTGGTCGACCCGAACACGCCGATCCAGCTGCAGACGATGCCGGGCCCCAAAGGGAACGACCCCACACCGTCCCCGAACCGGCCGTAACGGCTGACCCCGTCCGACCCGTGACACCCGAGCGGCCGAGCCGCTCACCGCAGGACAGCTGCCCGGAGGGGCCGCCGACGCCACCGGGCGCCGGCGGCCCCTCCGGCGTTCCGGCGTCGGCCGCGGGGGCGGCAGCGGGGGCGGCGGGAGCACCGGGATGGCACGGCGGCGGGGGCGCGGTACGCGGGACGGCCGCCGGAGGGCGCCCTGCGGCCCGTCGGCGGCGGGCCCGGCCCCTGGAGCCCCGCGCCGCCGCCGCGGCCCGCAGAACGCCGTCCGGCGGCCCGGGGGAGCCCGTGCGGCCGGCGCCTAGCGCAGTTCGGCCGGCGGCGTGCGCGCCGCGTCGACCGGGTCCACCCGCACCAGACTGCCCCAGACCGCCATCCGGTAACGCGAGGTGTAGACCGGCGTACAGGTCGTCAAGGTGATGTAGCGCCCGGGGGAGTGGTACGACGACCCCTCGGGCACCGGCGCGACCACGCCGGTGTCGTACTTGGAGGTCTCCGGCAGGGTCTCGTCCACCCGGTAGACGTACCAGCTGTCCTGGGTCTCCACCACGACGGCGTCACCCGGCTTCAGCGCGTCCAGGTCGTGGAACTTGGCGCCGTGCCCGTCCCGGTGCGCCGCCAGCGCGAAGTTGCCGCTCGGGTCCCAGGGCATCGCCGAGCGGTACGGGGTCTCGTACACCCCGGCCACCCCCTCGGCCAGCGTGTCGGCGTCCGTGCCCATCCGGATCAGCACCTGGTAGCCCGCGCCCATCGCCGGCACGTGCAGGAACCCGACGCCGTCCCCCGCCGCGTAGGTACGGGCCGGCGGGGCGGCGGACGGCGGCGCCGACCAGGCGCTGCGCAGCTTGTCGGAGGCCAGGTCGGCGCTCCGGTCCGCCTGCACGTTCGTCCACCACAGGGAGTAGACGGCGAACAGGGCCAGCAGCAGCCCGAGGGTGATCAGCAGCTCGCCGAACACCCCGAGCGCCACCATCGCCGGCCCCCGCCGGGCGGACCGGCCCGCCGGCGCGTCCGCCGGGCCGTCCCCGTTCTCGTCACCGGTCTCGTCCGCGAGTCCGTCCAAGGGGTCCGTCGACTGCTGGCTCACGCTGCTCCGCCTCGCTGTGCTCGGGGCCCGCTGCCGGGCCGCCGCCGGCTACTGACCACCCGTCAGTGCGGCGGGCTTGCCCTCACCGCGCGGCCGCTCCTCGACCATCTTGCCAAAGACGATCAGCCGGTACTTGGAGGTGAACTCCGGCGTGCACGTGGTCAACGTGATGTACCGGTCGGCCTTGGTGAACCCGGCGCCCTTCGGGACCGGCTGGATCACCCCGATGTTCGACGGCGGCGTCTCCGGGATCCCGCTCGTCACCTCGTACGTGTAGTACGCGGTCGCGGTCTCCACCACGATCTTGTCGCCCTTGGCCAGCTTGTTGATGTACCGGAACGGCTCGCCGTGGGTGTTGCGGTGCGCGGCCAGCGCGAAGTTGCCCGCCTTGTCCGCGGGCATCGCGGTACCCGTGTAGTGGCCCACCAGGCCCTTGTCGAGCACCTGGGCCTTGCCGGTGCCCTCGGCGATCGGCACGCTCAGCCCGAGCTTGGGCAGGTGGATGATCGCGAAGCCCTTGCCCGGCGCGAAGGCCTCCGGCGGCTTGTTCGGGTCCGGTGCCGGAGCCCCGGCGCCCGGCTGGCCCGCCGTGTCGAACTGGTGCTCAAGCTGGCTGCGGGCACCGCTCGCCGCCGCGTCCGCCTGCACGTTCGTCCACCACAGCTGGTACGAGACGAAGAGCAGCATCACCAGGCCGAGCGTTATGCACAGCTCGCCGATCATCCGGGCGACCACCACGCCCTTCGGCTCCGCGGGCCGCGGCCGGCCCGCCGCCGACCGCCCGGCCGCCCGGCGCCGCCCGCTGCCCGAACGCACCGCGAGGCGGCCGCCCTGGGCCGCCCGCCGGCGCTCGGCCCGGCCGCCGCCCGGCGCCGGCGGGCCGGCCGTCAGGGCGGCCTCCGGGATCGTCCGCAGCTGGAGGGTCTGGTCGGCCAGCCACGGGTACTCGGGCATCTCGTCGGCCGGGTACGGCTCGTAGACCCCCCAGGCGTCCGGCTCGCCGTCGGCGCGGCCACCGGCCGCGGGGTAACCGCCGGGGGCGTCGGCGCCGTACGCGCCGGCCCCGGCCTGTGCGCGGCCCTCCGGGCGCACCGCCGTCACGTCCTCAGCCCCGACCGATCACCGGGGCGAGGCCGGCGGAACGGCCGACCGCCTCCGGGTCGCCGCACTGCGCCAGCCAGTTGGCGAGCATCCGGTGCCCGCCCTCGGTGAGCACCGACTCCGGGTGGAACTGGACGCCCTCCACCGGCAGCTCCCGGTGCCGCAGCCCCATGATGACGCCGCTCTCCGTCCGCGAGGTGACCACCAGTTCGTCCGGCACGGTGGCCGGCTCGACCGCCAGCGAGTGGTAGCGGGTCGCGGTCAGCGGCGAGGGCAGGCCCTCGAAGACCCCGCCGTCCTCGTGCGTGACCAGCGAGGTCTTGCCGTGCAGCAGTTCCGGCGCCCGGCCGACCACCGCGCCGTAGGCCACCGCGATCGACTGCAGGCCCAGGCAGACACCGAACACCGGCAGCCCGGTCCCCGCGCAGTGGTGCACCATCTCGATGCAGACCCCGGCCTCCTCCGGCGCACCGGGACCGGGTGAGAGCAGCACCCCGTCGAAGCCGTCGGCACCGTCGCGGCGCACCGCGTGGGCGACCGTCACCTCGTCGTTGCGCACCACCTCGCAGGTGGCGCCCAACTGGTAGAGGTATTGGACCAGGTTGAAGACGAAACTGTCGTAGTTGTCCACGACCAGGATGCGGGGCGAGGTCGGCGGGGTGGTCATACGCACGCTACTCCGGTGAGATGCGGGGACTTGTGGGGTGGGAGGACGCGGCACCGGTCAGCCGGCGCCGCCCTCCGGACCGTCCACCGTGACGTCGCCGAAGGGCAGCAGCGGCTCCGCCCACGGGAAGACGTACTGGAACAGGACGTAGACCACCCCCAGGACGAGGAGCAGCGCGAGGACGGCCCGGACCAGGGTGTTCCCCGGCAGATGGCGCCAGATCCAGCCGTACATGGTGCTCCCTCGACGTAAAGGTTGGGCTCAAGACTAGACCGCGCACCGGGCGGCGGCGGTTCCCGTCGCCCGCTCCGGCCCCGGCGCCCACGGCCCGGGGCGGTGCGCGGCCCGGTCACCGGCCCGGCGGGCGGCCGTTCACTGGCCGGTCGCCGACCGCAGGTCCACCGTGCCGGAGTAGCCCGGCACCGACAGGTCCCCGCTCTCCTGCACCTTCCAGCCCAGGCCGTAGGCCTGCACGTACTGGAGGTAGTTGCGGATCGTCGGGTCGGCGTCCACCGCCGACCGCAGCGCCTCCGTCCGCCCCACCGCCCTGATCACGTACGGCGGCGAGTACACCCGGCCCTGCAGCAGCAGCGTGTTGCCCACGCAGCGCACCGCACTGGTCGAGATCAGCCGCTGGTCCATCACCTGGATGCCCTCGGCCCCGCCCCGCCACAGCGCGTTCACCACGGCCTGGATGTCCTGCTGGTGGATCACCAGGTCGTTGACGCCGGGCGCGGGCACCCCCGGGATGCGCGCGGTCGCGTTCGGCGGCGCGTCGTTCAGGGTGACCGTCAGCCCCGGGCCGGCCAGCGGCTCCAGGGCGGAACCTTGCTGCAGCGCCCCCAGCAAGGCGGTGTCCGCCGGGCTGCCCTGCTGCTGGGCGAGCTCCTCGGCCCGCTCCTGCTGATCGGCGAGCTGCGCCTGCGCCTGCTGGTTCTGCGCGCTGCGCTGGCGTATGACGTCGCTCAGCCGCAGCAGTGAATCGTCGGTCCGCAGATCGGTGCCGCGGGCGGCGTGCGCGCTGACGTAGAACAGCAGCCCCGCCAGTGCGAAGACGGCGCAGGTCAGGGCACGCCCGACAATTCGGGTACCGCCGGCGCGGGTGGGGGCAGGTTCAGGGAGAATCGACAAATTCGGCACCGTACCCTTATCTCCTTCGGACCCGCCGAACCACTACGCTAACGGACGCCGGTGGCATGTGCGGAGCCCCCGGCAGGTATGCCCCCTGACCCGTCCGGAGCATTCCTGCCGTACGGCGCCCCGCACACCCGGTCAGTCCCCGCCGCCGCCCCGCCCCGCTGCACCCTGCGCGGTCTCACAGCGCATCGACAGGAGAGCTCCTCGTGCCGAAGTCTCGACTCCGCAAGAAGTCCGACTACACCCCGCCGCCGTCCACGACGACCGCGGTGAAGCTCAGCTCAGGCCGCAGCTGGGTCGCCCCGCTGATGCTGGCGCTGTTCCTGGTCGGCCTGGTGTGGATCGTCACCTACTACGTGACGAGCGGCAGCTACCCGGTGGAGAGCTGGCGCAACTGGAACATCCTGGTGGGCTTCGGCTTCATCGCGGCGGGCTTCGGCGTCTCCACCCAGTGGAAGTAGGCCCCGCGAGCTGAGCCCGGCCGGCCGCCAGGCCCCGTGCTCCCCCGCTGCGCCACGCCCTGCCCCCGCCACGCCCTGCCCCGGTCGGCACCGCACTGCCCCGCCGTGCCCTTCGCCGGCCTCGACCGCCCTGTCCCGCCGGGCGGCGGGCAGGGCTGCCCCGCGCTGCCCGGGCGCCGTCCCGCGCCTCCGGCGAGTGCTGCCCGCTGCCGCCCGGGGTACCCGGCCGGCAGTCCCGGGGCCTCCGGCGCGGGGCGCCCCGGCGGTGGCCCCCGGTCACACCTTCCGCTTATCCACATGGTTATCCACACTGGGGAAAAGTCCCGTCGTCCTGTGGATAACTTTCCCGCGCCGTACTGTCCACAGGGCCGGCCGGGACCCCCGGGGCCCAATGGCCGCACAGCAGGACGCGCGTAGAGCGACTGTGCACAAAGCACTGTGCGAAACACTTGTGCACAGCACGGCGCGCGCTGTGGACAACGCCTGACCATGCCTCAGGCCGGCCCGGGCGTCCGGACACCCGTCCGGGCCCCGACCGGACGTCCGGACGCGCCGCCCACCCGACGGCCCCCTGCCCCGCGACGGCTCAGCTGTTGAGCAGCGCCGTCTGCAGCACCACGACGCCCACCACGAGGCCCAGCATCAGCAGCACCGCCGCGCCCTGGACGAGGTTGCGGCGCTCCCGCGGGGCGTACATCAGCCCGAATCCCATGGCCGCCCCGGCCAGCAGACCCCCGATGTGCGCCCGCCAGTCGATCCCGGACACCGAGAACGTGATCACCAGGTTGAACACCAGCAGGGCGATCACCGGCCCGAGCGGCGTCCTGGTCCGCAGGAACAGCACCACGGTCGCCCCGAACAGCCCGAAGATCGCCCCGGACGCCCCGAGCGAGTTCATGTAGTCCCCGGCGATCAGGTACGCGAAGGTGCTCCCGGCCAGCCCCGACACCAGGTAGAGCGCCAGGTAGCGGATCCGGCCCAGCGCCTGCTCCAGCATCGGCCCCATCCACCAGAGCGCCAGCATGTTGGTCGCGATGTGCCAGATCTCGATGTGCAGGAAGGTCGCGGTCAGCAGCCGGTACCACTGGCCCGGACCCTCCGCGACGCCGTGCGGCCAGCCGTCGTACCGCGGGCTCACGCTGAGCAGCGAGAGGTCGTTCGCGAGCCACGGCTTGTAGACGTACGCGGCCAGCAGGAAGACCAGCAGGTTGATCCCGATCAGGATCTTGGTGACCAGCGCGCCGTCCCGGACCGGCTGCCCGCCGAAGCGGGTGGTGGCCCGCCGGGCCGTCCGGCCCCCGCCGGACACGCACTCGGGGCAGTGGAAGCCCACCGAGGCGTCGGTCATGCACTGCGGGCAGATCGGCCGCCCGCAGCGGGAACAGCCGATCCCGGTCTCCCGCTCGGGGTGCCGGTAGCAGCCCGGCAGCGGCGGGTGGGCGTCCCCGGGCCGCCCGGGGGCCTCGGCCGGCGGGCCGGGGTGCCCGGCGGGGGTCGGGCCGCCCGCGGGCCGGTCGTCCGGGCCGGACGGCGGCTGGGGCCGGTCCGCCGGCTTCTGGGGCTCGTCCGGGAGCATCGCGGGATTCCCTTCTCATGGCCGATCCCGGTGAGGCCGCCGCCGCGCGGGGCACCACCGGGATCGCCAGGCTACTGCGGGTCCGCGTCAGCGGCGGGTGATCTCCACCGACTCGATCACGACATCGTCGACCGGGCGGTCCTGCGCCTTGGTGGGCGTGGTCGAGATCTCCTGGACGACCTTCCGGCTCGCCTCGTCGGCGACCTCGCCGAAGATGGTGTGCTTGCCGGTCAGCCAGGTGGTCGGCGCCACGGTCACGAAGAACTGCGAGCCGTTGGTGCCCGGGCCGGAGTTGGCCATCGCCAGCAGGTAGGGCTTGGTGAAGGCGAGGTCCGGGTGGAACTCGTCGGCGAACCGGTAGCCCGGGCCGCCGGTGCCCAGCCCGAGCGGGTCGCCACCCTGGATCATGAAGTTGGCGATCACGCGGTGGAAGACCGTGCCGTCGTACAGGCGGCCCTTGGAGGTCACCCCGGTCCGCGGGTGGGTCCACTCGCGGCCGCCCTCGGCCAGCTCCACGAAGTTCGCCACCGTCTTGGGGGCGTGGTTCGGGAAGAGCTTGATCACGATGTCGCCGCGGTTGGTCTTGAGAGTGGCGAACAGTTCCTCGGCCACGGACTGCCTTCCTGTCTACGTCGTTGACACCGGCAATCCTCCCACGCCACGGCCGCGGGCCAGGGGCACACCAGTGCGAAGCGGGGCCCGGCCCCCGGCCCTCCCGGACACCTCACCCGCGCCGCCGGCCCCCTCCCGAACCACTCCCGGCCCCCTCCCGCATCACTCCCGTACGCCCGCCGGACGCCCCTCCCGCCCCTCCTCGGGCCCCGCCGGAGGCCCGCCGCGCGGTGGGCCCACGGCCCCGACCTGCGACGGCCCGCTTACGGCCCATTCCGGCGTGCCGGTGCACAAATCGGGATGCATGATCAGCTATCAGGTGGATATGTGCATAAGTGGACGCCACCGAGGAGGAGAGATCTCGTGACCCGTTTGGACTCAGCTCGTGAGACGGCCGACAAGACCAAGGAAACCCTCGCGCCCTATGCCGCCACCGCGAAGGACACCGCGCTGCACTTCGCGGGCGAGGCCAAGCAGCGCGTAGGCCCCGCGCTGGAGGCGATCGGCCCCAAGGTCGGCGAGACGGCCGAACGGGCCTGGAGCGGCGCGGCCAACACCGCACGCAGTGCCCGCATCCAGTACGACAAGCACCTCGCGCCCCAGTTCGGCCAGGCCTTCTCGCACCTGCCGCCCGAGGCGCAGCAGAACGCCCTCAAGGCCTTCCACCGGGCCCAGGAGGCCGCCCTGGCGGCCCGGCTGTCGGCCGCCAAGATGGCGGGGCAGACCAAGGCCACCATCGGGCCCAAGGTCGCCCAGGCCGTCGAGGAGGCCCGCAGCACGGTCGTCCCGGTCGCCCAGGAGGCACAGATCCGCGGCGCCGCGGCCCTCACCGCGCTGCAGGGCCACGTGACCGCCTCCGAGATCAGCGACCTGGCCGCGAAGAACGCCAAGAAGGAGCAGCGCAACGGCTGGGCCACCGGCCTCGCCGTGGCCGGCACCCTCGCGGTCGGCAGCGGCGTCATCGCCTGGCAGTGGTGGCGACGCCAGAGCAACCCCGAGTGGCTGGTCGAGCCGCCGCTCGTCCGGGACTCGCCGAACACCACCCAGGGCGGCAGCGGGTCCACCGGTGCGCACGCGACCAGCAGCACCGGCAGCTCGGCCGCGTCCGGCGGCACCGCGAACGGCAGCCCCGGCGCCGGAACGGGCTCCCCGGTCAACGGCAGCGGGCCCGCCGACCCGGCCGGGCAGGCGCCCACCGACTCCACCACCCCGAAGCCCGGCCCGACCCCGCCGCCGCCCGGCAAGCCCGGCCCCGGGGACGACCACCCGAAGCCGCACGACCCGCGCAAGCCGCACTGACCGGCCCGCCGGGAACGCGATCGGCCGCTGACCTGATCACAGGTCAGCGGCCGATCGCGGATCGAACACTGTGAAGCTTTACTGCCTTGAACACTGTGGAGCTTAGGAGACTCGAACTCCTGACATCTGCCTTGCAAAGGCAGCGCTCTACCAACTGAGCTAAAGCCCCGTGACGGTGCTGTGCACACCGTCGGGCACTAGCGTACCGGGTCCTGGCGTGAATCCCACCTGGTATCCCCCGCAGCCGTGCGCGGGCCCGGCCGGCCCCAGCCCGAGGCTGGGGCCCGACCGGCCCGGGGAGCGCCCTGGGCGCTCCCGAAGATCGTCGTGAGTCAGCGCGCGCCGGCCGGCACCGGGTCGGTGGCCTCGGTCCACAGATCCTGCTCGGCACGGTCCGCCTGGACCTGACGGTAGACAAAGAAGCCGCCGAGGGCGACCAGGGCGACCAGGAGAAGCTTCTTCACCGCGGGACCTCGTCCTTCTTGCGTTGCGAACTCGGCACCAATGGCTCCGGCCGGAGTGGCCGGACGGCGAGTCCGGGAAATTTCGAGCACGAACAGGCAGCCGGAGTGGCAGACCGCCTTGCGGCCGATGATACACACCGGTGTCCCAATCGTGACCAGCCGCCACCGGGCCAACCGGCCGGTCCGGGGGCGGGATTGACGCCATGCCTCCTGTCGTACGGTCGGCCCGGCGCACCCCGGACGGCCCCGCCGCCGAGGACGAGGGGCTGTCTCCGTGCGGCCGTCAGCGCGCCTGCGGCACCCGCACCACGGCCCGGCCGCCGGCCAGGTCGACCTTGGTCCTGGGGGGCGCGCCCTCGCCGTCCTCGTCGCGCAGCATGAGCGTCGTCCCGCGCTGGTCGAGCTCGTGCTGCTTGCCCGCCGCGAACTGCGCGTGCAGCTGCTCGAACCCGGTGGCCGAGATCTGGCCCTCCCGGCCGGTGCCCCGCCAGGGGATCCACCGCGCGCGCCTCGCCCGCAGCGCCAGCTGGTCGACGAAGGCCAGCAGCACCAGTGCGCAGACCAGCCCCGGAATGCTCATCGCCCAGAAGAGCGCCACACCGTCCACCTCTCCGTCGAACCGCCAACGGCTCTCCCTCCAGTAGACCCGGCGACCTCCGGGCGCGTCCAGGGCCGTCCGGGACCTTTCCCGGCACCGCCGGGCGGGACGGACCGCTGGTCCGGCTCCGGACGGCCGAGGGCGCGGCGGGGCGGCGGGGCGGGGCGGCGGGGCGGCGGCGGGCCCTCCTCAGGTCCGCGAGGTCCTGCCGCGTCGTCCGGACATCGCCCCGCATTGAGCACGGCCCACCGGAGGAAGACCCCCCAGCCACGGGGTACGGGGGGCCAACCCACTCAGGGCCTTGAAAGCCCTGAGTTCCTGACCGGCCGGAACGCGATACCCGCTGCCCGCCGGCTCGGACCGGTGGTCCTTCACGAGCGACTTCACCGCTGCGAGCGGGACCTCGAAGCAGTCGGCCACCGTCCGGGTGGTGGCGGGCACCCCGTCGGGGAGCAGGGTGAGGATCCTGACCTTGTCGAGCACGTCGACGCGCTCGACGGATCTCCCCGAGTGCCCGGCGCGGAGCGCCGGCCGTACCCGGACATGGCAGAAGGCCCGGAGTGAGATCACTCCGGGCCTTCGTCGGTGGGCCTAACAGGACTTGAACCTGTGGCCTCTTCCTTATCAGGTGATCATCGCCACGAGAGAGCGCCGGTGAGCCCGTCGCGCACGAAGGCCGACGGCCCCCAGTACTCCCCTGCGGTACTCCGTTGTCTGCTGCTGTTGGCGTAGTGCATTGGCGTACGCCCGTGGTGCGGGCCTAGGCAACGAGCTTCCGACCGTCATGAGCCCGCACTACTGGCTCGCCCGGGCTCAATGCGTCCCTCACCCGCATCCCGTACATGTCTCCCATCCTGCCAATGGCGTCATCAGGCGAGAGCCATTCGACGGCCGTGGACTCCGGCGAGGTGCAGGGCGTGCCAGCAACGGGCTTGCACCGGAACACCAAGGCCACAACACCGAGGGACATGTTCTTGTACACCCCGGTGAGGCGCTCCACGACAACACTGAGACCGGTCTCCTCTAGGACCTCGCGACAGACACCGGCCTCGACCGACTCACCAAGCTCCAACACCCCACCGGGCGGCTCCCAGGTGTCGTTATCCGCACGCCGGATGACGAGCACCCTTCCGTCCTCGCGCACGACCACACCAGCCACCGACACCGAGTGAAGCGGCGTTGACCGCTCCTGCTGCGTGCTGTTACTCATGTATATGAGCATAGGAGGTTCCACCCGATGAGGAGTGGAAGCGTTCGCGAGACATCATCGCCCCGGTACCTGCAGATCGCCGAGGACCTCGCAGAACAGATTCAGAAGGGCGTACTGCCCCCTGGCCAGAAGATCCCAAGCGAGTCCGAGCTGATGGATCGCTACAAGGTGGCCCCTGGCACAGCCAGGAAGGCCGTGGCCGAGTTGCGGACCACCGGGCTGATCGAGACGCACCACGGTCGTGGCTCCTTCGTGAAGTCCCGCCCGCCGGTCAACCGCAAGTCGTCGGACCGCTTCCGGCGCTCACACCGAAAGGCCGGGAAGGCCGCCTACCTCGCTGAAGCCGAGCAGGCCGGGGCTACACCGTCGGTACGTGTCCTCTATATCGGCCCGACCGAGGCGCCGGCCGACATCGCCGAGCGCCTCTTGGTGGCGCCCGGCACGCAGGTCCTGGCGCGACGAAGGCTGTACTTCAGCGACGGGGTGCCCACCGAGGAAGCCACGTCGTACTTGCCGTGGGACATCGCGAAGGACATCCCGGAGCTGTTCGCAGAGAACCCCGGCGGCGGTGGCATCTACGCCCGGCTTGAGGACCACGGCCACACCCTCGCCGAGTTCACGGAGACTGTCCGGGCCCGCCTCGCCACCAAACCAGAGACCACAGCTCTGAGCTTGAGCCCGGGCGCCCCGGTCATCCACCTGACGCGAAATGCCATCTCCGACGCCGGTCGAGTGGTCGAGGTCTGCGACACGCTGATGGCGGCTGATCAGTTCGTTCTGGACTACCGCATCCCTGCCAGCGACTGACCCACACGCCTCTCCGGTCAACCCTCCGAGCCCCGCAAGGCACGGAGGGTTGACTTATGTATATGAGCAAGGCACTCTGATGCATGTCACTCCTCTACATAAGTGCATGAGCACTCATGTAGAGGAGGGGGCCCTTCTTTGGGCTGCTCTGACCTGCACAAACGCACCACCTGCTCAACAACTCAAGAGCGTGATCCACCACCGCAGTCCGTTCGTGACAACTCCGGCGGGGTGAGTGGAGACCAGTCGGCAGAGAAGGGGCGCACGCCCTGACACCTCGGTCGCCCTTAAGACGGCGGCCGTACATGGGACACGCAGCCGACTCCGACGTAAAGATCCACGCGGCCAACCTTCACCCAGCGACGACCTCCGGAACGGATCTCTCCGGAGAGAGCTGGACCGCGTGCAGATGAGACCCAACCCCTGCTCCACCAGTGACCACGGTCCTCGACACCCCTCGCATCAGCTTTCGCGGCGGGGTGTCGGGGGTCGTGGCTGCTCGTGATGAGTTGCCGGGCCCGATGAGTCGGGGCCGTCGCGCTTGCCTTGGCCGGTTGCGCGACAGCCCCTCGGGCCCACCACCCCTAGAGGACGAGGTAGACCCGTGAGGTCGATTGTTGCAGGCCAGCGTGCCGCGAACGAGAACGAGTTCGCGGAACTCGCGCTGGGCGTGGACGAGGAGCTGTTCGCCGGTGTGGCCGGTGAGGACGAGATGAGCCGGGCGGCGCGGCTGGACGCGGCGTACGGGGTGCTGGCGGACCTGCGCCGGGAGGACCCGGAGTTGGCCGCCTACGCCGAGCGGCTGCTGAAGTCGGCGCCGGTCCCGCTGCGGCGGGCCCGAACCGTGGCCGCCGCCAACGTGGTGCCGGTGGGGGTGGCTGCCTGATGGGCCGCATCCGTGCCGCCTTGGACCGGGCGGTCATCTCGTACTGCACGGACGGCTACGGGGCGCCGGCGGCGGACCGTCGGACGGCGACCTACGGCGGGATGATCGCTAGCACCGTCGCCGAGGCGGGGCACCCGGCGGTCGCCGCCGTGGTCTCCGGCATCGGCGCCGCCGTGATCGCGGCGGACACCGTGTTCGGCCACCCGACCGCCCCCGAGGATGGATACGCCGGCTTCACCGCCGAAGCCCCGAAGCGGGGGTGGCGACGGTGAGCCGGGCTGCGAGGTTCTGGATCGTGGCCGCGCTGCTGGCCGTGGTCGGTATGGCGTTCCGGGTGTCCTGGAATGCGCTCAAGGATGTGGCGGGTGCGATCGGGGCGGACCCGACCGCCGCGACCGTCTACCCGCTGGTCGTGGACGGCCTGATGGCTCTGGCGCTGGTGGCGGTTCTGGTCCTGACCGGGGCCGACCGGCGGTTCGCCCTGCGGGTGCTGGTCGGGTACACGATCGCGTCGTTGGTCCTCAACTACGTGCACGGTCTGGTGCCGACTCTGCACGGGCCGGGTCGGATGCGGTTGGCCGAGTGGGCGCCCGCGCACTGGGCGCTGGTCCTGCTCGCCAGCAGCCTGCCGGTCGGGTCGATCTACTTCGGGTCGGACCTGGTCGCGAAGGTGCTGCACCACAAGCCCGAACCGGCAGAAAACACCCAGAACATGGCAAACCGGTCGGGGTCTGACCTGCCAGGATCGGCCGATCCCGACCAAATCGAATCGGTGTACGAATCGGCCGATCCCTTGCCGCTCGCCGACCCGATCCCGGCGCCGGCCGGGCCGACTCCGGCACGTCCGGTGCGGGCGGTGGCGGCACTGTCCGATCGGCCCCGTCGGGCGACCGGCAGCGTGCCGAAGTCGGCCCGCACCAAGGTGCCCGCCCGGACCGTTGAGGAGCTTCTGGCAGAGGCCCGATCGGTCACGGCCGGATGGCCCGATGCGGAGCTGAACGCCGATCGGATCCGCACCACGCTCCGCACGTCCCCGGCCCGTGCCCGCGTCCTGCGGGACGCGCTGAAGGCCGAGCGCCTGGATGCCGCGCGGCCCGACCTGCACGCCGTCCCGGACGCCGCTCCGGTGGAGGGTGAGGCGCCGGCGGAGCAGGCGTCGTGAGCCGCCCGCGCTTCTGGGACCCCGACGGGGAGCGCCACGGGGGAACGCCCACCTACCCGTGGCGTCAGGCCCCGGACGGGTTCCTCACCTACCGCCAGCTCCGAGCGCGGGGCCTGCGGCCGGGCGGACAGCCGGTCGCGGCACAGATCCTCTGGCGCTCCCGCCGCTCCAAGACCGTCCGGGCCGCCTACCTCTACCGCGCCGCCCTGGCCGTCCCGGTCCGGGCGATGACCCCGGCCAAGTGGGCGGCCCTGGCGGCCGCCAACCGGGCCCGGCGCATCTGCCCCGACTGCGGCCGGGACGCCGGATACGTCCTCCCCGCGCACCTGGGCACCTGCCTGCCCTGCGCCGACTCCATTCCGATCGCTGCCTGACCTCAGAGAAGAGGAAGCACGCATGAACCGCGAGTTCGCCAAGGACGCCACCGGGGTGCCGGTCGGCACCGTCGCCCTGTTCCTGAACCTGGGCTCCGCCCTGGTCGCCCTGCTCCACAACACCGGCGGCACCCCCGCCGACTACGAGTGGCTGTGCCTGGGCTGCGGCGCCCACAGCTTCAGCCCCACCCACCGGCCGACCGCCCGCAACAGCGCCAACGAGCACGCCGCCGCCTGCCGCGCCCTGCCCTGGCCACCCCACCAGCACTGACCCGCATCGCTGCTACCCGAGGAGAAACGGCCATGGCCGAGAACACCCAGCCCACGTACGTCGTCACCGCCACCAACGCCGACGGCAGTGCCTATCAGGACCGGCTCAGCAGCGCGCTCGGCGTCCCGGCCAGCGCCACCGTCCACGGCAGCCAGGACCTGGCCGACCGTCAGGCCGCCGCCGACCAGGCGGGCGTCACCCTCAACGTCCGCCAGGTCGGCTGACCCCGAAGGAGCCCCCGCCATGACCTTCGCCGCTGGCGACGAAGTGCTGATCGTCTCCTACGAGGACGACCCCCGGGCCGCCGGGCGGACCGGCCGGATCGTGGACGCGGTGCCCCCGGGCCCGCTCACCGACGGCCGCTGGACCGTCAACCGGATCGGCCTGCTGATCGGCCCCGCCCTGTGCCACACCCACGAGCTGCGGCCCACCGGCCGCTGAGGCTCACACCCCGGGACGGCCGTTCCTGCCGGCAAGCTGACCGGCCGCCCCGGGGCCCTTTCCCGCACCACATGACCTGTGAGGAAGGAACCACCAGTGAACCAGCCACACAGCACCACCCACGAGACCCCGGGCGGGGTGGTCGTGGACCTCGGCAAGGCCCGCGCCGCCCGCAGCACCGCCGCCACGGCCACCGCGCCGGCCGACGTCGAACCGGACTCGGTATACGTCGCCCCGCCGCAGCGCGCGCCGCTGGAAGGCGTGGTGCTGCCCGGCCCGGCCGACCCTCGCCCGTCCGTCGTCCCCAAGGCTCCGGCGTGGGTGCGGGGGCGGCGGGCGGTGCGGGTGTTCCTGACCGATGAGCGGACCCGGACCACGGCGCGTCTGGTCGTGCGGCACGGCTCCTACGTGGTGCGGGGCGGCGGGATCCTCGCGAAGCGCGGGTGGGACGGCCGCAGCACCGCCCGGTACGAGCGGATGATGCGCACCGCCGAAGCGGCGGGGCTGCACGAGCAGGCGTTGGAGTGGGAGGTGCGGGCGGCAGCCTTCCGGGCCGCCCGTCACCAGCGCCGGATGGACCTGCTGACCTCCCCGATCCGGGTCGCGAAGAACGCCGCCGTCGGCACCGGGGCGGGCATCGCCGGGCTGCTCGGACTCGGTGTGGTGCTGGCCATCGCCGAGCGGGACATCACCGACGTGGTCACCCCGATCATGACGGTGATCGACCTGATCCGCTGGGCCGTCGTGTTCGTCAGCATCGTGTGGGGGCCGCTGGTCGCCATCGCCCCGTGGGCGGCCCTGCTCGCCATGTGGTCGGTCGGCCGCCGTCGCCAGGCCGCCCCCGCCTGGACCCTCCCCGCCACCCAGACCAGCACCGTGGGTGAGCCGATCACCCCGTCCATCGTGGTCAAGGCCCTGCGTGACCTGGGCATCGCCCCGCTCCGCAACGCCATCAAGGACATGGGCGACGCCGGCGCGGGCATGCTCGGCCCCATCCGCATCGCCGGATGCGGCGTCGAAGTCGATGTCACCCTGCCCTCGGGCGTCTCGACCAACGAAGTCCAGGGGCGCCGCCGCAAGCTCGCCGAGAACCTCAGCAGGCACGAGCACGAGGTGTTCATCACCATCGCGGCGGCCGCCCGCACGGTCCGCCTGTGGATCGCCGACTCCGGCGCTCTGGACGAGCCCATCGGCCCGTCGCCGCTGGTCACCGACCACGACATGACCGCCGACCTCTACACCGGCCGCGCCCCCTGGGGCCAGGACCTGCGCGGGGACGCGGCGCTGATCAGCGTTCTTCAGCGGCACCTGCTGATCACGGGCCTGTCCAACCAGGGCAAGACCGCCGCACTGCGGGCGCTGGCCCTGTGGCTCGCCCTCGACCCGACGGTCGAGTTCCGGATCGCCGACCTCAAGGGTGTGGGTGACTGGCGGATGTTCGACGGCCTCGCGACGGTCCTGATCCAGGGGCCGACGGACAACGAGGTCATGGAAGCCACGCAGATGCTCGAAGAGGGCGTGCGGGAGATGGAGCGCCGGATCGCGCTGGTGAAGGCCTCCGGCGCCACCGACGGCGTGACCCGGGAGGTGGCCCGCACCAACCCGGACTTCCACCCGCTCGTACTGGTGGTCGACGAGGCGCAGATGGCGTTCATGTGCCCGGCCGTCGGCGACGACAAGCGCCCCTACGGCGGCACGAAGGCGACGTCCCGGTACTTCATGGCGGGCCGCAAGCTCCACAACCAGGGCCGGGCGGTGAACGTGACCCTGTGGCAGGGCACCCAGGACCCCACCAACGAGAACCTCCCGAAGCTGATCCGCGAGGGCGCCCACATCCGGGCCTCCCTCGCGCTCGGCTCCGAGGAGCAGGCCCGCATGGCGCTGGGGGACAAGGCCATCGACGGCGGCGCCGCCCCGCACAAGCTCCGCCAAGGAGCCGACAGGGGAACCGTCGTGGTCGCGGGTGACGGCGTGAAGCTCGCCCCCGGGCAGGCCGCCACCACCATCCGCACCCACTACATCACCGGCGAGCAGGCCGCCGAGGTCGCCGACCGGGCGAAGGCCCGCCGGGCCGGGGTCACCACCCTGACTGCCGTGGCGCCGGCCGAGGGCGGGCCCGATCCGCTGGCGGACATCGCCACCGCCCTCGGGGACGCGGTCCGGCTGCGGACGCAGGAAGTCCTGCAGCGGCTGGCGGCCGCGAACCCGGGCGAGTACCGGGAGTGGAACTTCGGGGACCTCAAGTCCGTGCTTGAGGGCGCCGGCGCCGCACCGTACAAGTCCGACGGGCAGATGGTCGTGGCCCGAGCCAAGGTGCTCTCCGCCCTCGCGGAGCGGGACGCGGACACCTCGGACGGCGACGGAGAGTAAAGGGAGTCGTCAGGGAGGCAGGGAGATCTCCCTGTGAGCCTCCCTGGACCCCGATCCCTGCCCTGATCAGCATGCCTGTTCTCCCAGGGAGGCAGGGAAGCACCCCAGGTCAGCCCCCCAGGGACCCCGGAAACGGGCCTCCCGGGCCGCCCCCTGCCTCCCTCCCGCTACACACAGCGACGAAAGGATGCCCTGCCATGACCACCCCGACGCTCCGGCCGCTGGCTGCCGTGCACCTCCGCGAGGCCCTCACCGCCGCCGCCGACGGCCACGCGCCGGCCGCCCTCGCGGCCCTTATGCACATCGACGCCGAGTCCTGGCAGGCCATCGAGCACCGCATGGCCACGCTCGGGACGACCGTCCTCGACGCGCTGGCCGTCGCGGCCCGGAGCGGGGGCACCGAGTGAGCACCGCCGACATCGTGGCGGCCGCCGTCCTGTTCGGCCCCGCCGCCCTCGGGGGCGCCGCCTACGCCTGGACCCTGCGCGGCGCGGCGTCCGACTCGGCCGCCGTCCGTCAGGTCCTCGCCGAGTACGACGGCACCCGCCCCGCCGAGCACGAGGACGGCGGCACCCCGCCCCCGGAGCGTGAGCCTGCCCCCGACATCGCCCCGGCCCCCACGGCCCGTCTCGCCACCGTCATCCCGTTCCCCGACCGCCGCGCCGCCTGAACCCAGGAGAGACCGTCATGGCCAAGAAGGAACCCCGCTCCTACCTCGACCCGCGCGAGATGGGCGCTGACAACATCGGCGACGCCGCCCGCTTGTTCATGCTCTGCGCCCGCGCCGCCCGCGCCGAGTCCCGCGGCAAGTCCACCAAGCGGCTCGAAGCGCGCATGGACCGCATCCAGAAGGACGCCCGGGAGCGCTGGGACGCCAAGCACCCCGGCCAGGACTGAACGGCCCGGAGCGGCCGGACTTCCCGCAAAGTCCGTCCGGCCGCTCCGGTTCCCCTGCTCGCCAGAACGAGATGAGGAGAACCCCAGCATGGCACCCAGTACCACCCGCAGGTACCCCTTCCCGCCCGTACGCCCGGCCGCCGCATGGCTGCCCGCCCGGCCCTGGAACGGCCTCACCGTCCTCGACGCCTACTGCTGCCAGGGCGGCGCCGGCATGGGCTACTACCTCGCCGGCTACAACGTGCTCGGCATCGACAAGGACCCGCAGCCCCGCTACCCGTTCGCGTTCATCCAGGGCGACGCGGTCGAGTTCATCGCCCGGCACGGGCACCACTTCGGCTTCGTCCACGGCTCCCCGCCCTGCCAGGGCTACAGCGGCACGCAGAAGATCCAGGGCAACGACCACCCGGACCTGATCGCTCCCACCCGCGAAGCCATGGAGTCCACTGGCCGCCCATGGGTCATCGAGAACGTCAGCGGCGCCGTCCCCGAACTCCGCAACCCGCAGATGCTCTGCGGGGTCATCGTCGGCCTGGAGACCTACCGGCACCGGTACTTCGAGACCAGCCCCGGCTTCACCCTCACCGTCCCGGACCACCCGGTGCACACGGTGCCGCAGGCCAAGATGGGCCGCCCCGTGCCGCCCGGCCACTTCGGCCACTACGTCGGCAACTTCTCCGGCGTCCCCCGCGCCCGGCAGGTCATGCGGGTCCCCTGGATGAACCGCGACGGCATCCGCGAATCCATCCCCCCGGCCTACACCGAACTGATCGGCCGCCAGGCAGCCGCCCACATCGGCGCCGCAACCGGCGCCCTCGCCGCCTAGCACCGCGCACCGTGGCCGCCCTCAACTGGCGCGACGCCCGCCACTTCGACCGCACCGGCGACAAGCCCTGCCACTGGTGCCGCCGCCCCACACCGCTCCGCGACGAGCAGCGCAGGCCCTCGCACAAGGTCTGCGCCGAGAACCGCACCGACCAGCCCGCCGTGACGGCCCCGGCGCCGCCCGGGGCCCTCACGGCACCCACCGCCACCTACCTGCCTGAGGAGTCGCCCATGTCCGAGGAGTGGCGCCGCGCCCTGGCCGCCGCCCACCACGCCGCCGCGCGCGGCCTGGCCGCCTTCCCTCTCACCGCCTCCAAGAAGCCCGCCATCCCGAGCCCGCACCCGCCACAGAAACGCTCCGCGTGCCACGGCGCGTGCGGCCGGTTCGGCCACGGCGTGCACGACGCCAGCACCGACCCCGACGTCATCGAACGCCTGTTCCATGCGGCGCCGTGGGCCACCGGCTACGGCATCGCGTGCGGCCGGGCCCCGCACCACCTGGTCGGCATCGACCTGGACGTGAAGCACGGCCTCGACGGCGTCGCCGACCTGCGCCGCCTTGAGCAGGAGCACGGCTTCACCACCCCGCCCACGGCCACCGTCGCCACCCCGTCCGGCGGGCTGCACCACTGGCTGAGCGCCCCGCCGGACGCTCGGTTCCCGAACTCCGCCGGGAAGGTGGCTCCGGGTATCGACGTGCGGGGCCCGGCGGGCTACCTGGTCGGCCCCGGCTCCCTCGGCACCGCTGGCCGCTACCGCTTCGCCCCCGGCACCGACCCGAACACCATCACCGAGGCCCCGCCGGAGCTGTTGGCCCTGCTCACCCCCGCACCGGCCCCGGTGAGCCTGCCCGACCCGGACAAGCTCCGCCAGGGCATCCGCCGGCAGGGCGCCTACGCCAAGGCCGTGCTGGAGCGTGAGGCGGCCAAGGTGGCTGTCATGAAGCAGCCCGGGCGCGGGCGGCAGTTGTTCGCGAGTGCCGCCGCCCTCGGTGCCCACATCACGGCCGGCACCGTCCCCGAGGACCTGGCGTTCGACGCGCTGCTGCATGCGGGTCTGACCACCGGCCTGCCGCACACCGAGTGCGAGCGCACCATCCGCCGGGGCTTCGCGAAGGCCGCCGGCACCCTGCGCGCGGCCTGACAGCCCGGCCTCACCCGATGCGGGGGCGGGGAAAGCCGCTTTACCCGCCCCCGCATTCCTCGCGCCCGTGCATCGGCGCCCGGCCCGTACGGGCCCCGCTCACAGCCCCGACCACAGTCTCTGGAGGATTCTTCGTGACCGTCCCCAGCCAGCTCCCTGACGCCTCGTACGACAACGTGAGCCCCCTGTTCCGCGACGGGTGGGAGCAGGACATGGAACCCGCCGCCGGGCCGGACGCGTGGGACATCCCGGTGCCGCTCGGGGAGTCCCGCGCCCTGCCCGCGTTCCCGGTGGACGTGCTGCCCCCGTGGGTGGGCGACATGGTGGCCGCCGTTGCCGAGGAGACCCAGACCCCCGCCGACCTTGCCGGGTGCCTGGCGCTGGCGGCTCTCGCCACCGCCGCCGGCGGGCGGGTGATGATCCGTATCCGGGGCCGCTGGCACGAGCCGGTGAACATCTACACCGCCGTCGCCCTGCCGCCCGGCAACCGCAAGAGCGCCGTGTTCGACCTCATGACCAAGCCCCTGCTGGCCGTCGAGAAGGTGCTCAAGGACGCAAGCGTGCTGAAGCGGACCGAGGCCGAGACCACGCTCAAGCTGCTGAAGGCTGCAGCCGAGAAGGCCGCCGCCCGCGCCGCCGGTGCCGAGCAGGACAAGCGGGAGGAGCTGACCCGCGAGGCCGTGTTCCTGGCTCACCAGGCCGAGGGCGTCACGGTGCCCGCCGAGACCCAGCTGATCGCCGACAACGCCACCCAGGAGAGCCTGGCGACGATGCTGGCCGAGCAGGGCGGGCGGGTGGCCATCATGAGCCCCGAGGGCGGGATCTTCGACATCATCGCCGGTCTCTACTCCGGCAGTCCCAACATGGAGATCTTCCTGAAGGGCCACGCCGGGGACATGGTGCGGGTCAACCGTCAGGGCCGCCCCTCGCAGCACATCGAGCGCCCGGCCGTCACGATGGGCCTGGCCATCCAGCCGGAGGTGCTGGACGCGATCGCCCGGGTGAAGGGCGCCGACGGGCGTGGCCTGCTGGCCCGCTACCTCTACGCCGTCCCCCGCTCCCTGGTCGGCAGTCGCAGGCTCGACCCCGAGCCGATCCCGGACGACGTGGCCGACACTTACGCCGCCCGCCTGTCCGCCCTGACCGCCACCCTGGCGGACTGGACCGAAGCGGCCGTGCTCGCCCTCACCCCGGAGGCGGACGCGGTGATGATGGCCTACCAGAAGGTCACCGAGTCCCGCCTGAGCAAGGACGGCAGCCTCGCCCCGATCGTGAAGTGGGCGAGCAAGCGCGACGGGGCCGTCGCCCGCCTCGCGGCCCTGCTCCACCTCGCGACCCACCCCGAGGACGGGTGGACCCGCCCCGTCGAAGCCGCCACCGTGGCCGCCGCCACCCGCCTGGGGGACTACTTCACCGTCCACGCGCTGCACGTCTTCGACGCCATGGGCGCCGATCCCGCCCAGGATGCGGCCCGCATCCTGCTCGGGCACCTGCACCTCTACCCCCCGGCCGGCACCTTCACCAAGCGTGAACTGATGCGGGCCGTGCCCCGCGC
This sequence comes from Kitasatospora indigofera, assembly GCF_014655955.1. Lineage (GTDB taxonomy): Bacteria > Actinomycetota > Actinomycetes > Streptomycetales > Streptomycetaceae > Kitasatospora > Kitasatospora indigofera. The sequence goes on from NZ_BNBO01000015.1 coordinate 116,124, forward strand.
CGACTTCCGCACCATGGCCGACCTCGACCCCGCCCTCGCCCTGCTGGAAGAGCACGGGTGGCTGCGCCAGCAGGCCCCGCCGCCCCGCTCCGCCAAGGGCGGCCGCCCGCCCTCCCCCCGGTATGAGGCCTACCCCCGGATCGGCCACGGCGAGGCCTGAGCGCCCGCCGACCCCCGGACCGCCGACAGAACCGACAGAACCCCCCTGCCAGGGCCCTGACCTGCGAAAACGAGCAAGATCACGCCTGTGACAAAACCGGTAAAAACTCCGACAGAACCTCCCCGACCGAGGTTCTGTCGCGCTGACAGAACCCCCTCCCCAGAGGTTCTGTCGCAGTTATTACCGGTTTTGTCACAGCGGCGATCATGAACAAAACCGCAGGTCAGACCCCTTAAGGGGAGGTTCTGTCGGTTCTGTCAGCGCCCGGGCCCCTCTGACCGCCCGCACCCTGCCGCAGGAGGCCCGACCATGACCACCGCTGTCCCCCAGGCCCTGACCGTCAAGGACGTCATGGCCGCGCTCCGCGTCAGCCACAGCAAGGTCTACGACCTGATCAACACCAACGCACTGCCCAGCTTCACCGTCGGCCGCAGCAGGCGGTTCGACGCCGCCGACGTGACCGCCTACATGCACAAGCGGAAAGAGGACAAGGACTGATGGCCAAGCGCAATCCGAACGGCGCCGGGAGCATCACCCGGCGCAAGGACGGCACCTACGAGGCCCGGGTGTACGTCACCACGACCGATGGACAGCGCAAGCGCATCTCGCGGTACGGCAAGACCCACGACGAGGCAGCGGAGAAGCTAGCCAAAGCCAAGGAGCTGGAGGACAAGGGGGTACCCACGCCGGCCAAGGCCTGGACGGTCGCCGACTTCCTGGCCTACTGGCTGGAGGAGATCGTGAAGCCCAACCAGCGGCCGAACACGTTCGACAAGTACGAGACGATGGTGCGGCTCTACCTTGTCCCCAGGCTGGGGAAAAAGAAGCTGACCAAGCTGGGCATCGCCGACCTGCGGAAGTTCTTCAAGGAGCTGGCGAGCGCCGGCGTGGGCGGCTCCACCCGCCAGGAGTGCATGAAGACGCTCCGCAACGCCCTCAACCGGGCGATGCGAGAGGAACTGATCCTGCGCAACGTGGCGACACTCGTGGACATGCCGCAGGCCACGGCCAAGGAGGTGATCCCCTGGTCCGGGCAGGAAGCGATCACCTTCCTTCGGTCGGCTCGCTCCCACCGGCTGTACGCCGCGTTCGTCTTCTCCATCGTGCTGGGCCTGCGGCGGGGTGAGCTGCTGGGCCTGCGGTGGATCGACCTGGACCTGTCCACCGGCACGGCTCACCCCCGCAAGCAGGTGCTGCGGCGTACCGGGGTCGGGCTGGTGCACGCCGACCTGAAGACGGAGCACTCCAAGGGTGCCCTGCCGCTCCCCCGGCTCTGCCTAGAAGCGCTGGGGGAGCGGCGGCAGCTTCAGCGGCTTGAGAGGGAGAAGGCTGGCGAGCGCTGGACTGAGATGGACCTGGTGTTCACGACCGAGACGGGCGGGATGATCGACCCAGACGGGTTCTCCGGCACCTTCGAGCGGCGGGTGACCCGATCCAGCGTCCGACGCATCCCGCTCCACCACACCCGGCACACCACGGGCAGCCTGCTGGCCCTGCTGGGGGTCCACCCGAACGCCGCACAGAAGATCCTGCGGCACAGTCGGATCACGACCACGCTGGGGATCTACACCCATGTGACGACCGACACGCAGCGGGCGGCGGCGGCGAAGCTGAGCAGCAGTCTGCGGGACCGGATGAACGGGTCCTAGACAGCCGCTTGCGGGCGTTCACAGGGCGTGTGATCCGCGCCACGGGATCGCCGTCACATCCCAAATTTGGGACCTGCTGCCGACGGTCACGAACCCGCTGGCGTAAACCGGTGGCGTAATGGCAAACGAAACGCCCCGGATGGAGTTCCATCCGGGGCGTTTCCGCAGGTGGGCCTAACAGGACTTGAACCTGTGGCCTCTTCCTTATCAGGGAAGCGCTCTAACCGTCTGAGCTATAGGCCCTTGCCGCACTGAAAGATTAGCGGACCGACGGCCGATCTCCCAAATCCGTATCCGCGGCACCCCCGGACCCGGCTCCGGGGCGGCCCCCGGCCATGTGCAGCTCAGGGCGCTGCGGGCGGGCGAGCCACTGCTCCCGGGTGGCCGGGAGGCCGCTGGAACCGTCGGCCGGGGTGCGGACGGCGAGCACCTGGTTGACCCCGATCCGGTTCTCCTCGAAGGCCAGCGCGGAGGCGGCCATGTACAGCCGCCAGACCCGGGCCCGGCCGCGGCCGACCTGGCGGACGGCCTGCCCCCAGTTGGCCTCCAGGTTGGCCACCCACTCGCGCAGGGTCAGGGCGTAGTGCTCGCGCAGCGACTCGACGTCCCGGACCTCGAAGCCGGCCTCCTCCAGCAGGGAGACCGTGGAACCCACCGGGGCGAGCTCCCCGTCGGGGAAGACGTACCTGCGGATGAAGGGGCTGAGTTCGTAGTGCTCGCCGGACGGGAGCGGCCGGCGGGAGATCTGGTGGTTCAGCAGCCGCCCGCCGGGGGCCAGCAGGCCGTGGAGCACCGAGGCGTACGTCAGGTACTGGACGGAGCCGACGTGCTCGGCCATGCCGACGCTGGAGATCGCGTCGAAGGGGCCGTCCGGGATCTCGCGGTAGTCCTGCAGCCGGACCTCCACCCGGTCGGCGAGCCCGGCGTCCGCGACCCGGCGGCGGGCGAGCGCCACCTGCTCGGCCGAGATGGACACCCCGACCGCCTCCACGCCGTAGTGCGTGGCGGCGTGGATCAGCAGCGACCCCCAGCCGCAGCCGACGTCCAGCAGCCGCATCCCCGGGCGCAGGCCCAGCTTGCGGCAGATCAGGTCGAGCTTGGCCTCCTGGGCGGCCTCCAGGCTCTTGGCCCCGGGCTCCCAGTAGGCGCAGGAGTACACCATCGACGGGCCCAGCACGAGGCCGTAGAAGTCGTTGCCGACGTCGTAGTGGTGGCTGATCGCCGCGCGGTCCCGGCTGCGGCTGTGCAGCCTGCCCCGGACGGCCCGGGCCTCCTCCGGCGGCGGGGTCGGCTGCAGGCCGAGGGCGCCGATCCGCAGGGCGGTGCGCAGCAGCTCCCGTCCCTTGCCGACCGCGTCGCCCAGGCCGAGCTTCAGCTGGCGGATCTCGGGGCGCTCGGCGTACTGCGCGACGGCCGAGAGCACCTCGTAGAGGTCGGTGTCCGAGGCGATCTCGATGTCGCCGGCCACATAGGCCCGGGCCAGGCCCAGCTCCCCCGGCTGCCAGACCAGGCGGCGGACGGCCCGGCGGCTGCGCAGCACCAGGGTGGGCGCGCCCGGCGGGCCGGCGATGCTGCCGTCCCAGGCCTGGATCCGCAGCGGTACCGGGACCCCCAGCACGGCCTCCAGCGACCCGATCATCTGCCCTGCGAGCTCAGCCATTGCGCGCCTCCGTCCAGCCGTACGGCTGCCTTTGCCTGCGACCTGCCTGCGACCTGCGTCCTCGCGAACCGCGCGTCCCAGCTAAGCCCACAGCGGCTGTCGCGGAACCCGGCGGCACGCCGGGGCCGGACGCCCGTCACCCGAACGCCGGGTGGCCGGACGGCCTGCGCCCCCGAGCCCGGGGCCCGCCCGAACGGCAGCGGGCCCCGAAGGCTGCAACAGCCTTCGGGGCCCGCTCATTCCGCCGGAAGTGACTGGGTGTCAGTCCTCTTCGGCGAGGGTCAGCTCGACACCACCGGTGAAGCCGGCGGCGGTGTTGTAGATGAACGCCGACAGGGTGGCCAGCGCGGTCAGCAGCACCACGTCCACCACCGCGATCAGCACGGTGAAGCTCATCACCTTGCCGAAGCCGACGTAGTCCATCAGGTTGAGGCCGCCGGTGGTGTCCGAGCCGGTGACGTCCTTGAGGGTCTTGGTCAGCGAGTCGAAGACGCCCAGCGAGTCCAGCGTCATCCACAGCACCGCGGCCGCGACGATCAGGATCACGCCGACCGCGAGCGACAGCAGGAAGCTGACCTTCATGACCGACCACGGGTCGGCCTTGGTCACCCGGAGCCGGGCCTTGCGGGTCCGTCCGGTGCCCGCCGCCGCTGCCGGGGCCGGGCGCCGGGCGGCGCCGGCCGCCGCGGGCGCGGCCGGACCGGCCTGGCCCGCCGCCGGGGCCCCCGCGTTCACCCGCGTGCCGCGGGCCGGCGTGGGCTGGCCCTTGGCGTACGTGGTCGGCTGCGAGAACCCGTTGCCGCCGCCCGCCGCGGGCGCGGCCGGCGGGACCGGCGGCGGTGGCGGCGTGCCGTAGCCACCCGCCGCACCCGGCTGACCGCCCGAACCGACCGGGGGCATCAGCGAGGTGGACGCCGCCGGGTGCTCGGCCGGAGTCTGCGGAACACCGCCGTACGGCATGCCGCCCTGTCCTGCGCCCGGACGGCCGCCCGCGGCGCCTCCCGCAGCACCCGTGGCTCCACTCACCCTGGTCCTCCCGCACTCACCGCCAGGCCGGTGATCACCGGCCTGGTTCGTCACTCGTCATCCAGCGCCCGGCGGGATTGCCCGGTACTGGTCGGCCGCCCGTACCCCGCGCGCGCCGGGCGCGCGGGGGTACGGGCCCCGTGGCAGGGTCAGGCCTGGGCTTCCTCGCCGCCCGCCGTCACCGTGCCCTCAGCACGTTCGGTGGTGTCCGACTCGGCCACGCCGGCCTCGTCCTCCACCGCCTCCTCGTCCTCCGCCTCCGCGTTGCGGGCCATGCCCACCACCGCGTCGCGCTTTCCGAGGTTGATCAGTTGGACGCCCATCGTGTCACGTCCGGTTTCACGAACTCCCGAAACCCTTGTGCGGATTACACCACCCGAGAGGGTGATCGCCATGATTTCGTCCGTCGAGTCGACCACCAGCGCGCCGACCAGCGACCCGCGACCCTCGACGATCTTGGCCGCCTTGGTGCCGTAGCCGCCGCGCCCCTGGACACGGTACTCGTCCACACCGGTCCGCTTGGCATAGCCGCCGTCGGTCGCGGTGAAGACGTAGGTGCCCTCCCGGACGACGTTCATCGAGAGCAGCTCGTCGTCCTCGCGGAACGACATGCCCTTCACCCCGGAGGTGGCCCGGCTCATCGGGCGCAGCGCCTCGTCGGTGGCGGTGAACCGGATCGACTGGGCCTTGCGCGACACCAGCAGCAGGTCGTCCTCGGCGGACACCAGCTCGGCGCCGATCAGCTCGTCGTCCCGGCCGCTCTCGTCGGTCCGCAGGTTGATCGCGATCAGACCGCCGGAGCGCGGCGAGTCGTAGTCCTTGAGCGGGGTCTTCTTGACCAGCCCGGCCCGGGTGGCCAGCACCAGGTACGGCTTGTCCTCGTAGGTGCGCACCGCCATCACCTGGGTGATGTGCTCGTCCGGCTGGAAGGCCAGCAGGTTCGCCACGTGCTGGCCGCGGGCGTCACGGCCGGCGTCCGGCAGCTCGTAGCCCTTGGCGCGGTAGACCCGCCCCTTGTTGGTGAAGAAGAGGATCCAGTTGTGCGTGGTCGTCACGAAGAAGTGGTCGACGAGGTCGTCCTGCTTCAGCTGCGCGCCGCGCACGCCCTTGCCGCCGCGCTTCTGCGAGCGGTAGAGGTCGCTGCGGGTGCGCTTGACGTAGCCGCCACGGGTGATCGTGACGACGATGTCCTCCTCCGCGATCAGGTCCTCGACGGACATGTCGCCGTCGAAGGGGATCAGCGTGGAGCGCCGCTCGTCGCCGTACTTCTCGACGATCGCGGTCAGCTCCTCGGAGATGATCTCGCGCTGGCGGGACGGCGAGGCGAGGATCGCGTTGTACTCGTCGATCTTGCGCTGGAGCTCGTCGTGCTCCTCCATGATCCGGCGGCGCTCCAGGGCGGCCAGCCGGCGCAGCTGCATCTCCAGGATCGCGTTGGCCTGCAGCTCGTCGATCGAGAGCAGCCCCATCAGGCCGGTGCGGGCGGCGTCGGCGCTGTCCGAGGCCCGGATCAGCGCGATGACCTCGTCGATCAGGTCGAGCGCCTTGAGCAGCGCGCGCAGGATGTGCGCCCGCTCCTCGGCCTTGCGCAGCCGGAAGGTGGTGCGCCGGACGATGACCTCGACCTGGTGGGTGACCCAGTGCCGGATGAAGGCGTCGAGCGAGAGCGTGCGCGGCACGCCGTCGACCAGGGCCAGCATGTTGGCGCCGAAGTTGGTCTGCAGGTCGGTGTGCTTGTACAGGTTGTTCAGCACGACCTTGGCGACGGCGTCGCGCTTGAGCACGACCACCAGGCGCTGGCCGGTCCGGGAGGACGACTCGTCGCGGACGTCGGCGATGCCGGCGACCTTGCCGTCCTTCACCAGGTCGGCGATCTTCAGCGCGAGGTTGTCCGGGTTGACCTGGTACGGCAGCTCGGTGATCACCAGGCACTGGCGGCCCTGGATCTCCTCGACCTCGACCACCGCGCGCATGGTGATCGAGCCGCGGCCGGTGCGGTAGGCGTCCTCGATGCCGCGGCGGCCCACGATCAGGGCGCCGGTCGGGAAGTCCGGGGCCTTGATCCGCTCGATCAGGGCCTCCAGCAGCTCCTCGTTGGAGGCCTCGGGGTGCTCCAGCGCCCAGAGCGCGCCGGAGGCGACCTCGCGGAGGTTGTGCGGCGGGATGTTGGTGGCCATGCCGACCGCGATGCCGGTGGCACCGTTGATCAGCAGGTTGGGGATGCGGGCCGGCAGGACGGTGGGCTCCTGCGAGCGGCCGTCGTAGTTGGCGGCGAAGTCGACGGTCTCCTCGTCGATGTCGCGCATCATCTCCATGGCCAGCGGCATCATCTTGCACTCGGTGTAGCGCATGGCCGCCGCCGGGTCGTTGCCCGGGGAGCCGAAGTTGCCGTTGCCGTCGACCAGCGGCATCCGCAGCGACCACGGCTGCGCGAGGCGCACCACGGTGTCGTAGATCGAGGTGTCGCCGTGCGGGTGGTAGTTGCCCATCACGTCGCCGACGACGCGGGCGCACTTGTAGTAGCCCTTCTCGGGCCGGTACCCGCCGTCGTACATCGCGTACAGGACGCGGCGGTGCACCGGCTTGAGGCCGTCGCGGACCTCGGGCAGCGCGCGGCTCACGATCACGCTCATCGCGTAGTCGAGGTAGGACCGCTGCATCTCCGTTTCGAGCTCGATCGGCTCGACCCGGCTCACGAAGGTGTCGGTGGCGGTGGTGCTGTCCGGCTGCTCGCCGTCGGGACGGTTGTCGTCGACCACTGGTGGTCAGTTTCCTTTCACGCGTGACTGGACGGTACTGGCGGGGGCGGCCCCCGTCAGACGTCCAGGAAGCGGACGTCCTTGGCGTTGCGCTGGATGAAGGAGCGGCGGGCCTCGACGTCCTCGCCCATCAGGACGGAGAACAGGTCGTCGGCACGGGCCGCGTCCTCCAGGGTGATCTGCTGGAGCAGGCGGTGCGCCTGGTCCATCGTGGTGATCCGGAGCTCCTCGGCGTTCATCTCGCCGAGACCCTTGAAGCGCTGGATGGCGTCGTCCTTGGGCAGGCGGCGGCCGGCCGCGGTGCCGGCGGCGATCACCGAGTCCTTCTCGCGGTCCGAGTAGACGTAGTCGAAGTCGTCCCGGCCCCACTTGATCTTGTACAGCGGCGGCATCGCCAGGTAGACGTAGCCGGCCTCGACCAGCGGGCGCATGAAGCGGAACAGCAGGGTCAGCAGCAGGGTGCGGATGTGCTGCCCGTCGACGTCGGCGTCCGCCATCAGGACGATCTTGTGATAGCGGAGCTTGGACTCGTCGTAGTCCTCCTGGATGCCGCAGCCGAAGGCCGAGATCAGCGCCTGGACCTCGGTGTTCTGCAGCACCTTGTCGATCCGCGCCTTCTCGACGTTGAGGATCTTGCCGCGGATCGGGAGGATCGCCTGGGTGCGCGGGTCGCGGCCCTGCTTGGCCGAGCCGCCGGCGGAGTCACCCTCGACGATGAAGATCTCGCACTCGGCCGGGTCCTTGGACTGGCAGTCGCTCAGCTTGCCCGGCAGCGAGGCGCTCTCCAGCAGCCCCTTGCGGCGGGTCAGGTCGCGCGCCTTGCGGGCGGCCACCCGCGCGGTGGCGGCCTGGATCGACTTGCGGATGATGTCGCCGGCCTCGACCGGGTGCCGGTCCAGCCAGTCGTTCAGCTGCTCGTGCACCACCTTCTGGACGAAGGTCTTCGCCTCGGTGTTGCCGAGCTTGTCCTTGGTCTGGCCCTCGAACTGCGGCTCGCCGAGCTTGACCGAGATGATCGCGGTCAGGCCCTCGCGGATGTCCTCGCCGGAGAGGTTGTCGTCCTTCTCCCGGAGCAGCTTCTTGTCCCGCGCGTAGCGGTTGACCAGGCCGGTCAGCGCCGCGCGGAAACCCTCCTCGTGGGTGCCGCCGCCGTGGGTGTGGATGGTGTTGGCGAAGCTGTAGACGCCCTCGGTGTACGAGGTGTTCCACTGCATCGCGATCTCCACCGAGATCGACTTGTCCTTGTCCTCCTGCTCGAAGTCGATCACGGAGGGATGGATCACCTCGCCCTTGCGGGAGTTGAGGTGCGTGACGAAGTCGGCGATGCCGCCGTCGTACTTGTACGTGACGGAGAGCGGCGTGCCGTCCTCCTCCGCGTGCTCCGCGCGCTCGTCCGTCAGCGCGATGGTCAGGCCCTTGTTGAGGAAGGCCATCTCCTGGAAGCGGCGCGACAGCGTCTCGAAGGAGTAGACGGTGGTCTCGAAGATGTCCGGGTCGGCCCAGAAGGTGACGCTGGTGCCGGTCCGGTCGGTCGCCTCGTGCTGGGCCAGCGGGGCGACCGGGTCGCCGAGCTTGTACTCCTGCGTCCAGCGCGAGCCGTCGGTGTGGATCTCCACCGCGAGCCGGGTGGACAGGGCGTTCACGACCGAGACGCCGACGCCGTGCAGGCCGCCGGAGACCGCGTAGCCGCCGCCGCCGAACTTGCCGCCCGCGTGCAGGACCGTCAGCACGACCTCGACGGCCGGCTTCCCCTGGCTCGCGACCATGCCCACCGGGATGCCGCGGCCGTTGTCGACCACGCGCACCGCGCCGTCGGCCAGGATCGTGACGTCGATGGTGTCGGCGTGCCCGGCCAGCGCCTCGTCGACGGAGTTGTCCACGACCTCGTACACCAGGTGGTGCAGGCCGCGCTCGCCCGTGGAGCCGATGTACATGCCGGGGCGCTTGCGGACGGCGTCGAGGCCCTCCAACACCTGGATGGCGTCGGCGTCGTAGGCCTTTCCGGTCGCCGGGTCGATCGGTTCTTGGGTCTGGCTGGGGTTGCCGGAATCGGCCACGAAGCGCCCTCTCTGGCACAGCACGGGCCGCATCCCCTCCCACTGGACGGGAGGGCGTGCGACCACGGCGGTTCGACTCGGTTGCTACAAGCAACAGTGTTTGGCTTTCAGTCTACCGGTACGACTGACAGAGATGGGCGTTTGGCAGCCCCTGAGGGCAGATATGCCGCCCGAAATCCCCTCTGGACATGTCCCGATACTCGCCCCGGGGCCCCAGAGCGCTCAAAAGGGCCGCCAGCGGTTCCGGAGCTTCGCCGTCCGCGAGACCCGCGGACCGCCCGGCCGGCGGCCCTCACCCCCAGGTGTCGCCGGGCCCCTTGCTCCCGGGCGCGCGCAGCCGCCCGTAGCCCCTGACCGGCGCCGCCGGGCCCAGGACCTTGATCACCTTCACCGTGCCGTGCCCCAGTTCGTGGTTCAGCCGGGCCACCAACTGACGCGCCAGCAGACGGAGCTGGGTCGCCCACGCGGTGGAGTCGCACTGCACCGTCAGGACGGCCGTCGCCTCCTCGAAGTGCTTCGGCTCACAGTGCGCCGAGATGTCCGGCCCGACGATCTGCGGCCAGCGCCCCATCACCCCGCCCACCGCCGCCGGCGCCTCCCAGCCGCGCTCGGTGATCAGCCGGTTCAGCGCCGCCCCCAGCGGCACCGGGTCGCGCCCGTCCGCCCGGGCGCCGCTGCGCAGGCCGTGCCGTTTGGCCTCGCGCTTCTCCCGGACCTGCTCCCCGCGCTTGCGGGCCTGCTCCTTGGCGGCCCGCAGGGCCACCCGCGCCAGGTCCACGCCCGAGGGCTCGGGGGACAGCTGCGCCGGATCACTCACGACGATCTCCTTCCCCAGGCTGTGGACAGGCCGTCCAGCTTACGAGGTACGGGGGACAACCGGGCCATGACGCCGAACACAGGACGCCCGCGGCCCGCGGTCCGGCGTCCCCGGCGACGGGCGCCGTCACGGGTCCAGCCGGACGACCTCTCCGTCGGCCACCGCGTACCTGACGCCGGCCAGCGCCTTCGGGACGTCGTCCGCCACCGCCGCCGTCACCAGCACCTGTTCGCCGCCCGCGACCAGCTCCGCCAGCCGGTCCCGGCGCCGGGCGTCCAGCTCCGCGAACACGTCGTCCAGGATCAGCACCGGCTCGCCGCCGTCCGCCCGCAGCAGTTCGTAGGAGGCCAGCCGCAGCGCCAGCGCGTACGACCAGGACTCGCCGTGGCTCGCGTAGCCCTTGGCGGGCAACGGGCCCAGCCGCAGCACCAGCTCGTCGCGGTGCGGCCCCACCAGGGTCATGCCGCGCTCGATCTCCTGCTTGCGGGCCGCCAGCATCGCCCCCAGCAGCTGCTCCTCGGCCTGCTCGCGGCTGGCCGGCAGCTCGCCCTCGAAGGAGCTGCGGTACTCCAGCACGGTCTCCCCGCCGCCGGGGGCCAGCTGCTCGTACGCCTGCCGCACCAGCGGCTGCAGGGCGCTCACCAGTTGCAGCCGGAAGGCCGTCAACTCGGCTCCGGCGCGGGCCAGATGGCCGTCCCAGATCTCCAGGGTGGAGAGGTCGGCGCCCTTGCCGCCACCGGCCCGGCGGGCCATCGCGGCGGTCTTCAGCAGGGCGTTGCGCTGCTTGAGCACCCGCTCGTAGTCCTGGCGCACGCCGGCCAGCCGGGGGGCCCGGGCGGTGAGCAGTTCGTCCAGGAAGCGCCGCCGCTCGCCCGGGTCGCCCTTGACCAGGGCGAGGTCCTCGGGGGCGAACAGCACGGTGCGCAGCAGGCCGAGCACGTCGCGCGGGCGGACGTTGTCCGAGCGGTTGATCCGGGCCCGGTTGGCCTTGCCCGGGGTGATCTCCAGTTCGACCAGGGTGCTGCGGGTGCCGGCGACGATCGAGGTACGGACCACGGCCCGCTCGGCGCCGAGCCGGATCAGCGGGGCGTCGGTCGCCACCCGGTGACTGCCCAGGGTGGCGATGTAGCCGATGGCCTCCACCAGGTTGGTCTTGCCCTGGCCGTTGGGCCCGACGAACGCCGTCACGCCCGGGTCGAGGGGGACCTCGGCGCGGGCGTAGGAGCGGAAGTCGGCGAGCGACAGGTGCGCTACGTGCATGGCTGTGGACTGCGCTCGCCTTCTGGTCCTGCTGGGAACTGCCTGCTGACGGACGTACCGGCGGGTGGACCGCGCGACCGGGGGCCGCGCGGTCCACAGCCTGTGGACTACTTGTTCTCGACCGCGTGGCCGCCGAACTGGTTGCGCAGCGCGGCGATCATCTTCATCTGCGGGGAGTCGTCCTGCCGGGAGGCGAAGCGGGCGAACAGCGAGGCCGTGATGGCCGGCAGCGGCACCGCGTGGTCGATGGCGGCCTCGACCGTCCAACGGCCCTCGCCGGAGTCGGCGGCCCAGCCCTTGAGCTTCGCCAGGTGCTCGTCGTCGTCCAGCGCGCGGACGGCCAGGTCGAGCAGCCAGGAGCGGATGACCGTGCCCTCCTGCCAGCTGCGGAAGACCTCGCGCACGTCGGTGACCTCGGGGGCGGCCTCCAGCAGCTCCCAGCCCTCGGCGAAGGCCTGCATCATCGCGTACTCGATGCCGTTGTGGACCATCTTCGCGAAGTGGCCGGCGCCGACCGCGCCCGCGTGCACCGCGCCGAACTCGCCCTCGGGCTTGAGCGCGTCGAAGACCGGCTGGGCCTTGGCCACGTGCTCGGCGTCGCCGCCGTACATCAGGGCGTAGCCGTTCTCCAGGCCCCAGACACCGCCGGAGACGCCGCAGTCGACGAAGCCGATGCCCTTGGCGGCCAGCGACTCGGCGTGCTTGATGTCGTCCGTCCAGCGGGAGTTCCCGCCGTCGACGACCACGTCACCGGGGGAGAGCAGGTCGGCGAGCTCGTCGACGGTCGCCTGGGTGGCGGCGCCTGCCGGGACCATCACCCACACCACGCGGGGGCCCTGGAGCTTGGTGACCAGCTCCTGCAGGCTGTCGACGTCGGAGACGTCGGGGTTGCGGTCGTAGCCGATGACGGTGTGGCCGGCGCGGCGGATCCGCTCGCGCATGTTGCCGCCCATCTTGCCGAGACCGATGAGGCCGAGCTCCATGACCAAGTCCTTACCTGTGGTGACGTGCATGACGGCGGCGCCGTTGCCGCACTGCCTGAGCCTACGCCGGGGAGGCGCGCGCCCCTGGCCGGCGAACCGCCGACACAACGGGTGCGGCCTCCGCCGGTCGTCCTGACCGGCGGAGGCCGTCCACAGGTTGTGCACAGCCTGTGGGTACAGCTGAGGGTGTCGTCCGGCCGGGGCCGGGGCCGGATCAGCCGGAGAGGCGGACCGGCATGATCAGGTACTGGTAGGCCTCGTCCGCCTCGGCGTCCACCGCGGGCTTGCCGCTGAGCAGCGCCGGCTTGGTCGAGGTGGTGAAGCTGAGCTGGGCGTACGCGGAGTCGATGGCCTTGAGGCCCTCCTCCAGGTAGCCCGGGTTGAACGCGATCGAGATGTCGTCGCCTTCGAGGTCCGCGTCGATCCGCTCGGTGGCCTGGGCGTCGTCGCCCGAACCGGCCTCCAGCGTCAGCACGCCCTGCTCGAAGTTGAGCCGGACCGGGGTGTTGCGCTCGGCGACCAGCGAGACGCGCTTGAGCGCCTCCAGGAAGGGCTGGGTCTGGATCGCCGCGACGGCGTTGAACTCGGTCGGGAAGAGGCTGCGGAACTTCGGGAACTCACCCTCCAGCAGGCGGGTGGTGGTCCGGCGGCCGGCGCCCTCGAAGCCGATCAGGCCCTCGCCCGCGCCGCCCGAGGCCAGCGCGATCGAGACGGTGTCACCGCTGCCCAGGGACTTGGCGATGTCCTGGAGGGTCTTGGCGGGCACCAGTGCCACCGCGGAGATGTCGGCCTGCTCGGGCTTCCACATCAGCTCGCGGACCGCGAAGCGGTACCGGTCGGTGGCGGCCAGGGTGATCCGGTCGCCCTCGATCTCGACCCGCACACCGGTGAGCACCGGCAGGGTGTCGTCGCGGCCGGCCGCGACCGCGGCCTGGCTGACCGCCGAGGCGAACACGTCGCCCGGGACGGTGCCGGTGGCGGTGGGCATCTGCGGCAGCGCCGGGTACTCGTCCACCGGCAGGGTCGGCAGGGTGAACCGCGAGCTGCCGCAGACCACGCTGACCCGCTGGCCGTCGGTGGAGATCTCCACAGGCCTGTTGGGAAGGTTGCGCGAGATGTCGTTCAGCAGCCGGCCGGAGACCAGCACGGTGCCGGCCTCCTCCACGTCCGCTTCGAGCTCGACCCGGGCCGAGACCTCGTAGTCGAACCCGGACAGCGCCAGGCTGCCCTCCTGCGCCGTCAGCAGCAGGCCGGCCAGCACCGGCACCGGCGGCCGCGCCGGGAGGCTGCGAGCAGCCCAGGCCACCGCCTCCGCGAGAACGTCACGCTCCACCCGGAACTTCACCGGTAACCGCCTCCTGGATCGAGCTCTCGCTCGCACGTCTCTGGTTCGTTCTTGATCGACTGCCGGCACCTGCCCGCCGAGCGCTGCCACTCCGCATCCGGTTGCCGAAGGACAGTCTGACGTACTCCACCGACAGACGGGGCAGACGGGCGGAAGCAACCCGAACAGGTGTCGGGCGACGGTTGTCCACAGATTTCGGCCCACCCCCTGTTAACCGAGTTCCAGGGGTCTATAGGTGTAGTGGTAGTAGTAGGGCCTGTGGATACCGTGGATAACCCTGTTTTTGCAGGTCAGGCCACCTTTTTTGTCCACAGAGCCTGTGGACGCCGCCGGTGGATAACCAGGGCCCGCTGTGGATGGCGGAGCGTTACCCACAGGGCACGCTCTGTATCCACAGGTTATCCCCAGGCCTGTCCCCAGATCATGCACCGGTTATCCACGGGGCCCGGTCAACATTACGTGACGCCTTTCACACCGGCGCATGAACGGCCGGGCAATGTTGTCGAACTGTGGACGCCGCTGTGGAGAACCTGGGGATAACCGGCCGCAGCCTGGGGACGAGCGGTGGACAACCCGGACGGCCTACTGACGGCCCGGCAGATGTCCACAGGCTGTGGATAACTGTTGTGCACAAGTCCACAGGCACCTGACCTGCGCTGAAGAGCGTAGCGGCGTAGCCCCTGTGGAGGAATTCTGGATAACTTCCGGCTCCCCAGGCTGTGGACGGGGAAAAGTCACCCGTTCCTGTGGACAACGGCCCTCGGGGGCCGGTCCGTTCGAATACCTGGTCAGATGTTCGGCGGGGCGGCCCGCCTGGCGATCCGTCCGTCGCGGGCATCCTGCCCCGGAATTCGGGCCCGTACACACCCGGGGTCCGCCGATCCGGTCGGCCGGGGGTTCCGTGCCTCGTCGTCGCGGGGCCGGCGGGCGACCTGGCCGGCGGCGCACCGGCGGCGGGCCGCCGGCGGTCAACGGCGTTGCTGGGCACGGCGGTACGGGGCACGGCGGTGCTGGGCGCCCAACGGCCCGTCCGGCCCCGTGCCGCGCACCCCGTACCCGCGATCCCCCTCCGCGGCCCTCCCCCGCACCCCGCGCCAGGGAAGGGGCCGGGAGGGTGCCAGGAAGGCCCCGGGAATGCCCCCGGACATGCCGAAGGGGCGCCGGGACCCTGCCCCGACACCCCCGTGGATGTCTCAACCGCCGTGGCGCGGTCAGCTCTTGATGCGGTTGGTCAGCTCGGTGACCTGGTTGTAGATGGAGCGCCGCTCGGCCATCAGCGAGCGGATCTTGCGGTCCGCGTGCATCACCGTGGTGTGGTCCCGGCCGCCGAACTGGGCGCCGATCTTCGGCAGCGAGAGGTCGGTCAGCTCGCGACAGAGGTACATCGCGATCTGACGCGCCGTCACCAGGACGCGGCTGCGCGAGGATCCGCAGAGGTCGTCGACGCCCAGGCCGAAGTACGCGGCCGTCTGCTGCATGATGACCTGCGCGGTGATCTCCGGGCCGGCGTCCTCGTCCCCGCCGGGGATCAGGTCCTTGAGGACGATGCCCGCCAACTCCAGGTCCACCGGCGCCCGGTTGAGGTTGGCGAACGCGGTGACCCGGATCAGCGCGCCCTCCAGCTCCCGGATGTTGCGGGTGATCCGGGACGCGATGAACTCCAGCACGTCGGCGGGGGCGTTCAGTTGCTCCTGGATCGCCTTCTTGCGCAGGATCGCGATCCGGGTCTCCAGCTCGGGCGGGGTGACGTCGGTGATGAGCCCCCACTCGAAGCGGTTGCGGAGCCGGTCCTCCAGCGTGATCAGCTGCTTGGGCGGCCGGTCGGAGGAGAGCACGATCTGCTTGTTGGCGTTGTGCAGGGTGTTGAAGGTGTGGAAGAACTCCTCCTGCGTGGACTCCTTGCTCGCCAGGAACTGCACGTCGTCGACCAGCAGGATGTCCATGTCCCGGTAGCGCTTGCGGAACGCGTCCGCCTTGCCGTCCCGGATCGAGTTGATGAACTCGTTGGTGAACTCCTCGGAGCTCACGTACCGCACCCGGGTCCCCGGGAAGAGGCTGCGCGAGTAGTGCCCGATGGCGTGCAGCAGGTGGGTCTTGCCGAGCCCGGACTCCCCGTAGATGAACAGCGGGTTGTACGCCTTGGCGGGCGCCTCGGCCACCGCCACCGCGGCGGCGTGCGCGAAGCGGTTGCTGGCGCCGATGACGAAGGTGTCGAAGAGGTACTTGGGGTTCAGCCGCGCGGCCGGCTCGTCCTTGCGGGAGCCGCCGGCCGGGGGGGCGCCGGGCGGTGCGGGCACCCCGGGGCTCGGGCTGCGGTCCGGCAGGCCGGGGCGGGCCGAGCGCTCCGGGGGCTCCGGCTGCGGGCGGACGGCGGGCACCGCGCGCGGCCGCGGGTCGGCCGGCAGCGAGCCGTTGTCGGAGGCGTCCTGCTGCGGACGGCCGACGGGCCGCCGTCCGCCCGGCCGGGCGTCGCCGGGCGCCGGGCCGTACGCGCCGCCGAAGAGGTCGCCCTGCCCGGCGACCGGCGGGCCCTGGTGCTCCGGCTGCTCGCGGTAGCCCTGCCGCGGCGGCTGCTCCTGCTCCTGGTAGCCGCCCTGCTGGTCCCAGGCCGGGCCCTGGTTCTCGGCCGCCGGCCAGGACTGCGGGGCGCCGCCGTACGGCGCGGGCCGCTGCTCGTACCCGGCGGTGTCGTAGCGGCCGCGCTCGTAGCCCTGGTCGTAGGAGCGGTCGTAGGGGCGCCCGTACTCCTCGCCGGCCGGCGGGTAGGCCTCGGGCCGGGGGGAGCGGTAGTCCGGCTCCTCGCGGTACGGCGGCCGGGCGGGCTGGTCGGGCTGGCCGGACCACTCGCCCTGGCGGCCCTGGCCGTCCTCGGGGGCCTGCCGCTGCTGCGGTTCGGCGGGTGCCTGCGGGGCCGGTGCGGCGGCCGGGGGGACGGCGTTGGCGTCCACCATCACGGCGATCCGGACCGGGCGGCCGAACTCGCGGCTCAGCGCGTCGCTGAGCTGCGGAAGCAGCCGGCCCTCCAGCACCTGCTTGGCGAACTCGTTCGGCGCCGCCAGCAGAGCGGTGTCGTGCATCATCCACATCGGCTGGGTGCGGCGCACCCACTGCTTGTCCTTGTCACCGACATCCGGGTCGTTGACCAGCCGCTCGACGACCCTCGCCCAGACCGGGACGAGATCGCTGTTGACTTCAGCCACTGGTGCACGCTTTCTCGGTTCCCCGCGGCTCCAGCAGGGGTTGATGGATCTAGAGACTGTGGATCGGAGAAGGATCGAAGAACAAACCAGACAAGTCCTGCAACGGTAGTCAGCGGGCAGACCTGATTCAAGTCGTTGTCCACAGGCTGTGGGCGACGGGGACCCTTGGCCCGTGGGCGTGTCATCACCCGGTTTGACCCTCGGACCCGCGTCCGCGTACCGTAACCAGGTCGAGTTGTCGATGGCCGCTGCCGCATGTCCGCGGGTCCACCCGCTTCACATAAGGCGCGCAGCACGGGCGCCGTGGATTGTCCAGAACCCCAGCAGACCTGGGAGGACGGGCCGGATTTCCTATCCCAAGGGGAGATCACGCGGACGCACGGTGACGGCCAAGCGACCCCCCGTCATCCTACGATTCACCTCAGGAGCCCCCGAGTGAGCAAGCGCACCTTCCAGCCGAACAACCGTCGTCGCGCGAAGACCCACGGCTTCCGGCTGCGTATGCGTACGCGCGCCGGCCGCGCCATCCTGGCGACCCGCCGCGCCAAGGGCCGTACCAACATCTCCGCCTGATCCGCGCCAGAGTCTGTTGTGCTGCCCTCCGAGAACCGGCTGCGGCGGCGCCAGGACTTCGCGACCGCGGTGAAACGCGGTCGACGGGCCGGCCGGCCCCTTCTGGTCGTCCATCTCAGCAGAGACGGTGACCCCGGGGGGCAGGCCGACCGGACCAGCGACTTCCGCCCGCACGTCGCCGAGGGGACTCCTTCGGCGCGTGCGGGTTTCGTCGTGAGCAAGGCCGTGGGTTCCGCGGTCGTGCGCAACCTGGTGAAGCGTCGCCTGCGTCACCTGGTCCGTGATCGTCTGTCCAGGCTGCCCGCCGGTAGCCTGATAGTGGTGCGCGCGCTGCCCCCGGCAGGGTCCGCCTCGTACCACGATCTTGAGCACGACCTGGACGCGGCCCTGAAGCGGCTGCTCCGGGCGGAGCCGACCGCCACCGTGCCGACGGGAGCAGGGCGATGAAGTACCTGCTGATGGGTCTGATCCGGGTCTACCAGTGGACCATCAGCCCGCTGCTCGGTCCGGTCTGCCGCTACTACCCGTCGTGCTCCCACTACGGCTACGAGGCCGTGCGGGTGCACGGTGCGATCAAGGGCAGCGGTCTGACCGCCTGGCGAATCCTGCGCTGCAACCCGTGGACGCCCGGTGGGGTGGACCACGTGCCGGCACGCAAGCACCCGGTGTGGCACCACCGGCTGCGTGACCTGTTGACCTCCCGTGGCAGGGCCGACACCGGAGCACCGGTGACCGCGCCCTCCGCCGGTCCGGAGCCCGAGGGCCCGGCGACCATCGGCCCGGTGGCCGATCCCAATGTCCAAGGAGCCTGACCGGTGACGTTCTCCTTCCTCAATCCGCTGTACACCATGGTGTCCTGGATCATCGTCCAGTTCCATTCGTTGTACAGCCACGTCTTCGACCCGGACGGCGGCTGGGCCTGGGGCCTGGCCATCGCCTCGATGGTGATCGTCATCCGGATCTGCCTGATCCCGCTCTTCGTGAAGCAGATCAAGGCGACCCGGGCCATGCAGGCGATCCAGCCGAAGATGAAGGCCATCCAGGAGCGCTACAAGAACGACAAGCAGCGCCAGTCCGAAGAGATGATGAAGCTGTACAAGGAGGCGGGTACCAACCCGTTCTCCAGCTGCCTTCCCATCCTCGTGCAGGCGCCGTTCTTCACCGCCCTCTACGGCGTGCTGGCCTCGGTGGCCAAGAACAAGCCGATCGGCGTCATCGACGGTGCGCTGCTGGTCAGCGCCGGCAAGGCGCACATCTTCGGCGCCCCGCTCTCGGCCACCTTCCTGAGCAGCAACGAGGTCAGCGTCAAGATCGTCACCGCGGTGATGATCATCCTGATGTCGGCGTCGCAGTTCATCACCCAGCGCCAGCTGATGACCAAGAACATGGACCTCACGGTCAAGACGCCGTTCATGCAGCAGCAGAAGATGCTGATGTACGTCTTCCCGATCATGTTCGCCGTGATGGGCATCAACTTCCCCGTCGGTGTCCTCGTCTACTGGCTGACCACCAACGTGTGGTCGATGGGCCAGCAGCTGATCGTCATCCGCAACAACCCGACGCCGGGCAGCCAGGCCTGGGACGAGCGTCAGGCGCGGCTGAAGAAGGCCGGCCGGATCAACCCGGACGGCTCCGTCATCAAGGGCAAGCTCTTCGGCCTGATCCCCCCCACGGCCGGCAAGCAGGCGTCCGCCGCCGCGGTCGTCGAGGAGTCGGTGCAGGTGCGCCGGCAGCAGCCCCGCAAGCTGACCAAGGCCCAGCGCCAGCACGGCGCCGCCCAGCCGGTCGCGCTGACCAAGGACGACCAGCCGCAGGACGCCGCGCCCGAGGAGGCCGTGCCGGCCGAGACCGGGACGGCCGTCAAGACCCCGGCCAAGCAGGCCGCCGCCAAGCAGGTCGTCGGCAAGCAGGCCGGTGCCAAGCAGGGCACCCGCCAGCAGCCGAAGCGTGGCGGACAGCAGGGTGGCCAGCGGCCGAGGAAGAAGTCCTGACCGGACCTCCGCCCGATCTTCGTTCCCGGCCCGCCAATCCGGGCCCCACTTCCGAAGGAGTCCATCAGTGACGGAAGGCACCACCACCTCCGCTGTCGAAGCCGAGGCCGAGGGCAGCGCCGACGACAGCCTCATCGCGCGCCTGGAGCAGGAGGGCGAGATCGCGGCCGACTACCTGGAAGGTCTGCTGGACATCGCCGACCTCGACGGTGACATCGACATGGACGTCGAGGGCGACCGCGCCCTGGTCTCCATCGTCGGCGAGGGCAACGACCGTGCGCTGCAGCGCCTGGTCGGCCAGGACGGCGAGGTGCTGGAGGCGCTGCAGGAGCTGACCCGGTTGGCCGTCCACCGGGAGACCGGCGAGCGCAGCCGCCTCATGCTGGACATCGCCGGATTCCGGGCCCGCAAGCGGTCCGAGCTGGCGGCGCTGGGCGCGCAGGCGGCCGAGCAGGTCAAGAGCACGGGCGAGCAGGTCAAGCTGCGGCCGATGACGCCGTTCGAGCGCAAGGTCGTGCACGACGCCGTCGCCGCCGCCGGGCTCCGCAGTGAGTCCGAGGGCGAGGAGCCGCAGCGTTTCGTGGTCGTGCTGCCGGGCTGAAGCCGGTGACATCGCGGCCGCGGCCACGATGAGTGTCGACCCCGTCCGCCGTGTGCGGGCGGGGTCGTCGTCCCTTTGCGGAGCGCACCGTTTGGCGGGAGATGTTTCACGTGAAACGGTGCTGGAGTGCGGTCGGTGGATTCGGTGAGCGGAGAGGCTGAGATGGACACGGAGAGTGGGGCTCCCGGCGGCGAGGCGGCCGCCGAGAGCGTGGAGGGCCCGGGCCAGGCTCCGGCCGCGGCACGGGCGATCTTCGGGGACCGGTT
Organism: Kitasatospora indigofera; assembly: GCF_014655955.1. Classification (GTDB taxonomy): domain Bacteria; phylum Actinomycetota; class Actinomycetes; order Streptomycetales; family Streptomycetaceae; genus Kitasatospora; species Kitasatospora indigofera. The sequence continues at coordinate 136,471 of NZ_BNBO01000015.1, forward strand.
CGAGTCCGCGGTCCGCTACACCGAGCTGCTGGCCACGGCGGGGGTCCAGCGCGGCCTGATCGGCCCGCGCGAGGTGCCGAGGCTCTGGGACCGCCACGTGCTGAACTGCGCCGTCCTGGCGGAGCTGCTGCCCACCGGGTCCTCGCTCTGCGACGTCGGCTCCGGCGCCGGACTGCCCGGCATCCCGGTCGCGCTGGCCCGCCCGGACGTCTCGGTCACCCTGCTGGAGCCGCTGCTGCGCCGGACCACCTTCCTGGAGGAGGTGGTCCGCGAGCTCGGCCTGGAGAACGTCACCGTGCTGCGCGGCCGCGCCGAGGAGATGATCGGCAAGCTCGCGGTCGACGTGGTCACCGCCCGGGCGGTGGCGCCGCTGGACCGGCTGGCCGGCTGGGGCATGCCGCTGCTGCGTCCGCACGGGCAGATGCTCGCCCTGAAGGGTGACACCGCCGAGCAGGAGCTGGCCGAGCACCGGGCCGGGCTGGCGAAGCTCGGAGCGGTCGAGTCCTCGGTGATCTCGGTGGGCGAGGGCACGCTGGAGACCTCGACCCGGGTGATCCAGGTCAAGGCGGGGGAGAGCCCCGGCGGGGTCAAGGCCGCCACCCGGCGGGCCAAGGCGGCCCGGGCCGGACGGGCCGCGACCGGCAAGGGCGCCGAGCGCGGCCGCGGGGCGGGGCGCCGGCGGCGCTGATCCGCCGGACGGCCCCGGCGCGGTCGCGCGGGAGCCGGTGCACAGGAGTCGCCGAACGGGCGGGTGGTCCTCGGACCACCCGCCCGTTCGCGTTGTCCGGCGGCGGTACCGGTGGCGGTGGCGCGGGTGGCGGGAGCCCCCCGCCGTGGTCCGCGGGGGCCGCCGGAGTGGCCGCGGGGTGCACGCGGGGTGCATGCGGGGGTGCCGGGCAGCCCCCGCCGGCCACCGGTGCCGACGCCGGGTTACGGGGGGACGGCCATCAGGGTGACGGCGGACCGCCGGAGTGTCGCAGCGTCAGATTTCCGACAAAGCGGGCATGGTGTTTCACGTGAAACGTCGCTCCCTGCTCTCCGGAAGTTTCGACCTGCGGCTTCGCCGTGGGCTTGGTCGCACCTGGGCGGCGACTGTTGCCGCTCCGGTTTCACGTGAAACACTGACCCCCATGCAGGACTCCGAGACCATCGACCAGATCGATGACACGCCCATCGCACGTGCCGCCCAGGCCGCGGTGCAGGCCATCGGGCGGGCCGGCGAGGGCCTCCCCCGGCCGGCCGTCACCCGGGTGATCGTGGTGGCCAACCAGAAGGGCGGGGTGGGGAAGACCACCACCACCGTCAACCTGGCGGCCTCGCTCGCCATGCACGGACTGCGCGTCCTCGTGGTGGACCTTGACCCGCAGGGCAACGCCTCCACGGCGCTCGGGATCGACCACCACGCCGAGGTGCCGTCCATCTACGACGTCCTGGTCGAGGGCAAACCCCTCGCCGACGTGGTCCAGCCGGTGGTCGACGTGGAGGGGCTGTTCTGCGTCCCCGCCACCATCGACCTGGCCGGCGCCGAGATCGAGCTGGTCTCGCTGGTGGCCCGCGAAGGCAGGCTGCAGCGTGCCATCGCCGCCTACGAGCAGCCGCTCGACTACATCCTGATCGACTGCCCGCCCTCGCTCGGCCTGCTCACGGTCAACGCGCTGGTGGCCGGCCAGGAGGTGCTGATCCCGATCCAGTGCGAGTACTACGCGCTGGAGGGCCTCGGCCAGCTGCTGCGCAACGTCGAGCTGGTGCGGGCCCACCTCAACCCCGCGCTGCACGTCTCCACCATCCTCCTCACCATGTACGACGCCCGGACGAGGCTCGCGGCCCAGGTGGCGGAGGAGGTGCGGACGCACTTCCAGCAGGAGGTGCTGCAGACCGCCATCCCGCGCTCGGTCCGGGTCTCGGAGGCGCCGAGCTACGGGCAGACGGTGCTCACGTACGATCCGGGTTCGACCGGTGCGCTGTCGTACCTGGAGGCCGCCCGCGAGCTGGCGCTCCGGGGCGTGGCCACCACGACCGGCACGGTGGGGCAGCAGCGTGGCGCGGCCCAGGCCGCCCACCAGATGGTTCAGCACAGCACGACGGAGGACAATCGGTGAGTGTTCGCAGGGGCTTGGGACGAGGGATCGGGGCACTGATCCCGGCCACGACGCCGGTGGCGGCCGGCGCGGTGGCATCGCCCCGTACGGCGGAGCCCGCGCCGGGGGAGGTGCCCGCCGAGGGCGCACCGGCCCGCGCGGCGGCGCCGCTGCTGCCGACCGGACGGGGCACGGTGGCGGCCAGGGCCGCCGCCGAGAGCACCCGTGAGTCGCGGCCGGAGCTGCCCGAGCAGCCGGTGGCGGCCGAGCCGGAGGCGGCGACGCAGCTCGCCCCGGTCGACGGGGCCCGGTTCGCGGAGCTGCCGCTGGACTCGATCACGCCGAACCCCCGTCAGCCCCGCGAGGTGTTCGACGAGGACAAGCTGGCCGAGCTGGTCGCCTCCATCAAGGAGGTGGGCCTGCTCCAGCCGGTGGTGGTGCGCCAGGTCGGCGAGGAGCGCTACGAGCTGATCATGGGCGAGCGCCGCTGGCGGGCCTCCCGGGAGGCCGGTCTGGAGCAGATCCCGGCGATCGTCCGGGCCACCGAGGACGACAAGCTGCTGCTGGAAGGGCTGCTGGAGAACCTCCACCGGGCCGAGCTGAACCCGCTGGAGGAGGGCGCCGCGTACGACCAGCTGCTGCGCGACTTCTCCTGCACCCACGACGAGCTGGCCGACCGGATCGGCCGCTCCCGCTCGCACGTGTCCAACACCCTGCGGCTGCTCAACCTCTCCCCCGCCGTGCAGCGCCGGGTCGCCGCGGGCGTGCTGACCGCGGGCCATGCCCGGGCGCTGCTGAGCGTCACCGACGGCGAGCAGCAGGACGCGCTGGCCAAGCGGATCGTCGCGGAGGGCCTCTCGGTGCGGACCACCGAGGAGATCGCCAAGCTGATGGCGAGTGAGGACAAGCCGCAGCGGGCCAACGGCCCGAAGGCGGGCAAGCTGCTCTCGCCGGCCTTCAACGACCTGGCGGGCCGGCTCTCGGACCGCTTCGAGACCCGGGTCAAGGTCGAGGTCTCGCAGCGCGGTGGCAAGCTCGGCAAGGGCAAGGTCGTGCTGGAGTTCGCCTCGGTGGACGACCTCAACCGCATCCTGGACAGCCTGGCGCCCGGGGAGGACGGACTGCGGCTGTCGCAGAGCTGAACAGCGAGCTGAACCGATGGGTGCATGCTTCACAGGGACCGCGGCCGCCGAGCCGTGTTTCACGTGAAACATGCACCCATCGGCATGTGGGGCGCGAGCTCCGAGGGGGGAATGCTCGAAGTGAGGACGAGGAGGTGCGGGGCATGGGACGCAGGATCGCCCCGCTGACGTTGGACAACCTCGGCGATCTGCCGAACACCTGCCGCTCCTGCGTGTTCTGGGAGCTGGACCCGGTCACCGCCCGGGAGGCGGTGGAGGCGGGGAAGCCCGAGCTGGAGAAGGAGGGGTGGATCTCCGCCGTACTGCTGGAGTGGGGTTCCTGCGGCCGGATCGTCTACGTGGACGACGAACCGGCCGGGTTCGTCACCTACGCCCCGCCGGCCTACGTGCCGCGCGCGCTGGCCTTCCCGACCAGTCCGGTCTCGCCCGACGCGGTGCTGCTGATGGTCAGCCGGGTGCTGCCCGGCTACCAGCGGCAGGGGCTGGGCCGGGTGCTGGTCCAGACGGTGGTCAAGGATCTGATCGGGCGGGGGGTCCGGGCGATCGAGGCCTTCGGGGCGCTCGGGCCGGAACGGCCGAGTTGTGTGCTGCCCGCCGAGCACCTGCTGGCGGTCGGCTTCAAGACGGTGCGGCCGCACCGCCGGTACCCGAGGCTGCGGCTGGAGGCGCGGACCGCACTCTCCTGGAAGGGCGACATGGAGGTGGCCCTGGAGCGGCTGCTGGGCGGGGCGCGCAAGGAGCCGGCCCTCCGGCCGTTCTGAGCGAGGCCCGGGGCGCCGGAGCGGCGGGCTCCCGCCCGGAGGACCGGCGGACGTCGGAGCGGGCCGGAGCGGGACGAAGGCGGCCGGGTGACCCGGCGGCAGACGGAGGCGGAAACGGCTGAGGCGGGACTCCCCAGGGGGAGCCCCGCCTCAGCCTCAGGACCGGGTGAGCCTAGATGAACTCGGCCAGCTCGCGCAGCAGCGCGGCCTTCGGGCGGGCACCGGTGATGGACTTCACCGGCTGGCCGTCCTTGTAGACGATCATCGTCGGGATCGAGATGACGTTGTAGGCGGCGGCCGTCTGCTGGTTGGCGTCGACGTCGAGCTTCGCGATGGTCAGCTTGTCGCCGTGCTCGCCCGCGATCTCTTCCAGGATCGGGGCGATCTGACGGCACGGGCCGCACCAGGTGGCCCAGAAATCGACCAGGACGGGCTTGTCGCTCTTGAGGACGTCGGCCTCGAAGGACGCGTCGGTCACGATGTTGGTGGCGCCGGCCACGGTAGCTCCTAAGGGTCACGGACGAGTGTTGCCGCCAGGACAACAACGGCGGGGGCCGTTATGTTTCTGTCCCGGCCGGGGAGGTGGGTGGGGCAGAGCCGGTACGGGCCGGCCCGCTGCTGCGGCCCGCTGCTCGCGGGGCTGCTCCGCGTGGACGACGCGGACGTGTTTCACGTGAAACGGAGCAGCCCCGGGCCGGCCCCACCCGGTGGATCAGGTGGGGAGGGGTCAGACCGCGACGGTGGCGGCCTGCGCCTCCAGGTCGGCCAGCGCGGCGAGGTAGCGCTCGGCGTCCAGGGCCGCGGCGCACCCGGTGCCGGCGGCGGTGATCGCCTGGCGGTAGGTGTGGTCGACGACGTCGCCGGCACCGAAGACGCCGGGGATGTTCGTCCGGGTGGAGGGGGCCTCGACCTTGAGGTAGCCCTCGGCGTCCAGGTCCAGCTGGCCCGTGAAGAGCTCGGTGCGCGGGTCGTGGCCGATTGCGATGAACAGGCCGGTGACGGCCAGCTCGCGCTGCTCGCCGGTGGTGGTGTCGCGCAGGGTGACGCCGGTCAGCTTGGGGTCGCCGTGGATCGCCTCGACGGCGCTGTCCCAGGCGAAGCTGATCTTCGGGTCGGCGAAGGCCCGCTCCTGCATCGCCTTGGAGGCGCGCAGGCTGTCACGGCGGTGGATCACGGTGACGCTGCGGGCGAAGCGGGAGAGGAAGGTCGCCTCCTCCAGCGCGGTGTCGCCGCCGCCGACCACGGCGATGTCCTGGTCGCGGAAGAAGAACCCGTCACAGGTGGCGCACCAGGAGACACCCCGGCCGGAGAGCGCGTCCTCGCGCGGGAGGCCGAGCTTGCGGTGCTGGGAGCCGGTGGTGACGATGACGGCGCGGGCGCGGTGCACGTTGCCCTCGGAGTCGGTGACGGTCTTCACGTCGCCGGTGAGGTCGACCGAGACGATGTCGTCGGGGACGAGCTCGGCGCCGAAGCGCTCGGCCTGCGCCCGCATGTTGTCCATCAGCTCGGGGCCCATGATGCCGTCCCGGTAACCGGGGAAGTTCTCCACCTCGGTGGTGTTCATCAGGGCGCCACCGGCGGTGACGGCGCCTTCGAAGACCAGCGGCTTGAGCGAGGCTCGGGCGGTGTACAGCGCGGAGGTGTACCCGGCCGGGCCGGAACCGATGATGATCACATTACGGACGTCGCTCACTGCATCTCCTGGTTCGCATCGCGACCCGCGCTTGTGCGGGGAGGGCGGTCCTGCTCCGCCGCCCGGGACAACGATTGACCAGTCTCCCGCATTCCCGGCGGAATCCGTACCAGGTGCCCGCACTGTGGGCCCCGGGAGGGGTGTCAGGAGCCTGCGCGGCCCGGCTCGGGTGACCGGGGCCCGGCGCCGGTCCGACGTCCCGTACGGAGGCCCAGGGCGGCGGCGGGTCGGCCGGCGGGCCGGCGGTCGGGTCGGTCGGGGCTGCCGGGCCGGTCGGGGTGTGCCGACCGGGGACGCCGGGGTGTGCCGGTCGGGGCGGAGAAGGCCGGCCCCGGTCACCCGGCCGGCACGCTCCGGTGCAGCAGGACCGTCGCAGGGGCGGCGCCGCAGTCGCTCGCGACCAGGTAGACGTCGAGCCGGCCCGGGTCCCCCGGCACCGCGTACACCAGGACGTCCACGGGGACGCCCCCGAAGGTGCCGCGCCCGTCGGCGAGCAGCGGGCCGGTGCCGGCGGGCGCGCAGGGCGGTGCGGTGCGGGTGCTGAGGTCGGTGCCGTCGGACGGCGAGGCCGCGCGGACGAGCCGGCGGGCCTGCTCGGCCAGGGTCTCCTCGGTGTACACGGGGGCCCCGCCCTTGATCGCCGGCTGTTCCTGCGGGGCCTCGCTGCCGGGGCGCTGCCCGCCGCCGAGGGAGGGGCCACCGAAGGAGGGGAGCCCGGGGGACGAGACGCCGGGGGACGGAGCGGAGAGCGAGGGGGCGGAGGCGGCGGCCGCCCCGGCCGCGGTGTCCGCGGCCTGGTCCGGCGCCGGCGTCCGCAGCAGCAGGGCCCCGAGGGTCACCGCGGCCAGGGCGAAGGCGGTGCCCAGCAGGACACGTCGCCGGGACCGCCGCCGGGCGCGCCCGGGACCGGCCGGCGGGGCCGTGGGCGGGGCGGTGGGCGCCGGGCGGTGCTCCTGCCGGGGGCGCGCGGCCGCCGGCTGTCCGGAGCTGCCGGCACGCTCGGCGGCGGCCGGGGCGGCGGCGGGTGGGTTCGGGCGGCCGGGGCCGGCCGCCTCGGCGGCCAGCGCCGCGTCGATCCGCCGGGCGACGTCCGCCGGCATCGCCGGGGTCTCCACGCTGCCCAGCAGCTCGCTCACGTCGGCCAGCGCGGCCAGCGTCTCGCGGCATTCCGGGCAGCCGGTGAGGTGCTCGCGGAGGGAATCGGCGGCGTCCCGGTCCTCGATCAGCTCCTCGGCGAGGTCGGCGAGCTCGTCGATCGAAGGGTGCGGTCCGGCCGGATGCGGGGAAGAAGTGGGGGGCGTCATCGCGCGGTCGCATCTCCTTCCAGGATCGGATCGCTGCCGGGGCTCGTCCCTGTGACGGACCGGGGGCCGGACGGGTTCCCCCCGGGTCCTGATCCGTGCGCTGTTTCACGTGAAACAGCGCCGGGTGCCGCCGGGGCCGGTGCGGTGCCGCCCGGCGTCGCCGGGCCCGTGGCGGCGGTGTCCGACCCGGAGCGGTCGGAGCGGTCGGAGCGGTCGGAGCCGCCCACGCCGCCCGAGCCCTCCGCGCCGCCGGGCCCGTTCTCGCGCAGATGACGGACCAGGGGGAGCAGCCGGGCCCGGCCGCGGGCGCAGCGGCTCTTGACGGTGCCGACCGGGACGCCGAGCACCTCGGCCGCCTCGGCGACCGGGTAGCCCTGCATGTCGACCAGCACCAGGGCGGCGCGCTGTTCGGCGGGGAGGGCGTCGAGGGCCGCCGTCACCTCGCGTCGGACCTCGGCCCGGACGACCGGGTGGTCGGCGGACTCGGAGCTGCCGACCAGGGTGTCCAGGCGCTGCGGGTCGTCGTCGAGCGGGCCGGTGCGCCGGGTGGCGGTGCGCCGGGCGCGGTCGAGGCAGGCGTTGACCACGATCCGGTGCAGCCAGGTGGTGACGGCGGAGCGCCCCTGGAAGGTGTGGGCGGAGCGGAAGGCCGAGACCAGGGCGTCCTGGACGGCGTCTGCGGCCTCCTCGCGGTCGCCGAGGGTGCGCAGCGCGACGGCCCAGAGCCGGTCGCGGTGGCGCCGCACCAGCAGGCCGAAGGCGTCCGGGTCGCCGGCGACGTGCCGGCTCAGCAGCTCGGCGTCGCTGTCCTCGGCGTCCGCCATCGCACCCCTTCCACCCCTCGTCGTCCTGCCTGTCGTCGTCGCCGGGTGCACCCGCCCCGCCCAGGACCCGTACGCAGGGTCCCGCCCGCAGGCCGCGCGCCTACGGGCCCGGCCGGCGGGCGCGGGCCCGGGCGGGCGTACCCGTCGTCAGCCGGTGACCTTGATCTCGGCCACCTGGCCGTGCCAGACGCCCCCATCCTTGGGGAGGTCGGTCATCCAGATCAAGAGGTAGCGGGTGGTCACCGGGGCGTCGGGCTTGAGCTCGGCCTGGGCGCCGGTGCTCTGGGCGATCACGCGGTAGTCGCCGGGCTTGGCGGGGGCGGCCGCCGACTGGGTGGCCGGGACGCGCAGCTCGGCCCGGGTGCTGCCGACGAACTGGACACTGACCGACCCGACCTGCTGGGGCGAGCCGAGGTCCACCAGGAGGCCGGTGCCCTCCTTGATCATCTGCAGCGGGTTCCGGTAGTCGAGCGTGGTCCAGGTGGTGTCCGGGTTGCCGTCGTGGGTGAGCGGCAGCCTCGGGACGCTCTCCGGGGAGTCGCCGAGCGGGTTGAAGGACTTCACGTCCGCGATCGTGACCGGGGTGCCGGCGGGGGCGGCGCTCACCGGCGCGCCGATCTGCGGGTGCGCGCCGTCGGTCTGGGTGACGGCCGGGCCGGCGGTGTCGGCGGCGTGGTTGCCGCCGCGCAGCTGGCCGACCAGCTGCCAGGAGGAGAAGCCGACGGCGGCCAGCGCGACCGTCCAGGCCGTCGCCTTGAGGACCCGGCGCAGCCGGCGGCGGCGCGGCCGGGCCGGGTACGGCAGCGGGCCGTGGAAGGCCGGGCGGACCGGGGCCGGGGCGGTGACGGGGGCCGGTGCGGGCGGGGTGCGCCGGGGCGGGGTGAAGGCGGGCAGCTCGGGCTCGGGCTGGCGGATGCGGGGCATCAGCGCGATGGCCTTCGCCAGGTCCTCGGGCGTGGTGATCGGGGTGGTGTGGTTCGGCGGCGGGTCGCAGAGGGTGCGGGCGGCGAGCTCCGAGAGGCCCTTGTGGACGCCGGCCCGGACCTGGCTGGGCGGTACGCAGCCGAGCCCCTTGGGCAGGCCCTGGAGGTCGTAGCGGTCCTCGGGGAAGGGCCAGCGGTGGGTCAGCGCCGCGTACAGCAGGACACCGATGGCGCGGGTGTCCGTGAGCTCGGCGTCCGCGCTGTCGTCGGCGGGCAGGCCGCGCAGGGCCGCGTCCACGGCGATGCCGTTGATCCGGTACTGGCCGCCCTCGGTGCGCAGCACGCAGCGCGGGGTGAGCCGCAGGTGCGCCTGCCCACGGCGGTGGGCGGTGGCGATGGCGTCGGTGACCTGGCGGACCATCTGGTACGCGTCGTAGGGCTCCATCGGGCCGGTGGTGAGGAGCTTGGCGAGGTCGGAGGCGTCGGGCAGCCACTCCCGGACGACGTAGACCAGCTCGCCCTCCTGGACGGCGTCCAGCACCTGGACGAAGCGGGGGTCACCGAGCAGGGCGGCGGACTTCGCGGCGGCCAGCACGGCGCGGGAGCGCTGGTGCCCGGCGGCCATCAGGTGGACGCCGACGGCGCGGCGCAGCTTCTCGTCCACCGCGCGCCAGCTGCTGAAGGTGGCGGACTGCGAGATGCACTCCTCCAGCCGGTAGCGGCCGCCGATGATGTCGCCGCTGTGCCGCAGGGGGGCGGGCAGGGTGAGCGGGAGGGCGCCCGTCCCGCCGGTGTCGCCGGCGGTCGCGGTGGCCCTCGGGGCGGCCTTGGCGGGGGCCTTGGCGGTGGCCTCCGGGCCCGGACGGCCGGTGGCCCTGGCGAGCGGCTGCGCGGCCCCGCCGGGGGCGGCCGCGGCCTTCGCCGCGGTGGCGCCGACGGCCTTGCCGTCCGCCGCGGTGCCTGCTCCGGTACCGGTCGCGGAGTTGCTCGCGGTACCGGTCGCGGAGTCGCTCGCGGACCCGTTCCCGGCCTTGGCTCCGGCCTTGGCGGCCGCCGCTGCGGCTGCCTCCGTCCTGGCCTGCTCCCCGGCCTCCGCCTTCGCCCGGGCCGCTGCCTCCGCCTTGGCCCGGGCCTGCTCCCGGGCCTTCGCCTCGGCCCTGGCGTCGGCCGCCGCCTTGGCCTTCGCCGCGGCGGCCAGGGCCGCGCCGGCGGCCAGTTCGACGGCGATCTCGTCGGCCGACAGCGGGGCGGTGGTCTCGGAGACCTCCTCCGCGTCCTGCGGGCCGGCCGGGCCGTCGACCGCGAGGTCGTCGATCGCCATGGCCAGCGCAGCCTCGTCCGCGGCCTCGTCAGCCTCCGGCGTGTCGACGACCGCCTTGGTGCCATCAGCCACCGTGGTCATGCCTCCCCTTGTGTCGCCCCGGTCGTGTCGCCCCGGACCCGAGAAAGTCGCTGGATCGCCTCGGCGCGGGGGCCGGGGCGGTCCAGGTCAATTGTGCCCACTGTTCTCCCCCGGGTACGACCGCTGAGACGGGCAAGCGGTTGCGTGCGGTGGAGAGATCTGGTGCAGATCGGCCGCTGGGCCGGGTCCGGCGCTCCCGGGGGTCTCACCCGATCGCCGAATCCGGCCCAGCGGCCGCCACCCGGGGGTGGCGGAGGTTTTCCTGTCCGCGCGGTTGACGTGCGGTCAGCGGCCCAGGCGGCCGCGGACCATCCCGAGCATCGAGTTGAGTTCCTCGATCTTGAGCCGCTTGGCGACCACCGCGAAGACCGCCAGCTGCAGCGCGCCGGCGACCAGGACGGTCAGTACGCTGCCCAGCCAGCCGCCGACCAGCGAGCCGATCAGCAGGCTGACCCCGACGCCGACCGCGGCGGCCGGGACGCAGGCGGCGGCGAGCCGGCTGTAGGTGCGGCCGATCCGCTTGGTGTCCAGGCCGCCGATCTTCCGCTTGAGCTTCGGGATCGCCACCGCGACGCCGACCGCGTAGGCGGCACCGTAGCCGAAGGCCATCCCGGTGACCACCCACTGCGAGGGCAGCACCAGGTAGCAGAGGACCGAGAAGCCCGCCTGGCAGCCGGCCACCCAGACGGTGTTGGAGAACGGGGTGCGGGTGTCCTCGTACGCGTAGAAGCCGCGCAGCATGACGTACTGCATCGAGTACGGGATCAGGCCGAGGGCGAACGCCGAGAGCATCAGGCCGATGTTGGTGGCGCTCTCCAGGGCCTGCGGCTGGCCGCCCACGGCGTAGATCGAGCGGGCGATGGCCGGGCCGAGCGAGAGGAAGAGGAAGGCCCCGGGGATGATCGCCACGGCTGTGGTGCGCAGGCCGTAGGAGATGTCGTCCCGGACGGTGCCGGCGTCCTCGTCGGCGGCCGCGCGGGAGAGCCGCGGCAGCACGGCGCTCATGATCGAGACGGCGATCACCGCGTGCGGCAGCTGCCAGATCAGCAGGGCGTTGGAGAACGCCGACAGGCCCGCGCCGTTGTCACCGGCGTCGATGCCGGCCGCGACCGCGATCTGGGTGATCACCAGGTAGCCGGCCTGGTTGGCGAGGACGAAGAAGAAGGTCCACTTGGCGAGCCGGGCGGCCTTGCCCAGGCCGTGGCCGCGCCAGTCGAAGCGCGGCCGGTAGCTGAAGCCGGCGGCCCGCAGGTACGGGATCATCGCCAGCGCCTGGACGGCCAGGCCGATCAGGGTGCCGAGGCCGAGCAGCCGGACGCCCTCGGGCGAGATGGTGGCCGGGTTGACCTCGGTGGAGCTGAACCCGCCGTAGACCCAGATGTACGCGCCGAAGGTGAAGATCACCACGATGTTGTTGAGGACCGGGGTCCACATCATGGCGCCGAAGCGGCCGCGCGCGTTCAGGATCTGCCCCATCACCACGTGGATGCCCATGAAGAAGATCGTGGGGAGGCAGTAGCGCGCGAGCGCCACCGTGGTGTCGGCGCTGGCCTGGTCGGTGGTGAGTGCGTGCGCGATCAACTGGACCAGCACCGGGGCGCCGAGCACGGCCAGGAAGGAGACGCCGGCCAGGCCGACGATCACCAGCGTCAGCAGCCGGTTGGCGTACGCGGCGCCGCCGTCCTCGTCGTGCTTCATGCTGCGGACCAGCTGCGGCACGAAGACGGCGTTCAGCGCGCCGCCGCCGATCAGGATGTAGAGCAGGGTCGGCAGGGTGTTGGCGGCGTTGTACGAGTCGCCCATCCGGACGGCGCCGATCGCCGCGACGATCACCATCGTGCGGACGAAGCCGGTGCCCCGGGAGACCAGGGTGCCGGCGGCCATGATCGCGCTGGAGTTCAGCAGGCCGGCGACCTTGCCGCCGCCACCGCCCTTCGCGGGCCGGGGCGCCTCCTGGCGCTCCTCCGCGAGCTCCTCGGCGACCTCGTCCAGCGGCTCCACGGCGGGCGGCAGCTGGACCGCCGCCACCTGCATGGTGGCCTCCTGCTCGGAGAGCGGCGGGTCGAACTCGATCGGCGGGACGAACTGGCCGCCCTGGCCGTGGCCCGGGTGCTGCTCGTGCCCGGGGCCGGGCTGGGGGCCCTGGCCCTGCGGCGGCCCGGCCGCGTAGGGCGGCGCCGGGTAGCCGTGGCCGGCGGCCGGACCGCCGGGGGCCGGCATCGGCTGGGCGCCGGGCCGGTAGGGGCCGGGCTGACCGGGCTGCTGGAGCGGGTGCTGTCCGGGCTGCTGGGCCGGGTGCTGTCCGGGCTGCTGGGCCGGGTGTACGTCGGGGTACGGGGCCGGCTGCGGGCCGGGCTGCGGCTGCTGGGGGGCACCGCCGAACAGCGCGTCCACGCCGACGTACTCGGTGGTCTCGGAGTTCCACGGGGACTCCGGCCGGGCGGGCTCCTGCCACTGCCCCCACCGGGCGCCGGGGCCGGAGCCGGGCGCGGGGGCGCCGGGGTCCGCCGGGGCGGTGTTCGGGGTGACGGGGGCCTGGGCCGCCGGGCGCTGCGGCGCGGGGTTCGCCGCCGGCTCCTCCCAGGCGGGCCTGGCCGGCGTGTCCCAGCCGGGCTGCACCGGGGGCACGGGCGGTGCCATCGCCGGCGGTACGGGCGTCGGGTAGCCGTTGGCCTGCGGCGGGAGATGCGGTGGCACGTCGTAGGCCGGCGGTGCGCCGCCCTCCCGGCCGGCCTGGACGCCGTACGGGTCCGGCTCGGACCCGTACCCGTCGTAGCCGTCCGCCGCGTACGGGTCCTGTGCGTAGGTGTCGGCCACGTACCAGTCGCCGCCCGGCGTCTCGGCCGGCTGTTGTCCACCGGCCTGGCTCTGTGCTCGCTCCTCGCGGGGCCCGCTCATGCCACCTCTTCGCTGTTCGGGGGAGGGCGCCCTGGGGTCGGGCGGTATCAAGGACCAACCTTCTCATCACCGGTGGCCCGATCCCGGCCATCTGCGGTGGTGCCGCGCAGTGTCTGCACGGCGTCCCGGTCGTCGTCCGGGCCCTCGTCGGCGTCCTCCGGGCCCGCCTGCGGGCCCGCGGCGTCGTCCGGGCCGGCCCCGTCCTCGGCGCCGTCCAGGGGCCGGTCGCCGTCGGCGTCCGCGTCCGCGCCCTGCTTCTTGCGCTGGCGGTAGATCCGCAGCGCGGCGAGCAGGATCAGCAGCAGCCCGGCGCCGATCACGTACAGCACGCCGTCGGTCACCGAGGTCACCATGACGTTGAAGGTGACCGGGTCGCCGTAGCGCTGCGGGTCCGGGCCGGTGGTCCACAGCTGGGCGGTCATGGTGGCCTGCCCGTTGTTGTGCGCCTCGGCGGGGAACTGCATGGTGACGCTGCGGGAGGCGCCCAGCACGATGTCGGCCGGGTCGCCGACCTTGAGGCGGTTGGGCTGGCTGGAGGTCAGCACCAGTTTGAGGTTGGTGACCGCCTGGGTGAGGTCGTTGCGCACGCTGACCTGGAGGACTCCGGTGTCGCCGGCGAAGGTGATGACGCCCTTCTTGGGCACCCGCACCGCCTGGGACAGCTCGCCCAGGTAGTCCCGCACGCCGTCGCGGTAGGTGTCGCCGGCCGGGCCCTGGGTGCGCCACTCGGTGGACACCGAGCGGACCATGGCGGCGCTGAACGGCCCGCGGACCCGCTGCGGCAGGGTGAGGATGCGCATCAGCAGGTCGAGCTTGCTCTGGATGGCCATGGTCTCGGTGAGGGCCTTGGCCGACAGCTCGGAGGCGCGCGCCTCGCCGGGGTAGTCGGTCGCCGGGGGCACCGCGCCGTTGGCCCTGGGGTCGGCGGCGGCCTGGGCCACGGCGTCCAGTGTCACCGGGGTGGTCCACTGGCCGGCGTTGGCGCTCTGCAGGGCGCTCGCGAGGGTCCTGGCGGTGTTCACGGTGAGGCCGCGCGGGGGCATCACCAGCAGGCCGCGCGGGTTGTGCGGCTCCTGCCGGGTGATCACGAAGGTCTCCGCCAGGAAGCGCTGGACGGCCTCGCTCTGCGCCTGCGGGGTGTTCAGGTCGCTCTGGAACAGGCCGGAGACCGTGCTGTCCGCGACCACGCCGGTCTGGCCGTTGCCGAGCGGGCGGACCGCGCCGGGGGTGTACTTCAGCGAGTCCGCCTCGGGCAGGCTGGCCCCGTTCACCAGCAGCAGGTTGTCCCCGCCGCGCTGCGCGGTGGCGGCGATCTGCTGGTCCAGGTAGCCCTGGTACGGCCAGGCGACGTCGCCCCGGACGTCCACCGACAGCCGGCCCTCCGCCGTCACCTGTCCGGCCGTGCCGGCCTTCAGCAGGGCGGTGTCGATGCCGTTCAGGTCGGCGCCGTTGTGCGCGATGGAGGCGATGTCCGGGTCGGCGTAGGGCAGCGAGACGACCTCGCTGCCCTTCTTGGCGACGGCCGTCCGCAGCTTGTCCAGCCAGGCCGCGGCGGCCGCGGTGCCGGTGCCCTGGGTGGTGTTCTCGTCCTTGGCGGACTGGCCGGCGGTGTTGGGCTTCTGCACCCGGTACGGCTTGGTCATCGCGTACGCGGTGTCCAGCAGGTCCGGGTCGACCACCCAGGTCGGCGCGGTCAGGCCGGCGCCGATGTCGACCAGCTCGTAGAGCCGCCCGCCGGGGGCGAACTCGGCGGCCAGGCTGTCGTCCCGCAGCACCGGGACGCTCTGGTCGTTGTCGGAGAGGGTCTGGGCGACCAGCTCCGGGGTGTGGGTGATCGGCCAGAGCGTCGCGACCTGGGTCGGCTGGGCGTCGGCCGGGGTCGGGTTGTACGGGAGGAAGGTGCGGGCGATGCCCAGCGGGCGCTCGCGCTGGTTGTCGCCGGTCGAGCCGCGGACGTCGACCGCGAGCTCGTAGGCGCCCTCCCGGTCGAGTTCGAGGTCGGCCACCGCCACCTGGAGGGTGAACGGCTGGCTCTGGCCGGGGCCGAGTTCGTTCAGGGCGGCCTGCGGGCTGGGCAGGTCGACGCCGTCCACGCCCGCCGGGTCGTTGCGGGTGGCGACCGCGGTGAGGTCGCTGCGGGTGTTCAGCGGCTTGTGGTTGAGCGGGGCGCGGACGGCGGCGTGCGGGGACTTCAGGGGCGCGCGGCCGCCGTTGGTCACCTGGCCGGTGATGGTCACGGTGCCGTTGGGGGTGGCCACGGCGGGGGAGACACCGTCGATGGTCACGACCACCGGGTACTCGCCGGACACCTCGGTCACCAGGCCCGGCCGGGCCCCGGCGGCCGGTGCGCCCTGGGCGCCGGCCTGCGGGGCGGCGCCCAGCAGCACGGCGCAGGCCGCCGCGAGGGCCCCGAGCCGGCGGGCCGCCCGCGCGGTGCGGCCGCCACGGCCGGCACGTCCACGCCGTCCGTGCGTCTCCAGGCCCGAGTGCCGTGCCGGCTCGCTCACGCGCTTCGCCCTCGCCGTTCTCGATCGCTGATCGTCGGATGACCAGATGAATGGCCGTACTGTCCGGTAGTCCGCCGTCCGCACAGCCTTGATGGCACCGCGGCGCGGCCGTCGCGCTGACGCGGCCGAGACTCGCTCCCACCGGCATGGTAACGACGATCCCCGGCCCCCAGTGTTGGGGGTCGCCGGGTGGGCGCCCCCGGCGCCGGGCACCGGCCGCCCGCAAACCCGCGGGCGGCGGGGCTGCCCGGACCCGTACCCTTGTGAGCCGTGTCCACTGCCAATGACCCCAGCGCCCATTCTTCCAGCACCGCCACCGCCGCCGTCCCCGGTCTGAGCGAGGCGCAGACCCTGGGACTCCAGGAACTGCTGAGGGTCTCACCAGTCGCCGACGAGGTCGCCGCGCGCTTCCAGGCGGCCGGCCACCGGCTCGCCCTGGTCGGCGGCTCGGTGCGGGACGCGCTGCTCGGCCGGCTCGGCAACGACCTGGACTTCACCACCGACGCCCGCCCGCAGCAGGTGCTCAAGCTGGTCAAGGGCTGGGCGGACGCCGTCTGGGACGTCGGCATCGCCTTCGGCACCGTCGGCGCGCGCAAGGACACGCCCGAGGGCTCCTTCCTGATCGAGATCACCACCTACCGCTCCGAGGCCTACGACCGCACCTCGCGCAAGCCCGAGGTGACCTACGGCGCCGGCATCGAGGAGGACCTGGTCCGCCGGGACTTCACGGTCAACGCGATGGCCGTCGACCTGCCCGGCCGCGGCTTCGTCGACCCGCACCACGGCCTGGACGACCTGGAGCGGCGGGTGCTGCGCACCCCCGCCACGCCGGAGGAGTCCTTCTCCGACGACCCGCTGCGGATGATGCGGGCCGCCCGCTTCGCCGCCCAGCTGGACTTCACGCCCGCCCCCGAGGTGGTCGAGGCGATGACCGCCATGGCCGAGCGGATCACCATCGTGTCCGCCGAGCGGGTCCAGGCCGAGCTGAACAAGCTGCTGCTCTCCGACCACCCGGTCAAGGGCCTGCGGCTGCTGGTCGACACCGGCCTCGCCGACCACGTGCTCCCCGAGCTGCCGGCCCTGCGGCTGGAGAGCGACGAGCACCACCGGCACAAGGACGTCTACGAGCACTCGCTCACCGTGCTGGAGCAGGCCGTCGCCCTGGAGCAGGAGGGCCCCGACCTGGTGCTGCGGCTCGCCGCGCTGCTGCACGACATCGGCAAGCCCCGCACCCGGCGCTTCGAGGCGGACGGCCGGGTCTCCTTCCACCACCACGAGATGGTGGGCGCCAAGATGACCCGCAAGCGGATGCGCGACCTCAAGTACTCCAAGGACCTGATCGAGGACGTCTCCCGGCTGGTCGAGCTGCACCTGCGCTTCCACGGCTACGGCGGCGGCGAGTGGACCGACTCCGCGGTGCGCCGCTACGTCAACGACGCGGGCCCGCTGCTGGAGCGCCTGCACAAGCTGACCCGCTCGGACTGCACCACCCGCAACCGGAAGAAGGCCGCCGCGCTGTCGCGGACCTACGACGGCCTGGAGGACCGGATCGCCGAGCTCAAGGAGCGCGAGGAGCTGGACGCCGTCCGTCCCGCGCTCGACGGCAACCAGATCATGGAGCTGCTCGGGCTGAAGCCGGGCCCGCAGGTCGGCAAGGCCTACAAGCACATGCTGGAGCTGCGGCTGGAGCACGGCCCGATGGAGCACGAGGACGCCGTCGCGGCGCTGCGCGCCTGGTGGGCCGCCCAGGACTGACCCCGGGCGGGCCCCCGGCGGGGGCGGAGCGCGCGAACGGCGGAGGGGAGCCCGGTGGCCGGGCTCCCCTCCGCCGTGTCACGGGGCGGGCGGCGTCAGTTCACGTCCGCCAGGCAGAGCACGAACTTGGTGATGCCGTTGTCCTGGTAGTACGAGCTGTTCGCGTCCGGGTACTTGGCGCAGGCCGTGTCCCCGTCCGTGGTGCCGAGCACCTTGGCGATCACCTTGTACTTCGCCCGGGAGTCGCTGCACGGCAGCATGGTGATGTCCGGGTTCGAGTCGTGGGTCGAGTTGGCGCTGGTCTCGTGGTCGTTGCGCAGGCAGTCGCCGGCCTTCGCGCGGTCCACGTCGCTGGGCACCGGGTTGCCGGCCGAGGCGGAGGAGGCCGGGACCGACGGCTTGGACGACGGCTTGGCGCTGGCGCTCGGCGCGGCCGAGGAGCTGGCCTTCGGGGAGGCCCCGGGGGTGGCGCCGTTCAGCGGGCCGAGGCACAGCACGTAGGTCTTGCGGCTGCTGCGCCGGCCGCTCTTGCCCCAGACCGAGGCGGTGGAGTCCGGGTTCGCCTCGCACTTGGAGGTGTCCGTGGTGCCGGTGTACTTGGCGATGACCTTGTACTGGGCCTTGGCGTCCGTGCACTTGACGATGTCGACGTCGGAGACGCCGCTGGTCTTCACGCAGTCGCCGACGGCGGCGCTGCCGACGCTCGGGCCCACCACGAAGTAGCCGATGACCAGCACGACCACACCGACGACCGCGCCGACGACCTTCAGCGCGACCTTCTTGCTCCTGCGGGGCGGCTGCGGAACCGGCTGGCCCCAGCCGGGCTGGCCGCCCGGGGGCATCCCGCCGCCACCGGGCGGGGGGAAGCCGGGCTGGCCGTACGGCGGGGCCGGCGGGCCGGGCTGCGGCGGCACCGGGCCGCCGGGGTAGCCGTAGCCGGGCGCGGGCGGCTGCGGGGGGCCGAACCCGGGGGCGGCGGGCGGCGGACCGAACCCGGGAGCCGGCGGCTGGCCGTACGGCGGCTGGGCGGGCGGCGGGTAGCCGTACTGGGGCTGACCGTACGGATTGGGCGGTGTGCTCATATGAGTCCCCCGTGACAGAGTGCTGCCGGCGCGGCAATTTCTGACGTACCTTAGCGAGTTGCCGTCACGTCAGTGACGCCGAGGGCCTACCGGGGAGTCAGCCCGGCCGGACCTGGCCCGCTTCGGGGGGCGAGCGCCGGGCGGCCCGCGCGTAGAGCAGGGCGGCCGCGCCGTACACCAGCGCGACGCCCAACAGCACCGTCGCCGAACGTCCCGACAGCGGCAGGACCAGCGCGGTCACCGCCGCCGCGGCGACGAAGGCGGCGTTGAACAGCACGTCGTAGATGGCGAACACCCGGCCGCGGAACTCGTCCTCGACCGACTCCTGCACCACGGTGTCGGCGCAGATCTTGGTGCCCTGGGTGACCACGCCGAGCAGCAGCGCCGCGGCCAGCCCGGGAACCAGCGAGAAGGGCAGCCCCAGGGCCGGCACGAACACCACCGGAGCCGTCAGGCAGGCCGTCATCCACCCCGCGAGCCCGAGCCGCCGGGTGCACCACGGACTGATCAGGGCGGCCAGGAAGAACCCGAGGGCCGAGAGACCCACGGCCTGGCCCAGGGTCGCGAGACCGCCCGAGCTGTCCGCCGGGTCGTTGAAGGTGTAGCGGGCGAGCATCACCACCACCACGATCAGCACGCCGTAGCAGAACCGGGCCGCGGTGACGGCGGCCATCGCGTGGACGGCCGGCCGGCAGTCGCGGACCAGGTGCCGCACCCCGGCCCCGAGGTCCCGGGCGGCCTGGCCGAGGGCCTGCCGCAGCGCGGGCCGGCCGGGGTGACGGTCCGGGCCCAGCAGGTCCGGCGCCATCCGCCGGGCGGCCAGCGCGGCCGACAGGTAGAGCAGCGCCGCCAGGGTGACCAGCGCGGCGTCCGCCCGTGCGCCCGGCGGCATCAGCTGGTGCAGCACGAAGCCCAGGCCGCCGCCGATCGCGGCGGCGACCGTACCGAGGGTGGGGGAGAGCGCGTTGGCGGTGACCAGCTGCTTCGAGTCGACCACCCGGGGCAGCGCCGCCGAGAGACCGGCCAGGATGAACCGGTTGAGCGCGGTGACCAGCAGCGCGGCGGTGAAGAAGAGCCAGTCCGGCGCGCGGGCCAGCAACAGGCCGCCGGTGACCAGCCCCAGCCCGAACCGGGCCAGGTTCCCGAGGTAGAGCACCTGCCGGCGCCGCCAGCGGTCCAGCAGCACCCCGGCGAAGGGCCCGATCACCGAGAAGGGCAGCAGCGTCACCGCGAGCACCGAGGCGATGTCGGCCGGCGAGGACTGCTTCTCCGGCGAGAACACCACGTAGGCGGCCAGCGAGACCTGGAAGACGCCGTCGGAGAGCTGGGACAGCACCCGGGCGGTGAGCAGCCGACGGAAGTCCCGTTGCCGCAGCAGCCCGGTGAGGGTGGCACGGTTGGGAGCTCTGGTGCTGCCGTTCGCTGTGATGGCCACCCGCCAAGAGTGCCACGGCCCCGGGCGTTGTTTCACGTGAAACAACGCCCGGGAACGGACAGTGGGGGCCCCGGCGATGCCGGGACCCCCACCGGAGCCCTACGAGTCGTCAGTTCGACCCGGCAGGTTCACCACACGGACACGACCGAAGCCGCACCCCGCGCCCGGCGCCCAGCCGGGACAATCGCGAACCGAGCTACGCTCAGCGCCCAGCCGGGACAATCGCGAACCGAGCTACGCTCAGCGCCCAGCCGGGACAA
>NZ_BNBO01000015.1:156633-163431 GCF_014655955.1 Kitasatospora indigofera
ATCGCGAACCGAGCTACGCTCAGCGCTCGACCTCACCGCGGATGAACTTCTCCACGTTGTCGCGCGCCTCGTCGTCGAAGTACTGAACCGGCGGCGACTTCATGAAGTACGAGGACGCCGACAGGATCGGGCCGCCGATGCCGCGGTCCTTGGCGATCTTCGCGGCGCGGACGGCGTCGATGATGACACCGGCCGAGTTCGGGGAGTCCCAGACCTCAAGCTTGTACTCGAGGTTCAGCGGGACGTCGCCGAAGGCGCGACCCTCAAGGCGGACGTACGCCCACTTGCGGTCGTCGAGCCACGCGACGTAGTCGGACGGGCCGATGTGGACGTTCTTGGCGCCCAGCTCACGGTCACGGACCTGCGAGGTGACGGCCTGCGTCTTGGAGATCTTCTTGGACTCCAGGCGCTCGCGCTCCAGCATGTTCTTGAAGTCCATGTTGCCGCCGACGTTCAGCTGCATGGTGCGCTCCAGCAGGACACCGCGGTCCTCGAAGAGCTTCGCCATCACGCGGTGCGTGATGGTGGCACCGACCTGCGACTTGATGTCGTCGCCGACGATCGGCACGCCGGCCTCGGTGAACTTGTCGGCCCACTCCTTGGTGCCCGCGATGAACACCGGGAGGGCGTTGACGAAGCCGACCTTGGCGTCGATGGCGCACTGGGCGTAGAACTTGGCGGCCTTCTCCGAGCCCACCGGCAGGTAGCAGACCAGGACGTCGACCTGGCGGTCCTTGAGGACCTGGACGACGTCCACCGGCTCCTCGTCGGACTGCTCGATGGTCTCCAGGTAGTACTTGCCCAGGCCGTCGAGGGTGTGACCACGCTGCACGGTGACGCCGGTCGGCGGCACGTCGCAGATCTTGATGGTGTTGTTCTCGCTGGCGCCGATGGCGTCGGCGAGGTCGAAGCCGACCTTCTTGGCGTCGACGTCGAACGCGGCGACGAACTCGACGTCACGGACGTGGTAGTCGCCGAACTGCACGTGCATCAGCCCGGGGACCTTGCCGGCCGGGTCGGCGTCCTTGTAGTACTCGACACCCTGCACCAGCGACGCGGCGCAGTTGCCGACGCCCACGATGGCTACGCGAACCGAACCCATTCCGGTTGCTCCCTCTGATCTCATGAGCTCCGCCGGACCCGGCGGCTCTCGTCCTGCTGCTTCTGCAGTGACTGAATGACTGTCTGACGGGCGCACGAGGCGCCCACTCCTACCGCGCTGCGCGGGGCAGCGTGGTGTCAGCGCTCCTGTGCGGAGCGCCCCGGGCGGTCGTACGGTGGCTCGGGCGGGTCCGAGGACCCGATCTCCTGGCCACGGCCGTCCGAAGTCTTGTCGGTACCCGACGAGGCGGGTGAGGGCCCGCCCCGTACCGTCCGGTTGGCGCGCTCGGTCTCGATCAGCTCGTTGAGCCAGCGGACCTCGCGCTCGACCGACTCCAACCCGTGCCGCTGCAGTTCGAGTGTGTAGTCGTCGAACCGCTCGCGGGTGCGGGCGATGGAGCTGCGCATCCGTTCCAGCCGCTCCTCCAGCCGGCTGCGGCGCCCTTCCAGGACGCGCATCCGCACGGCCCGGTCGGTCTGGCCGAAGAAGGCGAAGTGGACGCCGAAGTGCTCGTCCTCCCAGGCGTCCGGGCCGGAGTCGGCGAGCAGCTCCTCGAAGCGCTCCTTGCCCTCGGGCGAGAGCCGGTAGACGATCTTCGACCGCTTGCCGTTGAGCGCGGTGGCCGGGACGTACTCGACGTCCGGGTTGTCCTCGACGAGGAAGCCCTGGGCCACCAGGCTCTTCAGGCAGGGGTAGAGCGTGCCGTAGGAGAAGGCGCGGAACGATCCGAGCAGGACGTTGAGCCGCTTGCGCAGCTCGTACCCGTGCATCGGGGCGTCGTGGAGCAGGCCGAGGACGGCGAACTCCAGCACTCCCGACCGCCTGCTCATGCCGGCCTCCTCCTCCCCGTAGGTGGGTTGTATGTCGCTCCGATGTATCGGCTCGATATATCGAGAACAGTAAACCTGGGTCCCCGAACGGGCAAGGGGGGCGCGCGTGGTTGTGATCACAGGATGGTGGTCAAGGGCCGCAAGGCAACGGGCCTGTAATGATCTGTCGTCGTTATGTTCCAATTCGGGCCTGATGCCCGAATAGCAAGGATTCGTAGGTGCGTACGCTGTCGCGTGTGCACGAGGACCACCTCCGGGGTTAGGGCGGTTACGGGCATCGGACGTGAACCCTGCCTTCAGGCTCGACGGCCTGACGAGGAGTTGCTGGAAGATGAGCGAACGACGGCGACGGTCGGACCAGCCGGGCGGCGGTGACCAGCGCCCCGGCGGCGGCCGCCCCTACGCCCATGGCAACCCGCCCGAGGGAGTCCCCTCCTACGAGGGGCCGACCGGCGGTGACGAACTGCGTTCGGACGGCATCGGCCGCCGGCGCCCCGGGGGAGGCAGGGACACCGCCCAGCAGCCCCGGATGACCCGCGCCGAGATGCGCAAGGCCGCCCAGAAGGGCGGCAAGCGCGGGGCCGGCGAGGCGCCCGCCGGCCGCGGCGGCAAGCAGGGCCCCCCGGGCAAGCCGGGCAAGAAGCGGTTCATCGACTACCCGCGCTTCGGCAGGACCGGCGTGCGCCGCTGGCTGCCGTCCTGGCGGCTCTGGCTGTCCGGCTTCCTGCTCTTCTTCGGCACGGGCGTGGCCGGGGTCGGCATCGCGTACGCGAACACGACCATCCCGGACATCCACGACCTGGTCAAAGAGCAGAACAACATCTACTACTGGGCCGACGGCACGGAGATGACCCGCAAGGGTGAGACCAACCGGCAGATCGTCGACCTGGCGGACATCAGCCCGAGCGCCCAGGACGCGGTCATCGCCGCGGAGAACGAGACGTTCAGGACCGACTCGGGCATCGACCCCAAGGGCATAGTCCGAGCCCTCTACAACATGGCCAAGGGCGGCGAGACCCAGGGCGCCTCGACCATCACCCAGCAGTACGTCAAGAACGCCTACCTGACGCAGGAGCAGACCCTTGACCGCAAGGTGAAGGAGTTCTTCATCACGCTGAAGATCAATCAGAAGATGAAGAAGCCCGAGATCCTGAAGGGCTATCTGAACACCAGCTGGTTCGGCCGCGGGTCGATCGGCATCCAGGCCGCCGCGCAGTCCTACTACGGCATCAACGCCAAGGACCTCGACGTCTGCCAGAGCGCGATGCTGGCCAACCTGCTCAAGGGCGCGGCCGTCCAGGACCCGTCGCTCAGCGCCGCCAACCACGTCCGCGCCGAGCAGCGCTGGAAGTGGATCCTCGACCGGATGGTGATCACCAAGGCGATCACGGCCGAGGAGCGGGCCAAGTGCTCGGTGTTCCCGGACCCGATCGCGCGCAAGCCCTCCGCCAGCATGAACGGTGAGATCAGCTACCTGGTCGACACCGCGAACAAGTTCGTGATGGCCAAGGACAAGTCGGTCGACCAGCAGAAGCTCGACCTCGGCGGCTTCAAGATCTACACCACCTTCGAGAAGGACAAGGTCGACGCCCTGAAGAAGGCCGTCGACGACGTCCAGGCCGAGACGCTGAACCCGACCAAGCGCCCCGAGCTGGACAAGTTCGTCCAGGTCGGCGCGGCCTCGGTGCGGCCCGGCGACGGCGCCATCGTGGCGATCTACGGCGGCCCCGGCGTGGAGAACAACCACTACGACAACAACGCCGACGCCAAGGGCATCCCGGTCGGCTCGACCTTCAAGCCCTTCGTGCTGGCCACCGCCATGCAGACCGGCGTGCTCACCCAGACCGACAAGCAGGGCAAGCCCGCGCGGATCAACGCCGACAGCCGCTACCTCTCCGACGACATGTCGGAGATCCGCAAGCCGGACGGCTCGCTGGTGATCGGCGACGACGGCAAGCCGTACCGGCAGAAGAACGAGGACACCGGCAAGCGCGGCTACATCTCGCTGCGCCAGGCCATGCAGTGGTCGTACAACGTCCCGTTCGTCCAGCTCAACCAGGACGTCGGCGGCCAGAACGTGGCCGACATGGCCGAGAAGCTGGGGCTGAAGAAGGAGACCTTCACCGACCCGAAGACCCCCACCTTCGCCCTCGGCACCTCGACCCCCAGCTCGATCCGGATGGCCTCGGCCTACGCGACCTTCGCCGCCAGCGGCAAGGAGGCGGACCCGTACTCGGTGACCAAGGTCGAGTACAACGGCAAGGAGAAGGCGGGCTTCGCCAAGCCGGAGCTCAAGCAGGTGCTGGACGCCGCCGTGGCGGACAACATCACCGACGTGCTGGTCAACGTGGCCAAGAACGGTACGGGTAGCAAGAGCAACGCGCTCGGCCGCCCGGTGGCCGGCAAGACCGGTACCACCGACCAGAACAAGTCGGCCTGGTGGGTCGGCTACACGCCGCAGCTCAGCACCGCCGTCTCGATGTGGCGCGAGGACCCGAGCAACCCGGGGCTGAAGACCCTCAACGGCACCGGTGGCAAGGACTCCAACCACGGTGGTGACACCCCGACCGACATCTTCACCCGGTACATGAAGGCCGCGCTGGCCAACGAGAAGAAGGTCAACTTCCCGACCCCCGAGCCGGTCGGCAGCCAGATCGACTCCTCCGGGGCGCCGAGCACGGCCTCCCCCTCGGCCTCCCCCACGGCCACCGAGTCGGCGACCGCGGCGCCCGAGCAGCCCACCGCTCCGGCCCCGCAGCAGCCCACCGCGCCGATGCCGAGCTGCGTGCCCGGCGTGGACTGCACGGACCCGATGCCCAGCCCGAGCCCGACCAAGACCCGCCCGACGCAGCAGCCGACCTGTCTGCCGCTGCTCACCTGCACCTCGCCGAGTCCCAGCGCCTCCACGGCGGATCCGACCAAGAGCGGCAAGCCGACCAGCAGCGGCGCACCCGTGCCGTAGCCGGCGGGACCGGACAACGGCGGAAGCAGACGGCGGCGGCCCTCCCCGGAGGGCCGCCGCCGTCGTTCCCGGCCGGCGGCGCGGGGCCGATCCGCCGCTCGCCGGGCGCCGTCGGCGGGGGCCTCCTCGTCCACCCGCCCGCGGTGCGGCAGGATGTCCGGCATGACGTCGAGCGCGCGTGACGAATCCACCGGGCCGGACCGGCCCGAAGAGGCCGCGGGGGCGGGATTCCACGCCCCCGTCGCGGTGGCGGCCGGCCCCGCCGACCGGCCCGGCCCGCAGCCGGACACCGTCGTCGTCCCGGCCGACGAGGACCCGGTCGCCGCGGCCGGCAGCGAGGTGTTCGGCGGCCCGCCCGGCCGGCGCGCCCTGCTGGGGGTCTCCTGGTGGATCCCGGCCCGCTTCCTGGCGCTCGCCGTCATCCTGACCTCCGTGCTCGGCATGATGCAGAAGCTGCCCTGCTACGACGGCGGCTGGTTCCAGGCCGGTTCGCCGCAGTACGTCCACGCCTGTTACAGCGACATCCCGCACCTGTTCACCGGCCGGGGCTTCGCGGACGGGCTGCACCCGTACGTCGACAAGATCCCGCAGGGCTCGCCGGACATGCAGTACCTCGAATACCCGGTGCTGACGGGCCTGTTCATGCAGGTCGCGGCCTGGCTCACGCCCGGTGGCGGGACCGGCCAGCAGCAGGAGCAGTGGTTCTGGGTGATCAACGCGGGCCTGCTGATGGCCTGCGCCGTGGTCGCCGTGGTGGCGATCTCCCGCACGCACCGCCGCCGCCCCTGGGACGCGCTGCTGTTCGCCCTCGCGCCCTGCCTGGCGCTCAACGCCACGATCAACTGGGACCTCCTGGCGGTGGCCCTGGCCGCGGTGGCGCTGGCCTGCTGGTCCAACTCCAAGGCCGTCCTGGCCGGTGTCTTCATCGGCCTGGCCACCGCCGCCAAGCTCTACCCGGTGCTGCTGCTCGGCCCGCTGCTGGTGCTCTGCTGGCGGGCCGGCCGGTGGCGGGAGTTCGGGCAGGCGCTGGGCGGCGCGGTGGCGGCCTGGCTGCTGGTGAACGTCCCGATCATGCTGGCCAACTTCGACGGCTGGGCGACCTTCTACACCTTCAGCAAGCACCGCAAGGAGGACTTCGGGTCCTTCTGGGTGATCCTGATGCAGAACCGCGGCGTCGGGCTGGAGAACCTCGACACCTACATCGCCCTGCTGCTGGTGCTCTGCGCGCTGGCGATCGGCTGGCTGGCGCTGTCGGCCCCGCGCCGCCCGCGCCTCGCGCAGCTGGGATTCCTGATCGTGGCCGCGTTCGTCCTGACCAACAAGGTGTACTCGCCGCAGTACGTGCTCTGGCTGATCCCGCTGGCGGTGCTGGCCCGGCCGCGCTGGCGGGACTTCCTGGTCTGGCAGGCCTGCGAGGTGCTCTACACCCTGGGCATCTGGTCCCACCTGGGCTTCGTGACCGGCGGCAAGCAGCACGGCATCGGCGACTCCTGGTACCACTTCGCGGTGGCCCTGCACCTGCTCGGGACGCTCTACCTGTGCGCCGTGATCGTCCGCGACGTGCTGCTGCCGGACCGCGACCCGGTCCGCTGGGACGGCAGCGACGACCCGTCCGGCGGGGTGCTCGACGGCGCCCCGGACGTCTTCGTGCTCGGCTCGGCCCGGCGGCTCAAGGAGGAGGCGACCTACGCCGCCTACGCCCCGGCCGGCGCCGAGGGCTGGCTGAACGCCCCCGAGGCGGTGCCGGTCGGACCGGCGGACGACCCGGCCGGCGGGCCGGCGGGTGACGAGGTCCCGGAGGCGCTGGACCTGCCCGGCCGCCCCCGGCCGGCCGACGGGCACTGACGGCGCGCCGCCCAAGGCGACGGAACGGGCCGGCGGCCGCACCCCTGGTGCGGCCGCCG
>NZ_BNBO01000016.1:0-79062 GCF_014655955.1 Kitasatospora indigofera
CACCACCATGGTCGACGCCTCCAGCTGGAAGAGCGCCGGAGTCACCTGCAGCTGACACCGCCCCGAACCGGGCCGGTGCGGTGAGAACCTCCCGGACACACCGCACCGGCCCACCGGTCCGCCCATGCCCTCCCCGCGTCGCCGTGCCGCCGTGCCGCCGCCTCCGGGGAGACCCCCTGACCGCACCCGATCCCCGAGCCGGCCTGTCCGTCGCGGGAGTCGACAAGCCTTTCGGAGGCCTTCGGCCGCTCGACGGCGTCACCGGGCGGGTGCTCCGCGGGAGCGGGCCACGGCCACCTTGGAATGTCGCCGTCGCCCCGCGCCGGACGTGCCCGGCCCGTCCGCGGTCCGACCCGGCGGGACGTCCGGAGGACACCGGCCGCCCCGAGGTCGTCGGGCGCCGCCCCGGACGACGCGGCGGGCCGGGCCGGCAGGTCGCCGGTACCGGACCTGCCGGTCGCCGGGGGTTCCGTCACGACACTCCGCGCGCGGAGAGGAGTTCCAGCACCTCGCATCCCGCGGCGGTGAACCGCCGGACGAGGCCGCGCGCCTCGCTGTCGTCCAGGGAGAAGACGAACGGCCCCGGGACCAGCACCGTGCGGTAACCGCCGTCGGCGGTCAGGCGCAACAGGTGTTCCAGTGCCGGCAACGGCGCGTGCGAGCGGAACCCGTTGTCCAGGTAGAGGTGGGGCCGGGCGAGCCCGAGCCGGACGGCCTGGCCGAGCAGAGCCTCGTGGTGGCAGGCCATGCGCCAGGTGTCGTACGGGTAGCAGCGCAGGTACATCGCGGTGGCGCCGGTGTCCCGCGTGCGGCCCGCCGTCCGGTCCTCCTCGTGCGGGACCCCGCCGGGGCGGGCGACGGGCCCGGACCGGGGGCTCCCGGGGGCGGCCCGGGACGACAGGCCGGCCCGGATCACGTCCTCGTCCTTCCCGGCTCGGTCCGCCGGTCGGCGTCCGGCGGCGCGGATCCTCCCCCGCCGGGCGGGGGCAGCGTCAGGATGCGCCGGCAACCGGCAGCGGTGAGCAGGCGCACCGCGAGCCGCGCCTTCGCGTCGTCGACGGAGAAGACCCACGGCCCGGGCACGATGAGCACCCGGTGGACGCCGTCCAGCACGGCCCGGGCCAGTTGTTCGAAACCGGGCCGGGGGCCGGTGGAGCGGCGGCCGTTGTCGAGGTAGACCGCGGGGGAGGGCAGCCCCAGGCGGCCGGCGAAGCGCTCCAGGGCCTCGCGGTGGCAGTCCACCGCCGAGCGGTTGTGCGGGTAGTACCGCAGGTAGGCAGCCGGGAGGAGACGCAGGGGCAGGTCGGGTGTGGTCATGAGAATCGTCCCTGGGTGGTCGTACGGACCGGCCGGGGCGGCCGGCGTCGTTCGGACAGGGGTTCGGGCCGGGGGTCGGCCGGGCCGTCAGAAGGTGTTCAGGTCCGCCCAGTGGCTGGCGCCGGAGGGGAGCGGGCGGCTGCCGTGCGCGAAGGCGAGGACGTCGATGATGCCGCCGCCCCGTCCGCCCTCCTCCGGCGCTCGGCCCGCGCACCACGCCCCCTGCACGGAGGCCGGCCCGCCGTCGTCGACCTCGATGTGCACGGTGCGCCCGGAAGGGCGCTCCACGTGCAGGGCGACCGGCGGCAGCGCGTGTTCGACGGCGTTGGTGACGAGTTCGGAGACGACCAGCAGAGCCAGCTCCGTGGTGTCCTCGTCCACGCCCCACTCCCGCAGGGCGGTACGGGCGATCCGGCGGGCCGCGCGCACCGAGCCGGGGTGGTGCGCAATGGCCCGGACCACGGGCAGCGCGCCCGCCGCGGCTCGGCCGCGCCCCGTTCGCGGGTCGTCGACGGTGGTGGTTGTCCCGGGGCTCGGTCCCATGATCGCCTCCTGCTGGGTGTCATCGAGGCCGCTGGTCCGCATTCCGTCGGCAGTGCAATTGCCTCTGATTCCAGAAAACGGCACAGGACGGGTCAAAAGCCACCGAAAAGAGGCTTGTCCTGATAACGAATGGAGCCGATGGCAGGCGACCCCTGGGTAATTCCCGGGCCATTAATAGGGGATGCCTGGGTAGTGCCGCGCGCCGGGTACGGGGATGGGTAGGTAGTCGCCTCGTACGACGGACAGCCCCGCGAGGACGGGGCGGCCGCTTCGCCGCACCCGCGGGGGCGGAGGCGGACCGCCGGCGCCCCCCTCCGGCCCGAAGGCCAGTCTGACATGGGTCGATGGTACTCGCGGCGGCCCGCTCCGGCCCGGCCTCCAGCCGGTCGGGCCCACCGGCCCCGCAGTCCGGGGGACCGGCGCCGGCCGGCCCGGGGCCGGGCCGCGCCGACGGGCGACCGGAATGCCCTCACCCCGCGAAATGCCCCGGCGGATCACCGGCCGGGAATTCGACAGGTCTACGGAGTGCGCCGAGCCGGAATTCCGGCGGGCGTCGGAAGCGGCGATTCCCTGGAAACAGGACGGCCCGGACCACCCGGGCGGTTGCTGCGCCGGATCGTGCCGTCCGACGGGCCGCGCGGCACGATCGGCCCACCGAACGTTGCCGGTGAGCACCGACCGGGCGTGGCTGTCCGGCCGGTGGTCGGTGGCGAAGTGGTGGACCGCCCCAGGGCCACGTCCTCGCGCCACGCCGGCCAGGTCCTCGCGCCACGCCGGCCCCGGCCGAGGCCGGGGCCGACGCAGGTCCTGCTCGGTCACCTCCGGCCGGCCGGCCCGGATGCGCGCACCCGGGCCGGCCGTGCCCGCTCAGCGGCAGGTCAGAGCCGGGGCCGCCCAGTCGGCGTGGTCGTAGAGGGCGGACCCGTGCGGGTCGACGTGCAGCCGGAGCCAGGTCAGGCCGGTCAGGTTCGCGGTCACCGCGACGGGTGCCGAGGCGCCGGTCACCGCGCCGCTGTCGGCGACCTTCGTGTCGTCCCCGAAGACCTGGAAGATGACGTCGCCCGGGTGGCCGGCCATCTCGTCGTCGACACCGACGGTGCTGGTGAAGGAGGAACAGGCGCCGCCGAGGTAGTACAGGATGTCGCTGGTGGCGTTGGTCCCGAGCCCCTTCGGATAGGTGGTGCCACGGATGCTGAGCGGCTTTCCGTCACCGGCGCCCTTCCCGCCGTTGCTCCGGTCCTTCTCCACCGGGCCCCAGCCGTTGGTGGCCGACACCCAGGTCACCGCCGACAGCCCGACCGTGCCGGTGGGCGGGGCGGGGAGCACCTGGACGCCGATTTCACGCCGGGCCACGGTCACCGTGTGCCCGTCGCCCCAGGCGTAGGTGACGACGAGTGGGATCAGGTAGCTCCCCGGGGCCGCCCCGGCGGGCGCGGTCACGTTCCAGGTCGTGGTCAGTGTCTTCTCGCTGGCCAGGGTGGCCCTGGACCACGCGTTCGACGAGCTGACGCTCCAGCCGCCGGACGGGGCGCCGGTGACGCGTACGTCCGACAGGGTCGCCTTCCCGTAGTTGGTGACCGTGCTGGTGAAGGTCGCCGACCGGCCCGGGGCGACAGCGAGGTCGGTCCCGACGGGGTTCGCGGGCGCCTGCGCCGACACCAGGACGAGCGGCTGGACGGTGGAGAAGTCCCCGATCGCCTTGACCCGGTAGACGGCGGTGCCGTGCGCCGGCACGTCGGCGCTGATGGTGCCGGCGGTCTCGAAGGTGCCCTTCGACCACAGGTCCTTGACCCGATAGGCCGCCGAGGCCGGCAGCCCGAGCTGGCCGCTCCGGATGCTGATGCCGGCCGGTGCGTCGGTGGGGTTGTAGAGGGCCACCGCGCGGTCGCCGTTCGCCAGCGGCTTGCTGAGGACCATGGTGCCGTTGGCGGAGGCGACGATCTGTCCCTGGACACCGAGGCTGTCCTGGTCGACGGCGATGAGATCGGCGTTGGTGAGGATCGCCATCGTCTCGGGGGTCGCGGTGCGCAGGTCGGTGCCGATCAGCAGGGGCGCGGCCATCACCGCCCACATCGCGAAGTGGGTCCGGTACTCGGTGTCGGTCATGCCGCCGTTCCCGACCTCCAGCATGTCCGGGTCGTTCCACGCGCCGGGCCGGGCGTACTGGGCGAGTGAGGCGTTGGCCGCGATGATCTTCTTCACGCTGGCCCAGCCGTCGTAGATGTCCCCGGTGGTGCGCCACAGACTGGCCATGGAGCTGCCCCAGGTCCAAGGGTTCTGCACACCCCACTGGCACAGCGAGTAGACGATCTTCCGGCCGGACTTCCCGAGCGCGTCGGCCATCGCCTGGTAGCGGGCCATGTGCTGCGCCTGGGTGCTGGAGTTCTCCTTGGTGGTACCGCAGTTGTCGTACTTGAGGAAGTCCACGCCCCAGGCGGCGAAGTCGTTCGCGTCGGTCTGCTCGTGGCCGAGGCTGCCCGGGAAGTGCTGGCAGGTCTCCGTTCCCGCCGACTCGTAGATGCCCAGTTTGAGACCGAGGCCGTGCACGTAGTCGGCCGTGCCCTTGATCCCGTCGGGGAACTTGACCGGGTCCGGCACGAGGTGGCCCTGGGCGTCGCGGGTCTTGGTCATCCAGCAGTCGTCGATGTTGACGTAGGTGTAGCCGGCGGCCTTGAGGCCCTTGTCGACGAACAGGTCGGCGGTCTGCTTGACGAGCTGCTCGTCCACGTCGCAGCCGAAGGAGTTCCAGTCGTTGAACCCCATCGGCGGCGTCTTGGCGTAGCCGACCGGCACGGCCGCGGAGGCGGACTGGGACTGGACGACCTGGAGCGTGCCGACGGCGCTGAGCGCCGCCAGCACCATGGCCCCGGAGGTGAGGACCGCGGTCCCCCTCCTGCGGGCAGCCGCCGGCCGGCCGGCCGGCAGCGGGTGAGGGGCGGGGGCGGAATCTGCCGCCCGGAATCTGTCGGCCCGGAATAAGCGCATGAGGACTCCTCAGGTGGGGGTCTTGAGCGGCCTGGTGAGCCAGGGGGCGGCCGGGGGCCCGGGGGTGGACGTGGTGTGCGTCGCGACCGGGAGCCCGGGGCCTTGGCGGCCGCTCGGGTGCGGATCCGGCAGGGCGGGGGCCCTGTCCGTGATCGGATCTGTTGTTTTCCGCCCGCTTGCCGATGCCTTGCGTCGCCGCCTCCCTCCGGTCACCCGGTGGGTGACCGCCGCGTCGGCAGGCCGTGCGCCGGCGGGGCGAGGTGGGTCGGAGGTTCCGCGGTGGCCGTCGACGGTGGGTGGGAATGCCGGCGGCTGGCCCTCGGTGGTCAGGGTCAACCTGGCCGGGCACGCCGCCGACGTCCCGTCATCGGGTGCGAACGAGGCGGTTGAGCGCGTGCGCCGTGCGTCGGTGGTGACGGACGAGGACCTCGGGGGAGTGCGTGCGGGGCTCCTCGGTGAGGCCGGTGAGGCCGAAGGCGACGGGCGCCGGCGGCCGGGGGCTGAGCGGGGATCGGCCGGGCGGGACGCTCCCGGCATGGGTTCCCCCGGGTGCGGCTCCTTGGCTGACACCCCCTGGAAGCATTCGCAGTCCTCCCACAAGAGTCAACATTAAGCGTCGGATACCGACAGGATGAGACGGTATTCCCACCGCTATCGCTCAGGCAAGAGGGCGTCGTCGATCGATTCCCGGATTTCGATGTTGGTTTCTGTTCGAATGGCGTGCCGGGGTGGGCGTCGGTCGAACCCGGGGTGAGCCGGCCACGATCCGGGTGACGCCGTGGATGTGCGACCCCGAAGGCTCCGGGAGCCGGGGCCACCTGCGAGAAGGGTTCGCCGGGCGCCTCGGCGCACTTCCACGCGAAGGCGGCGGAGCCGTTCCTCGTCCTCGACGGCACGACGCGCATCCTCATCGCGGGCGAGGTACTGACACCGGGGAAGGGAGGCTTCCTCCGGGTGCCGCCCACGGTGCCGCCGGCCCGGCGTGCCACCGGTGTTGGAACGCGTTGGACGTGAGCCGGGACCGCGGTCCTCAACCGGCTGCCGGGCCGGCGTCCGGCACAGCGCCGGTCACCGGTCGCCGGGCGGCCGGCGGGGCGATGTGGGCGAGGACACGGTTGCGGCCGGGTTCGGCCCGGCCGGCCCGGGTACGTTCCCTGCCGGAGCGTACGGGGGTGCGCCGTCGGGCGGCGTGGGGGAGGAGCGGACCGGTCATGGCGGTGGTGATCCTGCTGCTTCTGCTCGGCGCCGGTGCGGGCCTGGTCCTGACCGGCGTCGGCAAGCTGCAGACCGAGGTGCCCACCTGCTACGGCCGGCCGATGGCACCGGGCGACACCTGCGTGGCGCACTCCACCGGTCCGGTCACCGACGGCATGCCCACGCCCCAGGACAGCACCTACCAGGAGCAGTTGGACAGCCTCACCAGTGGCGGCTGGACCTCGATCGGGCTCGGCCTGGTACTGCTGGCGCTCGGCGTGCTGATCGGCGTCACCTGGGCGACCGGCGCCGGCCGCGACCGGCCGCGCTGAACGGGTCCGCGGCGGGCCCCGGTGGGCGGGAGCCGGCCGGTGCCGACCGGGGCGGGGGCGCCCCGACGGACAGGGTTCACGCTCCCGCCACCGCCTGACCATCCTGCGGCCACCGGTTGAGCCGTCGGTACTGGCTGGATGTGCGCCAGCACCGATCGCTGTCAGCCGCAGACCCGCAGGAGAGCCCATGAGCACCGGCCCCGCCCCCGCACCGTTCCCGCAGCGTCGCCGCCCGGGCCTCGGGGTGCTCGCCGCCGCCGCGGCCGGCGCGCTCGCGCTGGGCGGCCTGAGCGGGCTCACCACCCCCGCCGCCGCGGCCGGTGCGCCCGCCGCGGCGGCCGCCCTGCGGGCCCAGCCCGGTGATCTGCTGGACGTGACCCTGGACCAGGTGCGTCCCACCCAGTCCTCGATCGGCTACGACGAGGTCTACTACAAGCTCGGCCGCTACACCTCGCCCAAGGACGAGCTCAACGGGAACATCAACAAGCGCTTCGACGACTGGTGCGAGACCAACGGCCAGGGCGTCGCGGCCTCGGTGCAGCCGGGTGCCCGGCTCGCCGACCCGTCCAGCTTCACCTGCACCATCGCGCTGGGCGAGGAGACCGACGCCGCCCGCGCCGAGATGAAGACCGTCGTGGTCGGTCCGGGCGGCGCGCTCTACCTGACGGACGGCCACCACACCCTCACCTCCTTCCTGGAGGCCCCGGACGGCGGCCCGCGCCTGCACATCCGCCTGAAGGTGCAGGCGAACCTCGCCGACCTGTCGCCGGCCGCGTTCTGGCAGGCCATGCGGGACCGCAACTGGGTCCGTCTGGTGGACGAGAAGGACCAGCCGGTCACCGTCGACCAGCTGCCGCAGCGCCTGGGCCTGGCGTACTTCCACGACGACCCGTCCCGCAGCCTGGTCTACTTCACCCGCGACATCGGCTACTCGGTGCCGGACGACGCGGCCGAGTACCTGGAGTTCCTCTGGGGCGACTGGCTGCGCGGCCAGGGCATCGCCCTGCCCGGCTCCTACGACCCGGCCGACTCCGCCTCCTACCTGGCGGCGGTCCGGACGGCCTCGCAGGCGATGTCCGCCGTGCCCGGCGACACGGTGATCGCGGACGGCCGTACCGCGGACCAGCTGGGCCGGCTGACCCCGTGGAACGCCGGCAAGAAGCCCACCGGCGGCGAGTTCGGCAAGCTGAGCGCCCCGATCACGGACGCCAAGCCCGGCAAGATCGCCTACGCCCTGGACCTCCGCGCCGAGGTCCCGGCGGGACCGGCCTGCACGACCACCGTGACCGGCAGCCACACCGGCCCGCTGGTGGTCGCCACCGGCACCACCTGCCTCACCGCCGCCCGGCAGACCGGCCCGGTCGTGGTCCGCGCCGGGGCGAGCCTGGTGGTCCGGGGTTCGGAGCTCACCGGCCCGGTGCAGGCGGTCGGCGCCGGCACCGTGCAGTTCTGCGGCACCGTCCTCAACGGCCCGCTGAGCGTGGTGAACACCCGCGACCACCTGACCCTGACCGGCCCCGGCTGCACCCCGAACTCCCTGAACGGCCCGGTCCAGCTGGTCGGCAACCACTCCTGAACACCGCACCGCACCTCGCCGACGGCCGCTCCGCACCGGGGCGGCCGTCGGGCGCCGCGCCCCGGCACCCGGGCCCGGTACAGGAGTTGACGGGCGGGCGGGTTCAGGGGCTGACCGGCAGGCGCCCGCCCAGCCGGGTGGTGAGTTCGTCCACCAGGGCTTGGACGAGGGCCGGCCGGGGGCCCGGGCGGGTGGCGCAGTACCAGGTGCGGGTCATCGGCTCGGCACCGATCCGGACCAGGGCCAGGCCGTGCGAGGCGACGTACGGGGCGGCGACCCAGCCGGGCAGGACGGTGGCGCCCTGGCCGCCGGCCACCATCTCGATCACCAGGTCGGTGATGACCGGCATGGTGGTGATCCGGCCCGGGCGGGCGCCGTGCGGGAGGGGGAGCGGGGTGGCGGGGACCCGGCTCTGGTCGTAGAGGTCGTAGAGGACCAGCCGGGAGTCGTCGAAGTCCCGTGCGGTGAGGTGGGGGAGGGCGGCCCAGGGGTGGGTGGCCGGCACCACGGCCACCATCTCGTCCTCGAACAGCCGGACCAGGTCGACCCGGTCCATCTCGGGGTCCGCCTTGGTGATCAGGGCGACGTCGAGGCGGTCCTCCAGCAGGGCGGTGATCAGGGTGTCGCCGGGGAGCGTCTCGATCCGCACCTCGGCGTCCGGGCAGCGGTCGCGGAAGCCGTGGATGACGGGCGGCAGCCACTGGAAGGTGGTGCTGCACTGGACGGCGAACCGGACCCGGCGGTCCCGGCCGTCCCGCAGCTCCCGCACGTCACGGGTGGCCGAGGCCAGCTCGGCGATGACCTGACGGGCCGCCAGCAGCATCCGCCGGCCGGCCGCGTTCGGCACCAGCCGGCGTCCCTGCCGGTCGAAGAGCTGGACGCCGAGCCGCTCCTCCATCCTGGTCAGCCGCTGGCTCAGGGCGGGCTGGCTGACGTAGAGGCGTTCGGCGGCGGCGGTGAGGGATCCGGTGTCGGCCACCGTGTCGAGCAGTTCGAGGTCGCGCAGATCGACATCCATAATGTGAGGTTATCTCAGACTCCAATTTACGTCGTGGTCTTATGGATCCTGCGAGCCTACGGTTTCACCAACACCCCACGTAAGCATCGACGGAGGCTCCATCATGACCACGCCCGTACCCGCCACCAGCAGCACCGCCGCGACCGCTGCCGCCCGCACGGCGAAGGCCGCGCCCACCGTCGTCGTCACCGGCTCGTCCAGCGGCATCGGCCTGGACATCGCCCGCGGCTTCCTGGAGCAGGGCGCCAACGTGGTGCTCAACGGCCGCGACCCCGAGCGGCTCGCCAAGGCCGCCGCCCTCCTCGGCCAGCCGGACCGGGTCGCCCCGGTGGCGGGCGGCATCGGCTCCGCGGCCACCGGCGAGGCCCTGGTCCGTACGGCGGTCGAGCGGTTCGGCCGGGTCGACGTGCTGGTCAACAACGCCGGCACCTTCGCCGCGAAGCCGTTCACCGACGTCACCGAGGAGGAGCTGGACGGGTTCCTGAACGGCAACCTCAGGGGCACCTACCTGACCACCCAGGCCGTGGTGCGCCGGCTGCGCGCCCAGGGCGGGGGCGGCAGCATCGTCAACATCGGCACCGTCCTGGTGGAGCACGCGATCGGCGGCTTCCCGGCCTCGGCGCCGGTGGTGAGCAAGGGCGGCGTGCACGCCCTGACCGTCAGCCTGGCCGCCGAACTCGCGGCCGACGGCATCCGGGTCAACCTGGTGGCGCCGGGCATCGTCCGGACCCCGCTGCACAGCGGCGCCGACGTGGACGCCTACGGCGGCCTCGCCCTGCTCGACCGGGTCGGCGAGGTCTCCGAGGTCACGGACGCGGTGCTCTACCTGGCGGGCGCGGCCTTCACCACCGGGCACGTGCTGCGGGCCGACGGCGGCTACGTCACCGGCCGGCCCTGACACCGGTCTTCGGCGACAGCCCGTGGCCGGCCGGTCGGCCGACCACGGCTGTCCCGCGGCCCGGCCGAACGCGTTGTTCGAACGGCCCGGCGCGATGCCGTCTCCGCACGGGTCGGTGAAGACCCGGGCCCCTGGCCGGCCTGAGGCCGGTGCCTGAACGCCGGCGTGGACACGGTGCTCCCGGGCCCGAAGCGGTCGCGATCAGTCGGGCGCGGGCCCCGGGCCGGCGGCGGCGCCGGGCCCGGTCGTCGTGATCCCCGCGAGCATGTGGTCCTGCAGCCGGATCAGGACATCGGCGGCCCGGCCGAGTTCACCCGGCGCGGCCTGGGCGAAGGCCTCGGCGAGCAGGTCCCGGCGGGCGGCCCGGACGCGCTCCAGGACCCGTCGGCCGTCCGGGGTGATCGCGATCGTCCCGGACCGGCCGTCGGCCAGGTCGGGTTGGCGGCTGACCAGCCGGTCGGCCTTCAGCCGGCGCAGTTGCAGCGAGACGGTCGAGACGTCGACCCGCAGGCAGTCCGCGATGTCGGACACCCGCATCGCGCCGGCGACGTCGAAGTGTTCCAGCAGCCGCAGGGCGCTCGGCGGTACGTCGCAGCCGGAGAGGCGGGTCACCTCGGCCCGGGTGTGCTTGCTCTCGCTCCAGCGCACCAGTGCCGAGAGCGCGACCTCCAGGCGGGCCAGTTCCGGTGCGGCGGCGGGTTCGACCGGCGTCCCACCGGATGCCGTCCTGGATGAGGTCATCCGTCCAGGCTACAAGGCCCCGGTGGGCCCGGGCCTCCGCTCCGTCGTGCCCGTGGCCGGACGGTCCGCCCCGGGCCCCCGGTCAGCTGCCGGCACGTCAGATGTGGCTGCTGCCGGCCGCGTTGGGATCTGCTTTGATTGCTAAAACTAAATACCTGGGCTCCCGTACCGGGCGGCCCGCGTCCGCACCGCCGACGGGGTTCCTGCCGCACCCGTCGGCACGAGCCCCCGGCCGCCGGCCGGCCGAGAGGGAACCATGGCCACAGCAGTCATCACGGGCGGGACCGACGGCATCGGCCGCGCCCTCGCCGACACCTACCTGGCGCGCGGCCACGAGGTGCTGGTCCTCGGTACCAGCGCCGAGAAGGGCCGGGCCTTCGTGGACGCCGCCGCCCGGAGCGGCGCGGGGGACCGGGCCCGGTTCGTCCGGGCCGACCTGAGCCGGGTGGCGGAGAACCGCCGCGTGATCGACCTGATCACCGAGACCTGCCGGGCGGTCGACGTCCTCGTCCTGGGCGCGCGCTACCACCGCTCGACACGGGTGGAGACCCCGGACGGGTTCGAGAGCAACTTCGCGCTGTTCTACCTCAGCCGGTTCCTGCTCAGCCACGGGCTGGTGGAGCTCCTCGGCCGCGCCGAGCGGGGGACGGTGCTCAACTTCGGCGGGGCGGGCCTCACCGGGCCGGTCCGCTGGAACGACCTCCAGCTGCGCCGGAACTATCCCGGCACCGGGGCCCTCGGCCACAGCGGGGCGCTCTGCGACCTCCTCGGTGTCCACTTCGGCAGGGTCCACCGCGACACCCCGGTCCGCTAC
This sequence comes from Kitasatospora indigofera, assembly GCF_014655955.1. Taxonomy (GTDB): domain Bacteria; phylum Actinomycetota; class Actinomycetes; order Streptomycetales; family Streptomycetaceae; genus Kitasatospora; species Kitasatospora indigofera. The sequence continues at coordinate 11,419 of NZ_BNBO01000016.1, forward strand.
GTGCTCAACCACCCCGGGGTGGTCTCCACCAGCTTCGCCGGCGAGTACGACAGCTCCACGGCGGCGCACGTCGACCGGCTGCGGACGTCGGGCAAGCCGGTCTCGCTGGCCGTCGCCCAGATCCTGCCCTTCCTGGACGCCCCGCCCGCCCGGCTCACCGCCGTCCTGGAGGGCCGCCAGGTCAGCACCCGGGGTCCGGGGTTCGACCCCCGGGACGCCGCCCGCCTGCACCAGGAGACCGAGAAGCTGCTGGCCGGCCTGCCCCGCTGAGCACCGGACCGCCCGTGACCGGGCGGTCGAGGGATTGCCCGCACCCGCCCGGCGCGAAGACCCTGCCGGAGGCGGGGCCTCGCCGGTTCAGTCGGCCGGCACCACGGCCACCGGGCACTCGGCGTGCTGGACCACGGCCTGGCTGGTGGACCCCAGACGGCCCAGCGGTCCTCGCGGCTCGCCCCGGCGCCCCACCACGACCAGCTGGTGCTCCCGGGAGGCCGACACCAGCTCCTTGGCCGGGGTGGCCCGCAGCGAGGTGGTGCTGACCCGGGTGTCGGGGAAGCGCTCGCGCCAGTCGGCCAGCACCTCGGCCAGCAGCCGGTCGTGGTCCGCCGCGATGTGCCCCTCCTCGTACACCAGGGGCAGTTCGTGGCCGGGGCCGCTGATCAGCGGGTAGGTCCAGGTGTGCAGGGCGAGCAGCGGCAGGTTGCGCCGTTGGGCCGACTCGAAGGCGAAGGTCAGCGCCGGGTCGTCGTGGCCGTTGCCCTGGATCCCCACCACCACCCCGCCCTTGCCGGGACCGTGCGCCGGCGGGTGGACCACCACGACCGGGCAGGTCGCGTAGGCGGTGGCGTGCAGCGTGGTGGACCCCAGCAGGAGCCGTGCGAAGCCTCCGGACCCGCGTGCGCCGACCGCCAGGAGCGCCGCCCGCTCCGACACCGACGCGAGGGCCTCGCGGGCGTGGTCGTCGACCAGCTCGGTCGTCACGCTCAGGCCGGGGCGGCGCTTCAGGGCCTGCTCGCGCGCCGCGACGAGCACCCGTTCGCCGTCCTGCTGGGCGACCCGCAACTCCTGCCCGGCCGGCACCCGCGAGGTCTCGCCGAACCAGGCGTGCAGCACGTGCAGGGGCCGGGACCGCAGCCAGGCCTCGTCGGCGGCCCAGTCGAGCGCGTGCCCGCTCGATTCCGACGCGTCCACCCCTACGACCACGGGGTCATTCATCGCGGCTCCTCCGGATCCCGGGGACGGTGCGGTGGGACCGGCCGCCCCGGTCGCGGCCTTGGACCCAGGCTAAGCCGCGGCAGGCGCCCCAGCAGCGCGTGGTCCGCCCGACGGGGTGGGGGGCTCCCGGCCCCGGGGTGCCGTGGCGGCCGGCGGCCTCCGGACGGATCCTGGAGTCGGACGGTGGAGCCGGCCCGCCGGCCCGCCGGCCCGTCACCGGGGCGGACGCCGGCGGGAGTGAGCGTGGCGGGCCGCCGCCGGCCCACCGCGGCCCACCGCGGCCCACCGCGGATCGGTCCGGATCGGTCCGGATCGGTCCTGAGCCGACCGTCGAACCGGGGCGACGTCCCCGACGCCGAGACCTGAGCAGTGCGGAACCCCGGCCGAGGAGGAACCCCCGTGAACAGCCGAACCGATGGCAGCGCGCCGCCCCCGTCCGGGCCCGACCCGGCCCACATCGCCCGGCGGATCGCCGAGCGCCGGGGCCGGCTCGACCTCACCGAGGACGACCTCGCCACCCGGGCCGGCATGGCCCCGTCCTACCTGCGGCACCTCGTCCAGGCGGGGCCGGACTTCGACCGGGCCGGGTTCCTGCGGATCGCCGCGGCGCTCGGGCTCAGCTACCCCGAACTGCTCGAAGGCCGCAGCGACCGGCCGCCCGGCCAGGGCGGGGCACCCACCCATCCCGTCCTCGTGCACCTCAGCGACGAGGAGTGCTGGGACCGGATCGGCGCGCGGGGCGTCGGCCGGATCGCCCTGCCGGCCCGGACGGGCCCCTTGGTCGTCCCCGTCAACTACCTCGCCGACGCCGGGACCCTGGCCTACCGCACCGCCCCGCACGGCGCCGCCGCCCCCGAGCCCGGCGCAGCCGTGTCCTTCCAGGTCGACCGCGTGGACGACCGCCTCACCCGTGGCTGGAGCGTCCTGGTCACCGGCACCGCCGACCACGTCCACGACCCGGCCGAGGTCGAGCGGCTGCAGCAGCTCGAATCCGCGTACGGCACCCTGCCCTGGGCCGGCGGCGAACGCCCCCTGTGGGTCCGGATCACCCCCGAGCAGGTCACCGGCCGCCGCATCGGCGCCGTCGGCCCGGACACCGGCCTGAGCGCCCAGGCCTGAGCGGTCGGGAGCCGTCATGATGCCGCGGTTCACCCGCCCGGGTGAACCGCGGCCGGCCGGCCCACCACGACCGGGCCCGGCCCGGCACCAGGGGTGCCGGGCCGGGTGACCCGTGGGATCAGGTCAGCAGCCAGCGCCGGAAGTCGGCGTCGTAGCGGGTCCCGATGGTCTGCTTGACGTAGCTGCGCGCCGTCTGCCAGGAGCCGGCGCGGTAGAGGCCGAGGATCTTCGCCACGTCGGCGGGGTGGTTCTCCACCAGGTAGTAGACGGCGAGGTAGCCCCAGGCGTAGATCCGGTTCTGGTCGTTCTGCTGCGTGGTGTCGAACAGGGTGCTCAGCGCGTAGGTCTGCCTGGACGCCTCGCCCGCGGCCCAGGAGTTGAACACGCCCCGGTAGCCGTAGGAGACGTACTCGGCCAGGCCCTCGATCCACCACAGGGTGGGCGTGGAGACGTTGGCGTTCCAGTCGCCGTACATGTCGTACCGGCCGTCGAGGTAGTGCGTGTACTCGTGGTTGAGGTTCACCACCGCGAAGGTCTGTGCGGTCTCGTCGCGGTAGGCGACGAAGCGGGCCTGGTTCCCCGCCGCGGCCGGGTTGCCCTCCAGGTACACCCCGCCGTTGTTGGTGCTGACCCCGTAGAGGCTTCCGGCCAGCCGCACGTATTCCGCGCGGGAGTCGAACACCACCACCTCCAGGGAGGTGTTCCGGTCGTCGCGGACCGGCTGTCCGCTGTCCTTGACCACGTTGTGGAAGTACGTGTCCTGGCCGGCGAGGCTGTCGCAGGTGTTCTTGAGATCCTGGGCGGTCATCCGCTGGGCCCGGATGCGCAGCGTGGTGCTGCAGGTGTGGTTGACCGGGAGGGTGGCGTCGGCCGCCTGCGTCGCGACCGGGCCGGCCACGCCGGCGCGGGCGGGCAGCAGCGCCGCACCGGGTGCCCCCGGGTGCGGCGCGGAGCCCCTCGGGGCCTGGGCGCCGGCGGGCCCGGCCGGACCGGAGGTGCCCGCAACGGTGGTGGTGCCGGTGGCGGCCGAGGCCGGGACGGCCAGGACGGCGGTGGCGGCACACATCGCCAGCAGCGACACCGCTGCCTGCACGAGGGTCCGTCTGAACGGTATGTCGGACTTGGACATGGCTCTCCTTGGGGTGATGCGCCGGCCGGGGGCAGGCGAAGGCCGGCCGTGGGGGTGGGGGAGTCGCGGTCGGACCGGGGAAGTCGCGGCAGTGAATGCCAAGTCCGGTGTCCCGCTTGGCCGGAACCATAGGTCCGGCTCTGCGGCGGGTTCCATCCGGATGCCGGATTTACGGATACGCAGAATCGGCGGCGGGCCGGTTGCCGGACGACGGCCGGGCCTGCGGCGCACCGGTGGCGGGACGACGGCCGGGCCCGGGGCGGCCACCGTACGGGTCCGCCACGCGGTATCCGCGCGGCTCGCTGACCGGGCGTCATCCGCACGGGACGCGGCAGGGGAGGCGGCGGGGGGCGCGGCAGGGGAGTGCGGCGCGGGGCGCCGGACGTCGGCAACCGGCCGACGGCGGGGGGTGCGGCCACGTCCGGTCCCGGGCCGGTCGTCCGGGGCCCCGAGCAGGCCGTCCCCGTCGCCCCTGAACCTCCGGAGCCGGTCGACGGGCCTCGACGGGCCTCGGCGGGCTTCGGCGGGTCTCGGCGGGCCTCCGTGGGTCGCATTAATGAGGTATCCGGGTCCGCGCCCCTACGGATGGTCGAGGCGCGCGCCCGCACCGTAGATTCCGGCTGTCGGCCGACCGGACGTGCAGGAGCCACCAGGGGATCCCTGGCCGCCGCCGCGGTCGGCCGGCACCCGTGCACGGGCATGCGGACCGAGCTGCGTCACCGACTTCCGGCCCACCAGGCCGACCGGCAGGGCGCACTGCTTCCCGGCAGCCGTCCCGCAGCTGCTCAAGCGGCACCTGCGGGACGGAGGTTCCTCCGCATGCCCGGGCACCCCGTACCCGCCGCCCACGGCTGGGCAGGCGGTGCACGGGCCGGCCCCGACCCGTCCCGCCGGGCCTGGGCCGGCTCCGGCCGGCCCCCGGGGCGCCGGCAGCGGCACCGGACGGTTCGGCACCGCACTTGTCAGCGGGGCCCTGCTGCCTTTCCATGAGGGTCCGCGCACGCGCCGCCGGCGTCCGCGGCGGACCGGAGACCGAGAGCGAGGGCGGTGGCATGACGACGACGCACGGATTCGACCGGCAGCCCCTGCTACGGCGTGCCCTGGCCGCCGGTGCCGGCGGGCCGGTGCTGGTCTGGGTGGAGGGCACCGCCGGCGCGGGCAAGAGCCACCTCCTGCGCGAACTGGGCGCCCTGGCGGGGACGGCGGACGCGGCCCTCGTGGAGTGGCGCTGCGGCGCCCCCGGTGCCCGGCCGGAGGAGGGCCCGCCCGGCGGGGGCCGGTGGGAGGGGCCGGTCCTGCTGCTGGTGGACGACCTGCACCGGGCCGACGAGGACGAGCGGGGGCGGCTGCGCCGGCTGCTGGAGGGGGCGTGGCCCGGCCTGGCGGCCGTGGTCAGCTACCGCCCCGAGGAACTGTCGCACCCGGGGCTGCCTCTCGGCCCGCCGGCGGCGCGGTACCCGGCCGGGTCGACCGTGCTGCGGCACCGGCTGGTCGCCTGGGACGAGGAGCGGGTCCGCCGGGCCGCGGAGGAGGCGCTGGGCGGGCGCTGCACGCCCGAGGCGGCCGGCCGGCTGCTGGAGCGCTCCGGCGGCGTGCCGCAGGTGGTCGTCGACCTGCTGGCCGTGCTGCGCGAACGCCCGGGGGAGGCGTGCACGGCCGGCGACGTGGACTCGGCGGGCGTGCCGGTCCGCCTGGCCGAGCTGGTCCTGGGCCGGACGTCCGCCCTGCCCGCGGCCCGGCGGCCGATCGTCTGGGCGGCTGCCGTCCTCGGTGAGCCCGCCGGCCGGGACGAACTGGTCGCCGTCTCCGGGCTCGGACCGGGGCCGGGCCGGAGCGCCCTGCTGGCGGCCCTCTCGGGGGCGGCGCTGGCGGAGCTGGACGAGGGCTCCTACGGGTTTCCCGTCCCGCTCGCCGCACCCGCCGTGCGCGGAGCCGTCCCCGGTCCGCTCCGCCAGGAGCTGCACCGGCGGGCGGCGGACGTGCTGACCGGCCGGCAGCCGGTGCCCTGGGCCGCCGTGGCCCGCCACCGCCGGGCCGCCGGCCAGGTCGGCGGCTGGCTGCGGGCGGTGGAGCGGGCGGCCCTGGCCGCCGCGGACGCGGGCCGCCACCAGGAGGCGATCGGCCTGCTGGAGCAGGCCCTCGCCGCGGCCCTCGTCCCGCCGCGGACCCGGGCCCGGCTGGCACCGCTGCTGGCCCGCAGCGCCGTCCTCGCCCTGCGGTCGGACCAGACCGTCGAGGTGCTGACCCAGATCGTGCGGGACCCGAGCCTGCCCGCGACCGTCCGCGGCGAACTGCGACTCGACCTGGGACTGATGCTGTGCAACCAGGTCGGCCGGGTCGCCGCCGGATGGCAGGAGCTGGAGACCGCCGCGGCCGAACTCCGTGACCTCCGGCCCGACCTCGCGGCCCGGGCGATGTCCGCGCTGGCCATGCCCTACTGGCCGGGCCCCGCGATCGACGTCCACCGGGGCTGGCTGCGCAAGGCCGTGGCGGCCACCGCCGACAGCGGGGACGCGGCCGCGCTCGCCACGGCCGCCGTCGCCCGCGCCTCACTGGCCATGAGCTGCGGCGACCGGGACGCCTGGGAGCTGGTGGCGGCGCTGCCCACCGGCAGCCCGGACCCGGTCTGCCGCCGGCACGCCGCGCGCGGCCTGTGCAACGCGGCGGACGCCGCGGTCTGGCTGGGCTTCTACGCGCGGGCGAGGGACCTGCTGGCCGAGGGCCTCGACCTGTCCGCGACGAGCGGCGCCCCGTACAGCGAGCACACCGCGCTGGGGACGAGCCTGTTGCTGGCGTGGTGGACGGGCCGGTGGGCCGGCCTGGCCGAGCGCTGCGAGCGCCTGGTCACCACGACCGCCGACATGCCCTTCATCGCCTCCGACGCCCGGGTGGTGCGGGGCCTGCTCGCCTTCGCCGAGGGCGACTGGGGCGCGGCGTTCTCCTGGCTGTCCGGGCAGGGCGCGATCGAGCCCCGGAGCATGCCGACGGCGCTGGCCGCGACCGCGTCGGGCGCCCTGGTACGACTGGCTCTGGCACGGCAGGACCTGGCAGCCGCGGCCGAGCAGGCCCGCAGGGCCTGGGCGGACGTGGCCGGCAAGGGCGTGTGGGTGTGGGCCGCCGAACTGGCTCCGTGGGCCGTGGAGGCGACCGCCCGCGCGGGGGACCTGCCCGCGGCCCGGGCCATGGTCCGGGACTTCGCCCAGGGCATCGAGGATCGTGACGTGCCCGCCGCCCGGGCCTCGCTCACCTGGAGCCGGGCCGTCCTGGCGGAGCTGGAGGACCGGCAGCAGGAGGCCGCGGACCTGTACGAGGAGGCCGCTGCGGCCTACCGGACGCTGAGCCGGCCGTACGCCCGCGCGCTGACCGCGGAGGGCGCGGCGCGCTGCCTGTTGGCGGTCCCGGCCGGCCCTCCGGACGGCGCCGAAGGGGCGGCGGCGCCCACTCCGGGCACCTCGTCCGATCAGCCGGCCGGCGCACCCGCGGCGGACGGGGCCGGCGGCCCGGCGGCCGACGCCACGGCGCGGGTGGTCGCCGCGCTGGACTCCTGCACGCGGGAGTTCGGCGACCTCGGCGCGGTCTGGGACGCCGCCCGGGTCCGGGCGCTGCTGCGCACGCAGCAGCCGGCCAGGAAGGGCCGCCCGCCCGGCCGCCCCTCGCACGCGGACGAGCTCTCGCCCCGGGAGGGCGAGGTGGCGCAGCTCGCGGCGAGCGGGCTGACGAACCGGGAGATCGCGACGACCCTGCACCTCTCCTCCCGGACGGTGGAACAGCACGTGGCCCGCGCCATGCGCAAGACCGGGGCGCTCTCCCGTCACGACCTCGCCCGCTACACGTAGCCGCCATCGGGTCGCACGACGTGACGAGACGCTGGGGCCGCCCCCTCCCCGGAGGGGGGGCGGCCGGCTGCCCGTCCGGCTGCCCCTACCGTCGCCCGTCCGGTCGTCGGTCCGGCGGTCCGCCCGGGCCGTGCACCGGCCCGGTCACCGGGTGACCGCCCCGTCCGGCCGGAGGTGGTCCCGCACGTCGTACGACCTGAGGAAGCTGTCGCACTCCCAGGACACCACCGTCGCGTCCGCCCAGTCGAAGGACCAGCCGGGACGTACGCCACGGGCGCCCCAGCCGTCCGGCTGTCTACGGGGGACGGCGGTCCCCGCCGCGTGCGCGGCGAGCGCCGCCTCGCAGGTCCGGCGGGCGATCCGGACGGCTTCCGCCCCGGTCTCGGCCGGGCCGGTGAAGACGTGCAGGCCACGCTGCTCGGGCCGGACGGTGTTCCTGGTCGGGACGCTGACCTGGAAGTAGAACGGGTTCATGACGCCATCTCCCTGTGTCGCGCGGGTGCTGGGTGCCGGCGGCAGCCCCACGGTGCCTCGCGCGGCGGGCCAGGGCTGTACGGGCGGGCCGGTCGTCCGGCCGGCCGGCGTCGGATCAACCTACGGCGGGCCCGGTGCGGTGAATATGCGGGTGCCGGATCTCGGCATACCCGATTAATCCGGGGCACCCCCGGCGTGCCCTCCGGGCGATCCGGGCCGGCGGCGGAGCGGTGGCGAGGCGGGGCGGCGGCGGTCGCCGGGGGCGTCCCGAGCCCCGGGGGCGCGTCAGCCGACGTGCAGGGTGAACTCCGCGGTGTGCAGCTGTCCGGCCGTCCGGAACTGCAGGAAGACCCGCCAGTTCCCGGGCTTCCCGAGCAGGGCGTAGAAGGTCAGGGCCGGACCGCCGTGGTCCCCGGTGACGGGCGTGATGGGGTGGAGATGGGCGAGGGCCTGGTCGCCCTCGTGGAAGGCGCTGAGGTGGGCGTAGCTGTCGAGGTACGGCTGCAGGTCGGTGACCGGCCGGCCGTCACGGCTGAAGGTGACGGTGAGCGGGCCGGCCTTGCCCGCGGTCAGTTCGCCCTGGACGGTGGCGGTGCAGCCGTCGACGGTGGCGCTGCCGCCGACGGCGGGGAGCGGTACCGAGGCGGCCGTGCCGGGCACGGTCAGGGTGCGGCCGAGGACGAACTCCTTGCCCTTCCGGGGGCCGGTGTTCGGGGTGAAGGAGGCGTACAGCCGCCAGTCGCCCGGGTCGAGGGCGGCCGGATCGGCGGTCCAGGTGCCGTCGGCGGCCATCGTCGGGTGCAGGTGCTGGTAGCCGGTGAGGTCCGCCCGGATCGCGTAGAAGTGCAGCTTCTCGGTCTGGACCTCGGCGAAGTCGGTGACTGCCCGGCCGTCCGGCCCGGTGATGGTGAACGGGTAGCTCGCCGGCCGGCCGGCCGGGAGTTCGCCGGCGGGGGAGTCCAGGCGGTAGCCGTCCCGTTCGGCGGTCAGGCCGTCGTCGGTGGTCATGCCCGCCGTGCCGGGCCCGCCCGAGGGAGCCGCGCCGGGGGTGGCCGTCGTGCCGTGGTCCATCCCCGGCATGCCCGCCATGGCCGGCATGCCGGAGTGCGTGGCGTGCTCCGGGCCCGGGGACGAACCGCGGGCCGCGAGCGCCAGCAGGCCGACGGCGCCGGCCGCCAGGGTGAGCGAGCAGAGCTGGAGGAGGCGGTGTCCGGCCGGAGTCACGGGCGGCCCTCCCACGCGGTGCCCGGTGCCGCGCAGCCACGGGGGAGGGCGGTGCGGGGCCCGGAGGCCGTCAACGGCCCCGGCCTCGCCGGTTCTTCGTGCTCTGTGCGTGTGTTCACTCTGTCCGCCCTGGTGTTCCTGTGGTGCCGGTCATGCGGGTCACGCCGGTGGTTCCGGTGGTTCCGGTGGTGCTTTCGGTGGTGCTTTCGGCTGTGCGGGCCGCCCTGTTCAGGAGACCCGAGGGGCCGGCTCCGATAACGGAAATGCCCACGTCCGGGAGGTTCCGTTCGCGGTCCGGCGGCCGGTTCGGCTCCGCCCACGGCTTCAAGTCCCGGTGCGGGCACGGCGGGCGGGCGGTTTCCGGGGGTTGCCGGACGGCGGGGACGGACGGATGCGACGATGGGTGCCATCGTGACGACCTGGCGGCCCCGGATGCTCCGCGCCGCGGTCTTCGCCACCGCGTGCGTGGCGATGTCCGCCACCGCGCACTTCGGCATGTCCGGCTCCGAGGCCGCCCTGCCGTGGCCCGCACTGGTGCTGGCGTTCCTCGGGACGGCCGCCGGCAGCTGGCTGCTGGGCGGCCGGCGGCGCGGATTCGCCGTGGTCGCCGTGTGGATGGCGACCGCTCAGATCAGCCTGCACCTGCTCTTCGAGTACGCCTCGGCCGGGGCGGCCGCCGCCCAGGAGCGCGCGGCGGCCGCCACCGACTGGATCGGTCTGCTGCTCTGCACCCGGGACCCTGCTTCGGTCGGGATGGACCCCGCCGAGCTGGCCCGGATGGCCGGCCTCGATCCCGGCCTGGTGATCGCCTCCCCGCCGGGGCACTCCGGCCTGGCGGGGGCGGCGCACGGGCACGCCATGGGCGCCATGTCCGGCCCGGCCGGGGCGGGTTCGGCCGGCACGCTGGTCCACGACCTCTCGGCCGGCATGCTCCTCGGGCACCTGTTGGCCGCCCTGCTGTGCGCGGTGCTGCTGTGGCGGGGGGACGCGGCCGTCGCCGGCCTGTTCGACCTGCTGAAGGTACTGGCCCGGGTCCTCGTGCCGGCCCTGCTCCTGCTGGGCGCCTGGACCGGTCGTCCGGTGTCCGTGCTGCGGCCGGCCACCGGCGCCGTCCTCCCCGTCCTCCGGCCGGCCCTCCTGGTCGAGGCGCTGGGGCGGCGCGGCCCGCCGGGGTTCCGGCCGGCCGTCTGATTCGCCCGTCCCGCCGGTGTTTCCGGCCCGCCGCGAGCCCTGGGGCCACGGCGGGCGCTCGCCGGCGCGCCGGGCCGGTCACCCCTGCCGTCCGCGCCCGACGGTGCGTACGTCGCAGGGGCCTGGCCCTCGGCACCCCTGAGCAGTGATTCCGGTCGACGCCCGCCGTCGCCGCCGGCCCCCTCGACGGGCCGCGGTGGCGTGCTTCGGGCTGCCGGGATCCGGCCGGGCCGGTGCCCGGGCCGTCGCCTTCGGTGGCATCGGGCTTGGTGCCGCCGTCCCTTGACGTTCCCTCAGGACCTCTCATGTGCAACGGAAGATCTCCCTTCAGCGCCGCCGCCGGCCCGCTCGCCGGCCCCACCCGTACGTCTTCGGCCCCTCGGCTGCGTACGCCCGCGGCACCGCGGCTTCGTACGCCCGCCACCCGCCGTCGCCGGTCGGACCCGGCCGTGCCGCCCGACACCGGCCGGGCCCGGGTGCAGGGGGCCGTTCATGGATGACGAGCAGGTGACCCGCCTCGCCCTGGCCGCGGCCGGCGGCTGCCGGACGTCCGTCGAGGCGTTCGTGAGCGCGACCCAGCGCGACGTGTGGCGGTTCGTGGCCCACCTCACGGACGTCGACGCCGCGGACGACCTCGCGCAGGAGACCTTCCTGCGGGCCCTGAACGCCCTGCCCTCCTTCGCCGGCCGTTCCTCGGCCCGCACCTGGCTCCTGTCGATAGCCCGCCGGACGGTGGTCGACCGTTACCGCAGCCTGGCCGTCCGCCCGCGCCGGGCCGCCCTCGCGACCTGGGAGGAGGCCGCCGACCACCCGTCCCGGGCGGGGCGCGGCTTCGAGGACGGGCTGGTGCTGAACGACCTGGTGGCCTTCCTGCCCGCGCAGCGGCGGGAGGCGTTCGTGCTGACCCAGGTGGTCGGGCTGACCTACGCCGAGGTGGCCGCGATGTCGGGGTGCCCGGTGGGGACGGTCCGGTCGCGGGTCGCCCGGGCCCGGGACCAACTCGTCCGCCTGGTGCGCTCGGCGGAGACCGACGCGGATACCGACGCGGAGCCCGATGCGGAGCCCGATGCGGCCTCGGAGCCGGTGCGGGCCGCCACGGCGCTCCCGACGGCGGTGCCGACCGCGGCACCGTCGGCGGCCCCCGCGGCCGTCCCCGCTGTCCCCGTCCCCGCTGTCCCCGCCTCCGTCGTCCCCGGCGCCGCCGACCCGCCCGGCTCCCTGCGGCTGGCCACGGCGCGATGACGGAGGCCCTTCCCCTCCGGGCCGTGGCCGGCCCGATCCACCCCCTGTCCGCCGGAGCCCCGTACCGGGAGCTCCAGCGGCTCCTGCCACACGGAGTTGCCATGACCTCGGTGCGAACACCCGCGCGGACGGGCCGGGCCCCGGCGCGTCCGGCCGTGCTCCTGCTCGGCTTCGTCCTCCTGCTGGCCGCCCTCTTCGGCGGCGGCTTCGCGGCCGGCTCCTTCGTCGGCCCCGCCGGGCCCGGCCCTTCCGGGCCGGAGCGGCGCCCGGCGGTCGACGAGATGCCCGGCATGCCCGTGCAGGGCCTGCGCCCGCCGGCCGGCGGCGGGGTGCCGCGATGACCGCCCGTCCCGAGGGCCTGCTGGCCGACGGCCGGCCCGACGGCCTGGTGACGACCGACCTCGCGGTCGGCGGAATGACCTGCGCGGCCTGCGTGGCGCGGGTGGAGAAGAAGCTGGGCCGTCTGCCCGGGGTCGGCGCGGGCGTCAACCTGGCCACCGGACGCGCCCGCGTCCTGCACCCGGCCGGTGTCACGGTGGCCGAGCTGGTGGGTGCGGTGGAGGCGGCCGGGTACACCGCCGAGGAGGTCACCGGGCGGGAGCCCGCCCCGCCGGACCGGGCGGATCCGGACGAGCGGCTCCTGCTGCTCCTGGTGGCGCTGACCTCGGCCCCGGTGATCCTGCTGTCGATGGTGCCCGCGCTCGAGGTGCCCGGCTGGCAGTGGGCCTGCCTGGCGCCGGCCGCGTTCGTGGTGACGATCGGGTCGCGCACCTTCCACCGGCGGGCCTGGCAAGGGCTGCGGCACGCCACCGTGACGATGGACACCCTGGTGAGCCTCGGCGTCCTCGCCTCGTTCGGCTGGTCCGCGTACGCGCTGCTGTTCGGCGGCGCCGGGCAGCTCGGGATGCGGATGCCGTTCTCGCTGACCGCCGGCGCGGGCGACGGCGCGCACGTGTACCTGGAGGCGGCGGTCGGCGTGCCGCTGTTCGTGCTCGGCGGCCGCCACCTGGAGGGCAGGGTCCGCCGGCGCACCGGGTCGGCGCTGCGGGCCCTGGCCGAGCTGGGGGCGAAGGAGGTGTGCGTCCGGGAGGACGGCGTCGAGCGGATGATCCCGGTCGGGCACCTGCTGCCGGGGCGGGAGTTCGTGGTCCGCCCGGGGGAGCGGATCGCCACCGACGGGGTGGTCCTGGACGGCGCCTCGGCCCTGGACACCAGCCTGCTGACGGGGGAGAGCACCCCGGTGGAGACCGGCCCCGGCGACCGGGTGACCGGTGCCACCCTGAACGTCGGCGGCACCCTGCTGGTCCGGGCCACGGCGGTCGGCGCCGACACCCAGCTCGCCCGCATCACGGCCCTGGTGACGGCGGCCCAGGCGGGCAAGGCCCGGGCGCAGCGCCTCGCGGACACGGTGGCCGGAGTGTTCGTCCCCGTGGTGCTGGGGATCGCCGCGGGCGTGCTCGGGTTCTGGCTGGGCCGGGGCGCCGGCGCGCAGGAGGCGCTGACCGCCGCCGTCGCCGTCCTGGTGGTCGCCTGTCCGTGCGCGCTCGGGCTGGCCACGCCGACCGCGCTGCTCGCCGCCACCGGGCGGGGCGCGGAACTCGGCGTCCTGGTCCGGGGACCGGAGGTGCTGGAGAGCCTGCGCCGGGTGGACACCGTGGTCCTGGACAAGACCGGCACCCTCACGGCGGGCCGGATGCGGCTGACCGCCTGCACGCCCGCCCCGGGCTTCGAGCCGGCCGAGGTCCTGCGGCTGGCCGGCGCCGTCGAGCAGCGCTCCGAGCACCCCGTCGGCCGGGCGCTGGCCGCCGCGGCGGGGCCGGGGCTGCCCGCGGCGGCGGACTTCCGTTCGATGCCGGGGACGGGCGTCCGGGGCACCGTGGAGGGGCGGCGCGTCGAGGTGGTGCGGCCCGACCCGGCCGCTCTGCCGCCGGAGCTGCGGGCCGCGCGGGCCGCCGCCGAGGCGGCCGGGTGGACGGCGGTGGTGGCGGAGCTGGACGGCCGCCCGGCCGCGCTCCTCGCCCTGGGCGACACGCTGCGCCCGGGTGCCTACCGGGCCGTGCACCGGCTGCGGGCGATGGGCCTGGAACTCCTGCTGGTCACCGGCGACCAGCCCGGCGCCGCCCGGGCGGTGGCCGAACAATTGGGCATCAGCGAGGTGCACGCGGGGGCCTCGCCCGAGCGCAAGGCCGGGATCGTCGCCGAACTGCAGGCCGCCGGCCGCAGTGTGGCGGTGGTCGGCGACGGGGTGAACGACGCGGTGGCGCTCGCCGCCGCCGACCTGGGGATCGCGATGGGCGGCGGCACCGACACGGCGATCGGGGCGGCCGGCCTGACCCTGGTGGCGGGCGACATCGAGTCGCTGGTCGTCGCGGTGCGGCTGGCCCGGCGCACCCTGGCCACGATCCGGACCAACCTGGTCTGGGCGTTCGGCTACAACGCGGCCCTGCTCCCGCTCGCCGCCGCCGGGCTGCTCAACCCGATGGTCGCGGCGCTGGCGATGTCGGCGAGTTCCGTCCTGGTGGTGGCCAACAGCCTGCGGCTGCGGGCCTGGCGGCCCGTCACCCGGGGGAGCGGCCGGGCCCGGCCCGGTCGCTGACCGGCCGTCCGGGCCCGGTCCGGGGTCACGCCGTCCCGGCTCCGCCGGGGAGCCGGGACGGACCCGGACCCGAACCCGGACCCGAACCCGGACCCGGACCCGAACCCGGACCCGAACCCGGACCCGGACCCGGACCCGGCCCGAGAATCATCCGGATGTTCGGGAACTTCCGCGGCTCCGCGCCCGACTGCTGTGTCGGACTCCGTCAACCGGCGGGGTCCGACACGACCGAAGGATGAACTCATGCGGCCGCACGGGCTGACCTCCCCGCAGCGCGGACCGGGGGAGACCCGGTGACCCGGACGGCGGACCCCGCCCCGGCGGCGGTGGCGGACCGCTGGAGCCTGGTGGCGGTCGCGGGGATGCTGTCCTTCGTCGCGATGCTCGACATGAACATCGTCAACATCGCCCTCGTCGACATCGCCCGCGACCTGGGGACGTCCGCCCGGACCGCCCAGTGGGCGGTGCTCGGCTACCAGCTCCCGCTCGTCGCCCTGCTGCTGCCGGCCGGGCGGCTGCTCGACCGGGCCGGCGTCCGCCCCGCGCTGCTGACCGCGGTCGGCGGCTTCGCGCTGGCCGGCGCGGCGGCCGCCACGGCGCCCTGGGCCTCCTGGCTGATCGCCGCCCGGCTCGTCCAGGGCGCCTTCGGGGCCGTGCTGTTCGTGCTGATGCCGGTGCTGGCGATGCGCTCCGTCCGGCCCGGGCTGCGCGGCCGGGCGATGAGCGTGCCGGCCACCCTCGGCCCGCTCGGCGCGGTCACCGGACCGGCGCTCGGCGGCCTGCTGCTCGATCACCTCGGCTGGCGGGCGGTCTTCCTGGTGAAGCTGCCCGTCTGCCTCGCCGCCTGGGTCCTCGCCCGCCGTCACGCACCGCCCGGCGGACGGCTCGGCCGGCCCGATCCGGCCACGCTCGCCGACGCGGGCCTGGCCGGCGGAGCCGTCGCGGCGCTCCTGCTGGCGCTCAGCCTCTCGCCCGGCTCGCCGGCCTGGCTGCTGCTGGCCGTACCCGCCGTACCGCTCACCCTGTGGTGGCTGCGCGGGCCCGGCGGCCGGCCGGTCCTGGCGGTGCTGCGCGAGGGCCGTACCCACGGCCTGCACACCGCCGTGCTCGGCCTGGCCGCGGGCTTCGCCGCCATGCACTACCTCGTCGCCCTGCACCTGCAGCGCGACGAGGCGCGGAGCGCCACCGCCACCGGGCTGACGGTGCTCTGCTTCCCGCTCGCGATGGGCCTGGCCGGGCCGGTCGGCGGCCGTCTCGCCGACCGTTTCGACGCCCGCAGGGTCGCGGCGGCCGGCGCGGGTGTCACCGCGCTCGGCCTGACGCTGCTCGTCCCGCTCGGCGCGGACTGGTCGCTGCCGGCGGTCGGGTGGCGCCTGGCGCTCGCCGGCGCCGGCATGGGCCTGTACGGGGGGCCGGTCCAGGCCCTGGTGATGACCGGCGCGCCACCGGGCGCGACGGCCACCGCCGGGTCGGCCGTCCAGCTCGCCCGCAGCCTCGGCTTCACGCTCGGGCCGGCCCTCGCCGCCGCCGCCTGGGGCCTGGGCGGCGGGGGGACGGGCGGCACCCGCACCGGACTCGCCCTCGCCGCGGCCGCCGCCTGCCTCGCCGCCGGCCTGATCGCCCGCCCCGGCAGGCCGGCCGCCCGCCCGACCGCCGCCGCCTGACGCGGCGCGCCGGACATACCCGGTACCCGAAACCGCCCGGTACCCGAAACCGCCGGCACCCCACCCGCCCCGGCGTGCGACACGCCCACCGTCCGACGTTTCGTCACCACCCCAAGGGAGAGCACGCGCATGTGCGGAATCACCGGCTGGGTCTCCTTCCACCAGGACGTCCGCGACACCGCCCCGGTCATCGAGGCGATGACCGCCACCATGGCCCGGCGCGGCCCCGACGCCGGCGGCGTCTGGCTCGGCGCCCATGCCGCCCTCGGCCACCGCCGGCTGTCCGTCATCGACCTCGACGGCGGCGCCCAGCCCATGACCGACCGGCCCGACCGCCCGCAGGTGGTGCTCAGCTACAGCGGGGAGGTCTACAACCACCACCGGCTGCGCGCCGAACTCCGCTCCCGGGGGCACCGGTTCACCACCCGCAGCGACACCGAGGTGGTGCTGCGCGGCTACCTGGAGTGGGGCGGGAGCCTGGTCGACCACCTGGAGGGCATGTTCGCCCTCGCGATCTGGGACGAGCGCGCCGAGCGGCTGCTGCTGGCCCGTGACCGCCTCGGCGTCAAGCCTTTGTTCTGGGCCGAGGCCGACGGCGGCCTCGCCTTCGGCTCCGAGCCCAAGGCCCTGTTCGCCCACCCCGGGATCAGTCCCCGGGTCGACGCCGACGGCCTGCGCGAGGCGTACGGCCTGCTGTTCAACACCGGCCCGACGGTGTGGGCGGGGGTCCGCGAGGTCCAGCCCGGCGGCCTGCTCACCTTCGACCGGTCCGGCCGCGTCGAGCGCCGCTACTGGCAGCTGGAGGCCCGCCCGCACACCGACGACCGGGACGCCACCGTCGAACAGGTCCGCTCCCTGGTCGACCGCGCCGCCCGGGCTCAGCTGGAGGCCGACGTCCCGCTCTGCAGCCTGCTCTCCGGCGGCCTCGACTCCACCGTCCTCACCGCCCTGACCGCCGACGAGCTGCGCCGGACCGAAGGCCCCGGGGCGCGCCTGCGCTCCTACGCCGTCGACTACAGCGACCAGGCCGAACAGTTCACCGGCGACGTGCTGCGCACCGGCCACGACACCCCGTTCGCGACCGAGGCCGGCGAGTTCATCGGCACCGACCACTCCACCGTCGTCCTCGACCCCCGGGCCCTGCTCGACCTCGACCACCGCCGGGCCGTCGTCGCCGCCCGGGACTCCCCGATCGGCGTCGGCGACATGGACACCTCCCTCTACCTCCTGTTCGGCGAGATCCGCGAGCACTCCACCGTCGCCCTCTCCGGGGAGGCCGCGGACGAGGTCTTCGGCGGCTACCCGTGGTTCCACGCCCCCGAGGCACTCGCCGCGCGGACCTTCCCCTGGCTGCTGGTCACCGGGGACGAGGCCGCCATGCCGCTGGACCCGGGCCTCGCCGCCGCGCTGCGGATGGGCGAGTTCCGCGCGGACACCTACCGCGACGCGCTCGCCGCCGTACCGCACCTGGACGGCGAGAGCCCGGTCGAGCACCGCCAGCGCGAGATGCAGCACCTGTCCCTGACCCGCTGGCTGCGCCAGCTGCTGCACCGCAAGGACCGCCTCTCGATGGCCCAGGGGCTGGAGGTCCGAGTCCCCTACTGCGATCACCGGCTGGTCGAGTACGCCTTCAACACCCCCTGGGAATTGAAGAGTTACGACGGGCGGGAGAAGAGCCTGCTGCGCGCGGCCGGCCGGGGCATCGCCCCCGCATCGGTGCTGTGGCGGCCCAAGAACCACTACCCCAGCACCCACCACACGGACTACAACCGTGGCCTCCAGGACCTCGCGCGCGAGGCCCTCGACGTGCCGCAGGTGCGCGACCTCGCCGACGGGAGCGTCCTGAAGGCCACCCTCGACACCCCCGCCGACCAGCTCCGGTGGGGGCACCGGCTGCGCCTGGAGCGGGTCGTCGACCTCGCCCTGTGGCTGGACGTCCACCGCCCCGCCCTCGCCCTCTGACCCACCCGTCGCACCCGAAGGAGCCCTCCGATGACCTCCCCCGAGCACGCCCCGGCGGCAGCCGCCGGCGCACGCTGCCCCGTCACCGGCGTCACCGCCGCCGAGCCGGTGCCGCTGTACGGGAGCGCCTACAAGAGCGACCCCTACGACCTCTACCGCGAGCTGCGCGACGCCGGCCCCGTCCACCGGGTCCGCTTCCCGTCCGGCATCGCGGCCTGGCTGGTCACCGGCTACCAGGCCGCGCACAGCACCCTGAACGACCCACGCCTGGGCAAGAACCACGCACTGGGCAACGACAACTGGCGCGCCCTCGCCTCGATCATGCCCGAGCCCCAGCACTCCCAGCTGCAGGTCCACCTGCTGCACCAGGACCCGCCCAAGCACACCGGCATGCGCCGCCTCGTCCTGGACGCCTTCGCCCCCCGCCGGATCGAGGCGCTGCGACCGCGCTTCCAGCAACTGGCGGACGCTCTCGTCGACGCGCTGCCCGAGGAGGGCGGCGCCGACCTCGTCCAGGGCTTCGCCGCGCACTACCCCTTCCAGGTGCTCGCCGAGGTCATCGGGCTGCCGCCCGAGCTGGCCCGCCGGTTCGACCGGGACTGGGGCAAGGTCGTCCAGCCCGTCGGGCCCAACGACCCCGGCCGCCCCGCCTACGAGGGCCGGCTGCGCGCCCTGCAGGGCTACATCGCCGAGATCGTCGCCCACCGGACCTCGCACCCCGGCGACGACCTGCTCAGCCGGCTGGTCGCCGCCCGGGAGCACGGCGAACTCAGCCGGGAGGAGCTGGACTCGATGATCTTCCAGCTGCTGGTCGCCGGCCAGGAGCCCGTCACCAACCAGATCAGCACCATGCTGGTGACCCTGCTGCGTCACCCCGGCCAGCTCGCCCGGCTCCGCGACACTCCTGAGCTGTTGCCCCGGGCGATCGAGGAACTCCTGCGCCACGACAGTGCGTTCGAACTCACCACCTGGCGCTTCCTCGCCGAGGACGGCGACCTGCACGGCACCCGGGTACCGGCCGGCGACTCCGTGATCGTCTCCCTCTGCGCCGCCAACCGCGACCCGGAGCAGTTCCCGGACGCCGACACCCTCGACTTCGACCGCACGCCCAACGCGCACCTCGCCTTCGGCCACGGCGTCCACTTCTGCCCCGGCGCCGCCCTCGCCCGCGCCGAACTCCGGACCGCCGTCGGCACCCTGCTCCGCCGGCTGCCCGGCCTGCGTCCCGCCGGCGACCTGGACCAGCTGGCCTGGATCCCGGCCGTGCTGGCCCGCGGGGTCAACAGCCTGCCCGTCGTCTACGACCGGCGCTGCTGAATCGAACCAGCAACCCCTGACCCAATGACCCCTTGATCGCGTCCGTCCAGGGCGCCCCGGCACCGACCGCCGCCGGGGCGCCGAACAGTCATGCCCTCGTGGAGGAACCCATGCCGCCCGTCGGCACCGTCATGCCGCCCGCGCCGTCCGTCGGACAGACCTGCGCCGCCGTCCTGGAGCTGCTCCTGCCGCACCGCCGGGCCGCCGACCCGGACACCCCGGCCACCGCCGCCGACTTCCCCGAACAGCTCACCCAGCTGGCCGAGTTCGTGACGGCCGGCGATCAGATCCTCTTCACCCTGCCCGGCTTCCCCTGCAAGTCGCCCAGCCCCGCCAAGGTCCTCGGCCACCTGCCGGACGAGGGCGAACGGCTCTCGCTCACCTTCCTCGACGACCTCTGCGCCGCGGTGGGCGCGGTGTACCGGCCGGGTGCCCGGATCGCCATCTGCTCGGACGGGCACATCTTCGGCGACCTGATCCGGGTCCCCGACCACCACATCGACGCCTACGCCGACGAACTCGCCGCCATGATCCGCCGGGAGGGCCTCCAGCACCTCTCGGTGTTCGACCTGCGCGACGTCCTCGGCGACCTCCCGCACGCGGAGAAGCGCGCCCGGGTGCACGCGGCGTACGCGCCCACCGTCGAACAACTCCGGGCCGAGGTACGGTCGGACGAGGCGACCCTCGCCCTCTACCGCGGTATCACCCGCTTCCTCACCGAGGACACCGCCGGCTTCACCGGCACCAGGTCGGCCCTCCAGCGGGAGTGCCGGCAGCGCGCCTACGGCGTCATCCAGCGCAGCCGCGCCTGGGGCGACCTGATCGCCGAGCACCACCCGCGCTCGGTGCGCCTGTCCATCCACCCCCAGCGGCGCGGCGCCGCCAAGTTCGGCATCCGCCTGCTCGACGCCGAGGACGCCTGGACCACCCCCTGGCACTCGACCGTGCTGCACCGCCCGGACGGCAGCTGGGAGTTGCTGCGCCGCTCGGAGTCCGAGCGGGCCGGCCGCCTGGTGCTCCGCGACGGACGGCCCAGCCACTTCGAAGCGGTGTAGACGGTCGTAGGTCCCGGTACCCGCACCGAGGGGGCGGGCACCGGGACCTACCTGCGTGCCCGGACCTACTGCGGCGCCGGACCTACTGCGGCGCCGGCCCTACGGGTGGCCGGACCTGCTGACGAAGGCCCGGCCGGCGCCGCCGGACGGGTGCGGACCGGCCGGCTCCCGGTGGTCGAAGGCGATCAACGGGTCACCGGTGAGCGGGTGTTCCACCACCGCCGCCCGGACACCGAACACCTTCGCCAGCAGCTCGGGGGTGAGCACCTCGCGCGGAGTGCCGGAGGCCACGACCGCCCCCTCGTGCAGGACGTGCAGCCGGTCGCAGAGCGAGGCCGCCGCGTTGAGGTCGTGCAGCGAGATCACCGTGGTGCGCCGCTGGGCCCGCAGCAGGGCGAGCAGCTCCACCTGGTGCTGGACGTCGAGGTGATTGGTGGGCTCGTCCAGCACCAGTACGTCCGGTCGCTGGGCGAACGCCCGTGCCAACAGGACGCGTTGACGCTCACCGCCGGACAGGGCCGCGAAGCCGCGGCCCTCGTACCCGGCCAGGCCCACCTGGTCGAGGGCGTCGGCCACCGCCTCGTGGTCGGCGGCGTCGTCCCCGGCGAACGCCCGCTTGTAGGGGGAGCGGCCCATCGCCACCACCTCGCACACCGTGAACTCGAAGTCGCCGCCGCGCTCCTGCGGCAGCGCGGCGATGTGCCGGGCCGTCTCGGCCGTGCTCATCGAGCGGATGTCGCGCCCGGCCAGCAGCACCCGCCCGGTGCGCGGCCGCAGGTGCCGGTACACGGTGCGCAGCAGGGTGGACTTGCCGCTGCCGTTCGGCCCGACCAGCCCGGCGATCTCGCCCTCGGCGGCGACCAGGGTGACGCCGGAGACGATGTCGCGGCCGGCCAGGGTGACGGTGACGTCGTCGATCGAGATCCTCATCCGCGCTCCAGGCGTCGGTCCAGCAGGAACAGCAGGACGGGTGCGCCGATCAGTGCGGTGACCACGCCGATCGGTACCTCCTGGGTGTCCAGGGCGGTGCGGGCGAGGGTGTCGACGACGACCAGCAGGACGGCCCCGGCCAGGGCGGAGACCGGCAGCAGGCGGCGGTGGTCGCCGCCGACCAGCAGCCGGCAGACGTGCGGGACGAGCAGTCCGACGAAGCCGATCGCCCCGGAGACCGCGACCAGGACGCCGGTCAGCAGGCTGGTGACGGCGAAGAGTTCGCGGCGCAGCCGGGTGACGTCCACGCCGAGGCCGGCCGCCGTCTCGTCGCCCATCAGCAGGGAGTTCAGGGAGCGGGCCCGGGCCTGGAGCGCGAGCAGCGCCAGGCAGACGGCCGCGGCCGGGACGGCCAGCTGGCTCCAGGTGGCGCCGCCGAGGCTGCCCATCAGCCAGAACAGCACCCCGCGGGTCTGCTGCTCGTCGCCTGCCTGCAGCACCAGGAAGCTGGTGAACCCGGACAGGAACTGGCCGATGCCGACCCCGGCCAGCACCAGGCGCAGCGGCGAGAAGCCGCCACCGCGCCGGGCCAGCGCCCAGACCAGGGCGAAGGAGGCCAGGGCGCCCGCGAAGGCGGCCGCGGACACCCCGAGGCCGAGCCCCGAGCCGACGCCCGCGCCGAGGACGATGACGGCGACGGCGCCGAGCGAGGCCCCGGAGGAGATGCCGAGCAGGTAGGGGTCGGCGAGCGGGTTGCGGACCATCGCCTGGACGGCGGTGCCGACCAGGCCGAGTCCGGCGCCGACGACGGCCGCCAACAGGGCCCTGGGTGCGCGCAGTTGCCAGACGATCAGGTCCCGGGTGCCCGGCTCGGGCGCCTCGCCGGCGATCCGGCGGCCGACCACGGTCCAGACCTCGCCGACCGGGATGTCCACGGCGCCCAGCGAGACCGCCAGGGTGAGGGCGGCGACCAGGGCCGCGGCGAGGGCGGCCGCGACGAGGCCGGCCCGGGCGGCGCGCACCGGCCGGCCGGCGGCGGGGGCGGCGGACAGGGCCGACATCTACCGCCCGCCCTTCACCAGGTCCGGGTGGACGGCGGCGGCGATCAGCTGGACGGTGTCGGCGTTGCGGACCCCGCCGATGGTCGTCACCTCGGAGCCGATCCGCAGGAAGTGCCCCTCCTGGACGGCCTTGAGCCCCTTGGTGGCGGGGAACTCGCGCAGGAACCTCTCGGCCTCGTCGAAGGCCTTCGCGTTCTCCGCCTCGCTGCCCCGGTCGCGCACCCCGAGCTGGATCCAGTCGGGGTTGCGGCCGACCACCTCCTCCCAGGCGACGGGCCTGAAGTCGGCGTCGCAGTCGGCGAACACGTTCCGCGCGCCGGCCAGGGTGATCACCGCGTTGGCGACCTGCTTGCCGCAGACCGCGACCGGCTGCTTCGTCCCGGCGTCGAAGTCGAAGAAGAAGTACGTGGGCCGCTGGTCGGCGGCCAGGCCGGCCAGGGCCGCCGTCACCGCGCCGACCTTCTTCTCCATGCCGGCCACCAGCTCCTCGGCCCGCGCCGACGTCCCGGTGACCTGGCCCAGCCGCTTGATGTCGGCCTCCACCCCGGCCAGGTCCCGCTGCGGCCCCTGGGCGGTCGCCGCGCAGGCCGTGGAGGCCAGGAACACCCGCTTGATCCCCGCGGCCGCGTACTCCTGCGCGGTCGGGGCGGAGCCCATGGCGCCGCCCATGCCGCTCATGTCGGCGAAGGTCTCGACGTACAGGTCGGCGCCCGAGCCCAGCAGTTTCTCCTTGGGGATCACCATGTCGCCGAGCACCGGTACTTTGGCGCCCTGGTCGGCGACCGAGGCCGGCAGGGCGCCCTTGCCGGGCGGGAACCCGGTGCCGATCACCCGGTCCCCGGCGCCGAGGTGCAGCAGCATCTCCAGGCCGGCGGCGTTGCTGGTGACGATCTTCTTCGGGGCCGCGGTGAAGGTGGTCCCGGCGCCCGCGCAGTCCTTGACCTCGACCGGGAACCCGTTCGCCGCCGGGCCCGCCGCGGCGGCCGGGCTCGCGTCGCGGGAGCCGGAGCCGCCGTCGCTGCCGCTGCCGCAGCCCGTGACGAGCAGGGCGACCGCGGCAGCGATGCCGCACAACACGCGAGAACGCATGGAACTCTCCTGGGAAATCCGAGTGCACGGGGCCCGCCGGTGCCGGCCCGGTCCAGGTAGTCGTTCCGGTCACGGCCGGAGTTCCCGGGGGCGGCGGGTTTTGTTTCCTTCGGCTGGGTTCGGGCCCGCCGCCGGGCCGGGTCGTGCATGATGGGCGCCGTCGTCAGCCCGTCAGCCCGTCCGCCCGTCAGTCCGTCAGCCTGTCCGCCCGTCGTCCGCCCGTCGTCAGTCCGTCGCCCACCGGTCCCGGCCGGCCCGGCCGGCGGAGAAGCAGGGAGCCCGAAGTGCCCAACCGGCAGATCCGCCGCGCCGCCCGCGCCGCCACCGTCCTGGCGTTCACCACCGGGGCCCTCGCCCTGGCCGGAACCGCGGCGTTCGCGCACGTCGAGGTCGAGTCCGAGACCGCCCAGGCCCTCGCCACCAACGCCACGGTGGCCTTCAGCGCCGAGGCCGAGTCCACCACCGCGGGCCTGGCGAAGTTCCAGGTCGTCCTCCCCGAGGGCATCGCACCGGCGGACGTCACCCTCGCCGACGCCCCGGCCGGGTGGACCTTCGCGGCCACCCCGGACGGCTACACCGTCGGCGGCGCCGCCCTGGCCCCGGGCAAGGACGCGACCTGGAAGATCACCGTCCGGCAGCTGCCCGACGCGAAGGAACTCGTCTTCAAGACCCTGGAGACCTACGGCGACGGCAAGATCGAACGCTGGATCGAACTGCCGAAGGACGGCGCCGCGCCCGAGCACCCCGCGCCCGTCCTCAAGCTGACGCCCGCCGCCCCCGGCGCCACCCCGGTCGCCCCGGCGGCGCCGAGCCCCACCGTCGCCGCCCCCAGTCCCAGCCCCAGCCCCACGGTGTCCTCCACCGCGCCGGTCCCGGCCGCCTCGCCGACCGCCTCGGCCACCACCGCCCCCGCGGCGGCCACCACCAGCAGTAGCGGGGACTCCTCCTCCCCGGTCGTGCCGGTGGTCATCGCCGTCGCGGCCACCGCCGTGCTGGCGGCCGTCGGTACCTGGTGGTGGCGCCGCCGGACCCGGGGCACGGAGAGCTGACCGGACTGCCGGAGGCCGGTACCGGCGCGGGCCGTCCCGGACCCGCCGAGGCGGCCCGGACCCGCCCGGGGGCACGCGGCGGGTGTCCGGCCCGAGGACGCGAAGGAGAAGTACAACGCGGGCGAGCCCGCCGACGATTGGGCCACCTACCTGGAGCCCTGGAGCGCCGTGCTCGCGCACACCGGCGGGTACGGCCCCGAGGAGGCCGGGAAGGCGCTGCGCACCGTGCTGCCGGACGTGCTCCGCTTCGACCGTCGCCGGCCGGCCGCCTACCCGAACGGCCGCAAGCTCACCGACGACGTCACCTCGGCCCGGCTGGCGATGGTGTCCGGCGGCAGGATCACCGACGACCACATCGGCCCGCACACCGACCTGCTGCCGTCCTTCCCCTACCTGGGCCACCCGCACCCGGCCGCCTGACCGCTCCGCCGGCCGCCGGGGCGGGCCGTCCGCCGGCACCCGCCCCGGCCGGTCGGCGACCCGGGCCGGCGGCGGGACGGCCCGCCGGGTCACATCCGAGGGTCCGGCTTGAGCAGCGCGAACACCGCGCCGAAGGGGTCCGCGAGCCAGGAGATCCGGCCGACGTCCGGCACGTCCGCGGCCGGCATCAGCACGGACCCGCCCTTCTCCCCGGCCTTCGCGACGGTGGCGTCCACGTCGGTCGCGTGGAAGTACGGGACCCAGCGGGGCCGCTCCGCCCCGCCGCCCGCGCCGTCGCCCAGCGGCGCGACCCCGCCGAAGGAGGCCTCCTGGAGGTCGCCGTCCCGGACGCTGAGCACCCGGTAGGTCATGCCCGGCACTTCCATCTCCTGACTGCGCCAGCCGAAGAGGCCCTGGTAGAAGCCGATGTCGGCGACGGGGTCGGGCACGTGCAGCTCCGCCCAGATCAGGGTGCCGGGAGCGGAGGCCAGCCCCAGTCCGGCGGTCTTCCCGGGCTGCCAGAGCGCGAACTCGGCCCCCTGCGGGTCGGTGGCCTGCGCCAGCCAGCCCTCGCCCATGACGTCCATGGGCTCCATCCGGACGGTTCCGCCGCCGGCCGTGACGGCCGCGACGGTGGCCCGCACGTCCTCGGTCTTGAAGTGCACCATCCAGGCGGAGCTCGCCCCCTCCTCGGTGAGCGGCCCGAGCGCGGCGACGGTCCTGCCGTCGACCTGGAAGAAGCCGTAGCCGCCCGCCTCGGGGCCGGCCGAGACGAACTCCCAGCCGAGGACGGCGCCGTAGAACGCGGCGGCCGCGCCGGTGTCCGGGCTGCCGAGATCGAGCCAGTTGGGTGAGCCGGTAGTGAAGTCGGTGCCGAGCATCGGAGTCCTCCTCGGAGCGGGGCGATCGGGTCAGGGCCACGATGCCAACCCACGCCCGGAGCTGTCCGGGTCCGACGGCGGCGGGGCAGCGGTTTCACCCGCACGGCGGCGCCGGACCGGAGCTGCGGGGCCCTCCGCGGTGCGCCGGCACCGGACGAAGCGGCGTAGGACGAAGTGTCCCCGGACGAAGCGGCGCGGGACGAGGCGGCGCGGGACGTGCGCCGGCCCCGGCACCGCTCGGGTACCGGGGCCGGGGCCGACGCGTCGGCACGGTCGCCGGGTGGGTCAGCCCTCGCCGTCCTCGGCGAACGAGCCCGCGTCGCCGCCGACCGCCAGGGCGATGCCACCGGTGGCGGCCGCGTTGCCGCCCACCGCGAGGGCCCAGCCGTCCTCGGCGGAGGCGTCGCCGCCCACCGCCAGGGCGCCGGCCGGCCACTCGGCGGCCTCCTCGGCCTGGACAGCGGTACGCGGGGGCTGGTGGTGCGCCGCGGCGGCGGTGGCGGTGCCGAACAGGGCGAGGCCGGAGACCGCGGCGACGGCGGCGGCCTTGGCGAGGGTGGAACGCATGAAGGTCCTCCAGGAGCGGGGAATGGGACGGCACTCATGCTTCAGCACCCGCCCCCTTCCGCGTACGAACCGCTCCGTGGTCTCACCCGTTCGGACCGCCCGTCCCCGCGAACGGCCCAGCACGCGCGCCGCGCCGCCCCGGCCGCCCGCCGCGGCGGGGCGGAGTCCGGCCGGAGGGTGCGCCGGCCGTCCGGGCGAGGTCCGGGGCGACCGGAGCGGCCGCGGCCG
Organism: Kitasatospora indigofera; assembly: GCF_014655955.1. Taxonomy (GTDB): domain Bacteria; phylum Actinomycetota; class Actinomycetes; order Streptomycetales; family Streptomycetaceae; genus Kitasatospora; species Kitasatospora indigofera. The sequence goes on from NZ_BNBO01000016.1 coordinate 37,668, forward strand.
CCCGGCCGGGCGAGCGAGCGGTCAGAAGGCCTGCGGGCCGAAGCGGCCCCAGGCGACGACGACGGCCAGGACGAGCAGGACCAGGCTCGGCGGGACGGCCTTGGCCTCGCCCCGGCGCAGGTGCACGGCGGCCGCGCCGAGCATGGTGACCGCGAGGCCGGTGGCGGCCCAGGGGACCAGGGCCGGGGCTATGTCCAGCGCGGCCGGGAGGATCAGGCCGACGGCGCCCAGGACCTCGACGGCGCCGATCGCCTTGACCGAGCCGGCCGAGAAGTCCGTGGCCCAGGTCATGCCGGAGGCGACCAGCTTCTCGCGGGGCTGGACGGCCTTGAACAGTCCGGCGGCGAGGCAGGCCGCCGCCAGCAGGCCGGCAATGATCCACAAGGTGATGTTCATCAGGTGCTTCTCCACTCGCCGACTTGAATGTTCAACCGGAAGCTACGGGTGATCCACTTGAACTGTCAAGTAAAACGGCAGGCGGGTCGACTTGAAGCCTCAAGTGGAACGAGTCGGTCACCGGATTGAACGGTCAAGCTAAAGTGGTGGGTATGAGCACCGAAGAGCCCCGTTGGCTGGACGACGAGGAGCAGGAGACCTGGCGCGCCATGGCCGGTGTGCTGGTCCGGTTCCCCGCGGCCCTGGACGCCCAGTTGCAGCGCGACGCCGGAATCTCCCACTTCGAGTACCAGGTCCTCGCGGGTCTCTCCATGACCGAGGAGCGCTCGCTGCGGATGAGCGATCTGGCGGACTTCGCCGCGTCCTCGCTCTCCAGGCTGTCCCACACCGCCAAGCGCCTGGAGGGCAAGGGATGGCTGACCCGTACCCCTGACCCCTCCGACGGCCGCTACACCCTCGCCGTGCTGACCGACGCGGGCTGGGACAAGGTCGTCGCCACCGCACCCGGGCATGTCGCCGAAGTCCGCCGGCTGCTCATCGACCCCCTGACGAAGGCCCAGTACAAACAGCTGCGGGAGATCGGCCGCCGGGTCAACGGCGCCATCGGCCCGATGAGCTGCCCGTCGGCGCGGACGACCTGAGCACCGCCGCCGCGTCCCCCGGGCCGCGCCGAACCGGACTCCTATCGCCTGCCGTGGTTCGTGGTCCTCTTCTTGAGCGCCTCGAACTGCCGGGTCAGCCGGTCGGCGTGGGCCGCGGCCTCCCCGGCCCGGGTCGCGGCCGTGGCCGCCTCCTCACGCCGGGCCCGGGCGGCGGCCGAGGTCGTCCCGTACGCGGCACGGGCCTGCTCCAGGGCCGCGCGGGCCCGCTGCACGGCCTCGTCGCTCTCCTCCGCGGCGTACTGGGCCCGGTCGGCCTCGCCCTGGGCGGCGGCAGCGCGCTTCTCGGCCTGCTTCGCGTCCTTCCTGGCCCGCTTCACCTGGCCCGCCAGGTCGGCCAGTCGGGCTTCCTCGGCCGCCTCGGCCTCCGACCGGTCCCGTTCGGCACCTGGCCGGGGCTCGTCGGGCGTGGATTCACCGCGCGTACGGCCTGCACCCGGTGACGAAACGGCTGCGGCCTCCGCCGCGGCTGTCGGGCGGGATTTGGTGCCGCCGGTGGGCAGGCTGGGCTCGGCGCCGGGGCCGAGCGCGGTGCCGAGGCGTCCGGCGGCCAACGCCGCCGCGGCGGACGGGTCGGCGAGCGCGGCCTCCAGAGTCTCCGTCAACTCCTGGGCCGGCCCGTCCCCCGCCGGCCGGCCGGCGTTCCGGGCCTCGTCGAGGGCCTGGGCGACCAGGGCCAGGACGACCTGGTGGCGCCGGACGAGGAGGTCCCGCAGTTCGGCGCCGGCGAGCTGGTCCTGGGCGGCGCGCAGGGCCTGGCCGAGGTCCAGCAGCGCCGCGGTCTCGGTGGGGTGGGCGCGGACGAGGAGGTTGGCGAGCCAGGCCGCCGTGGTGGGCCTGCGCAGCGCGCGGATCCGCTCGGCGAGGGCCCGGTCGCCCGCCCGGCGTGCGCGCCCGGCGGCCTCGTCGCGGGCTGCGGTGAAGTCCGCCGGGGCGAGGCCGTACAGTTCGTCGGCCACCTGGTCGAGGTCCATGCTCCGGTTCCTTCCTGCGGCTACGTACGTCCGGCCGGCGGTCCGGCGCGCGAGCTGCGCGGCGGGCACCCGGGGGCCGCTACTTCCTAGCGGTCGCGCGCGGGTCGGGGGAAGCGGTCCGGGTGCCGGTTCACCCGGGCGGGGCACAAGTCGTACCGGTGGCCTTTGCGTTGCTCCGGTGGTCCGGCGCGGTCCCGGCTCGGTCCGGGCGGTTCGGGGGGGCGACCGGGGGTGGCGATTCCGGGCCTTGCCGGCCCGGTCGAACCGTGCGGCCGTCCGGTCCGGGTGCCGGTGCGGCGTTCGGCGAATCCTTTTCGGATCGCAGGCCTCGGGGTCGCCCGGAACAGCGCCTTCCGGGGCCTCGGCGGGGCCTCGGCCCATCTCCGGCCGCGGCCCGTGACCACGGCGGCGACCCCGTCCTGGCAGGCGCCCAGCAGCCCGTCCACGCCCTCGGCCCAATGGCTCTGACCTGGTGTTTTCCCGAGATTCGCCTAGGCTTTGGAGTTCCGCCGCACACCTTCGGAGGGGATTCTTGTGAGCGAGGAACCGATCAGCTACGACGCCGGCGCCATCGAGGTGCTGGAGGGGTGGGAGGCCGTTCGGAAGCGGCCCGGGATGTACATCGGATCGACCGGTGAACGCGGGCTGCACCAGCTGGTGTTCGCGGTCGCGGACCGGGCGGTGAACGATGTCCTGGCCGGCCGGGCCTGCTCCGTCGGTGTCACGCTCACACCCGACGGCGGGGTGCGTGTGTCCGACGACGGGCCGGGTGTTCCGGCCGACGAGGAGGGGGCCGACGGTGGTCCGGGCCTCGAAGCCCTGCTGACCCGTATGGAGCCAGGGGCCGGGCCGGCCGGCCGCCATGACGTGACCAGCGGTATCTTCCGCCTGCAGCCCTTGGTCACCAACGCCCTGTCACGCCGCCTGACGGTGGAGGTGCGGCGGGAAGGCGTCCGCCGGGTCCAGGAGTTCGCGCGCGGCGTCGCGGTCAGCGCGCTCACCGAGGCGGGACCGGCGGACGGCAGCGGGACCAGCATCACCTTCTGGCCCGACGCCGAGATCTTCGAGGAAGTGCGCTGTTCCTTCCACGGATTGGCGGACCGGTTCCGGGAACTGGCCTTCCTGAACCGGGGCTTGGACATCTCGCTGGCCGACCGTCGTCGGGCGGACGAGCCCCGGTCGGTGCGCCTGCGGTTCCCCGGCGGGGCCCGGGACTTCGTCGCCCACCTCGACGAACAGGCCGGGGCGGCCGTTCAGGGGGACGTCCTCGGCTTCGAGCGGGAGGACCCGCGGATGGCGGGGACGCTGGAGGTGTCCCTGCGGTGGCGCGGCTCCGGTGAGGAACGGCTCCGCAGCTTCGCCAACAGCCGGCCCACCCCGGGCGGCGGCACGCACGAGTCGGGCTTCCGGGACGGGCTGGCGGCCGCGGTCAACGCGTACGCGCGTGAGCAGCGGCTGCTGACGGAGGCGGACCCCGGCCTCGACGCGGAGCGGATCGGCGAGGGCCTGACGGCGGTGGTGTCGGTGAAGCTGGACGACCCCTGGTTCGAGGGCCCCACCCGCGACCGGCTGGGCAACGACCCCGTCCGCGCCTGCGTGGGAGAGGCCGTCCGGGAACAGCTCGGCGGGTGGCTGGCGGAGCACCCGGAGCAGGCCGCAGCCGTCGTCGGCCGGATCGTCCGGGGCGCCCGCCGGAACTGACCGCCCGGACGGAGCGTCGGCCGACCCGTCCTGCCCGGTCCCGGACACCGGACCGGGCAGGCCAGGGCAGCGCACCGACGACGGTGGCGGGCCGCGGAGCGGTCGGCCTCAGCCGTGCACGGGGTGCCGCAGCTGGTACGCCAGCCGCTCGTCGGCCCGGTCGCCGATGCGGGTGAGGAACTCGTCCAGCTCCAGGAACTCCTCCCACCCGGGCCGTCCGCCCGCCCGGGCGAGTGCGGCCACCACGAGGTCCTCCAGGCCGGCGACCCGCTTGTTCTTCCAGACCTTGTCGGCGAGGCTCACCAGCAGGTCCTCGATCCCGATGCCGACGGCGTCCCAGGAGGCGTGGGTGGCGGCGAAGCGGGCCCGTTCGGGGCTCACCCCGTGGGCCAGCAGGAGTTCCTGTCCCGCGGCCTCGTGCAGCGAGCCGGGGCCGGACAGTTCGGCGATGTGCAGGGCCTTCCCGATGTCGTGCGTGGCCGCGCCGAAGAGCACCGCCTCCCGGTCGAAGGACAGGGCGGGGCAGCGCTGTCCGACCCGGTCGACGAGTTGCCGGGCGACGTCGTGGACCGCCCGCAGGTGCGCGACCAGCCGCGGCGGGGCGTCCACGCGTTGCAGCAGCGCGGCCACTTCGGCCGGCAGGGGCCGGAGCGGCGGGTCCTGGACGTCGTCCGACGCGATCGACAGCACGGCAGTGGTGGTCATCGCGCCAGGGTAGCCACCGCTGCCGACCGGCGCCCGTGCCTCACCCACCGGCACGGCACCGGCACCGCACCGGGACCGCACGCACCGGCGCGGCATCGCAGCGCGCCGGCCGGGGACCGTACCCGCGCCGCCGCCCGACCCATGCCCGGGCGGCCGGCGACCGGTCACATTACGTCGGGGTGACCGATGCCCGGCCCGCGGCGGCCGACCTAGGGTCGAAGACGTCGCCCCGAGCGTGACAGAACGAAACGAAAGCAGGCCGTGTGCGTCAGCTCACCTACTACGTCGGCACCACCCTCGACGGCTTCATCGCGGGCCCGGACGGGCAGTTCGACTTCTTCCCCTTCGAGGGGGACCTCGCCGCCGCGCTGCTGGCCGAGTACCCCGAGACCATCCCGGCCCACGGCCGCGGCCCGTTGGGCCTGGACGGGGCCGCCAACAAGCGGTTCGACACCGTCCTGATGGGCCGTGCCACCTACGAGCCGGGCCTCGCGGCCGGCGTCGCCGGCCCGTACCCGCACCTGCGCCAGTACGTCTTCTCCCGCACCCTCGCCCGGCCGGACCCCGCGGTGGAGATCGTCTCCACGGACCCGGCGGCCTTCGTCCGCGACCTCAAGCGGCAGGACGGGGCGGGCATCTGGCTGTGCGGCGGGGCGGACCTGGCCGGGCAGCTGCTGGCCGAGATCGACGAACTGGTCATCAAGCGCTACCCGGTCGTGATCGGCTCCGGCACCCCGCTCTTCCGGGCGCCGTTCCTCCCGGCCGGGTTCACGCTGACCGACTCCCGGGTCTTCAACACCGGCGCGACCATCACCACCTACGCAACGAACCAGAAGTGAGCACCCCCATGCTGTTCCGTCCCACGACCGATGCCGACCTCGACCGCGTGACCGCCGTGACGGTGGACGAACCCGTCGGCCGGATCGACGCCGACCGCTACCTCGAAGAACTGAAGGAGGGCATGTACCGCCCGGAGTGGACCTGGATCGCCGAGGACGGCGACCGGGTGGTGGCCCGCGCCCTCTGGTGGGGCCGGGCCTCCAGCGAGCACCCGGTCGCGCTGGACTGCCTGTACGTCGACCCCTCGGTGGCCGACCGCGCGGCCGTCGCGGCCGCCCTGATCACCGCGGGCCTGCGGGCCTTCGCCGAGCGGGGCGCACCTAGGCCCCCGCTCTACAACCTGACGCTGCCCACCGACTGGCGCGCGGACCCGGCGGTGGTCGCCGCCCTGGCCTGGCGGCAGGAGGCGGCGCTGGCGGCCGGGCTCACCGACGAGGTGGAGCGGCTGCGCCTGGAGTGGACGCCCGACGCCGGGCTGCCGGCCTCCGGCGGGCGGCTGACCTTCACCGAAGGCACCGACGAGGACTTCCTCGACGTCTTCCGGCGGATCGCGGTGGGCAGCCTGGACGGCGAGACGCGCCGGAACCTGGCGCTCATGGGGGCCGAGGCCACCGCCCGCGAGGAGGTGGACTTCTACCTCGGCTGTCCGGGGGAGCGTTCCTGGTGGCGCCTGGCCCGCACGCCCGACGGCCGGGTGGCCGGACTGGCCCTCCCGTCCGCCACGCCCTACAACCGCAACGTCGGCTACCTCGGCGTCGTCCCCGAACTGCGCGGGCACGGGTACGTCGACGAGATCCTGGCCGAGATCACCCGGGTGCAGGCGGCGGCGGGGGCCGGGCTGATCACGGCCACCACGGACACCAACAACGCCCCGATGGCCGCCGCCTTCGCCCGGGCGGGCTACCGGGTGGCCCAGACCCGGATGATCTACTCGGCCCCGGAGCCGGCCCCGGCCGCAGTGCCGGCCCCTTGAGGCCGGAGCCGGCCCCGGCCTCAAGGGGCCAGCAGTGAGGCGAGTTCGGTGCGGGAGCTGATGCCCAGTTTGGGGAACGCCCGGTAGAGGTGGTGCCCGACCGTCCGAGGGCTGAGGAACAGCTGGGCGGCGATCTCCCGGTTGCTCGCCCCGGCCGCCGCCAGCCGGACCACCTCGCGCTCCTGGGGGCTCAGCAGGCTGATCGGCCCGTCCTCGCGGGCGGTCAGCCCGGTCTCCCCGCCCGCGGCGGCCAGTTCGGCTCGCGCCCGGGCGGCCCAGGGCCGGGCGCCGAGCCGGTCGAAGGACTCCAGCGCGCCGCGCAGCTGCTCCCGGGCGTCGATCTGGCGGCGGAGCCGGCGCAGCCATTCCCCGTAGAGCAGCGCGGTGCGGGCCCGCTCGTAGTCGCTGCCGCCCTCGTGCAGGGTCAGCGCCGCGGTGAAGTGCTCCTCGGCCGTGCCGTCGGGGCCGGTCAGTGCCTGGCAGCGGCTGGCCACGGCCAAGAGGGCGGGCTGCCCCAGCGCGGCGGCCCACTCCCCGAGCAGCCGGGCCGGCTCCGCCGCCCGCTCCGGGCGGCCGGCCCGTCCCGCCGCCTCGACGAGGTCCGCCAGCAGGGGCAGCGCGAGCAGCGGGTGGTCGCCCTCGGCCCGGGCCGACTCCAGGTGCTCCAGCGCCGCCCCCGCCCGGCCGAGGCCGAGTTCGAGCAGGCCCAGCGCCCACCGGGCGTCCGCGGTACCCCGTCCGACCCCGCGCGGCCGGGTGTACGCCAGGGCTTCGCCGGCCAGGGCGTTGCCCTGCTCCTCGTCCCCCCGTAGGCCCGCCAGCATCGCCAGGGTGGCGCGCAGATGGGCGGCCCGGTGGGCGAGATCGTAGTACTCGGCCAGTTGCAGGCCCTCGGTGGCATGCGCCGACGCCTCGTCGAGGCGGCCGAGCGCCAGCTCCGTCCGGGCCAGCAGGTGGAGCGTGGTGGGCAGCCATCCGCCGACGCCCTGCTCACGGCAGTGGGCGACCGCTGCGGTGGCGGCCTCGCGCGCGGCCGCGTGGTCGCCGGCCAGCTGGCCGTAGATGCCGGTCATCAGCCGGTCCATCAGGCCGGCCTCGGTGGCCCGGCCGCCCGCCACGAGCGCGCTCAGCGTGCCGAGCGCGTCGAGCGCCCCGGGTACGTCGCACGCGCCGGGCGTGCCAGGCACGTCGGGCGCCCTGGGTCCGTCCGGTCCGCCGGTGACAGCGGGCGCCCCGGACACGTCGCCGGGGAACAGCCGGGCCGGCACGGCGAGCACCGGCAGGCCGGGGGCGCGGGCCGCGACCTCCCCGATCAGCGCCGCGCTCCCCGCGGACCAGGCCGCGTGGACGGCGTCCGTCAGCAGCGACGCCACCATGTCCGGACGGCCGGCGCCGGTCGCCTCCGCGCCGTCCAGCAGGATCCGGGCCGCCGTCTCCGGCCTGCGGTAACCCAGCTCCACCACCGCCCGGGCGCGCGCGAGACTCGCCGTGACGCCCGGGTCCGCGAGCGGCACGGTCACCTGGCCGGCCAGCGCCCCGCACCGCTCGTCCTGTCCGGCGTCGGCGGCCCGCTGCGCCGCCAGCACCAGGCGGCGGGCCCGCAGCAGCGGGTCCGCGGTGAGCCGGGCGGCCCGCTCGTAGGCGGCGGACGCGGACGCCATCCCCTGCCGGCTCCCGGCCCACTCGGCGACCCGCTCCAGCTCCTCGGCGACCAGGTCGTCCGGGCCCGTCGAGGCGGCGGCCAGGTGCCAGGCCCGCCGGTGCGCCTGCCCGTCGGCGCCCAGCACCTCCGCCAGCGCCCGGTGCGCGGCGATCCGCCGGGCGAGCGGCGCCCCCTGGTACGCGGCGTACCGCACCAGCGGATGCCGGAAGCGCACCACCGCCCCGGACAGGAGCAGGAACCCGGCGCGTTCCGCGGGTTCGAGGTCCTCGACCGCCGCGCCCAGTGCCGCCGCCGCCCGGAGCACCGTGGTGAGGTCACCGGTGTCGTCGGCGGCGGCCACCAGCAGCACCAGCCGGGCGGCTTCGGGAAGCCGCCGGATCTGCTCCCGGAAGCCGTCCTGGATCCGGCTCGGCAGCCCGGCGGCCGCCTCGGGGAGCGCCAGCGGGCCGAGCTGCCCGGCGCGCTGGGCGGGGGTGAGCGCGGCCGACAGCTCGATCAGGGCCAGCGGGTTGCCGCGGGCCTCCGCCATCACCCGGTCCGCGACGTACGGCGGCAGGCCCGGCAGCAACTCGGCGGCGGCCGCCCGGTCGAGGCCTTCGACCAGCAGCTGCGGGAGCCCCTTCACGGCGGCCCCGGGGGCCCCGTCGCGGACGGCGAAGAGCATCACCACGCCCTCGGCCCGCAGCCGGCGCGCGGCGAACGTCAGCATGTCCACCGACGGCTGGTCGAGCCACTGCGCGTCGTCCACCAGGCACAGCAGCGGGCCGTCGGCCGCGGCCTCCGACAGCAGCGTGAGCACCGCGAGGCCGACCGTGAAGCGGTCCCGCACCCCGTCGCCGCTCAGCCCGAAGACCGCCCGCACGGCCTCGGCCTGCGGCGGGGGCAGGGTGTCGACGAGGGGCAGGACGGGGAGGAACAGCTGGTGGAGGCCGCCGAAGGCCAGTTCCATCTCCGACTCGATGCCCTCGACCCGCAGCACCCGCCAGCCCTCCGCCCGCGCGGCGGCGTGGTCGAGCAGCGCGGTCTTGCCGATCCCGGCCTCACCGTGCACCAGCAGGACGCCGCTGGTCCCCTGTCGGGCCCCGTCGAGCAACCGCTCGATCCGCTCCCGCTCCGCGCTGCGCCCCTGCATGACCCGCCCCTGTTCCGGTGTCCCGCCCCGCCCGGCCGGACCGTGCGGGAGCGGCGGCCGGCCGCTGTCCCGATGATCTCCTCGCCAGGCATGTCCGGGTCATTATGGCTGGTCAGGGGGAGGATGCCGGAACGGACCCTCCGCCCTGGGCCGCGGTCGGGCCGTGAGGGCGGGGGAGGCCGGAGCGGCCCGGCCGGCCCCGGACACCGTCGTCCCCGTCCACCCGGGATCGGGCGAACGGGGACGACGGCGGCGCGGGGGCGGGTACGCGGCCGGGCGTGGGCCGGTCAGTCGCCGTACTCCTCGAACGAGGCGGCGAGGTCGGCGGCGAGCGCACGGGCGTCGCGGCCCTCGATGCGGTGGCGGGGGATGAAGGCGACGAGTTCGCCGTCCTTGAAGAGGGCGAAGGACGGGTTGGACGGCGGGATGTCGGGGAAGTAGGACCGCATCCGGGCGGTCGCCTCGATGTCCTGCTCGTCGAAGACCGTCAGCAGCTGGTCGGGCCGCTTGGCGGCCTCCTCCAGGGCGATCCGTACGCCGGGCCTGGCCATGCCGGCGGCGCAGCCGGTGACGGAGTTGATCGCGACCAGGGTCAGGCCCTTCTTCGCCTTCTCCATGGCGGCGTCCACGGCGTCGGGGTCGAGCAGTTCGGTGAACCCGGCCTCGGTCAGTTCCTCGCGCATCGGCTTGACCAGCATCGGCGAGTACGGCATGCCAGGGCTCCTCACTTCAAGGGACGGTTCGACTACCCAGTGTAACGACCCCGTGCGGGCGGGGACGTCAACCCGCTGCGACACGCCCGGGTCGCGTCCCTGTCGGGGCGGTGCTCGGGGCGGTGCCCAGGGTGGGCGAGCGTGCGGGGCGGCCGCCGACGTCGTCGCCCGCCGGTGCGGCAGCCGGGCGGACGTCCGCGGTCTCCCGGGAGGGTTTCGCGGCGTGGCCGCTCGCGGCCGGGGAGTGATGCTCGCACACTGACCTCGCGGCCCCGGTGCGAGGAGCCGGCCCGTCCCCGCGTGCGGCGGACCGCTGCCGACGAACCCGTCGGCGTGGACCGGCCGCCGCCGGACGGCAGGACCGCGGACGGCCACCGAAGAGAAGGAGAACCCGGCATGTCGGAGGAAGCAGCTGGTGTCGTCACGTCCGGCGGGCACCCGCCCGTGCGGACCGCCGAGGAGAGTCCCGTCCTGTCGGTACCCTTGCCGCTGCTGGCCGGCGTCGAGGCCGAGGACGACACCGAGCCGCACATCTGGCGGGGCATCGACTGAGGGTCCGGCCGGTCGAGCGAGGATCCGGCCGATGGAGCGCAGACCGGGCCGGCGGCCTCCCGTCCGTGAGGTGGGAGCCCGCCGGTGGCGGCCCCGGCGGCCCTGTCGACGTTGCTGGTCCTGTCGGCCGGGGCCGGTCCGCTGTGCACGGTCCGCTGTGCACGGTTCGTTGTGCGCGGTCAGCCGGGGCGGTCAGCCGGGGACGGTGTCGCGCCGGGCGTCGGCGAGGGCCGCGTCGGTGTCGGCGGTGACCAGGTCGGCGTTCAGGTGGGCACCGGCCAGGGCGCCGGCCGCCGCCGAGGCGCCGACCTGCGCGGCCGGATCGGTGGCGTTGCCGGCCACCCGGACGCCCGCCACCTCGGTGGCGCCGGCCGAGCCGGTGACGAAGTGCCGCCCCATGCCGTCGGGCAGCTCCCGCATCGGCAGTCCCAGGGCCTCCAGGCCCTCGTCGCGCGCCTGCATGGAGGTCGCGACGGCCAGGACGCGGCGGGGGACGAGTCGTCCGTCCGTCAGGCGTACGCCCGCGATCCCGCCGTCGTCGTCGGACACGACCCGGTCGACCGGGGTGTCGACGATCCGGATGCCGCGGGCGGTGAAGCGGGCCCGGGTGTCGGGGTCGAGCCCGGTGCCCCGGGTGAAGTAGACCAGGTCCTCGGTCAACTGGCGGAACAGCAGCGCGTGGTGGACCGAGGCCGGGCCCACGGCCAGTACGCCGACGGGTTCGTCGCGGACCTCCCAGCCGTGGCAGTACGGGCAGTGCACCACGCCGTGGCCCCAGTGCCCGGCGAGCCCGGGGACGTCCGGCAGGACGTCCCGCAGGCCGGTGGCCACCAGGAGGCGGCGGGCGTGCAGGGCGCCGCCGTCGGCCAGGGTGACGGTGAAGCGCGGATCACCGCCGGCGGAGGGTTCGGACGCGACGGCCCGGACCACCTCGCCGGTCCGTACCGTGCCGCCGTACCGGCGGACCTCGGCGCGGCCCCGGGCCAGCAGCTCGGCCGGGGGCGTGCCGTCCAGGCCGAGCAGCCCGTGCACCCCGGCGGCGGGAGCGTTGCGCGGGCTGCCGCTGTCGATCACCACCACCGAGCGGCGGGAGCGGGCCAGCATCAGGGCGCCGTTCAGCCCGGCGGCCCCGCCGCCGATCACCACGGCGTCCACGGTCCCGGCGGGCAGGTCGTCCGCCGTGCGGGCGGCCTCGGTCACGTTCATGTCGTCGTCCCTCGTCGTCGCTGCGCCGTCCGGTCCTCGTACGGCTGTCGTCGCCCGGCCGACGGTGGGGCCGGGCACCTCCGACGCTAGGTGCACCTTGCCACGAGGGCATAGCATCTTGCCCATGACGCAAGACAATGACGAGCTGGACAGCCTGGTGCGCAAACGCATCCGCGCCCTGCGGGTGGCCCAGGGCTGGTCCCTGGAGGAGCTGGCCACCCGCGCGAAGGTCAGCCAGTCCACGCTGAGCCGCATCGAGAACGGCCGACGCCGGCTGGCGCTGGACCAGCTGGTCACCCTCGCACGGGCCCTGGACACCTCCCTCGACCAGCTCGTCGAGACCGCCACCGACGACGTGATCTCCAACCCGATGATCGACGCGGCCCACGGGCAGATGCGCTGGCCCCTCAAGGCGGATCCCGGCATGACCGTCATCCGCCAGCGCCTGACCGGCCCGCCGCCCGACAACCCCGCCCGGATGCGCGCCCACCCCGGCCGGGAATGGCTGGTCGTCCTCTCCGGCACCGCGATCCTGCTCCTCGGCAACCGCCGCCTGCGGATCGAGACCAACCAGGCGGCAGAGTTCCCCACCATGCTCCCGCACGCCATCGGCGCCGAGGGCGGGCCGTGCGAACTCCTGGGCATCTTCGACCGTGACGCCCGCCGGGGGCACCAGCGCGGCGAGGACGCCGAGAAGGCGAACCGGCCGGCGCCGTGACCCCTTGCGCGTTCCGCAGCACCGCGGGCCATCTTCTTGCGCATTCCGGGACTCGTCGGGCCTCAGACGCACGACCCGCTTAGCGTGGGCCCATGAGCCACCCCTCGCCGCACCCGCAGCACGACGTCCACCAGCACGACGTTCACCCGCACGACGTTCACCCGCACGGTGACCAGCACCAGGGCCACGACGGCCGTCCGCACCAGCAGGAGGGTCACCAGCAGGACGGTCACCGGCACGAAGGTCACCAGCACGGCGGTCACCAGCACCAGGGCCCCGAGGGCGACACCCACGACCAGACGGAGCTGCTCGACCTGGACGCCGAGGTGCTCGCCGAGCACACCGCGTCCGTCATCGCCTGGCTCCCGGTGGGGCCCGGCCCCCGCCGGATCGTCGACCTGGGCTGCGGGACCGGGGCCGGCACCCTCGCCCTGGCCGAGCGCTTCCCGGCGGCCGGGCTGACGGCCGTCGACTCCTCCGCCGTCCACCTGGAGCGCCTGCGGGAGAAGGCGGCCGCGATCGGCGCGGCCGACCGGGTGCGCCTGGTCGAGGCCGACCTGGACGCGCCGGACTGGCCCGACCTCGGCAGGCCCGAGCTGGTCTGGGCCTCGGCCTCGATGCACCACATGGCCGACCCCGACCGCACCCTGCGACAGGTCCACGAACTGCTGGCACCGGGCGGGCTGTTCGCCGTCGTCGAGCTGGCCGGGTTCCCCCGGTTCCTGCCCGGGGACGCCCCGGCGGACGCCCCCGGCCTGGAGGAGCGCTGCCACGCCGCGCTCGACCGCCACCACGCCGAGCAGCTGCCCCACCGGGGCGCCGACTGGGGGACCTTGCTGCGGAAGGCGGGCTTCACCGTGGAGGGTGAACGCACCATCACCGTCGACATCGCCGCACCCCGCGCCGACGCGGTCGGCCGCTACGCCCTCAGCAGCCTGCGCCGGATGCGCGGCGGCATCGAATCGGAGCTCTCGCCGGCCGACCTCGCCGCGCTGGACCGGCTGCTCGACACCGACGGCCCGCACAGCATCCTGCGCCGCGACGACCTGAGCGTGCGGACCGAGCGCACCGTGTGGGCCGCCCGCCGGGCCTGACCCCCGCCGCTCCGAGGGGTGGCCACGACGGCCGGCTCCTCGGCCGGCCGTCGTGCGGACCTCCGCGACCAGCCCGGACGGGACGTCCGGGGGCACCCCGGCCGAGGTGCCCCCGGCCCCGCCGGGCCGGAACGCGGCAACGACGCCGCCCCGGGCGACCGTCAGACGAAGGCGCCGATCCCGGTCACCGCCCGGCCGACGATCAGGGTGTTGATCTCCCTGGTCCCCTCGTACGAGTAGAGCGCCTCGGCGTCGGCGACGAAGCGCCCGATGCTGTAGTCCAGCACGATCCCGTTGCCGGCCAGCAGCTCCCGGCCCCAGCCGACGGTCTCCCGCATCCGGGTCGTGCAGTAGGCCTTGGCCAGTGCCGAGTGCTCGTCGCGGAACGTGCCGGCGTCCTCCAGCTGGGCCAGCCGGGTGACCATGCCCAGGCAGGAGGTGGCGTTGCCGAGCATCCGCACCAGGAGGTCCTGGACGAGCTGGAAGCGGGCGACCGGGCCACCGAACTGCCGGCGCTCCAGGGTGTGGTCCAGGGCGATCCGGTAGGCGCCGAGCATCACCCCGATGGCCTCCCAGGCCACCCCGCTGCGGGTGCGGCGCAGCACGGCGGCGGTGTCCCGGAAGCCCTCGGCCAGTTGAAGCCGGTCGCGCTCCGGGACCCGGCAGTCCGTCAGGACGATGTCGGCGTTCTCGACCGTCCGCAGGGCGATCTTGTTCTCGATCCGGGTGGCCGCGAACCCCTCGTTGCCGCCCTCCACGACGAAGCCCAGCACCTGGTCCGTCTCCTCGTCGCGGGCCCAGACCACCACGAGGTCGGCGAAGGTGGCGTTGCCGATCCACCGCTTGGCGCCGTTGAGCACCCAGGTGTCGCCCTCGCGGCGGGCGGTGGTGCGCAGCCCCGCCGCGACGTCGGAGCCGCCCTGCGGTTCGGTGAGGGCGAAGGCGCCGATCTGCTCCATCCGCCCCATCGCCGGCAGCCACCGGCTGCGCTGCTCCGGCGATCCGCAGCGGGCGATGCTGCCCATGGCCAGGCCGGAGTGCACCCCGTAGAAGGTGGCCATCGAGGCGTCGACCCGGGCCATCTCCAGGGCGATGAAGCCGTTCAGCATGCTGCTGGCGGGCTCACCGCCGCACTCCGGGTAGGGCAGGCCGGCGATGCCCAGTTCGGCGTAGCGGGGGATCAGGTGGTGCGGGAAGGCCGCCCGGCCCCACCAGGTGTCCGCGTGCGGCGCCACCTCGGCGCTCAGGAAGTCGCGCAGGCGCCCCAGCACCTCGCTCTCGGCGGGGGAGAGCAACTCCTCGAACCGGTAGAGATCCTCGGCCGGCATGTCCTGCGGCATCGCCGCTCCTCCCTGTTGGCGGTGGTTCCACCCTGGCGGACCGCCTACCCGGAGGCGTGCGGGCCACGCCGCCGTGGGGCACGCGAGGACGCGGGCCCCGGCGTCCGCCCGCCGCGCCTTCCCCCGCCCCGGCCCGCGCCCCTGCTCCCGGCCGGTTCAGCCGCCGCCGCCCGCCCCCGTCGCGTCCCTGACCTGGTCGCGCCGCAGGCCCAGCTTCTTCAGGGTGTTGGCGACGTGGTGCTCGGCGGTGCGGGTGGAGAGCCCCAGGACGCGGGCGATCGCCTGGTTGCCGGCGCCGGTCGCCAGCAGCTCGGCGACCTGACGCTCCCGGGGGGACAGCTCCGGCCCGTAGCTGTGGCGGCGGCCCGGATCGGGGCTCCGGACCCCGGTCCCGCGCAGTGCCTGCCGGCACCGTGCCGCGTCGGCGGTGGCGCCGAGCCGGCTGAACACGTCGAGGGCCTGCCGGAGACGGTGGCCCGCCTCGCCGGGGTCGTGGGCGAGCCGGAGGCAGCCGGCCTGCTCCGCGACGCGGGCGGCGATGTGGACCCGGCCCAGCGCCTCGTACCGGGCCTGGGCCCGCGTCAGGTGGGTCAGGGCGGCCACGGGGTCGGTCGCGGCGGTGGTCATGCCGCGGCACCAGAGCACCTCCGCGGCCGCCGCCGGGGCGTCGCGGCCCTCGATCCCGGTGGCCGCCTCGTCGGTCAGCCGCTCGGCCTCCGCCGGCAGGCCGCAGGCCAGGGCCGCCTGCACGGCGGTCGGCGTCAGGTCGTGGGCCCTGACCCAGACGCCCTTGTGCCGGCGGGCCGCCAGCGGCCGCCGCAGCCGCTCCCAGGCCGCTTCCGGGTCGCCCTCCAGCAGGTCGATCCGGCCCAGCAGGGTGACTCCCGCCTGGCCGACGTCCCAGCTGGCGTTCTCCTCGTCGGTCGTGGTGAACGTCGCCAGGTGCTGCCGGGCGGCGGCCCAGGACCCGCGGGCCACCTCCAGGGCCGCCCGGACCATCAGCGCGGCGATCCTGAACTTGGTGCCCTCGGCCGTCTGCGGCAGGACCGCCGCGAGCCGGTCGTCCAGGCCGGCCCACTGCCCCTCGGCGAGGTCGAGACGGAGCCGGATCACCGCGCAGCCCTGTTCGATGACCTGGTAGCCGGTGCGGCGGGCCGTCTCCTCGGCCTCGTCGTGCAGGGCGCGGGCCCGGTCGTTGCCGCGCAGCATCGCCCCGTACGCGGCGTTGTAGAGCGCCCGGGCGCACTCGCGCTGGACGGCGCGGTCGGGGCTGCTGCGCGGCAGCTCCGCCAGGAGTTGGCCGGCCCTGGCGTCACCGGTCATGCCCATCAGCGTGATCCGGTTGGTCAGGACGGTCGCCCGGGCCAGCGGGTCGTCGCTCCGGGCGACGGTGCGTACGGCTTCGGCCATCAGGGCCTGGTCCTCCGCGGTGGTGCTGATCCGCGAGCCGCGGCCGGAGACCATGCTGAGCGCCGACATGGCGACGGCGGCCAGTCCGGGCCGGTCCGCCAGCTCGGTGATCGCCTGCTGCATCTGTGCGACGCTGTGGCTCCGGTCGGCGCTGCTGTCCACCAGGGCGCGGCTGAGGTTGAAGCGGATCTCGCCGCGGACCACGACGGGCAGCGCCGGGTCGGCGATGATCCGGCCCAGGATCGCCGTGCTGGTCGAGGAATCGGCGCGGTACATGGCGATCCGGCTGAGTTCGAGGGCGGTGCGGGCCCGCTCCCCGGACGGCAGGGCGGCCTCGGCGAGGAGTTGCTGCAGGAGTTCGGCGGCGACCCCGTCGTCACCCACCGCGACCGCGTGGTCGGCGGCGGCCCGGGCGGTGGGCAGCCAGGCGGTGACGTCCCCGAGCCGGCGGGTGTGGTGGGCGATCTGGACCAGTGCGGGTGTCTGCCGGCCGGTCAGCGCCTCGATGGCGCGGACGTGCAGCCGGCGGCGGCGCGGGCCGGGTATCCGCTCGTACACGGCCTGACGGGCCAGCACGTGGCGGAACCCGTAGCGGCCGGGGCCGCGTTCGACCAGGACGTCGGCCAGCAGGGCCGCGGTCAGCGCCTCTTCCGCCTGCTCGTCCTCCAGCCCGGCCAGCAGCGCGAGTTGCTCCTCGCTGGTCGGCACCGCGAGCACCGCGGCGGCCTCGACCACCGCGACCGCACCCGGGTCGAGCACCGCCACCCGGCTGTTCACCGCCTCCTGCAGGGCGCGCGGCACCCCCGCCTCCTCCAGCAGCCAGGAGGTGCCGGTGCGGGCGCCGTCCTCCACCCGGTCCACCCGGTCGGCGAGCACCAGCAGGTCCTCCTCGGCGGCCAGCGGGAGCCCGCCGCTGCGTTCGAAGAGCTTGCGGCCGATCCGGGAGGCGGCGGCCGGGCCGATCGCCGAGGCTGCGAGCTCGCGCACCTGCTCCTCGGTCAGCGGGGCGAGGGTGATCTCGGTGCCGCCGACGCCGACCGGCCGCCGGTACGGCACGCCGAGCACGTTGCGGGCCCCCGACAGGTCGTGCGCACGGTAGGTGAGCACCAGGCGCAGGCCCTTGGGCGGGTTCCGGGCGAGCAGCAGGAGGAGGTCCCTGGTCGCGTCGTCCGCCCAGTGCAGGTCCTCCACCACCAGGACGACCGGGCCCAGCGAGCCCAGCAGGTCCTGCACCGCCCGCATCAGCTGCTGCGGCCCGGCCCCGGGCCCGTCCGTCCCCTCCGGCAGCCGCCCGGCGAGTTCCGGCAGGTAGGGGTGGAGCGCCGCGGTCGCGGGGCTGAGGCGCGTTCCGGGGCCGAACAGGGCGTGCGCGTCGCGCAGCGCGTCGATGACCGGCCCGAAGGGCAGCGGTTCGCGCAGCGGATGGCACCAGCCCCGCAGGACCACCAGTCCTTCGTCGTCCAGCCGTGCGGCGGCCTCCCTGAGCAGCCGGGACTTGCCCACACCGGCCTCGCCCTCGACGAGGACCACCGCCGGACCGTCACGCAGAGTCGCCGTGAGAGTACGCAGCTCTCCGCCGCGTCCGACGAACGCGAAACCCGCACGGCGGCCCGCCCCCGGCCCGCCGACCCACTCACCTGGCACGTCTCACCCTCTTGACCTGATCGACCGGCGGAACCGACCTCTCCACGCTACTCTGCGTCGCGGCGGTCCCGGTCACTCCACGTAGGCCTCCGGGTGGGCTCAGAGGCCGGGGTCACCGCCGGCGCGGATCGCCTCGCCGACCCGTGCGCGGGTGACGCCGAGTTTCTTGAGCGCGTTGGCGACGTGGTGCTCGACGGTGCGCGGGGAGAGCCCGAGGGTACGGGCGATCTCCTGGTTGCCGGCGCCGGTGGCGAGCAGGGTGGCGACCTGACGCTCCCGGGGGGAGAGGTCCGCGCCGTAGGTGCGACGGCCGCGCGGTTCGGGACGGAGCTGCCCGCCGGCGCGCAGGGCCTGGCGGCAGCGGGCCGCGTCGGCGGTGGCGTCGAGCCGGGTGAAGACGTCGAGGGCCTGCTGGAGACGGCGGGCGCCCCGCCCGGGGTTGTCGGTGAGCTGGAGGCGTCCGGCCTGTTCGGAGAGGAGGGCCGCGGTGTACGCCCGGCCGATGGCCTCGTACCGGATCCGGGCCTGCTCCAGCAGGTCGAAAGCGGCCCCGGGGTCGGAGCGGGCGGCCAGCAGGCCTCTGCACCAGAGGATCTCGGCCTCGGCCCCGGGACTGTCCTGGCCCTCGATCCCGGCGGCGGCCTCGTCGGTCAGGCGTGCGGCCTCCTCGGACAGGCCGCAGGCGAGCGCGGCCTGCACCGCGGTCGGCACCAGCTCGGTCGCCCACCCCCAGCCGCCCTTGTGGCGTCTGACCGCGAGCGGCCCCTGCAGCCGCTGCCAGGCCCGGCGGGGCTCGTCCTCCAGCAGGTCGATGCGGGCGAGGACGGGGACGCCCTGCTGGCCGAGCTGCCAGTAGGTGTGGCTCTCGTCGCCGGTGTCGAACGGTGCGAGATCTTCGCGGGCCCGGGCCCACCGGCCGCGCGCCACGTTCAGCATGGCCCGCACCATCACCGTCTCGGTCTGGAAGCCGCTGCCGTCGGACGTCTCCGGGATCATCGACTCGAACCGCTCGTCCAGGCCCTCCCAGCGCCCCGCACCGAAGTCCAGCCTGAGCCGGATCACGTCACAGCCGTGCGCGAACAGCTTGTAGCCGGTGGACCGGGTCAGTTCGCGGGCCTCGTGCAGCGGGGCGCGGGCCCGGTCGTCCTGGCCGAACACGAAGGCGGCGTCGGCGAGATTGTGCAACGCCCGGGCCACCTGGCGCAGGACGTCCCGGTCCGGACTCTCCCGGGGCAGGTCAGCCGCGAGGTCCCAGGCCTGCCGGTCACCGGAAACCGCCAGCAGGGTGATCCGCAGGGCCAGCACCGTCGCGTGGGCCAGCGGATCGTCGCTGCGGGCGACGATCCGCACGGCCCGGTCCATCATCTCGCGGTCCTGTACGAGGGTGGTGTCGGCGCGATGGCCCATGCTGAGGGCGGCCATCGCGCCGGCGGCCAGGCCGGGCCTGCTCTCCAGCTCGGTGATGGCGCGTTCCAGCTCCTCCATCTGCCGGACCCGGTCGGTGCTGGTGTTCATCAGGGTGCGGGCGAGGTTGAGGCGGATCTCGCCGCGGACGGGGGTGGGCAGCGCCGGGTCGGCGATGATGCGGCTCAGGAGCGCCGTGCTGGCCACCGAGTCGGCGCTCCAGAACGCGACGTTGCTCAGGGTGAGGGCGGTCCGGGCGCGGTCCTCCGGGGGAAGCGCGGGTTCGGCGAGGAGTTGCTGCAGGAGTTCGGCGGCGACGCCGTCGTCGCCGACGGCGACCGCGTGGTCGGCCGCGGCCAGCGCCCTGGGCAGCCAGGCGGTGATGTCACCGAGCTGGCGGGCGTGGTGGGCGATCTGCACCAGTGCCAGGGTGTCCTGCCCGGAGAGTGCCTCGATGGCGCGGACGTGCAGCCGGCGCCGCCGCGGGCCGACAATCCGCTCGTACACGGCCCGCCGGGCCAGCACGTGGCGGAACCCGTACCGGCCGGGGCCGCGTTCGACCAGCACGTCGGCCACCAGGGCCGCCGTGAGCGCCTGCTCGGCCTGCTCCTCCTCCAGCCCGGTCAGCAGTGCCAGTTGCTCCTCGCTGGCGGGCACGGCCAGCACGGCGGCGGCCTGCACCACCGCGACCGCACCCGGGTCGAGCACCGCGACCCGGCTGTTCACCGCCTCCTGCAGGGCGCGCGGCACCGCGGCGTCCTTCAATGCCGAGCCCTTGCCACCGCCGAGGGCGGCCTGGTCGGCGAGCACCAGCAGGTCCTCCTCGGCGGCGAGCGGCAGCCCGCCGCTGCGCTCGAACAACTCCCGGCCGAGCCGGGCGGCGGCGGCCGGGCCGATCGCCGAGGCGGCGAGTTCGCGCACCTGCTTCTCGGCCAGCGGGGTCAGGGCGATCTCGGTGCCGCCGACCCCGACCGGCCGCCGGTACGGCGAGCCCAGGACGTTGCGGGCGCCCGGCAGGTCCTCCCGGCGGTAGGTCAGTGCCATCCGCAGCTGCTGGGGCGGGTTCCGGGCGAGCAGCAGCAGCAGGTCCCTGGTCGCCTCGTCCGCCCAGTGCAGGTCCTCCACCATCAGCACGACCGGGCCGAGGGAGCCCAGCAGGTCGTGCACCGCCCGCATCAGCTGCTGCTGTCGTGGCTGGGCGCCGATCTCCGGGCCGGGTGCGGGGAACCGTTCGGCGAGTTCCGGGATGTGCGGTGCGAGGTGGGCCGTCGCGGGGCTGAACCGTGCCCCGGGGCCGAACAGGGCGTGCGCGTCGCGCAGCGCGTCGACGACCGGCCCGAACGGCAGCGGCTCGCGCAGCGGATGGCACCAGCCGCGCAGCACGGCCAGCCCCTGGCCCTCCAGCCGCGCGGCGGCCTCCCGCAGCAGCCGGGACTTGCCCAGCCCGGCCTCGCCCTCGACGAAGACCACGGCCGGACCCTCCAGCAGGCCGTTCACCAGCGAGCGCAGTTCGGGCTCGCGGCCCACGAACGCGAAACCCGCGCGGCGACCGGAACCGGTCCCGCCGACCGACAGATCTGCCATGGCAACCTTGGGGACGAATTCAGCATCCGGTGAAACGGATCTCCATGCTATCCCGCCCACCGGCCCTCATTCGGGCCCGGCCTGCCCTGCGGGGGCCGGCCGGCGCGGACCCGGCGGACGCCCGGGTGGCCGCCTGCGGGACCCGCAGGGTGTCGGCGTTCGGGGTCCGTCCACCTAGAGGCTGAGCAGGCCGACGACGTGGCCGTCGTGGTCCACCACCGGCCACAGCTCCAGGCCGCGGGAACGCATGGCGGCGGCCGCCTCACCGGCCGGCATGTCGGCGGTGGCGTACGGCGCGCGGTCGAGGACGACGTCCCGGATCGGGGTGCGCTCGGTGTACCAGGACCTGGCCTGGAACGGCGCGAGGTGCAGGCGGGTCAGCAGACCGGCGCAGCGGCCGTCCTCGTCACGGACCAGCAGGTGGTCTGCTCCGGAGCTCTGCAGGATGTCCATCGCGGTGTCGACCATGATGTCGTCGCTGATCTGCAGCTCGGGGCCGGTCATCCGGTCGCCGACCGTGGCCGCGGTCACGGGGGGTTCGAGGGTGAGGGTCATGGGCGGACTCCTTCGCGGGTCTTCCGCCGGTGCCGGCGGTCGTCGGGGCCTGGCGGTGGTGCCGTCCTGCGGTGGTGCGCGATGCGGTGGTGCCGTCCTGCGGTGGTGCGTTGTGCGGTGTCCGCCGGGGCGGGCCCCGGTCGCGGCCGCCCAGGGGTGAGCCGGGTGGGCCGGGTGGGGCCCGGACCGTGGCGGTCCGGGCCCCACCCGCCGTCCGCTACGCGGCGAGCTCGACGCGCCGGGGCGCCCGGCTGCGGGAGCCGGTGCCGGGCTGCTGGTCGCGGCCGGCGTGGGCGGGGCGGCCGCGACGGCCACGGCCGGTGGACGCGCTGCGGCGCGGACGCTCGACGACGGGGTCCGAGATCACGGTGGGGATGCCGGTGGGCACCCGGGCGCCGGTGATGCGGGCCAGCTCCTCGTCACCGGGCATGACCCGGGTGGAGGTGGGGGTGATGCCCGCCGTGGTCATCATGCGGGCCATCTCGCGGCGCTGGTGGGGCAGCACCAGGGTGACCACGGTGCCGGACTCGCCGGCCCGGGCCGTGCGCCCGCCCCGGTGCAGGTAGTCCTTGTGGTCGTTCGGCGGGTCCAGGTTGACGACCAGGTCGAGCCCGTCGACGTGGATGCCGCGGGCGGCGACGTTGGTCGCGATCAGCGCGGTCACCCGGCCGGACCGGAACTGCTCCAGCGTCCGGGTGCGCTGGGGCTGGGACTTGCCGCCGTGCAGAGCCGCCGCCTTCACCCCGTTGGCGAGCAGCTCCTGCACCAGCCGGTCCGCGCCGTGCTTGGTGTCGGTGAACATGATCACCCCGCCGTCCCGGGAGGCGATGTGGGCGATCGTGGCGTTCTTGTCGTGGTTCTGCACGTGCAGCAGGTGGTGCTCCATGGTGCTGACCGCGGCGGCGGACGGGTCCACCGAGTGGGTCACCGGGTCCTTGAGGAAGCGCCGGACCAGGCGGTCCACGTTGCGGTCCAGGGTGGCGGAGAAGAGCATCGTCTGCCCGTCCTGCTCGACCTGCTCCAGCAGCTCGGTGACCTGCGGCAGGAAGCCCATGTCGGCCATCTGGTCGGCCTCGTCGAGGACGGTGACGCCGACCTCGTCCAGCCGGCAGTCACCGCGCTGGATGAGGTCCTTGAGCCGGCCGGGGGTGGCCACCACGACCTCCGCCCCGCGGTTGAGCGCCTGCGCCTGGCGTCCGATCGACATGCCGCCCACCACGGTGGCCGTCCGCAGGCGCAGCGCATGGGCGTACGGGGTGAGGGCCTCGGTGACCTGCTGCGCGAGCTCGCGGGTGGGGACCAGGACCAGGGCGAGCGGGCGCCGGGGCTCGGCGCGCCGCCCGGCGGTCCGGGCCAGCACCGCGAGGCCGAACGCGATGGTCTTGCCGGAGCCGGTGCGGCCCCGGCCGAGCACGTCGCGCCCCGCGAGCGAGTTCGGCAGCGTCGCGGCCTGGATCGGGAACGGCGCGGTGACGCCCTGGCGGGTCAGCGTGGACAGCAGCGCCTTCGGCATGTCCAGCTCCTCGAAGGACTCGACGGCCGGCAGCGCCGGGGTGGTGCTCACCGGCATCGCGAACTCGCCCTGCAGGGAGGAGTCCTGACGGCCACCGCGACCGGAGGAGCCCCGGCCGCCGGCGGGCCGGGAGCCGTAGAAGGAGCTGCCGCCGGAGCGCGACCCCGAGCCGGCGCCTCCCCCGGAGCGGGACCCGCGGGCGTCGGCGCCGGAGCGGGAGCCGGCGTTCTGGTACGAGGAGCGACTGGAGCGATTCATGCGGGAAACCTTCCTCAGGGCGGCACGTCACGAGGAAGGCTCCGCGGCGCGGGGCGCCGGAGGAGACCACGAGGGAACGGGCCGGACGTACGACGGGCGAAGCGTGGACGGTAGAACCGTGCGGCTCACCTTCGGCCGGCGCTCACCGCGAGGAGCGGGAGCGGAGAGCCTCGAACCCTGCGATGGCACGGCAGGGCGCCGGTCCGCACGCGGCGCTGTGCGCCTCGCGTGGGGACGGCCGCCGGTGGCGGTGGAGCCGGGGGGCCTTGAAGGCCGGGGATGCGTCGTCGTGCAAAACCGAGGGGCCCGCACCGGGCGTGTACGCGGTGCGGGCCCCTCGCTACCAGGCGGGTGCCGTGGCAGAAAAACTACAGCGGACGAATGTTCTCGGCCTGCGGGCCCTTCTGGCCCTGCGTGACGTCGAACTCGACCTTCTGGCCCTCGAGCAGCTCACGGAAGCCGTTGGCGTTGATGTTCGAGTAGTGGGCGAACACGTCAGGACCGCCACCCTCCTGCTCGATGAAGCCGAAGCCCTTTTCCGCGTTGAACCACTTCACAGTGCCATTAGCCATAAAAAATCTCCTTCAAGGGGCTGTCCGAATTCCGCACCGTGCGGCCTTCGAGTCGCCGCGATGAGCACCCACCCGGAGAAATCCGGGCAACAAAAATGCGCCTGCGACACATCAGCAGGCGCACACAAGTTCATGGGAACCACTACTGCAACTAGTGAAGACTCTAGCAGTCCCGGGCCCGCCGTGGTGAAGAATTTTGCCGCCGGTTCTGCGGGAGCCGCCCGCCGGCCCCCGGCCGGTGCCGGCGTGATTCTGAAGTCACCCTGGGGGAAGGGATGTTGAGGTCCGGACGGGTTGCTCCCCGGGTGCCGGCCGCGCCGGGGACCGTGGCACCGCGCAGGGGTCGGCGCTCGTGGCTCCCGGGCCACCGACTTTATTTTGTGACGCGCCCGGGGCGGCCGCACGGGGGTTTTCTGGCGCATACTTGCGGGGATGACGAAATCCGCAGCACTCCGCCGCCCCCTGCCCACGAGCCCCTTCAAGGCCCGGGTCGAAGCTCCGCGCAAGTACTTCGCCGTCGGCGACCGCGTCACCCACGACAGGTACGGCCTCGGCACGGCCATCGGCGTCGAGGACGACATCGCGGTACTCGTCGACTTCGGGTCGCGCCAGGAACGGATCACCCAGCCGTACACCGCGATGTTCAAGCTCTGACCCCGCTGTCCGTCCACCGCCCCGGGCCCGCCCGGGGCGGTGGACGGACCCGGGGCGGCACTCCGTCCACCGACGCGTTCACGCCTCGGCGGGCCCTCCGGCGACCCGGCCGCCCGGTGTCGCGTTCTCCGGCTGTCCCTGCGCCGGCTGTCCCCTTCGCCGGCCTCGGCCGTGCCGCCCGGCTTGAGGACCACATGTTCGAGGACGCAAGATCCGCCCTGCCGCCACCCTCCTCGTAGGGGCGCACGCCGTGGACGAGGGGACGGCCGTCTCCCCGGCAGGCTCGCACCACCCGGAACACCCGGGGCGGCACCTCGGCGGTGCCCGGCACCGGACGGGCTCTCCGGGTGGAAGTCCCGCTGCCGGGCCGTACGCCACCAGGGCTGACGTACGCGCGCCGACCGCCGCCGGCGGCTCGAACCCAGGGCAGCTGTTCACAGGGCCGACCCTCCTGCCGAGGGCCGGTTGCGCCGATCGCGGCCGGGAGGCCGAGGCGGGCCCGCGGCGCACCGGCGGTCAGGCCCGTCCTGACGGTCACTCAGGGGCGCACTGTGTACGGCGCATTACGGTCGTATGGCGGGTGGACCGGGTGCTCTACCGGCCGGTACGGCGGCGGTACTAGCGTTCGCGTGCGCCCCGGCCCGGGATGCGCCGACCACCCCCACCCCGCCCCAAGGAAGAGGCTCCGGTGCCTCCTGCTCCTGTCCCGTCCCGCCGGCCGCACCGCCGGCTGCGCACGGCCGCCGTCGCGGCCCTGACGGCCGCCGCCCTGCTGCTGAGCGCCGCCGCGGCCACGCCCGCGGCCCCGGCGGCCGGCCCCGCCCCGGCCCCCGGCGACCCCTGCCTCGGCCAGTGCCAGGACATCCTCACCGCAGGCGAGAACGGTCACGCCACCCTCGCCGGGATCCTGCTGCACCAGAGCGTTGGCACCCGGCCCGCGCACTCCGCCGACCAGGTCGACCGGTACGACAACCTGTTGCACGACTACTCCGGGCTGACGGACGACCAGCTCGCCGCCTACTTCAACGACGCCTCGTTCGGGGTGCCGCCCGGCCAGACCGAGAGCACCCTCACCCCGCGGCCGGGCGTCACCATCACCCGCGACAAGGCCACCGGCACCCCGCACATCAAGGGCACCACCCGCGCGGACACCGAGTTCGGCGCCGGCTACGCCGCCGGGCAGGACCGCCTCTGGCTGATCGACGTGCTGCGCCACGTCGGACGCGGCCGGCTCTCGTCCTTCGCCGGCGGCGCGGCCGGCAACCGCGCGCTGGAGCAGAGCCTGTGGGCCGTCGCGCCGTACACCGAGGCCGACCTCCAGCAGCAGCTGGACCGGGTGCGCGCCGCCGGCGGCCGGGGCGCCCAGGCCTACCAGGACATCCAGGACTACGTCGCCGGCCTCAACGCCTTCGCCGCGGCGGACGTCGCCGCCGACACCTACCCGGGCGAGTACGTGCTCACCGGCCACGGCTCCACCGTCCAGCCCTTCACCGCCACCGACGTGGTCGCCGTCTCCTCGGTGATCGGCGCGATCTTCGGCGGCGGGGGCGGCGGCGAGGTCGAGAACGCCCTGGCCCGGATCGCCCTCCGCCAGCGGCTCGGCACCGCCGAGGGCGACCGCGCCTACGCCGCCTGGCGGTCCGGCGACGACCCCGAGGCGACCGCCACCGTGCACGACGGCACGACCTTCCCCTACGCCGCCCCGCCCGCGAACCCCGTGGGCACCGCGCTCCCCGACGCGGGTTCGGTCGCCGCCTTCGCCCACGCCCGGGGCGGCACCGGCACCGGGGCGACGGCGGCCACCGTCGCCGCCCCGGCCACCGGTGCGAACGCCGCCGCTGCGGACCCGGCCGCCGAGGGGGTGCTCCCCGCCGACCTCATCACCGCGAGGAAGGGCATGTCCAACGCCCTGCTGGTCTCCGGCGCGCACACCGCCTCCGGCCACCCGGTCGCCGTCTTCGGCCCGCAGACCGGCTACTACGCCCCGCAGATCCTGATGGTGCAGGAGCTCGACGGGCCCGGTCTGCGCAGCCGCGGCGCGTCCTTCCCCGGCCTGAGCTTCTACGTCGAGATCGGCCGCGGCGCGGACTACGCCTGGAGCGCCACCTCCGCCAACCAGGACATCACCGACACCTTCGCCGTCGACCTGTGCGAGCCGTCCGGCGCCGCCGCGACGACCGGCTCCCGCGGCTATCTGCTCGACGGCGTCTGCACCCCCTTCGAGTCGCTGCTCCAGCACAACGCCTGGGCCCCGACCACCGCCGACTCCACCGCCGCCGGCGCGTACGACCTGGAGACGCTGCGCTCCGCCTACGGCCTGGTCACGCACACCGGCACCGTCGCCGGCCGGCCGGTGGCCTTCACCGCGCTGCGCGCCACCTACCGGCACGACCTGGACTCGGTGATCGGCTTCCAGGAGTTCAACGACCCGTCGGCGGTCACCTCCGCCGCCACGTTCCAGCAGGCGGCGCAGCACGTCGGCTACACCTTCAACTGGTTCTACGCCGACGCGGACCACACCGCGTACTACAACTCCGGCACCGACCCCGTGCGCGCGGCCGGGACCGACCCGGACCTGCCGATCCTGGCCGGCCCCGGGTACACCTGGCAGGGCTGGGACCGCGCCGGGAACACCTCGGCCGTGGAACCGCCGGCCCGGCACCCGCAGTCGGTCGACCAGGACTACTACGTCAGCTGGAACAACAAGCAGGCGCCGGGCTTCACCTCCGCCTGGGGCAACGGCGCCGTGCACCGCGCCGACCTGCTCGACGAGCGGGTCTCCGCCCTCGTCGCACGCGGCAAGGTCACCCGCGCGGATCTGGTCACCGCGATGGAGGACGCGGCCGCCGTGGACCTCCGGGCCGACCAGGTGCTGCCGGAGCTGCTCGCCGTCCTCGACTCCGCCCCGGTCACCGACCCCGCGCAGGCCGCCGCCGTCGCGAAGCTCCGGGCCTGGCAGGCTTCGGGCTCCCACCGGCGCGAGGCGCACAAGGGCGACGGCGTGTATGCGGACGCCGAGGCGGTCCGGATCCTCGACGCCTGGTGGCCGCTGCTGGTGGAGGGCGAGTTCCGTCCCGGCCTCGGCGACGGCGCCTACCGCGCGCTGACCGCCGTCGCCCCGGTCAACGAGTCGCCCTCGGGCGGCCAACAGGGTTCGGGCGGCGGCGGCAGCACCATCGCCGCGGGCGAGGCCCACAAGGGCTCGGCGTTCCAGCACGGCTGGTGGTCCTACGTCGACAAGGACCTGCGGAGCGTCCTCGGACGACCGGTCCGGGGCCCGCTCGACCGCACCTACTGCGGCAGCGGCTCCCTGACGGCCTGCCGGCAGGTGCTCCTCGACACCCTCGCCGCGGCCGCCGCCACGCCCGCCACCGTCACCTACCCCGCCGACAAGTACTGCGGCGCCGGCGACCAGCTCTGCGCCGACTCGATCGTGCACCGGGCGATGGGCGGCATCACCGTGCCCCGGATCGCCTGGCAGAACCGCCCCACCTACCAGCAGGTCGTGGAGTTCCCGGCCCGCCGCGGCGACGACCTCGCCAACCTGGCGACGGGCGCCAAGGCGACCGCCTCCGACTACCAGGACGCCGTCGTGGTCGCCTACCCGCCCCGCCAGGCCGTCGACGGCAACACCGGCACCCGGTGGGCCAGCAGAACGGTCGCCACGGCCTGGATCAGCGTGGATCTCGGTGCGGTGCGCAAGGTCGGCCGGACCGTCCTCGACTGGTCCGACCAGTACGCGAAGTCCTACCGGATCGAGGTCTCCACCGACGGCGCCGCCTGGCGCACGGTGTACACCGCGACCGGGGCCGGCGGCGGACTGGAGAACCGCTCCTTCCCGCCGGCCGACGCCCGCCACGTCCGCCTCACCCTGCTGGAACGGGGGACGGACAACCGGTACTCGCTCGACGAGATCGGCATCTACGCGCACTGACGGCGCACCCGCGCGCCGCGCCACCGCGCCACCGCGCCACCGCGCCACCATGCCGAAGGGCGGCCCGGCCCCGTCGAAGGACGGGGCCGGGCCGCCCGGCGAGGGTCAGTTGGTCCGGACGAGGGTCCAGGCCTGCCCGGTGGCGACGGGCTGCTGGGTGAGGAGGGAACCCTTGACGCTGCCGCTCGGGGTGACGGCGAGGCCGCTGCTCTGGGCGACGAGCTTGTATCCGTTGTTGCCGGCCGGCGTGAGGGCGAACTTCTGGTTGGGCTTGGCCGAGTCGCACGTGTACTGGATGACCGCCGCGCCGGCATCCGGGGAGGCGTTGCGGATGTCCAGGCACTTGCCGGAGGCCTTGTTCTTCACGGCGTAGGTGCCGTCGGCGTTGGCGGTGAGGATCCAGCGCTGGTTGGTGACGTTCTTACGGTCCCAGGTGATCATCTGGGTGTTGTTGAGGCTGGAACTGCCGGGGTCGTCGAGCAACTGTCCGGGAGTGGTGGCGGAGCCGATCTCGTAGGTGGCGTTGGCGGGGGGCGCCTGAGTGGTGCTGATCGTGCCGCCGGGGGTGATGCGGTACATGGCGGTCTCGTGGGGGGCCAGGGAGGCGGAGATGGCGCCGGTCGTGCTGCTGGAGGCCCCGGTCCACAGGTTCTTGACGGTGTAGGAGGGGGCCCCGGCGATGCCGAGTTCGGCGACGGTGGTGGACACCGTGGCCGCGCTCTCGCCGGTGTTGGTGAGGGACACCGACCGGTCGCCGTTCGCCAGTTCACGGACGGTCACCAGTTCGGTGTCGGAGTCGGCGACGATGCGGGCCTGACGTCCGAGGCTGTCCTGGTCGACGGCGATCACGTCGTGGTTGGTGAGGATGCCCTTGACGGTCGACGTCATGGTGGTGAGGACGTTGCCCGCAACGAGGGGGGAGGCCATCTGGGCCCAGAGGCTGAAGTGCGAGCGGTACTCGGTCTCGCCCATGGAGGTGCCGACGCCGACCTCCATCATGTCCGGGTCGTTCCAGTGGCCCGGGCCGGCCTGGCGTCCGAGGCGGCCGTTGATGTGGACGATGTCCATGACGCCCATGGACCAGGAGTTGGCCGTCTTGTGCTTGTCCCAGGTCGCGGTGATGTCCTCGGTGGTCCGCCACATGTTGGCGACGGCGGACCAGTCGTAGGTGGCTCCGGTCTTGTCCGCGTGGTAGCTGTTGGGGTTGATGCTGTACACGATGGGGCGGCCGGTGTTGTGCAGCGCGTCGCGCATCGTGCTGAAGGCGGCGACCTGCTCGTCGAGGGTTCCGACCTGGGAGCACCAGTCGTACTTGAGGTAGTCGACACCCCAGGCGGCGAAGCTGTCCGCGTCCTGCTGCTCGTGCCCCTGACTGCCGGTCGCCCCTGGGTAGTTGCCGAGGCGCTGGGCGCAGGTGAGGTCGGTGGGCACCTCGTAGATGCCGAACTTCAGCCCCTTGGAGTGGATGTAGTCGCCGAGGGCCTTCATCCCGCTGGGGAAGCGCACGGGGTCGCCGTGGATGTTGCCCTGGGCGTCGCGCTGGGGGTCGAACCAGCAGTCGTCGACGATGACGGTGTCGTAGCCCGCGTCCTTCATGCCGGAGCTGACGAGGTTGTCCGCAGCGGTGCGGATGAGCTGCTCGCTGATCCCGCAGCCGAACGAGTTCCAGGTGTTCCAGCCCATCGGCGGGGTGGTGGCCACGCCGTTGTCCAGGGCGGACGCGGGCTGGGCACCGATGGTCGTGAGCGGGCCGACGGCCAGCACGAGCGCGGTGGCCAGCAGCGCGACGGCTCTGCGGGAACGGCAGGGGGAGGCGGGGGAATTCATGGTGGACATGGGGGTCCTAGGGGTGCTGTGGGTGGGGGGTGGGGGCGTGCACTGTCGGGCGGTGGCGGCTCTTCCGGAGGCAGGCGGCTTGGGGTTCGTTGCCGGTGGAGGAGACGCCCTGCAGGGCGGGGAGCCCGGCCGGGAGCGGAGGAGTAGTTCCAACAAGAAGCGACAGAATCGCTTCGAAATCACCAGGATCGAACTGGTGCGTCACAGGAAACGCCCCGTTCACCCCGACCGTCAAGGGTTTTCGACGATCTGCTGCCACCCGAGACGGCCCCGTGATGTGGGTCCAGGGCTGCAGAAGCGCCGCCCGGCGGGTTCTGCTCGTTCGACAGCCCTTGTCGCATAAGCCTGTTGAGCAGGCAGGGAGCTTCGGTCCGGTGTCCCTGCGGCCCGGCCGGCTTGCGCGGGGGAGGCGGAGGGGGAGGGTCCTGTTGCGCCGGGTCGAAGGGTCGTGGGCGCCTCCCGGTCCGTGGATCCGCGCGCAGGAGACGATGTCGCCCGGGTGTCGCCCGGGTCCTTGTTGTTAGATCGTGTTTGCTTCTGTGTAAACTCGGCGGCATTGGACCCGAAGATCAGGACGGCAGCAGGGCCTGGTTCGACGCTGCGGGGGAGGTGACCTTTGTCGGTGACACTTCTTGGCGCCCATGGCGAGCGGCCCGCTGGGCAAGGCCGGGCAGAGCAGAGCAGCGGGGCCGGGTACTACCTGCCGTGGACCTCCAACTCCCACAGCGAATAGCCCCAGCCGGTGCCGCGTTGGGTGCCGTACATCCGGACGTACCGGCCCGAGCCGTTGAGCCCGGTGAGGTCGTCGACCCCGCCCGCGCCGGCTGTGGTGGAGTAGATCGTGGTCCAGGTGGTCCCGTCGTTGGAGACCTGGATCCGGTAGGCCTTGGCGTAGGCGTTCTCCCAGGTCAGCTTCACCTCGCCGATGTTGTACGTCGCGCCGAGGTCGACCTGCAGCCACTGCGGATCGGTGTAGTTGCTGGCCCAACGGGTGGTGGTGCTGCCGTCCACGGCGGCGGACGGGCCGAGCGTGGCGATGTTCGACTCGGTGCTGGAGGCGGTGGCGGGCCGCCCCAGGGCCAGGTTCGGATCGGGGTGCGAGGGGCCGCGGACCTCGAACTCCCACAGCGAGTAGCCGTAGGTGGTGCCGCGTTGGGTGCCGTACATCCGGACGTACCGGCCCGAGCCGTTGAGCCCGGTGAGGTCGTCGACCCCGCCCGCGCCGGTCGTGGTGGAGTAGATCGTGGTCCAGGTGGTCCCGTCGTTGGAGACCTGGATCCGGTAGGCCTTGGCGTAGGCGTTCTCCCAGGTCAGCTTCACTTCCCCGATGTTGTACGTCGCGCCGAGGTCGACCTGCAGCCACTGCGGGTCGGAGTACTGGCTGGACCAGCGCCGGCCGTAGCTGCCGTCGGTGGCGCCGGCGGCGGGGAAGTCGGCGGTCTCCGTCGAGGACGCGGTGGCCGGCCTGTTCAGGGCCAGGTCACCGGCTGCCACGTCGCCGGGCCAGCCGGGGGCGTGCCCGATCGCGGCGATCACCGGCTGGAAGGCGCTGAACGTGGAGACCGGTTTGGGGGATCCCCAGGTCTGCTGGGCCAGTGCGCGCAGTGGTTCCATGATGCCGCCCGCGATCTGGCTCTCGGTCTCGGCGTTGGGGTTGTCGCACCAGACGTGCAGCGTCGACCCCAGGTTCCTGGTCGGGTCGGTCAGGGTGGCTCCACCCTGGAAGATGCCGGGATTCCACTGCTGGTACATGTAGGCCGTGTCCGGCTTCGCCCCGCCGAGCACGTAGTAGGTGGGCGTCCAGGAGCCGTTCTGGACGAGGTGGCCGGCGCTCACCAACTGCTGGGGGCTCAGGCCGTAGTTGTACCAGTAGTCGACCGTGATGTCGGCGGCCACCGGGACGGTGCCGTCGCCGGCGGCGATGCCGTCGTTCCAGATCCGCAAGGTCCTGCCGGAGCCCCGCACGATGGCGTCGGCCCAGCGGATGAACCCGTAGAACACGTCCTTGGGCTTGGCGGCGGCCCCGTACTGCTGCTTGGCGTAGGCGGCCAGCTGCGGGTAGCGGGCGTAGTCGGCGCCGTACTCGTCGGCGCCCAGGTGCCAGTCGCCGCCCGGGAAGAGCGGCAGGTACTCGGTGATCAGGTCCTTCATCAGCACGTACGACGCCGGGTTGGACAGGTCGATGTTCCCGCCGTCCGGGGTGCTGCCGTCGGCGGCCCTGAGCTTGAGCTCGGGGTGGGCCGCCAGGATGGTGTCCATGTGCCCGGGCATGTCCAGCTCCGGGACGACGGTGACGTGGTACCCGGCGGCGAACGCGATCAGGTCGGTGATCTCCTGCTTGCTGTAGTGCTGTCCGGAGACGATCTCCGGATGGGTCGAACTCTCCAGCCGGAATCCGAGGTTGTCGGAGAGGTGGAGGTGCAGGTAGTTGAGCTTGAGGTAGGCCATGTCCTTGATCTGGTTCCGCAGCCAGGCCACCGAGAAGTACTTGCGCCCGACATCGACCATCAGGCCGCGTTCCCGGTAGGAGGACCAGTCGCGGGCCGTGCCGGCCGGGATCGTGGCGGACTGCTTGAGCAGTTGCAGGACCGTCCGGGTGCCGTAGAACGCCCCGGCGCCGGTGGTGGCCTGGACCTTGACCGAGCTGCCGACGGACAGCGAGTAGCCCTCGGTGCCGAGACCGGTGTCCGTCGATCCGAGGGTCAGGAAGATGTCTCCGGCCACGACGGATCCGGCCGTCCCCGTCGTCGTCGGCGCGGTGACGCCGGTCAGCTGTCCGGCGTCCTCGGCGAAGGTGGCTGCCTCGCCCGCGAGTTGGGCGGCGTAGGCGCTGTCCACGACGATCCGGGAGGCCGGGCCGAAGGTGTACGAGGTGCCGGTGCCCGGCGTCCATTGCTGGAGGGCGGGAATCGTCCGGGGCGGCGACGCTGCCGCCCGGGCCTGTGGGGCGGTGGTTCCGGCCAGCCCGGTCACGGCTAATCCGAGGATCGCGAGCAGTCCGGCGAGGCGGTGGTGCGACTTCTTCACTGCTGACTCCTTGAGGGCGAGTGGCGCTGGTGAAGTCGGCTGGTATTGGTATAGACCTATGCGGGAATGGGGTCTATACCAGTGCTCGAAAGTAGACTGAAGGGCGCTCAATCTGTCAAGAGTGTGCAGAAATGCGGGGCGAAAGGGGCGCGTGGTGCCGCTTTCCGGACTCTTTCTGCACTTGGTCTGCGCCAAGCTGATGGCCGGGCTCACGGGCCGGCCGCGCTCGGCCGGGCTTCTCCGCGGCCCGCACACGACACCGCCCGCCCGGAGACCCGGACGGGCGGTTCCCTTCTGTCGCTGTCCCCGGGAGCCGGACCAGCGCTCACGTGCCGGCGTGCGGGACTCGGGCCGGGGCCTGCCGGGAGGTCAGATCCGGAAGATCGACCCCACGAACTCGGCCAGCAGCCGCTCCTTCAACGGGCCGGGCAGGGCGTCCAGCAGCACCAGGACGGGAGCCGTCCGGGCCGGCAGCCCGCCCTGCGGGTCGAGCCCGGCGAAGGCGAGCACGCCGGCGATCTCCTCCGGGCCGAGGGCCGCCGGGTCCAGCCCGGCCGCCAGCTCCGCCAGCGCCGGGTCCACCGCGACCGGCGGCAGGCCGCGGGCGGCCTTCAACGCGTCCGCCAGGTCGGCCAGCAGGGCGTCCACCTGGCCGGCCGTCGCCGGGGTCAGCGTCAGGTGCAGGTTGGGCGGCAGCCCGTCGAACGACAGCTGCGGCTGGAGGTACCAACCGCGCTCGCGCATCTCGTCGGCGAGGTGCAGCAGCAGGCTCAGGTCGGGGGCACCGTCCGCGCCGTCCAGGGTGAACGCGACCAGTCCCGCCGCCGGGTCACCGAGCACCCGCACCCCGGGGGCGGCCCGCAGCCCCGCGAGCAGCCGGTCGGACGCGTCGGCGACCCGGCCCGCCAGCGCGGTGTAGCCGTCCTCGCCGACGTGTCGCAGCACCGCCCAGGCCTGGGCCAGCAACCCGCCGGACTTGGTGCCCTGGACGGTCGGGTTGACCACCGGGTAGCCCGGCCAGCCGGCGTGCGCGAAGTACTGGTGGCGGCGCAGCTCGGCGTCCCGGTAGAGCACCACGGAGGCGCCCTTGTCGGCGTAGCCGTACTTGTGCAGGTCGACGGAGAGCGAGGTGACGCCCGGCACCGACAGGTCGAACGGCGGCACCTCGCGGCCCGTCCGGCGCAGGTACGGCAGGATCCAGCCGCCGATGCAGGCGTCGACGTGGCAGAGCACGCCCCGCTCGGCGGCGGCCGCCGCGATCTCCGCCACCGGGTCGACGACGCCGTGCGCGTAGGACGGCGCGGAGGCGACCACCAGCACCGTCCGTTCGTCGATCGCCGCCGCGACGGCCGCGGCGTCGGCCCGGAAGGTCTCCGGGTCCACCGGCACCACCACCGGCCGGACGCCCAGGTAGGCGGCGGCCTTGTGGAAGGCCGCGTGCGCGGTGGACGGCAGGACCAGCCGGGGCTCGGTCACCCCGCGGGTCGCCCGGGCGTGGTCACGGGCGGTCTTGACGGCCAGCAGGATGCTCTCGGTGCCCCCGCTGGTGAAGGTGCCCTGCACGCCCGGGGCGCCGAGCACGGCGGCCACCGCGGCCACGATGTCGTTCTCCAGGCGGGCGACGCTCGGGAAGACCGTCATGTCGAGCCCGTTCACGGTCGCGTAGGCGCTGTAGGCCTGCGCCGCGAGGGCGTCCAGACCGTCCAGGCCGGCGTCGTACACGTAGGCGAAGGTGCGGCCGCCGCGGGTCGGCGCGTCACCACCGCGCAGCGCCCGCAGCTCCGTCAGGACGTCCTCGGCGGGGCGGCCGGGGGGAAGGGCGGTGGGCGGGGTCGGTTCAGCTGACACGGGTGGTTCCGTCCTCGGGTGCGGGTGCGGGTGCGGGTGCGGGTGCGGGTGCGGGTGCGGGTGCGGGCATGGGTGCGGGCATGGGGCTGGGGCTGGGTACGGGCGTGGGTGCGGTACCGGTTCCGGTGGCGTCGGCACCGGCCTCCGGCACCGGCGGCGGACCGGCGAGCCGGACCTCCGCCCGGTACCGGTGCAGCAGCCACAGGCTCGCCGCCGCCAGCACGGCGGGGACCAGACCGGTGCCGGCCGTGATCGCGGTGAGCGCGGCCGGCGGCTGCACGCCCCGGTGCGCCGCGTCCGACGGGTGGAAGCCGCTCAGCGCCAGCAGCCCGGCGAACACCCCGGCGCCCACCGCGAGGGCCAGCGTCTCCGCGGCCGTCCACAGCCCGGTGAACGTCGCGGCGCGGCGGCTGCCGGTGCGCGCGGCGTCCGCGGCCAGCGTGTCGGCCAGCATGGTCAGCGGCAGCAGTTGCAGTCCCGCGTACGCCACGCCGACCACGGCCGCCGCGGCGTAGCCGAGCCAGGGACCGGCCACCCCGGTCAGGGCCAGCGCCCCCGCGCCCGCCACGAAGAGCACCGAGGCGCAGCCCTGCGCCCAGCCGGTGCCCCGGCTGCGGGCGAGCCGGTTCCACAGCGGCATCACCAGCACCAGCGGACCGATCATCGCGGCGAACAGCGGCGTGACCGCGCCCGGCGAGCCCAGCGTGTACGTCGCGAAGTACTGCACCCCGGCGAGCAGGACGCCGACCGCCAGGGCCTGCACCGTCCACATGCCCGCGAGGTACCGGAACGGCCGGTTGTCGCGGACCACGGCCAACTGCGCGCGCAGCGACGGTTCGGCCCGGCTGCGGGCCACCACCGGGGCCCGCCGGGTCGCGTACCAGGCCCCGAACATGCCCACCGCCAGCAGCCCGGCCACCGCGACCCCCATCAGCCGGTAGCCGCCCGGGGTGTCGCCGCCCGAGTGCGCCAGCGCCGGCGCGACCGCCCCCGACAGCAGGATCGCCGCCCCGAGGAACCCGACGCGCCAGCCCAGCATCCGGCCGCGCTCGGCGTCGTCCTCGGTCATCTCGGCGGGCATCGTCACGTACGGCACCTGGAAGACCGCGTAGGCCGTCGCGGCCAGCAGGAACACCACGGCGACGTACCCGGCCGCGGCCGCGCCGCGCACCGGCGGGGCCGCGAACAGCAGGGCGAACAGCGGCGGCAGGGTGCAGGCGCCGATCAGCAGGAACGGCCGTCGTGGCCCCTGCCGCCAGCCGCTGCGGTCCGAGACGGCGCCGACCAGCGGGTTGATCAGCACGTCCCAGGCCTTCGGCAGGAACACCGCCGCCCCGGCGACGGCGGCCGGCACGGCCAGCACGTCGGTCAGGTAGTACAGCAGGATCAGGCCGGGCACGGTGCCGAAGGTGCCGGTGGCGAGCGACCCCAGGCCGTAGCCGATCCGCACCACCGCGGGCAACGGCGCCCCGGCCGGTCCGGTCGTCGGCGGACGGCTGTCCGCGGCGGCGCTCACCGGGCCCCGCCCGCGGCCACCAGTGCGCGGACCCGGGGAAGCACCTCTTCGCCGACCCGGTACGCCTCCTCCAGATGCGGGTAGCCGGACAGCACGAACTCACCGATGCCGAGGCCGGCGTACTCCGCCAGTCGCTGCGCCACCTCGTCGTGCGAGCCGACCAGCGCGGTGCCGGCGCCCTCCCGCACCAGCCCCACCCCGGCCCACAGGTTCGGGGCGATCTCCAGCGACGCCGAGTCCGCCCGGCCGCCGTGCAGCGCCGCCATCCGGGCCTGCCCGGTGGAGTCCATCGCGGCGAACCGCCGCTGGGTCGCCCGGACGGCCTCCGGGTCCATCCGGGCCAGCATCCGGTCCGCCTCGGCCCAGGCCTCGGCCGCGGTGTCCCGCGCGATCAGATGGATCCGCAGGCCGTGCCGCAGCCGCCGGCCGTGGCGCGCGGCGAGGCCGTCCAGCCGCTCGACGCGGGCCGCCAGTGCCTGCGGCGGCTCCCCCCAGTAGAGCTGGACGTCGGCGCGGCGGGCCGACACCGCCTCGGCGGCCGGGCTGGCGCCCCCGAGGTACAGCGGCACCGGGTGCTCGGTGGCCGGGTCGACGAGGGCCGCGCCCTCGGTCCGGACGTAGCGGCCGCCGAGGTCGCCGCTGCGGCCGGCCAGCAGCTCCCGCAGCACCGCCATCACCTCGTCGGTGCGGTCGTAGCGCTCGTCGTGCGCGAGCGCGTCGCCGTACGCCCGCTGCTCGACGGGATCGCCGCCGGTCACCACGTTGAGCGCGAGCCGGCCGCCCGCGAACCGGCGGAACGCGTCCGCCTGCTGGGCCAGCAGGGTGGGGCTGGCGAACCCGGGGCGGAAGGCGACCAGGAAGCCGATCCGCTCGGTGTGCTGGGCGACGGCGGTGGCGATGATCCACGGGTCGACGCAGCCCAGGCCGACCGGCGCCAGCAGCGCGGTGAAGCCGGACTGCTCGGCGGCACGGGCCACCTGGGTCAGGTAGCCGACGTCGGCGCGGCGGCGGGTCGCGGCGGACGTGCGGCCCTGAACGGCGGTCACCCCGCCGGGATCGCGGCCGTCGCCGCCGGTCGGCAGGAACCAGTGGAACACCGGCTCCCCGGGGCGGGCCGATTCGTCTGCGGGCACGGGAACTCCTGACCGGGCGGTGCGCGGGCGGCAACCCCGGGTACGCGGGACCGGCCGGGACGGGCCCGGCGGGATGGACAGGGGGAGGGGGAGGGCGGAGCAGGGAACACGGTCCGGCGCGGGGCCCGCGGCGCACGGCCACCCGGGCCGGGAGCGCCCGCCGCACCGTCCGTCGTGGGGCGGTGGGCCGGACGGCGGGTGGTCAGGGAGCGGTGGGACAGGAAGCCGGGTGACAGGACCGCGGGTGACAGCTGTCCGGGCAGCCCGCCGGGGCACCGGAGCGGTGCGCGGGGAGGTGACGGGCTGCGAGGGGGCCTGGCATGGCACCGATCATGAACGACAACCGCCCCGCCCACAAGGGCCGGGCCCCGGGAGAACACCGCCGGGGCCGCCCGCGCGGGCGCCCGGGGACGTACCGGGCGCCCGCGCGGGCGGTGGCCCACCGGTGCCTGACCGGTGCGCGCCTGCGGCTCAGGGGGACGACGGGATGCGCAGGGCGAGCACCGCGACGTCGTCGTGCCCGTCGCCGGGGCGGGCCTCGGCCACGGCCCGGCCGAGCCGCTCCAGCGGCCGGTCGGCCATCGACGCCGCCACCGCGGCGACGCTCCGCAGGCCCTCGTCCAGGTCGCCGCGCGGGTGTTCGACGAGACCGTCGGTGAACATCACCACGGTGGCGCCGGCGGGCAGCGGGCACACGTGGTCGAAGCGGGGCATGGCGGTGTCGACGCCGAGGGGGACGTCGGGCGGCGCGCCCAGGTACCGCGCCCGGCCGTCCGGCGTGACCAGCAGCGGAGGCGGGTGCCCGGCGTTGCTCCAGCGCATCGCCCAGCCGTCCGCGTGCCGGTCGAAGCGGGCCAGGCACGCGGTGGCCATCGGCACCTCGGGCAGCGCGTGCAGGGTGTGGTCCAGCCGCGCGAGCACGCCGCTGGGCAGCGCCGCGTCGTCGTAGATCAACGCCTGCAGCATGTTGCGGACCTGGGACATCGCGGCGGCGGCCGCCACGTCGTGGCCGACCACGTCGCCGACCACCATCGCGCGGCCGCCGTCGGGCAGGACCAGCGCGTCGTACCAGTCGCCCCCGAGCAGGGCCGGCTCCGCGGCGGGCTGGTAGACGGCCCAGGCGGAGAGCGGCGCCAGGTCGGGCAGCCGGGGGAGCAGCAGCCGTTGGAACTGCTCCGCGCCGGCCCGGAGCCGGCCGTAGAGCCGGGCGTTCTCGATCGCCACCCCGGCCGCGCCGGCCAGCGCGGTCACCACGGCCTCGTCGTCGGCGTCGAACGGCTTCCCGTCGTACTTGTCGGTGAGGTACAGGTTCCCGTAGACGCGGCCCCGGACGGTGATGGCGACGCCGAGCAGGGTGCGCATCGGCGGATGGCCGGCCGGGAAGCCCGCGGAGTCCCGGTGGGCGGACAGC
The DNA here is from genome assembly GCF_014655955.1 of Kitasatospora indigofera. GTDB lineage: Bacteria > Actinomycetota > Actinomycetes > Streptomycetales > Streptomycetaceae > Kitasatospora > Kitasatospora indigofera. The sequence continues at coordinate 76,633 of NZ_BNBO01000016.1, forward strand.
TGGTCCACCCGCAGCGGCTTCGGATGGTCGATCAGGTGGCCCAGGAGGCCTCGCCCGCGCGGGAGTTCCACGCCGGCCAGCTGCGCCAGCTCATGGCTGTCGAGGCCGACGGGTATGAAGTCGGCCAGCTCCCGGCCGTCCTCGTTGAGGACACCGAGGGCTCCGTACCGTGCCTCGACCAGCTCCATCGCGGTGGTGACGATCCGGCGCAGGACGACGGACAGCTCCAGCTCCCGGCTGATCGCCAGGACCGCCTCCAGCAGCCCGCCCATCCGGCCCTGGGCGCGGGCGAGTTCCTTGAGCTGCTCGCTGAGCCGGTTCAGGTCGGAGTCGAGGGTGAGAAGCCGGGACGGGAGGGGTGCCGTGTCCCGGGGCCGCTCGTCCATAGCGTCGCGCCTTTCCGCTGCCGTACCGTCACCCGGCCCGGCCAGGTGGCACCGTGTCCGCGTGCATCGCTCGCCCGAGGCTATCGGCCTCCCGGCCGGTGGATGCGTCGATTGCCCGCACACGTCCGCCGCAGGACGAGTCTGTCCGTTCGGGTGCGGGGACGGTGCGGATCCGGTCACGGGTGATCAGGTGCTCCGGCCGGGTGTCCGGGACCCCGCGTCCCGGGGCACGGACCGGAACGCCGAGGGCAGCGGGACCGGTACGTCGCCGTGGGCCGCCTCCACCCAGCTCTGCGCCAGTTCGAGGCCCGGCGGCACCGTTCCCGCGGCCGGGCCCGTGAGGTCCGGCGTACCGGCGGGCACCCGCAGCGACCCGTAGCGTTCCATCCGCTGCCAGCGCAGTCGTGACCCGGCGACGGCGGTGAAGACCGACTGGATCACGACCAGGTACATGAGCTGGCGGTGGACGAACTGCTGGAGCGGCAGGCTCCACAGCGGCCCCGGCCGCTCCTTGTCCAGCCGGAAGGCGTACAGCCCCAGCAGTGCCTGGAGCAGCAGGAAGGCGGTCCACAGCCCGAGGATGCGCAGGGGATCGAGGAAGACCAGGCCGTACACCGCGAAGACGTCCACGACGGGGGCGAGCAGCGGCAGCAGCACCTGGAACATCAGCAGGTAGAGCAGACCGCGCCGGCCCAGCTTGCCGGCCTGTCCGCGCTGGGAGAGGGCGCCGCGGTGCTTCCACATCGCCTGCAGGGTGCCGTAGCACCAGCGGTAGCGCTGCTTCCAGAGGGCGCCGAGCGAGGCGGGGGCCTCGGTCCAGGCCTTGGCGCGCTCCTCGTAGACGACCCGCCAGCCGTCCCGGCACAGGGCCATGGTCAGGTCGGTGTCCTCGGCGAGGGTGGCGTCGCTGACGCCGCCGACGCGCAGCAGGGCCTCCCGCCGGAAGGCACCCACCGCACCCGGGACGGTGGGCATGCACTCGGCGAGGTCGAACAGCCGGCGGTCCAGGTTGAACCCGACGACGTACTCGATGTGCTGCCAACGGCCCAGCAGTCCGCCCCGGTTGACGACCTTGGCGTTGCCGGAGACGGCGCCGACCCGGCGGTTGGCGAACGGCTGGACGATCATGCGGACGGCGTCCGGCTCGAAGACGGTGTCGCCGTCGACCATGACGAGCAGGTTGCAGGAGGCGGCGGCGATACCGGTGTTGAGGGCGGCGGGCTTGCCCGCGTTCTGCTGCCGGACGACCCGCACCCCGGGCAGCCGCAGGGCCTCGACGAGGTCGGCGGTGCCGTCGGTGGAGCCGTCGTCCACCACGATGACCTCCACCGGGTGGTCGGAGGCGAGCAGGGAGCGGACGGCCGCCTCGATGCCGGCGCTCTCGTTGTAGGCGGGGACGATGATGCTCACCGGTTCGGTCACCGCCTTGCCCCAGGGCTTGCGGCGCAGCCGGACGTGCCGGCGGGCGGCGACGACCACGGCGACCGCCCGGACCAGGCTGATCGCGCCCGCGGCCCAGAGCAGCCAGGAGATCCCGTCCAGGATCCCGTCGCCGGCCCGCAGGGCCATGATCAGTGCGGCGCCCTGCCAGTGCTCGACCGCCGCCGCCGGCCGGACCGGATCGCCGAGGGACACCGCCTCGCCGACCGTGGCGAAGCGGAAGCCCGAGGCCTTGAGCTGCGGGATCAGCTGCTCCAGGGCGGCCACGGTCTGCGAGCGGTCTCCACCGGAGTCGTGCATCAGCAGCACCTGGCCGCCGGTGCCCACGGGGGTCGAACCGGCGACGATCCGCGCCACTCCGGGGCGGCGCCAGTCCTCGCTGTCCAGGGTGGTGAGGACGGTGAGGTAGCCCTCCTGCCCGGCCTGGACGACGGCGCTCCAGTCGGCGTCGTCCAGTGCGTCACTGCCGGCGGAGTACGGCGGGCGCAGCAGGGCCGTGGTGACGCCGGTGGCACCCGCCACGGCCAGCTGGGACTCCCGCAGTTCCGTCGGCGTCGTCCAGTGCGTCACTGCCGGCGGAGTACGGCGGGCGCAGCAGGGCCGT
>NZ_BNBO01000016.1:79159-158018 GCF_014655955.1 Kitasatospora indigofera
CGTGGTGACGCCGGTGGCACCCGCCACGGCCAGCTGGGACTCCCGCAGTTCCAGCGAGCGCCGCCAGGCCGGGGCCGCACCGAGGTCGGTGTGGGTGAAGGTGTGCAGGCCGATCTGGTGGCCCTCGGTGACGATCCGGCGGGCCAGGTCGGGATGGGCCGCGACCTGGGTGCCGACGGTGAAGAAGGTCGCGTGGACGTCGTTGCGGCGCAGCACGTCGAGGATCTCCGGCGTCCAGACCGGGTCGGGCCCGTCGTCGAAGGTCAGGGCGATCGTGCGTTCGGCCGGGCGGGCCGAGCGGGTCGCGACGGCGTCGATCACCGGCCCGCCGGAGGCGATCTGCGCCGGCACCGCGGCGGCCGGGCCCCGCGCGCGCGGGACGCCGTCGGCCCTGCGGTCGAACATGTGCCGGCTGTACCCCTGCAGCAGGAGCGCGGCGGAGAGCATGAGGACGAGCGTGCTGAGCAGCAGCCAGTGGGTGCGCAGCGGGACGTTCCGGACGGAGCTGTGCCGGCCGCGGGGCTTGCGGCGACGGTTCTTGGACACGGGTGGTGGTTCCTGCCTGCAACGGTCTCGGTCGGTCAGGGCTTGGTGGGTTTGCCGCTCCGACCGGGGGCGGAGGTCGGTTTGCCGTGGCCGGCGGCGCCGGTCGGGAGTGAGTCGCTGTTCCCGGGCGCGGTGGTGGCGGGCGCGGGGCTCGCGCCGGCCGGGGCGGTTTCGGGGCCGGTGGCCGCGGGGGCGGGCACCGGCCTGCCGGCGGGCGCGGCGGCCTTGCCCGGGGCCGGCCCGGCACTCGCCCGCGCCTCGGCGGTGGGGGACACCGTCGTGGGGGCGGCGGGGGGCGTACTCACGGGCGGGTGGGGTGCCTGGGCCGAGGGCAGGAAGGGGGACTGCACGGTGGGGCCGCCGAGCAGGGTGCTGACCAGCAGGATCACGTAGCCCACGGCGGGGACGACCAGCAGCCGCCCGAATCGGCGGACCCGGCGCTGCCGGCGTCCCGAGGCGTCCACGAAGACCGGGGCGGGCTCGGCGCCGCCCCTGCGGCCGCGACGCGGCCGGCCGGGGGCGACATCGTCCACGAGGGGCATCGTCACCGTGTCCTCGTGCCCGGCATGGAGTCGGTGCTGTGGCATTGCGGGTGGCCTCTGCGGGTAGCGGGGTGTCGGAACGGACGGGTGGCCTGATCGGCCGGTGCCCGTCCCATGTCCTTCAGCGCCGCGAGCGCCACGGCCGTCACTCCGGTGGCGAAAGATCCCGGCCGGGGCCGTGACGGTTCGCTCCCCGGGGCCTGTCGCCGGCTCGTCCTGTCGATGTCGTGGTGGGAGGGCGTCCCGACCGCGCGCCCTCTCGTGGCGGCCGCCTGCCCCGCGTCCACCGGCCGGCGCCCCACGGGGTGGCGTGACCCCACGGGGCCGCGACGAACGGAAGGCCGGCCGCCGTCGGAGGACGGCGGCCGGCCTGGGCCGGTCTCCCCGGGGGGAGGCGGTTCGTGCGGTCAGACGGTGCTGCGCTGCCACTGCTGGTTGGTGCCGGTGTTGCAGGTCCACTGCTCCAGCGCGGTGCCGTCGGCGGTCGACTGGTTGGTGACGTCCAGGCACTTGCCGCTGTGCCGGGCGAGGAGCTTGACGTACGTGGTGCCGGTGACCTTCTGGACCTTCCACTGCTGCGAGGTCGCGCCGTTGCAGGTGTTCTGGACGGCGGCCGCGCCGTCGGCGGTCGACGCGCCGGCGACGTCGAGGCACTTGCCGCTGTGCCGCGCCATGATCTGGACGTAGCCGGTGCCGAGGTCCTTGAACCAGAAGTTCTGGTTGGCCCCGGCGCCGCAGCCCCACTGGATGAGCGGCGAGGACTGGGCGAAGTCGTAGTTCGCGACGTCGGCGCACTTGCCGCTGTTGCGGGCGGCGAACCGCTCCCACGGCCCGCCCACGCCCGCCACCGTACCGGCGGCGGTGTCGACCGTGACCTGCGGGGAGTAGTCCATGGTCAGGGTGGTGGAGGTCGGGAACTTGAGGGACGACCAGACGTACTGGGAGTCGTTCACCGTGCCGCCCATGGAGTTGCCCCACCGGTCGCCCATGTACAGGTAGCTCGTGCCGGCCGTGCCCTGCACCGGCAGGACGTAGGCGGTCTGGCTGCGGTAGGTGGTGGGGTCGCCGGCGTCCTGGAGACCGCTCCAGGAGCCCGTCAGGCTGGTCGCGGTCTGGTACTGCTGCTGGTTGGGGGCCCAGCCGGTGGCGCTGGAGGTGAGCAGGAAGTAGACGCCGCCCCGCTTGAACAGGGCGGGGGCCTCGCGCCACTGCCCGTTGGACGGGCTCGCGATCAGGGACTCCGCCGAGAGGTAGTCGGCGCTCAGGCGGTAGATGTGCAGGTCGGCGTTGCCGCTGGAGGAGGAGACCAGGTAGGCCGTGCCGTCGTCGTCCTTGTACAGCGTCATGTCGCGCGAGTCGTAGCCGAGCGGGCGGAAGCTGCCCTGGTAGCTGTAGTCGCCGTCGACGGTGCTGGAGGTGGCGACCGCCACCCGGCCCTCGCTGTAGTCGGTGCTGCTGCCCTCCTTGTGCATCCACATCACGAACTGGTTGGTGCTGCTGTTGAAGATCACCTTCGGCCGCTCGATGTTGGCGCCGGCCGCGAGTTCGGCGCCACTGGCCACGGTCAGCACGTGGTTGCGGAACTCCCAGGTCTTCAGGTCGGTCGAGCGGTAAGCCGAGACGTAGTGGAAGGTGTTGTCGGCGTTCCGGTCCTCGCCGAACCAGTAGTAGTACTGGCCGACCTTGATGACGCCGCCGCCGTGGGCCTGCACCGGACTGCCGGTGGTGTCGCTGAACTGCGTCCCGTTGGTGACGGTCACCGGGGCGGCGTGCGCGGCGCCGGCGCCTCCGACGAGGCTGAGGGAGAGGGCGAGGGCGGCGGTGAGGAGGAGGGAGGATCTCTTGTGCGGCATGGGTCCGAATACCTTTGCTCTGTCGTGCCGGCCCGAGGACCCCACGGCATGGCAGCGCGAACACGCCAGGCATGGGGGTGTGAGGTCCTCGGGCCGCGTGAAGTCCGGACCGGCGTCCCCGGCGGCCCCGTGGCGAGCGGGGCCGTGGAGTGGGCGGTCCTTCACGTGCACCTGGTGGGTGGGTGGGGGTGAGCCGGGCCGACGTGGGGCGATTGCGCCGGCCTCGCCCTGCTGGGGCGGCGACTGCGGGTGCGCGCTCGGGTGGCGAGGGCGCGCCGGCATGACGGCGGGATCGGAGTCTGCCCGGTCTCCGCCTGCTCCTTCCCGTGGAGTCGGCGGAACTCGGTGGCTGCTTGGGGCACCGTCGGCGATGAGCCATGTTGGCGCAAACAAGCGGCCGAGTCAGAGTGTCGGAGCGGAGCCCGGGCCTGTCAAGGGTTTCGGCGCGGCCGTGGCGGTCCGGACGCGAACGGTCCGCCGGGGCGGGCGCGGCCCCGGGGACACGATGACGATTCCGCCGGCCGGGTCGCCGGCCTGCGGCGGAGCGGCCGGCGGCTGTTGTTCGCTGACGCCCTGTCGGCGAGGCCGGCGCGAGCGGCCCGCGGGCGGTCAGTCCGCTCCGCCCGGGCCGACCAGCCGGCCGCCCTCCAGCACGGCGGTCCGGCCGGCGATCGTGTCGGCGGCCGCCAGGTCGTGGGTGATCAGCAGCACGGCCAGGTCCGCCTCCCGGAGCCGGCGGGCCAGCGCGTCGAGAACCCGGCCGCGGGTGGGGCCGTCCAGGCCGGAGGTGATCTCGTCGCAGACCAGGACCTTCGGCCGGACCACCATCGCCCGTGCCAGAGCGGCGCGTTGCAGCTCCCCGCCGGACAGTGCGGCGGGCCGGCGGCCGGCCGTCGCGGCGGGCAGTCCGAGCTCGGCCAGGACGCGGGAGGCCGCCGCGTCCGCCTCGGCCCGGCCCAGCCCGCGCAGTCGGCGGGCCGCCCGCGCCACCTGGGCGGCGACCGGCCGGTGTTCGTCGAAGGAGGCCCGGGCGTCCTGGAACACGTACTGAACGGCGGCGAGTTGCGGCCGGGTCCGGGAGCGGAGGCTGCGCGGCAGCGGCTCTCCGTCGAGCAGTACGCGCCCCCGGTAGGTGCTGTGCAGGCCGGCCAGGCAGCGGCCGAGCGTGGTCTTGCCGCTGCCCGACCGGCCCACCAGGGCCAGGCACTCGCCCGCGCCCACCCCGAGGCCGGCCGCGTGCAGCACGGTGGGGCCGTCCCGATGCCGGGCCGTGAGCTGCTCGACGGTCAGGACGTCGGCGGTCAGCAGGCCGGCGGGCGCGGTGCCGGTGGGCGCGGTGCCGGTGGTCAGGACGCCGGCGGGCGCGGTGCCGGACGGCGGCCGGACGGCGGCCGGAGGGGGTACGGGCAGCCCAGGGGGCCGGTCGCCCCCCGCCTGCCCGAGCACCTGGCCGGCCGGGCCGGACTCCACCACCCGCCCGGCCCGCAGCACCACCACCTCGTCGGCGAGTGCACGCACCACGTCGAGGTCGTGACTGAGCAGGAGCAGCCCGACGCCCTGCCGGACGACGGCGGCCAGCCGCTCGACGACGCGGGCCTTGGTCAGCGGGTCCAGCCCGGTGGTCGGCTCGTCCGCCACGATCACCCGCGCTCCGAGCAGCAGGGCCTGGGCGAGGACGACGCGCTGCTGCTGCCCGCCGGACAACTGGTGCGGGAAGCGCCGCAGGACGGCCTCCGGCTCCGGGAGTTGAGCGGCCCGCAGGGCCGCCCGGACCTCGCTCCGGCCCTGCCCCGACCGGCGCGCGAGGTCGCCCAGCAGCGCGCCGGCCCGGCGGGCCGGGTTGAGCACGGACGCGGGGTGCTGCGGGACGTGGCCGAGAGGACCGCCGGGGACGCGGACGCTGCCCGACACCCGCGCGCCCTCCGGGTACTCGCCCAGCAGCGCGAGGCCGGTGGTGGTCTTCCCGCTCCCGGAGGCACCGAGCAGGGCCGTCACCCGGCCCGGGTGGACCCGCAGGCTCACCCCGTCCACCAGGACGCGGCCGCCGGCCTCGATCCGCAGGCCGTCCACCGCCACGATCGGGTTCATCGGCTCGTCCCTTCCTTCCCACGGTGCTGGAGTGCGGCGTCGAACAGCAGGTTGGCGCCCATCGAGAGCCCGGCGATCAGCGCCGCGGGGACGACCACCGCCCACGGCTGGAGGTCCAGGCCGGGCCGGTTGCGGTCCACCATCACGGCCCAGTCGGCGGCGTCCGGCGCCACCCCGACCCCGAGGAAGGCCGCGGTGGAGACCAGGTACAGCGCGCCGACCAGCCGGGTGCCCAGGTCGGCCGCGAAGGTCCGGCGCATCGAGCGGGCCGTGTAGCCGAGGGCGATCCGCGGCCAGGACTCGCCGGACATCCGCATCGCCTCGACCGCCGGGCGCGCGGCGATCTCGACGGCGGCCGCGTGGACCACCCGCGCCGCGTCCGGCACCGCCGCGACCGCCACCAGCACGGTGAGCCCGGGCAGACCCGGGCTCAGCGCCGAGGCGACCAGCATCACCAGGACGAGCGAGGGCACCGCGAGCAGCACGTCCAGCGGCCGCATCAGCAGCTCCTCCAGCCAGCCGCGCCGGGTCAGCGCGGCGGCGAGCGCGAGCGGCAGGGCCACCGCGTGGGCGAGCGCCGTCGCGGCGAGCGACACCAGGACCACCGACCGGCCGCCGAGCAGGACCTGCCGCCAGACGTCCCGGCCGGTGAAGTCGGTACCGAGCCGGTGGCCGTCGGAGAGCGTGAAGGACACCGCCCGGGGCCCGGGCGGCGGAGCCACCTGCGGACCGAGCAGCGCCAGCAGCAGCGGCACCGCGACCAGTGCCGCGCCGAGCAGGTAGCGGTGCCGGCCCGCGCTGCCCCGGCCCGCGCTGCCCCCGCTCACGCCGCTCCGGATCACGCGACCCCATCTCGGACCCCGCATCCCGCGACCTTGCATCCCGCGACCTTGCATCCCGCGACCTTGCATCCCGCGACCTTGCATCCCGCGACCCCGCCTCACGCGGCCACCGCCGACCTGGGTGCGAAGCGGCGCGCCAGCAGATCGGCGCCGAGGTTCAGCACCACGGTGAGCAGGCCGAAGACCACGGCCAGCCCCTGGACCACCGGGACGTCCCGGGCGGCGACCGCGTCCAGCAGCACCGTGCCGAGACCCGGGACGACGAACAGCGTCTCGGTGACGATCACCCCGCACAGCAGCCAGTCGCAGGTCCGGGCCAGCTGCTGGGCGGCCGGGGCCAGCGCGTTCGGCAGCGCGTGCGTCCAGTGGACCCGGGCGGCGGGGACGCCGTACCGGCGGGCCTGGGCCACGTACGGCGAGCCCAGCGCCTCGATCATGCCGGCCCGGACCAGGCGGCTGATCGAGCAGACCGGGCGGGCGAGCAGCACCAGGACCGGCAGCACGAGGACGGCCGGGTCGCGCCAGGCCCCGCCGACGGCGGTCGGTGGCAGCCAGCCGAGGCGCAGCGCGAACACCGAGGTGAGCAGCACCCCGAGGGCGAACTCCGGCACCGCGTACACCGCCAGCGTGGCCGAGCTGATCAGCCGGTCCAGCGGGCCGCCCTCGCGCCGGGCTGCCAGCACACCGAGCGCGACGGAGACCGGCACCAGCAGGGCGAGGGTGCTCGCGGCGAGCAGCAGGGTCGGCCCGAACCCGTCGGCCAGGTACGAGCCCACCGGGCGTCCGGTGACCAGCGAGCTGCCGAGGTCGCCGTGCAGCAGCCCGAACGCCCACTCCAGGAACCGCTCGCCGGCCGGCCGGTCGAGCCGCATGGCGGCCCGGATCGCGGCGATCCGCTGCGGATCGGGACTGTCCCCGGCCAGCGCCACGGCCGCGTCCCCGGGCAGGGCCTCGGTGAGCAGGAACACCAGCGCGGGCACCGCCGCCGCCTGCACCGCCCCGAGGAGCAGCCGGCGGCCGGCCCAGGAGCGCAGCGGCGTCACGCCAGCCAGACCTTGTCGAAGCGGGCCCAGTCGAGGGTGTTCGCCGGCGCCTCCTTCGCCACCCCGCGGACCCCGGGGGCGGTCGCGACGATCCAGTCGGCGAAGCCCCAGACCAGGAAGCCGCCCTCGTCGTGCAGCCGGCGCTGCATCCGCCCGTGGAGCGCGTTCCGGGCGGCCGGGTCGGCGGTGGACTGCGCCTGCGCGTACAGGTCGTCGAAGTCGGGCTGCCGCCAGTGCGTCGCGTTGGTCGTGGACGTGCTGAGCAGGCGCTGTGCGATGTGCGACGCGATCGGCATCGCGCCCGAGCGGTAGGAGGCGAGGACGCCGCCGTCCAGGATGTCCTTCCAGTAGGTGTCCTTGTTGCCGGCCCTGACCTCGACGGTCACCCCGGCCCTGGCGGCCTGCTCCTTGAAGATGCCGGCGGCCTCCAGGAAGCCCGCCGCGACCGGCGAGGTGTCGAGGGTGACCCTGAGGCCCTCCGCCCCGGCCTCGCGGAGCAGCGCCCTGGCCCGCTCCAGGTCCTGGGTCCGTTGGGGCAGGTCGGCGGCGTAGTACCGCGCGCCCTTGCCGAACAGGTCGTTGCCGATCTCGCCCGCGCCGGAGAGCGCGCCGTCCACCAGCTCCTTGCGGTCGGCGATCAGGAAGAACGCCTGGCGCACCCGCCGGTCGTCGAAGGGGGCCCGGTCGGTCTTCATCACGAAGCCCTGCATGGCGCTGTTGCGCAGCCGGATGATCTCGATCCTGCCGCCGCCCTCGTGGGCGCGGGCGGTGGCGGGGTTCAACTCGTGGGCGTAGTCGGCCTGTCCGCCGAGCAGGGCGTTGACCCGGGCCGACTCCTCGTCGGCGGTCAGGATCTCCAGCTCGTCCAGGTGCGGGGCGCCCTCCCAGTGGTCCGGGTTGCGCCTGAGCCGCAGCGAGGTGCCGGGCCTGAAGGAGACGAAGGTGAACGGCCCGGTGCCCACCGGCGTGGTGAAGTCCTCGGTGCCGTCCGGCACGATGTACGCGCCGAACGAGGCCAGCACGTCGGGGAATTCGGCGTGGGGGCGCTTCAGGCGGAACTCGACGGTGTCCGGGGCGAGGGCCCGGCTGGCGGCGAGGTCGATCGGCTCCAGCGAGGCCTTGGCGCGGAAGGCGCGGGCGGGGTCGGCTATCCGGCGGTAGCTGTGGAGCACGTCGCGGGCGGTGACCGGCAGACCGTTGTGGAAGGCCGCCTCGCGGAGCTTGACCGTCCAGGTGTCCAGCGTCTCGTTGGGCGTCCAGCTCTCGGCCAGGCGGGGGACGGCGGCGAGGTCGGCGCCGGCGTCGGCGAGCTTGTCGAACAGGGCCTTCGCGCGGGCGGCGTCGACGAACAGGTTGCTGAGGTGCGGGTCGAGGGTCTCGTTGGTCCCGCCGCCGGCGAAGACCGCGCGGAGTCTGCCGCCGCTCCGCGGGGTGGCGGGGCCGGCCGGGCCGCCCGGTTCCGTCGTGGGGCCGGCCGGCTCCGTGCCGGAGCCGCAGCCGGCGGCGGTGACGGCGAGCGCGGTGGCGCCGCCGGCCAGGAGGAAGTGCCGGCGGCCGAGGTCGGGCCCGAGGAGGTGCTTCATGTGAGGCTCGTTTCAGGGGTGTCGGTGCGTCGGGCGACCAGGTGCAACCGGTCGGAGTCGGCCGTGCCGGCCGGCCGGGCGCCTTCGGTCCAGGGCGGTTCGGTGCGCGGGCCGGGGCGGTCGTAGAGGGCGAGCACCTCGAAGCCGTGGGCGGCGAGGAGGCGGCGCAGCTCCTGCGGGAACAACAGCCGCCACGCGGAGTTCTGCTCGGTGGGCGGGGAGCCGTCGTCGCTGGTCCAGACGCGGGTCCGGCGCAGGAGCTGGGCGCCGTGGTCGATCCACAGCGTGGTGCGGGAGGTGCGGGTGACGCCGTCGTGGGTGACGGTGTCGGTGCGCGGGGCGTCCAGCAGGTCGTGGCGGCCGAGGAAGTAGGCGCCGTTGCGCATCTCGGCGACCAGCAGGCCGCCGGGGGCGAGGTGCCGGCGGCAGGAGCCGAGGAAGGCGTCGAGGTCGTCGTTGGTGTGGCAGTGGAGCAGGGCGCTGTCCAGGCAGAGCGCGGCGTCGAAGGTGCGGCCGAGGTCGAAGCCGCGCATGTCGGCGTGCAGGTAGGCGGGCCCGGGATGCCGGCTGCGGGCGTGCGCCAGCATCGCGGCGGAGGTGTCGATGCCGACGACCCGCCGGCCGGCGGCGTGCAGCCAGGCGGCGTCCCGGCCGGTGCCGCAGCCGATGTCGAGCACGCGCCGCCCGGCGGCGTACCGGCCGAGGACGGACTCGGTCCAGCGGGCGGCGAGGTGTCCGGGGTCGGGGAAGCGCAGCTCGTACAGCTCGGGGTGGTCGGTGAGCAGGTTCCGGCCGGTCATCGGGCCTCGGCCCTTCGCCGGGCGGGCCCGAGGGCGGCGGGCCCGGGCAGCAGCCTTCGCCGGCGGACGGCGGTGACGGCCGCCGCCGAGCCCAGGCCGATCGCGCAGCACAGGGCCCACGGCGCCCGGTCGGAGGCGTCCATGGCCGCGCCGACGGCCGCGTTGCCGGCCGCGGCGGCGAGGCCGGAGATCAGGTAGAACAGCCCGAAGTACGTGCCGGTGAGCCGTTCGCGGCCGAACGCCGGGATCAGCTCCAGGACGAAGGGCTGGGCCGCCATCACGCCCAGGTTCAGCAGCAGGACGGCCAGCAGCAGCGGGGCCGGGCCGGGCAGCAGCAGCGGCGGCAGGAAGGCCAGGCCCATCACGGCCAGCCCGCCGGCGATCCAGCGGGCCCGGTCGCCGCGCGGCTCCAGCAGCCTGGTGATGCGCAGTTGCAGGGCGAGGCTGGCGGCGGTGCCGGTGAGGAGGAGCAGGCTCACCGAGCCGTCCAGGCCGGTGGCGCGGCGGGCGGCGGCGGGCAGCAGCAGGTAGAGCTGGGTCTCCAGGGCGTACAGGCCCACCATGGCGAGGGCGAAGGCCAGGAACCGCCGGTCGGCGAGCACCTCGCGCCAGTCGCCCAGCACCCGGGTGGTCGGTGCCGGCGCCGGGCGGGCCGGCAGGGCGACCGCCTGGGCCACGGTCAGCAGCGCGAAGATGCCCGCCGCGGTGAGCGCGGCCAGCCGGAAGTCGGCCAGCAGCAGCAGGGTGCCGAGCACCGGTCCGAGCAGTGCGCCGGCGGCGGCGAACACGTTGAACAGCGCGAACGCCTCAGCCCGCCGCTCGCCGGACTCCTGTGCGAGGTAGGTCCGGACGGCCGGGTTGAACAGCGCCCCGGCGAGCCCGCTGAGCACCGAGGCGGCCAGCAGGACGGATATGCCGTCGCCGAGGGCGAACAGCGCGAAGCCGGCGGTCCGCAGCCCGCAGCCGGCGATGATCACGCCGCGGGGGCCGAGCCGGTCGGCCGCCGAGCCGCCGAGGAGGAACAGCCCCTGCTGGCTGAGGTTGCGGACCCCGAGCACCAGGCCGACGGCCACCGCCGGGAGGCCGAGGTCCTGCCCGAGGTGGCCGGCCAGGTAGGGGATCAGCAGGTAGAAGCCGGTGTTGACGCCGAGCTGGTTGACCAGCAGCAGCCGTACCGGCAGCGGGAAGGAGCGCACCGCGCGCAGGGTCCTCATGCCGGTGCCCCCGCGGGGGTGACGCCCAGCCCCGGACGGGAGGTGGTCCGGACCCGGCCGTCGGTGCCGCCGATGCCCTGCCACGGGTCGTGGGCGAGCAGCAGATGCCCGTCCAGGTCGACCCAGCGGGCGTGGTCGACCAGGTGCACGGCGGGTGCGATGCCCAGCGAACTGGCCGTCAGGCAGCCCAGCATCACCTCGGTGCCGCTGCCGCGCAGCGCCTCGCAGATCCGCAGTGCGGCGCCGGCCCCGCCGCACTTGGCGAGCTTGATGTTGACGCCGTGCACGTGACCGGCCAGCCGGACCGCGTCCTCGAAGCCGACCGCGTCCTCGTCGGCGATCACCGGCAGCGGTGACCGTCCGGCGATCGCCGCCAGCAGGTCGGGGCGGCCCGGGGCGACGGGCTGTTCCACGGCCTCCACCCCGAGGTCGGCGAACTCGCGGAGCAGGGCGGGGGTCTCCTCGGGTGTCCAGGCGCCGTTGGGGTCGAGCAGCAGGCGTGCACCGGGTGCGGCGGCGCGTACGGCCCCGACCCGGGCGAGGTCCTCGCGGCGGTCGGCCGACCCGGCCTTGACCTTGAGGAGGGCGAACCCGTCGGCGGCGAGCCGGGCGGCCGTGGCGGCCGCCCGGCGGGGGTCGGTGATGCCGATCGTGCGGGCGGTGGCGGCGGCCGGCGGCGTAAGCGCGCCGAGCATCCGGTGCACCGGCGTCCCGCTCCGCAGGCCCGCCAGGTCCAGCAGGGCGGACTCCGCGGCCGCCCGCACGCCGGGCGCCAGGACGGCGAACTCGGCAGCGCCGCGGCGCAGTCCGGCGAGGGCGGGTTCGGGGCCGGGGTACCGGGCGAGCGACGGGCCGAGACGGGCGAGCTGACGGTGGATGAGGTCGGCCGGCAGTTCGAGGTAGGTGCTGGCGACCACTTCGCCGTGGCCGGCCAGCCCCTCGTGCCGGACGGTGACCTGTACGGCGTCCCGGGCGGCCAGCACCGAGCGGGAGATCCGCAGCGGCTCGGCCAGCCGCAGCCGGACGGTGTGTGCTTCGAGCTTCACGGCCGTGCCTCCAGGGGGTCGGTCACGGTGCGGCAGCGGGCCCAGCCGCCGACCTCGACGGCGCCCGGGTGGGGGATCTCGACGGGACGGGTGGCGGCGTGGGCGGCGACCAGCCCGTGGGCGGCGCAGAAGGCGTCGTCGTAGATCGTGCCGAGGTAGCGGTGCGGGCCGTCGGGGAACACCGTGGCCACCACCGCGCCGGGCCGCGCCCGGGCGGCCCAGGCGGCGACCAGGGCCACCGCGCCGGTGCTCCAACCACCGCTGACGAAACCGCCCTTGGCGAGCCGGCGGCAGGCGTCGACCGCCTCGGCCGGGCCCACCCAGTGCACCTCGTCGAAGGCGTGGTGGGCGACGTTGCGCGGGTGGATGCTGCTGCCGAGGCCGCGCATCAGCCGGGCGCGGGCGGGCTGCCCGAAGATCGCCGAACCGACCGAGTCGACGCCGATCACCCGCAGTGCGGGCCAGCGCCGGCGCAGCGGCCCGGCCAGCCCGGCGCTGTGGCCGCCGGTGCCGACACTGCACACCAGGACGTCCAGGTGGTCGAGCTCGGTGATCAGCTCCTGGGCCATCGCGTGGTAACCGGCGGCGTTGTCGGGGTTGTTGTACTGGTCGGGCCAGTACGCGCCCGGCAGCCGGTCGAGCACCTCGCGCAGGCGCGCCAGCCGGGCCGCCTGCCAGCCGCCCTCCGTCGCGGGGCGGCCGACGAGCTCCAGCTCGGCTCCGTACGCCCGGAGCAACTGTCGCATGGACGGCTCCAGTTCGGCGTCCCCGATCAGGACGACCGGGTGGCCGAGCGCCTGCCCGGCGAAGGCCAGGCCCACCCCGAGGGTGCCCGAGGTGGACTCCACCACGGTGGCGCCGGGCCGCAGTTCACCCCTGGCGTGGGCGCCGCGCAGCATCGCCACGGCGGAGCGGGCCTTCATCCCGCCCGCGCCGAGGCATTCGAGCTTCGCCCAGAAGCCCGGGTGCGGGTGGGGGAGCGGGGTGCGGATCCGCGCCAGCGGGGTGCGGCCGAGCAGCGGCAGCAGGTCGGGGTTGGCCGGGTGGACGGCGGGCAGCAGCACGGGCGCGGTCATCGCGCACCACCGTGCTGCCGGGCGCCGCCGAGGTCACCGCGCCGGTGGGCGACGCCCGGGTCACCCTGTCCGCGGGCGGCGCCCGGGTCACCCTGTCCGTGGGCGGCGCCGGGGCCGCCGTACCGGTGGACGACGCCCGGGCCGCCGTCCAGCCAGAAGAACGGGTACGGCTCGGCGCTGACCGCACTGACGCCGGCGCCGAGGAACTGCGGCAGGACGGCGCTGCCGGTCTGCGCGAACATCACCAGCGGCTTGCCCGTCTCACGGGCGTGCGCGAGCAGGGGTTCGAAGCTGCCGTTGCCGAGCGTCATGCCGGACACCAACAGGGCGTCACAGCGGTCGAGTTGCGTGAGCGCGTCGGTACGGACGGGCTCACCCCACTCGGTGCTGCCGCCCTTGAGGTCGCACGGCAGGTAGCCGACGCCGCGCTCCCGCAGCCGCTCCAGCAGGGAGTTGACCACTCCGACCACCAGCACGCGGTGCACCGGGCCCGGTGGCAGCAGGTCCACCACGGCCCGGGCCCGGGCACGGGACTTGTCCAGCGAGCTCCCGGCGGGCAGGCGGTGCGCGCGGGCGCCGTTGGCGGCGGTGTGGGGGCGGGCGTGCATGAGGAAGGCGTCGAGGGCGGCGATCCGCACCGGGCGCAGCGGGTGGTCCAGCAGGTCGTGGACGGTCGCGCCGACGCAGTCGTCCAGGGCGGCGGCGGGCAGTTCGCCCGGTTCGACGGCGCAGGACCCGACGGCCCCTGCCAGGCGCAGGCTGAGCACCTCGTTCCGGTAGCCGCGGGCCCGGCCGGGGTGCCGGACGGCCTGGGTGGTGGTGAAGGCGACGGCGATGCGGTGCTCGGCCGGGTCGGGGCCGTAGCCGCCGGAGCGGGCGCGCCGGACCAGCGCGTCGAGGGTCAGCACGGCTGGTCCGCCCGCTCGTCGTGGAAGCGGGGGGTGAGACGGGCGAGCAGCCGCTCGGCCGCCCGGCGGGCGCCGTCGCCGTCGGTGTCGGTGGTCATCACATGGCCGAGGTACTCGTTGTTGCTGACCGCCCGCCGCACCTCCCGGCCGGGCCCGGCGAGGGTGAGCTCCACGACGGACGGATCGGTGCGGACGGTGTCCGAGCCGTCGATCCGGGCGAGCCGGCCGTCCCGTTCGGGCAGCAGGAAGGCGATGGCGGCGCTGGCGGCACCGGTGGGGGCGGCGGTGAGGTCCGGGCGCCGCCCGAGGGCGACGTCCACGCAGGCGGCGGCGAGGTCGGTGCCGGTGACCCGGCGCACCAGCTCGGTGATCCGGTTGCCGGCCGGGCGGGGGTTGACCTCGACCACCCGGGGGCCGGCCGGGGTCAGCATGATCTCGGTGTGCGCCACCACCTGGTCCAGGCCGAGTGCCCGGACGGCCCGGACGGCGGTGTCGGCGGCCGCCCGGTAGTCGCTCCGTCCGAGGGCGGCCGGGAACATGTGGCCGGTCTCGACGAAGGCCGGGGCGCCCCCGACGGACTTGTCCGTGACACCCACCACGTGCGTGCCGCCGTCGTAGGAGACGGTCTCGACGCTGACCTCCTCCCCGGTCAGCAGTTCCTCCAACAGCACGACGGACCGGCGTTGTTGGCCGCGGGCGTTGACCGGGAAGGCCGCCAGCGCCCGGAACGCCTCGGCGAGCTCCGACGCGTCCGTGACCTGGCGGACCAGCATCCCCGCGCACAGGTCGACCGGCTTGACCACCAGCGGGTAGCCGAGCGCGACGGCCGCCGCGGTGGCCTCGGCCAGGTCGCCGCAGAGCGCGAAGCGCGGCCCGGGCACGTCCGCCACGGCGAGCTTGCGGCGGGTCAGGTCCTTGCGGCAGGCGGCGGTGACGGCCGAGGCCGACGGGCCCGGCAGGCCGAGTCGCGCGGCCACCAGGGCGACGGTCGGCAGGTAGTAGTCGCAGGAGGAGACCACGCCGTCGAAGCCGAGCACCCGGTGCAGCCGCTCGACGTACGGGAGCAGCGTGCCGGGGTCGTTGGTCTCGGCGGTGAGGACGTTGTCGGCCGCCAGCAGCGGGTGCGGCCCGTCGGGGGGAGCGGAGCGGAGGTAGTGGTGCAGGTCGCGGGTGAGGAAGGTGAAGCGGTGCCCGCCCTCCCCGATGGCCCTGGGCAGCAGCCCGCTCATCGAACCGACCCAGCTCTCGATCACCAACAGATGTGCCACGTGGTCTCCCTCTCGGTCCGCCGGTCCGGCCGGCATCGAGAGCGACACTAACGACAAGCGTTTTCATTTGCAATAGGCGCTGATGAAACTGATTTTCAGACAGGCTCGGCCGCCGGCCCGTCGGCCAGGCGGGCCGTCAAGACCTGATCAGTCGTCAATACAGCTGCTGGCACGGCCTTTCCCCACCAGGGCGCCCCTCCGGCGGCCGGGCCGACGGAGCTGCCCGGGCCTATGGCGGCCTGCGTCCCCAGAGCCGGGCGGCGCCGGCCCGGGAGCCGGCGCCGCTGCTGGAGGCTCGGCCCGGTGCCGGTCCGGACCTCGGCAACCCGCCGCTCAGACCGCGAAGTTGCAGAGCGCCATCAGTGCGGCGTGCACCTCCCGTTCGATCTTGGCGTAGTGCCCGGGCGGGCTGTCGTAGTCGGGGTGGAACCCGGACTCCTCCTCGTGCCCGGTCTCGATGGTGAAGGCGAAGACCGGGGCCCTGGCCGGGTCGTCGAACTGCCGGCGGAACGCGTAGTCGTCGGTGGTCCCGGTGACCGGTCCGCCGAACGGGTGGTAGAGCGAGGCGCTCTGGCCGACGTCGTAGGTGGAGTGGGCGCGCTGGGGGCTCGCCGTGCTGACGGCCGGGTCCGCCCCGGCGCTGCGCAGGATGGCGTCGCGCATCTCACCGGCGATGGTGCCCAGCGTCTTGCGCACGAAGTGCGGCGGGGAGTCGGTGACGAACTCCCGGTAGTCCGGGCGGTCCGGCGGCAGGCCCGGACTGCCCGGGCGCAGGCCGTCCCGCCGGCCCGTCCAGGCGGGGGAGGAGAAGGTCATGGACGGGTCGTCGCCGTTGTCCTCGATGCCCCAGCAGAGCAGGACCTTGCGGCCGAACTGGTGGACGTCGACGAAGTACCTGGCCCTGGCCTCGTCGACGAGCCACTGCACATTGGCGGTCTCCGGCTCGGAGGCCGCGGACGGCCCCCGGTAGGTCTCCCTCCGGCTGTCCGTGGAGGCGGGGCCGTTCTGGTAGAAGGACAGGTAGACCTGCATGTCGTAGTAGTCCTCGAACCCCCAGGCGATGTCGTGGTTGCGGTTGATGTCCACCCCGACCCTGGCCGGGTCGGCGTGGGGCCGCCGGTTCTTGCGCCAGCCGGCGCCGATCGGGTCGGACGGCGGGTGCAGCTGGTCGAACAGCCGGCCGTCGGGGTTGATCAGCGGTGCGACGTAGAGGTCGACGCCGTCCAGGACCCGCTCCACCTCGTCGGCCGGGACGGTGAACGGAGGGTAGTTCACCGCCGGCCCGGCCGGGAGCGGCCGGCAGGACGTCGCGGGGAAGACGATGTCGGTGCCGGTGGTGCGGCTCACCAGGAGGTTCTGCGCGAAGTGGACCAGCGCGTCCGGCGGTGCGGACTCGCGGGCGTGGACGCCACCGGTCAGCACCACGGCGGGCCGGCCGTCCTGCGGTGCGTTCGCGATGCGGAGGAAGTGGATCTTCCGGTTCTCGACGCTGCGGTTCGGGAACTCACCGAGCGTGCACAGGGCGGGGAAGGTGGCCGCGAGGTCGGCGAGCGCCGCCTCGATCTGGGCCGGTGTCCCCGGCACGGTGGGCGTGGCGTAGGGCGGGGGCATCGTTCACACCTCCCCGCGTTCGGTGTACCCCTGGCCGATCACGGCCGACATCCGGGTGTGGTGCTCGTCGACGCCCTCCGAGGAGAGCAGCACCTTGACCTGCGCACCCTGCGCGACGGCCGCCTCGACGGCCCGGTCGGACCCGTACGCGGCGACCTTGTACCGGTGGCCGGAACGGGCCTCCAGGCTCGAACGCACCAGGTGGAGCTCCGGAATGCCCTGCACGGAGCGCAGGACGTCCTCGGAGCCTTCGATCTGAACCAGGCTCACGGCACTCACCACCTTGCGGCGGCCCCGCTCGACGGCTGCGGTGCGTGGGCGCGGGACCGCCCGCCGCGTCCGGCGGCAGCCGGGGCCCGGCCGGCCGGGGTCCCGGGCACACAGCGTCACCGCCGGGCCGCGTCGGGCCGGGTGACGGACGGTGACAATTCCGGACCACCGGAGCCGGGATTCCCGCCGTCGGGTGCGGGGAACCCACGCACTCCTTCAGCCTGGCACACCGGGCCGCCGAGGTAAACCGTCGCCGGCGGTCCGCGGGCGCGGCGGTGTCCGGTCCAGCCGTCGGTCCGATGCGCGCCCGGGCCGCCCGGAACGGGTCCGGGCGCGACCCGTCAGGGAGCCGGACGGCGGTGCCCCCGGTCCGGCGGACCTGTGCGGCACCATCGCGTGCGCGCGGCCGACGCTCTCGGGCGCGGGGGAGCGGTCGCCGCCGCGCCTCCGCAGGTGGCGACGGCGCCGCCCCGGGGACGGAATCGGTGACTCCCCGCGAAGGACCCCCGACGCGTGCGCCGGGGGCCTTCACGGCGAAGGACCGTCAGGGTCAGTGGTCGTACACCACCGTGACCGGGGCGTGGTCGCTCCACCGCTCGGCGTGGGTGGCCGCGCGCTCCACGACGGCCGTGGTGGCGCGGGCGGCGAGGCCGGGGGAGGCGATCTGGTAGTCGATCCGCCAGCCCGAGTCGTTGTCGAAGGCCCGGCCGCGGTAGGACCACCAGGTGTAGGGGCCGGTGCGGTCCGGGTGGAGGGCGCGGACGACGTCGACGTAGCCGGCCTCGCCGAGGACCTGGTCGAGCCAGGCGCGCTCCTCGGGGAGGAAGCCGGCGGCCTTCTGGTTGGCCTTCCAGTTCTTGAGGTCCTCCGGGCGGTGCGCGATGTTCCAGTCGCCGCAGACCACCACCTCGCGGCCGGCCGCGGCGGCGCGCTCGCGGAGTTTGCCCAGGTGGACCAGGAACTCGGCCATGAAGCGTTCCTTTTCCTCCTGCCGCTCGGTGCCGACCTCGCCGGACGGGAGATAGAGGCTGGCGACCGTCAGGCCCGGCAGGTCGATTTCGAGGTATCTGCCCGAATTGTCGAATTCCGGCGATTCGAAGCCGACGGCCGTGCGTTCAGGTTCCGACCGCGAGAGCACGGCCACCCCGGCCCGGCCCTTCGCCGCCGCGGGCGCCCACACCGCGTGCCAGCCGGGCAGATCCCTCAGCTCGGGCGGCAGCTGGTCGGCCTCGGCCCGCACCTCCTGAAGACAGACGACGTCCGCCTCGGTGGCGCCCAGCCACTCGACGAAGCCCTTCTTGGCGGCGGCCCGGATCCCGTTCACATTCACACTCGTCACCACGATCACCCCGGCAGCCTACCGAGGCCCCGGGGTGCCCGGTGGCACCGGCCGCGGCGGCCGGTGCCGGGCCCCGTCATGCGCGTTCACTTCATGAACACGGCATGAATCCCTGATTCGTCCCGGGCGAGCCCGTGCATTGGTCTTGACCATCTCCGGACAGACCCCCTAGTGTCACTTACTGCAAAGACCTTTAATAAAGAAGGACGGATAAAGCCCGCTCTCCTACCTGCCGCAACACCGGGCACGGGCTGGCCGACCTTCCTTCGGGCCGGGTGGAGGACATGGTGGCCACGACAGGACAGCTTGAGGCGGTGCCGGAGCCGAAGTACTGGCACCTGCGCACCGTGCTTCTTCGCACCATTGACGCGGAGTTCTCGACCGGGCAGGTGCTCCCGAACGAGCGCGAGCTCTCGGCCCGCTTCGGTGTCGCCCGTGCCACCCTGCGCCAGGCCCTCGACCAGCTGGAGCTGGAGGGCCGGCTGGTCCGCCGCCGCGGCATCGGCACCCTGATCGCCGCCCCCCGGGTCGGTGTCCCGGTCAGCCGCCGCGAGGAGGGCTGGCCCGGCACCGCCCGCAGCCAGGCCTGGCGCACCGTCGACTGCACCAGCGCCCCGGCCGGCGCGCAGCTCGGGAAGAGCCTCGGCATCCCGGAGAGCGAGATCGTCCACACCGTCCGCCGGGTCCGGATGGTGCAGGGCCAGAACGTGGCGGGCGAGTCGCTGCACGTCCCCTCGTCCGCGCTGCCGCACCTGCCCGGCTTCCGCGCCGAGAACGACCGCGCCCGCTCGGTGCTGCGCCACCTGGAGCGTCTGGAGGTCGACGGCGAGTCCCGCTCGGTCGAACTCGGCGTCGCGGAGGCGCAGGAGGCCGCACTGCTGGAGCGCCCGCCGGGCACCCCGGTCCTCGTGGTCACCAGCCAGTACGCGGCCGGCGGCCGGCTGGTCGCGCTGGCCGTCTCCACCTACCGGGCCGACACCTGCAAGCTCACCTTCGGCGAGACCGGCCTGGTCGAGGTCACCCCGGTCACCGGCGGCGCCGTGGTGGCCACCGCCTCCTGAGCCCGAAGGCGTCCTGCGGCGCACCTGCCCGGCGCCGGCCCGCCTACGAAGGGCCCGTTCACCTGATCAGGTGAACGGGCCCCTTCGTGTTGTCCGGCGACGGTTCGCGGCGGCCGGGTGCGGGGTCGAAGGGCCCCGGACGCGGACGCACCTCCCCCACGCGTGAGGCGGCAAGGGGCCGGCGGGGCAAGGGGCCGGCGGGGCAAGGGACGGCAAGGCAGGGCCGGCCGGAGCCGCCCCCGCCCGCCGCCGCTCGGGCGCTACGCCCGGGCGCCGCCGCCGTTCGTCGGCGGGTCGACCGCGAAGAGCTGCTCCTCGACGTGGTCGAGGGCCACCCGCAGCGCCCCCATCGCCACCACCTCGGAGCCCAGGGCGGCGAGCGCGACCTCCGGCGCCCGCAGGGTGTACAGCTCCAGCTGCTTGCGCAGCGGCTCCAGCACGCCGTCGAGACCGGCCGCCCAGCCGCCGACCACCACCAACTGCGGGTCTATCGCCAGGACCAGCGCGGCGACGTCGTGCACCAGCCGGCCGAGGAAGCGGTCCATCGCGACCTGCGCGACCTCGTCGCCCTCGCGGGCCAGTCGCAGCACCCGGGCCACCGCCGCCTCGTCCAGCGGGTCCAGCGGCTTGCCGGAGGTGGAGAGCAGCCGCTCGGGGGTGGCCTCCCGGCCGAGCAGGTGCAGGGCGCCGATCTCGCCGGCCGCGCCGCCGAAGCCGCGGTGCAGCTTCCCGTTGATCAGGGAGCCCGCGCCCGGGCTGAGTCCGGCCATCACGAACACCACGTCGCCCATGCCGACCGCGGAGCCCTGCCAGTGTTCGGCGATGGCGGCCAGATTGGCGTCGTTCTCGATCAGCACCGGACAGCGGAACGAGCGGCGCAGCCGGCCCCCGAGGTCGAGCCCGGTCCAGCCGGGCATCGCGGTGCCGAGCTGCACGGTGCCGTCCCGGTCGACGATGCCGGGGCTGCCGACGCCGACCGCCCACAGGTTGTCACGCGAGATGCCCGCCTTGCGCAGCACCTCGGCGACGGTGGTGCGGACGGCGCTGAGCCGTTCCTCGGCGTCCAGCGCCTCGTCCACCGGCTTGTAGTGCGTGCCGACCACCTCGCCGGCCAGGTCGGCCAGGATCACCCGGATGTCGTGGACGCCGATCTCGATCCCGAGGATGTGCCCGGCCTCGGCCCGGAACCGGAACCAGCGGGCGGGGCGGCCGCGCTGGCGGCCGCCGCCGGGCTGCGCCGCGCCAGCGTCGTGCTCGACCTCGGCGACCAGGCCGGATTCCACCAGGCTCTCGATGACGCCTTCGACGGTGGGCCGGGAGAGGCCGGTGTCTCCGACCAGCTGAGTGAGGGTCACCGACTGACCGGATCGCAGTGCGCGCAGCGTGACGGCGGCGTTGATCCGCCGCAGCAACGAGGAGTCTCCTCCGGTGAGCCGATCCGACAAGGCGCTACCCTTCCGCGTTCGCGCGACAACTCTGGCGCGCGGTGCCGAGTTCGAGTGCGCGGTGGCTTCTGACGCACCGCGGAACACGCCCGCCCGGAGCGCGTGCGACAGTGCGGCGGTAACCGGAGGACGTGAGCCGGATGCTACCGGTGACCCCTGTCGGCGGGCGAGCATTTCCGCAGCTCATAACGGCTTCGGTATCTAAATGGTACGGATCTGTGGGTACCTGCCCCGGGTGTCCGGGCGGCGGCCGGCCGTGCCGCGGTGGCGGCCCTCGCGGGTGCCTCCCGCCGGTGGTGCCCGGCGCCGCCCCCGTACCGCCCTCGTGCCGGCCCCGTGGGGGTGCCGCCCGGTGCTGTCGGGGCGGCAGTGACGGCGGGGTGGACGGCGGGGTGGACGGCGGGGCCGGCTCTGCGGGCCGGATCGGCGGCACGGTGCGCCACCGGCCGGCCGGACCGGGGCGGAGCGCGGCCGGTGAACAGCCGTCGGCCGCCTCCGGGACGGGCCCGGGGACGAGATGGGGGGCCGTCAGCCGGAGCGGGGTGCGGAACGGGGCGCCGCGGCGGCTCGCCACGGGGCCGGCGGGTGGTGATCCGGGGCGCTGGACGGCCTCTATGCTGCGGGCATGCCGAACGAGCTTCGTACTCTTCATCCGGGCACCACCACGCTGTCGGATCCGGCCTTCGTCCGGGAGAAGACCCGGCTGACGCTCGTTCCCTTCGTCCCCGAGATCCGTCTGCACATGGCGGACGACGCCATCACGCTGTGGGAGTCGACCGAGGAGGCGCGCGGCGAGATCGGACTGCCGCCCCCGTTCTGGGCGTTCGCCTGGGCCGGCGGCGTGGCCGTCGCCCGCTACCTGCTCGACCACCCCGGGCTGGTGGCCGGGCACACCGTGCTGGACCTCGCCGCGGGGTCCGGTCTGGTCGGGATCGCGGCCGCGCTGCGCGGGGCGACCTCGGTCCGGGCGGCGGAGATCGACGCCTACGCCGTGGCCGCCATCGGGATCAACGCCGAGGCGAACGGCGTCCGGGTGGACGCGGCGGTCGAGGACCTGCTGGACGGCGACGGTGCCCCCGCCGAGGTGGTGCTCGCCGGGGACGTGTTCTACGAACGGACGATGGCCGCCCGGTTCCTGCCGTTCCTGGAGCGCGCGCAGGCCCGGGGCGCCGTCGTGCTGGTCGGCGACCCGGGCCGGGCGTACCTCCCGCGCGAGCGGTTCACCGCGCTGGCCTCCTACGAGGTGCCGGTGGTCGCGGACCTGGAGGACGCGGCCCTGAAGCGGACCACCGTCTGGCAGCTCGGCTAGGCCCGGCCCAGGGCCTCGCCCGGGGCCGGCCCGGCGGCGGGTGCCCGGCCGGATCCGCCGGTGAGGCCCGGGCCCGGTCCACCGGCGCGGCCGGGCGGGCCGCCCGGAAATCCCTTCGTGGCGGCCCCGGCCGGGCTGGTAGACAGTCGGTATGACCGATCTGATCATTCGTACCGCTCGCCTCGACGAGGTGCCGGACCTGCTGGAGTTCTGGGCGCGGGCGGCCGAGGGGACGAGCATCACCGACGACGCCGACGGCCTGGCCCGGCTGCTCGCCAGGGACCCGGAGGCGCTGATCGTCGCCGAACTCGACGGCACGGTGGCCGGTACGGTGATCGCGGGCTGGGACGGCTGGCGCTGCCACCTGTACCGGCTCGCGGTCGACCCGGGGCGCCGCCGGCAGGGGATCGGCGCGGCGCTGCTGGCCGCCGCCGAGCAGCGCTTCGAGGCGCTGGGCGGACGCCGGGCGGATGCGATGGTGCTCGACCACAACGAGCTGGGGCAGCGCACCTGGCAGCGGGCCGGCTACGGTCCCCAGCCGCAGTGGACCCGCTGGGTCAAGCCGCTCGGCGGCTGACCGCGCCGCCGCGGGCCCGCCCGGGGCCCGCGACCGGAGCTCCGGGACGTCCCCGCCCGGCCACGTTGCCGCCCGGGCACGTCCCGCCCGGCCACGCTGCCGCCCGGGTACGTCCTGCCGGGGC
The DNA here is from genome assembly GCF_014655955.1 of Kitasatospora indigofera. Taxonomy (GTDB): domain Bacteria; phylum Actinomycetota; class Actinomycetes; order Streptomycetales; family Streptomycetaceae; genus Kitasatospora; species Kitasatospora indigofera. Next base: position 101,705 of record NZ_BNBO01000016.1, read on the forward strand.
ACGTCCCGCCGGGTCACGCTCCCGTCGGCGTCGCGAACGCGTCGAGCAGCGCGTCGACCTCGCGGGTGACCGCGGCCAGCGCGGCCGTGGGGTCGGCGTGCCGGGCGAGCAGCATGCCCGCCTCGCAGAGGGCGCCCAGCAGCAGGTGGGTGCGGATGCCGAGATCGCCGGGGCGCAGCCGCCCCTCGTCGACGGCCGCGCCGAGGCCGCGGCGCAGCAGGGCGACGCTGTGCTCCGCCTCGATCTCCCGGACCTCCTGCCAGCCGAGCACGGCGGGCCCGTCCAGCAGCAGGATCTGCCGGACCGCCGGGTCCAGGCAGCTGTGCAGGAAGGCCGCGCACCCGGCCCGGACCGCCGCGAGGGCGTCGGGCGAGCCGGCCGCGGCCTCGCGGAGCAGCAGGGCCCGGCGCTGCTCCTGGTGCAGGAAGGCGGCCCGCAGCAGGGCGGTCTTGCCGTCGAAGTGGTGGTAGACGGCGCCCTTGGTGACACCTGCCGCGCGGGCGATCCCGTCGATCGACACGGCCGGGTAGCCGTCCCGGCCGAACAGGGTGATCGCGGCGTCCACGATCTCACCGGTGGTGCTCTCCGAGCGGTCCGCCTGGGTCCTTCTGGCCATTGCTGCCTCCTCTTGACATCACATACTAACGGTACGTAAGTTGCGTACCGCTAGTACGTACTGTTGGTACGTAACATTGGCGGGACCTGGCTCCCGCGGGGGAGAGGACAACTCGTGACAGACACCCGACCCGGTACCCGACCCGGTACCCGTCCGGTAACGGACGACGTGCACCGCGCCTACCACGCGGGCGACTTCGCCGACCGGTGGGCCGCCTTCTGGGCGGCGCCCGACCCGGCCCGACTGGGCACCCTGAGCCACCCGGGGATCGTGCTGCACTGGCCCGGCCGTCCGGAGCCGATCGTGGGCCTGGACCAGTGGACGGCCCAGGTGGCCGGCACCCTGCAGCGCTTCCCCGACCTGCGGCTGGCCGTGCTCGCCCACGCCCTGAACGAGGACGTCGCCTTCATCGGCTGGCGGGCCACCGCCACGGTCGACGGCACCGCCGTCGCCTGGGAGGGGGCCGACCGGATGCGGCTGGTGGACGGCCTGGTGCGGGAGTCCACCGTGGTCTTCGACACCGCGGGCCTGCGCGGCCGCTCCGCCTGAGTACGCCGGCCGGGCACGCCCGATCCACCGCGGTACCCGACCACCGCTCGGCGGCCCGGCCACGGGGCGGGCCGCCGAGCGGTGATGCCGGGGCGTGTCCGTCAGGTCGGCGGGTCACGCCGGTGGCCGATCCGCCGGGCCGTCAGCCGGCCGGGCCGTCAGGGCAGCAAGGGCGGCGGCACCTGGTGGGCGGCCGTGAACGCGTCCGCGTCCCAGTGCCCGCCCAGCCGGGGGGCCAGTGCCGCGTGCGCGACCCCGGCGAAGCCGGCGGCCTCCCGTCCCGCGCCCTCGGGCAGCACGCCGAGCAGCGGGGCCCCGGCCGCGACCGGCAGGTCGGCCAGGTTGCAGCGCTCGGCCAGGCCGGGCTCCCGCGGCCAGGAGCCGACCAGCACGCCGAGCGGCGCCAGGCCCCGGGCGCGCAGCGCCTCCGCCGTCAGGGTGGCGATGTTGAGCGTGCCGAGGGCCGCCGCCGCGACCACCAGCACCTCGGGCTTCAGCCCGAGACCGGCGCTCGCCCGGGCCATGTCGGCCAGCGTGCGGCCCTGTTCGTCGTAGCGGACCAGCAGTCCGCCGGCGCCCTCGACCAGCACCAGGTCGTGCGCGGCGGCGAGTTCGGCCACCGCCTCAGCCACCTGCTCGGGGCCGACGGCCGGCAGCCCGCACCGCCGGGCGGCGGTGTCGGGGGCCAACGGCTCCGGGTAGCGGGCGAGTTCACGGGTGGTCAGCGGCCCGGCGAGGCGGACCACCTCGGCGGCGTCCCCGGGCTCGCCCGGCGCGACACCGGTCTGCCCCGGCTTGAGCACGGCCACCCGGCGTCCGGCGGCCAGCGCGGCCGCGGCGATCGCCGCCGTGGCGACGGTCTTGCCGACGTCCGTGTTGGTGCCGGTCACGAAGAGCACCTCGGCGGTCATCCGGCCACCGCCGCCGCCGTGACCGCCGCGCCGATCCGGGCCAGGTCCTCGTCCCCGGTGACGTACGGCGGCATGGTGTAGATCAGGTCCCGGAACGGCCGCAGCCAGACGCCCTCGCGGGCGGCCGCGGCGGTCGCGGCGGCCATGTCCACCGGGTGGTCGAGCTGGACGACGCCGATCCCGCCGAGGACCCGGACGTCCGCGACGCCCGGCACCTCGGCGGCGGGTGCCAGACCCGCCGTCAGGCCGGCCTCCACCCGCTTCACCCCGACCTGCCAGTCCTGGCCGAGCAGCAGCCCGATCGAGGCGTTGGCGACCGCGGCCGCGAGCGGGTTGCCCATGAAGGTCGGGCCGTGCGCCAGCACCGGCACCTCGCCCCTGCTGATCCCGTCCGCGATCTCGCCGGTGCACAGCGTCGCGGCCATCGTCAGGTAGCCGCCGGTCAGCGCCTTGCCCAGGCACATCACGTCCGGCGAGACGCCGGCGTGGCCGGCGGCGAACAGTTCGCCGGTCCGGCCGAAGCCGGTGGCGATCTCGTCGAAGACCAGCAGGACGCCGTGCTCGTCGCAGAGCCGGCGCAGCAGCCGCAGGTAGCCGGGGGAGTGGAAGCGCATCCCGCCGGCGCCCTGGACGACCGGCTCGACGATGACCGCGGCCAGCTCGTCGGCGTGCCGCTCGATCAGGTCGGCCAGCTCCGTGGCGTAGGCCTCGTCCACCGGCGCGTCGAAGCCGGCCGGCGGCTCGCCCGCGAACAGCTGGCGCGGCAGCACGCCGCCCCAGAGCTGGTGCATCCCGCCCTCGGGGTCGCAGACCGACATCGGGTGGAAGGTGTCGCCGTGGTACCCGCCGCGCCAGGTGAGCAGGCGCCGCTTGGCCGGCCGCCCCACCGACTGCCAGTACTGCAGGCACATCTTCATCGCGACCTCGACGGCCACCGAGCCGGAGTCGGCGAGGAAGACGTGCCGCAGCGGCTCCGGCGTGATCTCCACCAGGGTCGCCGCCAGCCGGACGGCGGGCTCGTGGGTGAGCCCGCCGAACATCACGTGGCTCATCCGGCCGAGCTGGTCGCGGACCGCCTCGTCCAGCACCGGGTGGCCGTAGCCGTGGATCGCCGCCCACCAGGACGACATCCCGTCGACCAGTTCGCGGTGCCCGGCGACCGGTTCGGCCAGCCGGAGCCGGACCCCGGACGCGGACTCCACCACGTACGGGGTCGCGGTGCCGGGCATGGGCCCGTACGGGTGCCAGACGTGCGCCCGGTCGAGCGCCAGCAGGGACTGCGGGGACAGCTGTGCCACGGTGGTCGGTTCCTCGGTCGTCACGGTGTTCCGGCGCCGGGCCCTCGTGGGGCGGCCGGCGCCGGTTCGGTCCGGGTCGGGGGCCGGGTCAGGCGTTCGGGGCCAGCTCGGTCCCGGCGCCGCGCCGCCGCACCCGGACCAGGTCGCTGCGCAGCTCGTCGTTGGGCCCGGAGTCCGCACCGGCTTCCTGGTCGTCCGCCGCGACGGGCGCCGACCCGGCGGCCGCGGCCGCCTCGCCGTGACCGCCGCAGGGGCCGCAGCCGCCGCCCGAACCGCAGGCGCCGCCGGCCGGGGCGCAGGCGTGCCCGGCCGCCTCGGCGGCGTCCACGCGGTGGCGCGGGAGGGTCACCTGGCCGGCGCCCTCGACCTCGAAGCCGGCGTCCGCGATCATGTCCAGGTCGGCCTGGCCGGCCTGGCCCTCGCTGGTCAGGTAGTCGCCGAGGAAGATCGAGTTGGCGATGTGCAGGCCCAGCGGCTGCATCGAGCGCAGGTGCACCTCGCGGCCGCCGGCGATCCGCACCTCGACGTCCGGGCAGACGAACCGGACCATCGCCAGGATCCGCAGGCAGCGCTGCGGGGTGAGGTTCCACTCCTTGGCGAGCGGGGTGCCCTCGAACGGGATCAGGAAGTTGACCGGCACCGAGTCGGAGTCCAGCTCGCGCAGTGCGAAGACCACGTCGACCAGGTCCTCGTCGCTCTCGCCCATGCCCGCGATCAGGCCGGAGCAGGCGGAGAGGCCCGCGCCGTGCGCCTTGTTCACGGTGTCCACCCGGTCCGCGTAGGTGTGGGTGGTGGTGATGTCCCCGTAGGTGCCCTCGGAGGTGTTCAGGTTGTGGTTGTAGGCGTCGGCGCCGGCCGCCTTCAGGCGCTCGGCCTGGTTGTCGGAGAGCAGGCCGAGGCAGGCGCACACCTCGACGGCCTCGTTGGCGTCCTTGATCGCGGCGATGGTGTCCGCGACCCGGTCGATGTCACGGTCCGTCGGACCGCGCCCGCTGGCGACCAGGCAGACGCGCTTCGCGCCGCCGGCCAGGCCCGCGGCGGCGGCCTCGGCGGCCTGCTCCGGCTTCAGCCAGGTGTACTTGAGGATCTCCGCCTTGGAACCGAGCCGCTGCGAACAGTACGAGCAGTCCTCCGGGCAGAGCCCGCTCTTGAGGTTCACCAGGTAGTTGAGCTTGACCCGGCGGCCGAACCACTGCCGGCGCACCCGTCCGGCGGCCGCGACCACGTCGAGGATTTCGTCGTCGGTGGTGGCGAGGACGGCAAGGGCTTCCTCGCGGGTCGGAATTTCCCGGCGCAGGCCCTTGGCGGTGAGGGTGTCGAGCAGATCCATGCGCCTGATCCTGCCCGCTCGCCGGGCGCCCGCGCCAGAGGGAACCCGCCAGAAGATCCCCCGGCGGATGTGCGAGTTGTCACAGTGTCGCCGCTCACAGTAGTGGTGCAGGTCACCCGCGCTCCGCCGGCCGCCCCCCGGACGGCGGAGCCCGGCCCCGGGGCCGACCCGTTGATCAGCGGTGCGGACCCACCACCTAGAATCTGCGCCATGACCACGCAGGGGCAACGCGACCCGCAACCGGAAGACCGGACACCCGAAGGGCGCGCCGCGCGGGCGCGCCACGCGACCCGCGGCCTCCCGGCCAGGGCGCTGGGGTGGTGCGTCGTCGTCGCGGTGGTCGCGGGCGGCGGATGGATAGTCAGCCGGCCGCACCCGGGGGACTGGATACCCGGGCTCGGCCCGTCCAGCGCGGACGCCGCCAAGACCCCGCCGGTGGTCGGCAATCCGCTGCCGCCGAGCGGCACGGACCAGGAAGGCCTCACCGCCGACCGGTACTTTCCCGCCCAGCGCGCCGTCGAGATGGGCGCCTACAAGGGCCGCCGCAACGGCGCCCGGCAGGGCCAGGACTGCGCGGAGACCCTGCAGACCCGCGAGCCGGACCCGCTGCAGGGCAGTGGCTGCCAGGGCTACGTGACCGTCAGCTTCAGCGCCGTCGACCAGCCCGCGCTGCTGTCCAGCGTCACCGTGCTGCGCTTCCCCGACGACGCCTCCGCGGCGAAGGCCGCGCAGGCCCTGCGGGCCGGGCACGGGCCCGCCGAGGCACTGGTCTTCATCCTGCCGGACGCCTCCGCGGCGGCCGTCCCGGTCTCGGCCACCGGCAGGCCCGTCGATCCCGCCAAGCCCGCGGACCCCGGCAAGGTGGAGGCGGTCGGCCACTTCCTGACCGTCACGGTCTCGCGGTTCGCGGAGTCCCGGACCGCGGCGCCGAGCCCCAGCCCCAGCCCGACGGCGTCCGGCACCACCGGCACGCCGGAGACGCCACCGGCCCCCGCCACGACCGGGGCCACGGCGTCCGGCACCCCGAGCGCCCCGGCCGGGCCGAGCCAGGCGCAGCTGCTGGACCTGGCCACCCGGGCGGTCTCCTTCGCGGCCGGCGCCCAGTTCATCTGGACCTGATCCGGACTGCCGCGACCTGACCCGGCCAGCGTCGGCTGATCCGGTCTGCCGTGGCCTGACCCGGGCCGCGTCGGCTGACCCGGGCCGCCGCGACCTGTCCCGGGCCGGGGGAGCGCCCGGGCGGGGCGCGGCACACCGTCAGGGCCCCGTCCAGGTACCGCGCCCGCCGGCCTGCCCGGCGGCGGGGCGCTACTTGCTGCGCAGCTTCCCGAGCGGGTGGGGGTCGCTCTCCAGAGCGGCGGCCGCCGTCCGCCAGCCGGTGTCCCCGGGGTGGAGGGCGCTGCGGAGGAAGGCGGTGGTGAGCCGCTGGACCAGGGCGACGCGGGCGGGGCTCTCGTCGGTGGTCTCGGCGACCTCGTACCCGGGGATGCCGCCGAGCGAGTGCTCCGCGCCGAACAGGGTGAGCAGGCTCTTGGCGCCCGGGCTGTGGGTGTAGGGGTCGGTGAACCAGTCCGGACCGCGGGTGGACAGGTGGGACCGGTCCTGGTCGCCGGCGACGACGAGGGCCGGGGTGGTCATGCCGTCGAAGGAGGGCCTCAGGAAGGGCAGGTGCTCGGCGGCGAACGGGGTCAGGTCGTCGCCCAGTCCGGTCAGGGCGAGCAGCACACCGGCCTTGACGCGCGGGTCGGACATGTCCTCGCCGGGCACGCCGTCCGGGTCCAGGACGCGCGCGCCCAGCAGCACGCTCGCGCTCTGGGCGCCCCAGGAGTGGCCGGCCACCGCGATCCGGCCGTGGTCGACGCGCCCGGCGAGGCCAGGGACGGCTTCCTCCAGGACGTCGAGGCGGTCCAGCACGAGCGTGAGGTCCTCGATCCGGTGCCGCCAGATCCGCGGGGTGCGGGGGTCCTCGGCCGGGACGGCGAGGGTGCGGGAGTCGAGGTGGGTGGGCTGGACGACCAGGAAGCCCTGGGCGGCCCAGTGGTCCGCCAGCGGGGCGTAGCCGTTCATCGACCAGCCGAAGCCGTGCGAGAAGACGATGACGGGCAGCTCGCCGCCGGTCGCCGGGGCGGACACCCGGACCTGGAGGTCCTCGCCCCGGCCGGCCGGGGCGGGCAGGACGACCGGCTTCACGGAGATCACGCGGCGGGGCGCGCCGGCGAGCTGGTGCGCGTACGTGCTGTTCGGGTCGGGCATGGCGCTGCTGTCCGTTCGGTCTGCTCCGTGCGAGGGGCCCGGCGGTTCGCGGAGGCGGCTGCCGGGGTGCGCGGAGATGGCGGGGGGTGAGGGTGCGCGGCTTGGTCGCGTCGCCCCCGTTCTGGCATCATGGCCAAAACGGAACCTTGTTCCGTCGACGATACGGAACCTTGTTCCGTTTTGTAAACCCGTCCCGGGAGGAGTGGCAGATTTGATCGAGGGCAGCGGGAGCGGCCAGGGTGCGCAGGGCGCGCCCGGGGCCGTGCGCAAGGACGTCCGCCGCAATCAGCAGGCCCTGCTGGACGCGGCCGCCGAGGTCTTCGTCGCCTCGGGCGTGGAGGCGCCGGTGCGGGACATCGCGGCCCGGGCCGGCGTCGGGACGGGCACGGTCTACCGGCACTTCCCCACCCGGGCGGACCTCGTCGTCGCCGTCTACCGCCACCAGGTCGACGCCTGTGCCGACGCCGGCCCGGCCCTGCTGGCGAGCGGTCCGACGCCCGGCGCCGCGCTCGGGCGGTGGGTCGACCTCTTCGTCGACTTCCTCGTCACCAAGCACGGACTGGCCGCCGCGATGCACGCCGACAACACCGGCTTCGAGACGCTGCACGCCTACTTCCTCGACCGCCTGCTGCCGGTCTGCACCCGGCTCCTCGACGAGGCCGCCACCGCCGGCGAGATCCGCCCGGACGTCACCGCGTACCAGCTGATGCGCGGGATCGGAAACCTCTGCATCGGCGCGGAGAATGACCCGGAGTACGACGCGCGCCGCATGGTGGCGCTGCTCGTCGGGGGGCTGCGCCGGTCGGTCTGAGCGCCCTGGGCGCCCTGAGTGCACGGAGCGCGTGGGCCGCGTGGGCCGTGTCCGGCCGCCCGCGGTTCAACGGCACTCCGGCCCGGACCGGCCCGTCCTGGCCCTGCCGGGGCCGGCCCGGCCCGGTGCGTGCTCAGCGTTCGCGCGGCAGTCCCAGCTCGCCCGCGCGCAGCCCGGCCTGGAAGCGTGAGCCGGCTTCGAGCTCGGCCATCAGCGCCGCCACCCGCCGCCGGTAGGTGCGCAGCGAGAGGCCGAGCCGACCGGCCGCCGATTCGTCGGTGAGCCCCGAGGCGAGGGCGTCGAGGATCCTGCGGCCGTCGGCGTCGAGGTGCGGGACGCCGGCGCCGCGCAGGCAGGTGTCGAGATCGACGGCGGAGTCCCAGAGCGCCAGGAACAGCGAGTGGACGCCCTCGACCAGGGCCGGCGAGGTCGTGACCGTGTACTCGCGGCCGGCGGGGGTCTCCCGCCCGGCCAGGATCATCACCCGCCGGTCGATCAGGATCGTCTCGTGCGGCAGCGGCGAACCGCTGATCCGGACCAGCGCGCCCTGGCTCCGTACCAGCCGCAGGTGCGCGCGGGCCGCCTCGTCGGCGAGGGCGACCGGGCTGAGCAGCTTCCGGGCGGTGAAGTCCGGGGCGTCGGCGGTGCGCATCCTGGCCCGGATCGCGGCCCGGGCCTCCGGCTGGGACCAGGTGGCGAGGTCCCGGGCGGCGCACAGGAACTCGCTCCGGGCCGACTCGAAGAGATGGCCCGCGCGCGTCATCAGCTCCACGTCCCCGTGGACCGAGAACACCGGTTCGTTCCGCATGCCACCAGTCTGGCAGCAACTGGCCACGAGCTTGCCGGGCCCGGTGGCCGCGGACAGCATGGACGACATGGCGATCAAGACTTTCTCCCTCGGCGGGGACCTGACCGTCAACCGGCTCGGCTTCGGCGCGATGCGGTTGGCGATGAGCACTTTTGACGGTCCGTCACGGGATCCGGAGAGCGGCGTGGCGGTGCTCCGGCGCGCCGTGGAGCTCGGGGTGGACCACATCGACACGGCCGGCTTCTACGGCCGGGGCGAGGTGCGGGCCAACGAGCTGATCCGGACGGCGCTGGCCCCCTACCGCGAGGGGCTGGTGATCGCGACGAAGGTCGGGCCGCTGCCCGGGCCGGACGGCGTGCCGAGCCGGCAGGCGGCGCCGGACGAGCTGCGCGGCCTGGTCGAGGCCGATCTGCGCTCGCTCGGGCTGGACCGGCTCGACCTGGTGTACCTGCGGGTCGGCGGCATGGGCGGGCCCGGCGGCGAGTCGATCGCCGAACGGTTCGCCGTGCTGGCCGGGCTCCGGGCCGAGGGGCTGATCCGGCACCTCGGGGTCAGCAACGTCGACGCCGCGCAGTTCGCCGAGGCCCGGGCGGTCGCGCCGGTGGCCGCGGTGCAGAACCGGCACAGCGGCGACGCGGGGCTGCTGGCGGAGTGCGAGGCGGCCGGCATCGCGTACGTGCCGTACTTCCCGCTCGGCGGGGGCGGCGACTCCTTCGAGGCCGAGCGGCTCGGCAAGGTCGCGGCGGGCCTGGGCGCCACCCCCGCGCAGGTGGCGATCGCCTCGCTGCTGGCGGCCTCGCCGGCGGTGCTGGCGATCCCGGGCACCGGTTCGCCCGACCACCTGGAGGAGAACCTCGCGGCGGACCGGTTGGTGCTCAGCGACCAGGACCTGTCCTACCTGCGGGGCTGACGGGCCGGCGGCGGCCCCCGTCGGCGGCCGCCGGGCGCACAGGCTCGTTGTCACGCCGCCGTTGTCGCGCGGACCGCTGCCACGCGGGCCGCTGTCACGCGGGCCGCTGTCACGCCGGCCGCCCCGGAGGGCGGCCGGCGCGGACCGGCCGGGGTCAGCCGTCCATCCGGTCGACGGCGGTGACGCGCAGCACCGCGCGGCCCTCCTCGTTCGAGCCGTGCAGGTCCACCTCGGCGCTGATGCCCCAGTCGTGGTGGCCCGCCGGGTCGTCGAAGATCTGCCGGACCTGCCAGGCGTCCTCCTCCTGCTCGATCAGCAGCATCTTCGGGCCGCGTGCGTCCGGGCCGGTGGAGAGGTCGTCGTGCTCCTCCCAGTACGGGTCCATCGCGTCCGCCCAGCGGTCGGCGTCCCAGCCGTACTCGCCGTCCAGTTCGCCGAGCGCGTGGTAGTTCTCCAGCGCGGCCAGCTCCACCCGGCGGAACATCTCGTTGCGGACCAGCACCCGGAACGCCCGCTCGTTCGCGGTGACCGGCGCGGGCCGGTCGTCCAGCGTCACCTCGGGGGCCAACGGGTCGGTGGGGTTGGCCAGTTGCTCCCACTCGTCGAGCAGGCTGGAGTCGACCTGGCGGACCAGCTCGCCCAGCCAGGCGATCACGTCCTTGAGGTCGTCGGTCTTGATGTCCTCCGGCACGGTCTGCTCCAGCGCCTTGAACGCGCCCGCCAGGTAGCGCAGCACGATGCCCTCGGTGCGGGCCAGGTCGTAGTGGCCGACGTAGTCGCTGAAGGTCATCGCCCGCTCGTACAGGTCACGGACGACCGACTTGGGCTGCAGCGGGTGGTCGCCGATCCACGGGTGCGCCCGCCGGTAGACGTCGTACGCGTGGCTGAGCAGCTCCTCCAGCGGCTTCGGGTACGTGATGTCCTGGAGCCGCTCCATCCGCTCCTCGTACTCGACGCCGTCGCGCTTCATCTCGCCGATCGCCTCGCCGCGCGCCTTGTTCTGCTGCGAGGCGAGGATCTGGCGCGGGTCGTCGAGGGTCGCCTCGACCACCGAGACCACGTCCATCGCGTAGGAGGGCGAGGCCGGGTCGAGCAGTTCGAAGGCGGCCAGCGCGAAGGTGGAGAGCGGCTGGTTGAGCGCGAAGTTCTCCTGGAGGTCGACGGTCAGCCGGACGATCCGGCCGTCGGCGTCCGGCTCCGGCAGCCGCTCGACCACGCCGCCGTCCAGCAGCGAGCGGTAGATGGCGATGGCGCTGCGGATGTGCCGGCGCTGGGCGGAGCGCTCCTCGTGGTTGTCGGTCAGCAGGTGGCGCATCGCCTCGAAGGCGTTGCCGGGGCGGCCGATCACCGAGAGCAGCATCGCGTGGCTGACCTTGAAGCGGGAGACCAGCGGCTCCGGATCGGCGGCGATGAGCTTCTCGAAGCCCTCCTCCGTCCAGCCGACGAAGCCCTCGGGTGCCTTCTTACGGACGACCTTGCGGCGCTTCTTCGGGTCGTCGCCGGCCTTGGAGAGCGCCTTGTCGTTCTCCACCACGTGCTCCGGCGCCTGCGCCGCGACCTGCCCGACGGTGTCGAAGCCGGCCCGGCCGGCCCGGCCCGCGATCTGGTGGAACTCCCGGGCCCGCAGCGTGCGCACCCGGATGCCGTCGTACTTGGAGAGGGCGGTGAACAGCACCGTGCGGATCGGCACGTTGACGCCGACGCCGAGCGTGTCCGTGCCGCAGATGACCTTCAACAGGCCCGCCTGCGCCAGGCGTTCGACCAGCCGGCGGTACTTGGGCAGCATGCCGGCGTGGTGCACGCCGATGCCGTGCCGGACGAACCGGGAGAGGTTGCGGCCGAACTTGGTGGTGAAGCGGAAGTTGCCGATCAGGTCGGCGATGGCGTCCTTCTCCGCCTTCGAGCACATGTTGATGCTCATCAGCGACTGCGCCCGCTCCACCGCCTCCTTCTGGGTGAAGTGCACGACGTACACCGGCGCCTGACCGGTCGTCAGCAGCTCTTCCAGGGTGTCGTGCATGGTGGTGCGGCGGTACTCGTAGAACAGCGGGACGGGCCGGGTCGCCGAGCGGACCACCGTGGTCGGGCGGCCGGTGCGGCGGGCCAGGTCCTCCTCGAAGCGGCGGACGTCGCCGAGGGTGGCCGACATCAGCAGGAACTGCGCGTGCGGCAGCTCCAGGATCGGGATCTGCCAGGCCCAGCCGCGGTCCGGCTCGGCGTAGAAGTGGAACTCGTCCATCACCACCTGGCCGACGTCGGCCTGGGCCCCGTCGCGCAGCGCGATGTTCGCCAGCACCTCGGCCGTGCAGCAGATGATCGGCGCGGTCGGGTTCACGCTCGCGTCGCCGGTCATCATGCCGACCTGCTCGGTGCCGAACATCTTGCACAGGTCGAAGAACTTCTCCGACACCAGCGCCTTGATCGGGGCGGTGTAGAAGGTCCGCTTGCCCTCGGCCAGCGCCGCGAAGTGCGCACCCGCCGCGACCAGGCTCTTTCCCGAGCCGGTCGGGGTCGCCAGGATCACGTTGTTCCCCGAGACCAGCTCGATCAGCGCCTCCTCCTGGGCGGGGTACAGCGTGATGCCGCGCTCCTCCGCCCAGGCGGCGAAGGTCTCGTACAGCGCGTCGGGGGTGGCGGGGCTCGGCATCAGGTCAAGGAGGGTCACCCGGCTATCTTGCCTGCTCGCGGCGCCCCCGGGCAAAGGCCGGGACGGCGGGGCCGCCCGGGGCGGCGTCCGGCCCCGCGACGGGTGCCCCGCCGGGCCGGTCGGTCGCCTCCAGCGAGAGCAGCAGCCGCAGCGCCGCCTCGCTCGGGCTGCCCGGCTCCACGGTGTACGCCACCAGCGCCTGGTCCGGGTCGTCGGGCAGCCGGAAGGTCTCGAAGGCCAGCTCCAGCGGGCCGACCACGGGGTGCCGGAACCCGTACGAGCCGCGGGTCTTGTCGCGGACCTCCTGGCCGGCCCAGAGCCGGGCGAAATCACGGCTGCCCATGCTCAGTTCACCGATCAGGGCGGACAGGCCCGGGTCGTGCGGGTGGCGGCCGGCCCCCAGGCGCAGGTACGCCACCACGTCGGCGGCCTTCTGCTCCCAGTCCGCGTACAGCTCCCGGGAGGCCTCGTCCAGGAAGACCATCCGGGCCTTCTGCCGCCGCCCGGGCTCCAGCGCCCCGAAGTCGGTGATCAGCGCCGCCGCCGGACGGTTCCAGGCCAGCACCTCGGTGTCCGGCCCCAGCACGTACGCGGGGACGTCGCTCATCGAGTCCAGCAGCCGCTGGAGGCCCGGCAGCACCCGCCGAACCGGCCGGGGCTCCCGGGCCGCCGGCCGCGGGCGGGCCAGATTGCCCAGGTGGCGGCGCTCGTCGGGGCCGAGCCGCAGGGCCCGCGCCACCGCGTCCAGCACCGCCTGCGAGACGTGGTCGGTGCGGCCCTGCTCCAGCCGCACGTAGTAGTCGACGCTCACCCCGGCCAGCTGCGCCAGCTCCTCGCGCCGCAGCCCGGGTACCCGGCGCCGCCCGCCGTAGTCGGGCAGGCCGGTCTCCTCCGGCTTCAGGCGCGCGCGGCGCGACCGGAGGAACTGCCCCAGCTCGGCTCGTCTGTCCATACCCAGGATCATCGCGCACCGGCCGGGGCCCGAGCCTGGTCCTGTCGGACCCAGGGTGGGGCGGAGCCCTGCCGGGGACGGCGCGGCGGGCGAAGGATCGGGTCCGGCAGCAGACCGCACCCCCTCCGGAGGACCCGCATGACCGACGTACCCACCGTGCCGCTCGGCGGCACCGACCTGATGATCAGCCGGATCGGCTTCGGCGCCTGGGCGATCGGCGGCGCCGGCTGGCGCTACAGCTGGGGCGCCCAGGACGACCGCGACTCGATCGCCGCCGTCCACCGCGCCGTCGAGCTGGGCGTCAACTGGATCGACACCGCCGCCGTCTACGGCCTCGGCCACTCCGAGGAGGTGGTCGGACGGGCCCTGGCCGGGCTGCCGGCCTCCCGGCGCCCGTACGTATTCACCAAGTGCGGCCTGGTCTGGGACGACCGCGACCCGCTCGGCGCACCCCGCAAGGTGATGGAGCCCGCCAGTGTCCGCCGCGAGCTGGAGGCCTCGCTGCGCCGGCTCGGGGTCGAGCAGATCGACCTCTACCAGGTGCACTGGCCCGGCGACGGCCGGCCGCTGGAGTGGGGCGCCGAGGCGCCGGCCGAGGCCCAGGGCACCCCGCTGGAGGAGTACTGGCAGCTGATGGCCGACCTGCGGACCGAGGGCAAGGTCCGGGCCATCGGACTCTCCAACCACGGCCCCGAGCAGCTGGCAGCGGCCGCGAAGGTCGCCCGGGTGGACGCGATCCAGCCGCAGTTCTCGCTGCTCAGCCGGTCCGCCGCGGCGGACCTGGCCTGGGCCGCGGCCAACGACGCGGCCGCCGTGGTCTACCAGCCGCTCGCCTCCGGCCTGCTCACCGGCGCCTTCACGGCCGAGCGGGTGGCCGGCCTGGACCCGGAGGACTGGCGGCGCGGATTCCCGGACTTCACCACCGGACTCGCGCGCAACCTCGCCCTGGTGGACGCCCTGCGTCCGGTCGCCGAACGCCACGGCAGCACGGTGCCGGCGGTGGCCGTCGCCTGGACCCTCGCCTGGCCCGGGGTGAGCGGGGCCATCGTCGGCGCCCGCCGGCCCGGCCAGATCGACGACTGGGCCGGCGCCGTCCGGCTGGAGCTGGACGCCGCCGACCTCGACGCGATCACCGCGGCGCTGGCCCGCACCGGGGCCGGGTCCGGACCGCTGCGCCCGTGAGCGGCCGCCGGTGCCCGCGGGGGAGGGCGGCCGGCCCGGGGGCACCGGCCCGCCCGTCCGTCGGGCGAAGTCCTCGGCGAAGTGCCGTCCGTACCGCCGCAGTTGCGCCGGCCGACCGAGCGGATCGGCCGACCGAGCGGATCGCCCGCACCACCCCGTACCGCGCCGCCCGCCCCGACGGCCCGTTCGCGCCGCCTGAGTACGCGTACTCAGGCGTCATGATCGACAACGCGCTAGGGTGATCGCCGCCGCGGGGCGGGAGCGCCCCGGACACCGACTCGGGGGAGCTCATGAACCACACACCTGCGCACGTCACCGGCCCGCGGGCCGGGTGCTGAGCGGATGGACATCGCCGCTCTGCGCGACGCCAGGCCGGGCGAACTGTACGGCGCCGCCGACGCCTACGACCGGCTGCACACCGCCTTCCAGGAGCACACCTCCAACTGGAAGCGCGGCACCGCCGACCGGGTGCACCAGTCCCAGTGGACCGGGGAGGCGGCCACCGGCGCCACCGCCTCCATCGACGGCACCACCGGCAAGCTGCAGGCCGCCGGGATCGAACTCGGCCTGATCGGCGCGGTGCTGCGCGACGGCGCCGAAGCCTTCGAACTCGCCCGGGCCAAACTGCTGCAGGCCCTCGCCGACGCCCGGGCCAAGGACCTCGGCGTCAACGACCGCGGCGACGTCGGCTGGGAGCCGCTGGACCCGCGCAGCAGGCACGACCCCGACGCGGCCGGCTACGAGCGCACGCAGAAGGCGGCCGCCCAGGACATCGGCGACCGCATCACCCTCGCCCTGCGGGAGGCCGCCGAGGCCGACCGGACGACCGCCGAGCGGCTGCGCCGCTGCACCGGCAACGCCACCTCGCAGGCCGGGCTCGACCTCGCCACCGCGGGCGGCGACAGCGCGGCGGCCGTCCTCGGCGGCCGCGACCCGCTCTACACCAAGGGCCTGCCGCCCGACGGCGCCACCCCGACCCAGGTGAACGCCTGGTGGCGGGGCCTGACCGCCGACGAGCAGCAGCGCCTGATCACCGCGCACCCGGAGCAGCTCGGCAATCGGGACGGCCTCCCCGCCGCCGTCCGCGACCAGGCCAACCGCAAGGTCCTGGACGACGCCTTCGACCGGCTCGGCGCGAAGAGCCCCCGCACCGGGACGAGGAGAAGCGCTACCAGCGGGCCCGCACCCTCAAGCTGCGCCTCCAGCAGGACGACGCCCTCGCCGCCGACCCGGGCGCCGACCACCCGCGGGACTACCTGCTGGGCTACGGGGACGAGGGCCAGGGCCGCGCCGTGCTCTCCTTCGGCGACCCGGACAGCGCCACCGACGTCTCGGTCTACGTCCCCGGCATGACCACGACCGTCTCGTCCGTCGGCGCCGGCAACCGCGCCGACGTGGGCGCCAACGAGGGCGACAACGCGCTGAACGTCTGGCGCGCCACCCGCGCGCAGCAGGGCCCCGGCGGCTCGGCCGCCTCGATCGTCTGGCTGGGCTACGACGCCCCGCCCGGGGTCCCGGACGCGGCCTCCGGCGAACGCGGCCAGGCCGGCGCGCCCGCGTACGCGACGTTCCTGACCGGGATCCGGGCCGCCCACCAGGGTGACCGGCCGCCGCACGTCACCTCGATCGGCCACAGCTACGGCTCCTACCTGGTGGGCCAGGCCACCATGCTCTCCACCCGGCACCGCGACGGCTACCTGCCGCCGGACGACGTGATCGTCGTCGGCAGCCCGGGCACCGGCGCCGGCAAGGCCGCCGACCTCGGGCTGCCGGGCCGGGTCTGGGTGGGCGCCGCGACCTACGACGGCGTCACCAGCCTGCCCTCCAAGAACGAGGTGACGGGCGGCCTGGTCGGCAGCATCTTCGGACCGGTCGGCACCGTGGTCGGCGCGGGCATCGGCCACGCCACCGACCCGGACGAGCTCTGGCTGGGCAGCGACCCCGCCGACGCGGACTTCGGCGGCAAGCGCTTCTCGGTCGCCGACGGCAGCGTTGCCCACCCGCAGGACACCCATCTGGAGTACCTGACGCCGCAGAACGGCGGGCCCTCCCTCGCCAACATCGGCGCCGTCGTGGCCGGCCACGGCGACCGCGCGCAGCTGGTGGCGGGCCGGTGAGCCGCCGTGCGCCGCGGACCTGCGCGGCGGTGGCCGCCGGCCTCCTGGTGCTGCTCCTCGCGCTCGGCGGGTACGTCCGGGCGACCGGCGGGTGGCTGCCGCGCCTCGACGAGCCGGTGATGACGGCGGGGCAGGCCCGGGACCGGATCGACGGTGCGCTGCACGGCAGCCTGGACGGCCTGGCCCCGGCCGTCCCGTACCTGGACGACTGGTACGACGTGGCGCGGGGCGACGCCCACTGGGACGGCGAGGCGAGCCGCTACTCGCTGGTGGGCCGCAGCTGGCGGGTCCGGGTACGGCTGGCGCCCGGCCGGCGGGACGAGTTCCTGGCGGCGGTGACGGCCTCCTGGCAGCAGCGGGGCTACCGGGCCGGGCCGGCGCTCGACCCGGCCGGGAGGCCCTACGACGGGAGCCAGGACCACATCACCCGGTCGGCGACCACCCCCGACGGCGTCTTCGTCACGGTCACCCTGGACGGCCGCCGCCAGGACCCGACGGCGGGGCAGGGCGGCCCGGCCCCGTTCGTCACGGTGGTGGTCGCCGCGACGGTGGCCGACGCCGAGTACGGCGGGGCGTCGGTCTACGGGAAGCCCCCGCCGCTCCCGGCGGACCTGCCGCGGCGGGCGGACGGCGGCCCGGACCGCACCCCGGGCGTCGACGACCCCTACTGGTCGCACTGAGGACCGGTCGCACCGAGGACCGGTCGCACCGAGGGCATCTGACGGGGCGACGGGCGGCCGGCCCGGGCCGTGTGCGCAGGCGCACATTGCCCGGGCCGCGTCCGTCGTGCCAGAGTGCGGCCCATGGCCCACCGCACCGCGCCCGAGCAGCAGACCCTCACCCCGGCCGCCGTCTTCGACTGGCTCGACGAGGCCGCCGAGCTGCGGGCCCGGGCCGGCCTCACCCGGACCCTGCGCAGCCGTCCCGCCGACGACCCGGTGCTGGACCTCGCGAGCAACGACTACCTCGGGCTGGTCCACCACCCCGCCGTGACCGGCGCCGCCGCCGAGGCGGCGCTGCGCTGGGGCGGCGGCTCCACCGGCTCGCGGCTGGTCACCGGCACCACCGCGCTGCACACCGAGCTGGAGGAGGAGCTGGCCGCGTTCTGCGGGGTCGAGGCGGCGCTGGTCTTCTCCTCCGGCTACACCGCGAACCTGGCGGCGCTCACCGCGCTCACCGACCCGGACACCCTGATCGTCTCGGACGCCAACAACCACGCCTCGCTGATCGACGGGTGCCGGCTGTCGCGCAGCGACGTCCACCGGGCGCCGCACAGCGACCCCGCCGCCGTGGCCGCCGCGCTGGCCGCGCGCACGCACCGGCGCGCCCTGGTCGTCACCGACTCCGTCTTCTCCGTGGACGGCAACGCCGCCCGCCTCCCGGAGCTGTCCGCCGCCGCCCGCGCCCACGGCGCCGCCCTGCTGGTGGACGACGCGCACGGGCTCGGCGTGCTCGGCCCCGGCGGCGCGGGCGCGCTGGCCGCCGCCGGGCTGGCCGGGCAGCCGGACACGGTCGCCACCGTGACGCTCTCCAAGTCGCTCGGCTCGCAGGGCGGCGCCGTCCTCGGCCCGCGCCGGGTCGTCCGGCACCTCACCGAGACCGCCCGCACCTTCATCTTCGACACCGGCCTGGCCCCGGCCGCGGCGGGCGCCGCGCTCGGCGCGCTGCGGCTGCTGCGGGCCGAGCCGCACCGCGCCGAGCGCGCCCGCGAGGTGGCCCGGACGCTGTCCGCCCGGCTCGTCGCGGCCGGCCTGGTGGCGAGTGCGCCGGACGCCGCCGTGGTCTCGGTCCGGGCTCCCGGCCCGGAGGCCGCGGTGGCCTGGGCGGCGGACTGCCGGACGGCCGGCCTCGCAGTGGGGTGCTTCCGTCCGCCGTCCGTGCCCGACGGCGTCTCCCGGCTCCGGCTGACCGCCCGCGGGGACCTCACGGACCGCCAGATCGCCGACGCCGTCCGGATCATCAGCGCGACCGCGCCGGCGGGCGCCGCCGGCTGACCCTGCCCAGAGGGACCCGACGGGCCCCTCAGTGCTTGCGGGCCCGGCTGGGCTGGACCCGGGTCGGCTCGCCGGCCACCTTGGGGTGGTCCGGCGGGTACGGCAGCTCGCCCAGCCCCTCGTCCTTCGCCTGCCGCTCGTACAGCTCCAGCAGCGGCTCCAGCCCGAAGGCCTGGCCGTCCATCCCGGCCTGGAGGTCGCCGACCTCGGCGAACCGGGCCGGCACCGTCTTCAGGTCGAAGTCCTCGGGCGAGGCGTCGTCCAGCTCCTCCCAGCGCAACGGCGTGGAGGCGGTGGCGCCGGGGCGGGCGCGCAGCGAGTAGGCCGAGGCGATGGTGCGGTCGCGGGCCATCTGGTTGTAGTCGACGAAGATCTTCTCGCCGCGCTCCTCCTTCCACCAGGCGGTGGTGACCTGCCCGGGCATCCGCTGCTCCAGGGCCCGGCCGAGCGCGATCACGGCGTGCCGGCAGTCGGTGAAGGTCCAGCGCGGCTCCACCGGGACGTAGACGTGCAGGCCGCGCCCGCCGGAGGTCTTGGGCCAGCCCCGCATCCCGTACCCCTCCAGCAGTCCGCGCAGCTCGTGGGCGGCCCGGACGGCGTCGTGGAAGTCGGTGCCCGGCTGCGGGTCGAGGTCGATCCGCAGCTCGTCGGGGTGCTCGGTGTCGGCCCGGCGCACCGGCCAGGGGTGGAAGGTCAGGCAGCCCAGGTTGGCGGCCCACAGCACGGCGGCCGGCTCGGTCGGGCAGATCTCGTCCGCCGAACGGCCGCTGGGGAAGTTGATCGTCGCGGTCGGCAGCCAGTCGGGCAGGCCCTTGGGCGCCCGCTTCTGGTAGAAGAACTCGCCGTCCACCCCGTCCGGGAACCGCTGCAGCGTGGTCGGCCGTTCGCGCAGGCCCCGCAGCACCCCTTCGGCGACCGCCAGGTAGTACTGCGCCACGTCCAGCTTGGTGTACCCGCGCTCGGGGAAGTACACCTTGTCCGGGTTCGACAGCCGTACGGTGCGACCGGCGACGTCCAGCTCCACAGCTCCAGCCATACCGACCACGCTAGGCGGAGCGGCCGGGGTGCGCGCCCGGAGCGCGGCCGTCCCCGCGCGGACGGGGGCGGGCGGCGGCACCATCGGAGACATGGACCTGCCTGTGATGCCGCCGGTCGCGCCGATGCTCGCCAAGTCGGTGCCCGAGATCCCGCCGGGGATGCAGTACGAGGCCAAGTGGGACGGCTTCCGCGCGATCGTCTTCCGGGACGGTGACGAGGTGGAGATCGGCAGCCGCACGGGCAAGCCGCTGACCCGGTACTTCCCCGAGCTGGTGGCCGCCTTCCTGGACGCGCTGCCGCCGCGCTGCGTGGTGGACGGCGAGATCGTGATCGCCCGCGAGGGACGGCTGCGGTTCGAGGAGCTGCTGGAGCGGATCCACCCGGCCGCCTCCCGGGTGCGGACCCTCGCCGAGCGGACCCCGGCCTCCTTCGTCGGCTTCGACCTGCTGGCACTGGGGGACCGCTCGCTGCTGGACGAGCCGCTGTCGGAACGCCGTCCGGCCCTGGTGGAGGCGCTGCGGCCGGCCGCCGGCCCGGTCTTCACCGCCCCGGCCACCACCGACCGCGAGCTGGCCGGCACCTGGTTCGCCCAGTTCGAGGGGGCCGGACTGGACGGCGTGGTGGCCAAGCCGCTGGACCAGCCCTACCGGCCCGGCGACCGGACGATGTTCAAGGTCAAGCACGGGCGGACGGCCGACTGCGTGGTGGCGGGCTACCGCGAGCACAAGAGCGGTCCGGTGGTCGGCTCGCTGCTGCTCGGCCTGCACGACGCCGACGGGCGGCTGCAGCACGTGGGTGTCTGCGCCGCCTTCACCGCGGCCCGCCGCCGCGAGCTGGTCGAGGAGCTGGCCCCGCTGCGGACGGACGTCTCGGCCGGGCACCCCTGGGGCGCCTGGGCCGACGAGGAGGCCCAGGCGAGCGGGCGGCTGCCCGGCGCGCAGAGCCGCTGGACGGGCGGCAAGGACCTCTCCTGGGTGGCGCTGCGCCCGGAGCGGGTCTGCGAGGTGGCGTACGACCACATGGAGGGCACCCGGTTCCGGCACACCGCGCAGTTCCGCCGCTGGCGCCCGGACCGGACCCCGGAGAGCTGCACGTACGAGCAGTTGGAGGAGCCGGTCTCGTACGACCTGGCGCGGGTGCTGGGGACGTAGCGCGCCGGGCCCGCCGGGCGGCCCGGTCGCGGACTCCCGCGGGCGGCCCCCGGCGCGACGACGCCTCCGTCCGGGGGCCGCCCGCAGGGGACGGCCACCGGACGGAGGGGCTGCTCCGGGCGGGATCAGCCGGCGTAGGTCCGCAGGTACTCGAACCGGGCGGTGGCGCCGGACTTGTTCATCGAGACCAGGCCGATCTTCAGCGCGCCCCCGACCGGCAGGGTCCAGACACCGGCGTACGACCAGGTGACGCCGTCGCGACTGGTGACGGCCCGCACCTCGTGCTCGTTGTGCGCGGTGTCGGTGTGGTGGACCAGCCGCAGCCAGAGGGTGTCGGCGGCGGGCCCGCCGAACATCGGGGCGTTGGCGACGGCGGTCGGCGGGGTGGTGGTCGGACGCTCGCCCTCCTTGCCGAACTCGGTGACCTGCAGCAGGGCGCCGTTGCCGTTGTTCAGCGGCAGCACGGAGTGGACGAGCTTGAACCACCGGTCGTCGTTCTCGTACAGCACCAGGCCGGCCTGCTGCGCGCTCTGCCCCGGCGCGAAGAGCATCTTCGTCTCGACGGTGAAGTCGCCCGAGGGCGCCGGGCGTTGCAGGACCGAGGCGGTGTTGGTGCCCAGGTAGAGCTCGGCGTCCTGGGTGGGCCAGCTGAGGGAGCCGGAGCCGGCCGTGACACCGGCGGCCGGGCCGCGGACCCAGCTCCATGGGGAGCCCGCGGTCGTGCCGGGCACCGTCGTGGTGTCGAACTCGTCGCTGTACGCGGGCAACAGGGCGCCGGGCGTCGGGTCGGCGACCCGCGTGGTGACGGGGGTGTACAGCGCGGTGGCGGTGACGTTGTCGCCGCCCGCGCCGGCGCCCTTGGCGGACAGGCCGACCGAGCCGCCGTGGGCCGCGCCGGTGGGGAGCGTCCGGGCCTGGACGGCGACCGGGTCGTGGAGGCGGTCGTGGGTGACCTCCACCGTCAGTGCGGTGCCGCGGAGTTCGGCCGTGACGCTGTGCCAGGTGTTCCAGGTGAAGCCGCTCGGCAGGGCGGTGACCTGCTCACCCGAGGAGACACCGCCGACGAACGCCTCGGTGACGAGGGCGTTGCGCGCGCGGTCGATCCAGGCGGTGACCCGGTCGCCGGGCCCGGTGTACGCGAGGGTCAGGCCCGCGGCGCCGCCGGCGGCGGTGACCCGCAGGTCCGCCTCGGCGCGGACGTCCGCCGGTGCGGTCGCGTTGCTGACCAGGTGGGCGGCGGCGGTACCGCTGTCGGTGTGCACGGCGTAGCCGCCGGAGTCGGTCAGGGCGGGGGTGGACCAGCCGCCCGTCCCGGCGCCTTCGGCGTGCCAGCCGTTCAGTGTCGCGTCGTTGAAGGTGCCGCCGGCCGACCAGCCGGTGACGGGCGCGGTCTGCGCGGTGTCGGACGGCCCGGCGCCCGCCCGGACGACCGGCCAGCCGTCGATCCAGTCGAGCCGGTCGACCAGCAGCGGGCGCCGGCTCAGCTTGAGGCTGCCGCCCGCGGCGGGGGCGAGATCGGGGGCGTCGGACGGGATGCCGTGGTAGACCAGCCAGTCCTGTCCGGCGAGGTCGGTCTGGACGGCGTTGTGGCCGGGGCCGATCCAGCGGTTCCCGTTGGCGCCGACGACGAAACCGGCCTTGCTGGTCAGGGCGCCCAGGTCGGTGCCCTGGTCGTCGGTGAACGGGCCGAGCGGGCTGGTGGCCCGGCCGGCCTTCACCTGGTAGCCGCTGAACGCGCCGTCGCAGCAGCCCGCGTCGGAGTAGAACAGGTAGTAGAAGGCGCCGCGGTGGACGACGAAGCCGCCCTCCATCCGCCGGCCGCGGGCGACCTGGGTGACGGTGCCCTGGGTGCGGGTGCGGTCGGGGCTGAGCCGGGCGACGCAGATGGTGTCGTAACTGCCCCAGTAGAGGTAGGGGGTTCCGTCGGTGTCGGTGAACTGCGACTGGTCGATGTTGCCGCTGGGGCAGCCGCTCGGGGAGGGCAGGACGGCGCCGCCGTCGGTCCACGGGCCGGTGGGGGTCGGGGCGGTGGCGATGGCCACGGTGTTCCTGCCGGGCACCGAGTAGTACAGGCTGTAGTGGCCGTCGAAGTACCGGATGTCGGGGGCCCAGAGGCGTGAGCCGCCCTGCCAGGCGGGCTGGGTGGCCGGCGTGAAGACCTCACCGGCGTAGTCCCAGTGCACCAGGTCGGCGGAGCGCAGGATCGGCAGGATGCGCTCGCCGTCCTCGCCCTTGCTCTGGAGCACGGGGTTCTGGGTGCCGTAGGCGTACCAGTAGCCGTCCTTGCCGCGGATCGAGGTCGGGTCGGGGAAGGTGTCGACGGTACCGGTGCTCACCGGGTTGGTGTAGGTCGCGGCCTGGGCGCCCGGGGCCCGGACGGTGGCGGCCTCCTGGACCGGCGCGGTGTCCGCGCCGTGCGCGGCCGGCAGGGTGCCCGCGGCCAGGCCGAAGGCGAGCGCACAGGCGCCGGCCAGCCGGAACAGCCGCTCTCTGCCGGTGCGTTGCGTGCGTGTCATGCCGTCTCCCTGGTGGGTGCTGCGGTAGGTGTGCCCGCGCCGCCGCGGGCGGTGGCGTCGGTGTCGTCGGGCTCGAAAGCACTGAGGGTGGGGTCGTGGTCCAGTGCGCCGACCTCGTACATCGGCGCCATCCAGTGATGGAAGTTGTCGCCGCGCTCGCGCAGCAGGTCGTACAGCCGCCGGGTGAGGCGGGCGCGGACGTCCGCGTACGCCGGGTCCCCGTGGCGGTTGGTGAGTTCGTGCGGGTCCCGGCCGAGGTCGTACAGCTCGTTGACCGACTCGGGGTTGACGATGAGCTTGTACCGGTCGTCGCGGATCATCCGCTGCGGGTAAGGGAAGTGATGGCCGTGGAACTCGGCGACCAACTCCGGTGGCCAGTCGGGCTGTTCGCCGCGGATCAGCGGCAGCAGGCTGCGGCTGTCGACGGCGGGGGAGGGGTCGGCGCCGGCCAGTTCGAGGATGGTCGCGGTGCAGTCGGTGAGCGAGACCAGCTCGTCGCGGACCTGCGGCGGCGCGCCCGGCACCCGGACGATGCCGGGGATCCGGTAGATGTCCTCGTACATCGCCGGGCCCTTGTCGTGCAGCCGGTGGGCGCCGGTGAACTCCCCGTGGTCGGCGGTGAAGAACACCGACGTGCCGCCGGTCAGGCCGAGTTCGTCCAGCCGGGTGAGGATGCGTCCGATCTGCTGGTCGATCAGGGTCACGTACCCCCAGTACACCGCGATCAGCTTGCGGCTGGTCTCCTCCGTCAGGGTGTCGTACGTCCAGTGGTCGCAGTAGTTCCGCTGGACGGGCGGCTTGCCCTCGAAGGTCTCCGCGACGGACGCGGGGAGTTCGACCAGCGCCGGGTCGTACATGTCGTAGTAGGCGTCGGGCAGCAGGTACGGCAGGTGCGGGCCGAAGAAGTGGGTGGCGAGGAAGAACGGCCGGCCGTCCGCCGCGTACCGCTCCAACTGCTCGATCGCGCGGGTCGCGAGGTAGTGCTCGAAGGTCGCCTCGGCGGGCTGGTGGAGGCGGGCCGCGAGCAGGTTGCCGGGGTTGCCGTTGGGGGTGGTGCCGCGGACCGGCTCGGAGATCCGGTACGGCGGCAGGCCGCGTTCGGCGAGGTAGGCCAGGTAGTCCGGGTGGTCGACGGGGTTGTGCCAGCCGGGCAGGTCGGGGCCCTCGAACCCGTAGGAGGCGGCGTTGCGTTCGGTGCCGCCGTGCCACTTGCCGATCAGCCCGAGCTGGTAGTCGCGAGCCTTCAGCGCCTGGGGGAAGGTGAAGACGTCCTCCCGGAGGTCCTCCAGGTAGCCGACGTTGCGCTCCTGGTTGGCCAGCAGCCGGTGCCGGAACGGGTTCTGCCCGGTGAGCAGGCTGGCGCGGGCCGGGGTGCAGATCGCGGTCGGGGTGTAGAAGCGGTCGAAGCGGGTGCCGGTCGCCGCCAGCCGGTCCAGGTGGGGGGTCGCCACGTGCGGATTGCCGTAGGCGCCGAGGGTGTCGACCCGGTGCTGGTCGGTCATCAGGAACAGCAGGTTCACTTCGCGGCGGCCTTCACATAGGCGTCGCCGGCGTAGAAGTCGGCCGGGTCCGGGGAGGTCTTGAGCTGGCCGGTGGAGACGAAGAAGTCGCCGAGGCCCTTGAACCAGCCGTTCACCGTGCCGTCCTCGGTCTTGGCGACCAGGTCGGCGGTGGTCATGGTCCGCACGTTGGCCGCGTCGGCCTTCACCTTCGCCGGTTCGAGCTTGAGCAGGGCGGCGGCCTCCTCGACGGCTTCGTCCGGGTGGGCGGCGCGCCAGTCGTTGGCCTCCTGGAGCAGCTTGACGACCTTGCCGGACAGCGCGGCGTCCGTCTTCGTGCCGGAGACGAACGCGGTGGGGAACGCGCGGTCGGTGAAGTTCTTCGTGCTGGCGACCTCCACCAGGTCCGGCTTCCTGGCCTTGATGGTGTCGATCAGCGGGTACCAGATGCCGGCGGCGTCGATCTGCCCCGACACGAACGCGGAGACCACGGTGGACGGATCCATCGGCACCTTCTGGACGTCCTGCGGGGACAGTCCGGCCTGCTGGAGCGCCAGGTTGAGGACCATCTCGCCGGAGGTCCCGGCCGGGACGCCGACCTTCTTGCCCTTGAGGTCCTGCACGGAGCCGATGCCGGGCTGGGCGATCACCCGGTCCGCGTAGGCCAGCGTGTTGACCGCGACGATTCTCGCCTTGCCGGAGGCGGGCAGCCAGACCGCGCCGGGGCCGATGTAGCCGAAGTCGAGGTCGCCGGCGCCGAGCGCCGTGATCTGCAGCGGGCCGTTGGTGAAGACTTTCAGCTCCGGGGCGAGGCCGTACTTCTTCCACAGGCCCTGCTTGTCCGCGACGGCCAGCAGGCTGGCGCCGTTGTAGTCGCTGATGTAGCCGAACCGCACCTTGGTGGTGCCGCCGGCCGCGTCCTGCACGGAGCCGGAGGAGCAGGCGGTCGCGCAGAGTGACAGGACGGTCACGGCCGAGGCGGTGAAAAGGGCGCGACGGAGTATCGGCATGGCGTGGGATTCCTTGTCGGGGAGAGGAGTTGCCGGAACGGGGGCGGAGTCGCCGGAACGGGTGTGGATCAGGGGGTGGCGGGGGTCAGGTCGCTCGGGTGGCCGGGGTGGCCGGGGGCTGGTGGTAGACGGCGTGCCAGACCTCGTTGCGGATCCGGCCGAAGTCCGCGGAGAGCCGGATCTCCTCGGTGCGCGGGTAGGGCAGGTCGACGTCCACGATCCGGTCGATCCGGCCCGGCCGGGCGGCCATCACCACGACCCGCCGGGCGAGGTACACGGCCTCGTCCACGTCGTGCGTGATGAACAGGACGGTGCGCCGCTCCCGGCTCCAGGTGTCCAGCAGCTGGTTCTGCAGCTGGACCCTCGTCAGCGCGTCGAGCGCGCCGAACGGTTCGTCCATCAGCAGCACCTGCGGGTCGACGGCGTAGGCGCGGGCGATCGCGCAGCGCTGCCGCATGCCGCCGGACAGCGTCTTGGGGAGGGCGTCCGCGAAGTCGGTCAGGCCCACCAGGTCGATGGCGTACTGCGCCCGGCGACGGCGCTCCGCGGCGGGGACCGCCGCGAGCCGCAGGCCGAACTCGACGTTGCGGCGGACGGTCAGCCACGGGAAGAGCGCGTACTGCTGGAAGATCACCCCGCGGTCCGGGCCCGGCCCGGTGACCGGCACGCCGTCCAGCAGCACCCGGCCGGAGGTCGGCTCGACCAGCCCGGCGGCCATCCCGAGCAGCGTGCTCTTGCCGCAGCCGGACGGGCCGACGACGGTGACGAACTCACCGTCCGCGATGTCGAGGGAGACGTTGCCGAGGGCGGTGAACAGGCCGTCCCCGACCGGGTAGGTCCGGCCGACGGCCCGGAAGGACAGCTTGCTGGTGCTGCTGGTGCTGCTGGTGGTGCTGGTGGGATCGGTGGGGTTGCTCTGCGCGGTGCTCATCGGCGCTCCTGCCATCGGGTGAGGCGCCGCTCCGCGAGCTGGAGCAGGCGGTCCATCGCCAGGCCGAGCACGCCGATCGTGATCAGCCCCACGAAGATCGTCGGGAGGTCGTAGTAGAGCTGCGCCTGCTGCATCCGGAAGCCCAGCCCCTCCTGGGCGGCGATCAGCTCGGCGGCGACCAGGGTGCCCCAGGCCGAGCCCAGCCCGATCCGCATGCCGACCAGGATGAACGGCGCCGCCGCCGGGATCACCACCCGGAGGAAGATCGCGCGGTCGCCCGCGCCCAGCACCCGGGCCGCGTCGACCAGCGTCACGTCCACGTCGACCACGCCCTGGAAGGCCGCCACCACGCTCGACAGGAACGCCGCGAGGAAGATCACGAAGACCTTGGGCACCTCGCCGATGCCCATCAGCACGATCGCCAGTGGGATCAGCGCCAGCGGCGGGATCGTCCGGAAGAACTGCACGTACGGCTCCAGCAGGGCCCGCGCCGTCGGGTACCAGCCCATCAGGAACCCGACCGGTACGGCGGTCAGGGTGCCCAGCGCGAACCCGGTCAGCACCCGCCGCAGGCTCGCCAGGGTGTCGTCGAGCAGGGTGCCGTCGGCGAGCAGCTCACCGGCCCGGCCGGCGACCTCGGCCGGTCCCGGCAGGCCCTGCAGCCCGGTGCCGGCGAGCAGCGCCCAGCCGGCCAGGCCGGCGGCGACGGCGGCGAGATTGAGGGCGAGGGTCCGGGCCAGGCGGCGCGCGGCCGGGCGCGCGGGCCGGGCCGGGCCGGTCGTCACGGCTGCCATCGCCGCCGCCTCGGGTCGGTTCGGGTCACGGGGATTCCTCGGGTTCGGTCCGGTCGTGGGGCTGGTGGTCCTGGAGCCGGGCTCCGGGCCGCTCCTGGGGCCTTGGCCCGGGTTCGGGCCGGGCCGGGTAGTGGGCGAGCAACGGCGAGGCGTGCAGGACGAGCGCGATGCCGCCGAGCGCACCGCCGTACTCGCCGAGCGCGGCCCGTCGCAGGTCCAGCAGGCTGCGGGCGAGCGGCAGCACCCGCGCCGAGAGGGTCTCCCGGACGGGCCCCAGCAGCAGGTCCCCGGCCTCGGCCAGCTCCCCGCCGACCACCACGACCCCCGGGCCCACCGCGTTGCACACCGCGGCGAGGACCCCGCCGACCTGCGAGCCGACCGCGCGCAGCACGCCGGCCGCCACCGCGTCCCCGTCCCGTGCCGCCGCGGTGAACCCCGCGATGTCGGCCGCCCGGCCGCCCGCCGCCCGGTACGCGTCCAGCACCGCGCCGACCGACGCCACGGTCTCCAGGCAGCCCCGGCCCCCGCAGTCGCACGGGCCGCCCGCCGGGTCGACGGTGATGTGGCCGAGCTCGCCCGACAGGCCGTGGGCGCCGCCGTGCAGCGCGCCGCCGACCACCAGGCCGCCGCCGACGCCGTGCGACAGCCGCAGGTACAGCACGTCCCGCGAGCCGGTCGCCGCGCCCCACACCGACTCGGCGAGCGCGGCCAGCCGGGTGTTGTTGTCGACGTGCACCGGCACGCCGAAGGCCTCGGCCAGTCGGTCGCGCACCGCCTCGGCGGTGCCGGCCGCCTCCCACGGGCCCGGGTCGGCCGCCGGGCCGGGGCCGCCGAGGGCGGGGAGCCCGACCGGGCCGACCAGGCCCGCGCCGATGCCGGTCACCGGGTCGAGCCTGAGCGAGCCGCCCGCGAGCGTGCCGACCAGCCGGCGTGCCAGCGCGATCCGCCGGTCCCACGAGAGGCCGGCCGGGTGCTGCTCGCTCGCCGAGCCGACCACTTCGTGCGCCACGTTGACGGCCGCGACATGGACGGCCCGGCGGGCGAAGTCGATCCCGATCGCCAGCCCCGCGGCCGGGTTGAGGCTCAGGGTCTCCACCGGGCGGCCGCGCCGGCGGGCCGTCGCCTCAGGCGGTGCGGTGACCACGGCGCCTGCGGTGACCAGCCCGCCGACGATGTCGTACAGCGTCGTGCGGGAGAGGCCGGTGTGCGTGCCGAGGCCGGCCCGGGTGAGCGGGCCGTGCCGCCGCAGCAGGTCGAGGACCAGTGTTTCGTGGCCCTGCCTCAGGCGGGCCAGGGGGCCGTCGTGTTGGTGCATGCCAGTCAGAATGGCGACCGCGCCGAATTAACGTCAACAGTCCGGATTAAATGTCATGCCGCCGCAATGTGCGGCAATGATCGGCAGCGGGGGCCACCTCGGGGGCGGTCCGCGTGACGGCGCCGGCGGTGGCCGGGGGCCGCGGGCCCGAAGGCGTGACCGGGTCCGTCCGCCGGGGATCGGGCGGAGACCTCCCTGCACGCCGGCCGGCGCTCCGGCAGGACCGCGCTCGGCCTGCCGTCCTGCCGGTCGACTCTTCGTCGCACAGGTCGCCGGGCTGGTTCCGGCTGGTTCCGGCCGCTCCCGGGGCTGCGGAGGGTGGGTGTGCGGGCGGTGGACGGCCGGTGCGCGGGCCGTGGGCGCGCCGTGCGCGGGGCGGGCGACGACCGGTGCGGGCCTTCGCGGAGGGTTTGCCGTGGGCCCGTCGGCGGATGTTCCTCCGGTGCGTCGCGGAGCGGTCCGGTCCGGGGGTGTTCGGGGGCGATCCATCGCCCGGGCGGCCGGCCGTGTGGCCTGGAGTCATTGTTGCTGTACAGCAAAGTGAATGACGTGTCGTCAAGAGATGACGGACAGTCCTTGACGGGCCATTTGGTCTATGCCAATCTCTCGGAAGGTCTGGACCAGAGGTCTTCCACGGAAGGAGCCCAAGTCCGTCGGGGGCTCAGCAGTGGGGGTGTGCCGCAACGGCGCCGCTCCGGGCCGCCGGGCCGACGGCCACCCCTGTGGGCCGTGCGGACCTCGTCCGATCGCCCTCTTCAACGCCCCGGACCCGGCCCGAACCGTCATCGGGCACGCGCTCCCGCAGCCCGACCGTCAAAGTGAGTCGCTCATGCCCGAACAGCTCCCTGACCGCAGCCCGATCCCGGCCGGCCCGGCCCAGCAGGGCGTCTGGCTGACCGAGCGGCTGCTCGCCACCCACGAGGCCTACCGCCTGCCGGTGCGGATCGCCTTCGACGCGGTCGACCCGGACGCCCTGGAGCACGCCGTCGCGGCGCTGGTCGACCGGCACCCGATGCTCGCCACGGCCCTGGTGGAGCGGGAGGGTGACGTGCTGCTGGTGCCCGCCGGGCAGCGGCCCGCGCTGCTGCGGGTCGACGCCGGACAGGACTCCGCCGCCGACTTCGAGAAGCGGGTGGAGCAGGACGCCGCGCGTCCGTTCACCCTCGGCACCGGCCCGGCGGCCCGGTTCACGCTCTACCGGCGGCCGGACGGAGGGGCCGAACTGCTGACCGTGGCCCACCACGCGGTGTTCGACGGCGCCTCGAAGGAGATCCTGGTCAACGACCTGGCCACCGGCTACGCCGCCGCGCTGCCCGGTGCGGTCCAGCAGCGCCCCCAGGCCCCGGCCGGCCCCCCGGCCCCCGCCGCACCCGCCCCCGACGCCGGGACGGTCCGCCGGGCGGCGGAGTGGTTCGGCCCCCGCTGGGCGGCCGCCACCGAGCCCGTCCTGCCCGGCGGCGCCCGCGCCACCACCGTCGCCGGCCCCGGCGAGAGCGTCGGCTGGACGCTGGACGCGGCCGGCCGGGAGGCCCTGGCCGACGCGGCGGGGCGGAGCGGCGTGACGGTGTTCGAGTTCCTGCTCGCCACCCTGCACGGACTGCTGCGCCGCTACGGCGGCGAGGCCGTCCCGGTCTCCGTCCCGCTGTCGACCCGGACGGCCGAGCAGGCCGGCGAAATCGGCCTGTTCGTCAACGAGTTGCCGGTCCACGCCCCTGTCCTCGACGGCAGTGACACCGACCCCGCCGCAAGCACCGGCTTCGACCACTGGGCCCGGGCCGTCCGGGCCGAGCTGCGCGGCGGGTACCCCTTCCGCGGGGTGCCGTTCGGCGCGGCCGTGGGCGCGCTGAGCCCGCGGGTCGGGCTGGCCCCGGTCTCCTTCGGCTACCGCCGGCGCGGGCCGCAGGCGCACTTCGCCGGGACGACGGCCCGGGTCGACTGGGCGGTGTTCAACGGCACCGCCCGCAACACCCTGAACCTCCAGGTGGTCGACGCGCCCGACGGCACCGTCTTCGCCCTCCAGCACGACCCCGCGGTGCTCGCCCCGGACGCCGCCCGGCGGATCGCCCGGCACTACGCCACCCTGCTGGCCGGCGCGATCGCCGCCCCGGAGACCTCGCTCGGCGACCTGCCCCTGCTGGACGCCGAGGAACACCGCCTGGTCACCGAGGCGTTCAACGCCACCGAGCAGCCGTACCCCGCCGACCGCACCGTGCTGGACCTGGTCCGCGAGCAGGCCGCCGCCACCCCCGACGCCGTCGCGCTCAGCGCCGGCCCCGACCGGGTCGGCTACCGCGAGCTGATCAGCCGCGCCGACCGGCTGGCCGCGGGCCTGCGCGCCGCCGGGGCCGGCCCCGGCACCCTGGTCGCGCTCCACCTGCACCGCACCGCCGACCTGCCCGTGGCCCTGCTCGCGGTGCTCGCCACCGGCGCCGCCTACCTGCCGCTGGACCCGGGCTACCCGCGGCCGCGGCTGGCCGCGATCCTGGCGGACTCCGGCGCCGCGCTGCTGCTAGCCGACCAGGACCCTGCGCCCGAACTCGCCGCCGTCGCACCCGCCGTGCTCCGGCTGGACGCCGCCCTGGCGGCCGGTGCCGCCGCCGCGGCGACCACCGGCCCGGCCGCCCCCGCGGCGGGCCCGGCGGACACCGCGTACGTGCTGTACACCTCCGGCTCCACCGGCCGGCCCAAGGGCGTCGCGGTCGGGCACCGGGCGCTGGTCAACCTGCTCCACTCCTTCGCGGGCCGGCTCGGATCCGGGCCGCAGGACGTCTGGCTCGGCCTGACCTCGCTCTCCTTCGACATCTCCGCGCTGGAGATCTACCTCCCCCTGATCACCGGCGGCCGGCTCGTGCTGGCCCCCGACGGGCTGGCGGTGGACGGCGCCGGCCTGCTCGACCTGATCCGCCGCGAGGGCGTCACCCACGCGCAGGCCACCCCGTCCGGCTGGCGGGTCCTGCTGTCGGCCGGTCCGGGCCGCACCGGACTGGTCGCGCTGGCGGGCGGCGAGGCCCTGCCGCTGCCGCTGGCCAGGGAGCTGCGGGCGGTGGTCGGCCGGCTGTTCAACGTCTACGGCCCGACCGAGACCACCATCTGGTCCACCTGCGCGGAGATCCCGGCCGGCCCGACCGCCGTCACCATCGGCCGCCCGATCGCCAACACCCGTGCCCAGGTGGTGGATTCCGCCCTGCGGCCGGTGCCGGTCGGGGTGCCCGGCGAGCTGCTGCTCGGTGGCGACGGCGTCGCCGAGGGCTATCTGGGCCGCCCGGAGCTGACCGCCGAGCGCTTCGTCGAGGACCCGTACGGCCCGCCCGGCGCCCGCCGGTACCGCACCGGCGACCTCGCGGCCTGGACCGCCGACGGCGAGCTGGACTTCCTCGGCCGCGCCGACAACCAGGTGAAGATCCGCGGCCACCGGATCGAACTCGGCGAGATCGAGGCCCGGTTGCTGGAGCACCCGGCCGTCGCCGAGGCCGCGGTCGCGGTCCGGCCGGACCCGGCGGGCGAACCCCGGCTGGCCGGCTACCTGGTGACCACCGGCGCCCCCGGCCCGACCGCCGCCGAACTGCGCGAGCACCTGCTGGGCACCCTGCCCGCCGCGATGGTGCCGCAGGTGTTCGTGCCGCTGCCCGCCATGCCGCTCACCCCGAACGGCAAGCTCGACCGCCGGGCCCTGCCCGAGCCGCCCCCGGAGGCGCCGGCCGCCCCGCAGGGCCGGCCGGCCCCGGCGGACGAGCTCCAGGAGCAGCTGTGCGGGATCTGGGCCGAGGTGCTGGGCCTGCCCGAAGTCGGCCCGGAGGACGACCTGTTCGACCTCGGCGGGCACTCCTTGACGATCATCCAGATCAGCGCCCGGATCCGGCAGGCCCTCGGTGTCGAGGTCGACTTCGACCTCTTCTTCGACACCCCCACGGTGGCCGGGATCGCCGACGCCGTCCGCGAGCGGCTCTGACCGGACCGCCGGTCCGCCGCCGGGCCCGGCCCACCCCCGGCCGGCCCGGCGGCCCCGGCCCCTGACCATCCGGCCCCCGACCGCCCGGGCCCACGGCCCGCCGGGCCCGGCGCCGGCCGTACCGTCCGCACCCGCCGGCGCCGAGCGCCCCTCTCCGCGCACCCCATCCGCCTCCCCCTTCGCGCGTCCCGAACAGGAAACCGATGAGTGATACGCAGGACCTCCCGGCAGACTGGTCCGCCACCAAGCGGGCCCTGCTCGCCCAGCGACTGAAGGGCGCGGCCGCACCGGCGCGGACCGTCGGACGCCGCCCGGCCGGCGCCACGCCACCGCTCTCCAGCGGGCAGGAACGGCTCTGGTTCATGGAGCAGTTCGCGCCCGGCAGCACGGCGTACGCGCTGGCCCCGGCCCGCCGGCTGCGGGGGCCGCTGGACCGGGCCGCGCTGGACGCCGCGCTGGCCGACCTGGTGGCCCGGCACGAGGGCCTGCGGATGGCCTTCCCCACCAACGACGACGGCATCGCCGAGGTCACCGTCGCCGAGCCGGGCCCGTCCCCGGCCCGCTTCCTGGACGTCTCCCGGCCCGAGGCCGGCGACCCGGAGCCGGACCCGGAGCGCCGGGCCGCCGCCGCCGTCCAGCGCGCCGTCGCCGAGCCCTTCGACCTCGCCACCGGCCCGCTGCTGCGCGCCCTGCTGGTCCGGATCGCCGACGAGGACCACGTGCTCGCCCTGGTGATGCACCACATCGCCTGCGACGGCTGGTCGGTGGACATCCTCAACCGCGAGCTGTCCGCCCTCTACGCCCGCCACGCGGACGGCACCGGCGAGGCCCTCCCCGAGCCGGAGGTCCAGTTCGGCGACTACGCCCGCTGGCAGCGGGCCCGGCTGGCCGACGGCTCGCTGACCGCCTCCCGCGCGTACTGGCGGGAGGAACTGGAGGGCGTCCCGGCACTGGAGCTGCCCGCCGACCGGCCCCGCCCGCCGGTGCTCACCTTCGAGGGCGCCGTGCACCGCTTCCGCTGGAGCGCCGGGATGTCGGACCGGATCGGGGAGTTGGCGCGCGCCTACGGCGCCTCCCGGTACATGGTGGTGATGGCGGCCTTCCAGGCGCTGCTCTCCCGGCACAGCGGGCAGTCGGACTTCGCGATCGGCTCGCCGGTGGCCGGCCGGCTGCACCGCGAACTGGAGGACGTGGTCGGCCCGTTCGTCAACATGCTGCCGATCCGCGCCGAACTCGACCCGGAGCTGACCTTCGGCCGGCTGGTCAGCCGGGTCCGCGAGACCACCCTGGACGCGTACTCCCACCAGGAGGTGCCGTTCGAGCAGATGGTCACCGACCTGGCCGTGGAGCGCGACGTCAGCCGCTCCGCCGTCTTCCAGGCCACCTTCGCCTTCCAGAACTACGGTGACCGCGCCGCCCCCGGCAGCCCCGCCATGCCGCTCGGCAACGAGGGCTTCGGCTACGAGAGCACCACCACCCACTTCGACCTCGCGCTCTACATGAACGAGCTGGAGGACGGCCTGCTCGGCGTCCTCACCTACCGCACCGACCTCTTCGACGCGGACACCGTCGCCCGGCTGGCCGACCGCTTCGAGGTGCTGGTGGCGGCCGCGCTGGCCGATCCCGACCTGCCGGTCTCCCGCCTGCCGCTGCTGACCGGGGCCGAGTCCGCCGCCGTCCTCGGCAGCTGGGCCGCCGGCCCCGAGCTGCCCGCCGGCGGCCCCGCCACCCTCACCGCACTGATCGCCCGCAGCGTGGCCGCCGCCCCGGACGCCCCGGCGCTGGTCTTCGAGGACCGCACCCTCTCCTACGGCGAACTCGACCTGCGGGCCAACCGGCTGGCCCGCCGGCTGCGCGGGCTCGGGGTCGGCCCCGACACCCGGGTCGCGGTCTGCCTGGAGCAGTCGCCCGAGCTGGCGGCCGCCCTGGTGGCGGTGCTCAAGGCCGGCGGGTGCTACCTGCCGCTCGACCCGGAGGCCCCGGCCGCCCGGCTGGACGCCCTGGTGGCCGACGCCGGCGCGCCGGTGCTGGTCACCGACACCGGCCTGCGCGGCCGGCTGCCCCGGTTCGCCGGCGCCGCGGTGCTGGTGGACACCGAGCCCGAGGACGGCGACGGCTCACCCCTGCCGGAGCTCTCCGGGCCGGACGACCTCGCGTACGTGATCTACACCTCCGGCTCGACCGGCACCCCGAAGGGCGTCGCCGTCCAGCACCGCGAGATCCTCAACTACCTCGCGGGCGCCGGGGACCGGCTCGGCATCGTGCCGGGCGCGAGCTACGGGCTGCTGCAGTCGCTGTCCTTCGACTTCAGCATCACCATGCTCTACCTGGCGCTGGCCACCGGCGGGCGGGTCCACCTGCTGCCGCGCCGGATCGCCGGGGTCGAACTGGCCGAGCGGATCGAGACGCTGGGCATCGACTACCTCAAGATGACCCCCTCCCACCTGGCCGCGCTGACGGCCGACGTGGAGCCCCGGCACCTGCTGCCGCGCCGCGCCCTGGTGCTGGGCGGCGAGGCCAGCTCGTACGCCTGGGCACGTGAACTGGCCGCGCTGGGCGTCTGCGCCGTCTTCAACCACTACGGGCCCACCGAGGCCACCGTCGGCGTCACCGTGCACGAGGTGCCGCCCGCCGACGGCACCGAGGCCACCGGCAGCACCCCGATCGGGCGCCCGCTGGCCGGCGCCCGCTGCTACGTGCTGGACGATCACCGCAGACCCGTCCCGCCGGGCGTGACCGGCGAGCTGTACCTCGGCGGCGAGCGGCTGGCCCGGGGCTACCTCGGCCGGGACGACCTCACCGCCGAGCGCTTCCTGGAGGACCCGTTCGCCGCCCCCGGCGGGCGGATGTACCGCACCGGCGACCTGGCGCGCTGGCGCGCCGACGGCACCCTGGACTTCCTCGGCCGCGGCGACCACCAGATCAAGGTCCGCGGGTACCGGGTGGAGCCCGGCGAGATCGAGGCGGCGCTGACCGCCCTGCCCGGCGTCACCCAGGCCGTCGTGGTCGCCCGGGGCGAGGGCGTCAAGCAGACCCTCGTCGCCTACCTGGAGCACCCGGACCCGGCCGCCGCGCCGAGCACCGCGGACCTGCGCGCCGCGCTGCTGGACGTCCTGCCGGACTACATGATCCCGGCCCGGTACGTCGTCCTGGAACGCCTGCCCCTGCAGGCCCACGGCAAGGTCGACCGCAAGGCGCTGCCCGCGCCCGAGGAGGGGGCCGGCGCCTCCTCCGCCGAGTGGCAGGAGCCCGCCGGGGAGGTCGAGGAGTTCGTCGCCCTGATGTGGGCCGAGCTGCTCGAAGCCCCCCGGGTCGGCGCCCTGGACGACTTCTTCGAACTCGGCGGCCACTCGCTGCTGGCCACCCAGGTGGTCGCCCGGATGCGCCGCGCCTACCCCGGACTCCCCACCCCGATCGGGGTGATGGACCTCTTCCAGCACTCCACCGTACGGGCCCTGGCCGCCCTGGTCTCCTCCCCGCAGACCGACCGCGGCCCGCGCAAGCTGCTGCACCGCCTCACCCCGCAGCGCCGCACCACCGCCAGCATCGTCTGCGCCCCCTACGGCGGCGGCAGCGCGCTGATCTACAAGCCGCTCGCCGACGCGCTGCCCGAGGACTGGGCGCTGCACTCCATCGCGGTGCCCGGCCACGAACTGGGCGAGCAGGCGATGCCGATCGAGGAGGTCGCCGAGCACACCGCGCAGGAGATCCTGGACGGCGTCGAGGGCCGGATCGTGCTCTACGGGCACTGCGGCCTCGGCGTGATGCTCACCGTCGAGATCGCCCGCCGGCTGGAGGCGGCCGGCCGCGAGGTGGAGGCCGTGCACCTGGGCGGCATCTACCCGTTCGCCCGCCCCAAGGGCCGCGGCTCCGCCGTCGCCGAGCGCTTCGCCGAGCTGGCCGAGAAGCTGCGCAGCGACCAGGGCATGGTCAACGCGCTCGCCGCCGCCGGACTCGACGTGGACGAGGTGGACCCGGAGCAGCTGCGGCTGATCGTCCGCAACCGGCGGGTCGGCACCAAGGAGGCCGAGCGCTACTTCACCCGGCTCTTCGCCGAGGAGGGCGGCGGCCGGCTGCGCGCCCCGGTGATCTCCGTCGTCGGCGACCGTGACCCGGCCACCGAGTTCTACCAGGAGCGGTTCCGCGAGTGGCACCGGATCACCGGCACCACCGCCGTGGTCGTGCTGGACGAGGCCGGGCACTTCTACCTCAAGTACCGGGCCGAGGAGCTGGCCACCGTCCTGACCGCCGTGCACCGCTCGATCGCGGCCGGCACCGAGGACGAGCACCGCCGCGGCGAGGACGACACCTGGTGGCTGGAGGACGTCTCCCGCTCGCCGGCCGCCGCCCCGCAGCAGAGCGCCGAGGTGATCCGCCCGAGCATGCGGCGCTTCCTCACCGTCGCCACCGGCCAGCAGATATCGATGATCGGCTCGGCACTCACCGAGTTCGCCCTGCCGGTCTGGATCTACCTGCAGACCGGCTCGCTGGTCCAGTTCGGACTGCTCGCCGCCTGCGGCCTCGTCCCCGGCATCCTGGCCGCACCCGTCGCCGGCGCCGTGATCGACCGGGGCGACCGCCGCCGGATCATGATCGGCGGCGACATCGCGGCCGGCCTCACCCAGGCCCTGATGCTCGTCCTGTACCTGGCCGGGAGCCTGGAGGTCTGGCACGCCTACGTGCTGATCGGCGTGCTCTCCACCGCCCTCACCTTCCAACGCCTCGCCTGGGGCTCCGCCGTCCCGCAGCTGGTGCCCAAGCGCTTCCTCGGCCGGGCCAACGGCGTGGTCCAGATGGCCTTCGGCTTCGCGCAGTTCCTGGTACCGCTGTTCGCCGTCGGACTGCTCGCCGGCATCGGCCTCGGCGGCATCCTCAGCATCGACGTGCTCAGCTACACCGCGGCCACGGCCATCACCCTCGCCGTCCGCTTCCCCAAGGCGATGGCCTGGACCCGCCGCGAGTCGGTCACCGCCGAGATCCGGGCCGGCTTCCAACGATCCCTCGGCAGCCGCCACTTCCGCTCGATGCTGCTCTACTTCGCCGTCCTCAACATCTTCCTCTCCCCGCTCTTCCTGCTCACCACCCCGCTGGTGCTCTCCTTCGGCGAACTGCGGGACACCGGCTGGGTCGCCACCGGCGGCGGCCTCGGCGCGGTGCTCGGCGGCCTCACGCTGCTGGTCTGGGGCGGCCCCCGGCACCACCGGCTGCGCGGCGTGCTGCTCGCCACCCTCGGCCTGGCGGCGGCCTGCTTCGTCACCGGCCTCGGCCCGAGCCTGCCGGTGGTCGCGATCGGCGCCTTCGGCATGGCCTTCGGACTGGCCCTGGTCAACGGCGTCTACGCCACCATCATCCAGACCAAGGTGCCGCTGCGGTTCCACGGCCGGGTGATCGCCGTCAACACCATGGTCGCCTGGTCGACCCTGCCGATCGGCTTCGCCGTGGTCGCTCCCTTCGGCCCCCGGCTGGCCCAGCCGCTGATGGACGACGGCGGCGCCCTCGCCTCCACCGTCGGCCGGGTGATCGGCACCGGCGAGGGCCGCGGCATCGGCCTGATCTACCTGCTGTTCGGCCTCGCCATGGCCGTGCTCGTGCTGGTCTGCCTCTGCATCCCCGTCCTGGCGCGGTTCGACCGCGAGGTGCCCGACGCCCAGTCCGACGACCTGGTCGGCCTGGAGACCCTGCAAGCCCGCGTGAAGCGCGACGCGCCGAGCGCCGTCACCGCCGGCGCGGCGGCCGACCCGAAGAACGAGGTGACCCGTGACCGGTCCTGAGACGACGGCCGGCGCCGCCGTGACCCACCCGCTGACCGCCGAACAGCGCCGGCTCTGGTTCCTCCTGCAACTGGACCCGGACGACGCCGGGTTCAACATGTACCTGGCGCACCGCTGGAGCGGGCCGCTGGACCAGGGCGCCCTGCGCGCCGCGCTGACCCGGCTCACCGCCCGGCACGACATCCTCCGGACCCGCTTCGAACTGCGCGGCGAGGAGCCCGTCCAGGTGGTCGGGGCGCCCACCGACGTGGACCTCACCGTCCTCGAACTGCCCGCCGTGCCGGGGGAGTCCGCCGACGACCTGGAACGCCGCTTCACCGAGGCGGCCGCCGGTCACGTCAACACGCCCTTCGACCTGGCCGCCGCCCCACCGCTGCGCGCCCTCCTGTTCACCGCCCCGGACAGCGGTGAGCACGCCGTGGTCGTCGTCCTGCACCACATCGTCTCGGACGGCTGGTCGGCCGGCACGATGTGGCGCGAGCTGCTCGCCCTGTACCGCGACGAGATCGGCGAGGCACCCGCCGAGCTGCCCGAACTCGCCCTGCAGTACGGCGACTTCGCGCGGGCCGAACAGGCCCGGACGGCCGCCGCCGACCCCGACGAGGCCTACCGCTACTGGTACGAGCGGCTGCAGGGCATCTCCGCGCTGACCCTCCCCACCGACCGCCCCAGGCCCGCCGGCGGGACCCACCCCGCCGCCTTCCACGACATCGACCTCGGACCGGAGCTCACCGCCGGCCTGGACCGGCTGGCCCGCGAACAGCGCTGCACCCCGTTCATGGTGCTGCTCGCCGTCCACCAGAGCGTGCTGGCCCGCTGGACCGGCCAGGAGGACTTCGCGGTCGGCACCCCGCTGGCCGGCCGCAACGAGGTCGCCCACGAGGCCCTGCTCGGCTACTTCAGCCGCACCGCCGTCGTCCGGGCCGACCTGACCGGCGAGCCGGACTTCCGGACGGTGCTGCGCCGGGTCCGCTCCGCCACCATGGCGGCGCTCAGCCATCAGGACATCCCCGAGGAGC
Source organism: Kitasatospora indigofera (assembly GCF_014655955.1). Lineage (GTDB taxonomy): Bacteria > Actinomycetota > Actinomycetes > Streptomycetales > Streptomycetaceae > Kitasatospora > Kitasatospora indigofera. The sequence continues at coordinate 141,076 of NZ_BNBO01000016.1, forward strand.
GGCTGGCCACCGCGCTCGAACTGCCCAGCCTGCCGGGACACTCGGCGCTCTACCAGACCATGTTCGTGCACCAGAGCCAGCACGACCTGGCCGCCGCCGGCGCCGGCCCGGGGCCCGCCGGCGTCCGGCTGGCCCCGATGAACTCCGGCTTTGCCCGCGCCAAGACCGAACTGCTGCTGGACAGTTGGCGCACCGAGGGCGGCGGTCTGACCCTGTCGTTCTGCTACGACCTGGACGTGTTCGAGCACGCCACCGTGCAGGCCCTGGCCGGCCGCTTCACCACCCTGCTGGCCAAGGTCGTCGAGGACCCGGAACTGCCCCTGCACGGCGACTGGTTCATCGGACCGGACGAGCGCGCGGCGCTGCTCGCCCAGGGCACCGGTCCCGATCCGGCCCTCGCCCGCCCGATCCTGGAACGCTTCGCCGCCCAGGTCGCCGCCCGGCCCGGCGCACCCGCCCTGGAGTACGACGGGGAGACCCTCGACTACGCCGAACTCGACCGCCGCTCCACCCTGCTGGCCCACCGGCTCGGCAACCAGCGGGGCCGCGCCGTCGCCGTCCGGATCGAGCCCTCCTTCGCCCTGGTGATCGCCCTGCTGGCGATCTGGAAGGCCGGCGCGGGCTACCTCCCGCTCGACCCGGCGCACCCCGAGGAGCGCCAGCGGCTGATGACGGGAGAGGCCGCCGCGAGCCTGCTGCTGACCGGCGGCGACACCCCCGGCCCCGGCGACGGCGCCCCCGACCTCGCCCTGCCCGTCCTCACCGTCCCCACCGAGTGGCCGGACGGGGAGCCCGCGCCCGCCGCCCTCCCCGGCAGCACCCCGGACGGCGTCGCGTACATCCTCTACACCTCAGGCTCCACCGGCACCCCCAAGGGCGTCGTGGTCGAGCACGGCGCGCTCGCCGAGCGCGTCGAGTGGATGGCCGGCGACGGCTACCACCTGCAACCCTCCGACCGGATCGTCCAGTTCGCCTCCATCGGCTTCGACACCCACGCCGAGGAGATCTGGCCCGCCCTGACCGCCGGCGCGTGCTGCGTCCTGCTGCCCGGCGGCGGCCGGATGCTCCCCGACCTGCTGCGCTCGCCGCAGGGCAGCACCGTCACCGTGCTGGACCTGCCCACCGCCTACTGGCACGAACTGGTCGCGCTCGGCGAGCAGACGCCCTGGCCCGCCGCCCTGCGGCTGGTCGTCCTCGGCGGCTCGGAGGCCTCCGGGCAGGCCGTCGCCCGCTGGCGCGAGCGGCACGGCGACCGGGTCCGCCTGGTCAACACCTACGGCCCCACCGAGGCCACCGTCATCGTCACCAGCGCCGACCTGGGCGCCGCCGACACCGTCGGCCGCCCGCCGCTGGGCCGCCCGCTGCCCGGTGTGCGCTGCTACGTCCTGGACCGCCGCGGGCAGTTGCTGGCGCCCGGCTCGGAGGGCGAACTCCACCTCGGCGGCAGCGGGTTGGCCCGCGGCTACCTGGCCCGCCCGGAGCTGACCGCCGAGCACTTCCGGCCCGACCCGTTCGCCGGCCCCGGCGCCCGGATGTACCGCACCGGCGACCGGGCCCGCTGGCGCACCGACGGCCGGCTGGACTACCTCGGCCGCGCCGACGACCAGGTGAAGATCCGCGGCTACCGGATCGAGCCGGCCGAGATCGAGAACGCCCTCACCACCCACCCGGCGGTGGCCCGCGCGGTGGTGGTGGTCCGCGACGGGCGCCGGCTGATCGGCTACGCCGTGCCCCGGCAGGGCGCCGACCCCGCGCCGGCGGCGCTGCGCGAGCACCTGGCCGCGCGGCTGCCCGTCTTCATGGTCCCGGACGCGCTGGTGCTGGTCGACGCGCTGCCGCTGACCGCCAACGGCAAGCCGGACCTGGCCGCCCTGCCGGAGCCGGACCCGGCCGGCGGGCTCGGCGGCGAGTACCTGGCGCCGCGGACCGACGCCGAGGTCCTGGTCGTGGAGCTGTGGCAGGAGGTGCTCGGGGTCGCCAAGGTCGGCGCCCTCGACGACTTCTTCCAACTCGGCGGCGACTCCCTGCTGGTGACCAGGGTGGTGGCCCGGATCCGCGCCACCATCGGCCTGGACGTCCCGATCCGCGACGTCTTCGAGAGCGCCACCCCGGCCACCCTGGCCGCCCGGATCGAGGCGCTGCTGATCGCCGAGATCGACGCCCTCTCCGAGGACGAGGCGGCCGGGCGGCTCGCGGACTGACCGACCGCCCGTGCAGTGCCGACGCCGGCCCGGGACGACCCCGGGCCGGCGTCGGCGCGCTCCGGCGGCCCGCGTTCGCAGCCGGCCCGCAAGTTGCCGGTCGATCTGCCGTAGCCCTCCAGCGCTGCCGCATAGCCTGACGGTCGACGCCCGGGACTGACCTGACGCGTCGTCATGCAGCCGACCCCACAGGGTCGCTGCCACCGGAAGGAGCTGATACCCACCCATGACCAGCATCCGCCTACGAGCGGCCGCCCTGGCGGCGGTCGCCGCGATCGGCCTCGGCGCCCTCACCACGGGCACCGCCCAGGCCGCCCCGGCCCCCTCGGGCGCCGTCGGCGCCGCGGCACCCGCGGCCGCGCCGTCCGCGCCCACCCACATCCCGATGAACAGCGTGCTCCAGCGGAACCAGGCCTGGTACTCGCCGAACGGCCACGTCCAACTGGCCGTGCAGGGCGACGGGAACGTCGTCCTGTACCGCGACAGCACCCCGGTCTGGGTGGCGCGCGGAGCCATGCCCAACGGCAACATCCTGGCCATGCAGGGCGACGGGAACCTCGTCGTGTACGCCGCCGACAGCACCCCGCTCTGGTGGAGCGGCACCGGCGGCCACCCCGGCGCCGAACTGACCGTCTACAACGAGGGCGCCATCGCGGTCGAGCTGAACGGCAAGATCCTCTGGACCTCCGCCCCACCCGCCCCGAACCCCTACCCCTGCCCGCCGTGGGGCCCGCCCTACCCCGGGCAGTACATCCCGCCGTGGTGCCCGGTCTGGCCGTTCCCCAGCTAGTCCTGCCGGGCCGGTCAGGCGGACGTTCCGTGTCCGTGGCGCCGGGACGGACACGGAGCGGCCGCCGCGGCCACGGTCCTGAGCCGGAGCGTCGCCGGCAGTGGGCGGCCTGCCGAGGACTCCGGAGCGCACGCCGACCCCGCGGTGCCTCCTGCGGCCGCGAGGGCCGGGACAATGATCCGGTGCTGCTGACATGGATCGCCGAGCTGGCGGACGAACCCCTGGTGCTGGAACCGGCCGACCGGCGGGTGGAGCGGGAGACCAACACCTGGTGGCTGAGTGCGGAGGCCGAGGACCGGAGGTCCCTGTCCGTCGCCGAGGTGGTGGCTGCCTTCGAGCGGACCGCGGCGGCGCTCCGGCTCCGGATCCGCGACTCGGGATTCGCCGGGGCGGCGACCTTCTACGTGTGGCACGACGACAGGGCCGGGCAGCTGCGGTGTTCGACCGGCTCCGTGGCGCCGGACGAGCTGCCGTTCGGCGGTGCCCACAGAGCGCCGGCCCCTGTCCGGCCGGGTCGGCCGGCGGGACCGCTCGCCCCGGGCGCGTCGGCGTAGCCCAGCACGGCCTTCCAGAACGGCCGGACCGCCGCGGGGTCCAGGGCGTCGATCGCGATCTCCAGGAGCTGTACGGTCCGGGTGGCCGCCGGCTCGCCCCCGGGTTCCGTGCGCGAGCCGGCCGCCCGGACGGCGGCGGAGATCCGGTGGGCGAGATCGACGTCGCGCGTGGTCACCGCGGCCTCGTCCGGCGATTGCAGGGTGAGCAGCACCCGCCCGCGCCGGACGTCGGCCTGGAGGTGCCCGTCGGCGTGTTCGCCGCAGGCCGTCGCCGCGCGCGCCGCCAGCTCGATCCCCTCGGCCAGTGACCGGGCCGGGACCGACGTCCGCAGGCTGTCCAGCAGGTAGCGCCGGCCGGTGTCGTTCAGCGCGTCCGAGGCTTCCGGTCGGCTCAGCGTCCGCTCCATGCCGACATCCTCGCAGCCCGCCGCCCGCCCTGTCGGGCCCATGGCCGTGGCGGGGCAGGGAGGTCGGGCGCCCGCCCGGCTCAGCCGCCCGTCATGGCGGCCAGCCCGGCCTCGAAGGCCGCGCGGAGCGTGTCCACCGTCTCGGCGTCGAAGGCGTGGGTGTTGTGGCGGAGCCAGCAGCGGAGGCTGCCGTCCGGCTGTTCGGCGGCCATCAGTTCGGGCACGTGCAGGTCGCCCTCGGGCATCGGGAGCGGGACGGTGTTGCTGCGCGGCAGGTCCCAGGGGGCGCAGGGGAGGCCGGGCAGCTGGGCGGGGGCGTTCCAGGCCTCGTAGCGGATCCAGGCGGCGAACGGGGCCTGCGGGCTGAACTCGGCGAAGGGGTACAGCTGGTGGTCGAGGGCGGCGCTGTAGGTGCGGCGCAGCCGGTCGATCAGTTCGGCGTGGCCGGGGGCACCGGAGGTGTCCACCCGCAGCAGCAGGGACTGGACGAAGCAGCCGACGGTGCGTTCGGACTCGGGGGTGGTGCGGCCGGGGACGGGGGTCATCAGGACGAGGTCCGAGCGGCCGCCGTGCTCGGCCAGGACGGCGCTCCAGACGGCGGCGACGGCGAGGAACGGGGTCGCGCCCAGCTCGGCGGCGCGCTCGCGCAGGGCCGCCGTCCGGGCGGAGGGGACGGTGAACTCCTGGGCGCCGGTGAGGAGGGTCCACGCCGGGCGGCGGCCGGGGAAGGGGTCCAGGGCGGCGGGCGCGCCGGCCAGCGCGCGGGCGAAGTGCGCCCGGCTCGCGGGCCAGCGGGCGTTGGCGTCCTCGACGAGCTCCCGGTAGCCGGTTCCGGGCCGGGGCGCCGGTACGGGCCGTTCGCGGCGGAGGGCGGAGTAGGCGACGCCCAGGTCCTGGAGGACGACGCCGAGCGACCAGCCGTCGCTGACCATGTGGTGCACGCCCAGCATCACGACATGGTCGGCCGGGCCCCGGCTCACCACCAGCAGCCGGGTCAGCGGCTCGTGGGCGAGGTCGGTGAGCCGGTCCCGCTCGGCGATCAGCCGGGCGTTCACCGGCGCGTCGTCCGCGCCGTCCAGGTCGAGCAGGGTGATGTCGGCGCGGGGCTCCCGGTGCAGGACGGCGCGGACGATGCCGGGCCGGCCGGTCACGGGTTCGAAGGAGGTGCGCAGCGCGGGGTGGCGGCGGACCACCTCCAGGACGGCGCGGCCGAGCAGGTCGGGCCGCAGGGCGCCGGTGACCCGGAACTGGACGGTGACGGTGCCGGCGTCCCGGCCGGGCGCCTCGGCCGACCAGCGCAGGAAGTTCTCCTGCTGGGAGGTGAGCGGCAGGTCGTGGGCCTGGGCGCGCAGCTCGGCGAGGAAGGGGGAGACCTCGGTGGCCGGGCCGGCCGCCGGCGCCGCCGTGCCGCTGCCCGCTGCCGTGCCGCTGCCCGCCGTCCCGCCGCCGCCCGCCGTCCCGCCGCCGCCCGCCGTCCCGGCCCGGCGGCCGGGGGTGTCGAGCCAGGCGGCCTGGGCGCGCAGGGAGGGGCGTTCGAACACCAGCGCCGTGCCGGCGGCGGCGCCGAACCCGGCGGAGATGGCGGCGGCGAGCTGGACGGCGCGGAAGGAGTCGCCGCCGATGGCGAAGAACTCCTCCTCGACGCTGCGCACCGGGCGGCCGAGCACCCGGCGCCAGAGCGCGGCCAGGGCGAGTTCGGTCGGCGTGCCGGGGGCGGGGCCGGCCGCCGGAGCGGCCCTCGGGGTGTCGAACCGGGCCCGGAGCAGGTGCTTGACCACCTTGCCGCTGGGGTTGCGCGGCAGGGTGTCGGCGAGCAGGATCCGCACCGGCAGCTCGGGGCGGCCGAGCCGGGCGGCGAGGAAGAGCCGCAGGTCGTCCAGGTCGAGGCCGTCGGCGGCGGGGACGACGACGGCGACCGGCACGCTGCCCATCACGGGGTGCGGCACGCCGAGGGCCGCCGCGTCGGCGACCCGCGGGTGCTCGTGCAGCGCCTCCTCGATCCGCAGGGTGGAGACCTTGAGGGCGCCGGACTTGATGATGTCGCTCTCCCGGTCGACCAGGTACAGGTGGCCGTCCGCGTCGAGGCGTCCGAGGTCTCCCATCCGCACCCAGCCGTCCTGGAACACTGCCCCGCCGGGGGCGCCGGCGCCGATGTAGCGGCGCGGCGGGCCGGGCTGGCGCAGCCAGATGTCGCCCGTCCCGCCGGGCGGTACCGGGTGGCCGTCGGGGTCGAGGATCCGCAGGCCGTCGGGGTCGGCGGGGCGTCCGACCGAGCCGGGCCTGGTGGCGTCGACGATGGTGGAGATCTGCGCGGGGGAGGCCTCGGCGGAGGTGTAGGTGTTGACCACGGTGGCCTTGGGCAGGGCGCCCGCCAGGGCGGTGGCGACGGGGGCGGGCAGCGCCGCGGCGGAGCAGCTGACCAGCAGGATGCCGGTGAGGTCGTGCCGCTCGGCGACCTTGCTGTTGACCAGTTCGACGGCCATCGAGGGCACCAGGAAGACGGTGCCGACGGCGAGTTCCGCCACCGTGCGGGCGAACTCCTCGGCGTCGAAGCGGGGCAGGCAGACGGTGGTGGGGTGCCCGGTCAGGGCGCCGACCAGGACGACCTGGGCGGCGTTGGTGCCGATGGGGAAGGCGTGCAGGGCGTGGCCGGAGTGGGCGTACGGGCGGGGGCGGGGGTTGAGCGCCAGGCCCGCGGTGAGGCTGGCGTGGGCGGCGAGCACGCCCTTGGGCGCGCCGGTGGTGCCGGAGGTGCCGATGATCTGCGCCGGGTCCTCGGGCGCCGGCCGGTGCGGCGGCTCGTCCGGGACGTTACCGCCGGCCGCTCCGGTGGCGTCCGTCAGGTGGTCGAGCAGCAGGTCGGCGAGGCCGGGGACGGCCGGGCGGGCCGCGCCGCGCACCGCCGTCCGGGCACCGGCGAGCTCGACCAGCCGGGCGGTGTCGGTGGCGGAGTGGTCCTCGCGGACGGCCAGGGCGACGGCGCCCGCGTACTGGACGGCCATGAAGGCGACCGCGTACCGCTCCCACTCCTGGTTGGTGAACAGCAGCGCCACCCGGTCGCCGGGGCGGACGCCGGCGCGGGCCAGCCCGTGCGCCGCGCGGACGGCGCTCGCCCGCCACTGCCCGTACGTCACGCTGCCACCGCCGCGGACCAGCAGGGCGACCCGCTCGGGGTGGGTGCCGGCGCGGTGGTCCAGCAGGTCGGGCAGGGTCAGCGGGTTCTGGGCGGGATCGATGACGACTCCAGGTGTGGTGACGGTCCGGCGGCCGGCGGACGGCTGGTCCGGGGTGCCGGCCCGCGGGGCGCGGTCCGGCGGTTTCCCCCCCGCGCGCTCGTGCGACGCGCCCGGCGGGCCGGTCGCTGCGGAACTCCTGCCCGGGGCGGGCAGTCTGACGGCATGTGGCGCCGATCGGCCCGGTTCGGATATGGTCTGGACCAATATGTGCCGGGGGGATGATAGCGCGCCTGTGTCGCGGTTCTGTCGCACGGTTCCGCCACACTCCCCACCACTCGTCATCGCTCCTTGTGCACACCTTCCACACGCCTGCCGTGTCCCGCCGTGCGCCCGCCGGCCAGGTCCGGCCCCGGCGGCCGGCGGACCCGGCGAAAGGGGGACGACCGACCATGCCCGCCAGCACCGCCCCGGCCACCTCGTCCGGCCCCGCCCCTGCGGTCGCCGCCCCGGCAGCCGCCGCCGAGGCCGGCCGTCACCTGGCCGCGCTGCTCACCGCGCCGGGCCGCTACCGCACCCGCTGGCTCCGGCACGTCGCCCGGGCCACGCCCGGCCGGATCAACCAGGCGGCCGTCACCCGGGTGCTCGCCGAGTGGCTCTGGCTGGGCGGCGAGGCCTCCGAGGGCGACATCCTGCCGCGCGCCCTGCGGGACCGGGTCTCCCGCGCGCTCGGCGGCCGGGCGCTCTCCGCCGCGACCTTGCGGCTGTTCGTCGCGGCCTTCGACATGACCGGCGCCGACGAGGCCCGGCTCTGGGACCTCCTGGACGGCCGGCCGGAGGGCGACGCCGCTCCCGTCGCCCCTGCCGCCCCCGCCCCGGCGGCTCGCTGAGGGCCCGCGACGCCCCCCTCGCGACCGGCCCGCGCCCCCGGCCGCACCGGCCGGCCACGCGACGGCCCCGCCCGCGCGCAGCCCACCCCATCCTCCGTACGGGTGGCACGCGGCACGCCGCCGGGTCGGCCGGGCGCCGCTCGGGCACCATCGTGAAGCCCAGCTGTGGCGGCCCTTAAGAATTCCTCGATGGACCGGACCGGCCCCCACCAGGCAGATTGCACATTGCCCGGTGCGGTGCCCAGCAGCAGTACGCGCAGCCGCCGCCCCGCCGGGCCCCGCCGGCCTGCCCACACCAGGCCGCCCCCACCGTGCGTCAGGAGCCGCCGCAGTGAAGGCACTCGTCAAGCAGAAGGCCGAGCCGGGACTCTGGCTGATGGACGTCCCGAAGCCCGCCATCGGCCCCGGCGAGGTGCTGATCAAGGTGCTGCGCACCGGGATCTGCGGCACCGACCTGCACATCCGCAACTGGGACGGCTGGGCGCAGCAGACCATCCGCACGCCGCTGACGCTCGGTCACGAGTTCGTCGGCGAGGTCGCCGAGATCGGGGCGGCCGTCACCGAGGTCGGCGTCGGCGACCTGGTCAGCGGCGAGGGCCACCTGGTCTGCGGCAAGTGCCGCAACTGTCTGGCCGGCCGCCGCCACCTCTGCCGCAACACCGTCGGGCTTGGTGTCGGACGGGACGGCGCCTTCGCCGAGTACGTGGCGCTGCCCGCCTCCAACGTCTGGGTGCACCGGGTGCCGGTCGACCTGGACGTGGCCGCGATCTTCGACCCGTTCGGCAACGCCGTGCACACCGCGCTGTCCTTCCCGCTGGTCGGCGAGGACGTGCTGATCACCGGCGCCGGCCCGATCGGCATCATGGCCGCGGCCGTCGCCAAGCACGCCGGCGCCCGCAACGTGATGATCACCGACGTCAGCCCGTACCGCCTGGACCTGGCCCGCAAGGTCGGCGTGACGCTGGCGCTGAACGTCGCCGAGCACACCATCGAGGAGGGCCAGCGGCAGCTGGGCCTGCGCGAGGGCTTCGACGTGGGCCTGGAGATGTCCGGCCGCCCCGAGGCGATGCAGCAGATGATCGCCAACCTGACGCACGGCGGCAAGATCGCCATGCTGGGCCTGCCCGCCGAGGACTTCCCGGTCGACTGGGCGCGGATCGTCACCTCGATGATCACCATCAAGGGCATCTACGGCCGGGAGATGTTCGAGACCTGGTACGCGATGTCGGTGCTGCTGGAGGGCGGGCTGGACCTCAGCCCCGTGATCACCGGCCGCTACCCCGCCGCCGACTTCGAGGCCGCCTTCGACGACGCCGCGAGCGGACGCTGCGGCAAGATCATCCTCGACTGGACCGTCTGACCCTCTCACAAGGAGCCCGTAGCCGTGTTCGACTCCGTGCGCGACGACATCGCCACCACCCTCGACGAGATCCGCGAGGCCGGCCTCTTCAAGCCCGAGCGGGTGATCGGCACCCCGCAGAGCGCCGCCGTCACCGTCACCGGCGGCGGCCGGCCGGGAGAGGTGCTGAACTTCTGCGCCAACAACTACCTGGGCCTCGCCGACCACCCCGAGATCCTCGCCGCCGCCAAGGACGCGCTGGACCGCTGGGGCTACGGCATGGCCTCGGTCCGCTTCATCTGCGGCACCCAGGACGTCCACAAGCAGCTGGAGGACCGGCTCTCCGCCTTCCTCGGCCAGGAGGACACCATCCTGTACTCCTCCTGCTTCGACGCCAACGGCGGCGTCTTCGAGACCTTGCTGGACGACCGCGACGCGGTCATCTCCGACGCGCTCAACCACGCGAGCATCATCGACGGCATCCGGCTCAGCAAGGCCCGCCGCCACCGCTACGCCAACCGCGACCTGGCCGACCTGGAGAAGCAGCTCCAGGACACCCAGGACGCCCGCCGCCGCCTGATCGTCACCGACGGCGTCTTCTCGATGGACGGCTACGTCGCCCCGCTGCGCGAGATCTGCGACCTGGCCGACCGCTACGACGCCATGGTCATGGTCGACGACTCGCACGCGGTCGGCTTCGTCGGCCCCGGCGGCCGCGGCACGCCCGAGCTGCACGGCGTGATGGACCGGGTCGACATCATCACCGGCACCCTCGGCAAGGCCCTCGGCGGCGCCTCCGGCGGCTACGTCGCGGCCCGCCGGGAGATCGTCGCCCTGCTGCGCCAGCGTTCGCGCCCGTACCTGTTCTCCAACTCGCTCGCCCCGGTGATCGCCGCCGCCTCGCTCAAGGTGCTGGACCTGGTCGAGGAGTCGAACGAGCTGCGCGAGCGGCTGGCCGCCAACACGGCGCTGTTCCGCTCGATGATGACCGAGGCCGGCTTCGAGATCCTGCCCGGCGACCACCCGATCGCCCCGGTCATGATCGGCGACGCCGCGAAGGCCGGCCGCCTCGCCGAACTGCTGCTGGAGCGCGGCGTGTACGTGATCGGGTTCTCCTTCCCGGTCGTCCCGCACGGCGCCGCCCGGATCCGCGTCCAGCTCTCCGCCGCGCACTCCACCGAGGACGTCGAGCGGGCCGTCGCGGCCTTCGTCGACGCCCGCGCGGCCCTGGGGGAGTAGGCCCCGGCCCGGCGGGACCGTCCGCGTCCCGCCCCTTGAACCGCCTCGTGGCCCGGTGGCCCGGAACCCGCCGGGCCACGAGGCACTCCACCCCGCCCGGGCGTCCGCACGCCCGGGGCACCGGCCCGGCCGGTCCCACGGGCCGGGCCGGCGCGCAGGTCAGGCCGGGTGTTCCACGGCGGCGGCCCGCGCCGCGGGCACCGGCCCGCCCGCCTCCGGGCCGTCCGCCCCGCCCCCCGCGACGAAGGCCCGGGCGGCGGCCAGCTCCTCAGCCGCCCCCTGCGCGAGCACGCCCAGGTAGCCGAAGGCGTCCTCGCCGACCGGCAGCCGCAGGGGCGCGGAGCCGTCCGCCACGACCCGCCGCACCAGGGCCGCGAACGCGTCCGGCCGTCCGAGCTCCGCGTTGCCCGCCATCCCGCGCAGGCCGTCCAGCATCGGGCCGGTCACCGGCCGGTAGACCGGGACGGCCGCGGCCGCCGGGACGACGGAGGTGCCGTACCGGGTGTCGTAGCCGCCGGGCTCCAGCACCGTCACCCGGACACCGAAGGCCGCCGCCTCGGCGGCGAGCGCCTGGCTCATCGCCTCCAGGGCGTACTTGCCGGCGCTGTAGGCCCCGAGCCCGGGGAAGACGGTGCGGCCGGCCAGTGAGGAGACGTTGACGACGTGGCCGGCGCCCTGGGCCCGCATCAGCGGCAGGACCTCGCGGGTGAGCCGCCAGGGGCCCACCACCAGCACCTCCAGCTGGTCGCGCAGCTCGTCGTCGGAGATCTCCTCGACCGCGCCGAACACCCCGCAGCCGGCGTTGTTCACCAGCACGTCGACGCCGCCCAGGCGCTCCGCGGCGAGCTCCACCACGGCCCGGCACTGCCCGGCGTCCCGGACGTCCAGCGGAGCCTCGACGACCCGGCCGGGGAAGGCCTTCACCAGCGGGTCCAGCGCGCCCGGCCGCCGGGTGGTCGCCACCACCGAGTCACCGGCCCGCGCCACCGCCTCGGCCAGTGCCAGTCCCAGCCCGGACGAGCAGCCCGTCACCAGCCAACGTCTCGTCATGTCGATGCCCTTCGCCGAGAAGTAAGGGCCCAACGATAGGGAGGCGGTGGCCCGCCCGGCGCGGGAGCGGACGGCGGCGCGCGGGGTGCGACCGGCGCACGGAGGGCGCACGGCGAGGTCAACACCCAGGTCGGAGCGGGTGGCGGGGGCGGTACGCCGTGCTCCGGTTCGTGTGCCGAACGCCGGCCGGCGGGCAGAGATGCGATCGGGCAGGACCCCGCGCACGATGGGGGAGGGACCTCTCGACCCCGGCGCCCCTCCGGCGAGGCGGCGCCCCCACCCGCACGGTGTCACCCGCCGCGGAGGTGTGCGATGACGAGCCCGTACTCCGACGATCCCGTCCCGGGCGCCCCGCCGGGCGGCCTTCCCCCGCACAGCGTGAACGGCGCCCGGCCGAAGCCGGCCGGCACCGCCCTCGGCGGCGCTCCCCCCACCGGCGGCGCTCCCCCTGCCGGCGTTGATCGCGCGACCGGCGTCGATCGCGCGGCCGATGCCGATCGTGCGACCGGTGGCGCCCGGCGGCCGGACCTCGCCCCCGGCGGGCCGTCCCGGGGGCCGGCCGGCGGCAATGTGCTCTGGGCCTTCGCGCCCTGGATCGTCTTCGCCGCGGTGGCCGGCCCGAGCACCTGGGAACTCGCCGCCGTGGCCGGCCTGGTCACCTCGCTGCTGCTGAACGGACCGGACGTGCTGCGGGGCCGCCCGAAGGTCCTGGAGATCGTCGGCATCCTCTTCTTCGCGGTCGTCTGCGTGCTGGCGCTGGTGCTCGACCGCGACGACCTGCTCTGGCTGGAGACCTACGCCCAGGTGATCGCCAACGGGGTGGTGGCGGTGGCGGCGCTCGGTTCGCTGGCCTTCGTCCCGTTCACCGAGCAGTACGCCCGTGAGTCCACCCCGCCGGCGGTCTGGCGCACCGCGGCCTTCAAGCGCACCAACCGGGTGCTCACCGCGATGTGGGGCGGGATCTTCGCGGTGATCGCGCTGCTGGGGCTGCTGGCCCTGCACGTCTCCTCGGGGACGGACTGGCTCAACTGGGTCATCCCGGTCGCGCTGCTGGTGGCCGGGGTCAAGGTCACCCGCTGGTACCCGGAGCAGGTCCGGGCCCGCGCCGTCCGGCAGCGGCTGCACTGACCCGGGCGTCCGGTCGGCCCGTCCCGCTGTCGGCCCGTCCCGCCGCACCTCCGTCCCGCCGCACCTCCGTCCCGCCGTCCCACCGCACCTCCCGACGGCCCGGCCCGGGGCCGGCCGTGCGGGGGACGGCCGCGACGCTGGCAGAATTGCCGGTGTGATCGACGCCCGACGGCTGCGGACCCTGCGGGCCGTGGCCGACCACCGCACCGTGACGGCAGCCGCCGCCGCCCTCTACCTGACCCCCTCCGCGGTCTCCCAGCAGCTGGCCGCGCTCGAGCAGGAGACCGGCCACCACCTGTTGGCCCGGGACGGGCGGGGTGTGCGGCTGACCGCCGCGGGGGAGATCCTGCTCCGGCACGCCGACGCCGTGCTCGCCCAACTGGAGCGCGCCGAGGCCGACCTCGCGGCCTACAGCGGCGGCGTCGCGGGCGAGGTCACCGTCGCCTCCTTCGCCACCGGGATCGCGCTCGTCCTGGTGCCGGCCATCAGGGCCCTCGCCACCGAGGCCCCCGGCCTGCGGCTGAAGGTGCTGGACGCCGAGGGCGACGCCAGCCTGCCGATGCTGCTGGACGGCCGCGCCGACCTCGCGGTCGCGGTCGAGTACCGCGGCGCGCCCCGCGCGGACGACGCCCGGCTGACCCGGGTCCCGCTCTACGCCGAGCCCTTCGCGGCGGTCCTGCCGCTCACCCACCCGCTCGCCGCGCCCGGCCGCGCGAGCGAGGTGGTCGACCTCGCGGACCTCGCGGCCGAGCCCTGGATCGGCCCCTACCCCGGCAACCCCTGCCACGACGTGGTGCTGCTCGCCTGCGAGCACGCCGGGTTCCAGCCCCGCCTGGTGCACTCCTCGGACGACTTCAACGCCGTGGTCGCGCTCGCCTCGGCCGGCGCCGGGGTCGCCCTGGTGCCCCGCTCCGCGCTGCGCGGCGCCGACCTCGCCCGGGTCGCCGTCCGCCCGGTGGACAGCGCCCTGGCGACCCGCAAGGTCTTCGCCGCCGTCCGCAGCGGGGCGGAGAGCCACCCGCTGCTGAGCCCGGTGCTGCGGGCGCTCGCCACGGCGGCCGCCGAGGCCGGCTGAGGCCGTCCGCCGTACGGGGCGCACCGACCGCCGGCCGTACGGGCCACGCCGGCCGTCGTCGTCGCAGGGGCCCGGCCCGCGCGGTGTTCCGGCCGCCAGGGCGGTCCGGGGAGGACACTGGGGGTGACGGGCCCGCGGTCGGGCCGTCGGGCCGTCGGGCGGGCCCCGGGCGAGGAGTGCAGCTGTGACGGAGCGCGAGAGGGACAGCCGGCGGATGCTGGTCGGGCTGCTCGACGCCAGCCACCTGATGCCGCTGGAGCAGGTGCCCGGCCGGGTCGCGGAGTACGCGGCGCCGGCGGGACTGCGGGACACCGCGATCTACCTGTGCGACCTGCGGGAGAGCGTCCTGCGGCTGTTGACCGGCAACGGCCCGAACGCCCACCGGGGCCGGGCCCCGGGCAGCGGGGCGGGGGCCGACGAGGCGGAGCTGAAGGTGGAGGGCACGCTGCCCGGCCGGGCCTTCCAGGAGGGGCGGACCGTCGCCGCCGGACGGGCCGGGGGGAGCGGCTACCGCTGGTGGGTGCCGGTGCTGGACGGCACCGAGCGCCTGGGCGTCCTGCGGGTGGACACCGAGTTCGACGACGCGCAGGCCCAGCACGACCTGCTGGGCCTCGCCGCCCTGGTCGGACTGCTGATCGTCAGCAAGCGCGGCACCAGCGACGCCTACGCCCGGCTGCGGCGCACCGAGCGGATGAACGTGGCCGCCGAGATGCAGTGGAACCTGATGCCGCCGCGCATCTACGCCGACGAGCGGGTGGTGATCGGCGGCGTCATGGAGCCCGCCTACGAGGTCGGTGGCGACGCGTTCGACTTCGCGACCGCCGGCGACACCGTGCACCTGTCGGTGTTCGACGCGATGGGCCACGACACCGCCGCCGCCCTGACGGCCAACCTCGCGGTGGCCGCCTGCCGCAACCACCGCCGCAAGGGCCGTGGCCTCGCCGAGACCGGTGATGCCATCGAGCGGGCGGTGCTGGAGCAGTTCGGCCGGAGCCGGTTCGTCACCGGCATCCTGGGCGAACTGGATCTGCGGACGGGCGTGCTGTCCTGGGTCAACCGCGGTCATCTCCCGCCGGTCCTGATCCGCGCCGGACGCTGGGAGAGCCGGCTGCACTGCCCGCCGGCCCACCCCATGGGCACCGCCCTGGGGCTGCCGAGCCAGGTGTGCCGGGAGCAGCTGGAGCCGGGGGACCGCGTGGTCCTCTACACCGACGGCATCACCGAGGCGCACCGCCCCGGCGGCCCGGAGTTCGGCCTGGAACGGTTCATCGACGTCCTCATCCGCCACCACGCCGACCGCCGCCCCGTGCCCGAGACCTTGCGCCGTCTGGTCCGGAGCATCCTCGACCACCACCAGGGCCGCCTCAGCGACGACGCCACCGTCCTGCTCCTGCAGTGGCACGGCTCCAGCCCGTTCCCGCCCCCGGAGGTCAGGGCGCTCGCGGGTGTGCCGTCCTGACGCTGTCCCGTCCGGCCGTGGGCCGGTCCGGCGGGGGCCCGGTGGGGGTGTCCCGACCGGGTGCTGTCCCGGATCGGCGGTTTGATTCCGACAATTCGGGCAGACGTCCGACGTGGGACCCCGCCGGACCCGCCAAGTCGGTCCAGTGATCGTCAAGCCGCGGGAGCCCGCACCGGCCCGCCGGCGGCACAGCCAACTCGGGGGCATCGTAGGGAGACGTCAATGATCGTGCTCGGAGTGATCCTCCTCGTCATCGGCCTCATCGCCGGGATCGGAATCCTGTGGACCATCGGGATCATCCTGGTGGCCGTCGGTCTGGTCCTGTGGGTGATGGGAGCGCTCGGCCACGCCGTCGGCGGCCGGAAACACTACTACTGAGGCGCCCACTCCTGAGGCGCCCCCGCTGCTGAAGCGTCCCCGCGACGGACCGGGGCCCGCGGGCCGGGACCGCCCCGCCACACGTCAGGACCAGCCGGCCAGGACCGGGCGGCGTCGGGGGCCAGCCGGGGCCCGGGCGGCCCCCGGATCCACCCGATCCGGGCGTTCCGACTGCTCACGGGGCGTTCTGGCATATGCTGCCGGAGGCCTGGCGCCCGTGACGGAGCGGGCGGCCACCACCACCCTCGCAGGAGCAGCCACCCGATGACCGACACCGAATTCGACGACCTCGACCTCCCGGTGACCGACGATCAGAAGCTCCCCGTGGCCGTGATCGGCCTCGGCGACATCGCGCAGAAGGCCTACCTCCCGGTCCTCACCGCACAGCCCGGCCTGGACCTGCGGCTGATGACCCGTGACCGGGCCAAGCTCGACCGGATCGGCGACGCCTACCGGATCGACCACCGGTACACCGACCTCGACGCCCTGATCGGCAGTGGCGTGCGGGCCGCCTTCGTGCACGCCGTCACCGAGCAGCACGTGCCGATCACCGAGAAGCTGCTGAACGCCGGCGTGGACGTGTACGTCGACAAGCCGCTCGACCACCACCTGGCCGGCGCCCGCCGGCTGGTCGACCTGGCCGAGCAGACCGGCCGGTCGCTGATGGTGGGCTTCAACCGCCGCCACGCCCCCGGCTACGTGCAGGCCAAGGAGCGTCCGCGCGACCTGATCGTCCTGCAGAAGAACCGCGAGGGCCTTCCCGAGGCGGCCCGCACGGCGGTCTTCGACGACTTCATCCACGTCGTCGACACCCTGCGCTTCCTCGTCCCGGGCGAGATCGAGCACGTCGACGTGCGCTCCCGGAGCCGGGCCGGGCTGATGGAGCACCTGGTGCTGACACTGGCGGGCAACGGATTCACCGCGCTCGGCATCATGAACCGGGTCAGCGGCTCCACCGAGGAGGTGCTGCAGGTCTCCGGCGGCGACTCCAAGCGCGAGGTGGTCAACCTCGCCGAGGTGATCGACCACCGGGGCCAGCCGACCGTCCGCCGCCGGGGCGACTGGGTCTCGGTCGCCCGCCAGCGCGGGATCGAGCAGGTCGTGTTCACCTTCCTGGAGGCCGTCCGGACCGGCAAGACGATCTCCGGCCGGGACGCGCTGCGCACCCACGAACTCTGCGAGCGGATCGTCCTCGACATCGAGGCGCAGGCCCACTGAAACGTGGCTCCGGGCCGGACCGCCTGCGCGGCGGTCCGGCCC
>NZ_BNBO01000017.1 GCF_014655955.1 Kitasatospora indigofera
CCGGCGGCCGGTCTACGACGTGCTGATGGCCGAGCAGCTGGCCACCGCCACCGCCTCGCAGGGCCCCGGCGACCTCGCCACCCTGCTCGCCGGCAACGACACCTGGACGATGGCCGACCGGCCCACCACGGAACGGAGTGACTCATGACCTACGTGATCGCGGGAGGCTGCGTCGACGTCAAGGACAAGGCCTGCCTCGACGAGTGCCCGGTGGACTGCATCTACGAGGGCCCGCGCTCCCAGTACATCCACCCCGACGAGTGCGTGGACTGCGGCGCCTGCGAACCGGTCTGCCCGGTCGAGGCGATCTACTTCGAATCCGAACTGCCGGACCGGTGGAGCGACTTCGCCCGCGCCAACGCCGAGGTCTTCATCCCGCTCGGCTCGCCGGGCGGGGCCTCCGGGCTCCCCGTGCTGGCGGCCGACCACCCGCTGGTGGCCGCCCTGCCGGCGGGTGATCCGGTGGCCGGGGGCGCGCGGTGACCGGGCGGGCGGCGCTGACCCCGGCCCGCGTGGTCGCGACGGCGCTGCTCGTCCTCGACGACGGCGGGCCGGCCGCCCTGACCCTCACCTCGGTGGCCGGGCGGGCGGGGGTGGCCGTCCCCTCGCTCTACAAGCACGTGCCCGGCGGCCTGCCCGACCTGCGGGCCCTGGTCCGGCTGCAGGTCCGGGCCGAACTCACCGCGGCCCTGTGGCGGTCGGTGCGCGGGCTCGGCGGTGACGACGCGGTCGCGGCCCTGCTGGGGGCGTACCGGGCGTACGCCCTGGGCCACCCGCACCGCTACGCGGTGCTCACCACGGACGGGGAGGTCTCGGACCGGGCGGCGCCGGCCGCCGCCGGGGCGGTCGGCGGCCCGGCGGAGGGCGGGTCCGACGTGTTCGCCGCCGCCCTGGCCGGGTACGGGCTGGCGGGCGAGGAACTGCTGCACGCGGCCCGCTGCCTGCGGGCGGTGGCCCACGGGTTCGCCTCGCTGGAGACCACCGGGGGATTCGGCCCGGCCGCGGACGCCGGTGCCACCCACGCCCGGCTGACCACGCTGCTCTCCTGGGGCCTGCGGCCGAGCCAGGCCTTCCTCACCGGCAGCCGGGCCTGGGTGGCGGCCTGAGCCGGCGGTCCGGGCCGGTGCTCCGGGCCGCAGGCCCGGGAGCCGGTCCCGTCCGGCAGGGATCCCGGCGCACGACGGAGGGCCCGGTCCGCCTGGACCGGGCCCTCCGTGCGGTCGGACGCGCCGTCCTGCCGTCCCGCCGCCGTTCGTCCGCCGTCCCGCCGTCCCGCCGCCCTGACGGGGGAGGGACGGCGGGACGGCCACCGGCGCGGTTCAGCGTGCGCCGGCCTGGCTCATCCGCGGCCACGGGTCGGTCCGGCGGGCCCAGCCGTGCAGCTCGCGGCGGGAGGAGACCTCCAGCTTCTGCATGACGGTGCTCACGTAGTTCTTCACGGTCTGCCGGGCCAGGTGCAGGTGGGTGGCGATCTCGTCGTTGGAGTAGCGGCGGAGCAGGAGGTCCAGGACCTCGCGCTCGCGCACGGTCATGCACTCGGTCAGCATGTCCCGGCCCGGCTGCGCGTCGCCCGCCGGCCAGGCCGGGTGGGGGGCGGCACCGAGGCCGTCCGGGGCGGTCTGGTCCGAGGTGATCCAGGTCGGCCGGCCCGTCACGAGCCGGCGCACCGCGTCCACCAGCGTCTCCGGTTCGACGGAGCGGTGGACGAAGCTGTCGGCCGCGCCCTCCAGGCATTCGAAGACGACGTCCGGGTCGTTGTGCTCGGAGTAGACGAGCACCATCGGCGGCCGCCGTGAGTCCTTGAGGTGGCGGCCGAGCCGCAGGCCGTCCCGCGGCCTGCGCAGGTCGCAGTCGGTGATCACGATGTCGGCGCGGTTGTCGCGGTGGTCCAGCCAGGCGGCCTCGGCGCTCCTCGCCGTGGTCACCGTGCCGACCGCGCCGGACTCCCGCAGCAGGGCCGAGAGCGCGGTGCGCGCCAGCGGCCAGTGGTCGACGACGAGAGCCCGTGGGTGTGCCGTCCATTCCTGCGGGTACCAAGGCACCGACGTGCCCCCGTTCTCCTCCATGCCTCTCACCATCCTTCCCCGTGACCGGTGGTACGACCCGATCCCCCCTGATGACATGCCGATTGTCAGGACCGGGCGAGCGGCCGGTCAACGCGGGCCGGACTTGTTTCGCAAGTGCGGGAGAGCAGCCAGGCCAGCGGTGATCCGGGAGGTGACAAAGTACGAGGACGATCATTGCGCCCGCCCCGGGGCCCGCGCAGACTGTCGTTGTCGGCACGGCTGTTGTGGCCGCGTACCCGTTGCGCGCCCGGCGATTCGCCGCAGGCGGCGAGACCGCGGACATCTCGCGTGCCGCCTAAAGATATTGAGGACCCGTCAGGTACGTTCGGGCGGGTGACCACCGATGCGCAGCAGGGGAGAGCCGGGATGAGGGGTGCCACCTGGAAGCAGCTGGCCGCCGAGGGGGCCTCCGTCTGGCTGGACGGTTCGGTCCGGCCGCCGGCCGGCTCCGGCGGCGCCGCCCCGGGCGGTCCGGGCCGGGCGACGGCCCCCAGGACGGCCGAGCAGCTGGTCGCCGGGGGCTGGGTCACCGGTCTGGTGCTCGGGCCCGAGGCGCTGGCGGACAGCGTGGTGCTCCCCTCCCAGCGGGCGCTCCTGCGGGACCTGGCGAGCCTGGAGGTCAGCCCGCAGGGCGCGGTCCGGCGGCTCTCCGCGCACCGCGCGCGGGAGGCCTGCGACCTGCTCGGCCGGGTGTACGAGGAGACCGGCGGCCGGGACGGGTACGTCTCGGTGGACCTGCCGGTGTGGTCCCCGGCGGACCCGGCGGTGCTGCTGGCCGAGGCCCGCACCCTGTGGTGGCTGGTGGACCGGCCGAACCTGCTGGTGCGGATCCCGGCGACGGAGGCCGGACTGGCCGCCATCGTCGGCTGTCTGGCGGACGGGATCGGGGTGGACGTCGCTCCGCTGGTCACTGTCGAGAGCTACCGCCAGGTGCTGGAGGCCTTCGACGAGGGGCTGGAGCGGGCCCGGGCGGCCGGCCGCCGGCTGGACCGGATCGCCGCCCTGACCTCGTTCGCGGTGCGGAAGGTGGACACCGAGGTCGACGCCCGGCTGGCGGCCCTGCCCGGCGCCAACTCCGCCGCCCTGCGCGGCCGGACCGGACCTGCCCTGGCCCGGGTGGTCTACCGGTTGCGCGAGGAGCACCTGGACCGCGCCCGCTGGCGTTCACTGGCCGCCGCGGGCGCCCGCCCGCACCGGCTCGCCTGGCTGGCCTGCGGCGCCCCGCCCGGTCCGGCGGCCGACCAGGCCGGGGCCGGCGCGGGTGGCCGGTACCTCGGCGCGCTGCTGGCGGAGGGGGTCGTGCACGTCCTCCCGCCCGACCTGCTGGCCGGCCTGGAGGAGGAGGTGCCGCTGTTCGGGGACATGCTGTCCGGCCGGTACGTCAGCGCCCAGCGCGACCTGGAGGGCCTGGTGGCGGCCGGGGTGCCGCTGGCCGAGGTGACCGACGAGCTGGGCGTGCGGTACCCCGCGGACTTCGCCCGGGCCTGGTCGCGGCTGCTGGCGGCGACGGCCGCCGGGCTGCGGCCCGCGGAGGGGTGAGGCCGGTGGGCGCGGGGGCCGGGTCCGTCCCGGTGGCCGGGACGGACCCCGGCCCCGTGGCCGGCCTGCCGCGTCCGTACCGCCGGCCCGGGCCGGCCCGGACGGTCCGGGAACGGCTCGGCCGCCGGCGGTACCGGCGGGACGGGCTACCGGGAGGGCTCGGCCGGGCGGCCGGCGAGCGCGGGCCGGGGCTCGGGTACGGGCCGGGTGTCGAGGGCCGGCCGGGCCGGTACCCGTCCGGGGAACCCGTCGGCGCAGAGCCCCAGCAGGGGGGCCGCCTTCACCGCGGTCTCCTCGAACTCCTCGTCGGGGTCGGAGAGGGCGACCACCGCCCCGCCGACGCCGTACCGCACCCGGCCCGGCTCCGGTCCGGCCACCAGGGTGCGGATCACGATGCTCAGGTCGGCCGCGCCGGAGAGCGAGAAGTAGCCGACCGCGCCGGAGTAGACGCCGCGGGGGCCGGCCTCCAGCCGGTCGATCAGCTGCATCGTCCGCCGTTTGGGGGCGCCGGTCATCGAGCCGCCGGGGAACGCCGCCCGTACGCAGTCGACGGCGCTGGCGTCGTCCCGCAGCCTGGCCCGTACGGTGCTGACCAGCTGGTGGGCCCGGGCGAAGGTCTCCACCCGGAAGATCTCCGAGGCCTCCACCGAACCGACCTCGGCGCACCGGCCCAGGTCGTTGCGGACCAGGTCGACGATCATCAGGTTCTCCGAGCGGTCCTTCTCGCTGGCGGCGAGCTCCAGGCGCAGCGCCTCGTCCTCGGCCGGCGTCGCGCCGCGCGGTCTGGTCCCCTTGATCGGGCGGGACTCGGCGACGCCGTCCCGGCCGATCCGCAGGAACCGTTCGGGCGAGGTGCTGAGCACGGTCGTCCGGCCGAACTGCAGCAGGGCGGCGAACGGCGCGGGGCTGGCCCGGCGGAGCCGGCGGTAGGCCTGCCAGGTGTCGAAGGTCCCGCTCGCGGTCAGCTCGTTGGTGAGGCAGACCTCGTACGTCTCGCCGGCCGCGATCTCCTGCTGGCAGGCGCCGATCAGGTCCAGGTAGGCCTCCCGGTCGTGCCGCAGCCGCAGTCCGTCGAGCTGCGGTTCGCGGCCGACCGGCGGGTCCTCGGCGGTGCGGCCGGCCAGGGTGCCCAGCTGCCGGGCGGCGTCCGCCAGCCACTGCCGGGCCGCGGCCTCGGAGACGCCGCCGTCGCCGTCCTCGACCAGGGCGAGCAGGTGGCTGGTGGCGGTCGCGTGGTCGAGCACGACGGCCCGGTCGGCGAAGACCAGGACGGCGTCGTCCTCCTCGGCGCGGTGCACCCGGTCCCCGCCGGTCTGCGACTTCAGCTCGTACCCGAGGTAGCCGACCCAGCCGAGCGCGAAGTCGAAGGGCAGGTCGGGGAGTTCCGTCCGGCAGGAGCGCAGGTCCTGGTCGAGCCAGGGCAGGAACTCGCCGGCCACGGTGGTGGTGCGGCCACCCTGTTCGACGGTGACGGTGTCGTTCCAGGCGTCGGCCCTGGCCACCCGGGCGAGCGGGCCGCAGGCGTCGCCGAGAATGGAGAAGCGGCCGCGTGCGGTGTCCCGGGCACTGCTGTCGAGCCAGAACGCGTGGTTGCCGCCGCGGAACAGGTGGTCGAAGACCAGTTCGTCGTCCCACCGGGTGGGCAGGGCCCCGGCCAACACCCGCAGGCGGCGGACGGGGCCGGACGGTGCCGCCGCCACACCCGGGGCGCCGGGGCCGGTGCCGGCCACGGGCGCCGGAACGGGGGCGGCCGCCTCCCGGGGCGGTCGGTGCCCGGCCGCCAGCCGGAGGAAGTTCGCCAGCAGCTGGTGGCCGTGGCTGGTGGAGACCGATTCGGGGTGGAACTGCACGCCCCAGAGCGGGCGGTCGCGGTGGCGCAGGCCCATCAGCACGCCGTCGGAGCTCCAGGCGGTGGCCTCGATCTCCTCCGGGAGGTCGGTGACGGCGAGCGAGTGGTAGCGCACCACCTCCAGCGGGGACGGCAGTCCGGCGAAGAGGCCGGTGCCGTCGTGCCGGACGGCCGAGGTCCGGCCGTGCCGGGGCTCCGGGGCGCGGCCCACCGTGGCGCCGAACTCCCAGCCGATTCCCTGGTGGCCCAGGCAGATTCCCAGGATCGGCAGCTCGCACTCCCGGACGAGCCGGCGGCAGATGCCGAAGTCGGCCGCGCGGGCCGGGGTACCGGGCCCGGGGGAGAGCACCACACCGTCGAAACCGGCCAGCTTGGCCGCTAACGGCCCCTCGGTCCAACCGGGTTCGTCGTTGCGGATGACGACCGGTTCGGCGCCGGCCTCGGCGAGGTAGTGGAACAGGTTGTAGGTGAAGGAATCGTAGTTGTCGACCAGAAGAATGCGCACCGCAGCCTCACAGACTTGGCGGGGAAGGGGAGTTGGGCACAGGGTCACCTGCTGGGGCGGCGCCTGGGTGGGCCGCCCAGTGGTCCGGCGGGCCCGGCCGCCGGCCGGACCGGACGGCGCCCGGCTGCCGCTCGGGTCTCAGGCGGCGAGGACCTGCAGCAGCATGTGGTCGACCTCGTCCTGGCCCTCCTGGACCACGACGCGGTGCAGTTCCCGCAGCTCACGGCCGGTCTCCTCGGCGGCCCGGCGCAGCTCCGCGAGGTCCCCGCGCGAGCTGAAGTGCAGCAGCGCGGCGCCGTCCGGGGTCAGCCAGCCGGTCGCCTGGTCGAGGAACCTGCGGTGCGCGGCGTAGCCGGTGTCGACGTAGGCCCGCTCGTGCATGCTGCGGTAGCGGTAACCGCTCGGCGCGAGAACGTAGTTGGAACTCCAGAAGACCAGGTCGAAGCGCTCCTCGGCGGGGACGGCCTCGAACAGGTCGCCCTGCACGGCGCGGAACCGCTCCGCCACCCCGTGCCGGTCGGCGTTCAGGCGGGCGTTCGCCGCGGCCTGCGGGTTGATGTCGGTGGCGACCACCCGGTCGCAGCCGGCCAGGGCGGCGGTCACCGCGATCACCCCGGTGCCGCAGCCCACCTCCAGGAAGGAGCCGGAGCGGGGTACCTCCACCGGCTCCGACCAGCCCAGGAAGTCCAGGGCCACCCCGGTGCTGGGCGAGTAGATCGGTGCGAACACGTCGTCGAGCAGGTCCCATTCGCGGCCGCGCAGGGTGAAGCTGGACGGCCGGTCGGCGCGGGTCCGGGCCTCGTGGCTGCGGCGAAGGGATCTCATGTAGCTCTGGATCTCGGGCATGTGGACTCCCCCGGTCTCGATGATCGGCCTGGCCGGCCTCCCTCGGTGAGCGCCAAGTGTTCACAACCGGGCATGCGTGGGAGAAGGTGATGCCGTCACACAACCCCTCAATCGGGTGGTGACCGGATCACACCCTGTCATCAGAGCGGGGCGCCCACCTCGGCGCTAAACGCTCCCGTAACGGTCCGGACATCGGCGGTCCGTTTTCCATTCCGGATTGTGGAAGGCATTGCCGGCCGTCGGGTTCCCGTCGCCCGGCCGTTGCCGAATGCTGGTGCAAAGGTCAGACAGCAGGACCCGCAGGGGAATTGGCGGGGGTTCCGGTGCTTGACGCGGAGTGGCGAGACCCATACAGTCCGACTCTACGGACGGCGGTACCAAGATCTCAGAGAAGGGTCCGGGGGGACTTGCGTATCGACTCTGTCGAGGCGGGCGCGCTCGCGGCTCTTCAGCTCCTTGCCGCGGAGTCACCACCCGGCGCCTTTGATGATCTGCTCCATGAGGCGAGGCGCCAGGGACTGTCCCCCGACTCGGTCGAAAAGCTGACCCAGGTCAAGTACCTGACGCTGAGAATTCACGGACTTCTCGGTAGACAGGGCCAGCGCGAGGCCGAGCTTTCGGCGCTTGTCGATACCGCCCGCGATCTCTCCTCGCCCTTCGAGCTGGACGCCCTTCTGAAGGTAATCTCGCGAAGAGCCCGCCTTCTGCTCAATCTCGACATGGCGTACATCAGTTTCCATGATTCGGATTCCGAGGACTCCTACATCCGTGCCGCCGACGGTCACGCGACCGCGCTCACGGTGGGTTTCCGGGTGCCCGGGCAGGCCGGCCTCGGCGGCGACGTCAGATCCGGCGGCGCCCCGTTCTGGACCGCCGACTATCTCGCCGACGACCGCATCCGGCACGTCGGGCCGATCGACGAGGTGGTCCGGGCCGAGGGCCTGCGCGCCATCCTGGCCGTTCCGCTGCGCTACGGGGACTCCCCCTTCGGCGTCCTCTACGTCGCCGACCGCGGCATCCGGCACTTCACGCCGGCCGAGGTCGCCCTGATGACCTCGCTGGCCGACCTCGCCGCGGTCGCCATCGAGCGCACCCAGCTGACCGGCCAGGCCCTGGCCGAGATCATCAGCCTGGAGCAGTACTCCTCCCGGGCGAAGAGCGAACTCGGCGCGCTGCGCCGGGCCCATGACAGCCACTCCCGGATGGTCGACCTGCTGCTCGACGGCGGCGACCTCCAGGCGCTCACCACGATGGCCGCCGAGGCGCTCGGCGGCGCGGTGGCCGTCCGCGACGGCAGCAGCCGGATCCTCGCCTTCAGCGGGGAGATCCCGGACGTGGACGAGAGCGCCGCCGTCGGCGCGGCCCTCGACTCGTACGCCTCCCGGGAGCCGGTCTGCCTGCCGGACGGCACCTGGGTCGCCGCCGTGACCGCCCACAACCAGGACTTCGGCCACCTGCTGGCCCGCCCGGAGCGCCCGCTCGGCGAGAGCGGGGTGCGGCTGCTCGCCCTCACCGCCAAGTCGGTGGCCCTGCTGGTGCTGATGCACCGCACCACGGCCGCCACCGAGAGCCTGATGCGCGACGAGTTCTTCGACGACCTGCTCGCCGAACCGCAACGCCCGGTCGCCCAACTGCGGGAGCGGGCAAGGCGGCTGGGGCTGGACCTGAGCAGTCCGCACGTGGTGGTGGTGGCCCGGCTGGAGGGCGGCCCCTCGGGCCGCGCGGTGGTCTGGGCCTCGTCCTACGCGCTGCGGATGAGCGGATTGAAGAGCATTCGCAGCGGCTGCATCGCGCTGCTGCTGCCCGGCGTGGACGCGAGCGCGGCCGCCCGCGCGGTCTCCGGCGAACTCTCGCCCATCCTCGGCCACCAGGTCACGGCCGGTGCGGCCGGCCCGGTGTCCGGGATCGAGGAGATCGCGCCGATCTACCACGAGGCGCAGCGCTGCCTCAGCGCGCTGACCGCGCTCGGGAGCGACGGCGGCAGCGCCTCGCTCAGCGAACTCGGATTCATCGGCGTGCTGTTGGGCGACAGTCACAGCGCCACCAACTTCATCGACAACACCATCGGCCCGGTGCTCGACTACGACACCCGCCGGCTCAGCACCCTGGTCCGCACCCTGGAGGCCTACTTCGCGGCGGGCTCCAGCCCCACCTACGCGGCCGAGGCCCTGCACGTGCACCCCAACACGGTCTCGCGCCGGCTGGAGCGGATCACCGAACTGCTGGGCCCGGACTGGCAGAAGCCCGCCCAGGCCCTGGAGATCCAGCTCGCCCTGCGACTGCAGCGCACCCGGGACGCGCTCCAGCCGTCGGCGGACTGACCCGGGGCCGGCCCCGGCCGTAGCACCACGCCTCCCCATCGCTCCCCCTTCGGGCCGGCCGTCCGGGCCGGCTGTTCGGACTCGTCGTTCAGGCCCGTCGCACGGGCAGGCCGCTCGGGCCGCCCGCACCGGGCGCACCGCTCAGGCCGACCGCACCAGTGCGGGCGCGCCGTCCGACGTCAGGATCCTGGCCGCGTGCGCGACCGAGGCCAGCGTGGTGTGGCGGTGCCACCCCTCGAAGGACCGCCCCTCGAACTCCCGCAGCCCGGCCGGCTCGCCGACGTCCTCGAAGTCCCGCTCGACCCGGCGGGCCAGCTTCGCCAGCCGCAGCAGGGCGGCGGGCGGACCGTTCAGGTCGGTCAGCCAGTACTCGGTGGGCCAGGGCAGGCCGTCGCTCCACTCGCCCAGCAGCGTCAGCCCGCCCCGGCCGCCGCCGCGTCCGGCCGAGCCCGGTTCCGTACCGCCCGGCCGGACCGGCAGGGGCCGGGCCGCCGCGGCCGCGCCCGGCCGGCCCGCCGGGGCCCCGCCGGGCCGCTGGCCCGCCCGCTCGGCCCGCTCCTCCAGCCGTACGGTCACCGCCAGGCTGCTCCTGGCCCGGCCACGGACCGGGTCCCACCACTGGACGGGGACCCGCGCGCTGCCGCCCGAGGCCGCGGTGAGCAGTTGCTGGGCACGGGCCTCGCGCCGTCCGGTGCCGGCGGCGGGCAGCAGCACGGAGTCGTCGATCCGGGCCAGGAACGGGATCCCGGCGGCCTGGCAGGCGGCCACCGCCGCCGCCGACTCGGGGCCGTCCAGGTCCAGCACCACCGGACGCCTGGGCAGCCCCCAGCCCCGGGCGGCCTCCACCACGGCCCGGCCGGCGCACTCGCCGGGGCTGCTCTCCCCCCAGCGCTCGGGAATCTTCGCCCGGCTGCGCCTGGCCCGGTCGGCCAGCCAGCCGGCCGGCAGGTGCAGGCCCCAGTTCACCGGGCTGCTCCCGCGCGCCGACACCGACCAGAGCCCGTACGCGCGCTGGCTGTTGACGACCCGCCCGGAGCCGGGGTCGAGCCGCCGCTCGACCCCCACCGTGTGCTCGCCGGCCTTGGGCACCGTCATCGGGCGCAGCACCCAGGCCTGTGGGCCGAGCACCGTCTCCAGGTGGCGGGCGAGCGCCTCCCGGACCGGCCGCCAGTCCCAGGTCGAGCAGCTGATGAAGTGGTGCATGCTCTGCCCGGCCGCGTCGGCGCCGAGGTGCAGGGCGATGTTGCGCATCGACTTGCGTCCCTCGGTCATCAGCAGGCCGCGGACGTAGCGCTCGCCCTTGGCCCGTTGGTCGCTGCGCTGCATCGAGGCGAGGACGGCCGAGCACAGCGTGCCCACCGTCCTGTCGAGGTCCCCGGCGAGCAGCGGAAGGCTGCCGGGTGCCAGACCTGTGCTCATCGGATCCCCTGTTCTGCGGTCGGCGTCGCGGTGCTCCGCCCGCGGCGCTGGCGCACCGGTGGGTGGAGCCCACCCGGGGAGCCACGGGAGCCCGAAGGGTGGTCAGTCCACCATCCCCGGGGCGCGGGCCCGCGCACAGGTGCGGCCGTCACACACTCGGGGCCGCCCGGTGCTGGCAGGGCAACCATCGGCCCGGCGGGGCTCCCCGCGGGCCGTCCGGGCCGGGGCGGGGGTGGTGGCCGGACCACACTCACCCGTACATCCGGCCGACCGCTCGCTCGTGCGCGCCAGGCTGTGCCGGGCCGGGACGGGCGCCGCGCCGGCCGCCCGCCGGGGCGCCCGGCCGGCGGGTACCGCCGGTACCGCCCGGTCCGCGGATCCGAGTACCGGCGGTCCTAACGGTCACGGCGGGCGGCTTCCTAGCCTGGGCCAGGACGGGGGAGGCGTCAGGCAGCCGACCTCACCCGCCAGGAGGAGCCGCCGCCGGAGCCGTCACCACGGACCGGCCGGCCGGACCCTCGCCGCGAGGGCCGGACCGACCCGTCACCCGGGCCCGCCGGGCCGCCGACGCCGGGGACGCCCCGGCCGCAGGCCCAGGAAGGACCGCATCGCTGCCAGAGACTGCCCAGAACGCCGACGAGCGGAGTTCTCCGTGCCAGAGCAAGTACCCGGTCTCACCCTCGCCCAGGCCGTACGCACCAGGCCGGAGGCGGGGCACCGGCCCACGTCCGCAGCGATGTCCGCCTCGATCGCCCCTTCGATCTCCGCGCTGGTGTCCGGCGCGCCGACGCTCGCCCCGATGGTCGTGGCGTCCCCGCCGGCCGCGCCCCCGAGGTTCACCCCGGCCGCGCCCGCCGCCCCCGGCTTCGTCCACCACCTGGTGCACCGGCCGAACACCCCGGAGGGGGTGGTGCTCGGCACCGCCGCGCCGGTGACCCAGGAGTTCGCGGTCTCCGCCGTGCTGCCCGAGCGGCACCCGCTCTTCAACGACGGGGCCGACGCCTTCCACGACCTGCACTCCCCGGCCGAGGCGCTGCGCCGCACCGCGCTGTTCGTCGCCCACCGGTACTTCCGGGTCCCGCAGGAGCGGCCCGCGGTGTTCGCCTCCACCGAGGTCGAGCTCACCGAGCTGGAGCCGTGGCGCCGCGCCGCCGGGCCGGCCCACCTCACCATGGACATCACGCTGCGTCCGGCCGACGTGGTCAACGGCGTGCCGCGCGGGCTGGAGTGCGAGAGCGCCCTCAGCTTCGAGGGCGTGCGCTGCGGCACGGCCCGGGCCCGGCTGGTCTTCCTGATGCCGAAGGTCTACCAGAACCACCGCGAGCGGGGCCGCGCCGCGAGCCGCTCCAGACCGGTCGAGGTCGAGGGCGCCGAGCCCTGGCCGCTCCGGCCGGAGCCGAAGGCGGTGGGCCGTACCGACCCGCGGAACCTCGTCCTCGGCACCCCGGCCCAGAACCCGGCGGGCGAACTGCTGGTGCAGGTGCTCGCCGACCCGGCGAACGCGGTCTTCGCCGAGGCGGCGGGCGACCACGTGCCGGCCGTCGTCCTGGTCGAGGCCTCCCGGCAGACGGCCTTCCTGCTGGCCGGCGAACTGCACGGCTTCACCGTGGCGGGCTGTGTGCTGAGCCGCTGGAGCGCGCGCTTCCAGGGCTTCGCCGAGCCCGACCTGCCGCTCTGGTGCCGTGCGCTGGCCGGGCCGCTGGGGCGCGCCGCCGACGGCCGGCCCGCGCTGCCGGTGACGCTGGTCTTCTTCCAGGGCTCCCGCCAGGTCGGCTCGGTCGAGACGACCGTCCTCCAGGACTGCTGATGGAACGCCCACCGCTCCGCAGCCCGGCCCCGCACGCCCCGGCCCTGAACTCCTCCGGCCGGCGGTACCGGTTCACCCCGGCGCCGCCGGCCGCCCCGGCCGCGCCGCCGCGGCCGGCCGCAGCAACCGCAACAAGCGCAGCAACCGCAGCAACCGCAGCAACCGCAGCAACCGTCACGCCTCGGGGGAGAACGAGATGAGGTTCCGGATCCTGGGGCCGGTCAGCATGACCCCCCGCACCCCGACCGCCGCGAAGGTCCGGGTGCTGCTCGCGGCCCTGCTGGTCCGGGCGAACGAGGTGGTGTCCACCGAGAGCCTGATCGACGAGCTCTGGGACATCGACCCGCCCAGGACCGCCGCCACCACCCTCCAGGTCTACGTCTCCCAGCTCCGCAAGGCGCTGGCCGACGCCGACGGCCCCGGCGACGCCTTCGCCGCCGGCCGCCGCCTGCACACCGTGCCGCCCGGCTACCGGCTGCACGTCGGCGAGGACGAACTCGACCTCAGCCGCTTCGAGTTCCTGCGCCGCAGCGGCAAGGAGGCCTACGAGCGCGGCAACTTCGCGGCCGCCTCCGGCCTGCTGCGCGAAAGCCTGGACCTCTGGACGGGCGTGGCCCTGTCCGGGGTCCCGCACGGCCCGGTGCTCGCCACCACCGGCGTCCGCCTGGAGGAGCTGCGCACCGTCACGCTGGAGCAGCGGATCGCCGCCGACCTGCGCCTCGGCCGGCACCACGAACTCACCGGCGAGCTGATGGAACTGGTCAGCCGGCACCCCTACCGGGAGACCCTGCACGCCCACCTGATGGTGGCGCTGTTCCGGGCCGACCGGCAGTCCGACGCGCTGCGCGCCTTCGCCCGGGCCCG
The DNA here is from genome assembly GCF_014655955.1 of Kitasatospora indigofera. Lineage (GTDB taxonomy): Bacteria > Actinomycetota > Actinomycetes > Streptomycetales > Streptomycetaceae > Kitasatospora > Kitasatospora indigofera. Next base: position 13,217 of record NZ_BNBO01000017.1, read on the forward strand.
GCGCTCGCTGGTGGAGGAACTCGGCGTGGAGCCCGGCGCGGGGCTGCGCAAGCTGCACGACCGGATCCTGCGCTCCGACCCGACGCTGGCCTGGCAGGAGCCCGCCGCCCCGGCCGGCCAGGAGCCCGCCCCGGCCCTCTGGCTGCCGCCCGCCACCGCCGACTTCACCGGCCGCGAGGACGTCCTCACGGTCGCCGGCAAGCTGCTCCCCGAGGCCGCCGGCCCCGCGCCGCAGCCCGTCCTGGTGGTCAGCGGCCGGGCCGGCGTCGGCAAGAGCGCCCTCGCGGTGGAGCTGGCCCGGCGCAACGCCGACCGCTTCCCCGCCGGCCAGGTGCTGCTCCACCTGCGCGGCCCCCGTGACATGGCGCTGGACGCCGGCCAGGCGATGGCCGGCCTGCTGCGCCGGATCGGCCCGGGCAGCGAGGGGCGGCCGGCCGGCCAGGCGCCGCCCGCCGCTGCGGAGGAGGCCGCCGCCGTGCCCGACGGCGACCAGGAGGAGCTGGCCGAGCGGCTGCACCGCGCCGTCCAGGGTCGCCGGCTGCTGGTGATCCTGGACGACGCCTCCTCGGAGGAGCAGGTCAGGCCGCTGCTGGCGGCCCTGCCGGACACCTTCACCGTGGTCACCAGCCGGCGCACGCTGGCCGGCCTGGACGGCGCCCGCCACCTCACCCTGGACGTGCTGCGCCCCAACGAGGCGCAGAAGCTGCTGGCGTCGATCGTCGGGCCCCGGCTGGCCGACGACCCGGCCGCCGCCCAGGAGATCGCCCGGCTCTGCGGCCACCTGCCGCTCGCCGTGCGGGTGGCCGGCACCGGCCTGGCCGCCCGGCCGCACTGGACGGCCGCCGCCTGGGCCGCCCGGCTGGCGGACGAGAGCGCGGGCCTGAGCCGCTTCGTGGCCGGCGACCTCGACGTCCGGGCCAGCCTGCTGGCGGGCTACCGCGAGGTCGGCCCGGCCGAGCGGCGGGCCTTCCGGCTGCTGTCGCTGGCCCCCGTCCCCGACTTCCCGCTGTGGAGCGCGGCGGCGCTGCTGGGCCTGCCGGCGGCCGAGGCCGAGCAGGTGGTGGAGCGGCTGGTGGAGTCCCAGTTGCTCGGGGTCCGGCGGGCCGCCTCCGGCCAGGCGTACCGCTACAGCTTCCACCGCCTGCTGCGGAAGCTGGCGCTGGAACTCCTCGCGGACGAACTGCCGGGCGAGGTCGAATCGGCCACCGAGCGGCTCGGCAGTGCCTACCTGGGGTACGCCCGGTACGCCGACGCGCTGCTCGCCCCGGGCCGGCTGCCCGGTGCCGCAGGGGCCCGGCCCGCCGCGCGGGCGGCCGCCGCGGCCGTCGCGGGGGGCTCCGAGCCGGCCCTCGTGGTCGGGGACACCCCCGCCCGCTGGTTCCAGGACGAGGCGGCCGGCCTGGTCGACGCCGTCCGCCAGGCGCACACCGCCGGGCTGTGGCGGCTGACCTGGGAGCTGGCCGACGCCCTCACCGGCTGGTTCGAGGCCGGCTCGGTGTGGGGCGACTGGGCCGCCACCCATGAACTGGCCCTGGACGCCACCCTGCTGGCCGAGCGCCCGGCCGAGCGGGCGGCGGTGCTGCACTCGCTGGGCGACCTCGCCTGGCAGCAGCGCCGGACCCGTCCGGCGGCCGACCGCTACGAGTCCGCCCGGGCCCTGTTCGCGGCCGCCGGCGACCGGGCCGGCCAGGCCCGCTGCCTGGTCGGACTGGCCGACGTCGCGCTGAGCAGCGGCGAGTCCGGCCACGCCGGCAAGCTGTACGCGCAGGCCGCCGGGCTGTTCGAGGCCGACGGCCCCGGGCACGCCCGCGGCCAGGCCGACGTGCTGCGCGGCCTGGCCCTGGTGAGCCTGCTCGCAGGCCGCACCGAGGAGGCGCTGCACCGCTTCGGCGACTTCGTCGAGGCGGCCCAGCGGCTGGGCGACAAGCGCTGGTCGCAGTTCGGCAGCCGGAGCATCGACCGGATACAGGAGCACGTCGTGGACTGGGCCACCGGCCGCCGGATGGAGGCCCTGGAGGTCCGCCCGGGCGTCTGGCTGGTGGGCGTGCCGCACGCCGGGGTCACCTACCCGGGCGTCCCGCAGGCCGGGGTCGCGTACCCGGGCCTGCCCCATGCCGGGGCCACGGCCGCCGGCTGACCGTACGGCGGTGCCACGGCCGTACGCCGGGGTCACGGCCGCCGGCCGGGCGTCCACCGCCCGGCCGGCGTACGGGCCGGCCGGGGCGGGACGGTCCGCCCCGGCCCGGCCTCAGTGGGTCGGGGCGAAGTCGCCCCACACCGAGACACCCCCGTCGGCCGTCCGGCCGTCGGCCCGGTAGGTGTCGTCCTTGGCGTCGCGGCCGCCCGCCGCGTGGTCGTACCGTCCGGCGAACAGGTGCTGGCCGGCCGGGACGGTCCGGCCGGGCCGGAGGGTCCAGCGGTAGACCAGGACGTCGCCCTCCACCCGCACGCTCGCCGTGAAGTCCTCGGCGGGCAGGCTCAGCAGGCTCCCGGCGTCCTGGACCCCGGCGGTCCGGGCGATCCGGAGCTCCACCGTCAGCGAGGTCAGCGGCTTGCGGGCCTTCAGCGTGACGTTGCTCTGCGCCCGGGTGCCGGTGCTGCCCGGGTCGACCGAGCCGTCCGACCAGAGCGGCCCGTCCTCGGTGTGCGAGCCGCCGGCCGGGGCCGTCGCGGAGGCGGGGGCCGTCGGCCCGGCCGGCGCGGAAGCGGCCGCGGTGACCGCGGTGGCCGCGGGGTGCGAGGCCGCCGGGGACGGAACGGGGCCGGGCCCCACCGGCGCCGGGGCGGCCGGGGACGACGGGGCGGCGGAGCGCGGCGGCGAGGGGCTCGGCGAGGGGCTCGGCGCCGTCGGGCCGGTCACCCCGGCCGGCCGGGGGGCCTGTTCCCGGACGACGGAGGCGACCGCGAAACCGCCCGCCACCAGGGTGCCGGCGGTGGCGAGGGCGGTGATCCAGACCCTCGGCCAGGAGGCGGGACCGGTCCGCGCGGGAGCCCGTCCGGGACGTGCTCCGGCGGCCGTGCCGCGCTCCACCCGGGCGAGCATCCGGGCCCGGTCGGGCCGGTGCGCGGCCGCCGCCTCGCGCAGCCGCGCGCGCAGGTCCTCGTCCATCAGTTCCTCCTCCCCACCAGCACGTCGGCGGCGCGCCCGCCGAGCATCCGTTCCAGCTCGGCCAGGCCCTTGGAGGTCTGGCTCTTCACCGTACCGACCGATATCCCGAGGGCCAGGGCGGTGTCCTTCTCCGAGAGGTCGAAGGCGTGCCGCAGCACCACGCAGGTCCGCTTGCGGAACGGCAGCCGGCCGAGCGCCTCCCGGACGTCCAGCACGGCCGCGACGTCCGGCCCGTCCGTGTGATCGCCGCGGCGGTCCCAGAAGAGCGTGACCCGGCGGCGCTCGCGCACGGCGCTGCGGATCCGGCCGCGCGCCATGTTGGCGACCACGCCCCGGGCGTACGCGACCGGGCTGCCGGCCCGCCGCACCCGGTCCCAGCGGTGCCAGAGGGCGACCAGCGCGTCCGCCGCGAGGTCGTCGGCGGCGTCCGCCTCACCGGTCAGCAGATGGGCGAGGCGGGCGAGTTCGGCGTAGTGGCGCTCGAAGAAGTCGTGGAACTCCGCGGAAGCGTCGTCGACGGCCATGCCGTGGGTGACCTCTCCGTGTGTGATGCGCCCTTTTCCCGCCGGGAGCGGGGCGGCAGCCTACCAATCGGTGCGCGGGCGCGGCGGGCCGGCCGGCGGGCACCGCCGCCCGGCCCGCCGCGCCCGGCCGTCAGCCGGTGACGGCCCCGGTCGCCTGGCGCGGTGCGACGGTGCCGGCGGCGGTGAGCACGCCCGCGCCCGCCGTCCTGGCCAGCTCCCCGGGCAGGCCGGTGGCGTCGGCGCGGTAGCCGGCGGTCAGCGTCGGGGTCCAGTTCACGGTCGCCTTGATCTTCTTCGAGTTGGCGGCGTTGTACGCGGCCACCAGGTCGGTGACCTTCCCGTCGACCAGGTTCCCGCTGCCCGCGACCGCGCCGGTGCCGTCCCCGCTGAGCAGCTGCGAGACCTTCCGGTCCGCCGACAGGGCCCAGTAGTTGCCCTGCGCCACCACCTGGGCGCCGGCCCGTGCGTTGATGCTGTAGCTCGCGGTGTAGCCGTTCAGCTGCGCCGTCGCGTAGTAGTTGTTGTACAGGTGGATCTGCCCGACCCGGGCCAGCGGCGCCCGCTGGACGATGCCCTGGAAGACGTTGTGGTGCAGGGTCACCCGCAGCTTGGTGTCGTTGTCGCTGCTGCCGATGAGCATGGTCTTGTCGTGGTTGGTGAAGCGGTTGTACTCCACCGTCACCAGGTCCGAGGCCTTGGTGATGTCGAGCGCGCCGTCGTGCACCTGGTACTCGCGCCCGAAGTAGGCCGGGTTCGACCGGTCGTAGTGCGGGCCGTCGCCGAAGGTGTTGTGGTCGGCCCACACATGGGTGGCGCCGCGCAGGGTCACCGAGTCGTAGGCCGAGTTCCAGTTGCCCGAGGAGCCGTCGGTGGGGTCCCACTGCGGGAAGCAGTCCCGGGTGTCGGTGAAGGACAGGTTGCGGACGATGACGTTGTCCGCGTCCTTGAGCTGGAGGCTGCCACCGGTGATCGTCGCCCCCGTCCCGGGCACCCCCACGACGGTGGTGCGGGACGGCACCGGCAGCACCACCCGGGCCGCCTGCCTGGCCTGGGCGGCCGCCCTGGCGTCCTCCTGCGGGCCGGACGGCAGCTTGGAGCGGCCCCAGGCCGCCGGGTCGTAGGCCTTCAGGTAGCCGGCCAGCGAGTAGCCGGTGCCGGACGCGTAGTCCGCGCAGTCCAGGGGCTTGCCGGAGTCGTCGGTGTTGGCGTCGATCAGGCCCTTGACCTGGATGATCCGGGGCGCGCCGGCCGGGCCCGCCTTCAGCGCCCTCACCAGCCCGGCCCGGTCGGTGACCGTGAAGACGTGCGCCTTGTCGGCGGCGGCGCCGCCGCCGGTGGTGCCGGAGCCGGCGGCGGCCCAGCCGTCCTTGGCGGGCAGCGTCGCGTGGCCGAGGTCGGCGACGGCCGCCTGGGCGCTCATGACCAGCGGTACCGCGCCCAGGCCGGCGGCGGCCAGGACGGCGGCGCCGAGCAGGGCGAACCGCCGGGCGGCGGGGGAGCGGCGGTGCGAGGGAGCAGACACGTGAGGTGTTCCTAACGGTGAGGGGCCCTGTCCGGTCCTCAGTTGCCGCCGCCGCGGGAAAGGTTGCCGCGGGGTGGCCCCTTTCTTCCGGGCCCGGCCCGCCGCTACCTCTTCCGGGTGGCCTCCCGCCAGATCAGCCGCGGGATGCTCGGCCGGACCTCGGTCGTCACCACGCCCATCGCCTTCCGGACGAACCGGCCCTCGGCCAGCTCCCGGAGCATCGCCGCGGCGAGGTCGGCCCGGGCGGTGAACACCCCGTCACCACTGTTCTCGGCGACCTGGAAGTCGGTCACCACCGGGTGGTCGAAGAGACCGGACGGGCGGGCGACCGTCCAGTCGAGCCCGCCGGCCGCCAGCACCGCCTCCATCCGGCGGATGTCCTCGTGCGCGGTCCGGGCGATCACCCGGTTCACGTACGGGTCCAGCACGTGGTTGAAGAAGAAGGCGCCGCTCGGACGCCAGGCCGGATCGGTGACGCTGGAGCCGACCGCCACCAGCCGCTTCACCCCGTGCCGCGCCATCGCCCCGGCGGCGTTGCGGACCCCGGCCGAGTAGACGCCGACCGGCCGCCGGCCCGGCGCCGCGCCCAGCGCGGAGACCACGGCGTCGCTGCCCTCGACCGCCGCGTCCAGCGCGCCGGGGACGGTGACGTCCGCGGCGACGGTGGTGAGTCCGGCCCGGGGCGGCAGGCCGTCGGCCCGCCGCGCCACCGCAGTGACCTGGTGCCCGGCGGCCAGGGCCTGCCCGGTGAGCTCGCGGCCGGTCGGACCGGTGGCGCCGAGGACGACGATGCGCATGGGTTCACTCCCTCTCCCGCCCCGGACGTCCCGGGGCCTGTGGACGCCTTGACACTGCCGCCCGGCGGGCCGATATTCCACCGTGATGAATAAATTACGAGGCCGCCCGCGCGGCAATCCGCCCACCAAGGACCTGATCACCGAGGCCGCCCGCGGGCTCTTCCTGCGCCACGGCTACCGCGGCACCACCGTCCGGGCGATCGCCGCCGAGGCCGGGGTCGACTCGGCGCTGATCAGCTACCACTTCGGGTCCAAGCAGGGCCTGTTCGGCGTGGTCACGCAGGTGCAGTGCGCCCGGTCGCTGGCCCTCGGCCCGGCCCTGGCGGGCGACCCGGAGGGCCTGCCCGACCGCCTCCTGCAGGCCGTCACCGACCTCTGGGACGACACCGGCTTCAACCGGCTCGCCGTCCAGAACGAGGACGTGATGCGGGTCTTCCGGGAGTACCTGGACCAGGAGGTGCTGGCCCGGATCGCTGAATATCTCGGCGGCCCCGACGCCACCGACCGGGCCACCGCCGCCGTCACCGTGATCGGCGGCCTGATCTTCACCCGCTACCTCAACCCGCTCCCCACCCTGGCCCGGCTGTCCTCGGCCGACGTCCGCCGGATCCTCGCCCCGACCCTGCACGCCGCGCTGCGGCCCCGCCCGCGCTCCCGCTCCCACCTCCACCACGGCCTGCGGCGCCCCGCCCGGCCCGCCCCGGCGGGGCGCGGCTGACCTCCGTGGTGCGGGCCCCGGCGGCTTCCGCGCCGCATTCTGCTCCGGCGGCCGGGAGCCCTGAGATCATCCACCCATGCCGCTGTCCACCCCCACCGCCGGGCGCCCGGCCGGCGCCGCCCCGCCCGACGCCACCGACCGCACCGACGCCACCGACCGCACCGACGCGCTCTTCGCCGGCGAGTTCGAGATCCACCTCACCGTCCGCTGCGAGGGCCGCGAGCTGCAGCGGCTCGGCCGGTGGGCGGCGGACCGGGGCGTGAAGTTCACTCACATCGTGCTCGCCCGGGGGCGGACCACCTCGCAGCCGATGCTCACCCTGGGCGGGCCCGGCACCCTCCGGGAGCTGCGGCGGACCGCCCGGGCCACGGCGGCGGAGCTGCGGGACGCGGGCTTCGAGCCGGTCCGGGTGAAGATCGAGGCGACCCCGTGGACCAACGGGGTGCCGGCCACCGACGCGGCGGCCGCCAGGCTCGGCCCCGCCTGCTACTTCGAGCACCACCTCAAGGTGCTGCTCGGCCCGGGCGCCGGCCGCGAGGACCTGGCCGAGGTGTCCGGCCCCCACACCGCGCACGTCTCCTGGAACGCCCGGCGTACCGACGGGGCCGGCCGGCAGGAGCGCTTCGTCACCCAGCGCTGCCACGGCGTCGGCCTGGCCACGGCCGGTGCCCGGCTGGCCCTGCTGGCCGCCGCGGTGTCCGGCGCGGGCTTCGGGATCGTCTCGGTGGAGCGGGAGTTCGTGGTGTCCGACAGCGACATCACGGTCGACGACGGCTGGATCGTGGCCGGCCCGGCCGACGCCGGTCCGGCCGGCCCGGACCGGAGCCAGGACGGCCCGAGCGGCCGGCGGCGTACGGTTCGGCGCATCGGACACGAGAAAGCCCCCGGTGAGTGAACTCACCGGGGGCTTTCAGCAGCTGTGGCCAGGGCCGGGGTCGAACCGGCGACCTTCCGCTTTTCAGGCGCCGTCGGTGGTCGGTGATCCCCTGGTCACCCATAGCCGCAGCAGTGCGATTGCTCTGAGGGTGTTCTCTGGGATGCACGGTTGTTTGTGGCTGTTGGCGTACGGGTTGGCGTACGTCAATAGCCATCGAGGTTGTTGGTCAGAGTTGGCAGAACGCGATCGCAGCGTCATCACCGACCTTGTGCACAAGATCCAGCAGCCCTCACTCGTCCCCGTATGTTCGCCGTTGTTGGCGTGGAACGCTGGCATACCCCTGCATGCGCTGGCCGCCGGAGCCACGGGAGCTGGGGTGAGGTGTGCTATCTGATGGCGCCAGCACCTCGCGGAAGCATCGCTCGCACCAGGGCTACAGCCTGCCGGCCCGTGGCCTGACTGTTGGCATGGGCTGGCGGGACCACGATCCCGATCAGCCAGATCAAACCGAGGAACAGTGCCACAACGGTCAACGGCAACGCCATGGCCACCATGCGAACGGCGTCTCCGAGGATGGTCGCCGGAGGCTGTCCCACAGTTGCCACCTCGGGCCCAGTCGGTACTGTCATAGCTGACCTCTTCTGTACTAGCTGCCGATGACGGTCAGGGACGGCTCCCGCTGCAATCGGGGGCCGTCCTTTGTGTTGGACGGCCGCGCCCCCTGGTGATGCTGAGGACAGCATGTGGGCCTACCTGGGAATCCACCAAGTCTCTTATCCACAGGCATCGGCCATCTCTGTGGATAACTCCAATCGGACCCCGAGATTCGATATCCGATCTCTGCATCCGAAGCCCCGCAGGCCTCGGACCAGCGGGAATAAAGAGCGCGGGTCGGCAGTGTGATTTGCAGCACACTGAGAACCTGGGCGGGGTAGCAGCTCACATATCCGCGCCAAACGGACACTGGAGGGTTCATCGGACCCGATGAACCCTCCAGCGCCACCCCGCCTGCATTCACCCAAGGAGCGCAGATGACTTGACGGCCAACCTAGCCCCGGCCTGTCAGTGCTCCCCTGTTTCGACAGTCAGCGCTCTTAGGGTGGCAGATTCGGATAGCTGACCCGCGGCCCCAGGTCGACCACTGAGATAGTCGGCGCTGGCTTTCGCATTCCAGCCGTGGGCCTCTTTGAGGCCTGAGGCAAAGTTCCGCAGGTAGGCGACCGACGGAGGATTCAGCTCGGCCTCAGACATGCGCCAGGGCGCGGTGAACGTCAGGACCGGTGCTCCGTCGATGCTGCCAGGGCATACAAGCGTCTCGTATCGGCCCTCACCAAGCTTGGCGCGGCCGGTAGCCAGCACGGCCGAGAGATCAACGTCTGAACCCGGCTCCTTGTACATCTCCTGCGCTGCGATGTCGGAGAACTGGGCAGCCGTGACCAGGTACGCCCTCGCTGGCATCTCGCCCGGTTCGAGCGGGTCGTAGAAGCCCATTCCGCCCGTCCATGCCATGGACTCAAGCGCGAAGTAGAGCTGTCCAGGCAGCAGTACGGGTACTGCCTTCAGCGGCTGGCTCCGATCGCGGCAACCGGGGTAGGTGCGGGCGCTACCAGCGGGTTGCCCGCCGGCGATGTAGTACATGAGCCGATCGAGGTGCATGTTCGAGCCGTAGGCGGCGTACCAAACCCAGTCTTGCGCTGTGATCGGCTTGGTCAGCGGCTCCGGGCGCCGTGCAATTTCCAGTGTCGTCATCTCAGTCCGCCGAAACGTCGTAGCGAATGACGTGCCGGTCTCCCGGCAGCGTCGTAATCATGACTCGGAGCGGCTGCCCGTCCTTGTCGTAGCCAGTCCGCATGTGCACCGCCACGGGCGTCGAGGCGGGCAGAACCAAGCGCTCGATCTCGTCGCGGGTGGGCATTCGAACGGTGATCTCGTCGCTGAACCGGACCTGGACGAGTCCAGCGCTGGCCAGCACGCCGCCCGGGGCCGAGACATCCTCAGGCAACATCAACGGCGTATCCCGCACGAGAGCCTCGGGGAAGTACGAGTCGGCAAGCGCATAGGGCTCACGGTCCACATATCGCACGCGCTCGCGAACAACAGTGAGCGCAGCCGCCGCATCCAGGTTCAGCTGGCGCGCCACGTCGGCCGGGGGGCGGCGAATCGACACCTTCACCTCTTGGTGAGGGGTCTGCCCATTACCAGCTATCTGGCTCGCCCACTGGTCACCCGCGTCGTGGTTCGCCTCATGGCGCGACCTCGACTCCAGCACGGACCAGTTCCACACGGCCGGCTCGAAGCGCTCTCGAACGAAGCTGCCCCGCCCCTGTGCAGAGACGAGGAGCCCCTCCTCTGTCAGCCGCCCAAGAGCTAGCCGGACCGTGTTGCGGCTGACCTCATAGTGCGTCGTCAGCTCTTCCTCGGTCGGAAGCTTCTGCCCCGGAGCCAGCGCACCCCGATCGATCTGATTCCGCAGGTCATCGGCAATGGCGTGGTAGCGCGGGGTCTGCTTGGCCATGTCTGGGCTCCCTGACTTGGATGACTTGTTCCAACAAGGTACGCCGAAACGCTTGACGTATCCAGCACCTAGGCCACAAGCTCATCCCAGAGAGTTTGTTGGTACAAGTCAGCCAACAAGACCAAGCTATACAGAAGGCCCTTCTTTGGGCTGCTCTGAGCTGCACAAATGCGCCCCAACGTCGGCTCCTGCGAGTCGGCCAGGCGCAGTTCTTTGAGAACTGAACAGTGATCGTGCGGGACCGACGCGAGGGCGGCGGTCGCGGCAGGCGCCCCGGCCGAGAGGCCGGGGGCGAACCACCGTGATGAACGCAGCCCTCCCCCTACGCAGTGGCATGCCACCCCTTTCCGGGGTGTGGGGAAGGACGGACCGCTGACCAGGCCGATTCGTACGGCTGGTCGGCGGTCCGGGAGACCAGCGGAGTCCCAATGCACGTGGCGGGATGAGAGAGACCGCCCCCGAGGTGACCGGGTGATGTCGCCGACGGCAGCGAGCCACGCAGCACGCCCCGACCGGGTGTGCGCCGTCCTGCTTGTGCTGAGCAGGGAGCAAGCACCGGACCAGGCCCGACAGACCTGACGCCCGTAGGACGGGCAACCCGACCCTTTCTGGTCGCTCCACCAGCGATCACGGCTCCCGACGCGCACCGACCACCCCGAATGGCGGGCGGAGCGCGCCGGGTTCCGCGGCTGCTCGTCGAGCACCGAACACCGGCCTCATGCAGAGGGGCGGTCGCCCACATCCCTGGCAGGACAGCGACCGCCCCTCGCGGGCCCATCACCGAGGAGACAGACCCGTGAAACTGATTGTTGCAGGCCAGGAAGCCGCCACGGCTTCCGAGTTCGCCGAGTTGGCCCTCGGCATTGACGTGGAGCTGTTCGCCGGGTCCGACGGCGAGGGCGATCTCGACCGCCGGACCCGGCTCGCAGTCGCCACCGAGGTACTGCGCGACCTGGCGCCGGAGGCCGCCTGGTACGCGAAGGCCCTGATGCGCAATGCGGCGGAGCGCCGCCGGGTCCTCACCTGGCGGGCCGCCTGATGGCGGCCGCCACTCGGCGCGTCGCCCGCGTCACGATGCCCCCACTGGTGGACGTGCTCCCGGACCTGTCCGCCGGCGCCTGCCGGAACGTCCCGGACCCGGACGTTTTCTTCCCCGAGGACGGCGACGAGGTCGGCGCCGCGCGGGCCAAGCGGATCTGCGCCGGCTGCCCGGTGCGCTCGGCCTGCCTCGCCTACGCGCTGGCGACCGATGAGCCGCACGGCATCGCCGGTGGCCTCGACCCCGAGGAGCGGGGCACCCTCGCCCGCAGGACCACGGCCACCCGCACCCCGGTGGGCACCTCGGTGACCGCCGTCCTGTCCCAGGTCGATGAGGCCCTGCGGCGGGTGCGCGAGCACGCCGCGAACCGCTCCCGCACGGCCGCCCAGCAGCCCCCGGCACCCGCCGCCCAGCACGCCGCGGGCCCGGTGGTCACCGAGGTGCCCACCGGCGGTGGGCAGTGAGCGCCCACCGGGTGCCCACCGAGGTGCCCACCCAGGCCCAGATCGACCGCACCTCGCGGACGATCTCCGGGTTCACGTGGCTGCTGACCGGCGCGGTGGTCACGGTGAGCATGTCCACCGCCGCACCGTTCATCGACGCCCATTCCCCGGGCTGGGGAACCGGCCCGATCATGGCGCTCGGCACCGACGGCTGCTTCATCCTCAGCCTTCAGTCGGACGGCACCCTCGCCCGCTACGGCGTTGGCGGCGGGCGCTGGCCGGCGGCCTTCCGGTGGGTCACCGGCCTGGCCACGGTGTGGCTGAACATCGGGGCCGCCGCCCTGACAAAGGACCTGGTGGGCGTGGTCGTCCACCTCATCCCGCCGCTTCTCCTGCTACTGGTTGCGGAGGCCGGACCCGCCTACCGCCGGGCCCTGGCCCACCTCGCCCACCGCCCCGCCAACGAGGTGGAGCAGACGCCGGTGGGGCCGCTTCGGGAGCCGGTGGACACCCCGCTCCCCACGTTCCCGCAGCAGGTGCCCACCCCGCTCACCGGCGCCGGTTGGGGGCAGCTTCCGCAGTCCGTTTCGGGTGTCTGGAAGGGGCCGAAGCAGCTTTCCGCCGGACCGGTGAGCACCCCCGCCGCCCACCGGGTGTTCACCACCCCGGCTGGGGTGCCCACCCCGACCGCCCACCCTGTCCCCGAGCCTCTGCTGGAGCCCGTTCAGGAGCCGTCCGAGACCGTGTCGGGCGGTCCGGTGGGCACCAAGGTGCCCGCCGGTGAGCAGGCGGCGCCCACCGACCCGAACACCCCGCCCACCGAGGTGCCCACCGACGACACCGAGGAGAGCGAGGCGGTGCCCGCGGGCATCGTCCGGCTCGGCGAGGCGGAGGCCGCCGCCGTGATCGAGGAGTGCTGGCGCGAGGGCGTCAGCCAGCGTGAGGCCGCCCGCCGCGCCACCCGCGCCCCGTCCCTGGTCGGGCGCATCTACAAGCGTCTCGACGCCGAGCGCGTCGGGGCCACTGCATGAGCCGCCCGAGGTTCTGGGACCCCGACGGGACCCGGTTCGGGGGCATCCCCACCTTCCCGTGGCGGATGGCCCCCGACGGGTACTTGACCCGCCGCCAGCTCCGCGCCCTCGGGCTGCGGCCGGGCGGTCAGCCGGTCGCCGCACAGATCCTCTGGCGGAACCGGCGCTCCGGCATCCGTGCCGCCTACCTCTACCGCCCGGACCTCGCCAAGCCCGTCCGGCCGATGACCGCCGCCCGGTGGGCTGCGCTTGCCGCCGCGAACCTCGCCCGCCGGACCTGCCCGCTGTGCGGGCGGGATGCCGGCTATGTGCTCCCCGCCCACCTGGGCGCCTGCCTTCCCTGCGCCGATGCCGCCGTCTGCGCGGCCTGATCTGCCCGGAGGTATCCCCGTCATGTCCCAGACCTTCGCCGAACCGCCGGCCACGGCACCGGCCCCCGCTCCCAACCCGTCTCCCGGCCCGGCGCCGTCACCCGTCCCGGTTTCGGGTGGGGCCAAGAACGCTTCTCCGGCCTCGCAGGTGCGGGGCGGGCTGCCGGCTGTGCCGCTCACGGTGACGACCGTCAACACGATGGTGGGCCTCGCGTCGGCCGCCGCGCTGACCACCGGCCCCCTGACCGCCCTTGCGGCCGCCATCGGCACGGCGGCCACCAGCGCGATCGCCACCCGCACCGCTCGCAAGGCCGCCACCCGCCTCGCCCAGCGCGGCAACCACACCACTGCTCGTGGCGCCGGGCAGCGCGGCGGCGGGCATCTGTCCCTGGTCAAGCCCACCCGCACCGCTGGGGGCGGCTCGGCCGGGGGCGTCCCCCGCCAGAACCGCAGCGGCGCCGTCCCGGGCGGATCGGCCCGTCCCGCAGGGCACCGTCCCTCCCCGGTGTTGGCCCGGCCTGGCGTTGACCCGGCCAAGCCCAACCGGCCGGGCACGGACCGGGCGAAGACCAACCGTCCGGGCGCGGACCGGATCGGTGCGACGACCGGTCTGTCGTCGCCGCGTCGTCTCGCGGAGAAGGCGGGCGGGGTGAGGGCACTCCGCAAGGCCGAGCGGGCCGCGGCGCCGTCCCGCGCGGAGCGGCGCGAGCGGCAGACGACAGCGCGTCGGCAGGTCGCCGATGCCCGCCGGGCCGTGAAGGCCGCCGAGCGCGCCGCGAGGCTGGACGGTCGGGGCCGGGTGGGGAAGGTGCTGGCCAAGCCCGGTCAGGCCGCGCGCCGCTCCCTCGACAAGGCCCGCGACAAGGGCCGTGCGGGGGCGGAGAAGCGCCTTGAGAGCAAGGTGCGCGACGCCCGGTCCGAGGCCCGCAAGGCCCCGGCCCGCCGCCACGCCCGCCGCCAGCTCGCCAAGTCCGCCGCCCGCCACCACGGCCGGCGCCTGCTCGCCGCCGCCCTCGCCCTGCCCGTCGGGCTGCTGGGCATGGTCCTCACCCCGATCGGCCGCAAACTCGGCCTGTCCTGGCTGATGTACCCGGGCCGACGCCTCTACCGCCACCTCTCCGGCCGCTCCGCCGACGCCCGCACCGTGCGGGACACCGAGATCCGCGAGCAGCTCGCCGACGCGGAGGCCGCCGCCGACCAGCCCGCCGACACCGCCGCGCCGGTCGGCGAGGCCGTCCCGCGGGCCCCTAAGAACCACCACGCCAACACCAACCTGGACGCCCTGGGAGGCGACGTGACCAACCCCGCCGATGCCGGCTTCAACTTCTCCGAGGTCGCCTCCGAGATGTACGGCGCCGCCATGAACTACGACCCGGACGGCATGATGCACGTCCTCACCGCGATCGAGTCCATGCCCGAGGGCCTCACCTCCATCGCCAACACCTTCCGCGTCCTCGCCGAGCGCTCCGACGACGAGTTCCCGCTGGAGAAGGTCGTCGGCGAGTCCCTCAACGAGGTCTACACCCTCCTCATGCAGGCCGTCAGCGCAGCGGAGGAGGTCGGCAAGGCGTTCCGCAACGCCCACGAGGGCGACATCGCCCGCCACGACGACCCCCGCACCGGCGAGGAGAAGTGGGACATCGGCAACAACCAGTAGCCGACACGCCCCTGCCCCCACCACCTTCGCCGCTTCCGCTCGACCCCGGGCCGCCCCGCACACCTGCCGGGGCGGCCCGCCCCTATTCCCCGCACGGGCCGCCTGTACTTCCCCACCGCCTGCCTGGAGTTGCCATGGCCGAGCCACAGCACACCCTGAACCTCACCAACACCCCCAAGCCGCGGACGCGCCGCACCTCCAAGCCGTCGATGCTGCCGCCGCTGGACTGGGCCGCCACCCACGGGCCGGTGTCCGGCGCGGTGTCGGCGGCCACCGGCGCCGGGGCGATGGCCCTGCTCGGCGCCGCCGCCCACATGCCGCCAAGCCTGCCGCTGCTGGTGGGCGCCGCCGGGGCGCTCGGCCACGGCATCGGCGCGAGCGTGCAGCGCCGCCTGACCGGCCGCACCATGGCCACCCGCGCCGCGTCGTGGCTGCTCGCCGGAGGCTGGACCACCTGGGCCATCGCCTCCGGCCCGCTCACCTGGGCTGCCGCCGGCACCCTGGCCGCCCTCGGCGTCGGCATTGGCGCAATGGCGTCGAACTCCGCGATCCGCGAGGAAGCCGTCGAGTCGGAGCGGATCAGCGACGACGCCCGGGACGCCGCCCGCCGGATGAACCGCGAGCGGGAGGCCATCGCCCGGGAATGGGCGGACCGCATCCGGCGCGTAACCGGCATCGAGGTGACGGTGTTCGCCGTCGAGTTCTGGAAGACCGGCGCCGGGTTCTCGCTGGCCGCCGAGATGCCCGGCGGCTCCGCCACCTGGGACCGCATCAACGCAGCCTCCCGGGCGCTTGCGACCGACGCGAAGCTGCCGCTCGGCTGCACCGTCGGCGTGGAGGAGGGCGACCGGCAGGGCCGCGTCGTCCTGGACATCGCCACCGTCAACGTCATGGCCCAGGAATTCCTCTACCCGGACGACTACTCGGCCCTGTCGGTCCTGACCGGCATCCCCTGGGGCATCCTGCCGAACTCCGAGACGGTGGACGTGTTCCTGCGGGAGGCGTGCGCGCTGATCCTCGGCCCGCCCGGATCCGGCAAGTCCACCTTCACCGACGTCATCCTCGCCGGGTTCGCCCGCTGCACCGACGTCCTGGTGTTCCTGGTCGACCTCAAGGCCGGCGCCGCAGGCCTGCCGTGGGTGCGGCCCGCACTCGAAGCGCAGGGCCTGAAGGCGCCCAAGCGCGGCGGCCAGGTGCCGCCGGCGGGGACCCGGCCGGGCGTGGACTGGCTGGCCTCCACCCCCGCCGAGGCCCTGCGGGTGTTCCGGGCGGTACTGGCCATCAACGCCGCCCGCCAGCAGCACTACCAGGACCTCCTGGACGAGCGGGACACCACACTCCTGCCCGTGTCCGCCGCCCTGCCGCAGATCATGGTCGTCGTCGACGAGGGCGCCGAACTGCTCTCCGCCCCCTCCTTCCAGGACAAGACGATGAAGGACCTTCAGGAAGCGCTGAAGAAGACCATGCGCACCACCCGCGCGATGGGCATCCGCCTGGTCCTCACCGCCGTCGACGGCAACGTCTCCGCCCTCGGTGACACCAGCGTCCGCAAGTTCTCCCCCGTCGGGGTCGCCCTCACCTCCGGCGAGTCCTCGGGGAACAACCTCGCCAAGCTGTTCCCCTCCGCAAGGGTCGACAGCCGCCAGCTCAACGCCAAGGGCGCCGGAGTCATCGGCGCCGCCGGCGCGGACGGCTTCGCCCCCACCGGCTTCAAGGGCTGGAAGACCAGCCCGAGCATGGTCCGCGACGTCGTCCTCGCCACCGACAGCCGCCGCCCCCGCCTCGACAAGGTGTCCGCCACCGCCGCCGGGGACGACTACGCCCACCGCTGGGACCCCGAGCGCGCCGGATGGCTCTGGGCCACCAGCGACGCAGCCGCCGGCACCGCACCGGCCGGGCGCCCAGGCCACGGCGGCGGCCTCAGCCTGTCCGCACTCGGCAACCGGCAGGACAACCGGGACAGCGGGAACGGACTGGCGGAGGTCATCGCGTTCCCCAACTCCCGCCCCGCCGGGCTGAACCTCTCCGCTCTCCGCGGCAACACCCCTCCGGCACCCGCCGCACCGGCGGTTCCGGCGCCGACCGGGCCGGAGTGGCTGGCGGAGGCGATCGACGCGATCGAGTCCGCCGGGCACACCGGCCTGAAGGTCGCCGCCGTCGCCGACCTCGTGAACCGCGACCGCAAGACCGTCCGCAACGGCCTCCAGGCCGCCGCCGGCCGCGGCGAGCTGATCTACCGCGACAACGGCCCCCAGTCGGTGTTCGTCCACCCCGACCACACCTGACCAGCCGTCACGCACAGCTACCGGGCAGCGGGTAGTGGGGTCCACCCCACTACCCGCCTACCCCACCCCAGGATCCCCCTGAGGGGCCTTCCTACTGGGGATTCCCCAGTACCCACTACCCGGCAGCCACCCCACTACGGACACGCTCCGCAACCGACCGCAGTCCCTTCCCGGCTTGTGAAAGGGGCACCGTCATGCCCGCTCCCGCCATCCGGCCGCTCGCCGCCGTCCACCTGCGCGAGGCCCTCACCGCCGCCGCCGACGGCCACGCCCCCGCCGCCCTCGCCGCCCTCATGCACATCGACCCCGAGTCCTGGCGGGCCCTGGAATCCCGCCTCGCCTCGCTCGGCACGACCGTCCTGGACGCCCTCGCCCTCGCCGCCCGAACCGGAGGAACCCCGTGACCGCCACCAGCGACCTCATCACCGCCGCCATCCTGTTCGGCCCCGCCCTCGTGGGCGGCGCCGCCTGCGCCTGGACCCAGCGCGGCTACACCTCCGACGCAGCCGCCGTCCGCCAGGTCCTCGCGGAGTACGACGGCACCCGCCCCGAGGAGACCGAGGGCAGCACCCCGCCGCCCGAGCGCGAGCCCGCCCCCGAGACCGCCCCGGCCCCGGTCGTGCGCCTCGCGACCGTCCTGCCCTTCCCCACCGCCGGCGCCCGCCGCGCCGCCTGACCGGAAGGCCGTGACCGTGACACTTCGAATCGCCTCCCTCTGCTCCGGCTACGGCGGGCTGGAGATGGCCGTGGCCGGCCCGCTCGGCGGCCTGGTCGTCGTCGGCGCCGAGGCCGACCCGCACGCCGCCGCCGTGTTCGCCCACCACCACCCCGGGGTGCCGAACCTCGGCGACATCACCACCACCGACTGGTACCACGTCCGCGACTGGTACGCGCCGGACGCGGTGATCGCCGGTTTCCCCTGCAAGGACATCTCCAACGCCGGCCCCAGGGAGGGCATCCGTGGCAAGCGCTCGGGCATCTGGAAGAACGTTGCTGAAGCTGTTCGCGTCCTTCAACCGCGAATCGTCCTCCTGGAGAACGTCGCTGCGATCTGCGCGCGCGGCCTCGGCGTCGTCGCCGGGGACCTGGCCGCGCTCGGGTATGACACGCGGTGGACATGCCTACGAGCTGGTGACCCCGAAGTCGGCGCCCCGCACCCGCGCGACCGGTGGTTCGCCCTCGCCTATCCCGCTGCTCAAGACACCGACCTCGCAGCTTGGCGTGAACGGTGGACCCCAGCCTCCGGAGAAGCGCAAAGCCGGTGGGCACGGCCCGACGCTGGAGGACGAAGCGGTGTTCCTCTTCCCCGTCCTTCCGGAGGACTGAGGCTTCTGCCGACACCCGCCGCAAGGGACTGGAAGTCGGGAGCCTCCAACCTGCTGGGCCGCAACTCCCGGCCCCTCAACGAGGTCGCCGTCAACACACTAGGCCACATCCAGTCCCCGGACGCGCAGTGGATCGCCCTCGACGGGACGGACTACCGCCCGGCTATCCGCCGTTGGGAGGCCGTGACCGGACGCCCCGCGCCGTGCCCGACCGAACCCGGAACCCGGGGCAACCGCCGGCTCTCTCCCCGCTTCGCCGAATGGCTCATGGGCCTGCCCGACGGCCACGTCACCGGCCTCGGCCTGCCCCGCAAGTGGGAACTGACCATCATCGGCAATGGCGTCGTCCCGCAACAGGCCCACCACGCCTACGGCTACCTCCTCGGTGCCCACCACCAGGCCGTCACCGGCCCCGCCACGCTCGCCGCCTAGGACACCGGACCGTGGGCCTGGACTGGCGCGACGCCCGCCACTTCGACCGCACCGGCGACAAACCCTGCCGATGGTGCGGCCGCCCCACACCACTCCGGGACGACCATCGCAGGCCATCGCACAAGGTCTGCGCCGAGAGCGCCATGAACGACGGCGGCGGCCCCCTCCCGCCAGGAACCGGGGCCACCGCCTATCCAGCACCGTTCTAGAGAACTGGAGACATCCAGCATGACCCAACCGACCCACATCCGGGGAGAGCACCTGCCCGCCGCTCTCACCCTGGCGGCATCCAAGGTGCCCGCGCTGCCCCTGCGCGCCGGGAAGGTACCGTTCGGCAACTGCCCGCGGTGCGCCGGCAACGCGTGCGGCGGCCGGCCGAACATGAAAACCCCCGGCCCCTGCACCTGCCCGGCGCCCTGCCACGGCTGGGCCGCCGCCACCACCGACGACGCCGTCCTGACCAGCCCGGCGTGGGCGCGGGCGTGGCGGGAGGCGGCAGCGGTGGCCTACCACCCCGGCGGCGGCGGCCTGACCGTCGTGGACCTCGACAACGCGGACGCCATCGTGTGGGCGCGCGAGAGCCTGCCCGCCACCCTGACCGTGGCCACCACCCGGGGTGAGCACTGGATCTACCGGGGCATCATGCCGTCCGCCAACGCGGTGCGGCCCGGCGTCGACATCAAGTCCGCGATGGCCTACGCCCGATGGCTCGGCCCCGGCACCGGCACCACCACCGCCCTGCCGGACACCGTCCGCGCCCTGGTCGTCAGGGAGCCCACCCCGGGCCGGCCGGTGCCGCCCGTCACCGTGCCCGCCCCGGCCCCGGGTGGGAAGTGCCCGCACCGCACACCGGCCTTCCTGGCGCGGGGCATCGCCATGGCGGAGCAGCGCATCACCGAGGCGGCCGGCGGGGTGCACGCCACCGTTTTCGGGGCGTTCCTGGCGGTGCTGTCCACGCACGGGCGGTGCGGGTGCCTGACCGAGGCGCACACCGCGCGGCTGTTCGCGGCCGCCCGGGCCAAGGGCGAATCGCCCCGGCACTGCGCCGACGCCTGGGCCAACGCCCTCCACAGGCTGGGGATGTAGCCATGTCCGAGGACGAGAAGAACCCCGCGCGGCAGGTCATCGCCGACTATGCACAGGCGCACTTCCGGTACTTCCGCACCGCCGACGGGACCGTGTACGCGCAGCGCAACGGGCATCCCGTGGCCCGTCCGATCCGCTCCCAGGGCACCACGGGCAGCCATCGCCAGGAACTCATGGTCGGCCTGTTCAAGGACGGCATCGGCGTCTTCAATGGGTCCGCCCTCAAAGAGGCGTTGGACCTGATCGAGGCACTCGCCCTGTCCGAGGCGGTGCAGCCCGTCCACATCCGCGTCGCCCCCGGCTTCGACGGGGCGACGTGGCTGGACCTGGGCCGCGCCGACGGGAAGTCCGTGCGCATCCACCCCACCGGCTGGGACATCCTCACGCCGGACCCCCGGGAGGTGTGCTGGCGGCGCACCCAGCTGACCGGCGAACTGCCGCTGCCGGCCAAGGACACCGACGGGAAGGGCATCGACCTGCTGTTCGGGCTGACGAACTTCGTCAACGCGGCGACCGAGTGCCTGGCCATCGCGTGGCTGATCGGCTGCCTCGGGCCGTCCGTGCCGGTCCCCGCCCCGTTCCTCACCGGCCCGCAGGGCGCCGGCAAGTCCACCGCCGGCCGGATGCTGGTGAGGATCGTCGAAGGCATGAGCGGCGACCTGCGCCGGGCACCCAAGGACGAGGAGAACCTGATCGCCGCCGTGGCCGCCGGATGGGTCACCGCCCTGGACAACCTCTCCCACATGACCCCCGACCTCTCAGACGCCATGTGCTGCATCGTCACCGGCGCCGAGAGCGTCAAGCGCGCCCTGTTCACCGACGGGGACGTCCACCGCGCCGCCTACCGCCGCCCCCTGCTCCTGACCGGCATCGACGTCGGCGTCATCCGCCCCGACCTCGCGGAGCGCCTGCTGCCGTTGCGGCTGGAGCGGCCCCGCGTGCGGCGCACCGAGGCGGAACTGTGGGCGGACTACGAAGAGGCCCTGCCCGTCGTTCTCGGGTCCCTGCTCGACCTCACGGTCAAGGTCCGCGCCGCCGAGGCTGAGACCCCGACCGATCTGCGAATGGCCGACTTTGCGCACCTGTGCGCGCAGCTGGACGCGGCGACCGGCCTGGGGGCGCTGGCCGCCTACCGGGCCGGCCTGGACGACCTGAACGACGACGTGATCGAGGGCGATCTCCTCGCGCAGACCGTCCTGCGGCACGCCGAGACCATCGCCCTGGGGGAGGCGCAGCGGATGACCTCAACCGAGTGGCTGCACTGCCTCAGCCGCGTCCACAGCGGCGACGAGCCGCGTTCCCTGCCCAAGGGGTGGCCGACCACCGGGAAGGTGCTCTCCGACCGGCTCAAGCGCCTTCAGCCGACGCTGGCCGCGCGCGGTGTCCTCATCGATACCGGTCGAACCATGAGGGGCCGCTACGTCGAAATGACCCGCCCGGCTACCGTGCCGCCGCACGAACAGCTGACGTTCTGACCCGTGCCGCGTTCGCCCGAACAGCAAGAGGAGCACCGCCCTCGCGCGGGGGGTGCTCCTCTTGCTGTTCGGCGAAGCCGCTCAAGGGTCGTGCCGCGCAGCGGCTCCCCTCTTGCCCTGAGGGGACCTGAACCGCAAGAGATACCGCCCTCTTTTTTCCTAAGTAGGAAGACGCTGCGTCATGTGCGTCATGCGGGCCGAAAAACGGGCCCTGACCTGCGGCTTCAAGCATGACGCAGACGACGGCCGCTGCGTCATCCTGCGTCATCTGCGTCATGGGTGCGTCATGCGATGACGCAGCCCATGACGCACCCATGACGCACCCCGGGGCCACTGCGTCATACAAAGCCCCAGGTCAGAGGCCCGAATGACGCTGATGACGCAATGACGCAGAAATCCCCACCTAGGACACACACGCCACGAGAAGCCCCCCGACCGCCCGCACCCTGCCGCAGGAGGACCGACCATGACCACCGCCGTCCCCCAGGCCCTGACCGTCAAGGACGTCATGGCCGCGCTCCGCCTGAGCCGCAGCAAGGTCTACGACCTCATCCGCTCCAGGGCTCTGCCCAGCTTCACCATCGGCCGCTGCCGGCGATTCGATCCCGCCGACGTGGCCGCCTACATGCGCCAGCGAATCGAGGAGAACCACTGATGTCCAAGCGTGCCAATGGCGAAGGCAGCATCACTCGCCGCAAGGATGGCCTGTATCACGGTCGGGTCTATGTGACCACGACTGCCGGAGTACCCAAGCGCTTGTCCGTCTACGGCAAGACGCGCGAGGAGGTGCACGAGAAGATCACCGCGCTCCAGGCGCAGGACAACCAGGGGATTCCCACTCCGGACACGAACGTCAGGCTGTCGGAGTACCTGACGTACTGGCTTGCCACGGTGGTCAGGGTCAACCGCCGACCGAAGACACACCAGGGCTACGAGAGTGTGGTTCGGGTCCACCTCATCCCCGGACTGGGCACGAAGAAGATCCGAACTCTTCGAGCGGCCGATGTCCGCACTTGGCTGGCCCGGGTGGCCGCCGCATGCCAGTGCTGCAAGAACGGGTGGGACGCAACCCGCCTGCACCCGAGGTGCTGTGCGGTTGGCGAGTGCTGCGAAACCCGGCTCTCGCGCCGCATGGTCCAGTCGATTCACGCCGTCCTGCGGAACGCGCTCGAAAGCGCGGTAAGGGAGGAACTGATCCTGCGGAACGTCGCGAAGCTGGTGCAGGTACCAACGCCCGACTACAGCACAGGGAAGGGTCTCAGCGTGCCCCAGGCCCGGCTTCTGCTCAAAGCCGCCAGCACGGACCGCCTCCACGCGCTGTACGTCCTCGCCCTGGCGATGGGGTTGCGACGCGGTGAGCTGCTCGGGCTGCACTGGTCTGCTATCGACTTGGAGCGCGGCTCGCTGATCGTGTCGAGCAACCTTCAGCGCGTGGACGGGGCCTTGCAGCTCGGGCCGACCAAGACACTGTCCTCCCTTCGGACACTGCCACTGCCGCCGGTGGTGGTGACCGCCCTTCAGGGACACCGCGAAGCGCAAGCACAGGAACGGGTGGCGGCCGGCGATCGCTGGAAGGACACCGGTCTCGTGTTCACGAGTCGAGTCGGCACGGCCATCGAGCCGGACAACCTCCGGCGAAGCTGGTACCCGCTCCGGGACCGGCTTGGCCTCACGCTCCGGTTCCATGATCTCCGACACACCTGCGTGACTCTGCTGCTCGATCTTGGCGTGCCGCCCCACATCGTCCGGCAGATCGCCGGTCACAGCGACATCGGGGTCACGATGAAGGTCTACGCCCACGCCTCGCTGGACGAGCAGCGAAAGGCCCTGGGCTCGCTCAGCGACCGGCTCTCCTGAGCCGTTGGCGTAACCGTTGGCGTAGCTGACAGCAAAAGGCCCCCGGTGAGATCACTCACCGGGGGCCTTTGTGCTGTTCAGCAGCTGTGGCCAGGGCCGGGGTCGAACCGGCGACCTTCCGCTTTTCAGGCGGACGCTCGTACCAACTGAGCTACCTGGCCGTACTGCACCGTCCCTTGCGGGACGAGCGATCCTGACGGGACTTGAACCCGCGACCTCCACCTTGACAGGGTGGCGAGCTAACCAACTGCTCCACAGGACCTCGTGCGGATCTCATCCGCCTCGGCTTCTCGCGATGCCGACTTTACTACGTTACTACGTGCCCCCAACGGGATTCGAACCCGTGCTACCGCCTTGAAAGGGCGGCGTCCTGGGCCACTAGACGATGAGGGCTTGCGGCCTGTCCGGTTCTGAAGTTTCCAGCGTTCGGGGACGTCGAGAAGCATATGGGATGCCGGGCGGATCGCCAAAACGGTTTCGTCCGGTCAGGCGTGGCGCGGGTTCCGGGGGGCTTCCCGGCCGCCGGGGACCGGCCGGCGGCCGGGGCGTCCGGTCCGGCTCAGGACCAGCCGAGCTCGTCCAGCTCGTGGTCGTCGAAGCCGAAGTGGTGGGCGACCTCGTGGATCACCGTGGTGCGGACCTCGGCCACCACGTCCTCGCGGCTGTCGCACTGCCGCAGGGTCGGGCCGCGGTAGACGATGATCCGGTCCGGCAGGACGCCGGCGTACCACTCGCCGCGTTCGGTCAGGGGCGTGCCCTCGTAGAGGCCGAGGAGGTCCGGGGCGGTCGGGTCGGGTTCGTCCTCGACGAAGACGGCGACGTTGTCCATCATGGCCGCGAGCTTCGGGGGGATCTGGTCGAGGGCGTCGCTCACGAGCAGCTCGAAGTCTTCCCGGGTCATCTCCACGGTTCATTGTCGGCTCTGGGGTGACGCGGTGCCAGGTCATCGGCCCAGGTGTTTCATGGGGTCATGAGTTCGGAGCGGACCTTGCGGCCGAAGGCCGGGAGCAGGAGCGGGAGCGGTGACGGCGCGGTGCGCCGGCCACCGGTGCTGCGCGGGCAGTGGCCGGCGGTGGGGGTGGTCGCGGCGGGCGGCGCGCTCGGGGCCTCGGCGCGCTACGGGGCGGGGCTGTGGTGGCCGACCGGCGGGGCGGAGCAGTTCCCGTGGACGACGCTGCTGGTGAACGTGGCCGGCTGCGCGGTGATCGGGGTCTTCCTGGTGGCGGTGACCGAGGGCCGGCCGGTGCATCCGCTGGTCCGCCCGTTCTTCGGCACGGGGGTGCTGGGCGGGTTCACCACCTTCTCGACGTACGCGGTGGACGTCCACCGGCTGTTCGACGAGGGCCGGCCCGGCCCGGCGGTGGCCTACCTGGGGCTGACGCTGCTGGCCGCGCTCGGCGCGGTCGCGGTGGCCGCCGGCCTCACCCGGTGGCTGATCCGCCGCCCGGCCCGCGGCCGGTCCGGCCCGGCGGGCGGGGGCGCGCGGTGAGCCGGCTGGTGGGTGCGGCCCTGCGGCTGACCGTGGTCGTCGGCGAGTACGACACCTGGCACCACCGGCCGCTGTACAGCGAGGTCGTCCACCGGGCGCACGCGGCCGGCCTGGCCGGGGCGAGCGTGTTCCGGGGCGTCGAGGGGTTCGGGGCCTCGTCGCTGATCCACACCTCCCGGCTGCTGTCGCTCGGGGAGGACCTGCCGGTGGCGGTGGTGATCGTCGACACCGAGGAGCGGGTGCGGGCCTTCCTGCCGGAGCTGGACGAGCTGGCCCCGGAGGGGCTGGTCACACTGGAGCGCTGCGAGGTGCTCCTCCCCCGGCCGCCGGGGGCCGGCGGGCCGGGGGCCGATGCCGAGGGGGAGCGCGGATGAACTGGCTGCTGGTGGTGGCGGGGGCGGTGGTCGGCGCGCCGCTGCGGTACCTGACCGACCGGGCCGTCCAGGCGCGGCACGACTCGGTCTTCCCGTGGGGCACCTTCGTGGTCAACGTGGCCGGCTGCCTGGTGCTCGGACTGCTGACCGGCGCGGTCGCGGCCGGGGCGGCGTCCTCACGGCTGCAACTGCTGCTCGGCACCGGGCTGTGCGGGGCGCTGACCACGTACTCGACCTTCTCGTACGAGACCCTGCGGCTGGCCGAGGGCGGGGTCCGGCGGTACGCGCTGGCGAATGTCGCGGGCAGCATCGCGGCCGGGCTGGCCGCGGTGTACGCGGGCACGGGGCTGGCGCACGCCCTCTGGGGCTGAGGCCCGGGCGGAGGGGCGCGGGCGGGCCGGCGGGCGCGCCGGAGGGTGCGCCGGGTTGCGCCGAGCGGATGGCCGGCGCGGCGTTGGTGGCCGGGCGCCCGTGTCCCCGTCGGCCGGAGCGCGTTGGGCACCGGAAACGGCCGTGCGCAGCGGGCGGCCGCGGTGGGGCGGCAGGAGAGGGAACTCGGTGACTGCGGTGCGTTCGGTGCGTTCGGTCCAGGCGGTTCGTGCGATGGAGGCGGGTGCGGTCCGGCCGGGTCGCGTGCCCAGGGCGTCGGCGGTGCGGGTGACGGCCCCCCGGGCCCGCCGGCTGCGGGCGGGCGCGGTCCGTGCGGCGGCCGCGCTGGCGGTGGCGGGCCTGGGGCTGACCGGCTGCATGTCGGTCGGCCCCAGCTCGGACCAGAAGGGCGGGTCGCTGCCGGTCGGTTCGGCCGGTACGGCGGGACGGAGCGGTGCGGCGGGCGGCGCGGCGGGCGGGGGCCACGCCGGCCCGGGGCGGACCGAGCGTCCGACGGCGGTGCAGGCGGACGGGGCGATGTCGCCCGCCGCGTCCGTACCGGGCGAGCCCTTGCCGGCGGTGCCGGGTGCGGCGCCGGCGGGCGTGGTCGTGGTGCCCGGGAGCGGGGCCGAGCCGGAGCGGACGGGCCCGGCGGCGAGCCCCGGGGCCGGTGGCGCCCTCTCCCCGGCGCCCACGGCGGGCGGCGGCCCGGGCGGCTCCGGTGCCACGGGCGGCGGTGCGGGAAGCCCGGCGGCCAGCCCCACCGCCCCGCCCCAGCCGTCACCCGCGCCGGACCACACCACGACGGCCCCGTCGGCCACGTCCGCCCCGCAGCCCTCGCCCAGTAACTCCGGATCGTCGGCGCCGACCCAGGCAACGAGCGGCCATTAGCGGCCTGGCCAGGGCATTTGCCTATGATCCCGAGGTTCGTCTATGGTAGTAGATCGTTACTTTGAACCATTTGCTTGGCGCCCTATTCCCATCTGGCGCCCTTGGCGCGTTCCGGCGATCCGTGGCTGACCGCATAGAGGCGGTTGAGACCAGAACCCCGGACTTAGGCGCGTGCCACTTCCGGAAGGTTTTGCATGTCTCTCGTTGACGACGCCCGCTTCGCCATGCCCGCGAACGAGTCCGCCGCCGATGTTCCCACCTCCGAGACCGAGCTCACCGAGCTGGCCGGTCTCGACGACTTCACCGACGAGATCGACGCCGTCGAGGGCGTCGACACCGACGAGGCCGACGACGTCGAGCCCGCCGAGCCCACCGTCACCTTCGCCGACCTCGGTCTGCACGACGACGTGGTGCGGGCCCTGGCCAAGCGCGGCGTCACCACCCCGTTCCCGATCCAGGCCGCGACCATCCCGGACGCGCTGGCCGGCAAGGACGTGCTGGGCCGTGGCCGCACCGGCTCCGGCAAGACCCTGAGCTTCGGCCTCCCGCTGCTCACCCGCATCGCCGGCGCCGAGGGCCGCACCAAGCCGAAGCACCCGCGCGGCCTGATCCTGGTCCCGACCCGCGAGCTGGCCATGCAGGTGGCCGACGCCCTGGAGCCCTTCGGCTCGGTGCTCGGCCTCAAGCTCAAGGTCGTCTGCGGCGGCACCTCGATGTCCAACCAGATCTACGCGCTGGAGCGCGGCGTCGACGTCCTCGTCGCCACCCCCGGCCGCCTGCGCGACCTGATCAACCGCAACACCGCCAAGCTCGACGAGGTCATGGTCACCGTCCTGGACGAGGCCGACCAGATGGCCGACATGGGCTTCCTGCCCGAGGTCACCGAGATCCTCGACAAGGTGCCGTCCGGCGGCCAGAGCCTGCTCTTCTCGGCGACGCTCGAGAACGAGATCGACAGCCTGGTCAAGCGCTACCTGAAGAACCCGGTCACCCACGAGGTCGACGCGGCCCAGGGCGCGGTCACCACCATGAGCCACCACATCCTCGTGGTGAAGCCCAAGGACAAGGCGCCGATCACCAACGCCATCGCCGCCCGCAAGGGCCGGACGATCATCTTCGTCCGCACCCAGATGGGCGCCGACCGCGTCGCCGAGCAGCTGATCGAGGCCGGCGTGAAGGCCGACGCGCTGCACGGCGGGATGACCCAGGGCGCCCGTACCCGGGTGCTCGGTGACTTCAAGGACGGTTACCTCAACGTCGTCGTCGCCACCGACGTCGCCGCCCGTGGCATCCACGTGGACGACATCGACCTGGTGCTCAACGTCGACCCGGCCGGCGACCACAAGGACTACCTGCACCGCTCGGGCCGCACCGCCCGCGCCGGCCGCTCCGGCGCCGTCGTCACCCTGGTGCTGCCGCACCAGCGCCGCGGCGTGTTCCGCCTGATGGAGGACGCCGGCGTCGACGCCAGCCGCCACATCCTCGACCACGCCTTCGACGCCGAGGTGGCCCGGATCACCGGCGCCCGCTCGCTGGTCGAGGTCCAGGCCGAGAGCGCGGCCGGCATCGCCGGTGCCGCCGAGCGCGAGCTCGCCGACATGACCCGCCAGCTGGAGCGCGCGCAGCGCCGCGCCACCGAGCTGCGCGAGGAGGCCGACCGCCTGGCCGCCCGCGCGGCGCGCGAGCGGGCCGAGCTGGGCATCGAGGACGAGGCCCCGGCCGCCGTCACCGAGGACGCCACGGCCGAGGCCGGCACCGAGACCGTCGCCCCGGCGGCGGTCGAGGAGGAGCGCGTCCCCGCCTACCGCGAGGCCCGCACCGAGCGCCCCTCCTACGGCGACCGCGACAGCCGCGACAGCCGCGACAGCCGTGGCTCGGGCAGCTTCAACCGTGACCGTGACGACCGCGGCGGCCGTTCCGGCGGCTTCAACCGCGACCGTGACGACCGCGGCGGCCGCTCGGGCGGCTTCAACCGCGACGACCGTCCGGCCCGTTCCGGCGGCTTCAACCGTGACGACCGTCCGGCCCGCTCCTTCGGCGACCGTGACAACCGTGGCGGTGGCTCGGGCTTCAACCGTGACGACCGCGGCGGCCGCTCGGGCGGCTTCAACCGTGACGACCGCGGCGGCCGTTCGTTCGGCGACCGTGACAACCGTGGCGGTGGCTCGGGCTTCAACCGCGACGACCGCGGCGGCCGTTCCGGTGGCTTCAACCGTGACGACCGTCCGGCCCGCTCCTTCGGCGACCGTGACAACCGTGGCGGCGGCTCGGGCTTCAACCGCGACGACCGTCCGGCCCGCTCCGGTGGCTTCAACCGTGACGACCGTCCGGCCCGCTCCTTCGGCGACCGCCCGGCCCGTCCGTTCGGCGACCGTGACGAGCGCGGCAGCAGCAGCCGTCCGTTCTCCCGTCGCGACGACCACCGCTCCGGTGGCCGCCCGCAGGGCACCGGCGGCGGCTTCAACCGCGACGACCGCGGCGGCCGCTCCGGCGGCTTCAACCGTGACGACCGCGGCGGCAGCTTCAACGGCGGCGACCGCAAGCCGCGTTGGAAGAACTGACGCACGCCGGGTCGGTAGGACCACTCAGTAGCAAGGCTCCGGGCCCGTTCCACTTCGGTGGGGCGGGCCCGTCGCCGTTCCCAGCGGGCCGGCCCGTCCCGGATGTTGTTCTTGGAGTGAGAATAACCGGTGGCGCCCGACCGGCCCGCTCGCATACCGTTCCCGGCATGAGCAGCAGACTGCACGAAGTGGCCGCGGTGAACGAGCAGATCGTCGCCCGGGGGAGCTACCGCGCGCCGGGGGGCGAGCTGGTGGAGCTGGCCGGGCGGCTGGCCGCCGCCCGGGCCGGCACCGTCTCGTACACCCCGGAGGCACTGGCCGCGCTGGTGGCCCGGAGCAGGCCGGGGGGCGGCGCCAAGGCCGTCGAGGTGACGGCGGAGGGCAGCATGCAGGCCGCCCGCCGGCTGGTCACCGCGGGCGGCGGACGGGTCGGGGTGCTCAACTTCGCCTCCGCGCGCAACCCGGGCGGCGGCTACCTGCGGGGCGCCAAGGCCCAGGAGGAGGACGTCTGCCGCAGCGCCCTGCTCTACACCTGCCTGCTGGAGGCGCCCGACTACTACCAGGCGCACCGCGCCTCGGACGACCTCCGCTACAGCCACCGGGTGATCTGGTCGCCCGCCGTGCCGGTGCTCCGGGGCGACGATGGCGCGCTGCTCGCGCAGCCGTACGAGGTCGACTTCCTGACCTCGCCGGCACCCAACGCGGGCCAGCTGGAGCTGCGTTCGGCCGGCGTGGACGTCCGCGAGGTGCTGGCTGAGCGGGCCCTGCGGGTGCTCGCGGTGGCGGCCCGGCACGGGGTACGGGAGCTGGTGCTCGGCGCCTGGGGCTGCGGGGTGTTCCGCAACGACCCGGCCCAGGTGGCCGAGGCCTTCGAGGCGGGGCTGGCCGAGTACGGCGGGGCCTTCGACCGGGTGGTGTTCGCGGTCTGGGACCGCACCCGGGTCTCCGCCAACCGGGCGGCCTTCGAGGCCAGGTTCGGCGCCGCCGTCGAGCCCGGCGCCTGACCGGTCGGCCGCGTCCACCGGCGGAGCCCGGAGCACCGGCGGTGTCCACCGCTGCTGCCCCCCGCAGACGTTCACCGGCGGCACCCGCCGGGGCGGCTCAGCCCTGGCGGGCCGTCACCACGGCCGAGGTCGCGGCCACCACGCCGGTGACGGTGAACACGGCCGGCCAGGCACCGATCTTCTTCGCGAGCGGGTGCGAACCGCCGAACGCCGTCACGTAGAGACCGGTCAGCGCCGCCGCGGCGACCGGGCCGGCCTGCCGGTGCCACCCCACGGCGGCGGTCGCGCCGGCCACCGCCAGGACGGCCCCGCCCAGCTCACGCCGGCCGCTCCAGCGGGCCACGCCGTAGCCGCCGACCAGACCGGTCGCCGCGACGAGCGCGGTGGGGATCTTCGCCATCATCCACTCCAGAGCCGGGGCCACGGTCCTGCCTCCGCGGCACCTTTCACTCCGACCATAACCCCGCCCCCGGACGCGCCCGCCGCCGGGCGTGCCATGATCGGCCGATGAGCACCGCCGCCGCCGAAGCCCTCTCCGTCGTCCTGCTGATCGTGGTGCTGGCCTTCGCCGTGGTCCGGCCCCGCGGCTGGCCGGAGGCGGCTGCCGCCGTCCCCGCCGCCGGGCTGCTGCTGGCGGTCGGCGCGGTCGGTCCCGCCGACGCCTGGGCGCAGACCCGCGAGCTGCTGCCCGTGGTGGGCTTCCTGGCCGCCATCCTGGTACTGGCCAAGCTCTGCGCCGACGAAGGGCTCTTCGAGAGCGCCGGACAGCTGGTCGCCAAGGTCTGCCACGGCCGGCCCGGTCGGCTGCTCGGCGGCGTCTTCGGCGTCGCCGCCCTGGTCACCGCGGTCCTCAGCCTGGACGCGACGGTGGTCCTGCTCACCCCCGTGGTGCTGGCCACCGCGGCCCGGCTGGGCGCCCGCGCCCGCCCGCACGCCTACGCCTGCGCGCACCTGGCCAACTCGGCCTCGCTGCTGCTGCCCGTCTCCAACCTGACCAACCTGCTGGCGTTCACCGCCAGCGGGCTGACCTTCACCCGGTTCGCGGTGCTGATGGCGCCCGCCTGGGTGGTGGTGATCGGCATCGAGTTCGTGGTCTTCCGGCGCTTCTTCCGGGCCGATCTCGCCGCCGGAGCGCCGCTGCCGCCGCCGCGAGGCCCGGTGGCCGTCCCGCTGTTCACCCTGGTGGTCCTGGGCCTCACCCTGCTGGGCTTCGCGGTGACCTCGCTGGCCGGGGTCAACCCGGCCTGGGCGGCGCTCGGCGGCGTCCTGGTGCTGGGCACCCGCGCCCTGCGGCGCGGGGACGCCACCGTCCGGGAGCTGGCCGGCGCGGCGGGCGTCTTCTTCTGCCTCTTCGTGCTCGCCCTCGGCGTGGTGGTCAAGGCGGTGGTCGACAACGGACTCGGCGACGCCCTGGACCACCTGCTGCCCGGCGGCGACAGCCTGCCCGAACTGCTGGCCGTGGCCGGCATCGCCGCCGTCCTCGCCAACCTGATCAACAACCTGCCCGCCACCCTCGCCCTTCTCCCGCTCGCCGCGGCCGGCGGGACCGGCCCGGTGCTGGCCGTGCTGGTCGGCGTCAACCTCGGCCCGAACCTCACCTACGTCGGCTCGCTGGCGACCCTGTTGTGGCGGGGGCTGCTGCCCGAGCCGGTGGAGCTGAAGGTGTTCAGCCGGCTCGGGCTGATCGTCGTCCCGCTGACCGTGGTCGCGGGGACGGTCTGCGTCTGGGGGATGCTGGGCCTGGTCGGCACCTGACGGCCGGCGCGGCGCCACGGGGACGGCGTGCCACCGGCTCGGGTCGCCGCCGGCTCGGGGCGCCACCGGTATGGGTCGCCGCCGGCTTGGGGCGGCGCCCGTGCGAGCCGATGCCCGTGCCTGCTGACGTCCGGGTGCGTCGCCGTCCGGATGCGTGCCGTCCGGGTGCGCTGACGCCGGGGCGGGCGGGTGCGGGCCGGGGCGGGTTCCGCCCTTCGGGACCAGCGGGCCTATCCGTTCGCTGATGGCTGAGTGTGACCGAAAGCGCCAACTTCCGTACCCCAAAAGATCCATACTCGCGCCGTGACCGCTCTCATCCCCGAGCCCGCAGGCCCCACGGGCCCCACGATTCCCGCAGGCTCCACAGCGCCCACCGCCGCCTCGGCGCCCGTCCCGATCCCCGACTCGGGCCCTGCCCCCGCCTCGATCCCCGCCCCGACGCCCGACTCGGGCCGCGACTCGGGTCCGGCCGCCGCCCCGGCCGCCGGGTCCGGCGTCGTCGCCGAACCAGCCCTGCGTGTCAGCGCGTTGGAGCTCTTCTTCGACCTGGTCTTCGTCTTCACCATCACCCAGCTCACCGGCAGCCTGGCCCACCACCTCACCGTCGGCGGGATGGTGCAGGTGCTGGTGATGCTGGCGGTGATCTGGTGGATGTACGACGCCTTCATCTGGCTGACCAACGCCATGCCGCCCTCCACCCACGGACGCCGGGGCACCCTGCTGCTCGGGATGGCCGCCTTCCTGGTGGTGTCGCTGGCCGTACCGCACGCCTTCGAGGGCAGCGGGGCCGCCTTCGGCTGGGCCTACCTGGTGATCGTCGCCGTCCACACCGGCATGTTCGCGGCCGCCGGTGTGGCGGTCGCCTCGGTCCTGCGGATGGGCGGCCTCAACCTGGTCAACACCGGTCTCGTGGTCACCGGCGGCTACCTCTCCGGCAACGCCCAACTGGCCTTCTGGCTGGCGGCCTTCGCGCTCCAGTTCGCGATCCCCCGGCTGGTCGACCTGCCCCGGTTCCAGCTCCGCGCCGACCACTTCGTCGAGCGCCATGGCCTGATCGTGATCATCGCGTTCGGCGAGTCCGTCATCGCCATCGGCGTCGGTGCGGGCGACGCCGAACTGTCCGCCCCGCTGATCGCCACCGCCCTGCTCACCCTCGCCGTCTGCGTCGGCCTCTGGTGGGCCTACTTCGGCCACGACGACGACACCCGGGCCGAGCACCACATGGCCGGGCTCAGCGACGCCCGGCGCAACCAACTCGCGGTCAGCGTCTACAACCTGGGCCACTACGGACTGCTGCTCGGCGTCCTGCTCTTCGCCGCGGGCGTCAAGTCGGCGGTCGCCCACCCGGGCGATCCCGTCACCTCGGCCCAGGCCGCCGCACTCGCCGCCGGCGTCGCCCTCTTCCTGGCCGCCAACGCCGCCGTCCGCCGCACCTTCGGCCTCACCCCGCTGCTGCCCCGCCTGGTCGCCGCCGCCGCGCTCGTCCTCACCGTCCCGCTGGGCACCGGCGTCTCCGCCCTCGCCCAGGTGGCCGCCACGGCCGCCGTCCTGGCGGCCGCCTTCGGCCACGAGGAGTGGACTGTCCGAGCCCGGTGAAAGACTTGCCCGCAGCGAGGAACAGCACCGACTGGATGGGGAGTGGTCCTGGCATGATCATCAAGGACGGCCTGTACCGGGTACGCAACGTCGCCGGCGGCCTCCTGCTGGAGATCGCCGGCGGCAGCAACCGCAGCGGCGCCAAGGCCCAGCTCGGACAGGACGACGGCACCCCGGCCCAACTCTGGAAGCTGACCGCCGTCCACCCCGGCGGAGCCCTCTACCACTTCGAGAACGCCGCCAGCGGCAAGCGCCTCGACGTCACGGGCGCCTCCACCGAGAACGGCACCCTCGTCCAGCAGTGGTCCGCCAACGCCTTCGGCGCCCAGGAATGGCTCCTCGAACAGCACGTCGAATCCCCCGGCACCTTCACCCTCACGAGCTTCGTCAGCGGCAAGGCCCTCGAAGCCGTCGCCCCCGCCACCACCCCGGGCACCCCCGTCCGCCAATGGGAGGACGAGGACAGCCCGGGGCAGTGGTGGCGGCTGGAGCGGCAATAGTGAGTGCGGGCAGCCGGGGCATTGTTTGTGCGAAGTGCCCAGAGCAATAGGCTGGATTGGTTGGGATTGGGTGTCAGCGAGACCTGAGCGTGGTGAGGGAACGATGTCGGGAAGCTGGGTCCCACCGGAGGGATCCTGGGCATCATCGGCCGCGATCCGGCGGAACATGCAGGCGATCCGTAGCCGGGACACCAAACCGGAGATCCGGATCCGCCAGCTGGTCCATGCGCGGGGGCTCCGCTACCGGGTGGCAGCCAGGCCGCTGGCGGACCTTCGCAGGACGGCTGACCTGGTCTTCCGCCCTGCGAAAGTGGCCGTGTTCGTCGACGGCTGCTATTGGCACGGGTGCCCGGAGCACTACGTTTCTCCGAAGACCAACCAGGGCTACTGGTCGGAGAAGGTGACGCGCAACGTCGCGCGCGACCGCGACACCGACACCAGGCTGGAGGCGGAGGGCTGGGCGGTGCTCAGGTTCTGGGAACACGAATCACCCGATGGCTGTGCACTCCAGATCGCCAGCCTGGTCGAGCGACGGCGAGGCAGCACGGGTACTGGCCGGGAGCCGTCCTGAACCACGGGGTGCAAGCGGCTGGTTCTTCAATTCATCCTGGGCGGCCTGAGCGCGCCAGATCATATCCCTGATTTCCTCTCCGAACGCCTGCGCGACGGGAGGGGGAAATGCATTGCCCACCTGACGGTAGCGTGCAGTCTTCCCGCCCTCGAAGTGCCAGTCCTCCGGAAATCCCTGGATGATCGCGGCTTGCCTTACCGTGAGCTTGGGGCCGTTCGGGTCGAGGAGGTCGCGCTCTACGACGATCCCGTCGCCTTCGTCGTTTGCCACGCCCAGGCCATCCACGCCGAGCAGCTTCCACGCGGCCTTTGCCCTGCTCGGGCCGAGATCGGCTCCGCCGTGCTTCTTAGACCCGCCGACGAGGGTTGGCGCGACGCCGCCCGCGGAGGCCTTGGCGCGCCAGTTCTTAAGCGCTGCGTCCAGGCGGTCGGACTTCGCTGGATAGAGTCCCTTTGCTGCGTCGTAGCGGCGTTTCATGCTGGCGTCGAGGGCCTGGAAGACGGTTTTAGTCAGGGTGCTTTCCTGGCCGGGCCACTTGAATTCACCATTCTGGTAATCTTCATGGATCGCGACCAGGATTGCCCGCGGCCGGAGCTGCGGCACTCCAAGGGTGGCGGCTTCGACGATATCCCAGTGGACGAGCGAGTACCCGAGGTCCTCCAGCTGGTGCTGGATGTCCTTGCGATAGTCGGCGAACTTCGGCTGGAGCAGGCCGCGCACGTTCTCAATCATTACGGCCTTGGGCATGAACTCCCCGACCAGCCTCAGCATTTCAGGGAAGAGGTCACGCTCATCATCCTGGCCGAGCTGCTTTCCTGCCACTGAGAACGGCGGGCAGGGGACACCGCCAGCCAGGAGGTCCAGTGCTCCTGGTTCCAGATCCGGAAGGTGCTCTTCCCTGGAGAAGTTCCTGACATCATCGGAGTGGACGACGTTGCCGCGCTTCTTCTCCCAGGACCACTCGTCGCGCTCGTCCACGTTCTTCCGCAGAGCACCCGCGGCGTGCTTGTCGATCTCCACGAGGGCCAGGTGCTTGAAGCCAGCCTTGTGCAGGCCTACGGCTTGCCCTCCAGCGCCGGCGCAGATCTCGATCGAGAACAGCGTCTTGTCGCTGGTGGTCATCGGGCATCCTCCTGGCTGTGGCACACGGTTCCAAGTGGCTGCCCGGAGGGTCGGCCCTGCTCGGTGTGCCTGGGATAGGTCTCAGAGCTGATTCTGCCAGCCTGATCCGACAATGAGAGCCCAGGCAGCTCATCCAAGTGTGGCAGCCTCCCGGCCTGGCCCAGCCCAGGGGACGTCTACCAGGGCACTTCCTGATGCTGCTGGCCGGCGAGAAGGCTCCCGGTGTGCCCCGGCTTGAGCCAGGAACCGACCGCAGGAAGCCCTGGCTCGACGGCGCTGGGAGGGATCATCAGCCTGGCAGACTCCCAGAGAGCTTCGCCAGCAGGCTGGTCAGCGGGCATGGCTCCGGCAACCCAGGCGCGGCGCACTGTGCTCACCGAGACGACCCGGTCATTCCGGTCAAGCCGGATCATGGCCAGGACCCAGGCCGGGTCTCCCCGCATCGTCTCGTACTCGTGCCTGGACAGGAAGTGCAGGTTCTCCGTGGGCTTCGTGGTGGTCTTTACTTCGATGTGCGCTGCGTGCCCTCCGGGCCCGGCTACCGCGATGTCGTAGCCGAATCGGTCTGAAAGTGCCGATACGTGTGTCACCTCGGCGTCCACGTGCCGGCCGAGGAGCTCGACCAGGGCCGCCTCGCCCGCTGCTCCCACGCGTGCCCGTTCGGCCAGTCTGGCCTGGGTCACCGCAGCGGCTGCGTCGCCGTGGCTCAGGCCAAGGGCCTTCGCCAAGGGCCCGGCTGCTGCCGGGAGGTCCCCTTCCTCGCCAGCGGACGAGGTCGTGTACTCCCAACCCGGGCCAGCCGCCTCCAGCGATCTGGAGAGCAGCAGCATGCCGAGTGCACGGTCCTCAAGTGGCGAGGCGGGGGCCGACTGCCGCGGCAAGGCAGCCAGCCCAAGGTGGTGCAGCCATAGGAGGCCGTGCGCGTACTGGTCAGGGGTCAGGTCTGCATAGGCATCGTGATGCGTGAAGAGCGCCCGTATGCGGGGCACGTCTTCCGTGCGCATGGCCTGAAGCCAGCGCAGGGCCGCCTTCAGCGTGCCGTCACCTGGCAGCTGCGGCATCAAGGTGCTCCAGGAAGGCGCGGACATCGGACGAGTCCATTCCGGCCACAGACGAAGGTTCTTCCTGGAGGTCGGCGAGCTGCTGGACTGCGGGATCGTCGAGGATCCGGCCCATGAAGTCGAGCTTCAGTTCCAGCCGCTTTGCTACGACCTCGTCCACGGTGTCCCGGCAGGCGAGCACCGTCACGCGGGTTTCGGTGCCGGGCGCCAGGCCGAGGCGGTGAATCCGGTCAAGGCTCTGGAGGAACCGTCCGGCCTGGAAGTCGCGGTCGACGTAGACGGCGTCGTGGCATACCTGGTGAAGACTGATCCCTTCGCCGAGAGTAGCCGGGTTGGAGATCAGCACAGCGCAGTCCGGGTCCTCCCTGAACTGCCGGATCTGCTCCTCCCGGTCAGGTGTCCCACCGTGGACCACGGCTGGCAGGAAGTCCTTGAGCATCAATTCCAGGGTGGTCAGGCTCCGGACAAAACTCGCCCACACCAGGGTTTTGCGACCTGCGGCTGCGTTGGCCGCGACGATCCGGAGCACCTCTTCGTATTTGGGAGAGGACTCGTATGAGGGGAGGTCCCGCATCAGATCATGGAGTGACTCTCCGGCTGGGATCTCCAGCGCTTCCAGGCGGTAGGCCAAGGGCTCGTATGGACTCGTGCCTTGTGTGAGCAAGGCCGGGCTGGTGGCGGCCATGAGCATCCTGAGCATGGACTTGCCGAGGGCGTCGAAATCGGAGCGGGACGCTTCGGCGCGAGCCGAGTACCTCCCGGCCAGTGCGTCATACACCTCCCGGTGCAGGCTGGGCATGTCAACGTAGCGGATCTTCGTCACTGCCGGCGGAAGCCCGAGTTCGTGCTTCGTCGTCCGGGTGTACAGCGGGCGGAGCACGCTGCTCGCATAGGCCAGGTCACCGCCGGCCACGGCTTGGCTGACGATACGGCGGCCGTGTCCCGGCCAGACGAACGAAAGGAGGTTTTCAAGGTCTCTGGCGCCGTTGGGGGCCGGGGTCCCGGTGAGGATCAAGCGGCGCCGGCTGAGGGGCCCGAGAGCCATGCAGGCGGCGCCGTAGATCCCTTGCGAGCCGAGCTTCATCCGGTGGGCTTCATCGAGGATGAGCATGGCCGGGGCGGCCTTGAGCCAGCTGGCCAGGGCGCCCAGCGACCGGTCGAGACGCTCGTAATTGACGATGAGGAGTTCAGTCCCAGGATCCGGGGTGCCGGAGAGCACCGCGGTCCGCAGCGGCGTGTTGAAGCACGTCTCGGATTCGAACTGCCAGGCCTCATAGGCTGACTTCGGGCTGACCACCAGAAGGCGGCGGACTTCTCCGCGAGCGCGCAGGGCAGCGTAGACGGACAAGGCAACCCGGGTCTTGCCCGCGCCAGGCACGCTGAAGTTCGCACCGTGCCGGAGCGAGAGAAGCTGGGAGATGTCGCGGCGCTGGAAGCCGGTGAGGGGCCCTTGCCAGTCCTCTCCGAGGAGATGCGGAACGTCGTCGGGAGTGACTGCCGGACCGGCACTGGCATCGCCGGAGAGATGCCTTTGGGCTGTATCGGCGTCGTCCAGCGTGCCGCCGACCAGCTCCGCCAGGTCGTCTTCCCATACGACGCCCTCCGGGGCAGGCCAGCTGCCGAGCTCCTCAATGCTCGCGAGGAAGTCGTCGAGGGTGATCTCTGCCACGAGGGACCCGCGCATGCCGCCGCCAAAGCGGGCCGTCAGCCGCGTCAGAGCCGAGTTGAAGCCTTCCCCTGCCCTCAGCACGGCCTTGGTCCGGGTGACGTCAAAGCCGATCCGCAGTGACGGTTCTGCAGTCTGTTCCACTAGTTCTCCAGCCCAACCGCACCCAGCAGCCAGGTGACCCCGTCTCCCGCCTCGGTCACACTGCGCTGGGACTCCCTCGCGAGCTTGGCAAGGCTGCCGCGCAGCTTCAGCAGAGCCTCGTCGAACGACTCCTCGTCCAGGCTCCGGGAACCACGCGACAGGACCAGGTCAGTGATGCACTGCTCGATGTCCTGGCTGGCGTCATCCAGACGGTCAGGTGCAGCTCGCTTGCGCTTGCGGAGCCGGGCATCGCGGCCGGCCGGGTCCAGGGCCTTTTCCATGGCGTCCTGGACCGTCTTGAACGTCCTGGCCGCTTCGCTGACCTGCTCGGGCGGCAGCTTGCCGCCGGCCGCCTCCGCCGCCTTCGCGCGGAGGATGGAGTCCGTGAAAGCCTTGGCGGTGGCAACCTTCGGCGCGGTGGCCAGGACGGACCGTCCAAGGCCCGGGATGGTCACTGCCGGTGCTGCACTCACCGGGGCCGGACGCAAGTCGTCAGGCAGGCGAGGGGCGAGGTACCGGTCGTGGAAGTCGTCCTCGATCAGGCGGACATCCGTCTTGGAGAAGCCGAGGAGCATGGCGGCCAGCCGGGCTTCCTTGATCAGCTCGGCCTGCTCCCGCTTGTTGGAGGCGAGCTCCTTGGCGTACCGCCGGCGCAGCTCCTTCAGCTTCTCCTGGTGCTCTTCGAAATCCACCAGCCGCAAGCCGATTCCGCCTCCGGAACTACGGTCGATCATCTCCCTGATGCAGGTGAGCACCCAGAGATCCTGGTCACAAGCCGCAGCAGTAGTCCGGAAGTCATGGGCGACGCTCGCGAGCGGGCGCCCCAGCGCTACCTGTTCCTCGATCGCGAGGAGCCGGTTGATGTATGAGTAGTCGCGCCGGTGGTCCTTGCGCA
The DNA here is from genome assembly GCF_014655955.1 of Kitasatospora indigofera. GTDB lineage: Bacteria > Actinomycetota > Actinomycetes > Streptomycetales > Streptomycetaceae > Kitasatospora > Kitasatospora indigofera. Next base: position 52,278 of record NZ_BNBO01000017.1, read on the forward strand.
GCTGGAGAGACAACTCCACGGCACTGATGTCTGCCCACGTGTAGTCACCAGGGAGGACTCCCACCCGGATGCTCTGCTCACCCAGGTCCTTGAGGGCCGCCCTGCGGGTGTTGCCATTGACCAGGACGCCGTCACGGGTGATCAGGCCGGCATCGTTCTGGCCGAAGTCCTTGATGCTCTTCTTGAGCTCCTCGAAGTCCGGGTCCTTCTCCGTCGGCTTCGAGGGCTTGGCCTGCAGCAGGAAGTGCAGGTAGTCCTGGCTCTCAGGGCTCCACGGATTGGCATCAAGCGCGCGGTCGAGTGCAGGGTCGTGACTGCGCTGGGCCCGGATCCTGTGCGTTCCCGGGTTGTAGTAGAGGCTGTCGGTGGGCATGTCGATGACCTCGATGTTCAGCGGCTGGCCACGCCACTCGATCTTCAGCGATTCCCGGATGCCGCCGGCGCTGGCAGCCTCCTTGAGCCGCTTCTCGACCAGCTCCTGGTTCTGCGCCGCCATCGGGGGCTTGCCAAAGTCCGGGCTCATTGCTGCTCATCTCCTCTGAACTGGATACGTCTGGTAACCCGCAGGCGGTCGCCCGGCAGGGGCTGCGCTACTGCCGGCCGGACTCCAAGGCCTCACGGAAGCGGCTACGCGACTCCTGGGGCAAGGTGCGGTACTCGGCCCAGAGGAGCTCGACCGTACCGAAGTCCCGCTGGTCGGCCTTCACCCAGCTCAGCAGCATATTCCGCTCGATGGTGCCCAGGCGGGCGAGAGCGGCCAGCATCCCTGCAACGTCGGCCTCAAGGTCGGGCCCGCCCACCCGGCAACGCCGGCACTCAGTGATGAGTTCGACGGCGGTCGTGCCGTCCGGGCGCAGTACGCTGCGGCGGGCAATGTCGAGCTGCACGGTCTCGAACGAGCTCGCGTACTCCTGCCCGGGAGTGATGCCACAGCTGCGGCACATGTTGCCGTCCCTTGAGAGGATCTCCCGTCGGCGGGTGCTGCTCGGCTTGTCCTTGTCCTGGACCTTGGTCTGGCCAGCACCCTCCTCCCAGATCAGATCGCCGACGGAGACGAGCCGGCGCTCGCTCATGCCGAGCGAGGGGTCCTCGCGCGCCGTATCGATCCGCCAGCCGTCCGGGCGGAGGTCGCGCAGCCGCCGGTCGATCTGAGCTGTATCCGGGAAGGCGTCCCTGAGTTTGGCGTAGGTGAACAGGTTGCCTTCCCCCACGACGCTGACCAGCCACAGCGCGACCCGCTTCTTCGAACCGAGGCTGGCGTCCTCCCAGGAGGGCAGAGCCATCATGTTCACCTTTCATCTTGTCGGATGAGAGTCCACGCGGGCTGCACGGCATCCGGTCTGTGCAGCCGGATGCGTCGGACCACCCACGTGGACAGTTCCATTACAGGGCCAGGACATTGGCGGGCGCTAGGGGTGCCGGATCTTCCAGGGAAGGTCTGAAGAGAACATCCTTCTGTGGCATCAGTTCGTAGGCCACACTCAGAAGCCAGCAGTGCGGGGAGCGGACCTAGGAGGGACAGTGCCAAGGCTCGGCCAGGTCGGCGGGAACTACCCGGGTGACAGCACGACGGAACAGAGAGCGCTGGCTGATGCGCTGTGCCAGCTCTACAGGCAGCTTCGTCCGGCGACCCAGGAAATCAATGCGAGGCGCTTGAAGTGCTCGCCACCAGCCCTGAGCGGCTACCTGAACGCGCGCCACGTACCGGTCCGCAAGCTTCTGGAAGACCTTCACCAAGCTGCTCGGGCTGACTGCACCGGCCCCGTCTCCCCACTCCTCGACGACCTCTTCGAGCTTCACCAGCAGGCGTCAGTGCGCCCGTGTGACCGCTGCAAGCACCAGTCAGAGCTTCGTTGCGCCCAGTGCGGGCGGGCATTCGCGGCACAGTCGCGCGTACGGAGGCGGACATGGCGGCGGGGTGTTCCCCGGCCGGGCCGGCCGACAGTTCCAGGGGTTACTGCCGAAGTGGTCCTGCCGGTCCCCCCTCCGGAGGGGGACCGGCAGGACGAAGACTTCCGGCCCCCAGTCTGGACGGGGCTGGAGGAGGCCATCCAGCACCTCCGGGACGGGCGGGACCGTGATGCCCACCTGGTGCTCACTGAGGCCGGCGAGCGCCTTCCGGTGCACAGGATTCCGGATGTGGTGGCTGACTGTCATGGGGTCGGCTTCGCCATTGCTGCCGATGCCGTACTGCACAGTGCGGCACGACGCCCGTCCCGCGAGGTCCTTCACATCGTCAGGATGTTCAACGAAGCCAAGCGCTATGCGGAAGCTGATCTGGTCCTGAGGGTCTCAACCGCGGGATAGCCGATTTCCATCCGTGTGCGAATGGAATCTCCCGCCGGTGTTCTCAAGACGAATGAGAGGCGACGACTGGCGAATCCGGCTGGCCCGAATCGATCGTCCGGAACCGGACAAGCGGACCGCGACGGTCACCCAGGCCGGGGCCGGCCGGGGGGATGAAGGCGAAAGCCGCCACCACCTTGCCCGGGTCCAGCATGCCCCCGGACGGGAGCCCTGCCCGGATTGCTTCCGTGGACTCGATGACCGGATAGAACAGTACTGCTCCCCGGCGGGGCCGCGTGAACTGGGCAGCGAAGGGGTCTTCCGGAGAGCATGGCAGCAGGCCGGCAATCCGCTCAGCCGACTGACGGTGCGCCATTCCACTGATGCGATTGAAGACACCGCGTGGGTTGCGGGCACGTTCGACCAGCGTGAGCGGGCAGCTTCCCAGGAGACTGGCGGAGACGGAACCTGCTGAGCTGAGCTGCGGTGCGATCACCACCCAGTCGTCGGCCGCGCAGCCGGCGTCACTGGCGTCAGCCAGGTACTTGAGATGGGGGGCGAAGAGCTCAGGCCGGTCCCAGCGGAGCCCTCCCATCACCTGGAGCATCTCGGCATGGCTGATGACGGTGGTCTCTGCCGGGTACCGGGTGTACGAGCCCTGGTCTTCCCGGGGCAGATGAACGAAGGTGACGCGTTCACCAGTGCCGAGCGCCGCCAGGACCGGCCCCCAGCTCTCCGTACTGCGCCGCAAGTCTGCGGCCCGGGAGGGGTGGGCGGTCGGTTCCACCCAGCGTCCCGGTGAGCGGATCTCTACGAGTTCCGCATTGAACATCTTGTTCGGAGCAGAAGGCTTGATCCAGGGGATGTGCTGAGCCACCAGCGGCGGCACCTGGGCCGGGGTGAGGGCTGCCCCGGGCATGCCGTCAGGGCCAGAGGCCTGCTGGCTGTAGAGCGCGAGCTGCGCGCGGAAGGCTTCTTCATCGCGGCAGATGGCTTCAAATCCCTCGTAGAGGTCCACCGTCTTGGTGCCGCGTGTTTCGCTGCGGCCGATGTAGAGCCGGACGAGGTCGCGGTAGCCACGGCGGAACCCGAACCAGCGGCCCATCTGCATCATGGTGTCCGCGGCAGCGGTGGTGCGGCGGTAATAGGTGACGGTCAGCCCTTCGACGGTGAACCCACGGGAGAGTTTCGTTCCCCCGACCAGGATCTTCCAGACGGACTGGGTATCGAAGTCGAGTTCGGGCTGCTCGATGTCCTGGTCGCCATTGACGACGAGGACGGGGTGGCCGGCTCCGCCGACCCGGATCACCACTGGCCCGATGAACGGAGCGAGGTCTTCGTAGGACTGCGGAACCGCGAAGCCTTCGGAGTGCAGCGCAGAGACGGGCTTGATGTCGGAGTCGAAGAGTGAACGAAGACGGTGGTGTCCTTGCTCGCCGAAGTATCCGGATGCGTGCCACAGTCCGCGAAGGCGCTCAGCGAGCTCGCGGTGCTCGATCTGCTTCACTGACTCGTGGACAAGCATGGTGTGGTGCCGGTAGGTCGGCGCCCCCGCGGCCTCGCGGTAGAGCTTCATCGCGCCGGCCAGCACGTACATGTCGAGGGCTTCACGGAGGTAGCGGCCGTCGGTGTAGGCAGTGGCCTCCTCAGGGGAGCCGAATTCCTCACCGTCCGCATCGATGCTCCGGACGTGTGCCAATTCGCGGGAGTTGCCGACCGTGCGGCTTCCCTCCGGGATGCCGGACCCGAGGTCGTGGAAGTCCTGCGCGCCCATGTAGCCCTCAGGACGCGGGAGGGAGATGAGGAAGTCGCGGGGGAAGACGTCGTCCACATCGGAGGGGTCAACGAACACGTTGGCGAAGGGCGTTGCCGTGTAGCCGACGTACTGGGCCCGTGGCAGCATCTGGATCAGCTTGGAGATCAGCCCGTTGATCGCTGTTCTCTCGGTCTGGCCGTCACGCCACTTCTTGGGATCGGACGTATTCACGGAGGCCTGGTCAGACTCGTCATCGATGATGAGAACCGGGATCTCGCCGAGGTCGGTGCGGATCTTCTTGAGATCCTTGACCAGCTTGGTGAGGACGAGCTTGTTCTTCTTGACGACCATGAGCCGGCCGGCGGTCCGGTGCAGGTTTCGCGGGTCGTAGAGGGGAAGGTCAGGTTCCCGCTTGTCGAACTCCAGGGCGGTGATGCCCTGGAGGAGCGAGCGGTAGTCATCGTCGCGAGTGGTGAGCCGTTCGATGTTGAAGCGGCCGAGCGTCGAAGGCTGCGCGCCGTGACTGAGGAACTGGCCGTCGGCCCATGCCTTGTCGTCCTGGTAGTCCATTCCCTCCATCGCGGCCGGGTCGGCTGGGTTCGCGCCGCGCAGGATGTTCTCCATACCCACAAGCTCCATGTCGAGCCTGCGCTGGGTCTGGCGGCGGAGGAGGTTGAGAGTGCCGCCCAGGACGATGACAAGCCGGTAGCCGGCGTCGAAGGCCTTGGCTGCTACGCCGGTGAAGTTGGCTGTCTTGCCTGATTGGACATAGCCCACGACCAGGCCCTTGGCCTTGTAGGGAACCGGTGACGTCGGGTCCGCCAGCCGCGAGACCACCTGAGTACTGGCCTGGTCGAGGCTGGCGACTGCGTCGGCCGGCCAGTGCCGGTTCTTGAGCAAGTAGTTTTCGTAGGCGGGCCAGTACCAAGCATGGGCCGATGTGGTCTTGTCGTACCAGGCGGCGTCCGGCCGCTCCTTGCTGATGACGACCGGTCCTGGTACGACAGCGACCGGAACCGCCTGGCTGAAGGCCTCGCGCAGCCCGGGACCAAAGCCGAGGGCGTCGTACGTGAGCGCTCGCCGCGTCGCCGTATTGGCCTGGGCATCCGGTGCCCAGCTGGGGTGGTCGATGTGGTCCCAGCGCTTCAGGAGGTGTCGCCAGAGTTCCAGCAGGGGCTCGCCGGTCTGCGCCGTGCTCAGGCGGTGGCTGAGCTGCTGTTCGCTGAGATCGGCTGCTGGGTCGATGTCCTCGCCCAGCACAGTCAGGTACTTGGCCAGTTGTCTGGGGCCGGATTCGCGCATCAGAGCGAGGACCGAGGTGTGGATCTCCAGCAGGGAGTCAGGCACGTGAGGGCTCCGGGGTCAGGTGGTGGGCGAAGGCGAACTACTGCTGGTCGGCCCGGTCCAGGCGGTCGAGCTCACTGCGGGCGGCCGAGAGCAGGATGCTCTGCCACAGCTGAAGATTGTCCTTCTCCCTTGAGCCGGAATAGTCCTTCTCGAATACCTGGTGCAGGAGCAGGTAGATCAGGGACTTTACGGTGGGCGCATCGTTCAGTCCTCCGCGGCGGCCTCCGAGCAGAGCTCCCCGGTAATGCTGGTTCAGGATGATGGCGCGTTCCTCGCGGTCGATGCCGAAGAACTGATCGGTCGGGAGCCTCCCCCAGAGCAAGGAGACCGGTTCCTCTCCTGGGATCCCCGGAAGTTCCTCTTCAAAGGTGCGCCTGACCTCGGGCACGAGTCCCTTGCCTGGCAGGATTGCGGGCCTCCGGCTGGTCCCGGCGCGCTTTCTGGCTTCTCGGTAGACCTGGTCGGCGTCGTCGATGTAGGACTTGAAGCTCTCGCCTTGATGGTCTACGGCGCGCTCCAGTGCTGCCGGGAAGAGCGGCGATGTCTCGACGCCGGACTTTTTCACCGTCAGCCGGAAGACGTCGCCTAGTGCTGGGGGCAGATCCACGGCGATGCGGGCAAGAGCCAAGTGGGCGTCCGCCTGCCGGTACCCATTCCATCCGCCTGCCTGGACGAGCCGGTCATTGCGGTAGAAGTAGAAGCCCTGCCGGTCCTGGACCCCGCCTACGGCACGGTACTCATCCAGGTTCGACTTCGGCGGCCAGATGTGCCCGGATATCTTCACGCCCCCGATTCCCTCGATGGGCGCGGTGTATTCCCTGGGGTATCCGGCTTTTCCGGATACCGGATACCCGAATGGGTCCAGCGCCTCAACGCCGAAGTTCAGGTAGACAGCGCGGGTGCGGACATCCTCGACGGCGATGGTGATGTTGAAGTCGTCGCGGGCGAGAAATCGGTGAAGATGCAGGCCAAGATGCAGCCCGAGCTTGTTGATGACCTTCGTGAGGTAGCGGTCGGTCTGACCGCCGCCGCCATGCTTCGGGAAGTCCTTCACACCGTCCCAGCGGACTACGGTGCCTTGCCAGGTGATGGGCTTGTCGTAGTACCGGTCGATGAGCGACTGGCAGTAGTCGCCGGGAACAATTCCGCACTGGAAGTCGGACTGGAAGCCTGCCGCAATGAGCCGCCGCCCGGTTGCCCGGGTGCGTTTTGTCTTGGACACGACTGTCACCGACTCGGCGTGGGAGAGCGACGCCGCCTTGAGGCCGGTGCCGAACATCCCCAGAGCGGAGGCCTGGTAATCCCGTCGCCCGCCCACGGTCATGGCAACGTCCAGGGCATCATCGTTCATGCCGTAGCCGTCATCTACCACCAGCAGGCTGACGAGCTGGTCACCGTCGCGGAGGAAGTGGATGACGACATCCCGGGCCCCTGCGTCGATGGAGTTGTCGACCAGGTCGGCGATGGCAACCTCGAACGCGTATCCCTGGCTGCTAAGCGCCTGGACATAGCGGGGGTCAGGGGGCAGCCGCTTGCTGCCGCTCGTTGGTACGTCGAACTGCCATTCATCGAGATCACTGCTCATTGCCTGCCCGCGGACTCCGCCATGACCGGGTGGCCCGGTCGCCTGATCAGTTCAATCGTGAACGTAGTGCACGGCGCGGGCTGTTCGCCGTGGGCTTCGGCCGTCCAGTATCCAATTGTGATCATTTTGCGTCGTACGTGACTCCGCCACTCAAACGGGCATCCGGCTGCTGCCATCCCGGGCACTGCCAGTGGCCTCTGGCTTAGTCGGAAAGCACCGCCCGCAGTTCCGCCAGTTCCTCCTCCGTCACGCCCTGGGCCAGGACGTAGCCCTCCACCGAGCCGTGGGTCTCGCGGATCCAGGTGAGGGAGGAGTGCAGGAGGGCGGCGGTGACCGGGCGGGAGGTGCGTTCGGTGCCGGTCTCGTCGACGTAGGGGGTGGGGCCGTCGAGGAGGTCGAGGCCGGTGTTGGAGAGCAGGAAGTCGGTAGATCCGGCCCGGGCGCAGGCGCCCGGTGCCGTCGACGCCCCCGGCGTCGCGGAGGTTGCGGACGCCGGGGGCGGTGACGAACGCGCCGGCGCCCCCGGGGGCGCCGGCGGCCTGCGGAGCGGGTGCGGGCGCTGAGTCGAACTCGCGGTCGGTCATGGCCTCCACGGTAGGGCGGCGGGCCCGGCCGGGCGGGGAGATCGGGTGAAGTCAGCGCCCGCCGGCCAGGTCGAGGAACGCACCGGTGGTGTACGAGGAGGCGGGCGAGAGCAGGAAGAGGATCGACTCGGCGACCTCCTCGGCGGTGCCGCCGCGCCGCATCGGCAGGTTCGGCGCGACCCGGTCGACCCGGCCGGGTTCGCCGCCGAGCGCGTGGATGTCGGTGTGGATGAGGCCCGGCCGGACGGCGTTGACGCGGATGCCCTCGTCGGCGACCTCCAGGGCGAGCCCGCGCGTCATCGAGTCGACGGCGCCCTTGGACGCCGCGTAGTCGACGTACTCGTTGGGCGAGCCGATCCGGGACGCCGCGGAGGAGACGTTCACGATGGCCCCGCCCCCGCCGCCGTACCGGGTGGACATCCGGCGGACGGCCTGGGCCGCGCAGAGGAACGGGCCGGTGATGTTGGCGGCCCAGATCCGGGTCAGCCGCTCCTCGTCGAGTTCGTCCAGCCGGGCCTGGCGCTCCAGCGAGCCGGCGTTGTTCACCAGGGCGGTGAGCGGCCCGAGTTCGGCGTCCACGGTGGCGAAGAGCCGCTCGACCTCGGCGCTGCGGCTGACGTCCGCCCGGACGGCGATCGCGGTCCCGCCGTCGGCGCGGACGGTGTCCACGATGCGGGCGGCGGACTCCTCGTCGGCGCGGTAGTTGACGCAGACGCGGTAGCCGCGCCGGCCGGCGAGCAGGGCGGTGGCGGCGCCGATGCCTCGGCCCCCACCGGTGATGAGGATGGTCTCGGACATGCTCCGACCGTAGCCCAAGGACGCGGGCCGCCGGGGGCGCACGGCGACGGACGGACGGACGGACGGGCGGACGGGCAGGGGCCGTAGGGCGGGGACGGTAGGGCGGGACGGGAGCCGGCCCGGTGGCGGCGACGGCCACGTCGGAATTGGCTCGCTCCGCCCGCCCCGTCCACGGCAGACTCGGCGTACCCCTTCGTACCGGTCGCCCCCGACCAGGGCCCGACCGAGGAGCCGCCATGACCGTGCCCACCACGCCCGTGCCCGACACTGCTGCGCCCGACACCGCTGCGCCCGCCATCCCCGTGCCCACCACCGCGGTGTCCGGCGCCGCTGCGCCGCGCACTCCTGCGCCCGCGCCCGGGCGGGTGCTGCTCTCCGGCATCGTGGGCTCGACCGCGTACGGGCTCGCGCACGCCGGCTCCGACCTGGACCGCCTCGGGCTGTTCGCCGTGCCCACCGAGGAGCTGCACGGCCTGGACCGCCCGGCCGAGTCGCATGTCACCACCGAACCGGACATCACCCTGCACGAGGCCGCCAAGTGGTGCCGGCTCGCGCTCGGCTGCAATCCGACCGCCTCCGAGCTGGTCTGGCTGCCGGACGAGCTCTACGAGGCCCGTACACCGCTCGGTGACGAGCTGATCGGGATCCGGACGTCCTTCCTGAGCGCGAAGGCCGTGCGCGGCTCGTATCTCGGCTACGCCCAGCAGCAGTTCCGGAAGCTGCTGACCCGGGACACGACCGTCCCGGCCACCCGCGCGCGGGCCGCCAAGCACGCCCGGCACCTCGTCCGGCTGGTCGACCAGGGCGTCCGGCTGCACGAGACGGGCGAGGTGGTCCTGCGGGTCGACGACCCGGAGCGGGTCCGTGACCTCGGGATCCGGATCGCCGACCGGCCCGACCTCGCGGTCGACCTGCTGGCCGCCGCCGAGCACCGGTTCGCCCGCCCCGGCGTCCTGCCCTCCACCCCGGACGCCGCACCCGCCGAGGCGTGGCTGCGCCGGGTCCGGGCCGCCCACTACACCCCGCCCGCCGGCCCGGACGAGGCGGCCGGCCGCTGAGCCGTGCCCGCCGCCGGGACGCCCCCCGCGCCGGGGGCCGGCGCCGTCCACAACCCCCGACGCGCCCCCGGCAATCCGCTGGCGGATGCCGGGGTGTCAGCAGGTAGGATCACCCCGGCAGGTGCCGTACCGCGACGAGCGGCGGGCGCCGGCCGGCGGGCCGCTAGCTCAATTGGCAGAGCTGCGGACTTTTAATCCGTAGGTTCAGGGTTCGAGCCCCTGGCGGCCCACAGCACGAGCAGGATCAGCAGGAACGGGAACGGCGCGCCCCCGGGGTCCGGGAGGCGCGCCGTTTCGGTTCGGGGTGGCCATCAGGTTCGGGGCCGCGGAGGCCGTGGCGGCCGCGCACCGGACCCGGGCGGGGGCCACCCGAGCTCCGGGCCCCGCGTCGTCACGTCCGTCCTCACGTCCGCCGTAAGGTCCGCCGTCAGGCCCCCTGCTCAGGCCCCCCGCTCAGGCCCCCCGCTCAGGCCAGGCCCTGCGAGATGACCAGCCGCTGGATCTGGTTGGTCCCCTCGACGATCTGCAGCAGCTTGGCCTCGCGCATCCAGCGCTCCACCGGGTGGTCGGCGACGTAGCCCGCGCCGCCGAGCACCTGGACGGCGTCGGTGGTCACCTTCATCGCCATGTCGGTGGCGAAGAGCTTGGCCTTCGCCGCCTCCAGCGAGTAGGGCAGGCCGGCGTCCTTCAGCCGGGCGGCCGCCAGGGTGAGCGCCCGCGCGGCGGCGACCTGGGTGGCCATGTCCGCCAGCAGGAAGCCGATGCCCTGGAAGTTGATGATCTTCTCGCCGAACTGCCGGCGCTCCTTGGCGTACCGCACGGCGTAGTCGACGGCGGCCTGGGCCAGGCCGACCGCGCAGGCGGCGATGCCGAGGCGGCCGCAGTCCAGGGCGCCCATCGCGATCAGGAAGCCCTTGCCCTCGCGGCCGATCAGCCGGCCGGACGGGACCCGCACGTCCTCGAAGCCGATCTGCGCGGTGGGCGAGGACCAGACCCCGAGCTTCTTCTCGCGCTCGTGCACCACCATGCCGGGCGTGCCGCCGGGCACCACCAGGCAGGAGAGCCCGCGGGCCCCCGGTCCGCCGGTGCGGCTGAAGACGTTGTAGAAGTCCGCGTAACCGGCGTGGGTGACCCAGGACTTGGTGCCCGAGATGCGGTAGTCGCCGTCCTCCTCCTTCACCGCCTTGGTGCTGAGCGAGGCGGCGTCCGAACCGGCCTCCGGCTCGGACAGGCAGTACGCGCCGAGGAGTTCGCCGCTGAGCATGCCGGGCAGCAGCTCCTCGCGCTGGGCCCGGGTGCCGTAGGTGGCGGTGCCGAAGCAGGCGAGGTTGTGCACGTTGACCGACTCGGCCACGGCCAGCCAGTGGTAGGCGATCTGCTCCAGCGCCTGGAGGTAGACCTCGTAGGGCTGCCCGCCGCCGCCGTACTCCTCGGGGTACGGCAGGCTCAGCAGGCCGGCCTTGCCGAGGGTGCGGACGACCTCCCGGGGGAACTCGTGGTTGGCCTCGAACTCGGCCACCCGTGGGGCGAGTTCTCCCTCGGTGAGGTCCCGGACCAGGTCGAGCAGGTCGGCGGCCTCCTCGGTGGGCAGGATGCGCTGGACCTTCATCGGGCCACCTCGGTGAGCGTCGGCTGCTGCGACCGCAGCAGGTTCTCCAGGACGACGGCGACGCCGTCCTCGGCGTTGGAGGGCGCGATCAGGTCGGCCTCGGCGTGCAGGGCTGGATCGGCGTTCGCCATGAACACCCCGCGGCCGGCCCAGCGGATCATGTCCAGGTCGGTCCGGGCGTCGCCGAAGGCGATCACCTCGGACGGGGTGATGCCGCGCTCGGCGCAGAGCTTCTCCAGTGCGGCGATCTTGCTCACCCCGTGGGCGACCAGGTCGACGACGCCGCTGTGGTGGTGGGAGACGGTGACCAGTCCGCCGAGGATCTCCTCGACCTCCGCGGTGTCGATCTCGCGCAGCCGGGGCGAGACGGCGAAGAGCTTGAGTACCGGGACGTCGATGGTCTCCGGCTCGGCCCGGTAGGACTCGCCGATGAGCAGCGGGTCGGGGTAGTCCGGCGCGTAGCCGACCCGCCGGTCGGTCAGCATCCAGCCGATCCTGGCGTCCGGCAGCGCCCGCTTCAGCCGGGCGGCCGTCTCGCGCGCGGTGGCGGCGTCGATGGTGGCGGCCTCGGTCAGCTCCATCGACGGCACCTGCCAGAGTGCGGCGCCACCGCAGCAGATGGCCTCGCCGGTCAGCTCCAGCGCCTCGACGATGTACTCGACGGCGGCGGCGTGGCGGACGGTGACGAAGACCGTCTCGATGCCCTGCTCGTGGGCCAGGGCGACCGCCCGGCGGGTGCGCGGGGAGACCGAGAAGTCGGGGCGCAGCAGGGTGCCGTCCAGGTCGACGGCGATCAGGCGGGGCAGGTCGGGGGTCGCGGTCATGCGGGGAGCTCCTCGATCGGGGTGCCGGGCGCGTCCACGCCGTGCTGCAGGAACGCGTGGATCAGGCGGACGAAGCGGGCGGACCAGTCGCGGCCGTAGAGGTCGTGGCGGTAGCGGAGTTCGAGCGCGATGCCGTCCTTGCGCTGGTAGCCGATGACCCGCAGGCCGCCGCGCGGGACCTCCGGCATCGGGATGCCGACCGGCTGCACGTCGAGGCCGGTGGGGTGGAGCAGCGGCTCGCGCTCGTCCTCCACCATGTCCATGTCGAAGTTGAGGTAGACCGGGACGCTGCCGGGCTCACGGAAGCGGATGCCGTACTGCTCCGGGGCGAGCTCCCGGCTGATCAGCGAGAACGGGATCCGCTGGTGGCGCATCGCGTTGAACAGCGTCTGCGCCTCCAGGCGGACGAGTTCGGCGAAGGGCGTCGCGCCGGTGAAGCGGGTGCGGAAGGTGGCCGGGGTGGCCACGTAGCCGACCATAGCGTCGGTCTCCGGCCGGGTCCGGTTGGCGAGCGAGCCGAAGGTCGCCACGTCGCCGGCCTCCTCCGCGCCCACCGTCTCCAGGCGCAGCCGCCACATGGCCGCCTTGAGCGCCGCGGACACCACGACGGCCGAGGTGACCCGCTCGCGGTCGGCGAACTCCTCGACGGCGGCGCTCAGTTCGGGGCCGATCGGTTCGAGCAGCTTGGTCACACCCGGCTCGGCGCCGGTCGGCGCGTTGGGGTCGGCCAGGCCGGAGGAGGGGATTGGGGTGATGCCGTCGAGCTGCTTGCGCCAGTAGCCGAGCTGGCGCTCCAGCTGCTTGCCGTCCAGGTGGCCGTGCTGCCACAGGGCGAAGTCGGGGAACTGGACGCTGAGTTCGGGCAGCGCCGGGACGTCGTCGCCCTGCCCCGAGGCGTAGATGGTCAGCAGGTCGTTGATCATGATCCGGGCCGACCAGGCGTCGAAGACGATGTGGTCGGTGGTCATCGAGAGCACGTGCAGGGTCTCGCTCACCCGGCCGAGCACGGGACGGAACAGCGGCCCGGCGGCCAGGTCGAAGGGCTGGTTGGCGTGCTCGGCGAGCAGCGCGAGCACCCGCGGCAGGCGGGTCTCCTCGGGCTCGTCGGGCGCCTCCAGCACCGGCAGGGCGCGCGGCTCCGGCGGGAGCAGCAGCATCACGTGCTCCTCGCCGGCCTCCTCGTCCACCTCGGGGAAGACGGTGCGCAGGGTCTCGTGGCGCTCGGCCAGCAGGTCCAGGCTGCGCTCCAGCAGGGCGACGTCGAGCCGCCCGTCGAAGCGCAGGCCGAGCGCGATGTTGTTGTTCACCTGGTGCACGTGCCGGCCCCAGAGCAGGCGCTCCTGCTGGGTGTGGGTGGCCGGTACGGCCGCGCCCCGGGTGGCGGGGTGGACCTCGGTGGAGGTGTTGGACACCGGCCGGGTGACGTGGAAGGTGGTGGGGATCGTCATGGTGTGGCGGTCCGTTCGCAGGAAGAGGCCCAAGGCGGCCCGGGGATTCAGGCGGATCGGTCCGGCTGCGGGCGCAGCGCGGGGTGGGCGAGGAGGGGCAGCAGCAGGACGAGCGCGGACAGCGCGGTCAGGGTGGCGAAGCCGAGGCGTTCGAGGACGACGCCGGAGAGCGCCGCGCCCGCGGCCGCGGCCAGGTTCATCGCCATGTCGGAGAAGCCCTGGGCGGCCGGCAGCTCGGCGACCGGGACACTCTCGGACAGCAGCACCGAGGCCGCCACCAGCACCGCCGACCAGGACAGCCCCAGCAGCGCCAGTCCGACGGCGAGCTGGGCGACGTCCTCGCCGCCGGCGGTCCCGCAGATCCACAGCGACAGCAGCATCGCGCCGGTGCCCCCGTAGAGCACCGGGCGGCTCCGGAACCGGTCCACGGCCCAGCCGAACAGGGTGGAGAAGCCGTACATCCCGGCCAGGTGGCCGCTCAGCACCATGCCGATCACGCCCAGTCCGGTGCCGGCGTGGTGCATGTGGATGCCGGTCATCGACATCACGGCGATCATCACCAGGTGTCCGGCGACGATGGTGAGGATCGCCAGCACGGCCGGCCGGTTGCCGCGCAGCGCCTTCAGCATGGCGCGCAGCGGCGGCGGCTTCTCCCGCTCCCCGGCCTCGTCCTGCCCGCGGGCCAGCAGCAGCGGGTCCGGGCGCAGCAGGACGGCGATCGCGGTGAACGCGATCGCGAAGCCGACGATCGCGAACAGGTAGGTGCCGGACAGCGGCGGCAGTCCCAGGCGTTCGGCGATCGCCGCCCCGGGCCCGGTGAGGTTGGGCCCGACCACGGCGCCGACCACGGTGGTGGTGAGCACCAGGGACATCGCCCGGCCCCGGTGCTGCGGTTCGGCCAGGTCGGCGGCGGCGAACCGGGCCTGCAGCCCGGTGGCTCCGGCGGCGCCGTAGAACACCATGCCGACCAGGAACAGCGGGAAGCTGTGCACCACCGCGGACACCAGGCAGGCCACCGCGCCCACCGTGGCGGCCAGGTAGCCGGTGGCCAGGCCGGGCCGGCGCCCCCGGACGTGGGTGATCGCCGCGATCGCCCCCACCGCGGCCGCGCCGCCGAGCGTCGCCGCGGTCTGCGACAGGCCGGCCAGGGTGGCGCTGCCGCCGAGGTCCTCGGCCAGCAGGCTGGTGACGGCGAAGCCGGTGGCGATGCCGCTGCCGCTGATCACCTCGGCGACGACGAGGGTCCGGACGGTCCGTCGCTGCACCCGGGCGCGGTCGTGCCGCGGCGGGTCGGTGGTGGTGGTCAAGGTCGGCATGGTTCTCCTGCTCTGTGCGGACGGTGCTCGGTGCGGCGGGTGCCCGGTGCAGCGGTTGTCGGCGCGGCGGTGCTCGGTGCGGCGGGTGCCCGGTGGGCCGGTGCTCCGGGCGGCGCCGGGGCGTGACGGGTCGTCGGCTCCGCTCCTGGGGAGCGGTCCGTGACGGTGGGGTTGTCGGTCAGCCGCGGGCCCAGTCGGCCGTCTCGGGCCAGTGCCGGCCGACCCGGCGGACGGCGTAGTCCCAGTACGAGCGGACCGAGAGGTCGGCGTAGATGAAGTCCTGCTTGGCGGCCACGTCCTGCTCGGTGGACCAGACGTACGGGACGCCGGTGCTCTCGGCGGTCAGCTGGAGCCGGCAGGCGCGCTCCAGCACCTGGGCGAAGACGGCGGCGTGCCGGACGCTCTTGCCGACGATCACGCCACCGTGGTTGCGCAGCAGGACGGCCGGATGCTCACCGAGGTCCTTGGCGATGTGGTCGCCGGTCCCGATGTCCAGGACGGTGTTGCTGGTCTCGGTGAACAGGCCGATCCGGTCCCGGAAGTACGCGCCGTCGTGGGAGACGGGGCGCATCGGCAGGTCGGTGGCGCCGAACAGCAGGGTGTACGGCGCGTGGCTGTGCACGATGCCGTTGACGTCCGGGCGGGCCCGGTAGATCGCCTGGTGGAGCGGAAGCTCCGGGGGCGCCAGCGGCGGGGCCGGCAGGGTGTGGTCGACCGAGCAGCGGACCACGTCGGCGGGGGCGGCCTCGTCGAAGCCGACCAGGGCGCCCTTGATGAAGAACTCGTCCCGGCCGGGGATCCGGGCCGAGATCTGGCCCTGGTTGAAGTCGTCGTGCCCGTCGAGGGAGAGCATCCGGGCGCCGACCGCGACCTGGAGGACGAGCCGGCGTTCGGCGGGGCTCAGCGACTGCCCCTCTGCGGTGGTCATGGGGTGCTCCTTGCTGTCAGGTCGTCGTAGACGGTCCGCATGGTGACCAGGCCGGGCGGCGCGGTGCGGGCCCAGCGGGCGGCGGTCAGCGCGCCCCTGGCCGGCACCGCCCAGCTGCCGACGTGGTGTCGTACGTGCAGCGACTCGCCGTCCCAGGTGTGGGTCAACTCGTGTTCGCTGACCGGCAGTCCGGCGCGTTCGTCGGCGATGTCGGTCACCGCCCGGCCGCTCGCCCCGGTCCAGGTCTCGGCCAGGACCAGGGCGGTGGCGCTCGGCCGGTGTGCCTTGCCCGCCGGGTGCCGCTCCCGGACGGTGGTGCCGGCCGCGCCGAGCGGGCCCCGGGTGAGGGCGGCGGTGAACTCGGCGATGCGCAGCTGGAGGTAGTGGGCGAAGGAGAGGTTGGTGGCCCGGACCACCGGGACCACCGTCGCCAGCTCCGCCAGGGACGTCCACTGGGCGTCCGTCAGGTTGGAGACGCAGGCGACCAGCGGCACCCGGTGGGACGCGCAGTAGCCCAGGACGTCGTCGTGCGCCTCGGGCGCACTGGCGTCGACGATCACCTCGGGCACGGCGTCGGCCTGCCAGCCGCCGCCGCGGGAGGCGGTCAGCGACACCGGCGTGCCGTCGGCCCGGCAGGCCGCCAGCAGCGCCGCACCGAGCCGCCCGCGGCCGACGACGCCCAGGGCGGGGCCGCCGGTCAGGGGTGTCTCAGGCATCGGCGCCGACACCGCTGGCGACCACCAGGGCCGCGACGCTGTCGATGGTCTCGTAGTGCTCGGCGTCGACCTCCGGGTCCAGGTAGACGCCGAGTTCGTTCTCGATGCTGTCGATCAGGCGCATGTAGGAGAGCGAGGAGAAGCTGACGGCGCGCAGCGAGTAGCCGGCCTCGGCGAGCTCGCGGGAGGTGAAGCTGCCGTCGCCGGCCGCGATCGCGAGGTCGAGGATCTTGGTGTGCAGGGAGCTGTTGTCCATGGTGGTCTCCTGGGCTGGGAAGGGGTTCAGTTGCTCCGGGCGTCGGCGAGCAGCCGCCGTAGGCGCTCGACGGACGGCTTGCCGATCGAGTTCACCGGGATCTCGTCCACCAGGTGGAAGACCCAGGGCACCTTGAAGGAGGGCAGCACGGCCGAGCAGTGGGTGCGCAGGAGCTGCGCGGTCAGGCCGGGCTCGACGGCGACGACCGCGGCCAGGACGGTGTCGCCGTGCTGGTTCTCGGCCTCGAAGGCGACCGCGTCCAGTACTCCGGCGGCCTCCCGCAGCACCTCGGTGATCTCGATCGGGTCGATCTTGCGGCCGCCGACGTTGACCAGCCGCCCGGTGCGCCCGGTGAGGTGCAGCACGCCGTCGAGCAGGTGGCCCTGGTCGCCGGTGCGGTAGCGGCCCTGGTCGTCGACCCGCTCCTCGAAGACCCCGGGCGCGTTGAGGTAGCGGGAGCCCATCGACTCGCTCCTGACCCGGATGCCCTGCTCGTCGGCGATCACCTCCACGCCGGGCAGCGGAGTGCCGAGCCCGCCGCCGTCGCCGTCGACGGCGTAGGTCAGCGGTCCTGCCTCGGCCACGCCGTAGTAGTTGTGGACGGGCACGCCGGTGAGCCGGGTGAACTCCTCGCGGACGCTGTCGCGCAGCGGGGCCCCCGAGGAGATCGCGGCCCGGACGCCGGTGAAGCCGCCGGTCGAGGAGCGTCGCACGATCGACTCGTACAGGGCCGGGAAGGCCACCAGCCGGGTGGCGCCGGTGCTCTCCAGCAGCCGCACGATCCGGGAGGCGGTCGGCAGTCCGCGCGACAGGTGCAGCGAGGCACCGGGCAGGAAGGCTGCCAGCAGCGAGGTGTTGAAGGCCAGGCCGTTGGAGAGGGCGGCCAGGCAGGCGATCCGGTCCTCGGCCGAAAGCCCCGTCCCCCGGGCCCAGTTGCGGGCGGCCGCGAGCACGGCCGGGCCGGAGAACTCGATGCAGTTGGGCCGGCCGGTGGAGCCGGAGGTGAAGCGGCACACCTCGGTGTCGGGCAGCAGCGGCGGGGGCGGCGCATCGGTCCGGCGCACCCGGCTGACCTTCAGGGATCCGAACTCGTCCGCGTCCGCGAGGAGTTCCTCGGTGACCTGCTCGACGGCGGCGTCCGGGGCGTGGATCAGCAGGTCCAGCCCGCAGTCCTCGGCGATCCGGGACAGCTCGAACGGTCCGAAGGCCGAGTCGGCCAGGAACGGCACCGCGCCGGCGTACAGCGCCGCCAGGTAAGCGACCACGTAGTCGGTCGAGTTGGTGGCGTAGAGGCCGACCCGCAGTGGCCGGCCGGCCACGTCGTACGTGGCGAGCCGGTCGGCGGCGGCCCGGGCCCGGGCCGCCAGTTCGGCGTAGCTGAGCGAGGTGTCGGGGTCGGTGACCGCCACCCGGTCGCCGTGGCGGGTGAGGGCGTCGGTGAAGGCACCGGGAAGGACGGCTGTCATCGTCGCCTCACCGCTCGTTCTGGGCGTGGGCGGTGGCGAGCCGGTCGAGCTTGACGCCGGAGTCGTCCGGCTGCCCGAGCAGCAGGACGTAGAGGATCTCGTCGCTCTCCGGCAGCCCCGCCAGGGTGTGCCAGAGCGCCGCGTCGAAGCCGCCGACGCCGGTCACGCCGATCCGGGCGCGGTTCGCCCCCAGGTAGAGCAACTGGCCCAGGGCGCCGCAGCGGAAGGCGAGTTCGCGGAGGTCCTCGGCGCCGTCGGCCGGGCCGGTGTCGCTGAGCGCGGTGCGCGGTGCGTGCAGCAGCACGACGGCGGCGGCGCCGGCGAGCGTGCGCTGCTGCATGCAGGCGCGGACCACCTCGTCGGCGGACGGCAGCCGGTCGGGCCGCCCCGCGCCGTCGCCGGTCAGCGGGTGGACGGCGTTCTGCCCGGGCTCCTCCGCCGACCGCAGGACCAGCGTGGCGCCCATCGGCGAGCCGGCCGGCAGGTCGGTCCGCACCGGCGTGGACAGGGCCGAGACGGCCTGCCAGACGTCGGCCGCGGGGACGTTCGCGGGCACGAACGCCTTGCTGGAGGCCCGCGAGGCGAGCAGCTTCGGCCATTCGGACGGATCGCCCAGGCCGTCCTGCCCGCCGGCCGGCCGGCCGTTGTCCCGCAGCTGGGCGAGGGGTGCGGAGGCGTCCGGGGCGGGGGTGCTCCGGGGATGATCCGCCCGGGCGGTGAGCGAGTCCCAGCAGGTCTTCTCCAGCCAGGACCGCCAGGTGGGCACGCGGCGCTCCCGGTCGGCGCCGTCGTGCAGGGTCCACCGGGTCCAGGCGTCGTCGGCCGCGGCCGCCGGCACCAGGAGGGCGGAGTGCACCTCCCGGCAGTTCTCGGCGGCCTCCAGCAGGTCCGACAGGGGTACCCGGGGGAGGCGCAGCCGCAAGGTCCCCGGCGCGCCGCGGCCGGTGGTGGCCAGCAGCAGGTTGCCGGCGGCGTGCCCGGCGTCGAGCTGGGTGTACAGGTAGCCGCGGTCGCCGTACTTGCGCATCGACAGCCAGGGACGGGTGAGGGTGACGACCACCGCTCCGCCGTCCGCGGGGATCGCGAGCGCCGAGGCGTGCAGTGCCCGGGCGACGCGCTCGCCGGCGGCCACCCGGGTGACGGCGCGGCGGTCGGCGTTGATCCGGAAGGCGGTCGGCGTGCCGTTCTCCAGGGTGATGACGGCGAACTCGTACGGGTACACGGCTCCGGCGGACGGCACCGCCCGCGCCCCGTGCGACCTGCGGGAACGGTCGGCCCGGCTGGTCAGCGCGCCTTCCTCCAGCAGGGACAGTGCGAGCTTCAGGCCCGCTGCCGCGGCCGGCTCGGCGGGTGACTCGGACGGCGCCGCCGGCAGGGCCATCCGGGCCCACATGTCGGCTTCGAAGTCCGGCGGGGTGTGCTCGGGTCTCCGGGCGCCCGGTTCTGCTTGTGCGGCGGATGTGACTGATGTGGCTGATGTGACTGCATTGCCCTGCACGTCTGACGAAACCTCATCTCGTCTGGTGGCACGGCCGACCGGGCATGCGAGAGGGCAGGCGAAGGCCCCTCGGCCCGTTCGGCTGATGGCATGCGGCGGCTACAGGGAACTGCGTACAGACTTCGACATGACTGTGCCGCCCGCGCCATTGCGAGCGTCGCCAGCCCGTCCCCCGTGAACGGCCTGTGAAGTGGATGAATCACCTGTTCCGCGCCCTGACTGAGCGGCGTCTGGTGATCATCCTGTGTCACTCACCTGAGCACTGTCAAGGATTGGAGTAGACCAGCGGCCGGGCGTTCCGAGGCACCCGGAGAGGCGGTCCGGGCATGCCGAAAGCCCGCCCCGGCGAATGCCTGGCGGTTAGTCAACTTGCTTGTTCAGAAGTGAGGTTCGCGGACAATGCCGACATTGGACGCAAGCTCGCCCCGCCCTGGGCCGGGCTGCGGCCGGCGGGTCGCGGCGGCCCGCCGGGCCGGGGTCGAGGCCGGCCCGTGAGGCGGTTCGACAGCTCGCGCCGTCCGTCACGCCGGCCCGGATTCCGGACAGGCGCCGACCGGGCGACCGGGCGCGCCGGGGCGACCTTGTGGGTCGGGCGCTGGTCGTCCGTCGGAGGGAAGGTCGCCTCAGGTGGGGCCTGGGCGCTTCCGGGCGGTCAGTCTGGGGCGGCCCGTGCGGGCCTGGCAACCGGGTTTCGCGGGCCCGCCGGCCGCGGATCGGCTCCGTGAGCGAGTTGCCGGACGAGCGCCGAACACGATCTGACGGCACGTGAAATGAGCTGCTGAGAAACCACGGAGAGCGTCGGCCGGCGAATTCCCGCTGCCGCCGGCGGGTGGATTCCCCGGCCTCCGGGAGGGCCGGTGGCGGCCCGGCGCGGGTGAGCGCCGGCAATCGGCGGGGCGGCCCGTTCCGCCGATTGTCCGACGGCGTGGACAAACGGCCGCCAGGCCGGCCCGGGACGCGCGGGCCTGGCGGCCTCGGCCGGCGGTGGCGACGACTTCCACCAGGGTCCCGGCCGGGCTTCAAGAATCCTCGGACTCGCCGGTCAACTCCTGATGCGTCAAAGGATTCCGGACCTCGGGCCGCTCCGGCCCGCGACGGGGCCGGCCCGCCGCCGGCGAGCGCCGGCAGCGGGTCTCACCTGGACGGTTGCCTCGGCGCCGCGGACCGGCGCCGTGCGGCGCACTCGCCCGTGAGCCGCGGCCACGGATCCCGGCGGAGGCCCGGGAGGATCGCGGCGGGGCTCCCGGCCCGGCCGGGCGGGCTGCGCAACGGGCTGAGCGCCGCACCCGTGGAACCGTCCGTTTCCCGCGTTCCTTTCCGGGGGCGTCGGGCCGGCCGCAAGGGCCTGTTCCCCGGGCCCTTCGAAGCGGGCGGAAATTTCCTTCGTCAGCGATCGAGGTGCCGTTCCGCCGTGGCGGCCGGCCTGTTCCGGGGGCGTTCCCGGGAGGAGGTGTACGGAGGGTTCATTGTCTGCGGCGCGCCGACCGGCCGACGCGCGGCCGGTGAGCGCCCCCGCACCCGGTTGTCGGGCCCGGCCGGTGGCGGCCCGGGCCCGACCCGCCCGCTCCCGGGCCCGAGGAAAAGGTGCTGCCGCTTCCAGCATGTGGACGCATCCCGGGCCGGGACCCACGACCGACCCCGGATTGTCCGCCCGCCCGTACGCGCTCACGCCCGTACGCGCTCACGGCCGCGCCCGTCGGCGGGCGCCCGCGCGCGCCCGCCGGCCCGCGCCCCGCCCGTGCCCGCCCGCCCGCGCGTCTACGGCCACCGGCATTCCCACGGGCCCGGCCACCGGCAGCCCCACCGGCCCGCCCGCCGGCGCCCGGTCCGGCGGGCGACGGACAAGGGAGGCATCGATCCTCTACCAGAGTGGCGGAAAATATGAGCATCGCAGTGAAAATAATTGCGATCATTCTGCTCTAGGATCGCAACCATGACTCGACGACTTGCGGCAGTGGCGAAGAAGGTCGGGATGAGTGAGGCGACGGTCAGTCGCGTGCTCAACGACAGGCCCGGCGTGTCGGAGAGCACCCGGGTGGCGGTGCTGACGGCACTGGACGTGCTGGGCTACGAGCGGCCGACGCAGCTGCGCGGGCAGCGGTCCCGGCTGGTGGGCCTGGTCCTGCCGGAGCTGCAGAACCCGATCTTCCCGGCCTTCGCCGAGAGCGTCGGGGCGGCACTGGCGCAGAACGGGTTCACGCCGGTGCTCTGCACACAGACGGCCGGTGGCGTGTCCGAGCCGGAGTACGTGAACCTGCTCCTGCAGCAGCAGGTGTCGGGGGTGGTCTTCTTCGGCGGCCTGTACGCCCAGGACGACGCGCCGCACGGGCACTACGCCCAGCTGTTCGAGCGCGGGGTGCCGACCGTGCTGCTGAACGCCGGCAACGGCACCCTCGACTTCCCCCGGGTGTCCTGCGACGACGCGGTGGCGGTGGAGCAGGCCTTCGGGCACCTGCGGCAGCTGGGCCACGACCGGATCGGGCTCATCCTGGGGCCGCAGGACCACGTGCCGTCGAACCGGAAGCTCGCGGCGGCCCGGGCGGAGGCCGCCCGCGCGGGGCTGGAACTGCCGGTGGAGCTGGTGGAGCGGGCGCTGTTCTCGATCGAGGGCGGCCAGGCGGCGGCGGGCCGGCTGCTGCGGCACGGGGTGACCGGGATCGTCTGCGCCAGCGACCCGCTGGCGCTGGGCGCGATCCGGGCGGCGCGCCGCCACCGGCTGGCCGTCCCCGAGGACCTCTCGGTGATCGGTTACGACGACTCCTCCTTCATGACCTGCACCGATCCGCCGCTGACCACCGTGCGGCAGCCGATCGAGGCGATGGCGAAGGCGGCGGTGGACCTGCTGGTCAGCGAGATGGCGGGGGCCCGGGTGGACCACGACGAGGTGTCCTTCGAGCCGGATCTGGTGGTCCGGGCGTCCAGCGGTCCGGCGCCCGGGCGCGGTGGCGCGTCCGGGGTCCGCGCCGTCGTCCCGGAGGTGGCGGCGCGGCCGTCCCCGGTGGCCTAGCGGGCGTCGCCGGCGGCCCGCGGGCGGGCCTGCCGGGCGCTTGCGGCGGGGTTTTCAGGAGGGTGCGTGCTGCGGCACGCACCCTCCTGTCATGTCCAGGATCATCCGGTTACGGTCCTTAGGTTCGCAAAGTCACGACTAAGCATCGTGTTTTTGCGAAATCCTGTAGACATCTTGTGGTCATCTGTCGAGGGGTGGTTAAGTGAGCGGCGCCGCCAGGGGGCACCCGCCGGAGGGCCCGCACAGGGTCCGCGACGGACGCCCCCCGGAGGCACCAAGAGCCGCGCAGCCAGGTGCATCACCTCCCGCACGTCGCACGTCCCCGCCCCGTCCGCAGGACGGGGCGGCCCCCACCGGAACCACATGGGCTCTCCTGCGCCCCGAGCGCCAACCGTGCCCACCGTGCTTGTAGAAGGGTCCACCCGAACATGAAGACAAACGGGCTTCTCCACAGATCGGCCGTCGCGGTCGTCGTCGCCGGCCTGGCGTTCTCGGCCGCCGCGTGCAGCAGCTCCGGCGGCGGTTCGTCGTCGGGTGACGGCGGCAAGGCCGGCGACGCCGGAGCGCCGCTGGACCCGGCCACCAAGGTCACCATCACCGCCGACTGCCAGCCGCCGACCACCAAGCCCGCCGAGCGCAAGCAGTGGGACGACGACATCGCGGCGTTCAACAAGATCTACCCGAACGTCACGATCAAGGCGACCGACGGCTCGCCGTGCGAGGAGCCCGCGAAGTTCACCGCGCAGCTCGCCGGCAAGACCCAGCCCGACCTCTTCTACGCGTACTTCACCGACACCAACCAGATCCTCGACGCGGGCGGCGCGCAGGACATCTCGGCGTACGTCAACGAGAAGACCGTCCCTGCCCTGAAGGACATCGACCCGTCGGTCCTCGGCACCCTCAAGGACGCCGACGGCAAGCTCTACGGCCTGCCGGTCACCAACTACAAGATGGGCCTGATCTACAACCGCAAGCTCTTCGTGCAGGCCGGCCTGGACCCCGACAAGCCGCCGACCACCTGGGCCGAGATCCGCGAGGACGCCAAGAAGATCGCCGCGCTCGGCAACGGCGTCAACGGCTACGGCGACTACAGCGCCACCAACCAGGGCGGCTGGCACTTCACCGCCGAGCTGTACGGCCTCGGCGGCAAGATGCTCTCCGACGACGGCAAGAAGGTCGCCTTCAACAGCGCCGAGGGCAAGCAGGTCCTGCAGAACCTGTACGACATGCGCTGGACCGACAACACCATGGGCGCCACCCAGGGCCTGAAGTGGCCGGACCTGATGACGCAGACCTCCACCGACAAGCTCGGCATGTACGTCGGCGCGCCGGACGACATCACCTACATGGTGCAGACCCTCAAGGGCAACTACGAGGACTACGGCATGGGCCCGATGCCCGGAGGCAAGTCCGCGCTGCTCGGCGGTGACGGGCGCTTCTTCAAGAAGGGCTCCACCCCGGACCAGATCAAGGCCGGCGTCGCCTGGGTCAACTTCAAGTACCTCACCATGGGCAAGGGTCAGTTCGACTACTCCCGCAACAAGACCGACGGCCTGCCGGTCGGCATCCCGCAGCCCAGCTTCTTCGGCGGCGCCTCGCTCGCGGCCGACAACACCGCCAAGGCCGCCAGCGCGACCGTCCCGGTGAAGAACTACGCGCCGTACGTCTCCACCCCGGTGCCCGGCAAGACCGAGCCGGCCAACGCCCAGCAGCTCTACAAGGTGCTGGACGCCGCCGTCTCCGCCGTGCTGACCGACAAGAACGCGGACATCGCCAAGCTGCTCACCGACGCCGAGAGCCAGGCCAACCAGGTCCTCTCCAGCCTCCAGTAGCAGCGGACGGGGGCCGGCCCACCGGGCCGGCCCCCGTACCCCTGGCAACCGTCCGACCAGCCTGTACAGCAAGCACACCAGGAGAACCGATGGCCGGGACCATCTCCCCCTACAAGACCAACCGCCGGTCCGCGCCGGCGGGCAGCGGCTCCGCCGGGCGCGGTGCCGGCGGCCGGGAGCGTTCGGGACTCGGCCAGAAGGTCCGCCGCAACCTGTCGGCGCACGGCTTCCTGTTCGGGGCCCTGGTGTGCTTCGGCTTCTTCACCTGGTACCCGATGGTCCGTGAAGTGATCATGAGCTTCCAGAAGACCAAGCGGGGAAAGACCACCTGGGTGGGCTTCGACAACCTGGAGCGGATCTTCGACGATCCGGACTTCTGGCACGCCTGGCGCAACACCTTCCTGTTCACCCTGCTCGCGCTGGTGCTCGGCTTCGCCCTGCCGTTCTTCGTCGCGGTGCTGCTCAACGAACTGCGGCACGCCAAGGCCTACCTGCGGATCCTGGTGTACCTGCCGGTGATGATGCCGCCGGTCGCGGCGGTGCTGCTCTTCAAGTACTTCTACAACCCGGACTACGGCCTCTTCAACGACATCCTGCGGACGCTGCACCTGCCGACCTCGGCCTGGCTCAACTCCCCGGACACCGCGATGGTCTCGGTGGTGATCGCGGCCACCTGGATGAACATGGGCGGCGCCACGCTGATCTACCTCGCGGCGCTGCAGGGCATCCCCGGCGAACTGTACGAGGCGGCCGACCTGGACGGCGCCGGCCTGCTGCGCAAGCTCTGGCACGTGACCATCCCGCAGACCAGGCTGATCCTGTCGCTGCTCCTGCTGCTGCAGATCGTCGCGACCATGCAGGTCTTCGTCGAGCCGTTCCTGCTGACCGGCGGCAACGGACCGCAGAACTCGACCATGACGGTCGTCTACCTGGTCTACGAGTACGCCTTCGACCTCGGCGGCAACAACTACGGCGTCGCCTCGGCCCTCGGCCTGGTGATGCTGGTGGTGCTCGCCGGATTCTCCGCCCTGTACTCGCGGCTGAGCCGCAACAGCGACAACGACTAGGAAGGGAGCCGACCGTGGCAGCCAAAGAACCGCAGATGCGGACGATCGTCCCGCAGACCCAGCTCAACCGGCCGCTCGGGAAGGCCGTCTACTGGACGGTCCTGACCGTCGTGGTGGTCGTCTTCACCCTGGTCTTCATCGGCCCGCTGTACTGGCTGGTGACCGGCGGCCTGAAGTCCACCCAGGAGGTGATCCAGAGCCCGCCGACGCTCTTCCCGTCGGAGATCCACTGGGGCACCTACGCCACCGCCTGGCGCGAACTCAAGATCGGCCGGCTGCTCTTCAACACGGTCTACTACGCCTTCGGCGCGCTCGCCTTCCAGCTGGTCTTCGACGTCGCCGCCGCCTACTCGCTCTCCAAGCTGCGGCCGGTGCTCGGCAACGTCATCCTCGGCATGATGCTCGCGACGCTGATGATCCCGTCGGCGGTGCTGATCGTGCCGCAGTACCTGACCGTGCTGGACCTGCCGCTGCTGCACCTGAACCTGATCAGCACCCCCTGGGCGATCTGGCTGCCGACCGTCGCCAACGCCTTCAACATCTTCCTGCTGAAGCGCTTCTTCGACTCGATCCCGCAGGACCTGCTGGCCGCCGCCGCCATCGACGGCGCCTCGCCGCTGCGCACCCTGCGCTCGATCGTGCTGCCGATGTCCAAGCCGATCCTCGGCGTGGTGTCGATCTTCGCCGTGGTGAACGTCTGGAAGGACTTCCTCTGGCCGATGCTGGTCCAGCCGAACCCGGCCGACCAGACGCTCAACATCGGCATCAGGTCGCTCGCCACCGGCGTCCCGCAGAACGTCATCATCGCCGCGCTGGCGATCGCCTCCGCGCCGACGATCCTGTTCTTCCTGGTCTTCCAGCGCAGCATCATGTCCGGCCTGACCTCCGGCGGGCTCAAGGGCTGACCAGCCGAGAGCAGCGCCCCGCCAGACCGGCCGCCGGCTCCATCCGCCCTCCCCGCGAGCGGGCCGGCGGTCCGTCCCACCCCGCTCGTCCCTGCTTCACGCTCGTCTCCGCTTCCGGTCGAAAGGACCCCCCACCGTGGGACAGAACTCCAGGCACCCGTCCGAGCAGTCGGACTGGTGGCGCGACGCGGCGATCTACCAGGTCTACCCGCGCAGCTTCGCCGACGGGAACGGCGACGGCACCGGAGACCTGGCCGGGGTCCGCTCCCGCCTCCCGTACCTCGCCGAACTCGGCGTCGACGCCATCTGGTTCAACCCCTGGTACCCGTCCCCGATGGCTGACGGCGGTTACGACGTGGCCGACTACCGCGACGTCGACCCGCTGTTCGGCACCCTGGACGAGGCCGAGAAGCTGATCGACGAAGCACTCGGACTGGGCATCCGCACCATCGTCGACATCGTCCCCAACCACGTCTCCTCCGAACACCCCTGGTTCAAGGAGGCACTGGCCGCGGCGCCGGGCAGCCCCGAGCGGGAGCTGTTCCACTTCCGGCCCGGCCGCGGCCCGGCCGGTGAACTGCCGCCCAACGACTGGGTGTCCGAGTTCGGCGGCTGCCCCTGGACCCGCACCACCAACCCCGACGGCACGCCCGGCGACTGGTACCTGCACCTGTTCGCCGTCCAGCAGCCGGACCTCAACTGGGCCCACCCGCAGGTCCGTCACGAGCACGAGTCGATCCTGCGGTTCTGGTTCGACCGCGGCGCGGCGGGGGTGCGGATCGACTCCGCGGCGCTGCTCGCCAAGGACCCGGCGCTGCCCGACTTCGTCAAGGACGTCGACCCGCACCCGTACGCCGACCTGGAGGAGCTGCACGAGATCTACCGCAGCTGGCGGGCGATCGCCGACTCCTACGCCGGCACCCGGATCCTGATCGGCGAGGTCTGGCTGCCCGACGCCGAGCGGTTCGCCCGCTACCTGCGCCCGGACGAGCTGCACACCGCCTTCAACTTCGACTTCCTCGCCCGGCCCTGGGACGCCGAGGGCCTGCGCGCCTCGATCGACTCCACCCTGGCCCTGCACGCCCCGGTCGGCGCGCCGGCCACCTGGGTGCTCTGCAACCACGACGTGACCCGGACGGTCACCCGGTACGGCCGCCGCGACACCCGCTTCGACTTCGCCACCAAGGCCTTCGGCACCCCCACCGACCTGGGGCTGGGCCTGCGCCGGGCCCGGGCGGCGGCGCTGCTCTCGCTCGCGCTGCCCGGCGCCGTCTACCTCTACCAGGGCGAGGAGCTCGGCCTGCCCGAGGTCGAGGACCTGCCGGTCGAGCGGCTCCAGGACCCGATGCACCTGCGCTCCGGCGGCACCGACCCCGGCCGCGACGGCTGCCGCGTCCCGCTGCCGTGGGCGGGCACCGAGGCGCCGTACGGCTTCTCGCCGGCCGGCGTCGAGCCCTGGCTGCCGCAGCCCGCGGACTGGGCGGCGCTGACCGTCGAGGCGCAGGGCGCCGACCCGGCCTCGATGCTCTCGCTCTACCGCACCGCCCTGGCCGTCCGGCGGGCCGAGGCCGGCCTGCGCGGCGACAAGTTCGAGTGGCTCGCGGGCGACGCCGGTGTACTGGCCTTCCGCCGGGGCACCGGCTTCAGCTGCGTCGTCAACCTCTCCCCGGACCCGGCCCCGCTGCCCGCCGGCAGCACCGTCCTGCTGGCCAGCGGCCCGCTCGTGGACGGCCGGCTGCCGGCGGACACCGCCGTCTGGCTGCGCGGGGCGTGAACGGCCGGCCCGCGCGGGGCGGGCCCGGCCGGCACCGCGTACGCGGTGGGTGCAGCGCCGCCTGACAGCGCCGCCGCCCGCCGTAGGCCGCGCCGTCCTTGAGGGAGGACGGCGCGGCTCCTCCCCGCCCGCACGCCCACCCCCTCCGCACCCGTACCGCTGCTCCGCCTGCTCCGCCGCACCGCCCGCACCCGCCCTGCCGCGCCACCTGCCCTGCCGCGCCACCGCTCTGCCGCCCTGCTGCTCGCCGTACCGCCGCTCCGCCGTACCGCCCGCACCGCCGCACCGCCCGCCGCACCGCACCCGCCGCAGCGCCGCTCCGCCGTGCCGCCGCCGCCCCTTCCCGGGCGCCGCACCGGCCGCTTCGCCGCGCTGCCGCATCACCGCGCCGCCTCCCCCGTCGGCGCGCCGCCGCCCCGCCATGAGTACGTCGGCCCCTCCCCGGAGGCTCCAGATGATCTCGGCTCGCGCACCACCTCCAGGACGTCCCTCACGCCGCCGGACGCCCGGGCCTCCCCGTGCCCGGACCGCACCGGACGGCACTCACGGATCGGCACCCGAGCAGGCCCGCCACCACGGGCCGGCCTCGCCCCCCACCCTGTCATCCTGACGAGATCCAGAGGTCCCCCAGTGAGATCGACAGCTCCCATTCCCCGGCTGATGGCCGCGCTGGCCTCGGCCAGCCTGCTGATCGTCGCCGGCCCGCTCCTGCCCGCGCACGCCGCGGGCGGCCCCAACCTGGCGGCCGGCAAGGCGGTCTCCGCCAGCAGCGCGACCGACGGCCGGGCCGCCGGCTACATCAACGACGGTGACCAGAACTCCTACTGGGAGAGCAGCAACAACGCGCTCCCGCAGTGGGTCCAGGTCGACCTCGGCAGCAGCACCAGCATCGACGAGCTCGTGCTGAAGCTCCCCAGTGGCTGGGAGACGCGCACCGAGACGCTCGCCGTCCAGGGCAGCGCCGACGGCACCAGCTTCACCACCATCACGAGCTCGGCGACGTACTCCTTCAGCCCGGGCAACAGCAACACCGTGAAGATCTCCTTCCCGGCGACCAACACCCGCTTCGTCCGGCTGGCCATCTCGGCCAACACCGGCTGGCCGGCCGCCCAGATCTCCGAGCTGGAGGTGCACGGCACCACCAGCACCAGCGGCAACCTGGCGCTGGGCCGGACCCTCTCGTCCAGCAGCACCTCGCAGAGCTACACCGCGGCCAACGCCAACGACGGCAACCAGGGCACCTACTGGGAGAGCGCCAACAACGTGCTCCCGCAGTGGATCCAGGCCGACCTCGGCTCGGCCGTGCCGGTCAACAAGCTGGTGCTGAAGGTGCCCACCGGCTGGGAGACCCGCACCCAGACGCTGACCGTGCAGACCAGCACCGACGGCACCACCTTCTCGGACCTGGTGGCCTCCGCCGCCTACGTGTTCAACCCGGCGTCCGGCAACACGGTGACGCTCAACCTGAACACCACCACGACCCGGTTCGTCCGGCTGAAGGTCACCGCGAACACCGCCTGGCCGGCCGCCCAGCTCTCCGAGTTCGAGGTCTACGGCCCGGCCACCGGCGACACCCAGGCGCCGACCGCGCCCTCGGGCCTGGCGTACACCCAGCCGGCCTCCGGCCAGATCAAGCTGACCTGGAACGCCGCGAGCGACAACACCGGTGTCACCGGCTACGACATCTACGCCGACAACACGCTGGTCAGCAGTGTCGCGGGCAACGTCCTGACCTACACGGACAGCCGCCCGGACAGCGCCACCGTCTCGTACTTCGTGAAGGCGAAGGACGCGGCCGGCAACCAGTCCGCCAGCAGCAACACCGTCACCCGCACGGGCGCCTCCGGCGACACCCAGGCGCCGTCCGCGCCCGCCCCCCTGGCGTTCACCCAGCCGGCCTCCGGCCAGGTCAAGCTGACCTGGGGCGCGTCCGCCGACAACGTGGGCGTGACCGGCTACGACGTGTACGCCAATGGGGCCCTGCGCGGCAGCGTGGCGGGCAACGTGCTGACCTACACGGACAGCCAGCCCGACACCGCGACCGTCTCGTACTTCGTGAAGGCGAAGGACGCGGCCGGCAACCAGTCCGCCAGCAGCAACACCGTGGTGCGGACCGGCAGCGGCGGCGGTGGCGGCACCAACCTGGCCGGCGGCAAGCCGATCTCGGCCAACTCCAGCGTCTTCACCTTCGTCGCGGCGAACGCCAACGACAACGACACCGCGACCTACTGGGAGGGTGCGGGCGGCAGCTACCCCAACACCCTGACCACCCAGCTGGGTTCGAACGCGATCGTGAACTCGGTCGTGGTCAAGCTCAACCCGGCGGCGGCCTGGGCCACCCGGACCCAGACCATCGAGGTGCTGGGCCGCGAGCAGAGCGCGAGCGGCTTCACCAGCATCTCGGCGGCGAAGTCGTACACCTTCGACCCGGCCTCGGGCAACACGGTGACCATCCCGGTGTCCGCCACGGTGGCCGACGTCCAGCTGAAGATCACCGCCAACTCGGGCTCCTCGGCCGGCCAGGTCGCCGAGTTCCAGGTGATCGGCACCCCGGCGCCCAACCCGGACCTGCTGGTCACCGCCACCTCGGCCTCGCCCGCCTCGCCGGTCGAGACCGACCCGGTCACGCTGTCCGCCACCGTGAAGAACAACGGCACCGCGGCCTCCGGCGCGACCAGCGTCAACCTGTACCTGGGCGCCACCAAGGTCGGCACCGCCCAGGTCGGCGCGCTGGCCGCGGGCGCGTCCAGCACCGTCTCGGTCTCCGCCGGCCTGCAGAACGCCGGCAGCTACCAGGTGATCGCCAAGGTCGACGAGGCCAACGCCGTCATCGAGCAGGACGAGACCAACAACACCTACACCAACCCGGCCGCGCTGGTGGTCGCCCAGGTCGCCAGCTCGGACCTGGTCGCCGCGCCGGTCAGCTGGACCCCGGGCAACCCGGCGGCCGGCAACAACGTCACCTTCACGGCGGCGATCAAGAACCAGGGCACGGTCGCCTCGGCGGGCGGCGCGCACAGCGTCACCCTGACCGTCGCGGACGCCACCACCGGCAGCGTGGTGAAGACCCTGACCGGCTCCTACACCGGCGCCATCGCGGCCGGCGCCACCAGCACCCCGGTGAACCTGGGCAGCTGGACCGCCGGCAACGGCAAGTACACCGTGAAGACGGTGATCGCCACCGACGCCAACGAGCTGCCGGTCAAGCAGGCCAACAACACCAGCAGCCAGCCCCTGTACGTCGGCCGCGGCGCCAACATGCCGTACGACACGTACGAGGCGGAGGACGGCGTCCTCGGCGGCGGCGCGGCCGTGGTCGGCCCGAACCGGACCGTCGGCGACCTGGCGGGCGAGGCCTCCGGCCGCAAGGCCGTCACCCTCAACTCCACCGGCAGCTCGGTCGAGTTCACCACCAAGGCCAGCACCAACACGCTGGTCACCCGGTTCTCCATCCCGGACGCGTCCGGCGGCGACGGCATCAACTCCACGCTGAACGTCTACGTCAACGGCAGCTTCCTCAAGGCCATCGACCTGACGTCCAAGTACGCCTGGCTGTACGGCAACGAGACCAGCCCCGGCAACTCGCCCGGTGCGGGCGGCCCGCGTCACGTCTACGACGAGGCGAACATCCTGCTCGGGACGACCGTCCCGGCCGGCAGCAAGATCAAGCTGCAGAAGGACGCCGCCAACACCACCAACTACGCGATCGACTTCGTGAGCCTGGAGCAGGCCACCGCGATCCCGAACCCGGACCCTGCCAAGTACGTGGTGCCGACCGGCTTCGCGCAGAACGATGTGCAGGCCGCGCTGGACAAGGTCCGGATGGACACCACCGGGAACCTGGTGGGCGTCTACCTGCCGGCCGGTGACTACCAGACCGCCAACAAGTTCCAGGTGTACGGCAAGGCCGTCAAGGTCGTCGGGGCGGGCCCCTGGTTCACCCGCTTCTACGCGCCGGCCGACCAGTCCAACACGGACGTGGGCTTCCGCGCCCAGTCGACGGCCAACGGCTCCACGTTCTCCGGGTTCGGCTACTTCGGGAACTACACCTCCCGGATCGACGGCCCCGGCAAGGTGTTCGACTTCGCGAATGTCTCCGGCATCACGATCGACAACATCTGGACCGAGCACATGATCTGCATGTACTGGGGTGCCAACACCGACTCCATGGTGATCAAGAACTCGCGGATCCGTGACACCTTCGCCGACGGCATCAACATGACCAACGGCAGCACCGACAACCTCGTCAGCAACAACGAGGCCCGCTCGACCGGTGACGACAGCTTCGCGCTGTTCTCCGCCATCGACGCCGGCGGCGCGGACGAGAAGAACAACATCTTCGAGAACCTCAGCACCATCCTGACCTGGCGCGCGGCGGGTGTCGCGGTCTACGGCGGGTACGACAACACCTTCCGCAACATCTACATCGCGGACACCCTGGTCTACTCGGGCATCACCATCAGCTCGCTGGACTTCGGGTACGCCATGAACGGCTTCGGCACCATCCCGACCAACCTGCAGAACATCTCCATCGTCCGGGCCGGCGGCCACTTCTGGGGGTCGCAGACCTTCGGCGGCATCTGGGTCTTCTCGGCCTCGAAGGTGTTCCAGGGCATCCGGGTGAGTGACGTCGACATCGTCGACCCGACCTACCACGGCATCATGTTCCAGACGAACTACTCCGGCGGTCAGCCGCAGAACCCGATCACCGACACCGTCTTCACCAACATCTCGATCACCGGGGCCCAGAAGAGCGGCGACGCCTTCGACGCCAAGTCCGGCATCGGGGTCTGGGCGAACGAGGCGGCCGAGGCGGGCCAGGGCCCGGCGGTCGGCTCGGTGACCTTCAACAACCTCCGGATGAGCAACAACTTCCAGAACATCAAGAACACCACCTCGACGTTCACCATCAACGTCAACCCGTGACGTACCGCGGGTAGGTCGTGACAGCGTGCCGCCGGGAGGCCTCCGCCTCCCGGCGGCACCGCTGTGCGCGGCCGCCGGGCCGGGGCCGGGCGCACCCGTCCGGGCCGCGCCCGGCGTCAGCCCCGGCGGGTGAAGTCCATGACCCAGTTGACCAGCCAGTCACCGCCGTCCACCGCGAAGGCCTGCTCCCACCGGGCGGTCCGGTCGCCGATCCCCGACCAGCGGTACCGCACGCGCACCCCCGTGCCCGCGTAGGTGTCCTCGCCGTGGAACTCGCCGGTGCCGTCCGCCCCGAACCGCCCCCGCACCGGCTCGTCCAGCCGGCCCGACCGGCTGGTGGACCAGTGCAGGGACCACTCCTCGGTCTCCCGGTCGAACAGCCGCAGGGTCAGCCCCTTGAAGCCCTGGTCCGGGCAGTCCATCTCGTCGACGTTCGCCGCCCCGTCGAACAGGCTCCAGCAGCGGCTGGTCGCGTCGAACCGCTGCCACCCGCTGCGCGGGTCCAGGAAGTCCCGCAGCCGGCGGTTGACCACGTCCCACTCTCCGGCCAGGAAGTCGAAGCCGCTCACGCCCGCCCTCCGGTGCTGCCCTCGGCCAGCGAGTCGGCCAGGTAGGCGTCCAGGTCCGGCCGGGCCGGGGAGAGCACGTGCCGCACCCAGGCCTCCCGCTCGTGGGTGACCGGCGGCAGCTCCCACACGCAGCCGATCCACGGCCGGGTCTGCACCCGGAAGTGCGTCGGGTCCAGGTCGGGGCAGTCCAGCGCCGGCTGGCCGGCCGCGGCCCCGCCGAAGTGCAGCACGTTGTCCCACACCCAGGTGTAGGCGTTCAGGTAGGCGCCGGTGTCGCCGCCGCGGTGCAGCACCAGGAAGCCGGCCGACGGCGTGCCGTCCGGCTCGGGCAGCAGCTCGGGCAGCACGGCGTAGGCAGCCCGCTCGACCTCGGGCGCGATGCCCGCCGGGTCGGCGCTGACGTGGTAGCGCTTGAAGCGGCGCCCGCCCACCTCGATCGGCGGCGGGGTCCGCAGGAACTTCTCCTCGAAAGCCATGACCGCACGCTAGGGCCGCTCCACTGACACCTCCTGTCAGTGAAGTGCCGGAGAATCCCCCGCATGCGCGCCAGCCGACTGCTCTCGATCCTGTTGCTGCTCCAGACCCGCGGCCGGATGACCGCCGCCGAGCTCGCCGCCGAGCTGGAGGTCTCGGTCCGGACGGTCTACCGGGACGCCGAGGCCCTGCACGCGGCCGGCGTCCCGCTGTACGGGGACGCCGGGCACCGCGGCGGCTACCAGCTGCTGGACGGCTACCGCACCCGCCTCACCGGCCTCAACCCGGCGGAGGCCGAGGCGCTCTTCCTCTCCGGCGTCCCCGGCCCGGCGGCGGAGCTCGGCCTCGGCTCCGTCCTGGCCGCGGCGCAGCTGAAGGTCCGCGCCGCGCTGCCGCCCGCGCTGCGCGAACAGGCCGGGCGGATCCAGGCGCGGTTCCACCTCGACGCGCCCGGCTGGTACGCGGAGGCCGAGCCGGTGCCGTTCCTGCCGGCGGTCGCCGACGCGGTCTGGCACGGCCACGTGCTGCGGCTGCGGTACCGCCGCTGGAAGGAGCCCACCGAGGTGGACCGCCGGCTGGAGCCGTACGGGCTGGTGCTCAAGGCCGGCCGCTGGTACCTGGTGGCGGCGCCCGGCCCGCGCGTCTACCGGGTCGACCAGATCCTCGGACTCCAGCGGCTGGAGGGCGGCTTCCCGGTGCCCGGGGGCTTCGACCTGGCCGCCTACTGGCAGGCCCACCAGGCGGACTTCCACGCCCGGCTGCACACGGCGGACGCCGTCGTCCGGCTGTCTCCGGCCGGCGCGGCCCGTCTGACCGGCCCGGCCGCCCGGGCCCTGCGGGCCACCGGCGAGCCCCAGCCGGACGGCTGGACCCGCGCGGTCCTCCCGGTCGAGTCGCCGGAGCACGCCTGCCGCGAGTACCTCGCCCTGGGCGCCGAGATCGAGGTCCTCGCGCCGGCCGGGCTGCGGGCCCGGCTGGCCGCCACGGCCCGCGCGACCGCCGCCCTGTACACAGGGCCGGCGGAGGCGCCCGGTCCCGCCGCGCCCTGACCGGGCGGACCGGGGCCCGGACAGGCCGAGGCCCCTCCGGCCCGCGAGGGGCGGGTCGGAGGGGCCTCGGTGGGGGCCCCGGGGCCCTGGGAAGACAGGCCCCGGAGGTTCGGAGGGTGATCCGGGTCAGGAGCTGTAGGCCTCGAACTCGGAGAGCTGCGCGGCGGCCCACCCGGTGTTCCCGGTGAACGAGAGCTTCAGGTACCGGGCGGTGGTGCCGGGCACGGTGATGGTCACCGTGTTGCCGGTGGCCGGGTTGAAGGTGTAGCCGGCCGAGGCCTTCACCGTGGTCCAGTTGGTGCCGTCGGTGCTGGCGAGCACGCTCAGGGTCTCGGTGCGGGTGGCCCAGGCGGTGGCCGGGGGCAGCTTCAGGACGAGGCGGCCCACGGCGGTCGAGGCGCCGAGGTCGGCGGTCAGCGACTGCGGGAAGGCGTTCGCGGCGCTCTCCCAGTAGCTGTTCGCGTCACCGTCGTTGGCCTTGTTCGCGCCGTAGACGTCCACGGTGCTGGTGGCGGTCAGGGCCTTGCCCGCCAGCAGGTTGGTGGTGGCCGGGGGCGTGGTCGGCGGCGTGGTGGTCGGCGGGGTGGTGGTCGGCGGCGTGGTCGGGCCGGTGGCGCGGATCTCCAGCTCGGAGAGCTGGGCGGCGGGCCAGCCGGTGTTGCCGGTGACGGTCACCCGGACGTAGCGGGTGTTGGTCTGGGTGAACCCGACGGTGGCGGTGTTGCCGGTGGCCGGGTCCAGCGTGATGCCGGTCGACGGGGCCAGCGTGCTGAACGAGACGCCGTCCGTGGAGCCCTGGACGGAGACGGTCTCGGTGCGGGTGCCCCAGCCGGCCGGGAGCTTGGCGGTGACGCTGCCGACCGCGGTCACGGCGCACAGGTCGACGGTGATCGACTGCGGGAAGGCGTTGTTGGCGCTCTCCCAGTAGCTGGCGGCGTTGCCGTCCACCGCGTTGGCGGCGGTGTAGGTCTGGTTGGTGCTGGTGGCGGTGGCCGACTTGCCCTGCGCCAGGTTGCCGGTGCCCGGGTTGCAGGCCGGCGGCGTGGTCGGGGTGGTGGGCGACGGGGAGGGGCTGGCCGGCGGGGTGGTCGGCGTGCTGGGCGACGGGGACGGGCTCGGCGAGGAGGTGCCGCCGCCGGTGGACGGCTGGCCGCCGTAGGTCCACTGCGGGGTGGGCCAGGTGCCGCTGCAGGTGGTGCCGTTGTTCCAGCCGGAGTTGCCGCCGCCGTCGACGATCACGAAGCCGCTGCCGACGCAGTTGTGGATCGGGGTGGCCGCCTGGGCGATGTTCTTCGCCTTCACGTTGGTGAACTTCATGTTGGCGTTGGCCTGGGCCTGGATGGCGTAGGTGCCGGCGCCGTCGATGTTCACGTTGGTGAAGTTGATGCCGCTGGAGGAGCCG
Organism: Kitasatospora indigofera; assembly: GCF_014655955.1. Taxonomy (GTDB): domain Bacteria; phylum Actinomycetota; class Actinomycetes; order Streptomycetales; family Streptomycetaceae; genus Kitasatospora; species Kitasatospora indigofera. The sequence goes on from NZ_BNBO01000017.1 coordinate 88,758, forward strand.
TCGATCGTCTGGACTGCCTCGTAGGAGCTGTCCAGGATGTCGGTGTCGGTGATGTTGATGGTCGCGCCGGCGATCGGCTCGTTCAGGCCGTCGAACCAGATCGCGCCGACGCCGAACTGCCAGTTGAAGTCGCTGTTGCCGGTGCGGATCAGGGTGTTGCGGGCGGCGGTGATGGTGCCCGCGACGGCGGTGCCGCTGCCGGAGTTGACCCCGGGGTAGCGGTTGGCGATGTGCAGGCCGCCGCCGTTGCTGATGGTGTCCGACATGACGTTGTCGGAGATGGTGAAGTCCTTGCCGCCGTACGTGACGATGTTGTTCGCCAGGATCGGCAGCACCACGGTGTTGTGGGTGAAGCTGTCGTTGACGTTCGGCACCCGCTCGGGCCAGGAGGCCAGGCCGTCGTCACCGGTGTTGCGGACGAAGGTGTTGGTGACGGTCGAGTTGGTCACGCCGGTGTGGAAGTTCACGCCGTCGGCCGTCTGGTCCAGGATGCGGCTGTTCTTGACGGTGAAGCGGTCCATCGGACCGTCCATCCAGGCGCCGACCTTGGTGTGCTGGAGCCACAGGTTGTCCAGCGTGGAGTTGGACATGGCGCCGCCGACGGCGTTGACCTGGTCCTCGTCCACCCGCTCGCGGATGTCGCCGATGATGGCGAAGTCCTTGAGGTTGACGTTCTGGCTCGGGCCTCCCTGGCCGACGTACTTGCCGTAGATGCCGGCGGCCTTCTGACGGTTGTTCGGGTCGCGCCCGCCGAGCACGCTGTACCAGGGGCCGGCACCGGCCAGGGTGACCCCGTCGACCACGACGTGGTCGTAGAGGGTGAAGGTGCCCTGCGGGATGAAGACGGTCTTGCCCTGCGCCTGGCCGGCGTTGACCGCGGCCTGGAACTTGGCGGTCGAGTCGGTCGCGCCGGTGGGGTCGGCGCCGAAGTCGGCGACCACGTCGAGGGCCCCGGCGGGCTTGGCGATCGGCGCGCCGACCTGCTCGAAGTCGGCCAGGTCGATGGTGAAGCTGGGGGACTGCGCGGTCGAGGAGACCTGGAGGCGGATCTTGGTCCCGGCCGGGTACGACGTCCCGAACATGGTGCGGGTCTCGTCGTAGAAGTGGTGCGGGTTGGTGTCGCCCGGGTTGTTGTTGAACGGGTAACCACCGTAGTACCAGCTGTACTTCGAGGTGACGTCGACGCTCTTCAGCTTGCTGCCGTTGACCAGCAGGTCCATCGAGGCGTCGCGGCCCTTGCCGTCCGCGGTGTCCGGCAGGCTGTAGCGGAAGTCGATCGAGTTGGCCGGCGCGGTGAGGGTGAACTCCACGTACTGGCCGACCGCGTTGAGGGTCACGGCCTGCCGGCCGGAGGCCTCCGAGGGCAGGTGCCCGTAGAGCCGGTCGGGGCCGATCACCGACCCGTTGGTGGCCGCGTACTCGGCCTCCTGCTCCTTGAACGGGACGGTGGCGCCCCGCCCGGAGACGTTCAGCGGGGAGAGCGTGGGGACTCCGGCGGCGCTGGCCGGGGTGGCGGAGCCGACGACGGCGGCCGTGAACAGGCCGGCGCTGCCGAGGGCGACCGCGGTCAGCGCGGCGACGCTGCTCCGTAGTCTGCGAACGGGTGGTGACTGCATGGTGTTTGCACATCCTTGCCGGTCGTGGGGGTGGACCAGGGGTGGGGACCAGGCGGCTGGGCAGTCGGCACCGGTGGGGACTCTGCGGCGCTGCGCAGGTTCGGTGTTGCGCAGATGCTTCGAGTGCGTGGCGCGGTGGTTTCCGCCGAGCGAGGAGAGACTATGGGCGGCGTCGCATGAAGTCCATATGAAAGAGCAAAAATCTGACACTAACAACGCAAGTTTCGTTCAGCGTCATGGGATTGGCGAAGTGAACCCATGAGGAGGCAGGGCCGCCGGAGCCACCGGCCGGGGCGGCCCTGGATGCGGGGCGCGATGGGGACGCGGCGGGCCGACGAAGCGTCAGTCGTGGCTGGTGGGCCGGGCCGGGCGGGCCCACCCGCACGGATGCGCCGGGCCCGGGTCGGCAGGGCCGGCAGGGCCGGCGGAGCACCGCGGGAGCGTCCGTCGCCGGGCATGCCGACGGCCCGGCCGCCGGGGGCCGGGCCGTTCGGGTGGTGCTGTCCGGCGGGCGCCGCCGCCGGCCTGCGGGGTCCGCCCCGCAGGCCGGGGCGGACCGGTCAGCGCCGGAAGCGTCCGGTCAGGGTGCTCCACCAGCCGCGCCGCTGCCGGGGGATGGTCACGGCCTGGGCCGGGGCGGCGGACGGCGCCGCCTGGGACGGGCCGGCCTGAGCCGGCACGGTGGCGGCCGGGCCGGCCTGCGCGGTGGAGGGGACGGCGCCGGGCGCACCGGCCTCCCCCTCGCCCCGGGCCCGCGGCGTGAAGCTCACCGGCAGCCCGGTGAGGTGCCGGGAGAGCCAGGCCGAGGTCCAGGTCAACTCCTCCTCGGGGACGGCGAGCTGGATGTCCGGCAGCCGGGTGAGCAGGATGTCGATGCCGGTCTCCGCGATGGCCCGGCCGATGTCCTGGCCGGGGCACTCGTGCGGTCCGCCGCCGAAGGCCAGGTGGGACCGGTTGCCGTAGAGCGGGGTCGACAGGTCGGGGCGGACGGCCGGGTCCACGTTGCCGGCCGCGAGGCCGAGCAGGAGCATGTCGCCGGCCTTGATCTGCTGGCCGCCGAGTTCGGTGTCGCCGGTGGCCCAGCGCCCGGCCACCAGTGACATCGGCGCGGAGTCCCAGAGCACCTGGTCCAGCGCGTCGGGCAGGGTCATGTGGCCGCCGGACAGGTGGGCGCGGAACCGCCGGTCGGTGAGGACGAGCTTGAGGGTGTCGGCGATCAGGTTGACGGTGGTCTCGTTGGCGGCGAGCAGCACCACCCGCAGGTGCTCCAGCACCTCGTCGTCGGTGAGCCCGGCGTCGTGCTGCATCAGCCAGGACACCAGGTCGGCGCCGGGGGCGACCCGCTTGCGCTCCATCATCCGGCGCAGGGTCGCCACCACGTACTCGTTGCTCGCGATGGCCGTCTCGGTGCCCTTCATCAGGTCCCGGGCGGCCTCGACCAGCCGGGGCCCGTACTCCTCGGGCATGCCGACCACCTGGGTCATCACCAGCATCGGCAGGTGCTCGGCGAACTGCGCCACCAGCTCGGCCCGGCCGGCGGGCCCGAAGTCCTGGATCAGCTGGTCGGTGAAGCGGGTGACGTAGCGGCGGATCCCGCGCCGGTCGAAGCGGTTCAGGCTGTCGGTGACCGCGCCGCGCAGGCGCTTGTGCTCCTCGCCGTCCGCGAACACGCACAGCGGCTGCCAGGCGATCACCGGCATCAGCGGCGAGTCGGGGGTGACCCGGTCCTCCTGGAAGGCCGTCCAGCGCCGGGAGTCCCGGGAGAACCGGGAGGGCGTGCGCATGGCGGTGAGGTTCGCGGAGTGGCCGAGGATCAGCCAGGCCGGGAGGTCGCCGTGCAGCAGGACGGGCGCCACCTCGCCGTGTTCGGCGCGGAGCTTCTCGTACAGGCCCGCGGGATCGGCCTCGGCCTCCGGCCCGTAGAGCCGCCGCAGGCCCTCGGTGCCGAGTCCGTGGGCGGGGCAGCCGGGCGGCGGGGTGAGGGAGGCGTCGTCAGGGACTGGGGTGGTCACGGTATCTCCGGGGTCGGCGCGAGGCGGTCATCGTGCGGCGGTCGCCGTGCACGGTCGTCAGGAGCGGTCGGTACGGGGGATCCATCGTGCGGGGGCGGTCGGTCGGGTGGACGGCGGCGGGGCGTGCTCCGGGCGTCGGCCGGGAGAACAGCGGGTTGCGGCCAGGGGCGGCGGAATCACCCCGCGGGCGGGGCGGAGAGCCGGTACAGGTAGCGCATCAGGGTCATCAGGACGTCCCGGCCGGATTCCCGGGTCCGGGCGTCGCAGGCGACGATCGGCACCTCCGGGGGCAGGTCCAGGGCGGTCCGCAGCTCCTCGGTCGGGTAGGCCGGCGACTCGGGGAAGGTGTTGAGGGCGACCACGAACGGCACGCCGCGGTCCTCCAGCCGCCCGATCACGTCGAAGCTCACTTCCAGCCGCCGGGTGTCCACCAGCACGACGGCGCCGAGGGCGCCCTCGAAGAGGCCGTTCCAGAGGAACCAGAACCGCTCCTGGCCGGGGGTGCCGAACACGTACAGCACCAGTTCGTCGCTGAGGCTGATCCGGCCGAAGTCCATCGCGACCGTGGTCGAGGTCTTGCGCTCGACCCCGGCGATGTCGTCGACGCCGGCGCCGGCCTGCGTCATCGTCTCCTCGGTGGTCAGCGGCCGGATCTCGCTCACGGAGCCGACCAGGGTCGTCTTGCCGACGCCGAAGCCGCCCACGATCACCACCTTGACCGCCGTCGTGGCCGAGGCCGGGAGCAGGTCCGCGCTCCGCGGCCCCACCACCGTGTCAGAGCTTCTGAAGTCCATGCATCACCGCCTCGATCAGGGCACGGTCGGGAAGGATCGCCTGCGGGACGGCGGAGCGGGCCTCGATCCGCTCCTCGGCGAGCAGGTCGGCCAGCAGCACGGTGACCACGCTGATCGGCAGCCGCAGGTAGGCGGAGATCTCCGCCACGGAGAGCGGTGCGCCGCAGAGCCGCAGGATGGCGGCGTGCTCCGGCTGCATCGAGGGTTCCGGCTCCGAGCGCGAGACGATCAGGGTGACCAGGTCGAACGTGGTCTGCTCGGCCAGACCGCTGCGGCCGCGCGTGATCACGTAGAGACGTTCGGGGCTGTTCTCGTCCCACTCCTGGCCGGGTGCGCTCATGCGACCTGCTCGCCGTTGCGCGGGGGCGTGCTGAGGTGTTCGCCGATCCGGGCGACCAGGTCCCGCATCCGCTGGCCCATCAGCCCGGCGTCGACGCCCTCGTCGGCCAGCACCGCGAGGTAGGCCCGGGCGCCCGCCGCCATCAGGTAGAAGAAGCCGCCGCCCATCTCGATCACCACCAGCCGCATCCGGCCGTCGCCGTGCGGGAACTCGTGCCCCACCGCGGCGGCCAGGCTCTGCAGGCCGGCGCAGGCGGCGGCGAGCCGGTCGGCGGTGTCGTTGTCGGTGCCGTACTGCGCCATCCGCAGTCCGTCGGCGGAGAGCACGACGACGTGCCGGGCGTGCGGCACGCCGTCCGCCAGCTCCTTGAGCATCCAGTCCATGTTGGTCCGCTGCTGAATCACTGCTCGCCCTTCCCTGCCGACTCGTCACTGGTGTGGCCGGCCGCGCCGGTGGACGGCGCGTGGCCGTTCACCCCCTCGTGGAACGCGGCCAGCCACATACCGGGCTGTACGGGTGCCTTGGCCGGCTGGGGGACGCCCGGGGCCTTGGCCGGGCCGGTCCGGGAGGGCGCGGCGTGCCGGCGGCGCTGCGGAAGGCCGTTCGCGGTCCGCTCGTTCACCACCGGGACCTCGTCGTCGGCGGGCGCCCTGCCCGGGAGCGCCCCGGCGGCGGAGCCGAAGGAGGACCCGGCGGGGATGCCGGCCATCGTCCTGGACCCCCACGGACGGGGGCCGCCGGCCGGCCGGGGAACCGAGGGCGTCACCGGCCTGGGGCCGGAGGCGATGCCGATGCCGTGGGCCCGGCCGGTGGCGGGCGCCGTGGTGATGAGTTCCTGCGGCACGATCAGCACGGCGCGCACGCCGCCGTAGGCGGAGGGGCGCAGCGATACCTGGAACCCGTAGGCCTGCGCGAGGCGGCCGACCACGGCCAGGCCGAGCCGGGGGGTCTCGCCGAGGTCGTTGAGGTCGATCCCGGCCTGTGCCTCCATGAGCATCCGCTCGGCCCTGGCCCGGCCCTCCTCGGTCAGGCTGAGCCCGCCGTCCTCGATCTCGATCGCTATGCCGGTCTGCACCTCCACGGCGGTCAGGTGCACGTTGGTGTGCGGCGGGGAGTAGCGGGTGGCGTTGTCCAGCAGTTCGGCGACCGCGTGGATGAGCGGCTCGACGGCGGGCCCGACCACGGCGACCTCGGACACCGGGTGCAGCTCCACCCGCTGGTAGTCGAGGATCCGCGACATGCCGCCGCGCAGCACGCTGTAGAGCGGGACGGAGCGGCTCCACTGCCGGCCGGGGCGGGCGCCGCCGAGCACGGCGATGCTGTCCGCGAGGCGGCCGACCAGCGCGTTCCCGTGGTCCAGGCGCAGCAGGTCGTCGAAGACGGCCGGGTCGTTGCCGTGCCGGTCCTCCATCTCGCGCAGGTCCTGCGCCTGGCGGTGGACGATCGCCTGGACGCGGCGGGCGATGTTGACGAAGGCCCGCTGGGCGGACTCGCGCATGCCCTCCTCGTTGTCGACGGCCTCCAGCACGGTGCGCAGCACGGCCTGCCGGGCCGCCTGGAACTCCGGTCCGGTGACGCCGTCGTGGGACTCGTACGCCTTCAGCACGTCCTCGGTGAACTCGCCGCGCTGGAGCCGGCCGACGGCCTCGGGCAGGGCCACCTTGGCCAGCCGGACCGTCTCGGCCTCCTGCCGGGCCAGCCGGCGGCGCAGTTCGCCCTCCTGCTCGGCGTACTGCCGGCGCAGGGTCACCAGCGCGCGCCCCCGGCGGGCCGCCTCGGCGGCGACCGCCGCCACCGCGGCGGTGCCCACCGCCCCGCACCACAGGACTCCGGTACGGGCGGCGGCGGAGGCCGCCGACGCGGCGGCGAAGGCCGCGGCGGCCGTCACCACCGTGGGCAGGAGCCACACGAGAACGGGAGCGGAGCGCCGGCCTCCGGGTGACGATCCAGCACGAAGCATCAGCATCCTCAAACGATCGAAAGAGTACGGAAGGACGAGTGGGGCCGGCTCCGGCGGCGTGGGGACTGCGTTTCGCGTGCGGCCCGAATCCCCGTACCGGCCGTCGCGCGCCTGGTGCGGCGGGGGGTGCGGGGGGGCTGAGCCGGAAGTAGCATAGCCGGTTTTCGGGACGTTTCTGACGAAACCTCAACAAGTCCGCACGATCGCCCACTTACCGACTTCCTGCCGAATTGACGGGTGTCGCGCGCATCGGCGGGAGGCTCGGGTCAGCGCTGCCGCGGGGCCGGCCGGGGTGGTGCTGGCACCAGGTTTGCCCCGCCCCGGGCTTGTCGTACCGGCGTCCGGTGCTGGTTCGCCCATGAGTGGGGACTGTGCCGGAACTCGCCGCGCGGGAGGGTGCGGCCGTGCTAAGGGCCGGTCGCCCCGGGCCGGACCCCGGCCGGGTGGCCCGTCGGCCCGCCCGGCCCGTCGGGTGGCGCGACCGCAGCGGCACGACCATGGTGGGCGGTGAACCGTGCCGCCCGCCCCGGACCTGTGGCGGCCCGCCGTCCGGAGGTCAGCGATGCCCGAAGTCACCACCGCCTACGAGCCCGGCACCCCCTGTTGGGTGGACCTGACGGTCAAGGACCAGCAGGCCGCGCTGGACTTCTACCGGGACCTCTTCGGCTGGCAGGGGGAGGTGGGCCCCGCCGAGTTCGGCGGCTACGCGGTCTGCGCGCTGAACGGCCGGCCGGTCGCGGGCATCATGGCCGCGACGGCGCCGGAGGGGCGGCCGGCGCCGCCGACCGTCTGGACCACCTACCTCGCCTCGGACGACGCCGACGCCACGCAGCGGGCGATCGCCGACCACGGCGGTTCGATCGTGTACCCGGTGACGGACATCGGCACCACCGGCCGGATGCTGGTGGCCGCGGACCCGGCCGGCGCCGTGTTCGGCGTCTGGCAGCCGCTCGACTTCTTCGGCGCGCACGTCGTCAACGAGCCCGGCGCGCTCACCTGGAACGAGCTCAGCACCTCCGACACCGAGGCGGCGGGCCGGTTCTACGCGCAGGCCCTCGGGCTGCGGCCGGCCACCGTCGAGGGCCTGCCCGGCCACTACGCGCTCAACGTCGGCGAGCGGACCGTCGGCGGCCTCCGGCCGCTCCCGGACCACCTCCCGCCCGGCACGCCCTCGCACTGGACGACGTACTTCTCGGTGGACGACTGCGACTCCGTGGTCGACGCCCTGGTCAAGGCCGGCGGCTCGGTGATCCGCCCGCCCTTCGACATGCAGGCCGGCCGGATGTCCGTGGTGGCCGACCCGCAGGGCGCGGTGTTCTCGCTGATCGCCTCGCCCGACTCCCCCTGAACCGGACGCGCCCCCGGCCCCGTCCGGAGGCCCCGCGGCCCGCCCGGCCGCCCGACCCCGTGGTCACCCCGGGTGACCACCCGTTCACGACGCGCCAAAGTGCCGCGAATGGGCGGTTCTGTCAGGAATCCGGGGTAAGACTGCCCTCATGTTGGGTCTTCCGGACGACATCCGCGCATTCCTCTTCGACCTCGACGGGGTGCTCACCCAGACCGCCAAGGTGCACGCCGCGGCCTGGAAGGACACCTTCGACGCCTTCCTGCGCGCCGAGGCGGACCGCACCGGCGGGGAGTTCGTGCCCTTCGACGCGGTCGCCGACTACGACACCTACGTGGACGGCAGACCGCGGTTGGACGGCACCCGGGCGTTCCTGGACAGCCGCGGCGTCGACCTGCCCGAGGGCACCCCCGCCGACCCGCCGGGCACCCGCAGCGTGCACGGGGTGAGCAGCGCCAAGAACGACACCGTGCTGCGCATGATCCGCGAGCAGGGCGTGCAGCCCTATCGGGGCTCGGTGGACTACGTGCACCGGCTGCGCGCGCTGGACCTGCCGTGCGCCGTGGTCTCCTCCAGCGCCAACTGCCGCGACGTGCTGCGCGCGGCCGGCATCGAGGAGCTCTTCGACATCGTGGTGGACGGCCTGGTCGCCGGCCGGGAGGGCCTGCCGGGCAAGCCGGCGCCCGACACCTACCTGGCCGCCGCCCGCAAGCTCGGCGTCGAGCCGGCCCGTGCCGCCGTCTTCGAGGACGCGCTCGCCGGGGTCGCCTCCGGCCGGGCCGGCGGCTTCGGCGCGGTGGTCGGCGTCGACCGGACCGGCCAGGCCGAGGAGCTGCGCCGGCACGGCGCCACGGTCGTGGTGGCCGACCTGGCCGAACTGATCGAGGGGGAGCCGCGATGACCGGCGAGGACAGCTTCACCGTCGACCCCTGGCAGGTCGCCGAGTTCGGGCTCGACCCGGACTCGATGGCCCGGGCCGAGTCCGTCTTCGCCCTGTCCAACGGCCATGTCGGCCTGCGCGCCAACCTCGACGAGGGGGAGCCGCACGGCCTGCCGGGGACGTACCTCAACGGGGTCTTCGAGCTGCGGCCGCTGCCGTACGGCGAGGGCGGCTACGGCTACCCGGAGTCCAGCCAGAGCGTCATCAACGTGACCAACGGCAAGATCATCCGGCTGCTGGTCGACGACGAGCCCTTCGACCTGCGCTACGGCGAACTGCGCAGCCACCGCCGCAGCCTGGACTTCCGCGACGGCCTGCTGCGCCGCGAGGCCGAGTGGACCTCGCCGGCCGGCCGGACGGTCAAGGTGCGCTCCACCCGGCTGGTCTCGCTCACCCAGCGGGCGGTGGCGGCCGTCGAGTACGAGGTGGAGGCGGTGGACGGGCCGGTCCGGATCGTCCTGCAGTCCGAGCTGGTCGCCAACGAGCAGCTGCCCGGCGGCGCCGGCGGCGACCCGAGGGCGGCCGCCGTGCTGGAGGCCCCGCTGATCGCCGAGGCGCACCACGCGCTGAACAGCAAGGCCGTGCTGGTGCACCGGACGCGGTTCAGCGGGATCCGGGTGGCGGCCGGGATGGACCACATCATCGAGGGGCCCGAGGGCTTCGAGAGCACCGTCGAGAGCCACGAGGACCAGGGCCGGGTCAGCGTCACCACGGTGCTGCGCCCCGGCGAGCGGCTCAAGGTGGTCAAGTTCATCGCCTACGGCTGGTCGGCGACCCGCTCGCTGCCCGCCGTCCGGGACCAGGTCGAGGCCGCGCTGACCGCCGCCCGGTACACCGGCTGGGACGGGCTGGTGGCCGAACAGAGCAGCTACCTCAAGGACTTCTGGGACTCCAGCGACATCGAGATCGACGGGGACGTCGAACTCCAGCAGGCCGTCCGGTTCGCGATCTTCCATGTGCTGCAGGCCGGCGCCCGCAGCGAGGAGCGGGCCATCCCCGCCAAGGGGCTGACCGGCCCCGGCTACGACGGCCACAGCTTCTGGGACACCGAGACCTTCGTCCTGCCGGTGCTCACCTACTGCCTGCCCGGCGCGGTGAACCAGGCCCTGCGCTGGCGGCACACCACACTGCCGCTGGCCCGCGAGCGGGCCGGCCAACTCGGCCTGGCCGGTGCGGTGTTCCCCTGGCGGACGATCCGCGGCGAGGAGTGCTCCGGCTACTGGCCGGCCGGCACCGCGGCCTTCCACATCGGCGCCGACATCGCCTCGGCGGTGGTCCGCTACGTCCGGGCCACCGGGGACGTGGCCTTCGAGAAGGAGTACGGGCTCGAACTCCTGGTGGAGACCGCCCGGATGTGGCGCTCGCTCGGCCACCACGACGCCGAGGGCCAGTTCCGGATCGAGGGCGTCACCGGCCCCGACGAGTACAGCGCGGTCGCCGACAACAACGTCTTCACCAACCTGATGGCGCAGAGCAACCTGCGCAACGCGGCCGAGGCCGCCACCCGGCACCAGCCCGAGGCCGCCGCCCTCGGCGTCGACACCGAGGAGATGGCCGCCTGGCGGGACGCCGCGGGCGCCATGTTCATCCCCTACGACGAGAAGCTCGGCGTGCACCCGCAGGCCGACGGCTTCACCGACCACCAGTTCTGGGACTTCGAGGGCACCCCGCCGGAGAAGTACCCGCTGCTGCTGCACTTCCCCTACTTCGACCTGTACCGCAAGCAGGTGGTCAAACAGGCCGACCTGGTGCTCGCCATGCAACTGCGCGGCGACGCCTTCACCGACGAGCAGAAGGCCCGCAACTTCGCCTACTACGAGCGCCTCACCGTGCGCGACTCCTCGCTCTCGGCCTGCACCCAGGCGGTGATCGCGGCCGAGGTCGGCCAGCTGGACCTCGCGTACGACTACACCGCCGAGGCCGCGATGATGGACCTGCACGACCTCGGCGGCAACACCCGGGACGGCCTGCACATGGCCTCCCTGGCCGGGGCCTGCATCGCGCTGGTGGCCGGCTTCGGCGGGCTGCGCGACCACAACGGGACGCTGGCCTTCCGGCCGCGGCTGCCGTCCGGGCTGCGCCGGCTGACCTTCTCGATGCAGATCCGCAAGTGCCTGCTGGAGGTCCGGATCACCCACGCCGGGACGACGTACACGCTGCGCCGGGGCGAGGCCCTGCCGCTCACCCACGAGGGCGAGGACCTGGTGGTCAGGGCGGGCACCCCGGTCACCCGGCCGATCGTGAAGCCGCCGGCGCAGGAGCGCTGCGGCCAGCCGCCCGGCCGCGAGCCGGCCCGCCGGCAGCCGCACGCGGGGGTGGCGGGCGGCGGGAAGGTCGGCTCCGCGCCGGACCACCTCGCGGCCGAGTAGCCGGCTCCTCCCGGAGGTCACCCGGGCGGCCCGCCCGGGGTGCGGGCGGGCCGCCGCCGTCGCAGGGTGCTGATGACCCGTGACGGCGGCCGATGAGGGAGTGCCCCGTGGTGAGTGTGGCCGAGCAGATGGTGGAGGTGCTCCGGCAGGCCGGGGTGGAGCGGGTCTACGGCGTGGTCGGCGACAGCCTCAACCCGGTGGTGGACGCGATCCGCCGGACCGAGGGCATCAGCTGGGTGCACGTGCGCAACGAGGAGGCGGGTGCCTTCGCGGCGGCGGCCGAGGCGGAGCTGAGCGGCCGGCTGGCGGTCTGCGCCGGCTCCTGCGGGCCGGGCAACACCCACCTGATCCAGGGCCTGTACGACGCCCAGCGCAGCGGTCTGCCGGTGCTCGCCCTCGCCTCGCACATCCCGTCCGGCCAGATCGGCACCGGCTTCTTCCAGGAGACCCACCCCGACCGGGTGTTCACCGACTGCAGCAGCTGGTGCGAGCTGGTCTCCACCCCGGCCCAGCTGCCGCGGCTGCTGCGGGTCGCGGTGCAGCACGCGCTCGGGGCGCACGGCGTCTCGGTGCTGGTCTTCCCCGGCGACGTGGCCGCGCTGCCGGCCGCCGGCCCGACCGGGACGGGACGGTTCCTGACCGAGCAGGCGGTCGCGGCGCCGCCCTGGTCCCAGGTGCAGGAGCTGGCCAAGGCGCTCAACTCGGTCCGCAAGGTGGCGCTCTTCTGCGGCGCCGGGGTGCGCGGCGCCCACGCCGAGGTGATGGACGTGGCGGCCGCCCTGCAGTCCCCGGTGGGGCACTCGCTGCGCGGCAAGGAGTGGATCCAGTACGACAATCCGTACGACGTCGGGATGAGCGGGCTGCTCGGCTACGGCGCCTGCCACGAGGCGTTGCACGAGGCCGACCTGGTGCTGCTGCTGGGCACCGACTTCCCGTACGACTCCTTCCTGCCGCAGGCCAGGACGATCCAGGTCGACCACGACGCGACCCGGCTCGGCCGCCGCACCCCGCTGGAGCTGGCCGTGCACGGCGACGTCCCGGCGACCCTGCGGGCGGTGCTGCCGCTGCTGGAGCAGAAGACCGACCGGGCCTTCCTGTTCGGCATGCTGGAGAAGCACTACCGGGCGCTGGACGGCGTGGTCGGCGCGTACACCAAGGACATCGAGCGGCACCTGCCGATCCACCCCGAGTACGTGGCCGCGGTGCTGGACGAGGTCGCCGCCGACGACGCGGTGTTCACCGTGGACACCGGCATGAACAACGTCTGGGCCGCCCGCTACCTCACCCCCAACGGCCGCCGCCGGGTGATCGGCTCCTTCCTGCACGGCTCGATGGCCAACGCGCTGCCGCACGCGATCGGGGCCCAGCTGGCCTGCCCCGGGCGCCAGGTGGTCTCGATGTCCGGCGACGGCGGGCTGGGGATGCTGCTCGGCGAGCTGCTCACGGTGGCCCGGCACCGGCTGCCGGTGAAGACGGTGGTCTTCAACAACGGCGCCCTGGGCATGATCAAGCTGGAGATGCTGGTCTCCGGCTATCCCGAGTACGCGATCGACAACGGTGACGTGGACTACGCGGCGATCGCCCGGGCGGCGGGCATCCCGGCCAAGCGGGTCACCGACCCGGGAGCCGTCCGCGAGGTGCTGGCGGAGGCGCTGGAGCGGCCCGGCCCCGCGCTGGTGGACGTGGTCACCGACCCGAACGCGCTCGCCGTCCCGCCGCACATCACCGCCGCGCAGCTGAAGGGCTTCGCCCTCGCGGCGGGGCGGACGGTGCTGTCCGGCGGCGTCGGGAAGATGATCGACCTGGCGCGCAGCAACCTGCGCAACATCCCGCGGCCGTGAGACGCGGGGCCCGGCGGTCCGGGTGACGTCGCTCCGGAGGATTTGCCTCTGAGGCAAAATTCTTGCCCGGCAGGCACGGCGGGTGTCCACTGGACCCATGACCACCAGCCCGCCGGACGACCAGGAGGTCGTCGGCCTCGCCGCCCGCTTGCGCGAGCACCGACTCGGCAGCCGGCTCACCCTGGAGGCCGCGGCCGCCCGGGTCGGGCTCTCCCCAGCGTATCTCTCCCGCCTGGAGACCGGACGCCGGCAGCCCTCGCTGCCGGTCCTCCTCGGCCTCGCCCGGGCCTACGGCAGTTCGGTCTCCGGCCTGCTCGGCGAGACGCCGGACGACCTCGACCCCGTCGTCCGCGGCGGTGCGATCGAACCCGGCCGGGCCGGCGGCTGGGGCTACCGCCGGGCCGGCGCCCCCGGCCGGGCGATGCAGGCGCTGCGGGTCCAGGTGCCGCCGAGCGTCCAGGACGAGGTCGTCCGGGTGCACCCGGGGGAGGAGTGGCTGTACGTCGTCCGCGGCCGGCTCCGGCTGACCCTCGGCGAGCGGGTCCACCTGCTGGCGGAGGGCGACTCCGCGCACTTCGACTCGCTCACCCCGCACTGCATCGCCGCGGACTCGGCGGACGGGGTCGAACTGCTCTTCCTGCACACCCTGTTGCAGAGCCCCGGCGGCGAACTCTGCCTCGGCGGCGGCCCGGTGCCGCACTGATGAGCGCCCGCCGCGGCGGACCGCAGCACTGACACCCTGTCATGATCCGGGCGCCGGAGCGCCCGGGAGCGAAGGAGACCTCCTGTGACCGAGCCCGTCGCCCTCCCCGCCGCGCCCGCCGGGGCGCCCGCACCCGCCACCATCGATGCCGGCAAGCGGGCCAACCGCCGGGTCGGGATCAGGGTCCTGATCTACATGGTCGCCACCCACGCCTTCGCGGGCTTCATCATGCTGCTGTTCGAGATCGGTTCGCGGAAGGGCTGAGACCGCCGCCGGGGCGCTCCTCGTCGTCAGAGCGCCCCGAGCAGCCCGCAGAGCGCGTCCAGCGCCCCCGTGAAGGCGTGCTCGGGCGGGGTGCCGTAGCCGATCACCAGCCCGGCCGGGCCGTCCGGTCCGGCGTCCGCCCGGTCGTCCCGGCACTCGGCCAGCCCGCCCAGCGCGAGGCCCGCCGCGGCGGCGCGGGCGATCAGCTCCGCCTCCGAGGGCCCGTCCGGCGGCAGCGTCAGCACCGCGTGCAGGCCGGCCGCGACGCCCGTCACCCGGACCCTGGGGGCCCGCTCGGCGAGCGCCGACACCAGCCGGTCGCGGCGCCGCCGGTAGTGCAGCCGGCAGCGCCGGACATGCCGGTCGTAGGTGCCGGAGGTGATCAGTTCGGCCAGGGTGAGCTGGTCCAGCGCCCCCGACTGGGTGTCGGCCAGCCGTTTCAGCCGGGTCATCGGGGCGACCAGCTCCTGCGGCAGCGCCAGCCAGCCGAGCCGCAGGCCGGGTGCGAGGCTCTTGCTGGCCGTGCCCGAGTAGACCACCCGCTCGGGGTCGAGCGCCTGCATCGCGCCGAGCGGCTGCCGGTCGTAGCGGAACTCCCCGTCGTAGTCGTCCTCGATCACCAGTCCGCCGGTGCGCCGGGCCCATTCCACCGCCGCGAACCGCCGGGCCGCCGGCAGCGGTACGCCGGTCGGGTACTGATGGGCCGGGGTCAGCAGCACCGCTCCGGCCCGGGCGCCGGCCAGCAGGTCCGTCCGGGCGCCGTCCTCGTCCAGCGGCAGGGCGACCCGCTCCAGGCCGGAGGCCGTCACCACCTGCTGCAGCGGAGCCAGCCCGTACGCCTCCACGGCCAGGGCGGCGGCCCCGCGCCCGCGCAGGGCCGCGCAGAGCAGGTTCAGGCCCTGGGTGTGCCCGGAGCAGACCAGGATCCGCTCCGGGGCGGTGCGCACCCCGCGGACCCGGGCCAGGTACGCCGCCAGGGCCTCGCGCAGCTCGATCCGGCCGAGCGGGGTGTCGTAGCCGAAGGCCTCGTTCGGGGCGGCGGTCAGTGCCCGCCGGGCGGCGGCCAGCCAGGCGGTGCGCGGGAACATCGACAGGTCGGGACGGCCGGGCCGCAGGTCGTACCGGACGGCGGGCCCGGGCCGCGCCGCGTCGGGGGCGGGCGCGGGCGCCGGCGGCGCGGCGCGCTCCGCGACCGTGGTGCCGGCGCCCTGTCGGGAGGTCAGCCAGCCCTCGGCGGTGAGCTGGAGGTACGCCTCGACGACGGTGTTGCGGGCGATCCCGAGATCCCCGCCGAGCGCCCGGGAGGACGGCAGCCGGGTGCCGGGGGCGAGCCGGCCGTCCTGCACGGCCTCGCGCAGCGCGTCCTCCAGGGCAGCCCGCAGGCCGAGTCCGCGGGCCTGGCGGCCGGTGAGGTCCAGATGCAGGTCGCCGCCGAAAGTGGACCAGGATTCCATCCTCCAAATGAACCACAGCGGCGGGCCAGTCGGCTCCTAGGCTGGCGCTCATGACCACGAACGAAACCCTCGCCGCCGACGCCCGTACGCCCGTTCCCGCCCCCGGCCAGCGGATCTCGCTGCCCCACCTCCTGCCCGAGTTCTACCAGGCGATGAGCGCGCTGGAGCGGACCTCCAAGGCCGGGATCGAGCCGGAGCTCGCCGAACTGGTCAAGATCCACGCCTCGATGGTCAACGGCTGCGCGTTCTGCATCGACATGCACTCCACCGACGCCGTCAAGGGCGGCGAGCAGGAGTACCGGATCCGCTCGCTGCCGGCCTGGCGGGAGACGCCCTGGTTCACCGCCCGGGAGCGCGCCGCACTGGCGCTGACCGAGTCCGTCACGCTGCTCACCCAGGGCCACGTGCCGGACGCCGTCTACCAGGAGGCCGCCCGCCACTTCGAGCCGGAGGAGTTGGCGAGCCTGATCGCGGTGATCATCACCATCAACGCCTGGAACCGGATCGGCGTCACCTCCCGGCTGAGCCCGGCCCCCCGCTGACCCGCGGACCCGCGGACCCTCCGACCCTCTGACCCTCTGACCCTCCGACCCCCCACCGACCCGCCGCGGCCGCCCGGACGCCCGGACCCCTCTCCGGGCCCCGGCCGCCCCGGCCCGACCCGTTCCCGTTCCCGTCCGAAATCCGCCGGATCCCCGGCCCGGCGACTGGCAGGCTGCCACCCATGACGAGCACTCAGCAGGACAGGGCCCGACTCCTCCACGAGCTGCACCGCCCCGGCGACCCGGTGCTGCTGGCCAACGTCTGGGACGCGGCCGGCGCCCGGCTGGTCGCCGCCGCCGGCGCGGCCGCCCTCGCCACCGCCAGCGCCAGCGTCTCCTGGACGCTCGGCTACCCCGACGGCGACCGCGCCGACCTCGCCGAGGTGCTGGCGCAGACCGCCCGGATCGTCCGGGCGGCCGGCGCCCTGCCCGTCACGGCCGACCTGGAGAGCGGGTTCGCCGAGACCGCCGCGGGCGTCGGCGCGAACATCGCCGCCCTGCTGGCCACCGGCGCGGTCGGGGTCAACCTGGAGGACGGCCGGCCGGGCCCGGACGGGCCGCTGCGCCCGGTCGAGGAGGCGGCCGCCCGGGTCGCCGCCGCCCGCGCGGCCGCCGACGCGGCCGGCGCCGGCCTCTTCGTCAACGCCCGGACGGACGTCTTCCTGCTGGCCGTGGGCGACCCGGCGGACCGCCTGGACCATGCCGTCGCCCGGGCCCGGGCCTACCTCGCGGCGGGCGCCGACGGCATCTTCGTCCCGGGTGTGACCGACCCCGCCACCGTGGCGGCGCTGGCCGGGGCGGTGCCCGCCCCGCTCAACGTGCTGGCCGGTCCCGGCGCCCCGGCGGTGCCCGAGCTGGCGAAGCTGGGGGTGGCCCGGGTCAGCCTCGGCCCGGGCCTGGCCCGCGCCGCGTACGCCGCGCTCCGGCTCGCCGCCGAGGAGGCCTACGGGCCCGGCACGTACGGTCGCATCGCCGACGGCCTCGGGTACCAGGAGCTGAACGCCCTGCTGACGGACTGAGGACGGCCGGCGGCCCGCCCGCGAGCCGCGGGCGGGCGGCCCGGCTCAGCCGACCGTGCCCGGACGGGGCGTCAGTGCCTGCAGCCCCTTGACCGGGCCGCCGGCCACCGGCAGCCCGGCCGCCTGCTGCAGGACGAGGTCGCCGGGCGAGACGCTGAGACCGTCGGCGATCCCGTCGAGGGCGTCGCCGCCGGCCGGGGCGGGGGCGGGGGCGGCGTGAGCGGGGGCGGCCAGCGCGAGGCCCGCCAGGGTGAGGGCGGCGAGTGCCGTGAGCTTCTTCATGGCAGGCCAAACGAGCCGGCGGCCCGGCGGTCACCCGGGCGGGCCGCCGGGCCGCCGGCCGTGGCGCTGTCAGCCCGCCCGGACGGGCAGGGTCCGCACGCTGTTGCTGATCACCGAGCCGATCGGCTCCGGGGCCGGCCCGTCGGCCGCGGTCAGGCCGGGGAACCGGCCGAACAGGCCGCTCAGCGCGATCTCCGCCTCCAGCCGGGCCAGGCCCGAGCCGAGGCAGAAGTGCGGGCCGTGGCCGAGCGAGAGGTGCCGGGCGTGCCGGGTGATGTCGAAGCGGTCGGCGTCCGGGTAGTGCTCCTCGTCGCGGCCGGCCGCACCGTACGAGGCGAGCAGCGCCTCGCCCCGCCGGATCAGCACCCCGCCGACCTCGATGTCCTCGGTCGCGTAGCGCAGCGGGAACTGCCCGACGGGGGAGTCGTACCGCAGGGTCTCCTCGACCACCGCGGACCAGGGCTGCTGCCCGTCGAGCACCAGCCGCAGCTGCTCGGGGTGGGCGAGCAGGGCCCGGACGGCGTTGGTGATCAGGTTCAGCGTGGTCTCGTGCCCGGCCACCAGCATCAGCAGCAGGGTGCCGACCAGCTCCTGCTCGGTGAGCCGGTCGTCGGCGGCGCGGGCCGCGATCAGGTCGGTGGTCAGGTCGTCGCCGGGCTCGGCGCGCTTGGCCGCGACCACCGAGGCGAGCAGCGCGAACAGGCCCTGCTGGGCGGCGACGGCGGCCGCCGGGGTGGCCGAGCTGGAGACCAGGGTGTTGGAGAGCTCGTGCAGCTCGTCCTGCTGCCTGGCGGGCAGGCCGAGCAGCTCGCCGATCACCTGCATCGGCAGCGGGTAGGCGAAGTGCGCCCGCAGGTCGAAGTCGCCCTCCAGCAGGGCGACCCGGTCGAGCAGGGCCGCGGCGCGGGCCTCCACGGCGGGCCGCAGCTCGGCGATCCGGCGCGGGGTGAAGGCCTGGGTGACCAGCCCGCGCAGCCGCCGGTGCTCGTCGCCGTCGGCGGTGACCATGCCGGGCACGGTCACGAAGTTGAGCAGCGGCCAGCCCTCGGGCAGCCGGCCCTCGGTGAAGGTGCTCCAGAGCTGGGGGTTCTTGCCGATCCGGGGGTCCGCCAGCAGCTGCTGCAGGGTGTCGTGGTGGGTTATCGCCCAGACCACCACCCCGCCAGGGAGTTCCACCAGGACCGCGGGCCCGGCCGCCCGGAGCCGGGCGTTCTCGCCGTGCTGGTCGCGTCCGAAGGGGTCGAGGGGGATGGGGCTGAGCTCGTCGGAGCTGCGGACGGCGGTGTCCATACGGGCCTCTCGGGGGCGGCGGGGCGGGGCGGGGTGAAGGCGCTGTAGAGCACCGGCAGGCTGACCAGCGCCCGCGACCAGGGTGACGGGCGCCAGGCCAGCTCATGGACCGGGACGGCGAGTTGGAGGTCGGGCAGGCGGTGCAGCAGGGTCTCGACGGCGGTCTCGACGATCAGCCGGGCGGGCTCCTGGGCCGGGCAGACGTGCTTGCCGGCTCCCCACGCCAGGTGGGCGCGGTTGCCGGCCAGGCCGGTGCCGTCCCGCAGGGTGGAGCCGGAGTCCGGGGCCGCGCCCTGGGCGGCCGGGTCGGCGTTGGCGGCGGCCAGGCCGAGCACGAGCATGTCGCCCTCGGTGATGTACTGCCCGCCCAGCACGGTGTCGCCGGTGGCCCAGCGCCCGGGGAAGTTCTGCGTCGGGGGGTCCCGCCAGAGCACCTCCTCCAGGGCGTCGGCGACGGTCAGCCGCCCGCCGCTCAGGGTGGCCCGGAACCGGCGGTCGGTGAGCAGCAGCCGCAGGGTGTTGCCGGTCCAGTTGATGGTGGTCTCGTTCCCCGCGACCAGGATCACCACCAGGTGGTGCACGGCCTCCTCGTCGGTCAGCGCGGCCGGGTGGGCCAGCAGCCAGGACGTGAGGTCGGGGCCCGGCTCGGCCCGCCGGCTGCGCACCAGTTCGGTCAGCGTGGCCTGGAACTCGGCGCCCGCCCGGACGGACTCCTCGCTGCTGTCCACGAAGTGGCTGATCAGCTCGATCATCCGGGGCCCGGCCTCGGCGGGCAGGCCCAGCAGCTGGGTGAAGACCAGCAGCGGCAGCCGGCGGGCGTACTGGGCGATCAGGTCGGCGGTGCCGTCCGGGCCCCAGTCGTCGATCAGCGAGTCGGCGGCGGCCTCGGTGGTCTCGCGCAGCCGGCGTTGGTCGATCCGGGCGAGCGTGCCGGCGACGGCGGCGCGCAGCCGCTGGTGCTCGGCGCCGTCCAGGTTCAGCAGGGTGGGGCGCCAGGAGGTCATCGGCAGCAGCCGTGACCCGGGGCTCAGCCGGCCCTCGGCCGGGACCCGCCAGCGGCGCGAGTCCTTGGAGAACAGTTGTTCCTGCCGGGTGAGTTCGAGCAGCTCGGGGTAGCCGAGGACGAGCCACGCCTCGACCCCGGGCTCCAGCTCGATCGGCGCGACCGGGCCGTGCCGCTCGCGCAGCGCCGCGTACAGGCCGTGCGGGTCCTCGGCGACGGCCGCGCCGTACAGCGGGGCGGCCCCGCCCGGCGCCGCCCCGGCGTGCATCGGGCAGCCGGGCGGCGGGGACGGCGGCGCGGTCCGGACCGGCGGCGCGGTGGCGGCCGGTACGGCGCCCGGGTCGGGAGTGCTCATGACTGGAGCTCCAGGACGGCGGTGGACTGCAGGTGGCCCACGAAGTCGATCAGCAGGTCGTAGGCGGCCGTGCGGTCGCGGACGTCGCAGTGCAGGATCGGCACGTCGGGCAGCAGGTCGAGCGCGGCGCGCAGCTCGTCCTCGGGGTACACCGGGCTGTCGGGGAAGGTGTTGACGGCCACGGCGAACGGGATGCGCTGCTCCTCCAGCCGGCCGAGGATGTCGAAGCTCTCGCCCACCCGGCGGACGTCCACCAGCGCCACCGCGCCGAGCGCGCCGCGCGACAGGTCGTCCCAGAGCGGCTGGAACCGCTCCTGGCCCGGCGTGCCGAACAGGTAGAGCGCGAGCCGGGGGTTGAGGGTGATCCGGCCGAAGTCGAGCGCGACCGTGGTGGTGCGCTTGCCGGCGCGGCCGGTCAGGTCGTCCACGCCGACGCCGGCGGCGGTCAGGGTCTCCTCGGTGCGCAGCGGGGTGATCTCGCTGAGCGAGCCGACCAGGGTGGTCTTGCCGACCCCGAAGGGCCCGGTGATCAGGATCTTCACCGCTCCCCGGACCGAGGACGGCAGGTAGTCGGGCTCGGGCCCGGACGGCTCAGCGGAGTTGGCGGAGGCCAACGAGCACCTCTTCCAAGAGGGTTGCGGGCAGGCGTTCGGCCTGCGGGGCGGGCGGGAGGACCTGGACGGCGCCGAGGTCCCAGAGGTCGCCGACCAGGACCTTGACCACGACCAGCGGCAGGCCCAGGTGGGCGGCGACCTCGGCGACCGAGAGCAGCCGCCGGCAGAGCGCCAGGATCCGGCGGTGTTCGCGGTTCAGGGCCCCGTCGGGCAGGTCCGGGCAGTCCGGCGAGACGCTCAGCAGGCTTTCCAGGGCCAGGCTCTCGCGGCTCGGCCGGCTGCGGCCGCCGGTGATGACGTACGGCCGGACGGGGTTGCTCACCGCTGGATCCCGGCCGCGTGGTCCACCCGTGGCGGGCTGGTGAGGTGGGCGCCGATCCGCTCGACCAGGACCTGCATCTGGAAGGCCACCAGGCCGGCGTCCACGGCCTCGCCGGTCACCACCGCCAGGTGGGCGCCGGCGCCGGCCGCGACGACGAACAGGTAGCCGCCGCCGTACTCGACGACGATCTGCCGGGTGGAGCTGTCGCGCCCGCCGAAGCCCTGCGCGACACCCCGGGCCAGCGACTGCAGCCCGGAGCAGGCGGCGGCCAGGCGCTCGGCGTCCTCGCGGGCGATGTCCGCGCTGCGGCCGATCTCCAGGCCGTCGTTGGACACCACGACGGCGTGCTGGACCTCGGGGACGGTGATGATGTCGGCGAGCAGCCAGCCGAGGTCAGGATTGGTGGTCATCGGATTCTCCGGGGCGCTGGGGAGGGCGGGGGGAGGCCTGCTGGTGGGAGTGGGGAGCGGCCGGGCGGGGGTCCGGGCGGGCGGCCGAGCGGCCGGTGGCGGTGCCGGCCTGGAAGCGCGCCATGAAGCTCTGTGCCTGGTGGGCCGAGCGGACGGGGGCCGGTGCGGGCTCGGCGGGCCGGGGGGCCTCGGCCGAGCGGTCGCGCCGGTGGCTGCGACGCGGCAGCGGCGGCGGGGCGCCGCCGGGGGCGCGGGCCTCCTCCGCCGGTCGGGCGGAGGGCGGCCGGCCGGGTGCGGCCGGTCCGGGGCGGGCCGGTTCGCCCGGGCCGGGTCCGGCCGGCGCCTCGACGGTCGGCACCGTCGGCGGCAGCGGCTCGGTGAGCAGGGCGTTCGGCAGCAGGACCACCACCCGCACGCCGCCGTAGGGGGACGGCGCCGAGCTGAGGGTGACCCGGAACCCGTACTGCTCCGCGAGCCGGCCGACCGCCGCGAGGCCCAGCTGCGGCACCTCGCCGAGCCGGGAGACCTCCAGCGTGCTGCCGCCGGAGAGCACGGCGGCGGCCTTGGCGACGGCGTTGTCCGCCATGCCGACGCCACCGTCGTCGATCTCGATGACGGCGCCGTTGTGGACCGGCATCAGGGTGACGAACACCTGGGTGCTGGGGGGCGAGTAGCGGGTGGCGTTGTCCAGCAGCTCGGCGACGGCGTGGATCAGCGCCTCGGCGGCGGCGCCGATCACGGCGGTCTCCAGCCTGCTGCGCACGATCACCCGCTGGAAGGGCAGGATGCGCGACTGGGCGCCGCGCACCACGTCCTCCAGCGGGACGGGCTCCGGCCAGTGCCGGCCGGCCCGCGCCCCGCAGAGCACGGCCAGGGTCTGTGCCAGCCGGGCCTGCTGGGCGGCGGCGTGGTCGGCCTTGAGCAGGCCGTCGAGCAGTTCCGGGTCGTGGTGGGTGCGCTCCATCTCGTCCAGCAGGGCCTGCTGGTCGTGGGCCATCACCAGGATCCGCCGGGCCACGCTGAGGAAGGCCCGCTGGGTGGAGGAGTTGAGTTCCTGTTCGCGCTGCACGGCGGCGTGCTCGCCGCCGCGGTGCTCGCGTTCGTCGGTCAGCTGCCGGTGCAGCAGGTCGAGTTCGCGCTGCTGGGCGGCGAGCCGGCGACGCTGGGTGCGGGTCACCGCCCGGTACCGCGCGGCGGCGAGCAGCGAGAGGGCGGCGAGTACGCCGATCGCGGCCGCGCACCACTGAGTCATCGTCACGCGGCGAAGTCTAGGGCGGTGATCCTACGACGATGTGAACAGATCCCCGGTCACCTGTGCGGATCCGCCGCTGCGGCCGCCCCGGTGGGCCGCCGGGGCGGCCGTGACCTGCGGGTCCGCCCGCCCGGCGGGCCCGGCGGGGGCGCTCCCGGGCCGGTCAGGCTCCGGCGGCCGCCGTCCGGTGGAGCAGCAGCAGGGCCACGTCGTCCGGGCGGGAGCGACGCTCGGTCACGTTGAGGGTGAGCAGGTCGGCGAGCCGCTCCAGCTCCGGTCCCACCGCGCCCTGGACCGGGCCGGTCCGGGCGGCCCAGAGCTCCAGCCCGCCGAGCATCCGGTGCACCGACTCGTCGTAGTCCTCCTCGCGGTCCTCGACCAGGCCGTCCGTGTAGACCAGCAGCGACTCGCCGACGGCGAGGTTGTCCACGGTCAGCCGGTACGGCGCGCCCGGGTCCACCCCGAGCGGGGGCCCGCCGGGCAGGTCGAGCTCGACGGCCTTCGCGCCGGTGATCCGGACGGGTGCCGGGTGCCCGGCGCGGGCCGCGCTCAGCGTGCCGTCGGCCGGGTCGAGGGTGAGGTACAGGCAGGTCGCGAAGAGCTCGGTGTCCAGCTCGGCGAGCAGCCGGCTGGTCCTGGCCAGGGTGGCGGCCGGGTCGTGGCCGTCGGTGGCGTACGCCCGCAGGCCGCTGCGCAGCTGGCCCATCACGGCGGTGGCCTCGGCGTTGTGGCCCTGGACGTCCCCGATCACCAGCCCGACCTTGCCGTCCGGCAGCCGGATCAGGTCGTACCAGTCGCCGCCGATCTGCATGCCCTCGGTGCTGGGCAGGTAGCGGGCGGCGGCGGTGACGCCGGGGATCGCCGGCAGGGTCCGCGGGAGCATCGCGCGCTGCAGCTCGGTGGCCCGGTGGTGGTGGGTGTCGTACAGCCGGGCACGCTCCAGGGACTGCGCGAGGATCCCGGCGAAGGCCGAGTACAGGGTGCGGTCGTCGCGGCTGAAGGCGCGCTCGGTGGCGAAGGTGATCAGGCAGGAGCCGACCTGGCGGCCGGAGGCGATCAGCGGCAGCACCGCCCAGGACGGCGGGGTCAGCGGGCTGCCGGCGCCGTCCGGCCCGGTGCCGGCGCTCCGGCCCGGTTCGCTGAACAGCGGGGTGGAGCGGGCCAGTGAGCGCTGCATGACGCCCTCGGAGAGGTCGGCCAGCCGGTTCAGCTCGGTGCGCCGCGGGCCGCCGTACACGGTGTGCGAGACGGGCAGCAGCCGGCCCTCGTCGACCAGGTCGAGGATCAGGCTGGCGGCGCCGAGCGCCGGGCCGGCCACGTCGGTGACGGCGGTGGTGACGTCCCGGACGGTGATCGCACGGGAGAGGGTGCGGGTCAGCGCGAGCAGCAGCGCCGAGCGGGCGCCGACCGCGGGGGACTCCGGGCCGGTGTCGGCCGGCCGGTCCTCCGGCGCGCCGGTGCGGTCGCGGTCGACCAGCAGCCCGGCTATCCGGACCGGACGGCCGTGGATGTCGAGCATCACCTCGCCGCTCTCCCGGACCCTGATGACGCCGCCGCCCCGGCGCAGCACCCGGTAGGCGAGCCGGTAGGGGCCGCCGCCGGCCAGCGCGTCGGCGAGGCCGGCCTGGACGTCGGGCAGGTCCTCGGGGTGGACGATCCGGGACAGGTCGGGGGCCTCGGCGGAGCTGCCCCCGGGCGGCGGCGGCAGGCCGACCACCCGGTAGGCCTGGGCGTCCCAGAAGGTCTCGCCGGTCACCAGGTCGCGTTCGAAGGCCCCGGCGCCGGCCGCGTGGACGGCGAGCGAGAGCAGCGGGTGGGCGAGCGGGGCCGGGTCGCCGGGGGCCGGGCCGTGGGTGCGGACGCCCTCGGGGGCGCGGGTGCTCGCGTGCACGTGGTCGAGCAGGTGGGAGAGCCGGTGGGCGCAGGCCTCGCCGATGGTCTCCAGCACGTCCAGGTCGCGGCGCGGGACGGTGCCGCGGTGGGCCAGCGCGAGGGCGAGGACGCCGATCGGCCGGTCGTCGACGATCATCGGCAGGGCGACCAGGGCGACCATCCCGGTGCCCATGCCGGAGTTGCGGTTGGGGTAGTCGATGCTGGTGCGCTCGGGGCTGAGCAGGTAGGGGCGGCGCAGCCGCAGCGCCATCGCGGCGGGCAGGTCCCCGGCCGGGTCGACGGTGCCGTAGCGCTCGTGGGCCCATTCCGGCAGGCCGTGCGAGGCGGTCAGCCGGAGCATTCCGGCGGAGTCGAGAAGGTAGACCGCGCTGCCCTCGCCGGTGATCCAGGCGGGGCCCTCGGCCAGGACGGTGCCGAGCAGTTCGGCCGCGCCGGAGCAGTTCAGCAATAACCGCACGCAGCGCATCGGACTGCGGGTGACGGACCCGGTGATCGGGCCCCGGCTCTCGTCCTCGGAGGGGGGGAGCCACGGGGAGGTCAGGTCCATCGGGCTACCCGGCCTTTCCGTTCCGCAGGGGGGTGACGCCATGGGGGCGAACGTAATTTCTTCATCCTATTTGCTTATGTCGTGATTGGGGGTCCAAGGCGCCGGACCATGACCAGGGTCCGGTCGTCGGCGACGTCCCGGGCGACCGCGCGCAGCACCCGGCCGGCCGGGTGGCCCGCGGTGCCGCCGGACGCGTGGGGCACCCGCAGCACCGGCTCGGCGGCGGCCAGCAGCCGTCCGATCCCGGCCTCGATGTCCTGGCCGGGCACCTCCACCAGGCCGTCGCTGTAGAGCAGCAGCGAGTCGCCGAGCGCCAGCCGCCCGTGGGCCGCCGGGTACGGGCTGCCGGACAGCAGCCCGAGCGCCGGCCCGCCGTCCTCGCCGAGCAGCCAGCTGCCGCCGGCCTCCCGGCGGTAGTGCGCGGGCGGCGGGTGGCCCGCGTTGAACAGCCGGTACTCCCCGCTGGCCGGCCGCAGCGCGAGGTGCACGGCGGTCGCGAACTCGTCCTCCCGGCCCAGCCCCACCAGGTAGTCGTTGGCGGCGGGCAGGAAGGCCTCCGGCGGCACCGAGCCGAGCAGCATCGCGAACGCGCCGGACAGGTGCATCGAGCGGGCGGCCGCCCGGCTGCCCTTGCCGGAGACGTCCACCAGGAGGACCTCCAGCAGGTCCTGCTCGGGCCGGTCGGCGCAGAGCAGGAAGTCCCCGGAGAAGGCGTGGCCGCCGACGGGCGCCAGGGCCCGGTCGAAGTGCCAGTCCAGCAGCCGGTCCGGCAGCCGGCCGAGGGCGTGGGTGTGCTCGGACAGCTCCAGCAGCATCGAGTCGCCGCGCAGGCCGCGCAAACCGAGCCGGTTGCGGAAGCGCGCGGTCACCATCCCGGCCAGCGCGGTCAGCGCGAGCACCACGGTGACCCCGGCCCGGACGCCGTGCGGCTCGTGCCAGCCGGCGCTGAGCGCGCTGCCGGCCAGCACCCCGGCCACCAGCACCAGCTGCCGGCGGGTGCTGAGCACCAGGCCGCCGCAGACCAGCGGGAGCACCAGGGCGGACGGGGGCCAGCTGCCCGGCAGGGCGACCGACAGCGCGGTGAAGAGCGCGGTGACGCCCAGCAGCAGGAGCAGGGCGCCGCGTTCCGCGGCCGGGTCGCCGTCCAGCAGCCGGCTGCCCCGGCGGCCGAGCGGTCCGCGGCGGGCGGCCCGCGCCCAGCGGCCCGGGCCGGTCCGGCGGTGCGCCGCCTCCTGGGCTGCGGGCACGGCAACCTCCCCCGGGTCCGGCGGCCGGCCGTCGACCACCTGTGTGATCAGCCAATCTAGTGCCAAACGCCCGTTTGCTCCCGTTCTGGGGTGCGTGCTGGCGTGGCCGGCCCCGACGGCGGGGGTGGCGCCGCCGGCACGGGGGGTGGGGGCGCGGGCCCCGCCGGTACGGGCCTCGGCGGCGCGGGCGGTGGCCGGACCGGGGCCACCGCGCGGCCGGTCAGGCCGTCGGCCAGGACCGCAGTCCGGCGGTGAGGACCCCGATCAGCCGGTCCTGGGTGACGGCCAGGTCCTCGGAGCGCCGGAACGAGCCGGCGATGGACAGCGAGGCGAAGCCGTGCGCGACCGAGCGCACGCTGCGGGCCGCGTGGATCACCTCCGGGCCCTGCAGCCCGTAGTCGTGCAGCACGGCGACCAGCACCTCGACCAGCTCGGCGGCGGCCCTGGTCAGCTCGTCGTCGGGCTGCGGGGCCTGCGGCAGGGCGTTGTACCGGTGGGGGTGCTCCACGGCGTACGCGTGGTAGCCGCGCAGCACCGCCTCCACCGCGCCGTCCCCGCTGCGGCCGACCGCGGACTTGGCCAGCCGGGTGGCCAGCTCCTCGGTCACCCGGACGGCGACCAGCCGGCGCAGCTCGGCCAGGCCGCCGGGGACGTGCTTGTACAGGGACGGGGTGGCGACCCCGGCCCGGGCGGCGACGGCCGCCAGGGTGAGGGCGTCCGGGCCCTGGTCGTCGATCAGGCCGAGGGCGTAGGAGACGACGGCGTCCGGGGTCAGTCCGGCGCGTGGCATGGGGGCCTCCTGGGGGATGGTGCGGCACCGGGGGTGCGGTGCGGTGGGGGGGAAGGCGGCCCGCGCGCGGTGGCCGGGCGCGGGGCGGCTCAGCCCTGGGAGTCGGCGGTGCTGGGCGTGGACTCGGTGAGCGAGGCCAGGAAGGGCACCAGCGCGTCGGCGGTGGCCTGCGGGAACTCCGCCATCGGGTAGTGGCCGGCGCCCTCGATCATCACCTTGCGGGCGTTCAGCGCGGCGGCCTGGCGGTCGGCGACCACCTCGGGCTTGGGGAAGTCGGGGTCCTTGCTGCCCATCACGACCAGCGCGGGGCAGCTCACCGCGGCCGACCAGCCGACCGGCGCGGAGTCGCCGCGGACGTAGCCGCGGGTGGCGGTCTTTCGCCCGGGGGTGCGCAGCGAGGCGACCAGCTCGGCGCGGTACTCGGTGAAGTCGGCGGGCTTGGCGGTGGGGAAGGCCAGCTTCTGGTACATCCCCCAGAAGGCGGGGAACTGGATCACGGCCGTGCCGAGCACCTTCACCAGGCCGCGCTGGAAGGCGGTCTGCGGCAGGTTCTCGACGAAGGCGTCCAGCAGGGCGATCCCGGCCACCCGGCCGGGGGCGTCCCCGGCGACCTTGACCACGCTGGCGCCGGTGTAGGAGCTGCCGACCAGCACGGCCCGCTCGATGCCGAGGTGGTCCAGCAGGGCCAGGGCGTCGTCGGCGATGGCGGCGGGGGAGTAGTCGTCCCAGGCGATCGAGGACTCGCCGAAGCCGCGGATGTCCATGGTGATCACCCGGTGGCCGGCCGCGGTCAGCAGCGGGTGCAGGTGGCGGTAGGCGGAGCGGGAGTCGAGCATGCCGGGGATCAGGAGGACCGGTGCGCCGCTGCCGTGCTCGGTGTCGTCGAAGGCGATCCGCCCGCCGGGGACGTCGAGGTAACGGGTCGCGAGAGGAGTGGTGGACA
The DNA here is from genome assembly GCF_014655955.1 of Kitasatospora indigofera. Lineage (GTDB taxonomy): Bacteria > Actinomycetota > Actinomycetes > Streptomycetales > Streptomycetaceae > Kitasatospora > Kitasatospora indigofera. The sequence goes on from NZ_BNBO01000017.1 coordinate 116,905, forward strand.
TCGCTGGCCTCCTTGGCCTGTGGGCCGTGCCGTCGGCGAGCTGCCGATAGCCATAAAGCTAAGGCTAATAGCCTTAGCTGTCAAGGAGTGGCCTCCGGCGTCCGCCCCGGCCGGCCCCGGAGCCGGCCGCGGGGCCCTCGCCTGCCCCGGCCCGTCGCCGGGCCGCGGTGCCCGCCGCCGCGGTCGGGCGGGGCGTCAGATGCCCTCCACCTTGAAGGGGTCGTGCTCGGCGAGCAGCTTCTCCAGCCGGGCCTGGTCGACCCGGGTGACGATCTCGGTGCTCTCCTGGCGGTCCCGGATCACCTTGGCCAGGGTGAACGAGGAGGTCACCGTGTACAGCAGGCCGATGCCCAGGAAGGCCCTGGTCCATGCGCCTACCGGCAGGTAGGCGATGCCGACGGCCAGGGCGCCGCCGGAGATCGCGAAGGACAGCACGGCCTGGACGTAGTACGCCGCCGTGGTACGTGACTGCATCGAGGTGCTCATGCGGCCAGGATGGCCAAGCGTCATGTCGCGCACATGAGTACGGGTACTCAGATTCAGGTGCGGTTTGTTGACGCCTGTTCACGATCTGTAGTGCCGCCGGATGGTAACCATGCCAAATCGCCCATTCCGCCCCATGAAAATGTTGACTCTCCCGCCTGGACGGCTTGGAATCAGGGGCTCCTAGGATTAACGTTTGATAACGCAGCGCGGTCGGCAACGCCGTGACCACGGCACCGTGCGCTCGCCTAATCCCGCACGGCCCGTCCTCCGGGGCAGGTCAGGGAGCCGGGGAACCACCGTTCCTTGGGGTGAATCGGCCAGGCCCAGGCCCGGCCGTAGGAGACCTTCCTGCTCCGAACCCGTCAGCTAACCCGGTAGGCGCGAAGGAAGGAAAGGAGCGCGCCTCCGTGGCGTCGTCGTACTCTCCGGCACACCTGCCCGGTTCCACCGGCACCCAGCTTCTCGACCACCCCTGGCCGCCCGCCCACGGCGGCTCGTACGGGGAGGCCCCGGACGAGTCCGCTCCCCCGCAGCCGGCCGACAGCAACCGGCACCGGATGCCCCGTCAGACCCGCGGGACCGGCCCCCTGCTCGGCGTCACCGCGGTGGCCGCCACCCTCGGCGCCACCGGCTTCGCCTCCGCGACCCCCGCCGCCGCGCCCGCCGTGGTCTCGCCGGACGAGACCACCGTGCTCTCCGCCGACCCCGGCCTGGCCCTCGCCGCCCGCATCCAGCAGCAGGCCGACAGCCAGCGCACCGCCGCCGAGGAGGGTGCCCGGCTGCAGGCCGCCAAGGAGGCCGAGGTCAAGCGCGCCGCCCAGCAGGAGGAGGCCCGGAAGGCCGCCGAGGCGGCCGAGAAGGCCAAGCTCGCCGCGATCCAGCTGCCGGTCCGCGACTACTTCCTCTCCGCCCACTACGGGCAGAGCGCCTCGTACTGGTCGCACCTGCACACCGGCCTCGACTTCGCGGCCTCCACCGGCACCCCGGTCTACTCGGTCGGCTCCGGCACCATCACCTCGGCCGGCTGGTCCGGCTCGTACGGCTACCGGATCATCCAGACCCTGCCCGACGGCACCGAGATCTGGTACTGCCACCTCTCCTCGATCATCAAGGCCTCCGGCAAGGTCGTGCCCGGCCAGCAGATCGGCAAGGTCGGCGCCACCGGCAACGTGACCGGCCCGCACCTGCACCTGGAGGTCCGCCCGGACGGCGGCGCCCCGGTCGACCCGGAGAGCTGGCTGGAGCAGCGCGGCCTCACCCCCTGACGGACCGTCCCGGTCCCGGCCGCCGCCGGGACCGGCGGGCGGCGGCCCGCGGGCGGTCAGTCCCGCGGGCGGTCCGCCCCCGGCGCCCCGGCCGGCTCCTCGGGGGAGTCCCCGGCCGGCGCGTCCTGCGCGGCCCACTCCTCCTCGCCGGTCCACTCCTGGCCGTCCTGGCCGCCCGCGTCCTCGCCCTCGCCCTCGTCCCAGGGGTGCTGCGGGAGCTGCGCCAGGTAGGCCTCGATCTCCTCCGGGCCCGGCTCCGGCGCCAGGTCGGGGTACTCCTCCACCAGCAGCAGCGGCAGACCCGGCACCGTCCACTCGCCGAACAGCCGCATCGCCTCCACGGCCGCGGCCGCCTCGAAGGACTCGAAGTCCCCGGCGAGCTCCTGCGGCATCGGGCGGCCCAGCGCGTTCAGCTCGGCCAGGTTCCGGTAGCTGCGCTCCATCAGCCCGTTCTCCAGCAGCATCCGGGCGCCGTCGGTGGCCATCCCGACCGACATCAGCCGGGTGGGGCCCCAGCCGCCGTCGCCGTCCACCCGGTCCAGCACGCCGGCGTCCTCCAGCGCCGCGTAGGCCGCGAGCCGCTCCTCCGGTGCCAGGTCGCGGAACGCGTCCAGCCAGGCCCGGACCGCCGCCGGGTCGTCCAACGCCACGCCGTCCGCGCGCAGCAGCAGGGTGTACAGCCGGGGCCAGGTCACCAGGTCCGCGCGGCGCAGCAGGCCGGCCGCCACCTCGCCCTGCCACTCGGCCTCGGCCAGCAGCCGCTCCTGGCGCTTGGCGTTCAGCCGCTTCGCCGCCCGCTGGTGGTCGGTCAGCAGCCGCACCGCCGCGCCGTACGCCAGCGGGTCCTCGCCGGGCGCCGGCTGCACGTACAGGTACAGCCGTTCGTACAGCAGGTGCTCGACGGCCGCCGAGGTCAGCTCGGGCCAGCCGTCGCGGATCCGGCCGCCGCCGAGTTCGAGCAGCGTCAGCACCGCCCGCAGCGGGCCCTCGGCCACCGGCTCGCGGTCCTGGGCCCGCGCCCAGGCGGTCAGCTCGGCGGTCCGGGTACGAGGGGCGAGCCGCAGGTCATCGTCGTTCATGTGACGTACGGTAGCCGCTGTACCGTTGGCGGACATGGTCCCCGTACTGCTCACCGGCCCGCGTCTGGTCATCCGCGAGTTCCACCACACCCCCGGCGACGTCGACGCGCTGCACGCCGTCTTCGGCGATCCCGAGACGGCCCGATACCTCCCCTTCGAACCACGCGACCGGGAGACCTGCGCCGACCAGATCGAGCTCTACCTCGAAGAGGCCCAGAAGGATCCGCGCAGCACCTACCGGCTGGCCGTGACCCGGCTGGAGGACGGCGAGGACGCCGTGCCGATCGGCAACGCCGTGCTCGGGGTGGAGCCCCAGCGGGCCGGCTTCGTCGGCTACGCGCTGCGCCGGGACACCTGGGGACTGGGCTACGCCAGCGAGATCACCCGGCTGCTCTGCGGCCTCGGCTTCGCCACCCTCGGGCTGCACCGGCTCTACGCCCGGGTCGATCCCGCCAACACCGCCTCCTCCCGGGTGCTGACCAAGGCCGGGTTCCAGCTGGAGGGCCGGATCCGGCACGACCTCTACCTGCGCGGGACGTGGCACGACGCCCTGCAGTACTCGCTGCTGGAGGACGAGTGGGCGGCCCAGGGCGGCTGACAGGGGGTTAACCCCACCCCGGACCGGCCGGTGGGCCGGATACCGCCGCCGGGCCGTCCGCGGGACCGTTGAGGTGTCAGCAGGAAGCGCACCAGGACACCACGAGGGACCGAGGCGGCCATGATCAGCAGCAGCGCACAGGGCGGCGAGTACGACGGTTACCAGGCCCACCGCCCGGCCCGGGGCGGCGGGGCCCGGCCGGCCCCCGGGTTCTGGCGGGCGCCGTTCAGCCGTTCCTACCTCGGCGAGGTCGGGTTCACCCTCGGCGGGCTGCCGATCGCCGTCGCCGGGTTCGTCGTCGCCGTCACGCTGTTCTCGCTCGGCCTCGGCACCCTGGTCACCGTGATCGGGCTGCCGGTGCTGGTGGCGCTGCTCGGCTCGGCCCGGGGCTTCGGCGCCCTGGAGCGCGCCCGGGCCCGGGGCCTGCTCGCCCTGGACGTCGCCGACCCCGCTCCGGTCCGGCCCGCCCGGCCGGGTTTCTGGGCCGGCGTCACCGGCCGCCTCGGCGACGCGGCCGGCTGGAAGGCCGTGCTGTACCTGGTCCTGATGTTCCCCTGGGCGATCGTCAGCTTCACGCTGTCGCTGACCTTCCTGGTCACCGGGTGGGTGGTCGCCGCCTACCCGCTCTACCACTGGGTCTTCGCCCGCTGGACGCCGTGGCCCGGCTACCAGCTCTTCGACTTCACCAAGGACGGCCGGCACCACCAGTACTTCGTCGAGTCGCCCGCGCAGATCGCCGGGATGTCCCTGATCGGCTTCGTGCTGGTCTTCCTCACCCCGCTGCTGGTCCGCGCCACGACCAACGTCAACCGGCTGGCGATCCGCGGCCTGCTGGGGGGCTGAGCCGGGCGTCCGGGGCGGCGGTCCCCCGTCCGGGACGGCCCGCCGGGCGGACCACGCCGTCGGACCGCCCCGGATGCGGGTCGTCCCGGTGCGTGGTCCGATGATCGTCATGGCCGCACCAGCCGCCCCCGGGATCCTGCTCACCTCGCGTCCCCTGGACGAGTACTGCGGGCTCTTCGGCCTCACCCGGGCCGCCCTCGCCGCCGTCCGCGGTCCCGTCCTGGACTGCCCCGGCGGGGCCGCCGGGCTCACGGCCGAGGCCCGCGCCCTCGGCTGCCACGTGATCGCGGCCGACCCCGCGTACGCCGCGCCGCTGCCCGCCGTCACCGCCCGCGCGCTGGCCGGCCGGGACGCCATGGCGGGCGCCATGGCGGGCGCCATGCGGGCCGCCCCGCACCTCTACCCGGCCCCCCGCGACCTCCCGCCCGACCGCTACCTGCGCAGCTGGGACCGGGCCCGCCGGCTGTTCGCCGCCGACAGCGCCGCCCACCCCGAGGACTACGTCGCCGCCGCGCTGCCCAGCCTCCCGTTCGCCGACCACACCTTCGCCCTCACCCTCAGCGGCTACCTGCTGCTCGCCTACCCCGGCCAGTTCGGCCCCCGCCACCAGCTGGCCGGGCTGCTGGAACTCGCCCGGGTCACCGCCCCCGGCGGCGAGGCCCGGATCTACCCCCTGCACGACGGCGACGGCCGGCGCTGCCCGCACCTGGGCGACCTGCGCCGGGAGCTCGGCCGGCACCGGGTCAGCAGCGAGATCCGTGCCTTCCCCCGCCCCGGCGACGGCCGCACCCGCCGGATCCTGGTGCTGACCCACGCCCGCTCCCGGATCCACCGGCCCGCCGGGGTGCCCAGCCGTTAGCGTGTCTGCCCATGGACCTCACCGACCCGCCCGTGACCGGGGACCCCGCGGCCGTGCCCGGCGCCCACCGTCTGCTCGACATACCCGGCGTCCGCAACGCCCGCGACGTCGGCGGGTTCCGCACCACCGACGGCGCCCGGGTGCGCACCGGGCTGCTCTACCGGTCCGGCTGGCTCGCCGAGCTCACCCCGGAGGGCACCCGGGCCCTCGCCAAGCTCGGCGTGCGCACCGTCCTCGACCTGCGGGACCCGGCGGAGATGCTGGTCCGGCCCGACCGCCTGGACGGCCTGGACGTCAGCACCGCCCACCACCCGCTGCTCCCGCAGGACGGCGCCGACCACTACGGCGAGCCGCTCCAGGAGGCGTACCGCCTGATCACCGACGCCGCCGCCGGCACCCTGCCCGCCCTGCTCGGCCGGCTCACCGAGCCGGAGGCGCTGCCCGCGCTGCTGCACTGCGCCGTCGGCCGCGACCGGACCGGCATCGCGGTGGCGGTCCTGCTCAGCGTGCTCGGCGTCCCCGACGAGGACGTCGTCGACGACTACCTGCTCTCCAACCTGGGCCTCGGGCTGCTGGACGGCGTCCCGCAGGAGTACCTGGACGCCAACGGCGTCGTCCGGTTCACCGAGATCGTCGGCCCCGGGCTGATCACCGGGGCGCTGGCCGCGCTGCGCGAGCGCCACGGCTCCCTGCCCGCGTTCCTGGCCGGGGCCGGACTCGGCGAGGAGGGGCTGGCCCGGCTGCGGGAGCTCTTCCTCGAACCCGCCTGAGCCCGGCCCGAACCCGGGCCCGGCCGGGCGGCCTTCGCGGTACCGGGCGTCCCGGGCCCGGCCTCAGGGCCGCCCCGGCGCCGCGGGCTGGCGGGGCACGGCCGGGGCGGCGTCCAACCGGGCGAGGATCTTCTCCGCCAGCCAGCTCCGGTCCGAGCCGTACGGGATGCCCTCCGGGGCGACCAGCTGGGAGGCCACCGCGTCCCGCAGCCGGTGCCACTCGCCGGCGGCCAGCCGGGAGAGCAGCCCGCGGGCGGCCAGCAGCGCGTGATACTGCTCGAAGCCCGAGCGGGGGCGCTCGATCGCCTCCAGGACGCTGCCGAGGTCGGCCAGTGCCGGGTCCCCCTGCATCAGCGCGAGCGCCTGCACCCGCCGGCCCTCCGAGCCGTCCGCGAACAGCTCGCGGACCTGCTCCGCGGTCAGGGCCGAGCGGCGCGCGGTCGACCGCACCTCGGCCACCACGTTCTCCGGGCTGGCGTCGCCGGCCGGCGGCAACTGCTCCCGGACGGTCTCCGGGCGGTCGGTGCTGCTGCCCAGCAGTCCCAGGTGCTGCATCGCCCGGACCCGCAGGTCGTCCGCGCCCACCTTGTCGCCCTTGCGGTCCCGGTCCTGCCCGGCGAGGAAGAGGTCCAGCGCGCGGTCGGCGTCCGACAGGGCCCGGGGCAGCAGCAGCCGGGTGGCCAGCCAGCCGGCCAGGAACCCGAGCACCAGGAAGTACAGCACCAGCGCGGCCGCGAACGGCGCCGCCCCCGGATCGCCCCCGAGCGCCGGGGCGAGCGCCGCGCCGAGCTGGTGCAGCCGGGCGCCGAGCGAGCCCAGCTGGGTCAGGCCGACGCCGAGCAGCACCTTGGTGAGCCAGTCCGAGACCTGCTCCAGATTGGTGTTCGGCACGTACGAGTCGCGCACCGGCCCGCCGGCCGGGCCGGGCTCGCCGGAGCGCATCCGCGGCACGCCGAACAGGAACCCCAGGGCGCCGCCCAGCACCGCCGCCGCCCCGGCCACCATCAGCCCGCCGCCCAGGGCCTGCAAGGGGTGCGCCCGCCCCAGCCCGAACAGGAGTAATCCGGCCAGTCCCACCCCGAGCATGCCCGCCGCCGCCGTACGCCGGGCCGCCCGCAGCTGCGCCGCGCCCCCGGCCGTCCGTGCCCCCGCCATCGCCCTACCCCCTGCGTCAGCCCCGTGAAGTCGGGCCGACTGTACCCAACAGGACGGGCCCGGACACGCAGACGGCCCGTGGGCTGCTCCCCGGTACCAGAGCCCGGCGCCGGGCTGCTGGCACCGGGGCACCGGGGATGTTCCGGTGAGCCCACGGGCCGGGTGACTGCTTGGGAATCGCCTGCCGCCGGAGGCCGTTCACGACCTCAACTGCACAGGCAGGGGCGGCTCTAGCGAGCAGCCACCTCACACATCCTGACGGTACTCAACCAGGATCACCTCCTTTCAGTGTGCCGCCACGATAGGCACGCGACCCGAGTGGGGGCAACGGATTTACGAGGCGGTTTTCCCGGGGCCGGTCAGGCGGTCCGGAGCTTCTGCTTGACCGCCGAGAAGTCGATCACGTTGTCGGCCGGCGGGGCCTTCAGGTCGAGCGGCTTGTCGAAGTCGCTGAAGGTCAGCCGGCCCGGCTCCGCGCCCGCGGTCTGCTCCATCCGCAGCAGGTACGGCTTGCCCTGGGTGGCGACGTACAGGGTGCTGTTCTCGCCGTCGGAGTCGGTGGCGGTGATGCCGAAGGCCTTGGCACCGTTGATGTCGGCGGCCGCGCCCTTGGTGTACTTGTCGCCGGTGGTGCCGTCGTCCTTGCTGATGGCCCCGATGAGGTCGCAGACCTCCGCCATCTCCTTCAGGCTCGGGTCGTCCTGCCCGTTGGTGATGTAGCGGCCCTTGAAGAGCTCGGCCAGCACGGCGCCGCTCTTGGCGTTGCCCTCCTTGGCGGCCACCGTGTTCCAGAACACCGCGTCGGGCTTGATCCAGGTCTGGCCGCCGATCCGGACCAGGTCGACCTTGCCCTCGCTGCCGGTGCCGACGCTGCCGCTGCAGTCGCCGGCCTTGCTGGCGGCGAGGTCGAAGGTCAGCTTGCCGCCGTCCACCGTCAGGGTGCCGTCGACCTTGACCGAGGTGAGCCCGCCCATCGCGGTCTGGGCCTGCTTGACGATCTCCTCGGCGCTGAGCTTGTCGACGGCGATCGACTCCGCCTTGGCGGGCGGGGCGGCCGCCCCCGCCCCGGCCCCGCTGTTGTCCCCGCTCTTGTCGCCGCCGCAGGCGGTGGCGCCCGCGGACAGCAGGAGACAGGCGATCGATGCGTACACGAAGTGCTTTCCTGGCATGGAACTTCCCCCTGAAGTGGTGGCCGGCCCCGTCCGGGCCGGCGGTGTCGCCCGGAGATCATTGTGGAGAAGGCCGACGGCGTTCGCCGGTGGTTTTCCGAGCGCGTTACCTGTTCGTGCCAGGACCGGGAATTCCGTGACCGGACCGTTCCGCCCCGCCGTGCCGCCCCACGGCGGCCGGGTGGCCGGAGGTGCCGTCCGACCTGCGGGGACGCGCCCGCCGGGGGGTGCCGTCGCGGGAAATCGAATGCCGGTGCGCACGCCCCGGGCCGCCGCCGTGCCCGGGTACGGCAGAAGGCCCGGCAGATGATCTGCCGGGCCTTCTGTGCTACTGAGTAGCGGGGACAGGATTTGAACCTGCGACCTCTGGGTTATGAGCCCAGCGAGCTACCGAGCTGCTCCACCCCGCGTCGGTAAACACCACAGTACGTGGATGTGGCCCGAATGGGAAATCGGTTTACCGCGCGGGGGTCAGCGGGCCGGCGGGGAGGCCGCCGGCGCCGTGGCCGGGCGGGTGCCGCGGGGCCGGGCGGCGGGCGTGCTCGCGGGCCCGCCGCCCGGCCGGGGAACGGGCCGGGGAACGGCGGGCTCGGGAACGGCGGGCCGGGCGGCGGCCGGTGGAGCGCCGGCCCGGTCGTCGGCCCGGGCGGGCGCCGTCCGCCGGGTGGCGTGCCGCGCCGTCCGGGCCCGGGCCCACACCGCGAACGAGACCAGGGCGGCGAAGCACGGCACCATCAGCGTCCCGTACACCAGCAGGAAGCCGTGGGTGCCCAGGCCCGCGGCGGCGTTCCAGGTGCCGTGCAGGGCCATCGCCAGCAGCAGCCCGCCCGGCGCCGCCAGTCGGGCCGGCCAGCGGCGCCCGGTGGTCAGCGAGATCGCCAGGCCCAGTCCGGTCAGCGCGGTGAACAGCGGGTGCGCGAAGGGCGACAGCAGGCCGCGCAGCACGAAGGTCTGCACGGTGCCGTCGAAGTCCCGCAGGCTGGGGGTCTCGCCCAGGCCGATGCTGTCCAGGCGCTGCTGCTGGTCGTCGGTGAAGGCCCGGCCCAGGTACAGCGCGTTCTCGGTGAACGCGAAGCCGCAGGCGGTGACGCCGCCGAGGACCATCCCGGCGGCCAGCGTGCGCGGGCGGGAGCGGGCACGCGGGTGGGTCCGGGTCCGCGGGTAGGGGCGCAGGTACGGCAGCGGCCGCAGGTAGGGCCGCAGTCGCAGGTGCGGGCGGGCGTGCGCCACGCTGCGTAGGCGGGCGTAGGCGCGCGGCGGCAGGTTGACGCGCAGCCGCGGGCGGGCCGCCGCGCCCCGGCGCAGCAGCACCGCGCAGCCGCGTCCGGCGTGGCAGCGCAGCCGGCGGCGGACGGGCAGCAGGAGCAGCAGCAGGGCGGCGCCCTTGGCGCTCTCCTCGATCAGCGGGGTGGCGAAGTCGGCGCCCAGCGTCTCGCCGCGCAGGCCCTGGTGGGCGATCAGGAAGTCACTGGCCCAGCCGTTGGCCAGGATCGCCACCGTGGTGGCCGCACTGGAGCCCCAGGCCAGGCAGAACAGCAGGTGCCGCAGCGGCACCCGCGCGGTCTGGTTGAGCCAGGCCAGCGCGCCCAGGACGAACGGCAGCGGCAGCAGGGCCAGTCCGAGGCCGACGAACAGCCCGGTGGTGCCGGTCTGGCGCCGCACCAGGTGCAGGATCAGCACCGCGCAGCCGGCCAGGGCCAGGACCGCCCCGGCGGTGACGGAGGTCAGCGCCGGGTGGCGCAGCACCGGGTGCCGGCGCCCGCGCCCGGCCGCGCCGGCGCCCGTGCGGACATCCGGTCCGGCGTCCCCGAGGGGGCCGGGGCCGGGGCTCGCGGGGCCGCCCGCCCCGGGGCTCCCCGGGGCCGCCGCGCGGGCGGGCGGGGAGGACGGGGCGGGCGTCCCCGCGAGGGCCCGTCCGGCCGGCGGCAGCGAGCGGCGGGCCCCGCGGATCCTGGGCCCCGGGATCGTCCGGGTGCCGGCGGTGCGCGTGGGTGCGTCCGGGGCCTCAGCGGCGGCGGCCGCCGGGCGGGCGGACCGCCCGCTGAACGGGCTGCTCACGCGGCAAAGGGTAGGGGACGATTCGGGCCCCGCGGGAGACCTCGGCACAATAGGCACCTGAACGATCACCCATGGTGACCAGGTGGCCGGGTTCGTTCAGCGGCGGCGGAACAGCAGGTCGTGCACCACGTGCCCCTTGGCGATGCCGGCCCGCTCGAACTTCGTCACCGGCCGCCAGTCGGGCCGCGGCGCGTAGCCGGGCACGCTGCCGGCCGGGTGCTCGGACGGCTCCAGCCAGCCCGTGCCGTCACCCTCCGGGTGCAGGTTCTCCAGCTCGGGGGAGGCGGAGAGCACCGCCAGCATCTGCTCGGCGTACGGCTCCCAGTCGGTCGCGCAGTGCACCAGCGCGCCGGGGGCGAGCCGGGGCAGCACGAGGTCCAGGAAGGACGGCTGGACCAGCCTGCGCTTGTGGTGCTTCGGCTTCGGCCACGGGTCGGCGAAGTAGACCCGCAGCCCGGCCAGCGAGGCGTCGGGGAGCATGTCGCGCAGCAGGATCACCGCGTCGCCGGCGGCCGGCCGCACGTTGGTCGAGCCGGCCCGCTCCAGCAGCTGCAGCAGGTTGCCGTGCCCCGGGGTGTGCACATCGGCGGCGAGGATGCCCGTCCCCGGGTCGGCGGCGGCCATCGCGGCCGTCGTCTCGCCCATGCCGAAGCCGATCTCCAGGGTCACCGGCAGGCCGCCGAAGAGCTCGGGCAGCGACAGCGGGCTGCCGTCGATCGCGATCCCGTACTGCTCCCAGCCCCGGTCCAGCGCACCGGCCTGGGCGTTGGTCATCCGGCCCCGGCGCGGTTGGAAGCTGCGGATCCGCCGCTCGCTGTGCTGGGCCTCGGTGGCCCGGTGCGGGTACATCGGCGCGGGGTACCCCGCCGGTGCGGCGGAGAGCCGGACGGAGGGGGAGGGCTGGGGGATGGGAGCGGTGGCAGTCACAATCGGCCAAGTCTAAGGGGCGCCGCGGGGGCCCGGGCCGGGCCCGGGCGGGGTGTGACGCAGCTCCCGTCGGGCCGGCGTCCGCGGCCCCGCCCGGCCGGGGCTCAGCCGCCCGCCGCCAGGGCCGCCAGGGTCCGCCGGGCCACCTCCCGGCCGATCGGCAGCGAGGCGGTCGCGGCCGGCGAGGGGGCGTTCAGCACGTGCACCAGGCGGCGGGTGGAGCGCGGGTCGTCCGGGTCGAAGCCGGCGAACGCGAAGTCGTCCAGCAGCGAGCCGTCCCTGGCCACCGCCTGCGCCCGGACCCCGGCGGCGGCCGGCACCAGGTCGGCCTCGGCCACGGCGGGCAGCAGCCGGCGGACGGCGGCGGTGAAGGCCCGCTTGGACAGCGAGCGGCGCAGCTCGCCGGCCTCCTGGCGCCAGTGCCGGCGGGCGATCCGCCAGGCGCCGGGGAAGGCCAGCGTCCCGGCCAGCTCGCGGGGGCGGACGGTGCGCCAGTCGTAGCCCTCGCGGGCCAGGGCCGGCACCGCGTTCGGGCCGACGTGCACCTCGCCGTGGACACCCCGGGTGAGGTGCACGCCGAGGAAGGGGAAGGCCGGGTCGGGCACCGGGTAGACCAGGCCCCGTACCAGGGACCGGCGCTCCGGGGCCAGCTCGTAGTACTCGCCGCGGAACGGCACGATCCGTACCCCCGGGTCGTCCCCGGCCAGCCGGGCCACCCGGTCGCTGTGCAGGCCCGCGCAGTTCACCAGGACGGCGCAGCGCAGCTCCCCGGCGGAGGTCTGCACGGTCACCCCGTCCGTCCGGCGGGCCACCGCCCGCAGCTCGGTGCCGGTCAGCAGGGCCGCCCCGGCCTCCCCGGCCAGCCGGGCGTAGCCGCGGGCGACCGCGGGGAAGTCGCAGACGCCGGTGGTGGCCACGTGCAGCGCGGCCGTCCCGGCCACCTCCGGCTCGTGGTCGGCGATCTGCGCCGGACCCAGCTCGGTGACCGGGATGCCGTTCTCCCGCCCGCGGGCGGCCAGGGCGTGCAGCCGGGGCAGTTCGGCCCGGTCGGTGGCGACGATCAGCTTGCCGGTCACCTCGTACGGGACACCCTGCTCGCGGCAGAACTCCACCGTCTCGGCGGCGCCCCCGACCGCGTACCCGGCCTTGAGCGAGCCGGGCCGGTAGTAGACCCCGCTGTGGATCACCCCGCTGTTGCGGCCGCTCTGGTGGGCGGCGAAGCCGTCCTCCTTCTCCAGCACGCCGAGCCGCAGCCCCGGCCGGGCCAGGGTGAGCGCGTACGCGGTGGAGAGGCCGACGATGCCGCCGCCCACCACCAGCACGTCGAAGTCGTACCGCACCGCCGCTCCTTCGTCGCCCGGCACCGCCCGCCGCCGATGCTGCCACGGTGGGCGGCGCGGGTCGAGGGCGGGCGCGGGTCGGGGACGGCACGGGTCGGGGGCGGCGCGGGTTGGGGGCGGCGCGGCCGGCGCGACGGCGAGGGTGCCCAGGCCGTGCCCGACCCGGCCTAGCCGCGCCGCTGCGCCTCCCACGGCCAGCCGGCGTCCACGCCGGCCTCCAGCAGCGGGATCAGCCCGAAGGCCGCGTCGGTCAGGCCGCCGAAGGTGTGCCGGTTCGCGCTGCCGGAGGTGGTGGCACCGGCCCGGTAGCCGGCCATGTTCCACATGTAGACCGGGACGTCGGCCGGGACCAGGTCGTCGATCCGGGTCTCGGGCATGCCGCCCCAGTGCCCGTGGCAGTTGGACGGCAGCCAGCCCGCCCGGGTCTGCTCGTCGGTCACCACGACCACCCGGTCGTGCCCCGCGAAGTGCCGCTTCACGGCGGACGGGATGTCGGTGCCCTCGATCTCCCCGAACCTCTCGATCAGCCGCAGCACGCTGCCGCCCCGGGGGACGGGCAGCACCTCGCTGCGCATGCCGAACTGCACCAGCGTCGGCGCCTCGGCCCGCAGGGCCAGCGCCGCCCCGAAGACGGCGGCCTGCTCGGCCAGCGGGATGTCCGACCTGTTGGGCGTGGAATAGCCGTAGCCCGGGAACATCGACGGCGAGCGGTCGACCAGGATCAGCGTCCGGCCCGGCAGCGCCGGGACGTTGGCCAGCGACAGCGCGAGCGCCTTCTCCAGCGCCTCGGCCCAGCGCAGGGACGGCGCGTGCTTGTACGCCGCCCAGTAGCGGAACGGGAACTGCTTCGAGCGGGCCACCTCGCCCTTGTCGCGGATCCGCGCGGCCACCGTGGCCGCGACCTCGTCCGAGACGCCCGCCCGGTCGAAGTTGCGCAGGTTCCGGACCAGTGCCATCGGGCCCATCGACGGGACGACCGCCTCCCAGACGGCCGCGTCCGGCGGGCCCTGCAGCCAGCCGGCCAGCGCCTCCCAGGTCACGCCCGCGGCGGCGAGCCGCTCGGCACCGCCCTGGGCCCTCACGGCGGCCCGGCGCTCGGCGACCGGCAGTGCCAGCAGCTCGCGGTTGGCGGTCAGCAGCCGGTCGGCGGCCGGCGGCACGGCGTCCTCGGGGTGGTGGCGGCGGTCCAGCGCGTACGTGAACAGGGCGCCCTGCCACGGCTTGGCCGGGTCCGGCGAGGGGTGGGTCAGCTCCAGCACGTCGCCGAAGCGGAACCCCTTCGAGGCGGTGTCGTACTTCAGCAGCGCCCGGCCGTCGTAGAGCCGGCGCACGGCGTCGGCGACGCCGCGCTTCAGCGGCTTCGGCAGGGCCCGGCCGTACTTCGAGGTCCAGTACGCGAGCAGCTCGCCGGGCTCGTCCGCGCGCTGCAGCACCGCGTCGACCACCTGGCGGGAGAAGCCGGGGGCCCCGGCGTCCAGCCGGGCCCGGGTGAACTCGGCGGCGCCGACCAGCGCGGCGGTGCGCAGCCGGGCGCCGTACCGCAGCCAGCGGAGCAGGCCCAGGGTCCACTCCGGGTCGGCGACGGCGAGCCGGCGGACCAGCGCGGTGTAGCGGTCGTCGCGCTCGCCGCCCTTCTCGTAGAAGGTGTCGACCCCCACCAGGTTGGCCACCGCCAGCAGGAAGAGCTCGGACTTCTCGTCCCGGAGGAACCCGGTGCCGCCCTCGTGGTTGACGGCCGGCCGGCCGGTGGTGGTCACCGGCGACACGGGTGCGGGCCGGGCCCGGCGGACGTTGAAGCGCGACATGGTGGAGCCCCCTGCTGACTGGCGAAGACGGGGGGAGGCATGGCGAAGCGGGGGTGCCCGAGATCGAAGTGGCGGCGGTCGGTGAGACATCCGCTTCGACGCACCCCGCCGGGGGTGCTCCACGAAGTAACCGCTGCCCGCGCACCGGGCACCCCGGCGCTGTGCCTCCCGAGATCGAGGTGGCGGTGGTGTCGCGGGCTCGAACCGCAGCGCCCGAGGGCGCACTACCAAGAAGTAACCACTGCCGGTGCACCGGGAGGTGCGGAACTGCTCTTCAGATGTGTGTCCGGAGATCAGAAGCGGCTGAGGTGACAAGCTGCTCTACCGACTGAGCTACACCGACCTGAAGCCGGTGACGGGACTCGAACCCGCGACCTGCCCATTACGAGTGGAAGTAACCTCCGCCTACGCACCCGGACAGGGGAGACGATAGCCAGCCGCCGTTCGCACCCGCATCCGAATTACCGCGTCCCCGGCCGTGGCGGAATTCGCCCGCGACGGCCTTCCGGCACCTGTTCGCCCACGACCCGGCGACGGTTTCCCCGCATTCCCCGCCCGTGTCCGTGACCGGCCGGGGGACCCGGTGGCCCGTGACCGGCCGGGGACCCGGGACCGGCCCGGGCCTTCGTCCTCAGGCCGGGGCCACCAGCATCGCCCGCGCCCGCTCGGTCAGTTCCCGCACCCGCCGCTCGCCCTTGAAGGGCTCCAGCCGGCCCAGCATCTCGACCACGTACTCGCGGCTGCGCTGGGAGGAGATCCGGCCGGCCACGTCGACCGCGCGCTCGCCGGCCGCCACCGCCGCCTCCAGGTCGCCCGCCTCGGCCTCGGCCATCGCGGAGACCACCAGCCGCAGCCCGTGCGAGCGGACGAACCCCTCGGTGGGCCTGGCCAGCGCCTCCCGGGTGAACTGGCGGACCTTGGCCGGCACGCCCAGGTCGCGGAAGCACTCGGCGGCGTCCGCGGCCAGCCGGTCGTAGGCGTAGAAGTCGATCCACGCCGGATCGCAGTCCCCGGCGCGCGCCCGTTCCAACGCGCTCTCCGCCGCGCCGAGCGCCGTCGCACACGCCGCCGCATTGCGGGCCTTCGCCTGGGCGCGTGCCTCCACCAGGTGGAAGAAGCTCATCGTCCGGGCCGTGGCCAGCCCCCGGTTGCGCTCCAACGCCGCCTGCGCGAGGTCCACCGCCTCCTCGGCGAAGCCCCGGTAGCCCGCCTGGAGGCTCATCGAGGCCAGCACGTACCCGCCGAGCGGCACGTCGGCCGCCGCCCGGGCCAGGCGCAGCGCCTGGATGTAGTACCGCTGGGCCGCCTCGTGCTGGCCGGTGTCGAAGGCCATCCATCCGGCCAGCCTGGTCAGTTCGGCCGTCGCGCCGAACAGCGCCCGGCCCACCGCGTCGCTGTACGAGGCCAGCAGCAGCGGCGCGGCCTCGACCCGCAGGCACTCCGGCACCATCGACGAACGCCAGTCCCCGCCGCCGTACTTGGAGTCCCAGCGGCGGGCCTCCTGGGCCGCCTCGCGGAGCTTCAGCGCGTCCGAGTGGCCGACCCGGTAGGAGGCGAGGTCGGCGGTGCTGGGCGGCGCCTCGCGGGCCACCGAGCCGTCCGCGGGGGTGATCAGCCAGCGCGAGACCGGCGTCGCGTACGCCGAGACCGAGAAGGTGCCCGCCAGGCTGTCGCTCCAGCGGCCGCCGCCGGGACCGCGCCGCAGGTCCAGGTCGACCCGCCACAGATCGGTCGCCGACCGGACCGCCTCCGACACCTCGCGCGGGAAGGCCAGGCCGAGTTCGGGGGTGGGGTCGGTGTCGCCGAGGCCGATCTCCTCCAGCGGGACGGGCCGGCCGAGCTTGCCGCCGATGGCGGTCGCGATCAGGTGCGGCACCGGGCCCTGCGGCACCATGCCCTTGCTGACCCAGCGGGCCACCGAGGTCTTGTCGTAGCGAAGCGTCAACCCCCGTTGCGCGCCGAGGTCGTTGACCCGACGGGCCAGGCCGGCGTTGCTGATCTGGGCGAGGGTCAGGAGCGTGCCGAGCCGTTCGTTCGGTCCACGTGGGCTGACGGTCATGGTGGCGGCGGCACCCCCTGCGACGTTTGTGCGCGGTGCCCGGTGCTGCGCCGGGCCGATCCTGCTGCACCTAGAGTAGTCGGACGCGTTCCGAGGGTTAAGGGCAAGCATTCCGGATGGCGGGAACGCGCACCCGTCGCGACGGGTGCGCGGCGGCCCGGCGGGGCCCGCGCCTCCGTTTGTGTGCGCGCCGGAGCGTTGTGCTCCGGTCGTGTGCCGATGTGCGCCCGGCCGTGCCCCCTGGCCCGATGGCCAGGTCGGCGATTCGCTGGTGCCGTGGGTCGACCCGCCGCCGAGGACCCGGCGGGTCGGGGGAGCCGTCGCCTTCATCCCCGCGGGCGGCGGATCAGTCCGGGAGGGCATGCGGATGCCCTCCCGGGCCTTGCGACGCCTTTCGGCCATCTCGCGATGGCCATGACAGGGCGTCGCGACCGGCGGTCCGGGCCGTGGAGGGGAAGGCCCGGCCGCGCGGCCGCCGGTCCGCCCGCGCGGGCGGACCGCCCCCGGGGAGCGCCCGCCGGCCGACCGGCCGTGGTCGAACGGCCGGTCCCGGCCCGCCCGGTGGCCCCGGGGTGAACGTCCCCGCCCGTGCGCCACGCGAATTGACAGCCGCAACACCGGTCCCCGAGCGGACGACCGGTGGCACGATGGCTCCTGACGGTGCGCCGGGCCGGCCACCGCGCGTCGGGCCGTGCGCCCGCGCGGTGGCCGGTCCTCGGCGGTCCGGGCCCGGCGCAGCCGAGGCACGGACCCGGTCCGGACGGACCGACGGGCGCGCCGCCGCGATGGGTTCCTCGTCCGGTGGAGGCGCGATGCGGTGGCTGACGGGCTGGAGCGGGACTGCGCCCGGGGCGGGCGCGCCGGGCAACGAGGCCCTGGGCGCGGTCCGCCCGATCGCCGCCCGCACCCTCTGGACGGGCGCCAACCCCCTCTGGGCGGTGGGCGACTGGCGGCCCGAGGAGATCCGGCTGGTCACCCTCCGCCCGGGCGCCCCGGCCGTGGTCAGCACCGGCGCCCCGCCGCCCGACCCGGTCGCGGACACCCCCGCCACCACCCGGCTCGCCGTCCTCGGCCACTGCGGGGCCTCCGACGCGGAACTCGCCGCCGGCCTGGCCGCCGCGCGCGGCGGCGCCGTCCGCCACCTCAGCACCTGGCCCGGCAGCTACACCGTGGTGCTGCGCACCGGCACCCGCAGCACCCTGCTGCTGGCCGACCTGGCCGGCGCCCTCCCGGTCTTCCACACGCCCTGGTGCGGTGGCACCGCCTACGCCACCGCGGCACTGCCGCTCGCCGACCTGGTCGGCGCCCCGGTCGACGCCGGGCACCTGGCCGCCCGGCTGGCCTGTCCGGAGTCCCCCGAGGCGCTCGGCACCGGCACCCCCTACCTCGGCGTCCAGCGGGTGCCGCCCGGGTACGTGCTGGCCGTCCGCGGCGGCCGTCCGTACACCGCGTCGTACGACGAGCCCGCGGGCGGCCCGCCGTCGCGGGGGGAGGCACCGGCGGTCCGTGAACTCACCCGCGCCCTGCTGGAGGCCGTGCGCTCCCGGGTGCGCCCGTCCGCCCCGGGCTCGCCGCCGGCCCCGTCGGCCGGTGCCGGGCCGGTGCCGGAGCGCCCGAGGCTCGGCGCCGACCTCTCGTACGGGACCGCCTCGGCCACCGTCGCGCTGCTCGCCGCCGCCGTGCCGCCCGGGCCCGCGCCGTCGGTGGCCGGTGCGGGCCCGCAGGCCGTCCCGTCGGCTCCGGCCCGGGCCGGTGCGGCGGGCCGGCCGGTGCCCGGCCCGCGGTCCGAGGCCGGCGAGCGGGCCAGGTCGGGGGCGACCAAGGGCTCCTGGGCGCGCCCGCCGGGGGACGGCCCGTCCGAGCCGGAGCCGCTGGCGGCCGTCACCTTCGGCGAGCCGGACGGCCCCGCCGTCCCGGGCGGGAGCGCCGTCCTGCTGCCCGGCACCCCGAGGCTGCGGCACACCGTGCTGGCGGTGACCCCGCGCACCTTCCCGTTCGCCGGGGCGGGTGCCGACCCGTTGGCCGGCCGGCTGACCGACGAGCCCGGCCCCGGCCTGGTCTCCGCGGCCCGTGACGAGGCCAGGTTCGCGGCCGGCGGGACGGACCACCTCACCGGCTACGGCGCCCGGCAGGTCCTGGACGGCCATCCGGCCCGGCTGGCCGACCTGATCCGGGCCGGCCGCCCGCGCGAACTGCTGCCCCCGGTCGCCGCGCTGGCCGGGGCGGACCGCGCGGTGGCGGGGGTGCTGGCCGGCGCCGTCCGCACACCCGTGACGGTGCTGCGGGCCGCCCACCGGCTGTCCCGGATCCGGTACGCCGACGCGCTGGACGACGCCGCCGTGCGGCTCATCGCGCGGCGCGGCGGGGGAGCCGCGACCACGGCCGGCGCGGGGACGGCGGGCGGACTGTCCTGGTGCGTCCCCGGCCCGGCCGCCCGCTGGCTCTCCGACGAGGCGCTCTCCGCCGTCGCGCTGCGGCTGCGGCTGGCCGCCCGCGGGCCCGCCCCCGCCGAGCACCCCGGCGCCCGGCGGGCCCGCCAGGCCCTGTACCGGCACGCCGCCGCGTACCGGACCCTGCTGCAGGCCGCCGAGCAGCCCGGCCAGCGGCTGCACGCGCCCTTCCTGGACAACCAGGTGGTGCGGGCGGCCCGGCTGCTGCCCGACGAGGTCCGGCTGCAGCCCGGCGCCCGGCACACCCTGCTGCACGCGGTGCTGGCCGGCGCCGGCCGCACCGACCTGCCCGCGGACTGGGGACGGGGCGTGCGTCCCGACACCGGCGGCCCGGCCCGGACCGGCCTGCGGCTGGCGGCGGACGGGATGGCGGAGCTGTTCGACCGGCCGCTGCTCGCCGAGGCCGGGCTGATCGACCTGGCGGCCGTCCGGCAGAGCCTGCGCCTGGCGGCCGGCCCGGGCGCCGCGCCGACGCCCGAGACGCTGGCCGGGATCGCCGAGCTGGTCTCCACCGAACTCTGGCTGCGCCGGGTCCGGGCCCGCCGGCACGGCTCCTGCTGGACGGGCCTGCCGCTCGCCGAACGCGCCGCGCTCCCGGCGGCGCGCTTCGCCTGATCCCGCCCGGTGGGGCGGGATCATGGCGGGAGGTGCCCCCAGCCGTTCTCGCAGCCGTTCTTGGAGCCAAGGTGACCAGCCCGGACCAGCCCACGCCCGTCCTGACGGTGACCGGCGGACCGCCCGCCGCCGGCCCGTCCGGAGTGCTGGCCGCCTGCGACGGCTCGGACGGCTCGCTGTGGGCGCTGGAGCGGGCGATGACCGAGGCCGAGCTGTTCCGGCTGCCGCTGCACGTGCTGGCCGTGGTCAACCCCTCCCCGGTCGGCTACCCGCCGGGGATGGCGGAGCTGGTGCGGGAGAGCGTCGAGCAGCTGGTCGAGAGCATGGCGGACGGCCTGCGGCGCTCGGTGGCCTCGGTGCAGCGGGCCCGCTCCCGCCCGTACGAGGGGGAGCTGACGCTGCACGTGGTGCTGGGCAACGTGATCGAGGTGCTGCTGGCGGCCGCCGTCAGCCAGCACACGCTGGTGGTCGGCACCCGGGGCAACGGCGGGTTCAACCGGCTGCTGCTGGGCTCGGTGAGCACGGCGGCGGTGCACCACGCGGCCTGCCCGGTGCTGGTCGTCCCGCCGCCGCCGGCGCGCTGACCAGCCGGTTCCCGTTCCGGGGCGGGCGCCCCGCCCGGACCGCCGGGCGGGGCGTGACGCTCGTCGCCACCGGCCCGGCGGGGGAATGCCCCGGGGATGGTTGACCGTTCACCTGTCGAACCGTCCCCGAACCCAGGAGCCCGTCGTCATGAAGGTCGAGATTTACTCCGACATCGCCTGCCCGTGGTGCTACATCGGGAAGCGCCGCTTCGAGCAGGCCCTGGCCGGCTTCGAGGGCCGGGCCGGCGTCGAGGTGGTCTACCGGCCGTACCAGCTCGTCCCGGACGCGCCCGAGGCGGCGACCCCGCACCGGGCCTGGCTGGCCGAGCGCTACGGGCCGCAGTCGGTCGCGATGGACGCCCGGGTGACCGAACTGGGCCGGGCGGAGGGCATCACCTACGACTTCGACACCGCCCTGCACACCAACACCTTCCTGGGGCACCGGCTGCTGCACCTCGCCCTGGCCGAGTACGGCGCCGAGGTCCAGGGCGCGCTCAAGGAGGGCCTGCTGAAGGCCCACTTCAGCGACGGCGCGGACATCGGCGACCGGGCCCGGCTCACCGAGATCGCGGTGGCCGCCGGCCTCGACGGCGAGCGGGTGGCCGGCTACCTGGCCGGCGAGGAGGGCGTCGAGGAGGTCCGGGCCCAGCTCGCCGAGGCCCGGGAGCTCGGCATCAGCGCCGTGCCGACCTTCGTCTTCGAGGGCAAGTGGGCCGTCCAGGGCGGCCAGGAGGCCGAGACCTTCCGCAAGGTCCTGGAGCAGGTGGCGGCCGAGACCTCCGCCCTGGTCCAGGCGGCGCCCGACGCCGACTCCTGCGCGGACGGCGCCTGCGCGGTCTGACCGCCGCACCCGGGGGCCGGCCGGCGCGACACCCGCGCCGGCCGGCCCTCAGTCGCAGCTGAAGCGGGCCTGCGCCCAGTCCCCGACCACGGTGCCCGCCCAGGGGCCGCGCAGCGGGGTGACCGTCAGCCGGACGGAGCCGAGCCCCGCCAGCGGGACGTGCACCGGCACCGGCGGGTCCCCGGCGCGCAGCTGCGGGGACGTCCACAGCGCCGTGCCGTCCTCGCCGAGCACGGAGAAGACCGCGCGGGCACCCGGCAGGGTGAGGTCGTCCAGGCCGGCCACCGCGTCGAAGGACCGGCAGGAGCGGTTCAGGTCCACCGTCGTGCCGCTCGGCGCGGGCACCGAGAGGCCGTGCCGGTAGCGCTTGTCCCCGATCCGCACGGCGTCCCGCTGCCAGACCCAGCCGCCGCCGCGCCGCAGGCTCGGCCCGGCGGGCGGCACCCGGTTGCCACCGGGGTTGTAGAACGGGAGGGCGTCCGCCCAGAAGTCGCGGGCCGGCGCCGGCGGGGTCGGCGGGGTGACCACCGGGGACGGCAGCGGTTCCGGCGAGGGCGGGGCGGGCGCCGGCTCCGGAGCCGGCGGGGCGGGCGGCGGCGTCACCGCGACCGGGGTGGGTGACGGCGGGGGCGGGGGCGCGGGGGTGCGTGAGGGCGCCGGGGTGCGGACCGGCGCGGGCTTCGGCGTGGGGGAGGGGCTCGGCGCGGGGGCCGGTTCGGGTTCCGGCTCGGCGGCCGGCTGCGGCGCCGGGCTCGGCGCGGGCGGGGCCGGCACCGGCGGCGGGACGACGGCGGGGGAGGAGACCGGCGCGGCGGCCGCCGCCGGGGGCGCCACCGGGTCGGGTGCGCCGGTCAGCGCGTACGCGGCGACGGCGGCGGCCAGCGCCGCGACCGTGGCGGCGATCCCGGCCTTGGCCGCCAGGCCCAGGCCCGGGGCCACCACGCCACCGCCGGCGGTGCCGCCCGCGCCACCACCTGCTGCTGCGCCGCCGGTTGCCGCGCCGCCACCGGCCGCCGCGCCGGTCGTGGTGCCGCCGCCCGCCGCGACGGCGGCGGTGCCCACCGCGGCGCCGCCGGCCACCGCCCCGGCGCCCGCGGCGGCCGCGGCCGCGCCGAACCCGCCCACGCCGACCCAGACCAGCACGCCGCCGGGCAGCAGCGCCCGCAGGCCGTGGTTGATCTCGGAGAGCTCCAGGTAGGCCGCCGTGCAGCGGTCGCACTCCTTGAGGTGCCGGCCGACCTCCGCCGAGGCCCGCTTGCGCAGCGAACCGCGGGCGTACGCGCCGAGCCGGTTCGCGTACGCCTCGCACCCCTGCGCCTGGCTGCCGGAGACGTGGGCCTGCAGGAACGCGGCGGCGAGCCGGTCCCGGGCCCGGTGCGCCTGCACGGCGGTGGCGTTGGCGGTCTTGCCGAGCATCACCGCCACGGTCTTCGGCGACTCCCGTTCGACCTCGGTGTGCCAGAGCACCACCCGGTCGTCCTCGGGCAGTTCCACGAAGGCCTGCATCACCATCCGCCGGTCGGCCAGCGCCATCGCCCAGGCGTCCGCGCCGGGGTCGGCCAGGTCCAGGTCCTGGCCGGCCGCCGTGGACCGCGCGAAGGTGGTGAAGTCGTCGACCAGTTGCTCGCGCCGCTCGGTCCGGCCCCAGGCGGCCGCGACGTTGCGCACAGCCGTCAGCAGGTACGCGCGGACGGCGAACTCCGGCCCCTTGCCCGCCCGCAGCGCCTGGAGGGTCCGGGCGAAGACCTCGCCCGCGAGGTCCTCGGCGGTGAAGCTGTCCCGGCAGCAGGTCCGCGCGTAGCGACGGACCGACTCGGCGTGCCGGCGGTAGATCTCCTCGTACGCACCGTCGTCGCCGGCCCGCACGAGTGCGGTCAACTCGGCGTCGGAGGGCGGCCGCTCACCGTCCACCGGGTCGGCCGGGGCGGGCACGGTGGGCCGGCCCGTCCGGGCCGGGGCCTCCTCGGTGACGAAGGCGGCCGGGCTGACGCTGCCCTGGCCGGCGCCGGCCTGCCCGGGCACCCGGCCCAGCGCGGCGGGCGGTCCGGCCAGCGACTCACGGCGCGGGGCGCCGGCCTGATCGGGTACCTGGGCGGGCAGTTGGACCGGTCCGTGGCCGGCGCCGGGCCCGGGCGGCCGGCCGCCCGAGGCGGGCGCGGCGTCCGAGCCGGGCAACTGCTCCGGCGACCGTTCGGCCCCGGCGGCCGGGCCGTCCGCCGGGCCCCCGGGCCCGCCGGAGCGGCCGAAGTCCAGGCCGTAGCTGAAGTCGTTCTGTTCCTCGGCGCTCACAGCGGCCCCCGGATTGCATGACGGCCCCCGGACCGTGACTGGGCATCCCGGGGAGCGGGGGCGCTCGGCACCCGTCCACCCGGCGCCGACGGCGCGCGAACGGCGCGCATCGGGACATTGGCTCCAACCACGGCCAAAGGATGGCATAGCGCGGAGAACTGCGGTAGCCGGGCCGCCCCGGACCCACTCTTCCGAGCGGACGTCAGGAACGCACCCGGCCCGGCCGGTCCGCCGCGACGGGCCGCCCGCGGGCGGCCCTCCCACCGGCAACTCCCGTCCACGGCAGGGAAAAGCGCCGGACCGGCCGGGTCAGCGCGCGCGCAGCCCGTCCAGCAGCAGCTCCAGCAGCCGGGCGGCCGGGCCGTAGTGGGGTTGACCCTCGGTCGTCCGGCCCTCCGTCGTCCGGCCTTCCGCAGCCCAGCCCCCGACGCCGCCGTCCTCGGCCGAGCGGCCGTCCGCCTGCTGCGCGGCGCCGCGGCCGGTACGCACCGGAACCGACGCGGTCAGCACCAGCACCACGTCGGAGACCGTGACACCCGGCCGCAGCTCGCCGGCCGCACCCGCGCGCGCCACCAGCGCGGCGAGCAGCTGGAGCAGCAGCCGGGGGTCGGCGTCGGGCACGCCCGGCGCGGTGCCGGACATCAGCTGGTACTGGTCGCCGCCCCTCGGCCGGCCGGGCCAGGGCTCGCTGCCGCGCTGGCCCGGCACCCGGCCGAGCTCCTCCGCGTACCGGAAGGCCTCCGGCGGCAGCAGCCGGCCCGCGCCGGTGCCCACCGCCCGCGCCAGGTACTCGGCCAGCGACTCCCACGGGCCGGCGCCGCTGTAGAGCGACTCCCGGGCCTGCGCGGTCAGCCAGGCGACCTCCTCGGAGGCGATCCGCTGGACCAGCACCTCCTTGCTGGGGAAGCGCCGGTAGACGGTGCCGACGCCGACCCCCGCCCGGCGTGCAACCTCCTCCATCGGGGCGTCGTAGCCGAACTCGCCGAACACCTCGCGGGCCGCCCGCAGCACGCTCTCCAGGTTCCGCCGGGCGTCCACCCGCAGCCGGGTGCCGCCCGGGCGGGTCCCGCGTCCCTCGCCGCCGCCTTCGGGCGTCCGGCCCGCGCCGGACGGGACCCCGGCGGCCACCTCGCCGCCGGCCGGTCCGCGCGGTCCGTCCGGCCCGGAGGCCTCCGGGCGCGACCCGGCCGGCCACGCCGTCTCCTGGCCGGCCGCCCGGTACGCCACGCCCGCGTACCCGGCCTCGTGCGACAGCGGCCGGTCGGCGGCGCCGCGCTGTTCCGGCACCGCGCCCTGGCCCGGGTAGGGCGTGCCCGCCCGGCCCGTCAGTCGATCCTGCTCCATCATCCCAACTCTCCCCCGCAGGCACCCGATCCCGGGCACCTGTCCTCACCCGTCACCGCACCCCCCGGTGCGCCCGGCCCCGGCCGCCGACCACGGCGGGTGGGACCGGATCGTGCGTCTGCGTCCTGTCCGCGGATACCGTCCGGGACTACCTTCCCCGGATCGTCCGCCGGCAGTCGGGTCCCCCGCCGGCGGTTGAAGTGGCCATGATGGCCGCTCCACGGTACGTCGCGCCCGGAGATTCCGGACGGAGCCTGCTCCGACACACAATCCGACCATAGTTCACGGAAGTTCGGGGCCGAAAGTGCACCGAACCCCGCCACTCCCGCACTTCCGGCCCGCTCCCGCCACATCCGCATCAGCGGATCCGGCACGGACTGTGGACAAGAGGGCCCCCGGCAGTGCGTCATGGAGGCGTGAAGCAGGTCACATCGGCAGGGGAAGCGCCCCTCAGGGTTCTGGTCGTCGGCGGCGGCTGCGCCGGCATGTCCGCCGCACTGCGTCTCCAGCGCGGCCTCAGAGACCGGCTCCGGCGCGACGAGGCCCGGATCACCGTGGTCGAACCGCAGCCCTATCTGACCTACCACCCGCTGCTCGCGGAGGTCGCCGCCGGCTCGATCGACCCCCGGCACGTCGTGGTGCCGTTGCGCCGGGTGCTGCCCGACTGCCGCGTGCTCACCGCCCGGATCACCCGGATCGACCACGCCACCCGCCGGGCCTGGGCCGACCCCGCCCAGCACGGCGACCCGGCCGCGCCCGTCGAACTCGCGTACGACGTCCTGGTGGTGGCCCCCGGCTCGGTCTCCCGCACCGCCCCCGTGCCGGGCCTGGCCGAGCACGGCCTCGGCTTCTCCACCGTGGGCGAGGCGGTCGCCCTGCGCAACCACGTCCTCGAACAGCTGGACCTCGCCTCCTCCACCCGCGACCCGGCCCTGCGCCAGGCCGCCCTCACCTTCGTCTTCGTCGGCGCCGGCTACGCCGGGGTCGGCGCACTGGCCGAGCTGGAGGACATGGCCAGGTACGCCGTCCGGAGCTACCACAACGTCGCCCAGGAGGACCTGCGCTGGGTACTGGTCGAAGCCACCGACCGGATCCTCGCCGAGGCCGGCTCGCACGGCAGCGGCGCCGAACTCGCCACCCACACCCTGGCCCAGCTGCGCGACCGCAGCGTCGACGTCCGGCTCGGCACCACCCTGGAGTCCGCCACCGGCGGCCTGATGCTGCTCTCGGACGGCAGCCGGTTCGCCGCCCGCACCCTGGTCTGGACGGCCGGGGTCCGGCCCGCGCCGCTGCTGCGCGCCACCGACCTGCCGCTGGACGCCGAGGGCCGGGTCCGCTGCCTGCCCACCCTCCAGGTGCTCGGGCGGGACGGCCTCCCGCTGCCCGGCGTCTGGGCGGCCGGCGACTGCGCGGCCGTTCCCGACCCGTACGCGGCCGGCGAGCCCTGCGCCCCGAACGCCCAGCACGCCTTCGCCCAGGCCCAGCTGCTGGCCGACAACGTCCTCGCCTCGCTCGCTTCGGCGGACCAGCGCGAGTACCGGCCGGACCTCGCGGGCTGCTCGACCTCGCTGGGGATCGGCCGGGGTGTCGCACAGACCCGGCGCGGCCGCCTGACCGGCCGCCGGGCCTGGCTGCTGCACCGGGTCCGCCAGCTGCGCCGGCTGCCGAGCGCGGACCGCCGGGTGCGGGTGCTGATCGACTGGATGCTGGCCGGAGTGTTCAGCCGGGAGGTCGTCTCGCTCGGGACGGTCGAGCACCCCAGGTCGGAATTCGAGGCGGGTTTTGTGGAGGGGGGTCCGGCCGGGCGTGGCTGAGAGGACGATGCGACTTCCGGAATGGGCCCCGCGCCTGACAGGATCGGCCCGACCGAAGTCATTACCCCGCGTGCCAGTACGCACACAAAAAGTGATGATATGCCTGGAAAACCCGAGGAAGCGGCCGTCGTTTGAACCTCATGCGCTGGAGCGCCCGGCTCACCGGAGCCCCTAGACGTGCCGTGCCCCCGCCCGGCTCCGCCGCGGGGCCCACCGCCGTGACCTCGACCGGACCCTCCAGCGCGCCCGGGGCCGCCGGCCGCGGCACCGTCGCCACCCTGAAGCCGACCCCGCCCGCCGGACCGGCCCCCGACACCGCCGAGCCCCGCAGCGTCCCCGGCCCGCGCGACCCGCTCGCCGCCGGCGGACCGCTCGACCTGCGGGACGTCCACGAGCTCTACGACCTGCGCGAGGTGCTGGACCGCCTCCCCGCCCCGGTCGCCGTCACCCACGGCCCGCGCCACCAGCTCGGCTACGCCAACCGTGCCTACCAGGAGCTCTTCGGCGAGCGCCCGGTCGGCCTGCCCGCCGCCGACGCCCTCCCCGAACTCACCGCCATGGGCGTCATGCCCCTGATGGACCAGGTCATCCGCAGCGGGCGGGACCGCAGCGTCAAGGCCCGCCGCATCCACGGCCCCGGGGGAAACCGCTACTACAACGTCTCCTGCGTCCCGCTCGGCGACGGCCGGTCCACCGCCGAGCGCGACGCCGCACCCACCGGCGTCCTGGTCTTCGCCGCCGAGGTCACCGACCAGGTCCTGGCCGCCACCCGGCTCCGCGAGGCCGAGCGCCGCCAGCGCGAGGCCGCCGTGACCCTGCAGCGGAGCCTGCTGCCGCAGAAGCTCGAACAGCCCGCCGGACTCCGGGTCGCCGCCACCTACCAGCCCGGCGGCGCCGAGGCCGCCGTCGGCGGCGACTGGTACGACGTCATCGGCATCGAGGGCGGCCGGACCGCCCTGGTCATCGGCGACGTCATGGGCCGCGGCCTGCGCGCCGCGGCGGTGATGGGCCAGCTGCGCACCGCCGTCCGCGCCTACGCCCGGCTGGACCTGCCCCCGCACGAGGTGATGTGCCTGCTCGACGGCCTGGCCATGGAGATCGACGCCAACCAGATCGCCACCTGCACCTACGCCGTCTGGGACCCGCAGCCGAGCAGCCTCACCTACGCCTCGGCCGGCCACCTCCCGATCATGCTGCGCTGCCCGGACGGCACCGTCCTGCGCAGTGAGGAGCAGAACGGCCCGCCGCTCGGCACCGGCGGCGGGCTGCACCTCTCCCACACCCTGCGGCTGCTGCCCGGCACCACCGGCGTCCTCTACACGGACGGCCTGGTGGAGCGGCGGGACGAGGACATCGACCAGGGCCTCGACCTGCTGGCCCGCACCCTCGGCGGCCCGGTCGGCACCCCCGACGTGGTCTGCGCCCGCCTCCTCCGGGCGATGGGCGTCACCGCCGAGCACGACGACGACGTCGCGGTGCTCACCTTTCAGCTGCCGGCCGCCCAGACCCCCCTTGACTCTCCCCCCGGAGAGGTCTAGTGTTCTTCGAGCTGCCTGACAGGGAGAAACGGACGCGCGATCCGCACGGACGTTCCCGGGGTGGCCAATCCTCCGAAACACCACTTCAGCAACAGCCCTGGCCCGTGCCTTGTCACGGTCCGGTGCGAATTGCTGTGCCCGGAATTCGAAGGTGGGGCCGGATTCGCTTTTCGGAGCGGGGCTCGGCTAGAGTTTGAGCCGTCGGACGGACCGTCAGGTCGGGCCGGCGAAAGCCTCCTGAAGGCCGGGACGCACGAAAGACTCTGATAGAGTCTGGGAGTGCCGAAAGGCCGAAGGAAAGCAAGGCAGGGAAGCGAAACTCCGGAAAACGGAGCGGAAAACATCTGCTAAGCTGGAAACACGAAAGAACGAAGCGCCCGGAGAGTTCACGAGAGTGGCTCGA
>NZ_BNBO01000018.1 GCF_014655955.1 Kitasatospora indigofera
CCCTGCCCGGTGAACAGGAACGCCAGCGAACCCGCCCCCACCGCCGAACCGGTGACGGTGCCGGGGGCGGAGTCACCCAGGGCCAGGGCCCGCAGGCCGGCCGGGTCGCCGATCACGACGGCCCGCTCCTCCAGCGCGGCCCGGCCGGTGACCAGGGCGTACGCGGTGTCCACCGCCCCGGCGCCGCCGTCCAGGTGGTCGGCGAGCTGCGCGGCCTGGGCCCGCAGCGCCTCCGGGGTACGGGCGGACAGCACCAGCGGCAGCACCGCCGGGGCGGTGACCTCGGGCTCCTCCGCCCCCTGCTCGGCCGGAAGTTCGGGGGCCTGCTCGATGATGACGTGCGCGTTGGTGCCGCTGACGCCGAAGGCGGAGACGGCGGCGCGGCGCGGGCGGCCGGTCTCCGGCCAGTCCTGCTGCTCGGTGAGCAGCCGGACGGTGCCCTCGGACCAGTCCACGTGCGGGGACGGCTCGTCCACGTGCAGTGTCCTGGGCAGCGTGGCGTGCTTCAGCGCCTGCACCATCTTGATCACGCCGGCCACGCCGGCCGCGGCCTGGGTGTGGCCGATGTTGGACTTCACCGAGCCGAGCAGCAGCGGCCGGCCGGCCGGCCGGTCCTGCCCGTAGGTGGCGATCAGGGCCTGCGCCTCGATCGGGTCGCCGAGGGTGGTGCCGGTGCCGTGCGCCTCCACCGCGTCCACGTCGGCGGAGCCGAGCCCGGCCACCGCCAGCGCCTCACGGATCACCCGCTGCTGCGAGGGGCCGCTGGGCGCGGTCAGGCCGTTGGACGCACCGTCCTGGTTGACCGCCGAGCCGCGCAGCACCGCCAGCACCTCGTGGCCGTTGCGCCGGGCGTCCGACAGCCGCTCGACCAGCAGCAGGCCGACGCCCTCCGCCCAGCCGGTGCCGTCGGCGGCGGCCGCGAAGGCCTTGCAGCGGCCGTCCGGGGACATGGCGCGCTGGCGGGAGAACTCGATGAAGGTGGTCGGGGTGGACATCAGCAGCACGCCGCCCGCCACCGCCAGGTCGCTCTCGCCGGAGCGGAGCGACTGCGCGGCCAGGTGCAGGGCCACCAGCGAGGAGGAGCAGGCCGTGTCCACGGTCACCGCCGGGCCCTCGAAGCCGAAGGAGTACGAGATCCGGCCCGAGGCCACGCTGCCCGCGTTGCCGATGCCGAGGTAGGCCTCCAGCTCGTCCGGGACCCGCTGGGCGGTGGTGGCGTAGTCGCGGCCGGAGATGCCGGCGAAGACGCCGGTGCGGCTGCCGCGCAGCGCCACCGGGTCGATGCCGGCCCGCTCGAAGGCCTCCCAGGTGGTCTCCAGCAGCAGGCGCTGCTGCGGGTCGATGGCCGGGGCCTCACGCGGCGGGATGCCGAAGAAGCCGGCGTCGAAGTCGGCCATGCCGTCCAGGAAGCCGCCGTGCTTGGCGTACGAGGTGCCGGGGCGGTCCGGGTCGGCGCTGTACAGCCGGTCGAGGTCCCAGCCGCGGTCGGCGGGGAACTCGGTGAGGGCGTCCACGCCGTCGCTGACCAGCCGCCAGAGGTCCTCGGGCGAGGCGACCCCGCCGGGGTAGCGGCAGGCCATGCCGACGATCGCGATCGGGTCGTCGTCCACCGCCCGGGCGGGGACGGGCAGGCTCGGCGCGGCGGCCTCGGCGCCCCACAGCTCGCCCGCCAGCCAGTCGGTGAGCGCGGCGGGCGTCGGGTGGTCGAAGACCACGGTGGCCGGCAGCCGGCGGCCGGTGGCGGCGCCCAGGCGGTTGCGGAACTCGACGGCGGTCAGCGAGTCGAAGCCCTGGTTGCGGAAGGCCTTGGCCGGGTCGATCGCCTCCGCCGAGCGGTGGCCCTGGACGGCGGCGGCCTGCGCGCGGACCACGGCCAGCAGCGCGCGGCGGCGCTCCGACGCGGGCACGGCGGCCAGCCGGGCGGCCGCGTCCTCGCCGGTGGCGGCGGCCGGGCCCGACGCCACGGCCTCCCGGACGCCCGGGAGTTCGGCGGCCAGCGGGTGGGTGCGGCCCCGGTAGAAGACCGGCCAGTCGACGTCGGCCACCACCAGGTGGGACTCGCCGTGGTCGAGGATCTGGCCGAGCACGGCGACGGCGGGCTCGGGCGGCAGCGAGACCAGCCCGTGCCGCAGCAGTTGCGCGTCGGCGCCCGCGTCGGCGATGCCGGCGCCGGCCCAGTGGCCCCAGGCGACCGAGGTGGCGGGCAGTCCGGCGGCCGTCCGCTGGGCGGCGAGCGCGTCCAGGTAGGCGTTGCCGGGTGCGTAGTTGGCCTGGCCGGGGATGCCGGACAGGCCCGCCACCGAGGAGAACAGCACGAACGCGGAGAGGTCCAGCCCGGCGGTCAGCTCGTGCAGGTGCCGGGCCGCGCCGACCTTGGCGCGCAGCGCGAGGTCGAGCTGCGCGGGGGTGAGGGTGGGGATCAGGCCGTCGTGCAGGGCGGCGGCCGTGTGCACCACGGCGCCGAGCGGGTGCTCGGCCGGTACGGCGGCGAGCACCGCGGCCAGCTCGGCGCGGTCGGCCACGTCGGCGGCCGCGAAACTGACCCGGGTGCCCAGGGCGGCCAGCTCGGCGGCGAGTTCGGCGGCGCCGGGGGCCTCCGCGCCGCGCCGGCTGACCAGCAGCAGGTGCTCGGCGCCGCGGCCGGCCAGCCAGCGGGCGACGTGCCCGCCGAGGGCGCCGGTGCCGCCGGTGATCAGGGTGGTGCCGCGCGGGCTCCAGGGCTCGCGGGCGGCCTCGCCACCGAGCGGGGCCGGCACCAGGCGGCGGGCGAAGGCGCCGGCCGGGCGGAGCGCCAGCTCGGCCTCGCGGTCGGGGCCGGCGGCGGACAGCAGGCCGGTGAGGCGCTGCCAGTCCCGCTCGTCCGGGGCCGCCGGCAGGTCGACGAGTCCGCCCCACTGGGCCGGGCTCTCCACGGCGAGGATCGCGCCGAAGCCCCAGAGCAGGGCCTGCGCGGGGTCGGTCACGGCGTCCGAGGGGCCGGTGGAGACGGCGCCCCGGCTGAGGAACCAGAGCGGGACGGTGAGCCCGGCGTCGTCCAGGGCCTGCGTCAGGGTGACGTTGGCCGCGTACGAGCGGGGCACCGCCGCGAACTCCGGGTGGCTGCCGTCGGCGAGGGCCAGCAGCGAGACCACGCCGGCGACCGGACCGGCGGCGGCCGCGCGGAGCGCCTCCGCCGCGGCGGCCCGGTCGGTGCCGACCGTGACGGCGGCGACCTGGGCGCCGGCCGCGGTCAGCTCCCGGGTCAGGGCGCCGGCCCAGGCGTGGCCGGTGTGCTCCTCCGGGACGGCCAGCAGCCAGTGGCCGGCGAGCCGGCCGGAGGCGGTGCCGGTGACGGGGCGCCAGAGCACCCGGTGCCGCCAGGCGTCGGCCGTGGAGGCCGTCCGGCGGCGCTCCCACCAGGAGGCCAGGGCGGGCAGCACCGGGCCGATCTGGGCGTCCTGGACGCCGATGGCCTCGGCGAGCCGGCCGGCGTCCTGCCCGGTGACCAGCTCCCAGAACGGGTCGTCCGCCGCGCCGCCGCCGGCGGCGGTCAGCTGCTCGGGGGACTTGGTGGCGTCCAGCCAGTAGCGCTGCCGCTGGAAGGCGTAGGTGGGCAGGTCGACGCGGCGCGGCCGGGCGCCCGCGAAGGCGGCCGACCAGTCGACCTGGACGCCGCGGACGTACAGCTCGGCGACCGAGGTCAGCCAGCGCGTGCGGCCGCCCTGGTCGCGGCGGAGCGAGCCGACCACGGCCGCGCCGCGGGCGCCGGCCGCGTCCAGGGTGTCCTCGATCGCGCCGGTCAGCACCGGGTGCGGGCTGACCTCGACGAAGACGGTGTGCCCGTCGGCGGCCAGGGCCCGGGTGGCCTGCTCGAAGCGGACGGTGCGGCGGAGGTTCTCGAACCAGTAGGCGGCGTCCAGGCCGGCGGTGTCCTGCCAGTCCCCGGTGACGGTGGAGACCAGCGGGATCTGCCCGGCCCGCGGGCGGACCGGGGCCAGCAGCCCGGCGAGTTCGCCGCGCAGCGGGTCGGTCTGCGCGGAGTGCGAGGCGTAGTCGATGGCGACCGGGCGGACCCGGACCCCCTCGGCGGTGTACTGCTCGGTCAGCTCGGCCAGCGCGTCCAGGTCGCCCGAGACCACCACCGAGGACGGGCCGTTCAGCACGCCGATGGAGAGCCGGCCGGCCCAGGCGGCGAGCCGGGGCTCGACCGCGGCGAGCGGCAGCGGGACGGCGACCATGCCGCCCTTGCCGGAGATGGTCGCCAGGGCCTGGGCCCGCAGCGCGACGATCCGGGCGGCGTCCTCCAGGGTCAGGGCGCCGGCCACGTAGGCGGCGGCGACCTCGCCCTGGCTGTGGCCGACCACCGCGTCGGGGCGCACCCCGTAGGACTTCCAGAGTTCGGCGAGCGAGACCATGACGGCCCACAGGGCGGGCTGCAGGACGTCCACCCGGTCCGGGTCGGGGCCGCCCCCGACGCCGTGCAGGACGTCCAGCAGCGACCAGTCGGTCCAGGGGGCCAGGGCGGTGGCGCAGGCCTCGATGTGCGCGGCGAAGACCGGCTCGGCGGCGAGCAGGCCGGCGGCCATGCCGGCCCACTGGGAGCCCTGGCCGGGGAAGACGAAGACCACCTTGCCGTCCGCGTCGGCCCGGCCGCGCACGGTGCCGGGGGCCTCCGCGCCGTCGGCGAGGGCCCGCAGGCCGGCCTGGTCGCCGATCAGCACGGCGCGCTCCTCCAGCGCGGCGCGGGTGGTGGCCAGCGAGAACGCGGCGTCGAGCGCCTGGGCGCTGCCCGGCGCGGTGCCGCCCGCGGCCAGGTGACCGGCCAGCTTGGCGGCCTGGGCCCGCAGCGCCTCGGGCGTACGGGCGGAGAGCACCCAGGGCAGCACGGCGGGGAGCACCCGCTCCGCCTCCTCGGCGGGGGCCTCGGGGGCCTGCTCGATGATGACGTGCGCGTTGGTGCCGCTGACGCCGAAGGCGGAGACCGCCGCACGGCGCGGGCGGTCCAGCTCGGGCCAGTCCCGGGCCTCGGTGAGCAGCCGGACGGTGCCGTCCGACCAGTCCACGTGCGGGGACGGCTCGTCCACGTGCAGGCTCTTCGGCAGCACGCCGTGGCGCAGCGACTGGACCACCTTGATCACGCCGGCCACCCCGGCGGCGGCCTGGGTGTGGCCGATGTTGGACTTCAACGAGCCGAGCCAGAGCGGCCGGTCGGCCGTCCGGCCCTGCCCGTAGGTGGCGATCAGGGCCTGCGCCTCGATCGGGTCGCCGAGCCGGGTGCCGGTGCCGTGCGCCTCCACCGCGTCCACGTCGGCGGTGCCCAGGCCGGCCGAGGCCAGCGCCTCGCGGATCACCCGCTGCTGCGAGGGGCCGCTGGGCGCGGTGAGCTGGCTGCTGCGGCCGTCCTGGTTGACGGCGGAGCCGCGCAGCACGGCGAGCACCCGGTGGCCGAGGCGCTGGGCGTCGGAGAGCTTCTCCAGCACCAGGACGCCGGCGCCCTCGCCCCAGCCGGTGCCGTCGGCCGCGCCCGCGAAGGGCTTGCAGCGGCCGTCGGGGGCCAGGCCCCGCTGGCGGCTGAACTCGATGAACATGCCGGGCGCGGCGAGCACGGTGGCGCCGCCGGCCAGCGCCAGCGAGCACTCGCCGCCGCGCAGCGCCTGGGCAGCGAGGTGCAGGGCCACCAGCGAGGAGGAGCAGGCGGTGTCGACGGTGACGGCCGGGCCCTCCAGGCCGAGGGTGTACGCGATCCGGCCGGAGGCGACGCTGGTGGTGGTGCCGGTCAGCACGTAGCCGTCGGTCTTCTCGGCGGGCAGGTGGTGCAGGCTCGGGCCGTACTCCTGGGAGATGACGCCGGCGAACACGCCGGTCCGGCTGCCGCGCAGCTCGGCCGGGTCGATCGAGGCGTGCTCCAGCGCCTCCCACGCGGTCTCCAGCAACAGCCGCTGCTGGGGGTCCGCGGCGAGCGCCTCGCGCGGCGATATGCCGAAGAAGCCGGCGTCGAACTCGCCCGCGTCGTAAAGGAATCCGCCTTCGCGGGCGTAGCTGCGGCCGGGGCGGTCCGGGTCCGGGTCGTACAGGTTGTCCAGGTCCCAGCCGCGGTCGGCGGGGAACGGGCCGATCGCGTCGCGCTCCTCGGTCAGCAGCTGCCAGACGTCGTCCGGGCTGCGGACCTCGCCGGGCAGCCGGCAGGCCATCCCGACGATCGCGATGGGTTCGTGACCGGTCTCCTGGGGCTGCGACTTCGCCTCGGCCTCGGCCAGCCGGCGACGGGTCTGCTGCAGCTCGGCGGCGACCCGGTTGAGGTAGTCGCGGAGCTTCTCCTCGTTGGTGGTCATGTGGTGCCGCCTCTCTCAGGAAATTCCGAGCTCGTTGTCGATGAAGTCGAAGATGTCGTCGTTGCTGACGGCGGAGATCTGCTCCGCGATGCCGTCGTCGGCGCCGGCCGGGCGGCCGCCCAGGGCGCTCAGCAGCGCGGCGAGCCGGTCCACGGCCCGGGCCCGGGTCTCGTCCTCGGCCGGGGCCAGCGCGAACGAGGCCTCCAGCCGGTCGAGTTCGGCCAGCAGGTCGGGCGCGACGGTGCGCTCGGGGGCGGCCGGGGCGGCGGGCTCGGGGGTGAGCCGCTCGCGCAGGTGGGCGGCCAGCGCGACCGGGGTCGGCTGGTCGAAGACGACGGTGGTGGGCAGCCGCAGGCCGGTGGCCGTGTTGATCCGGTTCCGCAGCTCGATCGCGCCCAGGGAGTCGAACTCCGAGTCCATGAAGCCGGTCTGGGGCCGGATCGCGTCGGCGTCCGGGTGTCCCAGCACCGCGGCGGCGGTCTGCCGGACCAGCGCCAGCAGGATCCGCTGCTGCTCGGCGGGCGCCTTGCCGGTGAGCCGGCGCAGCAGCGCCGCCGGACCGTCCGCGCCCGCTGCGGCGGCGCGGCGCGGCCGGGCCCGGACCAGCGCCCGCAGCACCGGGGCGAGCGCCTCCGGGTCGGCGGCCGACGGATCGAGCCTGGCGGGGGCGAGCGCCGGGTACGGCGAGTCGAGCGCCGCGTCGAACAGGGCGAGCGCCTGCTCGGTGCCCATCGGCGCCAGGCCGGTCCGGGCGAGCCGCTCGGCCTCGGCCGCGCTGAGCTTCGCCGCCATGCCGCCCGCCTCGGCCCAGTGGCCCCAGGCGAGCGAGACGGCGGGCAGGCCGCGTACCCGGCGGTGCTGGGCGAGCGCGTCCAACTCGGCGTTGGCGGCGCTGTAGTTGGCCTGTCCGGCGTTGCCGAGCAGGCCGACCGCGGAGGAGAAGAGCACGAAGGCGGCGAGGTCGAGGTGCTCGGTCGCCCGGTGCAGGGCCCGGGCGCCGTCCGCCTTGGGGCGCCGGACGGTCCGCAGCCGCTCGGCGGTCAGCGAGTCGAGCAGGGTGTCGTCGAGGACGCCCGCCGCGTGCACCACGACGGTCAGCGGGTGCTCCGCCGGGATGCCGGCGACCAGCGCGGCCACCGCGTCGGGGTCGCCCACGTCGCAGGCGGCGACGGTCACCTCGGCGCCGAGGGCGGTGAGTTCGGCGGTCAGCTCGGCGGCGCCGGCGGCGGCCGGGCCCTGCCGGCCGGTGAGCAGCAGGTGCCGCACCCCGTGCCGGGTGACCAGCCGGCGGGCGATCAGCCGGCCGAGGGTGCCGGTGCCGCCGGTGACCAGGGCGGTGCCGCCGGCGGCCGGGGCGACCGGCAGGGTGAGGGCGAGCTTGCCGGTGTGCCGGGCCTGGCTGAGGTGGCGCAGCGCCTGCGGGGCCTGCCGGACGTCCTGGGCGTGCACGGGCAGCGGCCGCAGGGCGCCGCTGTCGAAGAGCGCGGCCAGTTCGGCGAGGATCTCGCCGATCCGGGCCGGGTCGACGTCGAACAGGTCGAAGGCGAGGTAGGCGGCGCCGTCGTGGTCGGCGGCGACGGTGGCCGGGTCGCGCGGGTCGGTCTTGCCCATCTCGACGAACCGGCCGCCGGGGGCCAGCAGGCGCAGCGAGGCGTCGGTGAACTCCCGTGCCAGCGAGTTCAGTACGACGTCCACGCCGCGGCCGTCGGTGGCCGCCCGGAACTCCGGTTCGAAGTCGAGGGTCCGGGTGGAGGCGATCCGGGTGTCGTCGAGGCCCTGCGAGCGCAGCGTGTCCCACTTGCCGGGGCTCGCGGTGCCGAACACCAGGGATCCGCCGTGCCGGGCGAGTTGGACGGCGGCCTGGCCGACGCCGCCGGTCGCTGCGTGCACCAGCAGGCTCTCCCCCGGGCGCAGTCCGGCCAGGTCGTAGAGGCCGTGGTAGGCGGTCAGGAAGGCGACCGGCACGGTGGCGGCCTCGGCGAAGCTCCAGCCGGCCGGGATCCGGGCCAGCAGGCGGTGGTCGGTGACCGCGACCGGCCCCAGGGTGCCCTGGACCAGGCCCATCACCCGGTCGCCGGGGGCGAGTCCGGTGACGCCCGGGCCGGTCTCCAGCACGATGCCGGCGCCCTCGGCGCCGATCCGGGCGCCGCCCGGGTACATCCCGAGGGTGATCAGCACGTCCCGGAAGTTGAGCCCGGCGGCGCGCAGGGCGAGCCGGACCTGTCCGGCCGCGAGCGGGGCGGCGGCCTCGGGGGCGGGCAGCAATTGCAGGCTGTCCAGGGCGCCCGGGGTCTCGGTGTCCAGCCGCCAGGTGGCACCAGCGGGCGGCTGCAGGGCGTCGCCGGCCCGCACCGGCACCAGCCGGGGCACGGCCGGCTCCGACCCGCGCAGGGCGAGTTGGGTCTCGCCGGCGGCCAGCGCGACGGCGAGGACGGCGGGCAGCGCGGCCGCCGCGGCCGGGCCGTCCAGGTCGGCCAGCGCGAAGCGGTCGGGGTGTTCGGCCTGCGCGGTGCGGACCAGGCCCCAGACCCCGGCGGCGGCCGGGTCGGGGACGTCCTCGCCGCCGTAGGTGGCGACCGCGTGGCGGGTGAGCAGGACCAGCCGGGCCCGGGCGAGCCGCTCGTCCGCCGTCCAGGCCTGGAGCAGCGCCAGCGCGGACTCCGGGTCCCGGACGGGGGCCAGCACGGTCCGGACCCCGGCGGGCAGTTCCCCGGCGGTGGTGCGCGCGGGGACGTCCCCGCCGGTGGCGGCGGCGAGCGCGGTCCGCAACGGCTCGTCCTCGCCGAGCAGGGCCCAGGGGCCCGGGGCGTCCGCCTGGCCGGCTTCGCCGTCGGCCGCCGCGGGGAGCGCCAGCGGCACCCAGTCGAGCCGGTGCAGCGCGTCGGACCCGGCGCCGGCGGCGGCCCGCAGGGTGAGGCCCCCGACGGCGGCGACGAACTCACCGTTGTCGTCCGCGGCCTCCAGCGCGACGCCGTCCGCACCGGCGGCCCGCAGCCGGACCCGCAGGGTCCGGGCCCCGGCCCGGTGCAGCGCCACCTCACTCCAGGAGAAGGGCAGTTCGAGCGCCTCGGAGTCCCGGAGGATGCCGATCACGGCGTGCAGGGCGGAGTCGAGCAGGGCGGGGTGCAGCCCATGGCCGGCGGCCTCGGCGACCGGGCCGACCTCGGCGTACACCTCCTCGCCGAGCCGCCAGGCGGCGGTCAGCCCGCGGAAGGCCGGGCCGTACGCGTAGCCCCGGTCGGCCAGCCGCTCGTACAGGTCGGAGGTGTCGACGGCGACGGCGCCGGCCGGCGGCCAGGCCTGCGCCCAGTCGGGCTCCCCGGGCCGCTCGGCGGGCGCGGCGGTGGAGCCGGCGGCGTGCCTGGTCCACGGTCCGTCGCCGCCCTCGGGGCGGGAGTGCACCTGGACGGGCCGGCGGCCGGCCTGGTCGGCGGCGCCGACGGACACCTGCAGCTGGACGCCCCGGGTGGTCAGCGGCAGCGGGGCCTCGACGGTGAGGTCCTCCAGCGCGGCCGGGCCGGTGCGCCCGGCCGCGTGCAGGGCGAGCTCGACGAAGGCGGTGCCGGGGAGCAGCGCGACCGCGCCGACGGTGTGGTCGGCGAGCCAGGGGTGGGTCCGCAGGGATATCCGGCCGGTCAGCAACCAGCCTGCCTCCCCAGGGAGTTCGACGGCGGCGCCGAGCAGCGGGTGGCCGGCGGCGAGCAGTCCGGCGGCGGCCGGCGCGGCGGTGGCGGGCTGGTCGAGCCAGTGCCGCAGCCGCTGGAAGGGGTAGGTCGGCAGGGCGACCCGGCGGGTCTCCTGGCCGGCGTAGGCGGCGGTCCAGTCCACGGGCGTGCCGTGCACGTGCAGCCGGGCGAGGGCCTCGGTGAAGGTGTCGGCCTCGGGGCGGTCGGCCCGGAGGGCGGCGACGGCGACGGGCGGGGCGGCCTCGGGCCGGCCGGTGTCGTCGTCCCGGCGCTCGTCCAGGCTCTCCTCGGCGAGGGCGGTGAGGGTCGCGCCCGGGCCGAGCTCCAGGTAGGCGCCGGTGCCGAGGGCGTCCAGGGTCCGGATCCCGTCGTGGAACCGGACCGCCTCGCGGATGTGCCGCACCCAGTACCCGGGGCTGCGCAGCTGCTCGGCGGTGGCGATCGCGCCGGTCAGGTCGGAGACGACCGGGATCCGCGGCTCGGCGAAGTCCAGGGCCTCGGCGACCCGCCGGAAGTCCTCCAGCGCGGCGTCCATGTGCGGGGAGTGGAAGGCGTGGCTGACCGGCAGCACCTTGCTGCGGCGCCCGCGCTCGCGCCAGTCGGCGGCGATCCGGCGGATCTCGCCGGCGTCGCCGGAGATCACCACCGAGGACGGGCCGTTGACGGCCGCGACCGCCACCCGGCCCTCCAGGCCGGCCAGCAGCGGCAGCACCTCGGCCTCGGCGCCCTGCAGCGCGGCCATCGCGCCGCCCTCGGGCAGCGCCTGCATCAGCCGGCCGCGGGCGGCGACCAGGGTGACGGCGTCCGGCAGGGTGAGGACGCCCGCGAGGTGGGCGGCGGTGAGTTCGCCGATCGAGTGGCCGATCAGGTGGTCCGGCCGGACGCCGAAGGACTCGGCGAGCCGGAACAGCGCGACCTGGAGGGTGAACAGGGCCGGCTGGGTGTAGGCGGTGCGGTCGAGCAGCGCGGCCTGCGGGCTGCCGGGCTCGGCGAACAGCACCTCGCGCAGCGGTACCTCCAGGCTGCCGTCGGCGTCGAACAGGTCGGCGACGGCGTCCAGGGCCCGGGCGAACACCGGGTAGCGGGCGTGCAGTTCACGCCCGGCCCCGGGCCGCTGGCTGCCCTGCCCGGAGAACAGGACGGCGAGGGTCCGGCCGGGGGCGGCCACCCCGGTCAGCAGGCCGGGGGCCGGCTCGCCGGCGGCGAGGGCGGCGAGCAGCCCGGCCTGCCCGGCGAGGTCGGCGCCGGCCAGTACCGCCCGGTGCTCGAAGCGGGCCCGGCCGGTGGCCAGCGACCAGCCGATGTCGGCGGACGTGCCGGCCGAGGTGGCGGACGGGTCGGTGAGGCGGGCGAGCAGCTGCCCGGCGGAGTCCCGCAGGGCCTGCTCGTCGCGGGCGGACAGCACCCAGGGCTGCGGCAGGCCCGCGGCCTCGGCGGCCGGAGCGGCGGCCTCGGCGGACGGCCCGGGCTCGACAGCCGCAGCGCCCGCGGCGGCCGGCTCGGCCGGCGGGGCCTGGAGGATCAGGTGCGCGTTGGTGCCGCTGATCCCGAAGGAGGAGACGGCGGCCCGGCGCGGGCGGCCGGTCTCCGGCCAGGCGGTGGTCCCGGTGAGCAGCGCGACCGTGCCCGCCGACCAGTCGACGTGCGGCGAGGGCCGGTCCAGGTGCAGGGTGCCGGGGAGTTCGCCGTGGGCCAGCGCCTGGACCAGCTTGATCACGCCGGTGACGCCGGCGGCGGCCTGGGTGTGGCCGATGTTGGACTTCGACGAGCCCAGCCACAGGGGCTGCTCGGCCGTCCGGCCGCGGCCGTAGGTGGCGATCAGCGCCTGGGCCTCGATCGGGTCGCCCAGCGCGGTGCCGGTGCCGTGCGCCTCCACGGCGTCCACCTCGGCCGGGGTGAGCCCGGCGGCGGCCAGCGCCTCCCGGATCACCCGCTCCTGGGAGGGGCCGTTGGGGGCGGTCAGCCCGTTGGACGCGCCGTCCTGGTTGACGGCGGAGCCGAGCACCAGCGCGAGCACCTGGTGCCCGTGCCGCCGGGCGTCGGAGAGCCGCTCCAGCAGGACCAGCCCGGCGCCCTCGGCCCAGGCGGTGCCGTCGGCGGCGGCCGCGAAGGGCTTGCAGCGGCCGTCGGCGGCCAGGCCGCGCTGCCGGCTGAACTCGGTGAACATGCCGGGGCCGGACATCACGGTGGCACCGCCCGCGAGCGCGAGGTCGCACTCCCCCTGGCGCAGCGACTGCGCGGCCAGGTGCATGGCCACCAGCGAGGAGGAGCAGGCGGTGTCCACGGTGATCGCGGGCCCCTCCAGGCCGAGCACGTAGGCGAGCCGGCCGGAGGCCACGCTGGTCAGGCTGCCGGTGAGGGCATGGCCCTCGTGGCCCTCCGGGGTCTCGTGCAGCCGGGGGCCGTAGTCCTGCGGCATCACGCCGACGAAGACGCCCGTCCGGCTGCCGCGCAGTTCGGCGGGCGCGATCCCGGCCCGCTCGGTGAGCTCCCAGGCGGACTCCAGCAGCAGCCGCTGCTGCGGGTCCATGGCGGCGGACTCGCGCGGGCTCAGCCCGAAGAACGCGCCGTCGAAGCGGTCGGCGTCGTACAGGAACCCGCCCTGGCGGGTGTACGAGGTGCCGGGCCGCAGGCCCTGCGGGTCGTAGAGGGCGTCGAGGTCCCAGCCGCGGTTCTCGGGGAAGCCGCCGATCGCGTCCCGGCCCTCGCGCAGCAGCTCCCAGAGCGCCTCGGGGTTGTCGGCGCCGCCCGGCCAGCGGCCGCTGAGCGCGACGATCGCGATCGGGTCGTCGGCCGGGGTGGCCGCCGGGCCCGGGGTGCCCGGGCCGGCGGCGGCCGCGGGGCCGGCGTCCGGGCCGGCGGACAGGCTGTACAGGTGGGCGCCGACCGCGCGGGGGGTGGGCCGGTCGTAGGTGAGGGTGCTGGGCAGGTCGAGGCCGGTCGCGGCGGCCAGCCGGCCCCGGAACTCGACGGCGGAGACCGAGTCGAAGCCGAGGTCCTTGAAGGTGCGGTCGGGGTCGACGGCCGCGGCGGAGGCCTGGCCGAGGACGAGCGCGGCGCTGGTGCGGACGGCGTCCAGCAGGGCGCTCTCGCTCGGGCCGGCCGGCGCGGCCTGCTGTCCGGGGCCGGCGGGGTCGGTCCCGGCGGTGCCGGCGGTGCCGGCGGCGGGCAGCTGCACGGCGGGGGCGGCGGTCAGCGGCGTACTGCCGGGGCCGGCCGCGATCCAGAGCCGGCGGCGCTGGAAGGCGTAGGTCGGCAGCGCCACCCGCCGGGCGGCGGGGCCGTAGAAGTCCGTCCAGTCCACCGTGCCGCCCTGCGCGAACAGGTCGGCGACGGCCCGGTGGAACTGCGGCAGGCCGCCGTGGTCGCGGCGCAGGGTGCCGGTGACCGCGGCCGCGCCCTCCAGGATCTGGCCGAGGCCGACGGTCAGCACCGGGTGGGCACTGGCCTCGACGAAGGCCAGGTGGCCGTCGGCCCGGGCGGCCCGGACGGCGCTGCTGAGCTCGACGGTCTGCCGCAGGTTGCGGTACCAGTAGTCGGCGGTGAGTCCGGTGGTGTCCAGCAGCCCGCCGGTGACGGTCGAGTAGAAGGCCGTCCGGCCGGCCCGCGGGCGGATCCCGGCGAGCAGTCCGGGCAGGGTCCGCTCCAGCGGCTCGACCTGCGGCGAGTGCGAGGCGTAGTCGACCGGGACCAGCCGGACCCGGACACCCTGGTCGCGGTAGCCGGCCAGTAGTTCGTCGAGCGCCTCGCGCTCGCCAGAGACCACGGTCGCCGACGGACCGTTGACGGCCGCGATGCCGATCCGGCCCTCCCAGGCCGCCAGCGCGGACCGGACCTCGGCCTCCGGCAGCGGCACCGAGGCCATCCCGCCCGAACCCGGCCGGGCCAGCCCGGCGATGGCCCGCGCCCGCAGCGCGACGACCGCGGCGGCGTCCTCCAGCGTGAGCGCGCCCGCCACGTGCGCGGCGGCGATCTCGCCCTGCGAGTGGCCGATCACCGCGTCCGGGCG
Source organism: Kitasatospora indigofera (assembly GCF_014655955.1). Lineage (GTDB taxonomy): Bacteria > Actinomycetota > Actinomycetes > Streptomycetales > Streptomycetaceae > Kitasatospora > Kitasatospora indigofera. The sequence goes on from NZ_BNBO01000018.1 coordinate 14,007, forward strand.
GATCCCGGCGGACTCCCAGAGCGCGGCGAGCGACACCATCACCGCGAACAGCGCCGGCTGCACCACGTCCACCCGCTCCAGCGAGGGCGCGCCGGGCCGGCCGAGCAGGACGTCGGTCAGCGACCAGTCGGTGTGCGGGGCCAGGGCGGCCTCGCAGGCCGCCAGCTTCTCGGCGAAGGCCGGTGCGGTGGCGAACAGTTCGCGGGCCATGCCGTCCCACTGGGAGCCCTGGCCGGGGAAGACGAAGACCGTCCGCCCGGCCTGCCGGGCGACGCCCTGGACCAGGTTCAGCGCCTGGCCGCCCTCGGCCAGCGCCCGCAGGCCGTCGACCAGTTCCGCCCGGTCGGCGCCGGTGACGGCGGCCCGGTGCTCGAAGGCCGTCCGGGTGGTGGCCAGCGAGTGCCCGAGGTCGACCGGGTCCGGGCCGGGGTGCTCCGCCACCAGGCCGAGCAGCCGCCCGGCCTGCGCCCGCAGCGCCTGCGGGCTCCGCCCGGAGAGCGGCCACAGCAGCGGGCCGTCGGCGGCCGCGGCAGCGGTCTCCCGGGCGGCCGGCCCTTCGGCGACCACGACATGGGCGTTGGTGCCGCCGACCCCGAAGGAGCTGACCCCGGCGATCAGCGGGGCGTCCTCGTCCGGCCACGGGCCCGACTCGGTCCGCACCCGCAGGGCCAGCTCGTCGAACGGGATCGCCGGGTTCGGCGTGGCGAAGTTGAGGCTGGCCGGCAGCCTGCGGTGACGCACGCTCAGCACCGTCTTGAGCAGGCCGACGATGCCGGACGCGCCCTCCAGGTGGCCGACGTTGGTCTTCGCCGAGCCGACCAGCAGCGGCCGGCCGGGCTCGCGGCCCGCGCCCAGCGCCGCGCCCAGCGCGGCGGCCTCCACCGGGTCGCCGACCTGGGTGCCGGTGCCGTGCAGCTCGACGTACTGGACCTGGTGGCCGGCCACCCCGGCCCGCTCGACGGCGGCCCGGACGACCGCCTCCTGGGTGGGCGCGCCGGGCACGGTGAGCCCGTCGGTGGCGCCGTCGCTGTTGACCGCGCTGCCCAGCAGCACGGCCTGGACGTCGTCGCCGTCGGCCAGGGCGCGGGCCAGCGGCTTCAGCACCAGCAGCACCCCGCCCTCACCACGGGCGTAGCCGTTGGCGCGGGCGTCGAAGGTGAAGCAGCGGTCGTCGGGCGAGAGCGCGCCGAAGCGGTCGACGGTCAGCGTGCTGTCGGGCGCCAGGTTGAGGTTCACCCCGGCGACCAGCGCGAGTTCGGACTCACCGCTGCGCAGGCTCTCCAGCGCGAGGTGCACGGCCACCAGCGAGGAGGACTGGGCCGAGTCGACGGTCAGGCTCGGCCCGCGCAGGTCCAGCGCGTAGGAGACCCGGTTGGCGATGATGCCCCGGTTCAGGCCGGTCAGGGTGTGCCGGGTGACCGCCTCGGGGGCCTGCGCCACCAGGGTGGCGTAGTCGCTCGCGATCGAGCCGACGAACACCCCGGCGGGCCGGCCGGCCAGGCTGCGGGGCAGCACGCCCGCGTCCTCCAGCGCCTCCCAGGCCAGTTCGAGGACCAGCCGCTGCTGCGGGTCGGCAGCGGCGGCCTCGGCCGGCGAGATGCCGAAGAACTCCGGGTCGAAGGTGCCGACCTCGTCGAGGAAGCCGCCGGCCCGGGCCGGCTCGCCCTCGGCGAACCGACCGGACGGGAAGGCCCCGACCGCGCCGGCGCCCTCCTCCAGCAGCCGCCAGAAGGCCTGGGTGTCGGGCGCTCCGGGCAGGCGGCACGCCGAACCGATGACGGCGGTCGCTGTCGCGAGCACGGTTTCCGGCAAGGACGGGTGCAACTGTTCCTGGCGCGCCATCGTGAGCTTCCACCTCTGAGAAAGGGTTCTTCCGGCGCTCCTCAGTCTGGTGATCGCTGCCCTCGCCGCTAACCCCTAGCGGGCCCCTGCGGGACCCCTAGGCATGGCTAGGGGTCCCGCAGGGGCCCGCTCGCGCCCCGCTCCGGGGGCGTCCTTGCGGCCGGCCGGCTACCCGGCCAACTCCCCGCCGAGGTAGGGAGAGTAGCGGAGATCGACGCGCCGGCGGACCCCGAGCTTGCGGTAGACCCGGGTGAGGTGCTGCTCCACCGTGCTCACGGTGATGTACAGCTTGCGGGCGATCTCACGGTTGGTCAGCCCGTGCGCGGCCAGCCCGGCGACCCGGCGTTCGGCGTCGCTGAGCCGGTCGGCCCCCTCCTCGGGCGGGCCGGCCGGACGGCCCGGCCCCCGGTCGCCGGCCAGGTCGACGGCCCGGTCGGCGGGCCGGTCGGCCGGCGGTTCGGCCGGCAGCGGCCGCGGCCCGCCCGGACGGGCACTCGGCAACCCGCCGGGCCTGGCCCGGCGCTCCGCCGAGCGGGCCAGGCCCAGCTCACCCTGGACCCGGTGGGTGGCGCTCAGCTCGCCCAGCGCGGCGGCGAGCTGGGCACTGTCCCCGGCGTCCTCCAGCGCGGAGACGGCCCGTTCCAGCAGCCCGGTCCGCTCGGCCGGCTCCCCGGCCGCCGCCCTGGCCCGCAGGGCCATCCCGCGGACCCTCGAATGCCCGGCCGCCCCGATCGCGGCCAGCTGCCGGTCGGCCAGCGCGACCGCCTGCCCCTTGCGCCCGAGGGCCAGCTCGGCCCGGGCCGCGCCGACCCGCCAGGGCACCAGGCCCGGCAGGTGGTCGACATCCCAGCGGGCCATCAGCTCGCCGCAGGCCCGGAAGTCGGCCAGGGCCTCCTCGGGCCGGCCGACCGCGAGCAGGTGGCCGCCCCGGGCGTACAGGTAGTGCAGGCCGGCCGGGGTCTGGAAGGTCTCGGCCGGGACGGCGAGCGCCAGGTAGCGCGCGGCGTCCTCGTGCCGGCCGAGCGCGGTGCGCACCGAGATCATGGTGGACAGCGGGTAGCCGACCGCCACCCCCCAGCCCTCGGGGCGGATCCGGGCGAAGGCCGCCCGGGCCGCCTCCTCGGCGGTCCGCAGGTCGCCCTGGCGCAGGGCGACCTCGGCCCGCAGCGCCGAGAACAGCGCGTGCCAGGTCGAACTGCAGTTGGCGGCGGCGGTGCGGGCCGCGATCGGCTCGCACCAGCGGGCCGCCCGGTCCGCCCGGTCCGCGTAGACCAGCACGGTCAGCGCGGAGGTGAGCGACTCCACCGAGCCGCCGCCGAGCCGGCCGTCCCGCAGGATCCGCTCGGCCTTGAGCACCGACTCCTCGGCCGGCAGCCCGGCCAGCAGGCCGCCGAGGACGGCCAGCCCGTCCGTGGTCCCGGTGCCCGCGGCCGGCCCCGGCTGCGGGAACAGCGAGCGGAACCAGTACCCGAGCCAGGAGCGCAGCTCGCGCAGGCCGGTCGGCTCGGCCCCGGCCGGCTGACCGGCCTGGAAGCGCTCCAGGGCGGCCGTCCCCTCCGCGACCCGGCCGTGCCAGAACAGGTACCGGACGGCCTTCAGTTCGCGTCGCGCCGCGGCCTCGGCGGACTCCGCCTCGGTGCCGGGCAGCCAGGGCACGCACTCGATCCGGACCGGCTCCTCGGCCGGCGGGGCGGGCGTCCAGGCCGGGCCCGCCGCCCACGGCAGCACGACCGCGGCCGGCTCGGGGGGCGCACCGGCCGGCCCGGCGCCGGCCGCCGGGCCGGGCACCGGGTCGAAGCCGGAGGACGGTACCGCCCGGGGGACGGACCGCCCGGCCACCGCGGGGAGGACCGGGCCGGGACCGGCCGGCCGCGGGGGCCGCTGCGAGGGGACGGCCGCCATCCAGCCCTGCGTCCAGCCGTCCGGACCGGCCGGGGCGGCCGCCCCCTGCGGGCCGCCGGTCCGGTCGGTCCCGCCCGGACCGCCCGGGTCGCAGTCGCTGAGCATCTCCTCCAGCGTCCCCCCGAGCCCGGCGGTCGCACCGGCCGCCGCCGCCCAGGGCGCGCGGACGTGGCCCTCGGCCGAGCGCAGCTGCTCGGCGACCCGCGCGGCGGACGCGCCGGAGACCCGCAGCAGCTGGGCGGCCCGGTGGTGGAGCGCCGCCAGCTCCTCCGGCTTCATCGCGGCCAGCAGGTCGCCGCCGCCCGTCGGGTGCCGGAACCCGCCCTCGTGGAAGAGCCCGGCGGAGTGCAGCAGGTAGGACGCCCGGGACAGCGACTGGGGGGCCAGCAGCAGCAGCTCGGCCAGCAGCTCCGGCTCGCCCGGGCGGCCGAGCACGGCGACGCCCCGGGCGAGGCGCAGCGCCAGCGGGTCCATCCGGTGCAGGCAGTTCATCAGCCCCCGGCGGTAGCTCTCCCCCACCACCAGTTCCTGCCGGGCCCCGCCGGGCTCCTGGTCCTCCAGCAGGGCCTGGACCAGCAGCGGGTTGCCGCCGGTCAGCGCGTGCGTCTCGGCGGTCAGCCGCAGGGCGGCGTCCGCGCCGAACCGCTCGTGGAGCAGCTCGGAGACCAGGCCGGCCGGGAGCAGCCCGAGTCTGACCCGCTCGTGGTGCGGCTGGCGGGCCAGTTCGACCTCGAAGAAGGGGTTCGGCGGCGTCATGGTCTCGCGGGAGCTGAGCACGGTCAGCACCCGGGCGGCCCTGGTCCGCCGGACGAGGTAGAGCAGGAACTCCAGCGACTGCACGTCGGCGTCCTGGCGGTCGTCGACGGCGAGCAGCAGCGGCGCGCGTTCGGCGAGCCGCAGCACCAGCGAGCAGAGCCCGTGCAGGGCGCGCGGGGTGAGCCTGGGGCCGCCCTCGCCGGCCGGGGCCCCGGCGCCGTCGTCCAGCAGGTGCGCCACCTCGGCGTCGGCGGCGGCGTCGAGGCCCGCGCTCTGGAACAGCTGGTGGACGATCCCGAACGGGAAGTCCTTCTCCAGCGGCGAGCCGGCCGCCGACAGCACCCGGACGCCGTGGTCGGCGGCGGCCTCGGAGAAGACGTGCAGCAGTTCGGTGCGGCCCGTCCCCACCGCGCCGCAGAGGGCGACGACGCCGCCCCGGCCGCGCAGGGAACGGTCCAGCGCGTGGCGCAGCAGCCGGAACTCGACGTCACGGCCTGAAGGTTCGGATCGGTGGACAAGACGCGCGGCGCGCGCGGGGGACGTGAGCATCCGCTCTCCTGGAGCAGGGCGCACGACCGGGCCGCGCAACGCTGCGCTACCCGTCGTACGAGAGGCCGGAAACGAGGTGCGTCACTGGCCGGCCGGAGCCAGGGGCCAGGACATGCGAACCGGACCGCGACCCCCGGAAGGGGTCCGGTCGTGCGGCCTCAACGACAGAGCGAACTGGCACTGCGGACGAGGTCGACAGCCAACCTGGCCACCAGTCTGAGCCGAACGGCACGGCTGCCGTGCACGCGCTGCATGACCGTCTCCATCCCCCTGTGTAGCCGGGGTCCCTGTGCTTGCGACATGACACCCATGTCACCCGGCTTATCCCCGGCGGCACCCCGCCACAGTGGAGGGTTGCCAGTCAGCCGGCCGGGGCCCAAAGCTGACATTCTTCGCCGGTCCGAGTGTACGAATGCCGAATCGGCCCCGTCAATCGACGTTCGGTCACGCCCCGTCACGCAACAGGGGTTTGACCTGGCGGAAACACCCTCACCCCGACAACCGGGGCGAACCGGACACCGGCCCGCCGGGCGCGGCCCGGGGGGCCGCGCGAGGGCGCCGGACGGCCGGTCCCGGGCCGGGCCGGGGCGCGGAAGTTGGACGACTGTTCACCCGGCCGCGGCCTGCCGATCCCCCCGGCGCACCGGCCCGGCGCTGAAATGATCACTGTCCGCGCACGGCGGTGGCCGGATGCCGTTCCACTCCGCGACCGGTGGTCCAATGGTCTATACCAATTGAGGTACGGTTCCCCCAGGATGCTGTCGGACCAGCGGCTGTGGGGGCCCTATGACTGTCCATCACCTTCCTCAACCTCCCTCCGATCAGGAGCTCTACTGGTATTTCGGACCGCAGCGCCGCTGGGTGCTGATCTGCACCTCGCTGGCCTTCGTCTTCACCGCGGCGACCATGCTCACCTTCTCGCTGCGGACCCCGGCCCTCTGGGCCTTCCTCGCGGTCCTCGTGCTCAACCTCGCCGCGCTGGCGCTGTCCTCGGTCAACAGCCTGCGCCAGCGCCGGCTCACCCGGCAGTCGCACGAGGTGCTGGTGCACGCCTGGCGGCCGGCCCGGCTGCCCACCGTCGACCTCTACCTGCCGACCTGCGGCGAGCCGCTCGACGTCCTGGAGAACGCCTACCGCGCCGTCTCGGCCGTCGACTGGCCGGACGCGCTGACCGTCTGGGTGCTGGACGACGGTGACCGCGCCGAGGTGGCCGGACTGGCCACCCGGTACGGCTACCGGTACGTCGTCCGGCCCGACCGCGGGCACCTCAAGAAGGCGGGCAACCTCAACCACGCGCTGACCCTGAGCTCGGCGGAGTTCATCGCCATCCTGGACGCCGACTTCGCGCCCCGGCCGGACTTCCTGCGGCACCTGGTGCCCTACTTCGCCGACCCCGGCACCGGCATCGTGCAGAGCCCGCAGTGCTTCGACACCGACGAGACCATGAGCTGGATCCAGCGCGCCGCCGGCGCCGCCCAGGAGTGGTTCTTCCGCTGGATCCAGCCGTCCCGGGACGCCAGCGACGCCGCCATCTGCTGCGGCAGCAACGCCGTCTACCGGCGCGCCGCGATCGACGCGGCCGGCGGCTTCGCCCGGCTCGACCACAGCGAGGACCTGTTCACCGGACTCGCCCTGTACGAGCGGGGGTTCCGCACCCTGTACGTCCCGGTGCTGGTCGCCAAGGGCACCTCGCCGGACAACCTCGCCTCCTTCGTCAACCAGCAGTACCGCTGGGCCATGGGCAACCTGCACCTGCTCGGCACCCCCGAGCTGAAGCGGATCCGGGCGCCCTGGCGGATGCGGCTCTGCTTCTACGAGGGCGTGGTCGGGTACCTGACCACCGCGGTCAACATCTTCGCGGCCCCGCTGCCGCCGCTGGTGATGATGTTCTGGTACCCGGACGAGATCCGGCCCTGGCACGTCCTGCCGCTGCTGGCCCCGCTCTGGCTCTGGCACGTGCTGCTGCCCCGGATCAGCCGGACCCGCTGGCGGGTCGAGGTGATCCGCTCCAACGTCCTGATGAGCGTGGCCGCCGGCGCCGCCTTCTGGCACACCCTGCGCGGCCGCAGCGCGGCCTGGGTGCCCACCGGCGCGGGCCGCGCCAGGCCCGGCGGGCTGGCCCGCCAGGTGGTCCTGGTCTCGCTCGGCTGGCTCTGCGCCTCGGTCGGCGCGGCCGCGGCCGGGCTCGCGCTGGCCGTCGCCCGCAACGGCTGGGAGCCCAACTGGGGCCTCGGGCTGTACCTGGTGGTGCAGTGCCAGATCGCCGTCCCGCTGATCCGCGACCTGGCCGCCGAACTGCGCCCCGCCGGCCCGGCCCGCGGCTCCGCGCCGACGGCCGCCCGGGCCGGGCGCCGGACCGGCCGCGGGATGCTGCCCCGGCGCTGGCCGGAGGCCTCGGCCGCCACCGCCACCCTCGTCCTGACCGCCCTGCTCGCCTCCGGCTGGGTCAGCCCGATGCTGCCCTGGCTGGGTTGAAAGGTCGTCACACCGATGTCCTCGACCGTGGTTCCGGAGCTCGCTCCGCAGACCCTCACGATCCCCGGCCCGCCACCCGGCGGCGCCGCCTCCCCGGGCGCCGGCGCCGCCGCCGGCCCCTCCCCCCGCCGCACCGGCTTCCGCCCCGACATCGAGGGCCTGCGCGCGGTGGCCGTCCTCGCGGTGCTGGCCTTCCACGCCTCCGTCCCCGGCCTGGCCGGCGGGTTCGTCGGCGTCGACGTCTTCTTCGTCATCTCCGGCTACCTGATCACCGGTCTGCTGGTGCGCGAGGCGATCGGCACCGGCCGGATCCGGCTCGGGGAGTTCTTCTCCCGCCGGGCCCGGCGGCTGCTGCCCTCCGCCGCCGTGGTGCTCGCCGCGGTCGCGCTGGCCGGCGCCTGGCTGACCGTCCCGCTGCGGCGCACCGACCTGGAGTACGACGTCCTCGCCGCGGCGCTGTCGGCGGCCAACTGGCGCTTCGTGGCGCAGCAGACCGACTACCTCGCGGCGGGCCGGGAGCAGAGCCCGCTGCTGCACTTCTGGTCGCTGGCGGTGGAGGAGCAGTTCTACCTGCTCTGGGCCCCGCTGCTGGCCGTGACCGCGCTCCTGGTGGCCCGCGCGGTCCGGCGCGGCCGGGCGGTCCGCGCGGCGGTGACGGCCGTCACCGCCCTGCTCACCCTCGGCTCCTTCGCGCTGTCCCTGCACTGGACGCACGGCTCGGTCTCGCTGGCGTACCTCGGCACGCCCTCCCGGGCCTGGCAGTTCGGGGTGGGCGCGCTGCTGGCGCTGCTGCCCTGGCACCGGCTGCGCGGGCCGCGCCCGCTGCGGCTGCTGTCCGGTTGGGCCGGGGCGGCGGCGATCGGCTGGTGCGTCCTGCGGTACCACGCCGGCACCCCCTACCCGGGGTACGCGGCGCTGGTGCCCACCCTCGGGGCGGCCGCGGTCATCCTGGCGGGCACTCCGGACTCCGGCGGCGCCGACCCGGTGCGCGGCGGCCTCGGCGTCGGCCGGCTGCTGTCCGGCCGGGCGCCGCGCGCCGTCGGCCGGCTCTCCTACAACCTGTACCTGTGGCACTGGCCGGTACTGGTGCTCGCCGAGGCCCGCCTCGGCACCCTCGGCTGGCCGGCCAGGGCGGGGCTGACGCTCGCCGCCGCCCTGCCGGCCGCGGCCGCGCTGCGCTGGATCGAGCAGCCGCTGCGCCGGAACCGGACGATCGCCGAACTCCCCCGCCGGGGACTGTCGCTGGGGGTCGCCGCGGTGGTCGTCCCGGTGGTGCTGGCGCTGGTCGTCGGCACCGGGACGCTCCGGCTGCTCGGCCCGGCCACCCCGGTCGACATGCTCGGCCTGCCGCCCGGCTCCCCCGACGGCACCTCGCTGCTGGCCCGGACCGCCGCGCCGCTCAGGCCCGGCCCGGCCGTCCCGGACCCGGCCCAGGCCCGCAAGGACTTCCCGCCGGACGGCGAGTGCGAGGTGGCACCGGCCGTGACGGCCGGACCGGCCTGCCTGTTCGGCCCGGCCGGCGGCCCGGACCGGATCGTCCTGCTCGGCGACTCGCACGCCGGCCAGTGGTTCTCCCCGATGCTCGCCATCGCGGCCGAACGGCACTGGGGGCTGGAGGAGCTGGTCAAGCAGGGCTGCCCGCTGGCGGAGATACCGGTGGTCAACCCGCAGTTGGGACGCGAGTACCGGGAGTGCGACACCTGGCGGGCGGACAGCCTGGCCAGGCTGCGGAACGGGCCGAAGCCCCGGCTGATCGTGATCGCCTCGCTCAACCGCTACACCGACGACCGGCAACTCCTCGCCGAGGGCTGGGAGAAGACCCTGACCCCGCCGCGCGCCCTCGGCGTGCCGATCGTCTACATCGAGGACACGCCCGTCCCCGGGGAGGACGTCCCGGCCTGCGTCTCCGGGCACACCGCCGACCCGGCCGCCTGCGAGTTCGACCGCGCCCGCGCACATTGGCCGGACCCGCTCGCGGAGGCGATCGCGGCCGGCCGGATGCCCGGGGTGCGGTCCGTCGAGGTGAACTCGGTGCTCTGCCCCGGCGCGGGGCGCAGCTGCCCGGCGGTGCTGGAGCGGATCCTGCTCTACCGCGACGACGCCCACCTGACGAACGTCGCCGCCGTGGTCCTCACCCCCAGGCTGGAGCGGCTGCTGGCCGGGGCCGGCCTGGTGCCGGCCCGGGGCGAGCCGGGCGCCGACGGCTGGACCACCCTGCTGCGGGACGACTTCGACGGCCCGGCGGGCAGCCGCCCCTCGGCCGCGGACTGGCAGTACGACCTGGGCACCTGCTACCCGGGCTGCCCGGCCGCCCAGTGGGGCACCGGCGAGGTGGAGACGATGACCGACTCCACCGCCAACGTCCGGCTGGACGGCAAGGGCGCCCTGGAGATCGTGCCCACCCTGGAGGGCGGCCGGTGGGGTTCGGGGCGGATCGAGTCCCGGCGCGCCGACTTCACCGCCCCGCCCGGCGGTGTGCTGCGGATCGAGGCCTCGATCGCCCTGCCCGACGTCACCGGTCCGGCCGCGGCGGGCTACTGGCCGGCCTTCTGGACCCTCGGGGCCGGCCTGCGGGAGGGCTTCACCGGCTGGCCGGGGACGGGTGAGCTGGACGTGATGGAGTCGGTGAACGGCCGTGACTCGGTCTTCGGGACGATGCACTGCGGCACCCTGGACGGCGGCCCCTGCCAGGAGCCGAAGGGGCTCGGCTCGGGCGAGTCCGCCTGCCCCGGTTGCCGGACGGGCTTCCACACCTACGCCGTGGAGGTGGACCGCACGGCCGGCGCCGGACAGGTGCGCTGGTACCTGGACGGCCGGGAGTTCCACCGGGTGCGGGCCGACCGGATGGACGCCGCCACCTGGGACCGCGCGGTGAACCAGGGGCAGTTCCTGATCCTGAACGTGGCGGTCGGCGGCAACCTGCCCGCCGCGCTCGGCGGGGTCCCGGGGGCGGCCACCGAGCCGGGGCACCCGATGCGGGTGCAGTACGTCGCCGTCTCGACGCGGGGCGGCGCCCGGCCCTGACCCGCCCGGAACCCCTCCCCCGGCCCGCTCCCCCGGACGCCGACGCGCTCCCGGGGGGCGGGCCGGAGCCGGCGGGCCCGCCCCGGCGTGGACGGGCGGGGCGAGCCGGTCCGGGCACCACTCGGCCCCCGCCGGCCGCACCGACGGGGGGAACGGGTGGGTGCGGCGCCGCTGCGGGCACCGGTGCCCCGGCCGTCAGGGCTGCGGCGGCTGGTCCTCGCCGGGCATCGACTGGTTGCCGAGCTGGTCGTTGATCTTCTGCTGGGCGGTGTCGACGTGGCCGCTGTACTTGCCGCCGGTCTTCTCGTCGAGCATGTCGCCGCCCTTGTCCACCCCCTTCTGCACGGTGTCCTCGTGCCCCTTCATCATGTTCTTGAGCTTGTCGAGCATGGACATGGTGTGACCTCCGCATTCGGTGACCGACTACGTCCATGGTCCGCACACGATCCGGAATCGGCATCCCGGCATCCGTGCCGGGCCCGCCCGCGGCCCGCGCCGACGGGCCCGGCACCCTTGCTGACCTGCGGTTTAACCGCGGGCAAGGCGGCTGCGCACTCAGGCGGACTGCCGGACCACCAGCGAGGGCTCGAAGATCACCGAGGTGGCGCCGCGCTCGGGACGCGCGATGTGGTCGAGCAGGATGCGGGTCATCTCGGCGGCCATCTCCTCCACCGGCTGGCGGACGGTGGTCAGCAGCGGGCGGCCGGCGGTGGCCGCGCTGCTGTCGTCGAAGCCCACCACCGCGACGTCCTCCGGGACCCGCCGCCCGTGGTCGCGCAGCACCGCCAGCGCGCCCTGGGCCATCAGGTCGTTGGCGGCGAACACGCCGTCCGTGTCCGGGTGCTCGATCAGCAGCCTGGTGATCGCCCGCTCACCGCCGGCCTGGGTGAAGTCCGCCTCGGCGTGCGGCAGGTAGGGCAGGCCGTGGCGGGCCATCGCGTCGTGGAAGCCGGCCAGCCGGTCCCGGGCGGCCCGGACGCCGGAGGGGCCGGCGATGGTCACCACCCGGCGGCAGCCCCGGGCGTGCAGGTGGTCGGCGGCCAGCCGCCCGCCGTCGCGGTTGGCCAGGTCGACGCAGCTGATCGGCAGCGGCCGGTCGGGCCGGCCGAACAGCACCGCGGGGACGCCGGCCTCCAGCAGCAGGGCGGGCATCGGGTCCTCGGCGTGGGTGGAGACGACCATGGCGCCGTCCGCGTTGCCCTGCCGCAGATAGGCGAGGGCCTGCTCGCGGGCCTCGGGGGCGTCCGCGAGCATCAGCACCGGGTGCAGGCCCTGCGGCCGCAGGGCCTGGAAGACCCCGCTGACCACCCGGCCGAAGAAGGGGTCGGTGAAGACCTCGCCGCCGGCCGGCCCGTCGGCCTCGGCGCCCGATCCCGAGACCACCAGCGCGAGGGACCCGGCACGCCGGGTGACCAGGGACCGGGCGGCGCCGTTGGGGACGTAGCCGGTGCTCGCGATGGCCAGCCGGACACTCTCCTGGATCGCGGGGTCGACGTTGCGGATGCCGTTGATGACCCGGGAGACGGTGGCCCGGGAGACGCCCGCGACCCTGGCCACGTCCTCCAGAGTCGTGGAGCGGTTGACGGCGGACCGGAGGACTTCGCTCATGGTGTCTTTATAGCATCTGGGAGAGCGCTCTATCCATCAAAGCCACAGCTCGCAGCAGCCCCGACGGCCGACCGGGGCCCGGCCCGGGGCTCCCGGAGGGCCTTCGGAGCCCCGGAGCGGCGCCCGGAGCACCGCCGGAGCCCCTCCGGGAAACGTTTCCCGTCACGGTGCGTGCTCCTTCCAGCAGATCATCACCGTGGTCGCGGCCGTCACCGAGACGTTCGACCGCGTCCGCGGCGGCTTGCCGAAACGCTCCGGCAGCCGGTGCACGTCGACCGTCAGCACCGAGCCGTCCCGGAGCACCACCGTCGAGCCGTCGGCCTGGGTGTAGGCCGCGTCGCCGAGGCCCTCGACCGTGGTCACCGGCCCGGCGCTGCCGCGCAGGCCCGCGAAGTGCGCTGCCGCGGTGGCCCGGTCGGCCAGCTCCTTCACCGTGATCAGCAGCGTGCCCTCGGTGTACGCGTAGGTGCAGGTGTACAGGTGCTGGGCCCAGGTCCCGGCGGGCGCGGTGGCCGGCTCGGTGCCGAAGGCCCCGGCCAGCTGCATCGGCACGCTGCCGGCGCAGACCATCAGGGAGGCCGGCGAGGGGCCGAGGTCCACCGCCGCGGAGGTCCGTGCCCCCGGCGGGGCGGCGGCCGGGCCCGGCGCGGGCGGGGCGGCGCAGGCGGCGGCCGCCAGGGCCAGCAGGAGGGCGGCGGCGGTCCGCGACAGCGGCCGGCTCGGGCGGGTGGTCATACGGTCCTCCGGGGCGGGGCGACGGGCCAGGGGTGGGGCCCCGGGCCGACGGGGGGACGGGCCGGCGGGGGACGGGCCGGCCCGGGGTACGGCCGTGCCCGCGACCGGCCCCGCATGGGCGGGGACGGCCACGGGCACGGGATCAGGTGGTCCGGATCAGGTGGTCCGGATCAGGTGGTCCGGACCGTCAGGGCAGCAGGTACTGCGCGTTGAGCACCGCGCCCTTGGCGGGCTGGTTCTCGTCGTAGCCGCGCGGGTCGCACTGGAGACCGCCGACGATGCAGTGGTTCACCATCGCGGCGAGCGTGGGAGCCTCCCAGGCGTTGAAGAAGTCGTAGTGGAAGGAGAAACCCCGTCCGCTCGACAGGTGGAGCTGCGACATGTTCGCGGTGTTGACCGGGAAGGCCACCTTGAACTCGATCATCGGCAGCGCCACCGGGTGGGTGGCCGGGCAGACCCCGCCGACCGGGTAGGCCATGTGGCTCTTGTGGTCGGGGGTGTCCAGGTAGAGCCCGTTCCAGCAGCTGGGCGCCTGGTAACGGATGCCGACCTGGCCGCCGCCGGGGCAGTCGACCGGCAGGTCGCTGGTGTGGTAGCTGGTGCCGCACTCCCAGCCCGCGACGTAACCGGGGTCGGTCGCGAACTGGGTGGCGGTGGCCGACGGGCTGCCGACCACGAACCGCAGGCCCGGCGGGAACGGCCGGACGCTGGTGTAGTCGTTCACCGAGCTCTTGTAGTAGATGGTCTGCAGGCCGACCGGGTTGACCAGGGTCGACCCGTCGTACATGGAGGGCATCCAGTACCCGGAGCGGTCGGCCGGGGCCAGGCAGCTGCTGGCGCTGGTGTTGAGCGAGGCCAGCGAGGAGGCGGCGTTGGTGTTGGTGGCCCCCATGAACGTGTGCATGTGGGAGGCACCGGCCTGGCCGGGGAAGACGATCGGGTCGTCCGGCAGGTTGTGGGACGCCGTGCAGTTCGCCTGGAACTCGTGGAAGTACGCGTGCGGCGGGTTGGCGGTCGACGGGGTGACCCCGGTGACCTGCGGGTTGGCCGGCACGTAGCCGTTGGTCGGGACGGTCACCTGGCCGTACACCTTGAACTCCAGCAGCGAGTACCCGTACTGGGTGCCGCGGGCGGTGGCGTAGAGCCGGATGTAGCGGCCGCTGCCGGTGACGGCGAGGTTCTGCACCCCGCCGGTGGCGTTGGCGGTGGAGTAGACCGTCGTCCAGTTGCTGGCGTCCGGGGACACCTGGAGCTGGAAGGCCTTGGCGTAGGCCGCCTCCCAGTCCAGCTCGACCTTGCTGACGGCGGCGGTGCCGCCGAGGTCGATCTGGATCCAGGACGGATCGGTCCAGGTGCTCGCCCAGCGGGTGTTGAGGTCGTTGTCGACCACCGCACCGGCCGGGAAGTTCAGGCTCTCGATGGACGAGGCCGTCACCGGGCGCGCCGTCGAGATCAGCGGGTCGCCGGCCGCGGCGGCCTGCTGGGCCGTGCCGGAGAGACCGGTCAGGGCGAGGACGGCGGCGAAGGCCACCGCCAGGGACGTGCGGCGCGGTCGGCCGCGGGACAGGAAGCGGGGTCGCATCGGACCTCCAGGTCGAACGGATGGGGGTGGGGCCCTCGGGACCGGGAGGAGTGGGGTTCGCCCCGGTCCCGAGGGGGTCTGGATCAGGCGTGCGCCAGGCTGTGGGGCCTAGGCGTAGACGCCGAACTCGTAGAGCGAGTCGCCGTAGGCGGTGCCCCGCTGCGTGATGTTGATCCGGACGTACCGTCCGCTGCCGGTGACGTCGAAGTCGTCGATGCCGCCGGTTCCGGTGGTGGTGGACCAGACGGTCGCCCAGTTGGTGCCGTCGTTGGAGGTCTGGATCTGGTAGGCCTTCCCGTAGGCGCCCTCCCAGCCCAGCTGGACGTGCTTGAAGGTGGTCACAGCGCCGAGGTCGACCCGGACCCACTGCGGGTCGGCCCACTCGCTGGCCCAGCGCGTGCCCCAGTTGCCGTCGGTGGCGTTGGACGCCGGGTACGGCGCGCCGTTGCCGACCGCCTGGAAGCTGGAGGCGGTGGTCGGCTTGTTCAGCGCCACGTTCGTCCCGTTGACCGTCGGGGCCACCACGCGGAAGGACTTGGTCTCGATGCCCACGTTGCCGTGGCCGTCGTAGGCGTAGACGTAGACCTTGTACACGCCCAGGTTCTTCGGGGCGGTCGCGGTGAACCGGCCGTCGGCGGTCTGGACGAACTTGACCTGGTCGAACCCGGTGCCGCCGCCCGCGTACTTGGCGCAGTAGAGCAGCTGGTAGCGGATCAGGTCGCCGTCGGGGTCGGTGGTGGTGGTGCTGATGTTGAACGTGCCGCCGGCCGGGACGGTCGCGGTGTTGCTCAGCGTCATGTCGGAGATCACCGGGGGCGTGTTGGTGCCCACGTTGCCGTTGTAGTCCTTGGCCACCGAGTAGAAGCTGAGGCGCTTCCAGCCGGCGGGCACGGTGTTGTACCAGACGCCGCCGAAGTCGTTCTCGGTGCCGTAGTGGAAGACCGTGGCGCCGAGTGCGACGCCCTGGTGGCCGGTGATGCAGGCCCAGTTGGACAGGTAGGCGTCACGCTTCTTGATGTCCGAGGGCTCGGTGGGCACGCCGTTGGCGTCGTTCGGGACCTCCCACTCGCCGTCCTCGCCGGACTCGGTGATGATGTACGGCTTGGTGTAGCCGCCGGCGATCCAGTCGGCCTTGACGTTGCAGACCGAGCCGTAGGAGTTGACGGCCAGCAGGTCCAGGCTGGGCGTGTAGTCCTTGTAGTACTTCCAGGCCGCGGTGTACGCGTCGGTGGAGGTCACCGGGTGGTTGGTGTCGATGGCGTGGATCGCCTGGGTGACCCGCTCCACGTACTTGGCGTACGCGACCCGCTGCTGCTCGACCGTGGTGCCGTTGTAGGTGTGGTCCTGGGTGGTGAGGATGACCTCGTTGCCGACGTCCCACATCAGCACGCCGGGGTGGTTCTTGTAGGTGGTCACCCACTGCTTGATCTGGTCGAGCGTGCTGTCCATGTACGCGGTGTCGTTGACGTAGTCCGCGCCCTGGTTCAGCCAGAACCCGTTGACGACCTTGATCCCGTGCGCGGCGGCGGTGTCCAGCAGCGGCTTGCTGCCGGCGTCGGTGCCCCAGGTGCGCAGGGTGTTGACGCCCATCGCCTTGAGCTCGCGGACGTGCGCGTCGATGGTGGTGTTGGCCGGGCCCCAGGTGATGCCCTTGACCTGGTACGGCGCGCCGTTCACGGTGAGCGCCCAGTTGCCCTGGCCGCCGGTCACCTTGACGGTGGACCCGCCGGTGGGGACGGCCGGGTCGGTCAGCGCCGCCGGGGCGTTGCCGGTGGTGGTGGAGACCGTCACCTTGTCGATGCTCAGCACGCCGCCGGACGTGGTGTTCGCGGTCGGCGAGGTGCAGTTGCAGTTCCCGTTCGGGAACCCGCCGCCGATGCCGAGGTTGAACACCAGGTAGAAGCCGTGGTGCACGGCCGCGTCCCAGGTGGCGACGCCGACCTGGGACTCGCTGACCTGCCAGACCTGACGGCCGTCGAGGTACCAGCGGATCTGCTCGTCCGAGGTGGTGCGGTCCAGGATCTGCGAGTACGTGTGGTAGTCGCTCTGGCAGCCGGTGCAGCTGGCCAGCCCGCTGGTCATGCCGTTGTACTCGTTGCAGTTGCCGCCGGGGGCGGTGCCGCAGTGCAGGGTGGTGGAGAGCTGGCTGCGGCCGTTGACGTTCTCCAGGATGTCCGACTCGCCGGCGCCCGGCCAGACGGTGAAGTTGCCGCGGTTGCCGGCGCCCATCGCGCGGAACGAGGGCCAGTAGCCGGTGCCGTCGGCGACGTTCGGCTGCTTGACGGTCGCGGAGATCTGGAGCTGGCCGCCGGCCGGGGCGGCGAAGTCGGAGCGCTGGCTCTCGACCCGGCCCGACGTCCAGGCGTCGCCGTTCTTCAGCGCGGTGAGGTTGAGCGCGCCGTTGCCGTTGAGCGAGACGTTGGCGGGCGCGTTGGTGTTCGTCTGCACCTCGCTGGTGCCCCAGTTGGCCGGACCGCCCGGGTAGGAGGTGCCGGTCTGGGTGATCCAGTTCGCGGCGGACGGCGCGGCGCCGGCGTTGCCCGTGAAGTCCTCGTTGAACACGGTGGTCCAGTTGCCCGGCGGCGGGGTCACCGGCGGGGTGGTGGGCGGCGTGGTCGGCGGGGTGGTGGGGGGCGTGGTCGGGTCACCGCCGGTGCGGACCTGCAGCTCCCAGAGCGAGTAGCCGTAGCCGGTGGCGCGGACGGTGCCGTTCATCCGCACGTAGCGGGCGGTGCCGGAGACCGCGAGGGTCTCGGTGCCGCCGGCGCCGGTGGTGGTGGAGTACGCGGTGGTCCAGTTCGTCCCGTCGGTGGAGAGCTGGATCTGGTACGCCTTGCCGTACGCGGACTCCCAGTTCAGCACGACCTGGCAGACCGGCTGGGCCGAGCCGAGGTCGACCTGGATCCACTGCGGGTCGGTGTTGGCGCTCGACCAGCGGGTGCCGGTGTTGCCGTCCACCGCGTTGGCGGCCGTGGTGCCGTAGTTCTCCTCGCTGGACGCGGTGGCGGGCCGGCCCTGGGCGGCGTTCGTGGTGCCGCAGCCGGTGCCGGCCGCGCTGCCGAAGACCTGGAACTCCCAGAGCGAGTAGCCGTAGCCGGTGGCGCGGACGGTGCCGTTCATCCGCACGTAGCGGGCGGTGCCGGAGACCGCGAGGGTCTCGGTGCCGCCGGCGCCGGTGGTGGTGGAGTACGCGGTGGTCCAGTTCGTCCCGTCGGTGGAGAGCTGGATCTGGTACGCCTTGCCGTACGCGGACTCCCAGTTCAGCACGACCTGGCCGATCGCGGCCGGGCTGCCGAGGTCGACCTGGATCCACTGCGGGTCGGTGTTGGCGCTCGACCAGCGGGTGCCGGTGTTGCCGTCGACGGCGTTGCCGGCGGTGGTGCCGTAGTTCTCCTCCGAGGAGGCCGTGACCGGCTTGCCCTGGGACAGCAGAACGGGCGCGGCCTGGGCGCGGCTCGTGGGGACGAACAGCATCAGGGCCGCGACCAGGGCTGCCGCGACGGTCGCGGCCACCGCTCGCCACCCGGGTGACGAGCGTTCGGGGCCGGCTGCTGTCCGGACGGGTGGTGCGAGCATGGGGGACTCTCCTGACGAGACGGTGGGGGGAGGACCGGAAACACCGGCCTTCGGCCGCAGCCGGTCCGGGAGGGGTGGTCGGACGACTGGGCCGGGTCGGGCTCCCATCGCTGGGAGAGCGCTCTCGCAGTGGTTGAGATAGTTGCGCTCGTGTTTCCGTCGTGTCAAGCCCTCTGCACGTATCGCCGCCGCACCCTGCCGGTTCGACAAAGGCGCAGCGCTGGCGCGGTATTGAGCGCCACCTCTTGACTTTGCCTGCTCCAGGGTCCAGGCTCCAGCCCCATGGGAGAGCGCTCTCCGCTCTGCTCCACAGGTGCTCCGACCGGCATCGCTCCCGGAGCGGCGCGCTCTCCCTGCCAGCCGCTCAGCCCTCCCCCTCACCCGTCAGGCCCAGCGCCGTCCCCGCAAGGAGTCACCATGCCCACCTTCCGTACCGGCCCGAGAACCCGGCTCCTCGGCGCGGCAGCCGCGCTCACCGCCCTGCTGGCCGTGACCGGCTGTTCCAGCGGCGGCGGGAGCCAGGCGCAGGACGACCCCAACGAGAAGATCACCCTGACCGTGAACCTCTTCTCCGACTTCGGGTACGCGGACCTCTACAAGCAGTACGAGCAGCAGCACCCCAACATCACCATCAAGGAGAACCGCGCCGACATGGGCGCGCACCACCAGAACCTGCAGGCCCACCTGCTGGCCGGCTCCGGCACCGCCGACGTCGAGGCGATCGAGATCGGCCAGGTCGCCGGGTTCCAGGCGCAGGCGCCCAAGTTCGTCAACTTCCTGGAGAACGGCGTCGACGCCGGCCAGTGGGTGCCCTCCAAGACCGCGCCCGCCTCCAGCGCCGACGGCAAGGTGCTCTTCGGCCTCGGCACCGACATGGGCGGCATGGCGCTCTGCTACCGCAGCGACCTGTTCAAGGCCGCCGGCCTGCCCACCGACCGGGACCAGGTCTCCGCACTGCTCTCCGACTGGAAGGCCTACGCCGCCACCGGGAAGAAGTTCCTCGCCGACAGCCCCAACAAGGACGTCCGCTGGTTCGACAGCGGCGGCAACCTGTTCAGCGCCGTCATCGCGCAGGCCCCGACCGGCTTCTACGACGCCGCCGGCAAGCCGGTGGTGACCGAGAACCCGGCCGTCCGGCAGGCGTTCGACCTGGTGGCCGGCGCGATCAAGGACGGCGAGTCGGCCGGCATCCAGGCCTTCACCCCCGCCTGGGACACCGGGTTCCAGAAGAGCCAGTTCGCCACCGTCGCCTGCCCCGCCTGGATGAGCTACGAGTTCAAGGCCAACCCGCCCACCGACGGCGGCACCTGGGACATGGCCCGGATCCCCGGCGGCGGCGGCAACTGGGGCGGCTCGTACCTCTCGGTGCCCAAGTCCGGCAAGCACACCAAGGCCGCCACCGAGCTGGCCAAGTGGCTCACCGCGCCCGAGCAGGAGGCCAAGCTCTTCACCGAGAAGGGCTACTTCCCCTCCGACCAGGCGCTCTGGAGCCAGCCCGACATCGCGAACCACACCGACCCGCTGTTCAACAACGCGCCCACCGGCAAGATCTTCTCCCAGTCCGCGAAGGACCTGAAGCCGCAGCCGCTCGGCGCGCACGGCGCCGAGATCGGCACCGCCCTCGGCAACGCCCTCACCTCGATCGAGCAGGGCAAGACGGACGCCGACGGGGCCTGGAAGAAGGCCCTCGCGGACGTCGCCAACATCGTCGGCTGACCACCCGCCGCCG
This sequence comes from Kitasatospora indigofera, assembly GCF_014655955.1. GTDB lineage: Bacteria > Actinomycetota > Actinomycetes > Streptomycetales > Streptomycetaceae > Kitasatospora > Kitasatospora indigofera. The sequence continues at coordinate 33,785 of NZ_BNBO01000018.1, forward strand.
CCCCACACCCCGAGACCCGCGGTACCGGCGTGGATCTGACACCACGCCGGTACCGCGCCACCCTCCAAGGAGCACACCCAGATGGCTGCGTCCGTCTCCGCCGGCCGGCCCGCCCGGGCCGCGCGCGCACCCGTGGCGGCCCACCGTCGGCACCGGCTCGACCGCACCCTCTCGCCGTACCTCTACATCGCGCCGTTCTTCCTGGTGTTCGCCGGCTTCGGGCTCTTCCCGATGCTCTACACCGGGTACGTGTCGATGACCAACTGGCGGGTCGACGTCCCCGGCAGCCAGGGGCAGTGGGTCGGCCTGGAGAACTACCGCAAGCTGCTGGACGACCCGTTCTTCCTCAACGCGCTGAAGAACACCGTCGGCATCGGTGTGCTCTCCACCGTCCCGCAGCTGCTGCTCGCGCTCGTCCTCGCGCACCTGCTGAACTACCGGATGCGCGGACGGACGCTCTTCCGGCTCGGGGTGCTGCTGCCCAACGTCACCTCGGTCGCGGCCGTCACCCTGATCTTCGTCCAGCTCTTCGGCCGTGACTACGGGCTGATCAACTGGACGCTCGGCCTGTTCGGCGTCGAGCACATCGACTGGCAGGCCGGCACGCTCTCCTCCTGGACGGCCATCTCCGCCATCGTCACCTGGCGCTGGACGGGCTACAACGCCCTGATCTTCCTGGCCGCGATGCAGGCCGTGCCGTTCGAGCTGTACGAGGCCGCCGCCATCGACGGGGCGAGCCGCTGGCGGCAGTTCCGCTCGATCACCGTCCCGATGCTGCGCCCGACCATCCTGTTCTCGGTGATCGTCTCCACCATCGGCGCCCTCCAGCTGTTCGGCGAGCCGATGCTCTTCGGCCAGCAGCAGGACCCGACCACCGGCGGCTCCCAGCACCAGTTCCAGACCCTCGCGCTGTACTCCTACAACCAGTTCTGGGGCCGCTTCAAGTACGGCTACGGCGCGGCCGTCTCCTGGGCGATGTTCCTGCTGATCGTCGTGATCGTCGGGGCCAACCTGATCGCCGCCCGCCGGATGAAGGGGCTGGACGCCTGATGAGCCGCAACCGCCAACTCTCCGCCGGCCGGGGCGTGTACGCCTTCCTCGGCGCCGCCGTGCTGGTCTCGGTGTTCCCGCTCTACTGGACGCTGGTCGCCGCATCGCGCAACAACACCGACATCCACAGCGTGCCGCCGATCCTGCTGCCGGGCGCCAACCTGCTGCACAACATCGGCCAGGCGTTCAGCCAGACCGACATGGGGCTGGCCCTGCTGAACTCGCTGATCGTCTCCTCGCTGGTCACCGCGAGCGTGGTGCTCACCTCGACCTTCGGCGGCTTCGCCTTCGCCAAACTGCCGTTCCGCGGCAGCAGGCCGCTGCTGGCCACCGTGGTGGCGACCATGATGGTGCCGACCCAGCTGGGCATCATCCCGCTCTACATCATGATGGCCAACTGGTTCCACTGGGCGGACCACCTCCAGGCCCTGATCGTGCCGGCCGCCGCCAACGCCTTCGGCCTGTTCTTCATGCGCCAGTACCTGGTCACCTCGCTGCCGGACGAACTCCTGGACGCCGGACGGATCGACGGCTGCACAACCCGCGGCCTGGTCCGGCACATCGTGCTGCCGACCGCCCGCCCGGCGATGAGCGTGCTCGGCATGCTCACCTTCATGGCCACCTGGAACGACTTCTACTGGCCCAAGGTCGTGATGACCCAGCAGAACCCCACCATCCAGCTCACCCTCTCCGAACTGGCCAGCGGCTACATCAAGGACTACTCCCTCGTCCTCACCGGCGCACTCGTCGCCAGCCTGCCCGTCATCGCGGTCTTCCTGCTGATGGGGCGCCAGATCATCGACGGAATCATGCAGGGAGCGACAAAGGGATGACCGACATCCGCACCAACGCCGACACCGCCGACACCGCCGACTCCACCCCGAAGCCGGGCCCCACCGCGCCGGCCGCCGGGGCACCGGAACTGGCGGCACTGGACCTGGACCTGGACCGCAAGGCCGCGCTGGTCTCCGGCGGCGGCGTCTTCCGCACCAGCGCGGAGCCCGCCCTGGGCCTGCGGCCGATCATCACCTCCGACGGCCCGGTCGGCGTCCGCGGCGAGCGCTGGGACGAGTCGGACACCGCGCTCGCACTGCCGTCCGTCACCGCCATGGCCGCCGGCTGGGACGAGGACCTCGTCCGCGAACTGGGCGCCCTGCTGGCCGCCGAGGCCCGCCGCAAGGGCGTCGACATGCTGCTCGCCCCCACCCTCAACCTGCACCGGTCCCCGCTCGCCGGGCGGCACTTCGAGTGCTTCTCCGAGGACCCGCTGCTCACCGGCCGGATCGGCGCCGCCTACATCGAGGGCGTGCAGAGCGGCGGGGTGGCGGCCACCGCCAAGCACTACGTCGCCAACGACTCGGAGACCGAACGGCTCACCCTGGACGCCCGGGTCGACGAGCGGACCCTGCGCGAGGTCTACCTCGCGCCCTTCGAGGCCGCCGTCCGGGCCGGGGTGTGGGCCGTGATGTCCGCCTACAACCGGGTCAACGGCGAGGCGATGAGCGAGAGTCCGCTGCTCACCGAGCCGCTGAAGGGCGAGTGGGGCTTCGACGGCCTGGTGGTCTCCGACTGGGGCGCGGTCCGCAACACCGTCCCCTCCGGCTCCGCCGCCGTCGACCTCGCCATGCCCGGCCCGAACGAGCACTGGGCCGCCGCGCTGGCCGAGGCCGTCCGGTCCGGCCTGGTCAGCGAGGCCGCCCTGGACGACAAGGTCCGCCGGCTGCTCCGGCTGGCCGGCCGGGTCGGCGCGCTGGACGGCCCGGCCACGGAGCCGGCCACGGCCCCGACGCCCGACGACGACGGGACCCGCGGGCTGCTCCGCCGGGCGGCGGCCGCCGCCGCCGTGCTGCTGCACAACCGCGACGCCGTCCTGCCGCTGGACGCCAAGGCGCTGCGCCGGGTGGCCGTGATCGGCCCGAACGCCGCCACCGCCCGGGTGCAGGGCGGCGGCAGCGCCTCGGTCTTCCCCGCCTCGGTGGTCTCCCCGCTGGAGGGCATCCGGGCCGCGCTGCCGGACGGAGTCCTGGTCGAGCACGCCGCCGGGGTGCGGACGGCGCTGCGGCCGACCCCGCTGGAGCGGGCCGACTGCCGGCACCCGGAGACCGCCGAACCCGGCCTGCTGGCCCGCTACCTGGACGCCGACGGCCGGGAGCTGCACCGCGAGCACCGGCCGAGCGGCCGGGTGCTGGAGCCCGCGGAGGGCGCCGGGCTCGACTCCTTCGGGGCGGTCGAGGTCAGCACGGTGTTCCGGGCGCCCGCCGCCGGCCGCTGGCGGATCGGCGTGGTCGGCCTCGGCCGGATCGTGCTGGAGGCCGACGGCGCCCTGCTGCTGGACGAGTACGTGCCGGCCGAGTCCGACGACCCGACCTACCTGCACGTGTCGCCGTCCTTCCGGCAGGTCGAACTGGAGCTGGCGGCCGGCCAGGAGGTGACCCTGCTGGCCCGGCGGACGGCCGAGCCCGAGCACGGCCGGGTGCTCGTGCTGGCCGCCGACCCGCCGGTGGCCGCCGAGGCCGCCGAGCTGGCGGCCGCGGTCGAACTCGCCCGGGGGGCCGACGCCGTGGTCGTCGTGGTGGGCACCACCGACGAGCACGAGAGCGAGGGGTTCGACCGCGGCACGCTCCGGCTGCCTGGCGGCCAGGACGCCCTGGTCTCGGCGGTGGCGGCGGCCAACCCGGCCACCGTGGTGGTGGTCAACACGGGCGGCCCGGTGCTGCTGCCCTGGCGCGAGGAGGTGGCGGCGGTGCTGCTCGGCTGGTTCCCCGGCCAGGAGGGCGGCGACGGCCTGGCCGACGTCCTGTTCGGCCGGGCCGAGCCCGGCGGCCGGCTGCCCACCAGCTGGCCGGCCGAGGAGCGGGACGCCCCGGTGCTCGACACCACCCCGCAGGGCGGCGTGCTCGCCTACACGGAGGGGCTGCACATCGGCTACCGGGGCTGGCTGCGGGCCGGGCAGCGCCCTGCGTACTGGTTCGGGCACGGGCTCGGCTACGGCGCCTGGGAGTACCTGGGCCTGACGGCGCCCGGATCGGTGGCGCAGGGGGCCGGCTTCACCGTCCGGGTCGCGCTGCGCAACACCGGGACCCGCAGCTCGCGCGAGGTGGTGCAGGTCTACCTGGCGCGGCCCGGCAGCGGGGTGGAGCGACCGGTGCGCTGGCTGGCCGGCTTCGCCGCCGTCCGGGCCGAGCCGGGGCAGCGGGTCGAGGTGGACGTGCCGGTGGAGGCGCGGGCCCTGCAGCACTGGTCGGTGCAGGACGGGCGCTGGCTCGGCGAGCCGGGCGGGTTCACCGTGCTGGCCGGTCCGTCCAGCGGCGAGCTGCCGCTGACGGCCGCGGTGCGGCTGACCGGGCCGGACGGCGGCCGGGCCGCGTCCAGGCCGTAGCTCCCGCCCGGCGGTGGCGCCGGGCGGGCGGGCCCTGGTCCGGGTGGGCACGGGGCCGAACAAGGGCGGGCGGGACCGGGGCGGGCATGGGGGCCCGCCGGGTCTCCGCCCGCCCCTCGTCGTGCCCGGGCCTCGTCGTCCCCACCCCTCGCCGTACCCGCCCCTCGCCGTGCCCGGGCCGGTGGCGGCCCGGGCCGGTGCCGTCCCCTCAGTCCCGGGCCTGGGCCGCCGCGCGCTCCACCAGCTCCCGCTCGGGGCGCACCCCGGTGTAGCGGACGAACTGCTCCAGCCCCTGCCGCACCAGCACCTCGTGCCCGCTGATCACCTGCCGGCCGAGCGCGCGGGCCCGCTTGACCAGCGGCGTCTCCACCGGCAGGGCGACCACGTCGAAGACGGTCGTCGCGGCCTCCACCGTGGCCGGCTCGAAGGAGAGGTCCTCCGCCTCCGGGCCGCCGCGCATGCCGATCGGCGTCACGTTGACGATCAGGTCGGCCCGCAGGCCGCCCACGCCGGAGCGCCAGGACCAGCCCTGGGCCTCGGCCAGCGCGCGCCCGGCCGCCTCGTTGCGGGCGACCACCGTGCCCGAGCGGTACCCGGCGTCACCGAGCGCGCCGGCCACCGCCTTGGCCATGCCGCCGCTGCCGCGGAGCGCGACGGTGGCGTCCAGCGGCACCCCGTGGGCCTCCAGCAGCTGGGCGACGGCGAGGTAGTCGGTGTTGCAGGCGCGCAGGACACCGTCGTCGTTGACGATCGTGTTGACCGAGCGGACGGCCGCCGCCGACGGGTCCAGCTCGTCGACCAGCGCGATCACGTCCTCCTTGAACGGCATGGAGATCGCACAGCCCCGGATGCCCAGCGCCCGGACCCCGCCGATGGCCGCCGGCAGGTCGGTGGTGGTGAAGGCCTTGTACAGGTAGTCCAGGCCGAGTTCCCGGAAGAGGAAGTTGTGGAACCTGGTGCCGAAGTTGCCCGGCCGCGCGGCCAGCGACATGCAGAGCCGGGTGTCCTTGCTGATCCGGGTGGTCATGGTCGGTCTACCCCTTCCCGTCGTACCGGCGTGCCGCCGGGCAGGACGCCGGCCCGGCGTGCCGCCGGGCAGGACGCCGCCGCCCGGCCCCGCCTCCCCACCCTGCCCGACCGGCCGGGGCGGTACCAGGACCTCCCGCCCCCGCGCGCCGGGCGGGCCGGCCCGAGCCGTTCACCGCTGCCGCTGGGTCCACGGCAGGACGAACCAGAGGCCCGCGAACATCAGCACGGTCAGCGCGGTGATCACCGCGGCCGGCACCGGCCCGAGCACCACGTCGGTGATCAGCAGCACCGCGCCGCTGAGCGCCAGGGCCAGGAAGAACAGGCCCGCCTCGGCCAGCCGGGAGGAGAGCGCGACGATCCGGCGCTTGGCCCCCCGGTGGAAGAGCCCGCGGTGCAGCGCGACCGGGGTCGCCAGCACCGCCGAGGCCACCACGGTGAGCAGCAGGGTGGTGACGTAGACGCCGGTCTGGAAGTCGTTCAGCTGCGGGAACCGGCTGGTGAACGCCAGGCCCAGCAGGAAGGCGAAGACGATCTGCACCCCGGTCTGGACGACCCGCAGCTCCTGGAGCAGTTCGACCAGGTTGCGGTCGGCCCGCTCGTCGGGCGTCTCGTGACGCTCCACGTCCGGGCCCCGGTCCGGTTCCGGTGCCGTCGCCACCCGGCCGAGCCTACCGGCCGGCCGCTGCGCGGACCGGGATCGACAGCAGGACGGGCAGCATCCGGAGCGCGTACGCGGCATAGCCCCGGGCCGACGGGTGCACGCCGTCCGGGCCGAGCAGTTCGGCGGGCCGGGCCCGGAACTCGTCCACCGAGGAGGGCGCGATCAGCGCGCCGGCCCGCACGGCCGCCCTGGTCTGCAACCGCGCCAGCCGCCGGGCCCGGCGGGAGGCGACGAGCCGGACCGGCGCGCGGAAGCCCGGTGCGCCACCCGGGTCGGCGCAGGGGACGACGACCACCTCCCAGCCGGCCCGGCCCAGCCCGTCGAGCACCCGGGCGAAACGACGGGCCGCCCCGCCGACGGACCCCGGCAGCATGGTGTCGTTGCTGCCGACGATGATCACGGCGACACCCGGCCGCAGGGTGCCCGCCCGCGCGACCTGCCGGTGCAGGGTGCGGGTGGTGGCGCCGGCCCGGGCGAGGACGCGGAGGTTCACCGGGCGCCCGCTGCCGTCCGCCAGCCCCTGGGCCAGCCGGGCTCCCAGGGTCTCCTCCTTGCGGCCGGCGCCGACGCTGCGGGCCAGCGAGTCACCGAGCATCAGCAGGGACAGCGGGGCGCCCTCGGCCGGGCCGTACCGGCCGTCGGCGACCGGCGCGGCCCAGGTCGACGGGGGGTTGGTCATCAGGACGGAGGTGAAGAGCCGGGCGCCGAGCAGCTGCAGCCGCCGGCGGCGGCGCCGCAGCGGGCCGGCGGGCCGCCGCGGGCCGCGGCCGGGTGCCGGGACACGGGGTCCGCGCCCGTCCGTCGGGGCGGTGCGGGGTACGGCGGGCACCTGGCCGGCCCACGGCTCGTCCCCGACAGGCCGGCGGGCATCGTCGCGATCCGCGGTGATCTTCACGGGAGGTGATCGTGGCGCACCGTCCGCACACGGCGCAAACCCCGCGCCCCCAATGGCCCAACCCCCGGTCCGGCCCGGGTCGGCGGGCGGGACCGGGGGCCGGGCCGGTCAGGGGGTCGGGGGTGGCTGCCGGGGGCGGGGCGCCGGGAGCGCGGGCGCCGCCCGGCCGGGGCCGGTCGGGGCCTGGCACACCGGCCTCGCGCACCGGCCGGGCCGCCGGGTCAGGGCGCGGTCGAGCGGCCCAGGTAGGTCAGCACCCCCGGGTCGGGCACCGGAAGGACGTGGAACCCGGTGCGGTCGTAGAAGGCCCGGGCTCCGGTGTTGGCGCTCACCATCCCGAGGTGCACCCGCTCCGCGCCGGCCCGGTGCAGGGCGGCGAGCAGGCGCTCGATCAGCAGGCGGCCGAAGCCGCGCCCCTGGAACTCCGGCAGCAGGTCGATGTGCAGATGGGCGGGGTAGTCGGCCAGCTCGGGCAGGATCATCCGCTCGGGGTTGTGCAGCAGCATGGCCATCAGCTCGTCGCCGTCGGCCGGCTCCCCCGCCGGCGGCGGGTACAGGTGGCCGACCCGGGGCAGCCAGCGCTCACGGAGCTCGGCCACGAAACGGGCGGTGTCGGAGGTGCCGAGCACGTACCCGACGGCGGTGCCCCGGCCGTCGTCCAGGACGAAGGCGAGGCCGGGTTCGAGCTCCAGGTAGGGCCCGGCGAAGTTGTCCGGCAGCACCCGCTCGTTCTTGTACAGGCCGGTGGCGTCGCCGCCGGCCTCGGCGGTGCGGACGCAGATGTCGTAGACCGCCTCGCGGTCGGCGGGGCGGTACGGGCGGATCGTCGGTTGTGGGCGCTCCATCGGGTGTCCTCTCCTCGATGCCTGCGGCTTCGGCGGTGCCCGCCGCCCGGGACGGCCGCACGACGGGACCGGTGGACGGCCGCACGACTGCCCGGCCCGGACGGTCGAACAGCCGAACGACCGGGCCGGGCCCGCCGTGCCCGGGCGGCGAAGGGCCGGGCACGGCAGACCCTCGGCTGCCGTGCCCGGCCCCGCGACGGGGGCGGTGTCCCCTTCGCCCCCGCCGCCTTCCCGGCAGCGGCCCGTGTCAGGACGGGCTGTCCACCTGGGGGATCGAGTTGCTCCGCACGGTCCGCGCGTACCAGCGGGCGCTGGCCTTGGGGATCCGGAGCTGGGTGGCGTAGTCGACGTACACGGCCCCGAACCGGCGGCTGTAGCCGTACGACCATTCGAAGTTGTCGAGCAGGGACCACAGGAAGTAGCCCCGGACGTCGGCGCCGTCCGCGATCGCCCGGTGCACGGCCGCCAGGTGGCGGTGGACGTAGTCGATCCGGCGCGGGTCGAGCACCTCGCCCTCGGCGTTGACGGTGTCCTCGAAGGCGGCGCCGTTCTCGGTGATCATCAGCGGCAGGCCCGGGTGGCGCCGGGAGACGTCGGTGATCAGGTCGTACAGCCCGCTCGGGTCGATCGCCCAGTTCATCGCGGTGAGTTCGCCGGGCGGCAGGTGGAAGACGACCTGCTCGGAGCCGGGCCAGGGCGAGTGGTCGCTGGCACCGTGGGCGTCGTTCCTGGCGGCCTCGCCCGGGGCGAGCTCCTCGCCCTCGGCCGGCGCCGACACCAGGGTCGGGCTGTAGTAGTTGATGCCGAGCACGTCGATCGGCGCGCCGATCACGGCCTCGTCGCCGGGCTGCACCAGGGCGTCCCAGTCGACCAGGTGGGCGGTGTCGGCACGCAGGTCGGCCGGGTAACCGCCCTCCAGGATCGGGCCGGTGAAGACCCGGTTGCCGACCGCGTCGATCCGCCGGGCCGCGTCGAGGTCCGCCGGGGAGGCGGTCAGGGCGCGGACCTGGTGCAGGTTGAGGGTGACGGAGACCTTGGCGTCGGCCGGCAGTTCGGCGCGCAGGGCGGCCACCGCGCGGCCGTGGGCCAGGTTGAGGTGGTGGGCCGCGCGCAGGGCGTCGGCGGGGTCGGTGCGGCCGGGGGCGTGCACGCCGGATCCGTAGCCGAGGAAGGCGCTGCACCACGGCTCGTTCAGGGTGGTCCAGAACTTGACCTTGTCGCCGAGCGCGCGGGCCGCGATGGCCGCGTACTCGCCGAAGCGCTCGGCGGTCTCGCGGACCGTCCAGCCGCCGAGGTCCTCCAGGTCCTGCGGGAGGTCCCAGTGGTAGAGGGTGGCGACCGGCTCGATGCCGGCCGCGAGCAGCTCGTCCACCAGGGCGCGGTAGAAGTCCAGGCCGCGCTCCACGGCCGGGCCGCGGCCGGTGGGCTGCACCCGGGGCCAGGAGATCGAGAAGCGGTAGGCCTTGAGGCCCAACTCGGCCATCAGTGCGACGTCTTCGCGGAACCGGTGGTAGTGGTCGGTGGCCACGTCGCCGGTGTCGCCCTGGTACGTCTTGCCGGGGGTGTGGCTGAAGGTGTCCCAGATCGACGGGGTGCGGCCGTCCTCCGCGGCCGCGCCCTCGATCTGGTAGGCCGCGGTGGCGGAGCCCCAGAGGAAGGTGCTGGGGAAGGTCAACTGCCCTTCCTGGGCGCTTGCTTCGGCCGGACGGTGCGGGGCGGATGAGGACACGGGTGTCATCGGGGGACGCTCCAGATGTGCGAGGAAGAGAGGCAGCGGGGAGGGTGGCCGGGCGGGGCGGCGGCGGAGGAGCCGCCGGCCCCCGCCCGGCCGGGGGTGCCGGGGCTCAGCCCTTGACGGCGCCCTGGGTGATCCCGCCGACGATGTGCTTGCCGAACAGGACGAACACGAGCAGGAGGGGAAGGGTGCCGATCAGCGCGCCGGCCATGATGATCGACCAGTCGGTGGACCATCCGGTGCCGAGCCCGGCGAGGGCGACCTGCACGGTCGGGTTGGAGGAGCCGTTCATCGCGATGATCGGCCACAGGAAGTCGTTCCAGGACTGGACGAAGGTCAGCATACCGAGCACCGCCATCGCCGGGCGGGCGATCGGCACGACGACGTGCCACACCACCCGCAGCGAGTTGGCGCCGTCCATCCGGGCGGCCTCCAACAGCTCCGAGGGCAGCGCCTGGACCAGGAACTGGCGCATGAAGAAGACACCGAAGGCGGTCACCAGCGAGGGCAGGATCAGCGCGCTCAGGTGGTTCCCCTGGCCGAGGTTCTTCATCAGGATGAACAGCGGCACCACGCTCAGCTGGGCCGGCACCGCGAGGGTCGCGATCACCAGGCCCATCATCGCGCCCCGGCCGGGGAACTGGAGCTTGGCGAAGGCGAATCCGGCCAGCAGCGAGAAGCTGACGGTGCCGATCGTGACGGACCCGGCGACCAGCGTGGAGTTGAGCAGCGCCACGCCCATGCCCCGGCCGCCGGCGTTGTGCCAGACGTAGGACAGGTTCTTGAACAGGTTGCCGCCCGGGATCATCGGCGGCGGGGTGGAGACCACGGCGTGGGCGTCGGTGGAGGCCGCGACCAGGGTCCAGTAGAGCGGGAACAGCGAGGCGAGCGCGACCAGGACCAGGACGGCGTAGGTCAGCGGGCCGGCGTGGTGCTGGCGGCCCGCGCCCTTCCGCACGGAGCGGAGGCGACGCCGTGGCGCCTGGGCCTGGGCGTCCTGGTCCGCGGCGCGGACCGGAGCGGCCGGGTGTACGGCGGTCATGGTTCCTCCTCTCACTGCGACTTGCGCAGGCGGCGGGCGATCAGGGCGTTGACGAGACCGATCAGCAGCAGCAGCGCGAACATCGTCCAGGCGACGGCGGAGGCGCGGCCGAGCATGCTGTTGCGGAATCCCTGGTCGTACATGAAGACCCCGAGGGTCTCGTACTGGTGGGCGGTACCGCCCTGGTGGCCGCTCTGGCCGCCGAACAGGAAGGGCTCGCCGAAGAGCTGGGTGGCCCCGATGGTCGAGACGACCACCGTGAAGAGGATCGTCGGCCGCAGCGCGGGGACGGTCACGTGCAGGAACTGCTTCCAGCGGGAGGCGCCGTCCAGGGCCGCGGCCTCGTACAGGTCGCCCGGCACGGCCTGCATCGCGGCGAGGAAGATCAGGGCGTTGTAGCCGGTCCAGCGCCAGGTGACGATCAGCGAGATGGCCAGCTGGGAGGTCCACTCACCGGCCTCCCAGGCCACCGGGTCGACCCCGAACAGACCGAGGAACCAGTTCGCCATCCCGCTCTCCGGGCTGAAGATCAGCGCGAACACCAGGGTGGCGGCGGCGACCGAGGTCGCGTACGGGGCGAGCAGGGCCGTCCGGAAGAAGGAGCTGCCGCGGAGCTTGTAGTTGAGCAGGTGGGCCAGGCCGATGGCGATCATCAACTGCGGCACCGTGGACAGGATGCCGAGCGTGAAGGTGTTGCCCAGGGCGTTCCAGAAGAAGTGGCTGGGCGGCCCGGTGAAGAGGTCGGTGTAGTTCTTCAGCCCGACCCACTTCGCCTGGTCGACGTTGTAGAGGCTCACCTGGTGCAGCGACAGCCAGCCGGTGTAGATCAGGGGGAAGAGCCCGAACGCCGCGAAGACCAGGAAGAACGGCGACACGAAGGCGTAGGGCGAGCCCTTGGTGTCCCAGCGGTACAGGCGGCTGCGCCAGGCCTGGCGCCGTTCGTCCTTCGGCGGTACGGGGTGGGGTCGGTCTGGCGTCGCGGAGCCTGGGTCGCTCCCGCGGGCGGTGATGGAGGTGGCCACGTGTGGCTTCCTTCCGTGGATTGCTGCCTTCGGCCCACTGGCGAGGGCCAGTGGGATGCCGCCGGGTCTTCGGGGCCTTGGACGGCGGGCCCGGGCCCGGCGGCGACGGCTGCCGGACGGGACGCCGATGGACGTCGGGTGGGGCGGGCGGGGGCCGCCCGGTGCGCTGACCGGGCGGCCCCTGCCGGCCTGCTACTGGATGGTGCTGTCGATCTGCTTGACGGTCTCGTTCCAGGCGTCGCCGGCGCTCTTGCCGTTCTGCTCGACCAGCAGGATGCCGTTGCTGAAGGCGTTCTGCAGGTCACCGGCCTTGGGGCCGGTCTCGGCGGGCTTGATGGCCTTGGCCGCGGTGGAGAAGATCTGGCCGGTCGGCGCGTTCGGGCCGATGTAGGGGTTCTTGAAGTCGGTGACCCCGGGCAGGGAGTAGGCGTTCTGGTTGGACGGGATGTTGCCGACCTTCTGGAAGACCTTGGCCTGCTGCTCGGGGGCGCTCAGCCAGGCCACCAGGTCCTGGGCGGCGGCCACGTGCTTGCCGGAGCTCGGGACGGCCAGGAAGGAGCCGCCCCAGTTGCCGGCGGCGGGCGCCTGGGCGACGTTCCACTTGCCGGCGTTGGCCGGGCCGGAGTACTTCTCGATGTTCGCCTGCTGCCAGGACGGGCAGATGGTGGTGGCGAAGGTGGACTGCGTGAACGCGGTCTGCCAGGTCGGGTCGAACTCCTTGAGGCCCTGCGAGCTGCCGGCGGCGTCGGCCTTCATGGCGAGGTCCCAGGCGGTCTTGACGCTCGCCGAGTCCTTGTAGTTGAGCTTGCCGTTCTTGTAGTACTGCTCGGTGCTGCTGGACACCGTGGCGTTGAACAGGCCGGTGGCCGAGTCCATGAAGAAGGTGCCCTTGGGGGCCTTCGCCTGGAACTGCTGGCCGACCTCGACGTACTTGGCCCAGTCACCGGCCCACAGGGCGCTGACGGCCGCCGGGTCGGTGGGCAGGCCGGCCGCCTGGAAGAGGTCCTGGCGGTAGCAGACCGCCATCGGGCCGACGTCGGTGCCCAGGCCGATGGTCTTGCCGCTCGCGGTGGTGCCCTGCTGCCACTTCCACGGCAGGTAGTCGTCCTTCTTGATCCCCGGCGCCTTGGAGAGGTCCTGGAAGGAGCCGCTCAGGGCGTCGGAGGTGGCGAGCGCGATCCGGCCGACCTCCAGGGCCTGGACGTCGTCCAGGCCGCTGCCCGCCGCGAGGTGGGTCTGGACGGCGGTCCAGTAGTCCGCCTCCTGGGTGGTGGTGTTCTCCTTGATGGTGATGTTCGGGTGCAGCGCGGTGTACGCGTCGAACAGGCCCGCCTCCTTGAAGCCGAACGTCCCGAAGTCGCCCACGGTGAGAGTGATCTTCTCGTTCGGGTCGGCGGCCTCGGAGCTGCCCGATCCGCTGCTGGAGCAACCGGTGGCCAGCAGCGCCGTGGCACTCAGCACGGTCGTGACGAGCACGACGGCTCGACGGGAACGGGTGGTGCGGGTGGCACGGGACGTGCGCATGTCCATCTCCTTGGTCCGAGACGCGGCGGTGCGGCTCGGGAATGGGGCGGAAGCGATGTCAGGGAGAGCCGGTAACCGGCCGGGGAAAAGCGACCTTGGGGTGGTGCTGACGACTGGGATTCGCCCTTTCGATGTGGGAGCGCTCCCATGCGTCTGCCGAAAGGTTGCTTCCCGCCCGGCAGGCATGTCAAGACATGAAGTCCAAGCCGTTACCGGAGCGTGTCCTGCCGATGTCGGGCCGACCGCCGGGGAACGCCGCTCCCGCCGGCCGGGCGGATCTTCCGGCGCTCCGCCGTCCGCGCAGGTCACAGCTGCGGAGGGCGGGCCGGCGGGCCGGCCGAGGAGGGCCCGCCGGGGCGGCCGCGGGGCGACCGCGCCCCGATCGCCGGCCGGACGCCGGGCGGGGCCCGCACCCGCCCGCCGGCGCCCGCGGGGCGAGGACGGACCGGTGGGCGCCAGCCGTGGGAGGACCATGGAACCGACCACGCCCCGCCCACCGGGGCACCCGGCGACCCCGCCGCGGCGTCGGCGGGCCGGGCCCGTCCGCCGCACCGGGGCCCCGCCGAGCGGCAGGTGACGAGGGCCCTCGGCGCCACCCGCCGGCACCCGCCGCGGGGCGGCGCGGCCGCCCGGCCGCGGGGCCGGACCCGGCGGGGACTCCCCCGTCCGGCCGGCCGCGACCGGCCGCCCAGCACCTCCCCGGAAGGTCAATTCGGCCACCGGCGGGCTCCGTTGGCCCGCCGGAGCGTCGAATTGTCGAACACTCCTTCAGAGATTTGAGCCAGCAGCGCCTTGTCGGCCTGTCAGCCCGCCGCCGGGCCCGCTGCCGGTTCACAACTTGAAGCCGGTGAGAAGTCTTGACGCCTCCCCGGGGACTCTGACTTCATGTGTGGCGGTCCCTGCCCCCACCCACTCATGCGGGGACCGGCCGCCCCGGTACCTGGGAGCGCTCCCAGCTACCGGGGCAGTCCAACGCACGGCGCAGCCACCGTCCGCCCGCCCCGCACCGCCCGGACCAGGCCCGATCCGCCCGCCGGACCAGGCCGGCCGAGCTGTGCCGGCGGGGCCGCCGGGCCGCCCACCCGTACACCGCGGCGTCGGCACCCGGCCCCGCCCCCGCTCCGTCCGCACGGCACCGCCCTCCGCCCCGGCCCGCCGGCGCCCGCGCCCGGCACGCCCACCGCACCGTCCGCACCGTCCGCACCGGGATCCACGGGCGCCGGGAGCACCCGCCCGCCCGCACCCCACGCACAGGGAGTAACCGTCATGCGCATCGCCCGCACCACGCGAGCGGCACTGGCCGTGACCGCGACGCTCGCCGCACTCTCCGGCCTCGGCGCCGGCCCGGCCGCCGCGGCCGGACCCGCCGCCCCGGCGGCGGCCCGCTCGCTCCCGGCCGGCACCCACTTCTTCATCGACCCGGCGAGCAAGGCCGCCCAGCAGGCCGTCACCGACCTCCGGGCCGGCGACACCGCCGGCGCCGCCGCGATGGCCAAACTGGCCAGCTGGCCGGTCGCCCGGTGGTTCACCGGGACGGCCGACCCGGCGCAGACCACCCGGGAGATGGCCGAGCTCCAGGCGAAGGCGGCCGTCCTGCGGCAGACGCCGGTGGCGGTGGCCTACAACATCCCCGGCCGCGACTGCTCCCAGTACTCGGCCGGCGGCGCCGCCGACTCCGGCCAGTACGCGGCCTGGGTGGACGCCCTGGCCAAGGGCATCGGACAGCGGCCCACGGTGGTCGTGCTGGAGCCCGACGGCCTCGCCCTCAGCCCCGCGTTCTGCGGCGGCACCGCGCAGCAGCAGGCCGACCGGCTGGCCGAGACGAACGCCGCCGTCGACCGGCTGGAGCGGCAGAGCGGCGCGCTGGTCTACCTGGACGGCGGCCACAGCTCCTGGCAGAACGTCGGGACGATGGCGGAGCTGCTCCGGGCGGGCGGGGTGGCCCGGGCCCAGGGCTTCTTCCTGAACGTCTCCAACTACCAGCGGGACGCCGACCTCGTCCGGTACGGCACCCTGGTGGCCAAGTGCACCTGGTACCTGGCGAACACCCCCGGCGCGGCCGCCGACGACTGCGCCAACCAGTACTGGCCGCAGGCGGACGCGGACGCCTGGTACGCCGCCCACGTGCCGGCCGACGCCCGGCTGCCGCACTTCGTCATCGACAGCAGCCGCAACGGCCAGGGGCCGTGGACGCCCACCGCCCAGTACCCGGACCCGCAGACCTGGTGCAACCCGCCGGCCCGCGGCCTGGGCACCCGCCCGACCGCCGCCACCGGGGTCCCGCTGCTCGACGCCTACCTGTGGATCAAGGTGCCGGGCGAGTCGGACGGCAGCTGCACCCGGGGCACGACCGGCGGGACCGACCCCGAGTACGGCGGCGTCGACCCGGTGGCCGGCGCCTGGTGGCCCGAGCAGGCGCACAGCCTCGCCGAGCAGGCCTCCCCCGCGCTCCGGTTCAACACCGATCCGTTCGCCCACAAGGGCTGACCGGGCGGGCCGGGGGCTCCGGCCGTCCGGGGCGGCGGACAGCCGCACCGGACGGCCGGAACGTGGCCGGGCACGTGCGGGCCGTACGCGTGGTCGTCCGGAGCGTGGCCGGGCGCGCGGTCGTCCGGAGCGTGGCGGGCGCGCGGTCGTCCGGAGCGTGGCCCGGCGCGCGGTCGTCCGGAGCGTGGCGGGCGCGCGGTCGTCCGGAACGTGGCCCGGCGCGCGGTCGTCCGGAGCGTGGCCTGCGGTCGTGGTCGTGGTCGTGATCATGGGCGCAGACGCCCGGGTCGTGGCCGTGCAGGCCCGGGGCAGCAGGCCCCGCCCGGCCGGTCCATGCCAACGACACGGTTCGGAAACACCGGCGCACCGATCTTGACGCCCCCGGGCCGGTCCCCCCACCCTTCAGTGGGAGCGCTCCCATCCTTCGCGGCGACTCCCCGGCCGGGCCGCACTGCCCGCCACCTGCCCCCACCACGCGCGTTCCGCACCACCGACGCCGTTCCGCGCCCGCTTCGCCCTCCCCGCCGCCGTCGCCCGGCTCCTCCTCCCCCGCCCGTGAGAGGCCACCGCACCATGCCCAGAACCCCGCGCCGCCCGTCCCGCCCCAGACCCCGGTACCGCAGCGCGGCGGGGCCGCACCGGGCGGGCGCCCGGCGCCTGGCGGCGGCGCTCACCGCCGGGGTGCTGCTGCTCACCGGCTGCGCCTTCGAGGGCTCCCCGGCGGGCCCGGCGGCGGGGGCCGGCGAGACCTCGGCCGGCGCGGACCAGGGCATGATCACCCTGACGGTCGGCGAGTTCGGCACCTTCGGCTACCACGAGGCCGGCCTGTACCGGGAGTACATGGCGGCCCACCCCGAGATCAACATCCATGCCCAGATCACCCAGGACGGGCAGGCCTACTGGGACGCCCTGACCCCCAAGCTGGTCGCGGGCACCGGCCTCGCGGACGTCCAGGCGGTCGAGGTCGGCTACATCGCCCAGGCCACCAGCACCTACGCCGACCGGTTCACCGACCTGCGCGGCACCCCCGGCGTGGACCCCGGGGCCTGGCTGCCCTGGAAGGCCCAGCAGGGCACCACCGCCGACGGCCGGATGATCGGCCTCGGCACCGACATCGGCCCGATGGCGGTCTGCTACCGCAAGGACCTCTTCAAGAAGGCCGGGCTGCCCACCGACCGGGAGGCGGTCGCCGCCCTGTGGAAGGGCGACTGGAACCGGTTCGTCGACGTGGGCCGGCGCTACCAGGCCGCCGCCCCCAAGGGGACGTTCTTCACCGACTCGGTCGGCGGGCTGTTCAACGCCGTCCTGGCCGGCGAGCCGCAGCAGTACTCGGACGCGGCGGGCAATCTCGACCACCAGTCCAGCCCCGGGGTGAAGAAGGCCTGGGACGTCGCCGTCCGGGCCGCGCAGGGCGGCATGAGCGCCGGGCTCACCCAGTTCCAGGGCACCTGGAACACCGGGTTCTTCCTCTCCCGGTTCGCCACCGTGGTCTGCCCGTCCTGGATGACCGGCCTGATCAGCAGCCAGTCCGACGACGGCGCCGCCGGCCAGTGGGACATCGCGCAGGCGCCGGTGGCGGGCAACTGGGGCGGTGCCTTCCTGACCGTCCCCAGCGGCGGGGCGCACCCCAAGGAGGCCGCCGCCCTGGCCGCCTGGCTGACCGCACCCGAGCAGCAGGCCAAGGTCTTCGCCAAGGTCGGCAACCTGCCGTCCACCACGGCGGCGCTGCAGCTGCCCGCCGTCCAGCAGGCGAAGCTCGACTTCTTCGGCGACACGCCGGTCGGCCGGATCTACGCCACCGCCGCCCAGTACGTCCGGCCCGCGCCGATCGGCAAGGACGACGGCACGGTGAAGACCGTCCTCACCGAGAGCGGGCTGCGGGCGGTCGAGCAGAACGGCACCGATCCGAAGACCGCCTGGAACGACGCCCTCAAGCTGATCAAGGAGAAGACCGGCGGGTGACCCGGCGCCGGGCGAGCGGCCCGGACGGCCGGAACGGCCCCGGGCCCGGGGCGGCACCAGCCCGCCCCCGGCCGGACCGCCGCCCCGCCGGGCACGGCGGCGGTCACGTCCCGCCGCCCAGCGACCGCCGGGCCCGGAGCAGGAAGTCCCGCTCGGCCGCGTTCCCGGTGAGGGCGGCGGCCGCCTCGTACGCGGCGGCCGCCTCCGCGTTCCGGCCCAGCCTGCGGAGCAGGTCCGCCCGGACGGCGTGGAAGAGGTGGTAGCCGCCCAGGTCCAGCTCCTCGACCAGGGTCAGCGCGGCCTGCGGCCCGTCCACCTCGGCCACCGCGACCGCCCGGTGGAGGGCCGGCACCGGGCCGGGTGCCAGTGTCAGCAACCGGTCGTAGAGCCGCACGATCTGCCGCCAGTCGGTCGCGGCCGCGACCGGCGCGTCGCTGTGCACCGCGTTGATCGCCGCCTGGATCTGGTAGGGGCCCGGCCGGCCGAGCCGCAGGCACCGCCGCACCAGCGCCTGGCCCTCGGCGATCATTGCCCGGTCCCAGCGCGACCGGTCCTGGTCGGCCAGCCGGACGAGACCGCCGGACGGGGTGGTGCGGGCGGGCCGCCGCGAGTCGGTGAGCAGCATCAGCGCCAGCAGCCCGGTGACCTCCGGCTCGTCCGGCATCAGCGCGGCCAGCAGCCGGCCGAGCCGGACCGCCTCGGCGCAGAGGTCCGCCCGCACCAGCCGCTCGCCCGAACTCGCCGTGTAGCCCTCGTTGAACACCAGGTAGACCACCGCGAGGACGGGCCGCAGCCGCTCCGCCAGCTCGGACCGGCCGGGGACGCGGTACGGGATCCCGGCGTCACGGATCTTGCGTTTGGCCCGGACCAGCCGCTGCGCCATGGTCGGCTCCGGCACCAGGAAGGCGTGCGCGATCTCCGCCGTGCTCAGCCCGCCCAGCAGCCGCAGGGTCAGGGCGACCTGGGCGGCGGGGGCGAGCGCGGGGTGGCAGCAGGTGAAGATCAGGCGCAGCCGGTCGTCCGCCGGGCCGTCCTCCGCCCGGTCGTCCCCCGGGTCCGCCCACGCCCCCGTGCCCCACGACACCGGCCCCTCCCCGGCCCGGCCGTCCGGCCCCGGGTCCGCCGGCCCCCGGCCGGCCGTCGCGCCCTCGTCGGGCGCCGGCCCGCCGGCGGTGCCGAGCCGCACCGCACGGGCCTGGCGGTCCGCCCGGACGGACTCCCGGCGGAGGTCGTCGACCGCCCGGTTGCGGGCCGTGGTGATGATCCACCCCGCCGGGCTAGGCGGTACGCCGTCGGCCGGCCAGCGCTCCACCGCCCTGGTGAAGGCGTGCTGGACCGCCTCCTCGGCGAGGTCGATGTCACCGAAGCGGCGGACCAGCACGGCCACCGCACGGCCGTACTCCTGGCGGAAGACGCGCTCGACCTGGGCGACGGCGGCCGGCGTACCGGCTGCGGCACCGGGGCCGGGGCCGGCGGTGCCGGAGCCGCCGGCGGGTTCGGGGTCGGGAGCGCCGGGGCCGGCGGCGCCCGGTCGGGGGTGCGGCACGGCGGCGGTCAGCCCTCGGGCCCGTCCTGGAAGGGCCGGACCTCGATCGGCAGGGTGGTCACCCGGGCGGCCCGGCGGCCCCATTCGAGCGCCGCGTCGAGGTCGGGCGCCCGGATCACCCAGAACCCCCCGAGGTGCTCCTTGCCCTCGGCGTACGGGCCGTCGGTGGTGAGCATCGCGCCGTCCCGGACCCGCACCACGGTGGCGGTGTCGGCGGGGTGCAGGCCGCCGGTGAAGACCCAGGCCCCGGCCGCCCTGATCTCCTGGTTGAGGACGTCGAGGTCCCGCATCACCCGGTCGAGCAGTTCGGGCGCGGGCAGCTCGCCGTCGGGCTGGTAGATGCTGAGCAGGTACTGCTTCACGGCTCCTCCTCCGGTTGCGGCGGCCGGCCCCGTGCCGGCCTTCCACCCTCTACACGAACAGCCCGCGCCGGGATCGACACCCGTCGGCGAGGTTTCCCGCGGCAACCCGGCCGGCCCTGCCGGGGCCGACGGTACGGACCGTTCCCGCGCCCCGCCCCGCGACCCGCCGCCCGCCGGCTTCGGGACCGGCCGTGGCCGGCCGTCGGCCCCGCCGCCGGTGCGGATCCCGCCCCTCCGTTCCCAGTGGCCCGCGCATTCGCTAGCTTGTTCGCTGCACCGGCCGCGGACGAGCCGCCGGGCCCAGCCGGAACCGTACGGAGACCAGCCCTTCCATGGACGCCACGCACGTCACTCCCGGGTCGCCGACCCCCGAGGCGCAGCCCGTCACCACCTGCTACCGGCATCCGAGCCGGGAGTCGTACATCAGGTGCACCCGCTGCGAGCGTTTCATCTGCCCGGCCTGCATGCTGGACGCGCCGATCGGCCACCAGTGCCCGGAGTGCGTGAAGGAGGGTCACCGGAGCATCCGTCAGGCCCGCACGGTGTTCGGCGGGAAGCTGATCGGCACGCCCTTCCTGACCTACCTCCTGATCGTCGTGAACGTGCTGGTCTACGTGCTCGAACTGGTCCGCCCGGGCATCGTCGACCGGTTCGACAGCCTCGGCCGCGGGGTGACCGGGCCGGACGGCCTGCGGTACGTCGTCGAGGGGGACCTGCTGCCGCCGGGCTTCCACGAGGCCGGGATCGCGCACGGCGAGTGGTACCGGCTGATCACCTCGGGGTTCCTGCACCTGCCCGCCACCCAGGGGCAGTTCGGCATCCTGCACATCCTGATGAACATGTACTCGCTGTGGCTCTTCGGGCAGGTGGTCGAGCAGCAGCTGGGCCGGGTCCGGATGCTGGCGCTCTACCTGGTGGGCCTGCTCGGCGGGTCGGTCCTGGGGTACCTGATCGCTCCCGAGGAGGCGGCGGTCGGCGCCTCCGGCGCGATCTTCGGCCTGGTCGCCACGTACTTCCTGATGACCAGGAAGATGCACCACGACCCCCTCGGCGGCGGACGGCAGCTGGTGGGGGCGGTCGTCTGGCTGGTCGCCTCGGCCGGCTTCACCTTCTGGCAGGGCCATCTCGGCGGACTGCTGGCGGGCTTCGCGGCCGGCTCGGTCCTGGTGTTCGCCCCGCGCAAGGGCCGGGTGCTGGTCCAGACGGCCGGGGTGCTGGCCGTCCTCGGACTCCTGACGGCCCTGGTGTTCGTGCAGACCGCCGACCTGGCCGGGCGCAGCCTCTGGGGCTGACCCGGTAGAACCCGCAGCCCCGCAGGCCCGCGGGCGCCGAGGACCGGACGGCCGGTCCCGCGCGCCTGCGGGCCTGCCGCCGTTCCGGGCCGGTTGGGCGCCGGTCAGCCGGCCCGGCCGCCGGCCGGGCTGGGGGACGAGGTCCAGCCCTGCTGCCGGAGCCGTTCGAAACCGTCCAGCAGCAGGTCCAGCGCGAACTCGAACTCGAACTGGTCGTCGCAGCCCCGGCCCACCACGGAGTCGTCGTCGTGGGCCGTCGCCCCGGCCAGCTCGGTGACGTGGGGGTACCGCTCCGCCAGCTGCCGGAACGCCGCCGCCTGTTCGGCGGCCGGCGGGCCGGCCGCGGCGCCCGGTGCGGCGCCGGGCGGGGCGTCGAAGACCTCCTGGGTGAAGCCGAGGATGCGGCTGCCCAGGGCGTGCATCGCGTGGTGGGTGAGGTCGACCGAGAAGCCACCCGTCCGGAAGGCGCCGATCACCGCGTCCATGTGGGCCAGCAGGGCCGGAGTCGGGCCGCTCCGGGACCGGATCACCTGGGAGGCCCACGGGTGGCTGCGCAGCGCCTCCCGGGCCGCCAGGATCCGCCCGCGGACGGCGCCGCGCCAGTCCGGGCCGAGGTCCGGCGGCCGGATCCCGCCGACCACGGCGTCGACCATGCCGTCCAGCAGTTCCTCCTTGTTGGCGACGTGCTTGTAGAGCGCCATCGGGACCACGCCCAGCTCCTGCGCGAGCCGCCGCATGCTGAGCGCCTCGATGCCCGTCCCGTCGGCGAGCGCGACGGCCGCGCGCAGCACCCGGTCCCGGCTCAGGGGGGCCCGGCGGGCCGGGTCGGTCTGCTGGGCCATCTGCTGAACTCCCTCGGTCCGGCTGCCGGACGGCTGCACCGGCTTGACGAGTGTACGGCGTACGCCTACCGTGAGTCGCAGGTGTACGCCGTACACCTTTCGAGGGGAGAATCCGGATGAGACCGACCCGAAGGACCGCGACGGTCGCGGGTGTCCTGTTCCTTGTCACCGAGATCACCGCGATCGGCGGACTGGCGCTGTACGGCCCCGTCCTGAAGGGCGCCGACTACGTGACCGGCCCCGGCGCGGACGGCCGGGTGTTCCTGGGGGCGCTGTCCGAGCTGCTGCTCGCGGCGGCGGTCGTCGGCACCGGGGTCACGCTGTACCCCGTCCTGCGGCGGCAGCAGGAGGGGGCCGCGCTCGGCTACGTCTGCGCCCGCCTGCTGGAGGCCGCCGTCATCGTCGTCGGCATCGTGAGCGTGCTGTCCGTGGTGACCCTCCGGCAGGACTTCGCGTCCGGCGCCGCGGGCTCCGACGCCGCGTCGGTGCGCACGGTGGCCCGGGCCCTGGTGGCGCTCCACGACCGGACCTTCCTCGTCGGGCCCAACTTCGTACTGGGCGCCAACACCCTGGTGCTCGCCTGGCTGCTGTACCGCTCCCGGCTGGTGCCGCGGTTCGTCGCGGTGCTCGGGCTGGTCGGCGGGCCGCTGATCTGCGCCTCGGCGACCGCCGTGCTGTTCGGCGTCTACGAGCAGGTCTCGCCCGCCGGGTCGCTGGCCGCCCTGCCGGTGTTCGCCTGGGAGGTGACGCTGGCGGTGCGGCTGATCGCCAGGGGCTTCGACCCCGTCGCCCCCGTCGACCTCGCCGCCACCGCCACCGCCACCGCCGGCCGTCCGGTCCCCGTGGCCGTCCGAACGGCCCCGTGACCCGGCCCCGGTGTGCCCGGTGGCCCGGCCGGTTGCCGTCCGGGCCACCGGGCACACCGGGGTGGGGAAGCACCGCGGGGGCCCGCGGTCAGCCGTCCTCGCGCGGCGCGCGGAAGCCCGCCAGCAGCTGCTCGGCCGCCAGCGTCGCGGTCAGCCGGCCGTCCCGGACCTGCTGCTCCAGCAGGGGGGTGAGGCGGCGGACCTCGGGGTGCTCGCGGAGCTGGGAGAGCAGCTGGTCATGGACCATCGCCCAGGTCCAGTCGATCTGCTGGTCGCGCCGCTTGGCCTCCAGCGAGCCGGTCGCGTCGAGGATCTGCCGGTGCTGCCGCAGCCGCTCCCAGAGTTCGTCCAGCCCGGAGCCGTCGCGGCCGCTGCAGGTGAGCACCGGCGGGTTCCAGGCCGCGTCCGGGGCCTGGAGCAGCCGCAGCGCGCCGGCCAGCTCCCGGGCGGCCGCCTTGGCGTCCAGCTCGTGCGGGCCGTCCGCCTTGTTGACGGCGACGATGTCGGCGAGTTCCAGGACGCCCTTCTTGATGCCCTGGAGCTGGTCGCCGGTGCGGGCCAGGGTGAGCAGCAGGAAGGTGTCGACCATCCCCGCGACGGTGGTCTCGGACTGGCCGACGCCGACGGTCTCCACCAGCACGACGTCGTAGCCGGCGGCCTCCATCACGACCATGCTCTCGCGGGTCGCCCGGGCCACCCCGCCGAGGGTGCCCGAGGTCGGCGAGGGGCGGACGAACGCCGCCGGGTCGACGGCGAGCTTCTCCATCCGGGTCTTGTCGCCCAGGATGGAGCCGCCCGTCCGGCTGGAGGAGGGGTCGACGGCGAGCACCGCGACCCGGTGGCCGAGGCCGGTGAGCATGGTGCCCAGGGCCTCGATGAAGGTGGACTTGCCGACGCCGGGGACGCCGGTGATGCCGACCCGGACGGCCTTGCCCGAGTGCGGCAGCAGCTCGACCAGCAGGCGCTGGGCGAGGACCCGGTGGTCGGGCCGGGTGGACTCCACCAGGGTGATGGCCCGCGCGATGTACGCGCGCGAGCCGTCCTGCACCCCCTGGACGTAGCTGTCGAGGTCGATCGTCCGGGCCATCGGCGTCAGCGGCCTACAGCTCGTGGCCGAGCTCGGCGGCCAGCGACTTCAGCAGGTCGTACGCCGCGTCCGGGATCACCGTGCCCGGCGGGAAGACGGCGGCGGCGCCGGCCTCGTACAGGGCGTCGAAGTCCTGCGGCGGGATGACCCCGCCGACCACGATGGTGATGTCGTCGCGGCCGGCCTCGGCCAGCGCGGTGCGCAGTGCGGGCACCAGGGTGAGGTGGCCGGCGGCCAGCGAGGAGACGCCGACGATGTGCACGTCCGCCTCGACGGCCTGCCGGGCGACCTCCTCCGGGGTCTGGAAGAGCGGGCCGACGTCGACCACGAAGCCGAGGTCGGCGAAGGCGGTGGCGATCACCTTCTGGCCGCGGTCGTGGCCGTCCTGGCCCATCTTGGCCACCAGGATGCGCGGGCGGCGGCCCTCGGCCTCCTCGAAGGCCTCGACCAGCGCGCGGGTGCGCTCGACCGCCGTGGAGGGGCCTGCTTCGTCTCGGTACACACCGGAGATGGTACGGATCTGGCCGGAGTGGCGGCCGTAGACCGCCTCCAGGGCGTCGGAGATCTCCCCGACGGTGGCCTTGGCGCGGGCCGCGTCCACCGCGAGGGCCAGCAGGTTGCCCTCCAGGCCGCCGCCGCTCTGCGGGCCGGCCTCGGCGGAGGCGGTGAGCGCGCGCAGCGCCTCCTGGCAGGCCGCCTCGTCGCGCTCGGCGCGCAGCCGGCGCAGCTTCTCGATCTGCTGGGTGCGGACGGAGGAGTTGTCGACCTTGAGCACGTCGATCTGCTCGTCGGTGGCGACGCGGTACTTGTTGACGCCGATCACCGGCTGGCGGCCGGAGTCGATCCGGGCCTGGGTGCGGGCGGCGGCCTCCTCGACGCGCAGCTTGGGGATGCCGGCGTCGATGGCCTTGGCCATGCCGCCGGCCGCCTCGACCTCCTGGATGTGCTCCCAGGCGCGGCGGGCCAGGTCGCCTGTGAGCTTCTCGACGTAGGCGGATCCGCCCCAGGGGTCGATCACCCGGCAGGTGCCGGACTCCTGCTGCAGCAGCAGCTGGGTGTTGCGGGCGATCCGGGCCGAGAAGTCGGTCGGCAGGGCCAGCGCCTCGTCGAGGGCGTTGGTGTGCAGCGACTGGGTGTGGCCCTGGGTGGCGGCCATCGCCTCCACGCAGGTGCGGGTCACGTTGTTGAAGACGTCCTGGGCGGTCAGCGACCAGCCGGAGGTCTGCGAGTGGGTGCGCAGCGACAGCGATTTGGGGTTCTTCGGCTCGAACTGCTGCACCAGCTTGGCCCAGAGCAGGCGGGCCGCGCGGAGCTTGGCGACCTCCATGAAGAAGTTCATGCCGATGGCCCAGAAGAAGGACAGCCGGGGCGCGAAGGCGTCCACGTCCATGCCGGCCGCCAGGCCCGCGCGCAGGTACTCCACGCCGTCGGCCAGCGTGTAGGCCAGCTCCAGGTCGGCCGTGGCCCCGGCCTCCTGGATGTGGTAGCCGGAGATGGAGATGGAGTTGTAGCGCGGCATCTTCTGCGAGGTGTACGCGAAGATGTCGGAGATGATCCGCATGGACGGCTGCGGCGGGTAGATGTAGGTGTTGCGGACCATGAACTCTTTGAGGATGTCGTTCTGGATGGTGCCCGCGAGCTTCTCGGGCGCCACCCCCTGCTCCTCGGCGGCCACGATGTAGAGCGCCAGGACGGGCAGCACGGCGCCGTTCATGGTCATCGACACCGACATCCGGTCCAGCGGGATGCCGTCGAAGAGCTGGCGCATGTCGTAGATCGAGTCGATCGCCACGCCGGCCATGCCGACGTCGCCGGTCACCCGGGGGTGGTCGCTGTCGTAGCCGCGGTGGGTCGGCAGGTCGAAGGCGACCGAGAGGCCCTTCTGGCCGGCCGCCAGGTTGCGGCGGTAGAACGCGTTGGACTCCTCCGCGGTGGAGAAGCCGGCGTACTGGCGCACCGTCCAGGGCTGGTTGACGTACATGGTGGGGTACGGCCCGCGCAGGTACGGCGCGATGCCCGGGTAGGTGGCCAGGAAGTCCAGGCCCGCCAGGTCCTCGCCGGTGTACAGCGGCTTGACGCCGATGCCCTCGGGGGTCTCCCAGACCAGGTCGTCGACGTCCTTGCCGGTGGCCTGCTGCCAGGCCTCCCGCCACTGCCCGCCGGTGCTGCCCGGGGTGCCGGCCTCGTCGTCCAGGCCGATCTCGGTGAAGTCGGGGATCACCGTGCCGCTCCGATCTCGTCGAGGACCGAGGTGAGGACCGCGACCGCGTCGCAGCCCGCGAAGACGTATCCGTCCACCCCGGCCTTGTGGTACGCCTCGCGGTGCTCGCCCGGCTTGCCGGCCAGCAGCACCCGCCGCGCGCCGGCGGCCTTCAGTGCCGCCGCGACGGCCTCGGCGTGCTCCGCGTACAGCTTGTCGGCGGAGCAGAGGCAGGCCACGCTCGCGCCGCTGGCGGTGAAGGCCTCGGCCAGCGCGGCCGCCCCGTCGCCCTCGCCGGTCACCGTCTCGATTCCGCCGGCCTGGAAGAGGTTGGCGGCGAAGGAGGACCGGCCGGTGTGCACGGCCGCGGGACCGATCGCGGCCAGGAAGACGGACGGGCGCGCGCCGGCCGTGGCCAGCTGCTCGTCGGAGCGGGTGCGCAGTGCCTCGAAGGCCTCCGCGCGCCGGACCTTCGGCAGGCCGCCGGCCGGCGCCGGGCCGCGGTCCGCGGCCCGCTCGCGGACCACCGGCTGCTCGCCGAGGTTGGGGAACTCGCTGACGCCGGTGATGGGCTCGCGCCGGTGCGCGAGGCCGGCCGAGCGCTCGGCCCAGGTGGCGGCGACGGTCTCGCGGATCAGCCCGGAGCGCAGGGCGGCGCGCTGGCCGCCGGCCCGCTCGATCTCCTGGAACCAGGCCCAGGCGGCCCGGGCCAGCTCGTCGGTGAGCTGCTCGACGTACCAGGAGCCGCCGGCCGGGTCGATGACCCGGGCCAGGTGGGACTCCTCCAGCAGGATCGACTGGGTGTTGCGGGCGATCCGGCGGGCGAAGGCGTCCGGCAGGCCGAGGGCGTCGTCGAACGGGAGCACGCTCACCGCGTCGGCGCCGCCGACGCCGGCGGCCAGGCAGGCCACCGTGGTGCGGAGCATGTTCACCCAGGGGTCGCGCTCGGTCATCATCACGCCGGAGGTGACGGCGTGCTGGCGCTGCGCGGCGGCCTCCGGCGCGGCGCCGGCCACCTGGGCCACCCGGGCCCAGAGCCTGCGCGCGGCGCGGAACTTGGCGATGGTGAGGAACTGGTCGGCGGTGGCCGCGTAGCGGAACTCCAGCTGGCCGCAGGCCTGGTCGACGGTCAGCCCCGCCGCGGTCAGCTCCCGCAGGTAGGCGACGCCGGTGGCCAGCGAGGCGCCGAGCTCCTGGGCGTCCGAGGCTCCGGCGTCGTGCAGGCCGAGGGCGTCCACGGTCAGCGCCCGCAGGCCCGGGTGGTCGCGCACGCAGTCGACGGCCAGCGCCACCGCGTCGGCGAGGTGGCGGTCGGTGTCCTCGTCGCGGCCGGTGCGGGCCAGCAGGCCCAGCGGGTCGGCGCCGAGGTTGCCCCGGGCCTCCTGGGGCGGCACCTCGCGCCGGGCGTACAGGGCGAGCAACTGCCCGGCGGCGGCGACGAAGTCGGCGCCGGGGTCGAGCACGACGGACGCCAGGTCCAGGTAGACGCCCGTCAGGACCTCGTCCAGGGAGTCGACCGGCACCCCGCCGGCGCCGACGGCCAGCCAGATGCTGGTCACGCCGTTCTCCAGGTCCGCGAGCACCGCCTCGTTCGACCGCCGGGCGTCCGGGTGGGCGTGGCGCTGCCGCACGTCCCAACCGGAGAGGACCGAGCCCTGGGCCCGGCCGCCACGCACGAACGGCGGGAAGCCCGGATGCCCGGGATCGGCCGCCGTGTCGTCGGCGGTGTACAGCGGGCGGGCGCGAAGCCCGTCCTGAAGCTCGGTGGTGAGGGCGTCCTCGGCCTGTGCGCCTTCGACGTTCTGCGCGCCTGACTTGCGCAGGACGCCTTCGACGAGGAGCTGCCATTGCTCGCGGGTTGCGTCCGGGAACTCGGCGGCCAGAGGGAGCCCTTCGGGCGGGACCGTCATGAGGGAAGATTAAGGTCCGGCGGCTCCGGGCTGCAGGGCCAATCGGTGTGACGTTAGCCTCCATGCACTCTGGGCTGCGGAAAGTGTCTCCGGGGGCGCTCAAGACAGGGGTCGGCCTAGGGGTCGGCCTAGGGGTTCCGGCGGGGCCGGGGCGGGTGCGGGGCGGGTGCGCGGGCCGCCCCGGGCGGCCGGCGCGGCGGCGGCCGGCGCCCCCGGGAGGGCCGGCGAACCGGCTTCCGGCCCGGGCGTGTCGTTCCCCGCGGCGGCCGGGGCGGCGGCCCGGCCGCCACCGGGCGCGGCCGCACGACGGCCTGCCACCTGACGGCCCGCTTCCCGACCGCCTGCTCCCCCAACGCCTGCCCTAGGACCGCCTGCTTCAGGACCGCCTGTCTCAGGACCGCCCGCGTCATGAGCGTCGGCCTCACGACGACCGGTCAGCGACCGGCCTGCACCGCGACCGACTCGATGACGCCCCGCCAGGTCCTGCGGTACCCCTCCCGGAGCGGGCCGCCGACCAGGCCGAGGACCTCCGAGGCCGCGGCCGCGAGTGCCGCGTGCTCCCCCGAGACGCACAGCCGCCGATGCCCTTCGAGCAGCGCGCGGCCGCGCCCCGGGTCCGCCGCCAGCAGCCGTCGCGGCAGCCACTTGCCGCCGCCGGTCCACGCCCGGTGGTGGTCCAGCAGCAGATCGGCGGCACCTGCGAGCACCACGGCCCCGACGGCCAGCCGCTCGAACGGGTCACCGGCGTCCGCCAGGTCGTCCAGGGCGTCGGTCAGCCCGTACCGCTGGGTCTCGACCGCCTCCGGCGGCAGCGGCGGCGGCCCCTGCCGGAGGTCCGCCCCGGCCAGTGCCCGGGCCCGGGCGGCCTCGCCCGCCGGGTCGGTCAGCACGAGGCCGTCCAGGTACATGTCCTGGAGGACGGCGCGCCGGGTGGCGACGTCCGCCGCGAAGAGTTCGGCGAGCCCCGCCCGGGTGTGGACGAAGAGTTCCACCGGCCGGCCCTCGAAGCGGAGCGTCTCGCGAAAGGTGCCGGCGCCGTCGGGGACCAGCACGGCGATGTCCAGGTCGCTGCCGGGGGTGGCGCGGCCCCGGGCGGTGCTCCCGGCCAGGACCGCCGCGAGCGCGTCCGGGAACCGCTCCCGGACGAGGCGCCGGGCCTGCTCGACGGGGGCCCGGTCGAGCGGTGCCTGGTCGACCGGGGCCCGGTCGAGGGGTGCCTGGCCGGTGGGCTGCGGGGTAGCGGGCTGCGGGGCGGTGGGCTGCGGATCCATGCCCGGCAGGGTTTCACGGGACACCGGTGACGGGCGACGGGGATTCCGCCGGTGCCCCTGCGTGCGGCCGCACCGCGGGCCCTCCGGGAGCGGCTCCCCCGGGCCGCCGGCCCCGCCGAAGAGGAGTGCCGGGCGCTCGGCCGGCCTGACCGTCCTTCACCGACCCGACGCGATACACGTCTTGTGCACCCCTGCCGGCCCGGGAGCCGCCGCATGTCCACCCCGCCCCTGCCCGCGCCCGTGGAGGCCGCCGTCGGGCACGCCGCCGAGCACTCCTTCCCGCGCTACGCACTGCCGGAGCACCTCCGCGCGATCGCCGGCGTCCGCGCCACGCCGGCCGCCGACGACGGACTGGTGCCGACCGACCTCCCGGTGGGCACCGGGATCCTCGTGGCCACCCGCCGCCCGCGCCGACCCTGGCCGCACCGACCGCAGCCCGTCACCGACCACCCCCACCCCGCAGCCGGTCACCGACCACCCCTCACCCCGCAGCCGCCGGCCCGCTGCCCGGGCTCCGGTCCGGGCTCCGGTCCGGGCTGCGGCGCCGCCGTCCGGGTGTTCCTCGGCCCGGACGGGCGAACGTCGGTAGCACAGGGCGATGAGATGACTACTCTGCGAGCACGGCCCCCCTCGGTGGCCGGAGTGGAGCGGAGGAGGCCACGGATGCGGATCGCGGTATGTCAGAACAAGGGCGGGTCCGGGAAGTCGGCGATGGTGGTGAATCTGGCCGCCGCGCTGGCCGAGGCGGGTGAGCTGGTGGACGTCGCCGATGTGGACCCGCAGGGGAACGCCTCGCGGCGGCTGGCGGCCCGCCCGGCCGCCGACCAGATGACCATCAGCGAGGCGATCAAGCGCGACGCGCTGGGCGCCGCCCGGGACGCCTACGTGCCCTGCGGCTGGGGCGGCGTGTACAGCGAGCGGATCAGGGTGCTGCCGGCCAGGTTCGAGCTGGAGAACCGGATCTCCGAGGCCGGCACGGTCGGCGCGGTGAAGCGGCTCAAGCGGGCGTTGGCCGGCTGCGACGACCGGCGGGTCACGCTGCTCGACTGCCCGCCGTCGCTGGGCCACCTGACCCAGCTGGCGATGGTCGCCGCCGATGTGGTGCTGATCGTCGCCGAGCCCGAGTTCGACGGGATTGAGGGCGCGGTGCGGGTGCTGAACTTCGTCCGGGACCACGCCGACGACCTCAACAACCCCCGGCTGCGGGTGGCCGGGGTGGTGCCCTCCCGGGTCCGCTCCGGACTCGGCGTGCACGACTTCCAGATCGCCGGGCTCGACGAGTGCTTCCCCGGACTGGTCTGGTCGCCGCACATCCGGGAGCGCGCGGTGGTCAAGGCCGCCGCCGACTCGGTCGCCCCGCTCCGCTCGCTCCGCACGGCCCCCGCCCGGGAGGTCGCGGAGGACTTCGACAAGCTGGCCGTGCAGGTCAGGAAGCTCATGGAGGTCGCCGCATGACCGAGCGTCCCCGGCTCCAGCGCCCCGACAGCGCCGCCAAGCTGGCCGGCCCCGAGACCCTGATGATCGGCAACCGGCCCGGGCGGCGGCAGCCCGGGGCGGGTCCGGCCGGCGTAGCGTCCCCGGGCCCGGCGGGCTCACCGGCCGGCTCGCTGGCCGGCTGCACGCTGGCCGAACTGGAGGCCCGGGTCGCCGCCGCGCAGGAACAGGGCGTCGACGCGATCCGGCAGGCGGAGGCCCAGTTCGAGGCGGACAAGCAGGCGGCGCACACCCGCTTCGCGGCGGACGCCGGCCCCGCCCTGTGGGAGATCCACGACCGGCGGCTCTACCGGGCCAGCCACAGCACCTGGGAGGAGTACCTGACCGAGCGCTGGAACCTGTCGCGGTCCTACGCCCACCGCCTGCTGGAGATGATCCCGGTGCAGGCCGCGCTGTTGCCAAATCCGGCTTTTGGCAACATCGTGCTCCGCGAGTCCCAGGCCCGGGTGCTCGTCCCGGTGCTGCGCGAACGCGGGCCCGAACAGGTGCGGGAGGTGGTGGAGAAGGCGATGGCCGGCGGCGGACGGCCGACGGCCAAGGCGCTGACCGCGGCCCGGACCGAACTCGGCTACGCGCCGGCGGCCGCGCTGCAGTGGGAGCAGGAGGCGCCGGCCGCCCCGGCCGAGGCGCCCGGCGTGGACCAGGAGGAGAGCCGGCTGGCCCTCGGGGACCTGGAACGGCTGGCCGGCGTGCTGCGGGCCGCCCTGCGGGACCTGCCCGACGCCCTGCCCGCGATGGCCGCGCGGTCCTTCCCCGAGGAGACCGCGACCGCGCTGGCCGATCTGCGCAAACAGGTCCGCCGGGCGGCCCGGATCATCGGGGCCGACCTGGTGGCCGGCGCCGCCGCCCCGGACCGGCGCCGCTGACCACCCCGCCGGGAACCCCCTGACGGCCCGTCCGCGCGGTACGGTCGGGCCATGTCCAGTGCCGCCTCCGGTGCCAGCGCACCCGAATCCCCCCGGTCCCCCGTCACCGCGGACGACGTGGACCGCGCCGTACAGCTCGCCGTGGGCGTCCTTCGCGGGGCGCCCGCGGCCGGCGACTGGGACGCCCCGGCCGGGTCCCTCACCTGGGACTGCTGGGAGACCGCCGAGCACCTCGCCGACGACCTCTTCGCGTACGCCGTCCAACTGGGCCCCCGGCAGCCGCCGCTGACCGGCGAAGTGCCCTTCGTCTGGGAGCGCCGCAGCCCCGCCGGCCCCGCGAACGCCGTGCACACCGACCGGGCGGCCGGGCCCGAGGGCGTTCTGCAGGTCCTGGAGGCCTGCGGCGCGCTGCTGGTCGCCATGGTGCGCACCGCGCCGGCCGAGGTCCGCGCCTACCACAGCTACGGGATCGCGGACCCGGAGGGCTTCGCCGCGATGGGCGTCGTGGAGACCCTGGTGCACACCCACGACCTGGCGGAGGGCCTCGGCCTGGCCTGGGCCCCGCCCGCCGGGCTCTGCGCCCGGGCCCTGGCCCGGTTGTTCCCCGACGTCCCCGGGGACGTCGACCCCTGGCCCGCCCTGCTCTGGGCCACCGGCCGGGCCGACCTGCCCGGCCGCGCCCGCCGGACCGGCTGGCGCTGGTACAGCAGCCCCCGCCCCGCGTAGCGCTTCGTCGGTGCAGGGCCGGCACCCCACCCGGTCGTGCCCGGGGCGGGGGTGCGCGCGGACGGGCGAGCTGGCGCGGCCGGCCCGGCTCGTGCGATCCGCAGTCAGCGGCGGGCCTCGTCCGGGGCCAGGAGGCCCAGGTCGACGGCGAAGGCGGAGAAGGCGGGTGACACCGTGCGCCAACTGCACAGCCGCGGGTCCGTCCAGAAGTCGCTGCCCACGACACGGGGGTCCGCCGGGTCGGTGCGGTAGTCCAGCGCCAGCGCGACGTCGTCCCCGGGGATGCGGTTCACCGCGATGAGGACCGCCTGCTCCACGTCCAGCCAGGGCAGTTCCACCGGCGTCGCGCGGGCGCTGCCGCGCGCCTCCCGGAAGAAGTCGTAGGACGGGTCGTCGGCGAACATGTCCATCGAACGGGACTCCCGCTCCATCGCCACCGCACCGGGCAGGAAGCTGAGCGGGCTCTCGAACCACGGCACGACCTCGGCGAGCGTGGCCTCACCCGGATGCCGCCACCGGCCCCGGCCGAGCAGGGAGGTCAGCAGCGCGGGCAGGGCCAGTCCACGAACCGTCACGTTCTCCATGCGGGACAGCGTCGCACAGCGGGGACTGCCGCCGGCCACCGCCCGGGATCCGGCGCGACCGGCGCACTCCGGCCGCAGCGACCGGCCGGCCTCACCAACCGTCCGGCCATCGACATATGGCGATCGTCGCTCTAAGCTCCTCGCATGACCGACCGTCAATTACAGGAGCCGACCCGGCTCGTGCTCACCGCCCTGGCCGACGCCCCCCGGCACGGCTACGCGATCATCCAAGAGGTGCTGGCCATCTCGGGCGGCCACAGCCGCCTCAGCACCGGCACGCTCTACACCGCCCTGGACCGGCTGCGCCAGCAGGGCCTGGTGCGGATCGAGAGCGAGGAGGTGGTCAGCGGACGGCTGCGCCGCACCTTCGCCCTGACCGGCCAGGGGCAGGACGTGCTGGCGCAGGAGGCCAGGCGCCTCAGGGCCGCCGCCGCCGAGGCCGAACGCCGGCTGGGCGCCCTGCGACCGCGGCCGACGGGAGCGACCTCATGAACAGCGACCTCATGAACGACGTCACGACCGGCCCCGGCGCCCCGCGGCCGGGCCGTCTGCTGATCGGCCTCTACCCCGCCCGGTACCGCTCCGCGCACGGCGACGACATCTGCAGCACCTTCGCCGAGGCCACCGAGGGCCGGCCACGGCGTGCGGTGCTCCGGGAGTACCGCGACCTCGCCACCCATGCCCTGCGGCTGCGGCTGCGGATCGGCCCCACCGACCCGGCCGGTCGCGTCCTGGCCGGTGCGGCACCGGTCGCGCTCGCGCTCGCGGCCGGCTGCGCCCTGGTCGTCCTGCTGCCCGAGCTGCGCGAGCTGGTCCACCGGATCCGGTACCCCTACCCGAACCTCGGCCTCGGCTACGCCGTGCTGACCGCGGTCTTCCAGGTGGCCCTCACCGTGCCGTGGCTGCTCGCCCTCGGGATCGCCGTGACCGGCCGTTGGCGGGCCGCCCGGATCGTGGGGGTGGCGGCCGCCCTGCTCGGTGCCGGCGTGCTGAGCCTGGGCGGGCTGTACCCGTACATGGCGGGGCAGATGGCCGGCACGGCCCTGGTCGGCACGGTGGTGCTGCTCGCACCGGCCGGACTGGTGGACGTCTCGCAGCGGGGCCGGTGGGAGATGGCCGGACTCGCGCTCGCCGTCGCCGTCCCCATGATCGCGGCCGGTCGGTACGCGGCCCAGCAGATGCCGCTGACCGTGCTGGGCCTGCTGCCGATCTGGCTCGGCACGGTGACGGCGCCGGTCCTGCTGAGCCGGCTGTCCGGCCGCCGGACCGACCTGCTCCGGGCCGTGGGCGTCGGGCTCGGGACACTGCCCTGGCTGATGCCCCTCATCACGGTCGCCGCCTTCGACCCGCCGGCGCGTCTGCGCCCCTTGCTGGAGTACGCGGGAGCCTGTGCGGCCCCGCTCGGCACGGCCCTGGCGGTGGCCGGGGCGGTCCGGCTCGCCCGCCGGGTCCGGACGACCGGCCCGTCCGACCCGGCCTGACCTCGGCCCGGAGCGCCCGCGCCCGCGTCCACGTCCGCGCCCCTCCCCTCTCCCGAACGCCGGGTGGAGGGGAGGGGGCGGGCGTACGTGTGCGCGGGCCTTCGTCTGCGCGGGCGCCCCGGCCAGCACGCCCCCGGGCCCGCGCCGCCCGCCCCCACGCGTCAGCCGGCCAGGAAGCCCTCCAGCGCGGCCGCGAACGCGACCGGCACCTCGTACATCGGGTAGTGACCGGAGCCCGCCAGCGTCTCCAGCTCGGCGTCCGGGTAGTGGGCCAGCCAGGTGGCCCGCATCACGGGCTCGCTCAGCGCCACGTCGTGCTCCCCCACGAAGACCTTCACGGGCAGCCGGCTGCCGGCCACCTTGGCGGCGAAGTCCAGCGTGGTCCAGTCGTCCAGGTAGGCGGCGAAGGCCTCCTTGCGGCTGACCGCCAGGGACTGCGCGGTCATCCGGTCCAGCCAGACCCCGCCCGCCCGGTTGCCCGTGACCAGGTCGAGGATCGCCCGCCGGTTGGCCGGCCGCTCGGCGGCCCCGTGGAACAGGTCGTACGCGTCGCCCTCCAGCGGGTACGCGGAGGCCGGCACGGGCGCGACGCCGGCCAGCTTGCGCACCCGGTGCGGCGCCTCGGCCAGCACCCGCTGCGCCGCCTTGCCGCCCATCGAGTGCCCGACCAGCGAGAACCGCTCCCAGCCGAGCTGGTCGGCCAGCGCCAGCACGTCCCCGGCGATCTCCGCCAGGGTGTAGTCGCCGGCCACGTCCGCCCGCTCGCCGTACCCCCGGTAGTCGAGGAAGGCGTAGGTGAAGGCGGAGCCGTCCAGGTACTCCAGGAACGGGCCCCAGCCCGCGGCGGTGCCGAACCAGTCGTGCAGGACGACGACCCGGTTCGGCCCGGTGCCGACGAGGCGGTGATCGACCGTCATGAGGGTTTTCCTCCGGTGGTGGTGGAGTGGGTCTGCCACCGGACCTCTCCCCCGCGGCGGCCCGGCCGAACCCGC
This sequence comes from Kitasatospora indigofera, assembly GCF_014655955.1. Taxonomy (GTDB): domain Bacteria; phylum Actinomycetota; class Actinomycetes; order Streptomycetales; family Streptomycetaceae; genus Kitasatospora; species Kitasatospora indigofera. Next base: position 68,935 of record NZ_BNBO01000018.1, read on the forward strand.
CCGCCGTCGCCGAACGTGCCGGCCGGCCGACGGAACGTCACCACCGGCGCCGCCGCCCCGGCCCCGTCCGCCCGGCCGTCCGCCCGGCCGGGCGGACGGGCTGCGTGGAACGGGCTGCGCCGGACGGGCCCACGGGCCGCGCGGGCCCGGCGGCAGGTCAGACCGCCGCCGCGACCACCGGACGGCGCGCCCCGATCCGCGCGGCGAACTGGGCCAGGGTCACCAGCACGGCCCCGAGCACACCGGCCACCGCGAAGGCGGTGAAGCCGAGGTCCTGCCGGCCCCCCGCGACCAGGCTGCCAGCCAGCGAGGGCCCGACCACCGCGCCGAACCGGCCGACACCGGTGACCCAGCCGAGGCCGGTGGCCCGCTTGTCCGAGCTGTAGATCGCGTTGGCGGCGGCGTAGACCATCGTCTGGGCGCTGAACAGCCAGACACCGGTGACGCCGACCATCACATAGGTGGCGGCCAGCGGCAGGTGCGAGTTGAGCAGCAGCACCCCGACCGCGGTGAAGGCGAAGAACAGGCCGGAGATCCTGGCCGGGCCGAAGCGGTCGGCGATCCGGCCCGCGAAGAGCATCCCGACGATCCCGCCCGCGTTGACCACCAGCAGGAAGGTCACCGAGTCGGTCAGGCCGTAGCCCGAGGCCCGCATCAGCTGCGGAAGCCAGGTGCTGACCCCGTAGACCAGCAGCAGCCCGCAGAAGGAGGCCGCCCACAGCAGCGGCGTGGCCCAGCGGAACCCCGGGCCGAAGAGCGCGAGGATCGACTCCCAGCGGCCCCTGGCACCCGTCGCCCGCTCCTCCGGCGCCACCGGGCGGGCCAGCCCGTACCGGTCGGCCACCGCGTCCGCCGCGGCCCGCCGGCCGCCCGCCAGCAGCGCCGCCGGCGACTCGGGCAGGAAGCGCAGCAGCAGCGGCACCGCCACCAGCGCCGGGGCGGCCCCCGCCGCGAACACCCAGCGCCAGCCGTGCGAGGGCGCGATCGACAGACCCAGGCCGGTGGCCGCCATCCCGCCCGAGTGGTACGAGGTCATCAGTACGCCGGTGGCCAGCGCGACCTTCCCCTTCGGCGCGAACTCCATCACCATCGCCAGGCAGAGCGGCATCAGCCCGCCGAGGCCGAGACCGGCCAGGAACCGGCCGGCCCCGAACATGGTCACGCCGTTCGCCAGCGCGCAGACCGCCGAGCCGGTGGAGAACAGCAGCACACTGACGGTGAGCAGCGGGCGGCGCCCGAGCCAGTCCGTGACGCTGCCCGCGACGAGGGCGCCGATCAGCATCCCGAAGGTGGTCCAGCTGCCGATGGTGCCGGCCACGCCCGTGGTGAGGCCGAGGCCGTGGTCCTTGAGCATGTACGGCATCACGGCGCCGTAGATGTTGACGTCCATGCCGTCGAAGAAGACCGACAGCCAGCAGAGCGCGAGTACGGGAGCCACCGCACGGAAGCCGCCCGCCGCCGTGGCGTCGGCTCTCGAACCGGTCTTGAGCTGGGAAGATGCCATCCGGCACGACCTCTCTCGGGTACGTGGCCGCACGCTGCAAGCGGCGCGCGCACCGCAGCGCGGGCCCCCTGGGTGCCCGCTCACCACCAGAAGATGCCAAGGGCCGATATCGTCCGCGTTTCGCCGCGATTCCCCGGGCGCCGTTCGGCCCGCGGGACGAGAATGGAAGCATGGCGGCACGGCTCGGCGAGGTGAGCGCACCCGCCCGGGTGGCCGGGCCGGAGGAGGGCGTCACCGTCGAGGAACTCGCGCTCGCGGCCCGCAACCACGGGCTGCCGCTGGAGGCGCTGCGCTACGACGTCACCCCGCCCGGGCTGCACTACGTGCTGACCCACTACGACATCCCGGCCGCGGACCCGGACACCTGGCGGCTGACCGTCCGCGGCGAGGTCCGCGAACCGCTCACGCTGGACCTGGACGCCCTGCGGGCCCGGCCCGCGGTCACCCGGCGGGTCACCATGGAGTGCGCCGGCAACGGGCGGGCCCTGCTGTCCCCGCGCCCGGTGAGCCAGCCCTGGCTGGTCGAGGCGGTGGGCACCGCGGAGTGGACCGGGGTGCCGCTGCGGGCGCTGCTGGCCGAGGCGGGCGTCCGGCCGGCGGCGGTGGAGGCGGTCTTCACCGGAGCCGACCACGGTGTCGAGCGCGGCGTCGAGCAGGACTACCGGCGCGGCCTCCCGCTGGCCGTGGCCGCCGGGGACGATCCCGGGGTGCTGGTCGCGTACGCGATGAACGGCGCGCCGCTGCCGCCGCAGCACGGCCACCCGCTGCGGCTGGTGGTGCCCGGCTGGTACGGGATGGCGCACGTGAAGTGGCTGCGCGACATCACGCTGGCCGACCGCCCGTTCACCGGGTTCCAGCAGACGACCGCCTACCGGCTCCGGCAGTCGCCGGAGGAGCCCGGCGAACCGGTCACCCGGATCGCGCCGCGCGCCCTGCTGCTGCCGCCGGGCTTCCCCGACTTCATGTCCAGGGTCCGGGTGGTGCGGCCCGGCGAGGTGCGGCTGGAGGGCCGGGCGTGGTCCGGCCACGCCCCGGTGGCGCGGGTGGAGGTCAGCACGGACGGGGGCGCCGGCTGGCAGGACGCGGAGCTCGACCCGCCGGACGCCGCTCACCCGTGGGCCTGGCGCCGGTGGCGGCACCGCTGGACGGCCGCCCCCGGCCGGCACGTGCTGAGCGCCCGGGCCACCGACGGGCAGGGGCACACCCAGCCGCTCGACCAGCCGTGGAACCGGGGCGGGTTCGCCGTCAACCTGGTGCAACGGGTCGAGGTGCACTGCCTGGACGGCGCGGCCGGGGAGCCGGAAGGGTCCTGACGTCGCGGGCGGGAGCCGCCGGGCGGCGAGGGCCCGGGCGACGACTGCGCGCCTCTGTCAGTGGGCTCCCGCACCATGGCGGTATGAGACTTCCCCGCGTTCCCTGCCCGGTGTGCGGCCGTCCGATCGCCGTGGCACCGGTCGAGGCGATCGGGCTGGGCGCCGTCGTCGACCACAAGCAGGAGTCCCGCCGGCTGGTGCTCTGCCCGGGGTCGATGCGGCGGGTTCCGCTGACCCGGCCGCAGGGACCGGGCCGGGCGGGCGGGCCGACGGCCGTCCAGCAGGCGCTGTTCGAGTGACCCGGGCCGCGGGTGGCCGGGTACCCGGCCGGGCGCGGGACGCCGGGCCGGCGCGGGGACGGTCGGGCGGGGGTCCGGTCGGGCGGGGGTCCGGCGTCAGCGCGGGGTGGTCTCGCCGAGCCAGCCGAGCGCGGCGACCTGGATGCCGGCCTGGAAGCGGCTGCGCGCGTCCATCCGGACCATCAGGTCGGCCATCATCCGGCGGATGGTGCGCAGCGAGACCCCGAGCCGCTGCCCGGCCCGCTCGTCGGTGAGGCCCTCGGCCAGCAGCCGCAGCAGCTCGCGCTCCTGGGCGGTGAGCCCGTGCGGGCCGCGCTGGACGGGCTCCCCGAGCGGGCGGGCCTGGTCCCAGAGCTGCTCGAACAGGGCGCGCAGGGCGGCGATCACGCCGGGGCTGTGCAGCAGCACGGCGCCCTTGCGCGGGTCCTCCGGGTCGATCGGCACGATGGCGGTGGCGTTGTCGACCAGGATCATCCGCAGCGGGAGGGTGGGCAGGGTGCGCACCGCGCCGCCGAGGCCGTGCAGCCAGCGGGCGTACTGCACGGTGGCGGGGTCGTTGCGGACGCTGTCCTGGTAGACGGTGCGCATCCGGACGCCGCGCTCCAGGGTCTCCTGGTCCAGGGCCCGGCTGGCCTCCATCACCTGCGGCGGCTGCGGGCCGCCGGGGGCCAGCGAGAGCACCTCGACGGCGGCGTCGGAGGCGAGCTGGACCAGCCGGTCGCGGACGTCGCCCAGGCTGGCGATCAGCTCGATGCCCGACTGATTGGCGGGCGCGTGCACGCTGGCGTACTCGGCGATCAGCCCGGCCATCGCGGCCCGGCTGCGTTCGATCTCCTGCTGGCGCCGGGCCGCCTCGGCCTCCTGGCGGGCCAGCAGGGTGGCCAGGCCGAGCTCGGGGTTGACCGCGCGCCAGCGGTCCTCGGCCCCGGTGGGTCTGGTGAGGGCCAGGTCGGCGAGGTGGTCGAGCGCGGCCCGCACCTCGGGCTCCGGTGCCTCCAGCCGGTCGGCGATGCCCTGGGTGTCCAGCTCGGGGTGCAGGAGCATGGTCCGGTACACCGCTTCGCCGAACGGGTCGAGGCCGATCGGCTGGGGCCCGCTCAACAGTCCGCCACCAGAAGTGCGGGACACATCACACCCTCCCCGTGACCGGAATGCTACCGGTCGATCTGACTGGCGGTCAGCGTATCGTCACATCAGCGAACATAGAACAGTCTTGCGGACAATCGCGGCGGTCCGATGGACGAACTGTGAAGAGGACCTGACAGCGGGGCGACGCCCGCGCACCGCCGCCCCCGGCGCCCCTGCGGCACCGCCCGGCATCCCCCGGCACACCCGCGCCGCCTCCCGGCCCGCCGGCGCACCCGCCCGGCGGCGCCCCGCGGGCGGCATCTTGCTGCCAGGCGGCGACCTGACACCACCCGCGGCCGTACGAACAGCGGACGATCCGTCAGTCTTGCAGTTGTGTATGCGATTCGCGTCCACCTGGAGACGCCGGGCGACAGGCCGCTGCCCGGACCGCCGGGGGCGCCCGCCGTACGGGACGGACTGGAGCGGGGGCTCCGCGGGCCGGCCCGGCTCAGCCACGCACGGATCCTGGTCACGCCCGGGGCCGTGGACGCGATGGTGTTCGTCGCCGCCGGCACCCTGCTGGAGGCCGAGGACGGACTGCGCACCGCCTGGGGCGAACTCACCGACCCGGACGGGCCGCTCAGCGGCTGGCACCTTCTGCACTGCGAGGCCGACTCCCGGCTCGCCCTGGGCCTGCACGAGCTGCCCAGTCACCCCTGACCGCCGTCCGCGCAGGTCAGGACAGTCGGAGCGGCCCCCTCGCGCGTCCGGCCGTGGTGGCCGGAGCTGGCCTCAGGGTGTCACGGCACTCTGGTGCCAGCTCCAGGTGCTGACACGGACACCGGTCGACCGCCACTCTCATGGTGTCGGCAGGAACGACGGACCGGACACCGGGACAGCAGCCCCTCGCAGGGGGCCCGGAACCGACCATCCGCCCCCGCCGCCGCAGACCACCGCGTCCCGGAAGCAGCCCGGGACGTAGCCGAACGCGAGAGGATCGGGCACCCCCATGTCGCAGAAGGTCCGTTTCATCACGATTGTCGCCCTGGGTTTCAGCGTCCTGACCGGCACCGCCGCCACCGTCACCCTGGCGGGACCGAGCCAGGCGCACGCCACCGTCCTCACCGCCGACGGCGCCACCGGGGGCACGCCCGCCTCCGCCGGCCAGCCCGTCACGCCGGGCAACCAGCCCGCCGCCACCGCCACCCCCTCCCCGCTGCCCACCGGCCCGCAGGACACCTGGGGCTGGGGCTGATCCGACCGGGCCCGCCGGCCCACCCGCTCGCCCGACACTTCAACGCCACCGAGGTAGCCGGATGACCACCCTCCTGGACCAACCCCTGTACCACCAGGCCACGGCCGCGGACCGCGGGACCGCCACGGTGAGCGTGCTGCTCGCCGACGGACACCAGCTGTTCCGCTCCGGGCTCGGCGCCCTGCTCGACCGGGAGGCCGACCTCGCCGTGGTCGCCGAGTCCCCGACCGCCGAGGAGGCCGCCGCCGAGGCCGCCAGGACCAGGCCGGCCGTCGCCGTCCTCGACCCGGACATGCCCGGGCCCGGCGGTCCGGCCACCGCCGCGATGATCCGCGAGCGGGCCCCGGGCACCGCGGTCCTCCTGCTCACCGCCCAGCCGCGGACCGCCGACCTGCAACGGGCGGTCGCCGACGGGGTCGCCGGGGTCCTGCTCAAGGACGTACCGCCGGCCGCCCTGATCGCCGCGGTCCGCGAACTGGCCCGGGGCGGACGGGTGTACGACCCGCGGCTGGTGGTGGACGTGGTCCGGACGGGCGGGGTGCCGCTCACCCCGCGCGAACTCACGGTGCTCGGCCACGTGGCCGACGGCGCCACCATCAACGAGGTCGCGGCGGCGCTGTCGCTCTCCCCCGGGACGGTCCGCAACTACGTCTCGGCGGCGATCGCCAAGACCCGCAGCCGCAACCGCTGCGACGCGATCCGGATCGCCCGCGAACGCGGCTGGCTCTGAGGGGTCCCGCCCGGACCCACCCGGACCCACCCGGACCCACCCGGACATGCCGGTGCCCCGCCACTCCACGGCGGGGCACCGGCATGTCCGCGGCACGCCGGGTCCGGCGCGTCACGTCCCACTGCGTCACCGTCGGTCCCGACGGCTCCGGCCGGGTCAGCCCTCCCTGGCCTGGGCCACCATGTCGGTGAACCGGTGCGCGGTGCGCGGCACGTCGGCCGGGCGGCTGCCGATCAGGAACTCGCCGACCGAGGACTCCGCCGTCCAGTCCAGACCGAGCGCGCGCGCCGCCGCGTCGGTGTCGCCCGAGCCGAGCCCGCACGGCGCCAGCCCCATCGCGGTCGCCACCAGGTACAGCGTCTGGTAGACCACGCCGACGTGCTTGAGCGTCAGCGCGTACGCGATCTGGCTGTACTTCCAGGACAGCCGGCCGAACCGGGAGGTGACGGTCAGCAGGACCTGCGGGTCCACCGTGCAGCCGGTCGCCCGCCAGGCCGCCGTCATCAGCTCGCGGAACGCGGCCTCGTCGCCCGGGCCGGCGAACGGGCGCGGCCGCAGCCGGTGGGCCGCCGCGTCGTAGCGGTAGACGCCCGGCACCAGGCCGTCGCAGCGCACCACCGACAGGTAGACCTCCAGTTCGCCGGTCGCCCCGCCGGCCGGGTAGGGACGGTCGACGATGTCGTAGCCGTGCGGGTCGGACGGGTCGCCCGGGATGATCCGGCGGACCCGGGCCACCCGGTACAGCAGTTCGCCCAACTGGTCCAGGGTGACCGGGGTCTCCGCGTACGAGCGGACCGAGCGGCGGCCCTCCAGCACCTCGCTGAGCGCCGGGTCGCGGGCCAGCACCGCGTCCCAGTCGGGGACGGGCAGGTCGATGCCGGTGCCGTCCTCGCGGGCGCCGGTGCCGGGGATCGCGGGCAGCTGCTCGACCTCCGGGTGGGCGAAGACGCCGCCGCTCGGGTAGTCGTGCCGGCCGGGCCGGCTGCGGGCGTGGAACAGCAGGTCGTGGAAGTCCCAGAGCGGCGGCTCGCCGGTCGCGCCGTCGTCCAGGAACCCGGCGCCCGCCAGCAGCCCGGCCAGCGCCTGCCCGGCGGCCGGCCCGATCCCGGCCAGCAGCGCGGCCTCGGCCACCGAACGGGAGGCGGTCACCGCGGCCACGAACGCGCCCGCCGCCGGCTGGTGCAGGGTCAGCCGGAACGGCGCCGTCGGGGACTCCAGCACGCAGGCCCCGGCGTGCTCCTCCGGCAGCCGGCGCAGATACGCGAAGCGGGACAGCACCACGCTGGCGGGCGGCCGGACCACCCCGGGCAGGCCGGCCGAGCGGGCGATCGGCACCGCGCTCGCCAGCGGCTCGCCGAGCGGGTCGGCGAGGGTGGTGGTGACCAGGTAGGGGAATCGCTGCAGCAGGTGGAACAAACGTCCGCTGCCCGCGAGTTCGTCGACGTCGAGATGGCTGTGGGTGAGCGCGGCAAGCCGCTGGACGGTCTCGGCGCCGAGCGCGTGCACCCGCTGGCGGCCCCAGGGGTGGCTGAGCTCCAGGTCGTCACCCTGCGCGGTGACGACCACCTCGGGGCGCAGCCGCAGCAGCGTGCGCGGGGCCCCGCCCTCGGTGGCGAGGTCGGGAGGCAGCTGTTCGGTCACGGTCATCGGGTACCTCTTTCCGGGCTGGGCGGGCCGCCGCCGGCGGGGCGGCGGCCCGGCGCGTGGTCAGATGAAGATCGGGACGGGGTTGAGCTCCTCCTCCGGCGTCGGCGCGTCGAGCCAGCCGAGGGCCAGCGGCACGTCGTACAGCCGGCCGGGCGCGAAGCGGGCCCAGAAGTGCCGCATCCCGGGGACGATCACCTTCGCCACCGGCAGGCCGATGTCGGGGCGGGTCTGGTCGAGCACCAGGAACTCCATCCCCCGCTCCTCCACCAGGCGCTGGGCGAGGGCCACGTCCTCGGCGAGGTCGTCGCCGGCCAGCTTCGCCCAGCGGGCCGGGCCGGCCGGGCGGGCGGCCGGGTCGGGCAGCAGGTAGGGCTGGTTGGCCACGGTGGCGGTGGTCCACCACCGCTTCTGCTCCGGGTCGGCGCCCGCGTAGCTGACCCGGCCCTCGGCGTCGCCCGCGACCGGGCCGAGGAACTGGTTCATCTCGGTGAGCGCCCGGGTGAGCGCGATGTGCGGGTCGAGGTGCGCGCCGAAGGCGATCAGCACGTCCTCGGTGGGCTTGTCGGTCCGGCGGGAGAACGCCCCGACCACCGGGATGCCGAAGTCGGTGGTGAGGTCGAGCGCCCAGATCTCCCGGCGCAGCCCCCGGTAGACCTCGCGGAGCTGGTCGATGTACGGGTCGCCGAAGGCGTCCAGGTCGATCGCGGGCCGCTGGACCCGGTTGTACCACCAGAGGGCGACGGCGTCCCGCTCGACCAGCTCCAGGAAGCCCTGGAGGGTCGCGTCCTCGAAGGAGGTGCCGGCCGCGCAGCCGTTGGAGTCGCCGGCCGCGAAGAAGCCGTCCCGGTGCCGGTAGCCGTAGTAGAGGGACATGGTGGGCAGCCAGCGGGTGCGCTGCTGGGTGAGCGACCAGGCCGGCGACCAGTCGATCCGGTCGCCCTCGCGGAACCGCTCGGGGACGGTGTTGAACATCGACGGGCTGGCGTTCCAACGGCCCCGCTCGGCGAACTGGCGCTCGCTGTAGAGCAGGCTGGTGGCGGGGTGGATCGCGGCGTCGCCCAGCTCGGCGATGGTGGCCCGGCGCCGGGCCTCGTCGCCCTGGAAGACCCCGGAGTAGCGCTCCATCGCCTCGCCGAGCGCGCTGGCCCGGGCCTGGACGTCGGTGCGGCCCTTGCCGCAGCTGACCGAGCGCAGGCCGGTGCGCAGCTGGCGCAGGTCGCCGCTCTGCCGGGACAGGTTCTGCCCGGAGACGTACACCCGCAGTCCGGTGGGGGTGCGGGCGGCGGGCACCAGCGAGGTCACCACGCCGGTGACCGGGGAGAGCTGGGGGCGGTAGCGCTCCAGCATGTCCTCCGGCGAGGCGGAGCGGTGACCGCCGTCGGCGGTGAACACCTTGGGGCGGCTCTCGAACCGCACCGGGGCCAGCTGGCGCTCCGCCATGATGCCCTCGTCGCCGCAGGCGCCGCACTGCGGGCGGCGCACCAGACGGTGGCGCTCGGTCTCCAGCAGGACGGTGTCGAGGGTGAGCACCACCGGCTCGGCCGGCCGGACCCCGGCCAGCCACTTGGCGGCCTCCAGCGCGGCGAGCTGCACGCCGGTGCCGAGGGTGGGTGCCAGGTGGGCGCCGGCGGTGGAGATCGGCTCGTCCTGGCCGAGCCGGTGCTGCAGGTAGCTGAGCGACTGCCGGTTGGCGGACAGGCGGTGCGAGAGGCAGTGCCAGCAGCCGGTGGCGGCGGTGTCGCCGGCCGGACCGGGGACGAAGACCGGGCCGACCCAGAGGATCGAGCCGACCGGGCGGGCCAGCAGCCAGGGGCGGCCGCTCTCCCGGGCCTGCCGGTCGCGTTCGGCGAGGCCGGGGTGCAGGTAGTCCTCGGTGAGGGCGACGGTGAACTCGGCGTCCGGGTCGGCGGTGACGCCGGCGGCGGCGAGCGCGGCGAGGAAGGGCCGCGGGTCCAGGTCGCCGTAGACCTCGACCCGGGCGCGGGCGGTGCGCAGCGCCCCGGCCGCGGCGTCGCCGTCCAGGCCGGCCATCTCGAAGTACGCGGCGCCGGCCCGGTCCTCGGCCCGGCCGGAGGGGGCCAGGTAGCCGCCGGCCTGCAGCCGGTCGACGGCGGTGGCCACCTTGTCGGCGGGGACGGTGCCGTGCAGGGCCTGGCCGATCTGCTCGGCGGTGCGGGTGCCGTCCAGCAGCGGGGCGAGGGCCTGGGCGAGCTTGCCGTCGACCACCGAGACACCGCGCTCGGAGACCAGGTAGACGGCCTCGCCGTCGACGACGTACGGGGTGTAGTGACGCTTGAAGCCGATCGTGGGTTTGTCGGACATGGCGGTCCCTCGGGTTCTGGTGCGGCGGTCAGCGCAGGGTGGCGAGCGGGGCGGTGGCGGGGTCCAGCAGGCGCAGCAGCAGCAGGCCGACGGCGGCCGAGCCGTCCAGCGCGCCGAGGTTGATCCGGTCGTCCGCGGCCCGGTCGGAGTACCAGCCGCCGGTGGCGTCGTGGCGGGCGATCAGCTCGCCGACCAGCAGGGCGGCGGCCTCCCGGCCGTCGTAGAACGGGCCGGGCAGGGCCGAGTCGGAGGCTTCGGGCAGGGTGTGCAGCAGCCCGGCCTCGGCGGCGGTGAGCGCCTCGCCGGCGGTGGCGACCAAGTCCCTGGTGCTCCGGCCGGTGATCTGCCGGGCTCCCACCGGCGGGGTGAGCGCGCCGAGTTCGGCGGGGTCGACGATGCCGGCGCCGAGCGCGACGGCGGTGTCCAGGCAGGCGAGCCGCCCGGCCCGGGTGGCGGTGGCGAAGCGGTGGCCGCGCAGCCGCTCCCGGACGGCGTCGGCGCTGGCCAGCAGGGCGGGTGCCTCGGCGACGGTCCGGGCCAGGGCGGCGGCGACCGAGTCGGCGCCGGACGGGACGAGGTCGAGGAAGCCGTTGTCGGCCTCGTTCTCGCCGTCGGCGCCCCGGTCGGCGACCAGGTGGTCGAGGGCGGCGGCGGCCAGCGTCCGGATGCCCTCCTCGGTGGGGGCGTGGCCGGGGCCGGTGGCCCGGCGCAGCCGGAGCAGGTTGAGCAGCAGGCCGGCGCTGCCGAGCGGGGTGTCCGGGTGCGGGGTGCGCACCGGGCGGCCCGGGCGGGCCGGTGCGGCGGCCGCCACGCCGAGCGCGCCGGGCACCAGCGCCTGGGCGGAGGCGAGGAGTTCGGGCGAGCCGAGCAGGCTGCCGGCCCGGGCGAGGGCGTGGATGAGCGAGCCGGGGCCGGCGAAGCCGCCGGGGACGGGCGTGCCGCCGGCCAGCCGGGTGTCGGCGGCGAAGGCGAAGGCCCGCGGGGCGGCCGGGTCGATCAGCCGGGCGGCGGCGGTCAGGGTGCGGTGGGCGGCGCGGTGGAACCGGGGTTCGCCGGTGGCGGCCCAGAGTTCGGCGAACAGCACGGCCAGGCCGGGGGTGCCGGTGACCAGGTCGGCGCTGAGCACCTCGACCTGGCGCAGGCCGGTGCCGGGGTACCAGCTCTGGCCGAGCCAGCCGCTGCCGCGCCGGTGGGCGAGGATCCGGTCGCCGATCCGCACCGCGTGGCCGAGCAGGTCCGCGCCGGTCGGCACGGTGGCCCGGGCGGTGCGGGCGGCGGCGGGGGCGGGGCGCTCGGTGCCGCCGCGGGCCGCGTCCACGCAGCCGCTGAGGACGGCCAGGTGCGCGTCCAGGTCGAAGTCGTCGAGCTCGGCGACCCGCTGCTGCAGGCGCTGCCAGCCGGTGCCGCGGAAGTGGCCGGGGATCTCCCGGCCGTCGGCGGTGAAGACCGAGGAGGAGGAGGTGAGCGAGCGGAAGAAGGGGATGTCCAGCAGCCGGAAGGAGTCGAGTTCGGCGAGCACCACCTCCAGCAGGTCACCGCGGTCGCCGTCGCCGGCCAGGGCGGTGGTGGCGCCCTGCAGCGCGCCGGCGATCACCGTCTCGCGGGTCGCGCCGCTGTCCAGCGCGAGCGGGCTGGTGGAGGCCGAGAGGATCTTGTAGCCGTCCCAGGTGTGGCGCCAGATGTAGCGCACCCAGATCCCCCGGAATGCCGCCAACGGGCCCTCGGGAGAGGCGAGTTCCTCGCGCAGTCGGTACAGCGCCCGGTGCATCTCGCGGTAGCCCTCGACGACCTCGTCGGTGTACTCCCACGGGTCGGCGGCCTCGGTGGCTCCGTCTTCGGTGCGCAGCACCGGGCGGTAGGGCGGCAGCGGCAGGGCGGGCACCCCGGGGGCGACCTCCAGGCCGCCGATCCGGGACAGGCAGCCGATGTCCAGGGCGTGCTTCTGCTTGGCCGGGGTCCAGGGCTGGAACGCCATCGCGGTCCGCACCACGGTGGACTCCAGGTCGTCCAGCAGGCCGTGGTGCTCGGGGCTGATCGCGGGCGGCGTCTGCACCCGCGGGTAGAGCAGGCACTCCAGGTCGATCAGCGCCGGGTGCTCGCCGTCCGCGAGCAGGTTGTCGGCCCACAGGTCGCGGCCCTCCAGCAGCTGCACCAGCCGGACGGTCATGCCGAGCCGGCGGTAGAACCGGGCGAAGCCGCCGCGGTCGGCCACCGGACGGTGCGGGACGAGCTCCTCCCAGCCGTAGTCGCTGTCGCAGTCGGCGGCCAGCGAGGCGGCGTGGCCGTCGTCGCCGCGGTCGCTGCGGACCAGCACCGTGCGCACCGGGAGGTCCAGCGACAGCTCGGCGTTGAGCCGGCGGACCAGGTCCAGGTAGGCGGTGGCGTGCCGCATGTCCTTCGGCTTGTAGACCACGGCCCGGCCGCCGGCGAAGTGCAGCAGCGACACCGAGCGCCCACCGGCGTGCCGGTCGCCCGCGTCGCCGCGGACCGACTCCAGCGCGCCCGGGTCCTCCCCCTGCCACATCCGCTCGACCAGCAGCGAGCGGTCGGCGGCGAGCCGGGCGAACAGCTCGGTCTGCACGTGCTGCCACTGCCGGCAGACCGTGCCGACCAGGTACGCCAGCGCGGGCAGCCGCTCCAGCCGGGCCAGCCAGCCCTCCTGGGAGGTGTCCAGGCCGCCGGCGGTGTCCCAGTCGGTGGCGCGCGGGCGGCCGGTGGCGGCCTGCAGCTCGTGGCAGAACGAGAGGTTGCACGCCTCGGTGAGCCGGGCGACCAGGGTGCCGGCCAGGTCGGCGCGGGCCCGCTCGGTGACCGGGACGCCCAGGATGCCGCCGTCGCCGTGCGGCAGCAGCGCGTCGGCGGCCGCGGCGAAGGCGGCGGTGAGGGCGCCGGGCCCGGCGGTCCCGGGGCCGGGGGCGACCGGCAGGGTCCGCAGGAAGGCGGCCAGCACCAGTGCCCAGCCGGGCAGCCTCGCCGGGTCGGCGAGCACGACGCCGCGCAGGCCCTCGCCGAGCGGGCGGCCGGTCTCGGCGAAGTGCTCCAGCAGGACGGCGGCGCCGCCGTGCTGGCCGCCGGCCCGGCGCAGCCAGGTGTCGACCGCGGCGCCGCGGGCGCGGCGGTCCTCGTCCGGGTCGGGGGCGAAGAAGGCGCTGCCGTCCGGTCGGGCGGCGGCCCGTTCGTCGAACGGGGCGGCGGCGGCGACCAGGGCGCGCAGCCGTTCGTCGCCGCGGGCCGGGCCGGGCAGCAGCAGCTCGGCGGCGGGGGCCGGGTCCTCGGTGCCGGGGTGGCCGTCGGCCGGGGCGGTGGCGCCGTCGACGGGGCGGAGCCAGGTCTGCAGGTCGAGCGGCATCTCACATCTCCTGGAGTCGGGCGAGTCGGGTGAACAGCGGGTCGTGGCCGAGTAGTTCGTCGTAGGTGCCGGAGGCCGTCAGGCGGCCGCCGGAGAGCACGTGGATACGGTCGGCGGTGCGGATGGTGCTCAGTCGGTGGGCGATCACCACGCGGGTGCGGTCCAGCCCCGCGACGGCCTCGGCGACCCGCAGCTGGGTCGCGTTGTCCAGGGCGGAGGTGGCCTCGTCCAGCAGCAGGACGGCGGGCCGTCGGACCAGTGCGCGCGCCAGCAGCAGGCGCTGCACCTGGCCGCCCGAGAAACCCTGGGCGTCCTCCCCCACCCGGGTGCCGAGGCCGAGCGGCAGCCGGCGCAGCTCCCCGGCGATGCCGGCCAGTTCGGCGGCCTCCCAGACCTGGTCCTCGGTGACGTCGGTGTCGGTGCCGGCCAGGTTCTCCAGCAGCGAGCCGCGCAGCATCCGGCCGTGCTGCAGGACGGCGCCCAGCTGGCGCCGCACCAGCCGGGCGTCCAGGCCGGCCAGGTCCCGCCCGTCGTACCGGACGGCGCCGGACTCCGGCCGTTCGAAGCCGAGCAGCAGCCGTACCAGGGTGGACTTGCCGGCCCCGGACGGGCCGACCACCGCGACCAGTTCGCCCGGCCCGGCGTGCAGCGAGACGCCGTCGAGCGCGGGCGCGGCCGTTCCCGGGTAGCGGAAGGTCACCTGGTCCAGGGCGACCGCCCCGCGCAGCTCCCCGGGGTCGGTGAGCTGCTGCGGGCCGTCCACCGGCCGGACCTCGGCCAGGATCGGCCGGATCCGGTCCAGCACCGGCGCGATGCCGTAGGCACTGGCGGCGGCGTGGGTGACCTGGCCGAGGGCCATGGCGACCTGGCCGGCCGCCACACCGGCCGCCATCAGGTGCCCGGAGGGTGTCGAACCGGCGGCCGTCGCCCCTGCCAGCAGCACCGCCAGCAGCAGCGGCTGGAGGGCGGCGGTGAGGGCGCCGGCCGCGGCGTCGGCCCGCTGGGCGGCGGCGTCGGCCCGCTTCTGCTCGGCGAACGGCACCGCCCAGCGGGCGAAGGCCTGGATCTCCCGGCCCGCCGTCTGGATCTTGTCGATGCCGAGCAGCAGCCCGTACAGCACGCCGTGCAGCCGGCCGTGCAGTTCGAACACCGTGCTCTCGTGACGCTGGCGGCGGCGACCGAGCAGAAGCAGCAGCCCGGTCACCGCCAGCACGGCGAGCAGCAGCAGCCCGCCGAGCCAGGGGTCCACCAGCAGCAGGACGGTGAGCCCCGAGGTGGCGAACACCGCCCCCAGCACCGCGCCGACCAGCACCTCGGACAGCGCCTGCCGGGCCTGGGCGACCGCGTTGGCGCGGTGCACCAGGTCACCCGTGGTGAAGTCGCGGAAGAAACGGGCGTCGTGACCGAGCAGACGGTCCCAGACGGCCGGTTCCAGCGCGCTCTGCACCCGCCCGGTCAGCCGGACGGCGGCGGTGTTGCGGACGATCACCAGCAGCCAGGACGCCAGCACCGCGGAGCCCAGCAGCACCGCCAGCCAGCGGACCGGGTGCCGGTCCGCCGCCAGCAGGTTCGGCAGCAGCACCCCCGTGCTCAGCGGGATCAGCAGCCCGAGCAGCGCGGACAGCAGACCGGCCACGGCCAGCCGGCCCAGGTCCAGCCGGGCCCCCGGGACCGAGAGCACGAAGCGGGCGAGATCCGCCGGTGCCAGGTCCCCCGCGGGCAGCGGCCGGTAGAGCAGCAGCGCCCCGGTCCGCAGGGTGGCCGGGCCGGCGCCCGCCGGGTCGACCCGGCGGTGGCCGCCGCCCGGGCGCGGCACCAGGGCGACCGGGCGGCCGTCGTCCGCCGCGAACCCCACCATCGGGCCGGCCGTCCCGGTCGGGTCCCCACCGCCGTCCGCCCCCACGGGCAGCGTCACCGGGCGGTACCGCACCCCGGCCGACCGCAGCAGTACGGTCAGCGGGTCACGGGAGTTCCGCACGGCGGGCGGGAGTTCGGCCCCCTGCTGGCCGGCCTCGCCGGCCAGGCCCAGCGCCAGCAGCACGGCGCGGGCCTGCTCGGCCGGGTGCGAGGGGGCGGGCCGGGCGGCGGACGCCCGCCCCCGGCCGGCGTGCAGCGCGCCCACGGCGGCCGCCAGGGCCGATCGGTTGGCCTCGGCGGTGGCGGCGGCGGTCGTCGCCACCGGGGTCACCGGCCGGGTCGCCGTGGCGCTCATGCGTTCTCCTCCTTCTTCTGCTCGACGGGACGTGCGGTCGGGTCCGCGGCCGGCGCCTTCTCGGCCAGCAGCGCGCGGTACGGGCCGGGGACGGCGGCCAGTTCGGCCGGCGTGCCCTGCTGGACGATCCGGCCGCCCGCCAGCACCAGCACCCGGTCGGCGGCCTGGATGGTGCTGAGCCGGTGGGCCAGCACCAGGCAGGTGGTGCCCCGGCGCCGCAGGTTCTCGTTGACGGCGGCCTCGGTGTGCGCGTCCAGCGCGGAGGTGGCCTCGTCCAGCACCAGCAGGGCCGGGTCGAGGGCGAGCGCGCGGGCCAGTTCGAGCCGCTGGCGCTCCCCGCCGGAGAGGTTGCGGGCGTCCTCCTCGATCCGCCCGCCGTCCAGCCCGCCGCGGCGGGCCACCAGTCCGGCGGCCTCCGCGTCGTCCAGCGCGCGCCGCAGGGCGTCCTCGCCGACGGCCGGGTTCCAGAGCGTGAGGTTCTCCCGGACGGTGCCCTCGAAGAGCCTCAACTGCTGCTCCACATAGGCGACCTGGCCGGTCACCACGGCCCGGTGCCAGTCGTCGCGCGGCCGGCCGTCCAGCAGCACCTCGCCGCCCCACGGGCGCAGCACCCCTGCCGCGATCCTGGCCACCGTCGACTTGCCGCTGCCGCTGCCACCCACCACGGCCACCCACTCCCCCGGGCGGATCCGCAGCGAGATCCCGGAGAGCGCGGGCGGGCGGTTGGGGTCGTAGCCGAAGGAGACCTCCCGTAGCTCCAACTCGCCGGTCAGTCCGGCCTCCTGGTCACCGGATTCGGGATCCGGGGCGTCCAGGACGGGCGTCAGGTACGGGTCCGGCTCGGTGCTCTCGACGTCCTCCAGCAGCGCGTTCTGCGCCCTGGCCATCGAGAACTCCGAACCCGTGCCGACCAGTTGCCCGACCGGCAGGAGGAACCCGTTCAGCAGCAGCAGGAAGGCCAGCAGGGTGCCGGCCGACAGCGAACCGCCGATCAGCAGCGAGGTGCCCGCCACCACCACGGTCGCGGTGGCCGCCGAGTTGAGCGCGCCGGGCAGCGACAGCGGCACGATCACCGCCGAGGTCACCCGCTGCCCGGTCTCCATCGCCCGGGCCTGCCAGCCCGCCCAGGAGCGGAAGAACGAGTCCTCCGCGCCCTCCGCCTTCAGCGTCTCGATCGCCGACACCCCGGCGAAGGCCACCCCGTCGCGCTTGTACTGCTCGGCGTGCATCCGGTGCACCAGCCCGCCGCGGCGCCGCTCGGCGACCCGCAGGGCCAGCACGTCCAGCACCGCCACCACCACCGGCACGGCCGCCAGCCGCGGCTCCAGCCAGACCAGCGCGCTCAGGTGCACGGCGGCCGAGGCCACCGAGGCGGCGGCGCCGGCCGAGCGGTGCGACAGCAGCATGGCGAGGCCGTCGTTCATCTGCACCCGGGTCACCAGGCCGCCGAGCTGGCGGCGGTGGAAGAACGATCCGGGCAGTCTCAGCATCCGCCACAGGAACCCGGCCGAGGCGCGGGCCGCCATCGCCTCCAGCACCCGGTTGACCAGGCTCTGCTGGAGCCAGGTGCCGAGCAGCACGGTGGCGGCGACCACGGCGGCGGTCAGGGTGAGCGGCAGCGCCCAGGCGGTCGAGCCGCCCAGCACCACCGAGGCCAGGTAGGCCCGCAGCAGGAAGGCCGCCGCGACGCCCGGCACCGCCAGCAGCACCGCGAGCAGCACGGCCAGCAGCAGCGGCCCGGCGAACGGGCGCATCCGCGCGGTCAGCGCCCGCAGCAGCGGGAACCGCCGGCCGCCCGGCTCGAAGTCCGGCCCGGGCTCGAAGCCGACCGCGATGCCGGCGAAGGAGTCCCAGAACTCCGCCGGGGTCGCCGAATAGGTGCCCAGCGAGGGGTCGTTGACGTGCACCCGGCCCCGCTTGACGCCCTCGAAGACCGCGAAGTGCGGGCCGGTGACCAGCACCATCGACGGCACCGGCACCTGCTCCAGCCCGAGCAGCCGCCCCTCCCCGCGGACCACCCGGCGTCCCCGCGCCAGCAGCCCGTACCGGCCGGCCGCCCGGGCGACCGCCGCGGCGCTGACGCCGTCCCGGCTCACCCCGCAGGACCGCGAGGCCTCGTGCAGGGTCACCCGCCGGCCGAACGCGCCGAGCACCACCGCGAGGCAGGCCGCCCCGCAGTCCTGCTCCTCCATCTGCGGCACCACCGGGGTGCGTAGGTAGCGGCGGGCCCGCGGGCGCCGGGTGCGGTCCGGCCGCTGTCGCGCCGATCCGTGCGAAGCCTCCCCGGCCTGCTCCGCGTTCTCCGTCTTCTCCGTCTTCCCCGCGGCGGCGGGCGCCGCGTTCTCCCGGACGTCGAGGCTCACCGCTTGGCCCCCGTTCCGAACACGGCCTGGTACGGGTGGCGGGCGCCGAGATCGAGCGAGACCGTCAGCGGCACCGGCCCGGCCGACGGGCTCCCGGCGTCCGGCAGCAGGGCGTAGGCCGTCCACACCGGGGCGTCCCCGGCGGGCAGGCCCGGCAGCGGGACGGTGAAGCTCCCGCCCAGCGAGTCGGCCCGGACCGGCAGCGGGTCCACCGCGGTGACGGTCGCCCGGACGACGCCCTTCCCGGGCACCGGGACGAGGACCGTCCGGCCGGGTGCCAGCAGGCCGGCCTGCTTGAGCGTGGTGGCGAACAGCCGCACGGTACGGGGCTGTCCGCCGGCGTCCAGCGAGGCGACGGCGGCGCCCGGTGTGAGTTCCGCGCCGGGGGCGGAGAGCAGCGAGGTGACCGTCCCGTCCTCGGGCGCCGGCACCGCGACCTCCGTCCCGTCGGCGGTCCGGAGCAGCGCCAGCGGCTGGCCCTGGGCCACCCGCTGGCCGGGCGCGACCCGGTACGCGAGCAGCGCGCCCGCCCGGTCGGCCCGGACGGTCTCCGGCGCCCTGCCGTGCGCGAGCAGCGCGGGCAGGGCCTGGGTGTGCGGCAGGGTGCCGAACAGCGCCCAGCCGGTGCCCGCGCCGACCACCAGCAGCAGCGCGGCGGCGGCGGCCCACAGCCGCGCGCCGACCAGTCCGACCGGACGGTCCAGCCCGGGTTCCAGGACGGCGGCGCCGCGGGGTGCGGACGCGGGTGCGGTGGCGCGGGTGGTGCCTTCCGCCGCGGTGCCGGTGGCGTCGGCGGCCCCTGGGGCGTGCACCTCGGTCGATACGCTCACGCTCGTCCCGCCGTCCGATCTCCGTCGCGGGCCCGGTGTGCCGTCCCTCGGTGTGTGGTGCTCGGGTGTGTCGTGCTCGGGTGTGTCCTGCTCGGACGCGTCCTGCTCGGGCGCGTCCAGGCCCGGGGTGGCGCCGTCCGCCGGGCGGTCGCCCGGCCGGGCCTTCGCGGGCGGGCGGCCCGGTCGCCTCCTGGTCGCCGCACCGCTCATCCGCGCACCGCCCCTGCCAGGCCGGCGGGCTCCGCGAGGCGGCCCGGCACGTCAGGTCCGGCGAGGTCCGGGCCGCCCCCGGCCCTCGGCGGGCAGCGCAGCGGCAGCTCCCGCATCCCGCCGAAGACGAACTGGGTGCTCCACGGCACGGTGTCCGGCGTCAGCGGCGTGCTCAGCTCGCGGGTCTCCCCCGCCCGCGCCAGGCCGCGCAGCACGGCGGCGCCCGCCATCAGCGACAGCGGGGCGCCCAGGCAGTGGTGCGCGCCGTGGCCGAACGCCAGATGGCGCAGCTCGGCCCGGTCCGGGTCGAAGCGGTCCGGCTCGGCGAACCGGCGCGGGTCGCGGTTGGCCGCCGCGTAGAGCAGCAGCGCCACCCGCCCGGCCGGGATCACCGTGCCGCCGACGGCGACCTCGCCGGTGAGGGCGCGGGCGCTGGCGCGCACCGGGCTGCCTAGCCGTTGGGCCTCGTCGAACACCGCCTCCGCGCGCTCGGGCCGGGCCCGCAGCAGCTCGGCGAGGGCAGGCTCGCGCAGCAGCTGCCAGACGGCCAGGGCGAGGCCGGAGGTCAGCGTCTCCAGCCCGTTGGCGAGCAGCATCACCACGAAGGCGAGCAGGTCGTCGTGGTCCAGCCGGCCGTCGGCCCGGGCCACCGTGAGCCGGCTGATCAGGTCGTCGCCGGGGGCGGCCGCGCGGGCCGCGCAGAGCTCCTCCACATAGGCACGGAACTCGTCGAACTCGGCGTCCAGCGCGGCGATGTGCGCCGGGTCCGCCTGCTCACCGAAGTCGTCCAGCAGCGAGCGGGCGACCAGCTGCGCCCAGCCGGTGACGCGGTCCTGCTCGGAGTCGGGGATGTCGAGGATGGCGCAGGAGACGGCCACCGGCAGCGGCACGGCGAGGTCGGCGACCACGTCGAAGGAGCCGGCCGCGAGCAGCGGGTCCAGCAGCCGGGCGGCGGTGGACTCGATGCGGGCCCGCATCTGCTCCAGCCGGCGGGCACTGAAGGCCGTGGTGGCCAGCCGCTTCAGCCGGGTGTGGTCGGCGCCGTCGCGCATCGGGAGCATCCGGTTGACGATCCGGGCGAGCGCGGTGGAGCCGGCCCTGGGCAGGCCGACGGCGGTCGGGTCGACGGCGGTGCCCGGGTGCATGAGGACGGTGACGATCTCCTGGTAGCCGGAGACCACGTGGACCCGGCCGAGGTCGAGCACCGGCGCCTCGGCCAGCAGCCGGCGGTAGAGCGCGGGTGGGTCCTGCTGCGCGGCGGGCTGCTGGATGAACCGCGCGAGCTCGTGCCGGAGGCTCTCCATGGCCCGGCTCTCCTTAACTTCTGGTGTTCGGAAGGGTGTCGGCGTCCCGCCCGACGGGGGCGATGCCCGGCGCCAGGTCGGCCGGGGGCCCGCCCCGGTGCGGTGCGGGGGGCGGAAACAGGGGTGCCGCGATGGCCCCGCCTTGACGGAACCACCGCGGCACAGGACCCGTTACTCCGCGGCGGTCTCGGCGGCCGCGTTGGACACGGAGGAGAAGCTGGAGACGGGGCAGGCGGCGCAGGCCAGCGAGCTGACGCTGATGCCACCGTTGACGGTGTCCAGCTCCTCGATCT
This sequence comes from Kitasatospora indigofera, assembly GCF_014655955.1. GTDB lineage: Bacteria > Actinomycetota > Actinomycetes > Streptomycetales > Streptomycetaceae > Kitasatospora > Kitasatospora indigofera. Next base: position 89,634 of record NZ_BNBO01000018.1, read on the forward strand.
CGATGTCGAACTGCTCGTTCGAGGTGATCTCGTTGTCGGCCATGATGGTCTCCCTCCGGGTGAGGCGCCGGCCCCGGCGGGGCTGGTCACCTTCGGCGCCATTTCGCTTTCCGGCTTTTTCTCCGGCTCGCTGGTGGCGATGAGAAAACTATGCACCCGGGGCAGAGGAGTTCGTCAGTAGGGGATGTCAGGAATTCCCCTCTACAAAATGCCACACCCTGATCCATGACATTTTGCACCCCATCTGACATGCACTGATGCCCTCTCTTGCGTTCATCGGTGGGCGCAGGTCACGCTGTATTCCATGACACTCACCACAGGCCCGGGAATTCCCGGGACACCGGCCGTGGAGGTGCGGGACCTGCACCGCAGCTACGGCGATTACGAAGCCGTCCGGGGAATTTCCTTCACGGTCGCGCGGGGCGAGCTGTTCGCCCTGCTGGGCACCAACGGCGCCGGCAAGACGACCACCCTGGAGGTGCTGGAGGGGTACCGCCCGCCGAGCTCGGGCACCGTCCGGGTACTGGGGAGGGATCCGTACGCCCGGGGCACCCTGGTCCGGCGCCGGACCGGGGTGATGCTCCAGGAGGGCGGCTTCTTCAAGGAGTTGACCGTCGGGGAGACGGTCGACGCCTGGCGCTCCTTCCTGTCCGGGGCCCGCCCCGCCGCCGAGGTGCTCGGCCAGGTGGGCCTCACCGAGCGGGCCGGCACCCGGGTCGCGCAGCTGTCCGGCGGCGAACGGCGGCGCCTGGACCTGGCGTTGGCGGTGCTGAACGCACCGGAGCTGCTGTTCCTGGACGAGCCGACCACCGGCATGGACCCGGAGGCCCGGCGGATCACCTGGCGTCTGGTGCAGGACCTCCGGGCGGCCGGCACCACCGTCCTGCTGACCACCCACTACCTGGAGGAGGCCCAGCAGCTGGCCGACCGGGTGGCCATCATGGACCGGGGCCGGCTGGCCGCGGTCGGAACGGTCCAGGAGGTGCTCTCCGGGCACCGCACCCGGATCACCTTCCCGCTGCCGGCCGGCCTGACTGCCGCCCAACTGCCCACCGTGCTGGGCGAGTCACCGGCGGTGGAGGACGGCGTCGTGGTCTACACGGCGGCCCGCACCGCGCCGGCCCTGGCCGTGCTGCACGGCTGGGCGGCGAGCAGGTCGGTGGAGCTGGACGGCATCGAGGCGCGCAACGCCTCGCTGGAGGACGTCTTCCTGGAGCTGGCACACGAGAGGGCGGGATCCCGATGAGCAGCGCGACCGACAGCAGCGCGACCGACCGCAGTGCGACCGACCGCGGCGTGATCACCGGCGTGCTCACCGGTGGCGCCGGCGACGGCAGGGGCGACAACAGAGGCGGTGCGGCGGCCAGGACGGCGACGGGGAGCCGGGCGGCGAAGCGGCCGGGCCCGGCGGCCGAGCGGCGCCGGGAGCTCGGCTGGCCGCAGTACGCGCGCGGCCAGTTCCTGCTCTCCTGGCGGGTGTTCTGGCGCAACCGGCGCTCCACCTTCATCGGCTTCCTGCTGCCGGTGCTGCTGAACCTGGTGGTGGCGGCGCCGCTGCGGGACAAGGAGATCGGCGGGGTGAACGCGGCCGCGTACAGCACCGTCGGGTTCATCGGCTTCGCGCTGGTCACCTCGTTCATCAACCTGCTGAACGGCGTGGTCGCGCGCCGCGACGACCTGGTGCTCAAGCGGCTGCGCGGCACCGAGGTCCCGGCGACGGCGATCTTCGCCGGGCAGTTCGGCGCGGCCGGCGCGGTGGTGCTGCTGCAGGTGCTGCTGCTGGGCGGCCTCTCGGTGGGCTGGTTCGGGGCGCCGCTGCCCGCCGACCCGCTGCTGTTCGCCCTCACCCTGGTGGCCGGCTACCTGCTCTTCGCGGTGCTGGCGGTGGCACTGTCCGGGCTGACCCGGAGCGCCGAGGCGGCCCCGATGGTCGCCACCCCGGTGCTGCTGGTCTGCATGTTCGGCAGCGGCGTGGTGGCACCGCTCAGCTCGATGCCGCACTGGCTGCAGGGGCCCGCCCACAACCTGCCGCTGGCGCCGGTGGTGGAGACGCTGCGGACGGCCTGGTTCGGCCGCCCGTTCGGCGCCGAGACCTGGTCCGGCGGCGCGCTCGCGCGGATCGACCTGCTGCACGGCTGGCAGCACGCGGCCGGCTCGCTGCTGCTGGTGGCGGCCTGGACGGCCGGGGCCGCGGTGCTGGGGCGGCGGCTGTTCCGCTGGGAGCCGCGCCACGGATGAGACGTGCGGGCGGCCCCGGTCACCGAGGTGTCCGCCCGGCCGGTCGAGCGGCCGGGCGGACACGCCGATGACCGGGGCCCCGGCGCGTCCGGGGCCCCGGTCACGGGCGGGTCGCCCCGCTCCGGACGGACCGGCCTCAGCCGAGGGTCCGGGCCACCAGTTGCGGCTGGGGCAGCTGCCAGCAGTCGAGTTCGGGCAGGGCGAGCAGGATCGGCAGGTCGAACGGGCAGAACCCACGGGTCTCCAGGTCGACATCGATCTCCTGTCCGGCCCGGACCGTCAAGGGGCGGCTCGCCCCGATGAACAGCGGCCGGCGGTTCCAGGGCAGCGGCTCGACGTCGCGCATCGCGACCACCGCGGCCCGCAGGTGCCACACCCCCTCCGCGACGCCGTCCAGCCGGAAGGCCCCCGGCCCGTCCAGAACGTCGCAGGCGACCGGTTCGCCCTGGACGATCGGGTCGCTGAACGCCGCCACGTAGATCCGGGTCGGCAGCCCCACGTCCGGGACGCCGACCACGCCCCGCACCGCGCACGGCCGGTGGGAGGCCGCCGAGCGGAAGGCGCCCGGCTCCCGCGGCATGCCCGCTCTCGCCAGCGTCCGGTAGCGGCCCGGGGAGAGCCCGACGCTGCGGGTGAAGCGGCTGGTGAAGGTACCGAGGCTGTTGTAACCCACTTGGTAGGAGATGTCGGTGACGCTCAGTGGGGTCCGGAGCAGCAGGTTCTTCGCCTTGTGCAGCCGGATCGCGGACAGGAAGCGTCCCGGCGAGGTGCCGGTGAGGCTCCGGAACACCCGGGAGAAGTAGAACTTGCTCAGAATGGCGGTGTCCGCGATGTCGTCCAACGACAGCGGTTCCTCGTAGCGCTCCCACATCGTGGCGATGGCACGCTCGACAGCGGCTTGCAAGACATCTCTTCCTTCCGTGCGAATCCGGGGGTATCCGTACGAACAAGGTGCTGCCGGCGCTCCGGGCCGGCGGTCAGCCGTCCTGCTGCATCCACGCTCCGACCTGGCGGGCGGCCGTCAGGCTGGCCCAGGACGTCAGCCCGACCAGCGCCTGGTCGTCCGGCCGGCCGGCGGCCCGCCGGAAGTCGGCGATCACGGTCTCGTCCACGGTGTAGGAGGCGAGGGCGGTCAGCAGCACCAGCCGGGCCGCCGGACGCTCCTCGGGGACCAGCGCGGCCACGGCCTGGTCGGCCCAGCCCCGGCCGAGCCCGGGCGGGCGGCCGTCCCAGCGCGCCAGGGTGTCGTGCAGCAGCTCCTGGACGGCCTTCGGCACGTCCTTGCGCCCGGCCTCCTCGACCGCGGCGGCGGCCCGGGCGAAGGCCGAGGCGATCACCGGGTTGCCCTCGGCCCAGGCGAGGTCGGCGGGCAGCGGGGCGGGCGCCAGCAGGTCCAGCGAGACGCCGGGGGCCGGCGTGGAGCGGGCGGAGGAACGGATCAGCCAGGTGAGCACCCGCAGCACCGGGCGCAATGAGCTCTCCGGGGCGCCCGGCGGCAGCGGCACCGCGCCGAGGAAGACGTTCACCATCCGGTTGAGGTACTGCATGATGACGACGGTGCCGAGCAGTTCGGGCAGGTGCGCGGCCGGGAAGGGCCGCGGGTTCGCGGCCGCCGTGTCCCGGGCGGCGCCGAGCCGGGCCCAGGTGGTGACCTCGTCGAACTGCCCCGCGCCGCACGCGGCGTCGCGGCCGGGGGTCAGGCTGTGCAGGACGGCGGTGTGCATCCGCTCGCAGAACGGGCACTCGTTGCCCGCCGAGACGGCGCACGCCACCGCCTCCTTGGCCGGCCGTGCGGCGGCGCCCTCCACCAGCATGGTCTCCCGCAGCATCAGCCAGCTGGCGGCGAGCGGGCCGGCCGCGGGCGCGTGCAGGGCGATCGGCGGCGCGAGCACCCCGAAGTCCCGTTCCAGCTCCTGGTAGACCTGGGCGACGCCGCCGCGCGCCCGGTCGAAGCCGACCGGCTTCACATGACGCACCTGCATCAACGACAGTCCTCGCAGGCGCGACTGGACAAACTTTCTGCGCACGGAACTCTCCCCGGTTCGAACGGTCAGCGGTCGGTTCACGGCTTGCGTGCCACGGCACACCACATCGCCGGAGCCGCGGCCTGTTCGGCCGGCGACTCCGGACGCCACTCCCCCGGGACCACCACTCCCGGCGGTACCACTTCGAGGCCCTCGCCCAGCAACGCGGTGACCTCCGCCCGGCCCCGGCGCACCACCTGGGCGCCCCAGCCGGGCAGCATCAGCTCCAGCGCGGCGTCCATCGGCCCGGCCAGCTCGTGCGGCGCCAGGTGCCCGAAGGCCACCCAGCTGCCGGACGGGACGGCGTCCACCAGCAGCCGGACCAGGCCCGCCGGGTCCTCCTCGCCGGGGACGAAGTGCAGCCCGCCGAAGAGCAGCAGGCCGACCGGGCGGGACAGGTCCAAGGTCGCCGCGGCGTCCCGCAGGACCTGGTCCGGATCGCTCAACTCCCCCTGCACGTAGGCCGTCGGGCTGCGCGGCTGCTGCCGGAGCAGCCGCCGCGCATGGTCGACCACGCCGTCGTCCCGGCCCACGTAGACCACCCGGGTGTCCGGGGACACCCGCTGGGCCACCTGGTGCGTGCTGCCCATGGTCGGCAGGCCCGCGCCGATGTGCAGCAGCTGCCGCACGTCCGCCTCGCCGACCAGGTGGCCCACGATCCGGCCGAGCGCGGCACGGGCCGTCCGCAGCTCGGCCCGCAGGTCACCCACCGGCCAGGCGGTGCAGGCCAGTTCGGCGGCCGTCCGGTCGGCCGGCCCGTTGGCCGCACCACCCAGCAGGTAGTCCACGGCCCGCGCCAGACTGGGGATGTCGAACTCCTCGGTCACACCATTCCTCAGCTGAACTGTCAGGGGATCGGGAAGAAGGCGCGCACGAACTTCTCGAAGAGCCGGTCTCCGATCGTCCAGCGCATCCGGGGGAGCAGCCGCGAGGGCACCCCGATCCGGTAGCGGATCTGCGGGTTGTCGCTGCTCACGGCCTTCTCGATGACCTTCGCCACGGTCTCCGCGCGGACGGCCATCCGGCCGCGCCCGGTCGGGCGGTCGGTCTCGCGGTAGGCGCCGTGCCAGTCGACGAAGTACTGCCAGAAGTCGTCGTACAGGCCGGTCTTCTCCTGCCCGGACATCCCGAGGTCGGCCACCGACATCGGCACGAAGCCGCCGAGCACCGGCGAGGGCTCGATCAGCACCACCTTGATGCCGAACCCGGAGACCTCGTGCCGCAGCGAGTCACCGATCGCCTCCAGGGCGTGCTTGGTGGCCTGGTAGTAGCCGCGGCCCGGGGTGGCGAACTGGCCGAAGATGGAGGACATGATGACCACCCGGCCGCTGCCCTGGGCGCGCATCCCGGGGAGCACCAGCTGGGTGAGCCGGGAGAGCCCGAAGACGTTGGTCTCGAACTGCCGGCGCACCTCCTCGATCGGGGTCTCGCCGATGGTGCCGTTGAGGCTGTAGGCCGCGTTGTTGATGAGGGTGCCGACCGCGCCGTGCTCGGCGGTGATCTTGTCCACCGCGTCGATCATCGACTGTTCGTCCGTCACGTCCAGGTGGAGCACCTGGATCCCCTCGGCCGCCAGGCCCGCCAGCGCCTCCAGGTTGCGGCCGGTCGCGTAGACCGGCCACCCCGCGCGGTGCAGCCGCAGCGCGGCGGCCTGGCCGGTCCCGGAGGACATCCCGGTGCCCGAGGAGGCACCGGTCAGCAGGATCGCCCGGGACGGCGTCATCACGCCGCCGTCCCGGCTCCGCCGTCCGCGCCGGCGTCGGCGTCGGACTGCCGGGAGATCCGGCTGCGGGTCATCGAGGTGCCCAGGCCGAAGCCGTCCACCAGCCGGTTGATGAAGGCGAAGAGCCCGGCGGTGAAGACCGCCTCCAGCATCTCCTCGTTGCTCCAGCCGGCGGCGGCGACCCGGTCCCAGTCCTCGTCGGTGATCCGGTAGGCGCCGGTGCAGACCTGGGTGACCAGCTCCATCAGCGCCAGCGTCCGCTCGTCGAGCGGCAGTTCACCGGGCTTGTCGGCGGTGGCGATCGCGTGGGTCAGCTCCTCGCTGCCGCCGAACTGCGAGAGGAACCAGTTGTGGGTCCCGACGCAGTAGGGGCAGCCGTTGACCTTGGAACTCCAGGCGGAGATCATCTCGCGGGTGGCCCGCGGCAGCACACCGTCGTTGAAGACGCCGGTGTATCCGGTGATGAGCACCTCCATCAGATCCGGCCGGGTGGAGACGAGCCGAAACATATCGGGTACGAATGGGAGACCGGTCCTGCTCTTGATCAGGTCGTAGAGTTCCGCGGTCCTGCCGGTCGCCTCGGACTCCTCGATCAGCGGAACACGCGCCGCCGGACCCTGCTGCTCACCCATGGAAGTGACTCCTTCGCGGTGGACGGACATTCACGAGCAACCCGATGTTGTCAGGGGCGCGCAGAGCGTTTGTCTCCTAAATTGCCCTCTTCCTTCAACCGTCCGAATCCCAAGTCGTATTTGCCGCAGGCAAATTCACCCCGTGCAGTGGACCGGCACCGCTCCCCCCTGCGCCCCGGAGCCGACGGGACGAGGGGTGAAGGGGTACCGCTGACGTGCGGGGGCCGCGCGGGCCCCGGGCCCGGCGGGTGACGCGTGACCGGCGGGCACAGCCGCGGTGCGGGCCCGTACCGCGGCACGGGCCCGCACCCGCAGCACGGGCCCGGTCCGGCGGTACGGGCCCGGTCCGGTGGCCCCTACCGGGGCGTCTCGGGCGGGCGCGACTCCCGTTCGGCCGCCTCCGCGATGCGCTTGACGGTGGCGAGCCGGCGGTCCCAGTCGGCCGCGAGCGTGGCCATCCAGCGCGCGGTGGCACCCAGTGCGGCCGGCTGCACCGAGTACCGCACCTCACGGCCGACCCGGGTGCCGGAGACCAGCCCGGCGGCGTCCAGGACACCGAGGTGCTTGACCACCGCCTGCCTGGTCACCGGAAGGCTTCCGGCAAGGGTCGTCGCGGTGACCTCGCCCTGGGCGGCGAGCAGGTCGAGCAGGCGACGGCGGGTGGGGTCGGCCAGTGCAGCGAGGACGCTGTCGACCCCTTCGGCGGCGCCGGCGGGTTTCTCCGTCACACGGACGACTCTTCGACCGGGGCCCGGAGTCCCGGTCCGGCCGTCGCCGACCGGAGCAGCCCGGGCCGCGCCTCGAACAGGGCATCGCGTTCGATCAGCCGGCCACCCATGCGAGGGCTCCTTCACTGCCGCCAATGGATACGACTCCATAGTGGCACATCGGCCTCCCAGGAGCAACCTGGGAGTTGCACTCCGGGCGCGAACCGATTCCGCGGCCGCGGCGGTTCCCGTGCCCCCGACCGGCCCGGCCCGGCCCGACGCGGACGGGAGGCCTGCAGACCGCCCGGCGCGGCCGCACCCGACGGCCGGCCCCACCGGACCGCCCGGCCCGGCCGGGAGCACCGGCAGGGAGCACCGGCAGGGAGCACCGACGAGCGCCGGGGCCCGCTCGCACGACCGCTGCTCGCGGTCGGACGGACGGGCCCCGGCGCTCGGGGCGGACGCGTCGTACAGGTCGTACGGCTCACGCGCGGACGGCTCGTGCGCGCGGAGCGGGCCGGGCCGGCCCACCCGGGCCGGGGCCCGGGCCCGAGCCGTGACCGGCCTCAGCCGGACTCCACCAGCACCACCAGGGCCACGGCGGCCAGCAGGCCGGCCACCGCGCCCAGCACCGCCCCCAGCGGGTGGTGCCGAACCCACCAGCCGATCCAGCCGCCGGCGAGCGGCAGCAGGACCGCCCCGGCCACCGCCGGGTACTGGGCGAGCCAGCCGGGCCGGCGCATCAGCTGGCGAACTTGTCCGTACCGTTCCACCAGTTCGTCCCGGCGGTGACCGCGTCCGCGTTGTCGTACATGTCGTGGTGGCGCCACCAGTCCCAGGGCTGCTCCAGCTGGGCCTCCTGGCGCCCGAGCGGCGTCAGGTCCAGGTAGTTGTAGAAGTTCTTGAAGATGTCACCGCCCCGGTCGTAGATCGAGTAGGTGTGGAAGACGTCCGTCCCGTCGGTCATGAAGACGCTCACGCCGGGGAGTTCGCCCTGCTCGGTGGTGACGTGGTAGTCCACGTTGAAGTCCGAGCCGAACGAGGACACCCAGGGGATGTCCCAGCCCATCCGGGCCTTGAAGGCCTCCAGCTTGGGCAGCTGGCCGCGCGAGACCATCACGAAGGTGGTCTCCCGGGCGTTGATGTGGGCCAGGTGCCCGACCGAGTCGGCCTGCATCGAGCAGCCGATGCAGCCCTCCTCCTGGTCCGGGCCGAACATGAAGTGGCGGACGATCAGCTGGCGCCGGCCCTGGAACAGGTCCAGCAGGGACAGCTCGCCCTGGGGGCCGTGGAAGACGTAGTCCTTGTCGACCTTGACCATGGGCAGCTCCGGCCGGGCCGCGACGACCTCGTCGTGCAGCCGGGTGAGCTGCTTCTCCTTCTCCAGCAGCTCCTTGCGGGCCTGGAGCCACTCCTCGCGGGTTGCCACCTTGGGCAGGTTCATCGGACTCTCCTGGTTCTGGTTGTTCCGGTTCTGGGTCTGGTCTCCGGTTCCGGTACCGGTCCCGGCGCCGGCTCCGAAGCCGGCTCTGGCGCTGGTCCTGGGCGCGCGTACGCGTGCGGGTGGGGACGCGTGGCCTCCCGGGTCCGCCCCGGGGCCACCGGATCAGCCGGCGCGCAGCCAGTCGGCCAGCCGCTCGCCGATCATGGTCGAGGTCAGGTTGGTGTTGCAGTTGACGATGCCCGGCATCACCGAGGCGTCCGCCAGGTAGAGGCCCTCGGTGCCGTGCACCTTGAGGTGTCCGTCGACGACCGCGCCCTCGTCCTCGGCCAGGCCCATCCGGGCGGTGCCGACCGGGTGGTAGGCACTGTCGAGGCTGATCCGGGTGTACTGCCGGACCATCTCCTCGTTCTCGATCAGCTGGTCGTTGAGGACGATGAAGTCCTCGCCGAGGCTGCGGATGCCGGGGTGGTTCACCAGCTCCCAGCAGGTCCGCACGGCGTCGGCGAGCTTCTCCAGGTCGCGCTCGGTGGCGAGGAAGTTCAGGTCGATGTCGGGGGCGGCCGCCGGGTCGGCGGAGCTCAGCCGCAGACGCCCGCGCGACTGGGGCTTCTGGTCGACCACCATCACGCCGAGGATCACGTTGCCGCCGGCCAGCATCTGCAGGTCGGGGAACATGGTCAGGTCGAAGTGGTTGACCATGTAGTACTGCAGGTCGTTGAAGTCGGAGGAGCCCTTCGCCGTGGTGCGCACCATGGCCTGGAGGAAGGGCGCGCTGCGGTCGATCGCCCCGGGGGCCGGCTTCATGAAGACGCCGGTGCGCGGGTGGTCGATCAGGTTGGCGCCGACGCCGGGCCGGTCCACCCGGACGTCGATGCCCAGGCGGCGCAGGTCCTCGGCCGGCCCGATGCCCGACCGCAGCAGGATGGTGGGCGAGTTGACCGCGCCCGCGGAGAGCACCACCCGCCGCGACCGCACCTCCTCGGCCGGCCCGCCGCCGGCGGAGAGCTCCACGCCCACCGCGCGGACGCCCTCGAACAGCACCCGGTGGACCAGCACGCCCGACCGGACGGTCAGGTTCTCCCGCGACCGCACCTCGGGGGTGAGGTAGCCCAGGGCCGCGTTGACCCGGACCTCGGTGTCCCGCCGGTTGGACGGAATCGGCCCGATTCCGGTGGCCTCCGGGTGATTGTGGTCGGCAACTTCGGGGAAGCCGGCCCCCAGGCTCGCGTCGATGAATGCCGCCTGGGCGGGCGTCAGCTCGTCCGCGCGCCACCGCCGGATCGGTATCGGGCCGCCCTTTCCGTGAATCTCCTCGTCGCCCCGGTCGAGGTCGTCCTCCAGCTTGCGGTAAAAGGGCAGCACCTCGGACCAGGACCATTCCGGGTTTCCGGCGCCGGCCCATTCGTCGAAATTCTCGGGAACGCCGCGCAGGGCGATCGTCGCACCCACCGAGGACGATCCACCGGACACCTTCCCGCGGGGGAAGAGAATCCGGCGGCCGTCGCTGATCTCGGCCCTGAACTTCCAGTCGTGCGCGCTCAGGGACATCGCGTTGCCGTCCCGGATGTCGGCCGGGAGGTCGTCCTTCCCCGGGAAGTCGGGACCTGCTTCCAGCAGGAGCACCTTGCGCGCCGGGTCCTCGCTGAGCCGTGCGGCGATCGCCGCGCCGGCCGAGCCCGATCCGACAACGATGTCGTCATAAGTCTGCGTCATGGAACGTCCTCGGGGTCGCGGATTCCGATTGGAACAACCTTCTGTCCACGAGCTTCACAGCCGCCGGGTCGGCTGTCTTCTCCCAGCGTGCTCTCCCTCCTGGCCGGGGCCGCAGAACCGGTGGGCAAGATGAGAGAAGCGTCACGGCAGGGGCTCATCCATGCTCAAAAACTATGACGGCCTACAAAGGGAGTTGAAGCGCCTATCGGCCGAGCATCCATCACATTGTTATTCCTGCACGGAATGCCTGCATGGAGAGGGGAATGCGTTGTATCGCGAGCGAATTCGTAGAATGATTCCGGGAGTGGCGACGGTGGTGGTGGCCACCTCGCTGTTCTTCGCCGTCAGGGACGGGGTGGCGGTGGCCGGGGGCGACGAGGTCGCCACCCAGTACAAGTTCCAGGAGATGCCGATCGCGCTGCCTCCCGGGTACGAGTCCCAGCCGATGAACACCGTCCGGGTGGTGAACCCGGCGTACCACAAGATCCGCTCCTGGATCTCGTCGGTCGGCGCCGGCATCGCCATCAACGACCTGACCGGTCACGGCCTGGCCGACGGCATGTGCATCGTCGACACCAGGACCGACCAGATCGTGGTGACGTACACCCCCACGGCCCGCCAGGCCGACCGCTTCACCCCGTTCGTGCTGGACGCCGCGCCGCTGCCGATGGACAAGACCATGGCGCCGACCGGCTGCACCCCCGGTGACTTCAACGGCGACGGCCGCACCGACCTGCTGGCCACCTACTGGGGCCGCACCCCGGTGGTCTTCCTGGCCAACTCGGACGCCGGCACCCTCTCGCCCAGCAGCTACACACCGCGCGAGGTGGTGCCCTCGCAGTCCCTCGACGGCCGGTACCACGGCCCCCGCTGGAACACCGACGCGGCCTACGTCGGCGACCTGGACGGCAGCGGCCACCCGTCGATCGTGATCGGGAACTACTTCCCCGACTCGGACGTGCTCGACCCGAACGGCCTGAACAACGTCGAGATGAACGAGTCGCTCTCCAGCGCCAAGAACGCCGGCGGCGACCACGTGCTGCGCTGGGCGCAGGCCAGCGCCGGCCCCGAGCCGGACGTCACCTTCGTCGAGGAGCGGGACGCCATCCCCTTCGACGCCTCCACCGGCTGGACGCTGGCCATCGCGGGCGCCGACCTCACCGGCCAGGGCCGCCCGGACCTCTACATCGCCAACGACTTCGGCCACGCGCACCTGCTGCACAACCAGTCCACCCCGGGCCGGATCAAGTTCATCGAGGCCACCGGCCGGCGGGACGCGACCACCCCCAAGTCCTTCGTGCTCGGCAAGGGCTCGTTCAAGGGCATGGGCGTCGACTTCGCCGACATCAACAACAACGGCAGCTTCGACATGATGGTCAGCAACATCACCGCGGCCTGGGGCCTGGAGGAGTCCAACTTCCTCTGGGTGAACCAGGCCAAGGACAACGCCGACATGAAGCGGCAGCTGGAGGACGGCGTCGCGCCGTTCACCCAGGAGGCCCGCGAGCACGGCGTCGCGTGGACCGGCTGGGGCTGGGACACCAAGATGGCCGACTTCCGCAACGACGGCGATCTCGCCATCCTCCAGGCCGACGGCTTCGTCAAGGGCAACATCGACCGGTGGCCCTGGCTGCAGGAGATGGCCATGACCAACGACGACCTGCTCTCCAACCCGGCGATGTGGCCCAACGTCCAGCCCGGCGACGACCTGGCCGGCGACGACGCGCTCGCCTTCTACGCCCGGACGCCGAGCGGCACCTTCGCCAACATCAGCAAGCAGCTGGGTCTCGCGGTACCCACCCCGACCCGTGCCATCGCCACCGGGGACACCACCGGCAGCGGCCTGCTGGACTTCGCCGTCGCCCGCCAGTGGGGGCCGCCGGCCTTCTACGCCAACCAGGCTCCCAAGCCCGGCAACTTCCTCAACCTGCGGCTGTACCGCCCGTCCGGCGAGAGCACGGCCGGCCAGGGCATCACCAACACCGGCACCCCCGCCTACGGCGCCACCGTCAAGATCACCACGCCGGACGGCACCCGGGTGTCCCAGCTGGACGGGGGCAGCGGCCACGGCGGGTACCGCAGCTTCGACGTGCACTTCGGCCTCGCCGCCTACGACGGCCCGGTCACCGTGGAGCTCTGCTGGCGGGACACCTCCGGCGCCATGCACGAGAAGACCGAGCAGCTGCGGCCCGGCACCCACTCGCTGCTGCTGACCAGTGACGCCCAGGAGGTTCCGAACCGATGAGTCCCGTGACCCCCCGCACGGCGCCCAAGCCCGTGCCCGTGCCCGCCACCGCGCCCCCCGCCGCGAAGGACCCGCGCTACCTCGCGCTGCGCAACTTCGCGATCTCCATCTCGGTCTTCAACGCCTTCGGCTACACCCTGCTCGGTTTCGAGCAGCCCTGGCTCTGGCCGATCATCGCGGTGCTGACCGCGTACTTCACCGAGATCGTCTTCGAGGTCCTCAGCGCCTGGGCGCAGCGCCGCACCCCGCGCTTCCTCGGCAACGGGATGCGCGGCATGTACGAGTTCCTGCTGCCCTCGCACATCACCGCGCTGGCCGCGAACATGCTGCTCTACGCGAACGACCAGATCCTCCCGGTGCTCTTCGCCACCTTCGTCGGCGTGGCCGGCAAGCACGCGCTGCAGGCACCGGTCGCCGGCCGGATGCGGCACTTCATGAACCCGTCCAACTTCGGCATCACCGTCACCCTGGTCTGCTACGGCTCCTGGGTGAGCATCGCCCCGCCGTACGAGTTCACCGAGAACGCCAACACCTTCTTCCGGGTGGCCATCCCGCTGATCATCGTCACCTCCGGCACCGTGATCAACGCGCTGCTGACCAAGAAGGTCGCGCTGATCGTCGGCTGGCTCGGCGGGTTCGTGATCCAGGCCCTGATCCGGCACTGGGTCTGGGACGTCGCCATCTTCTCGGCGCTCGGCCCGATGAGCGGCGTGGCCTTCGTGCTGTTCACCAACTACATGATCAGCGACCCGGGCACCACCCCGTCCAAGGCCCGCAACCAGTTCATGTTCGGCTCCTGGGTCGCCATGGTCTACGGCGTCCTGATGCTCTTCAACGTCGTCTACACCCTGTTCTTCGCGGTCACCGTGGTCTGCGGGCTGCGCGGGGCCGGCTGGTGGGTGGCGCACCTGATCAAGCGGTCCCGGGCCGCCAAGGCGAACGGGACCGGACTCGGCGACAGCATCGCCGCCGAGCTTGGCAAACAGACCGGATCCGAGGCGATGGCCGCATGACCACCAACCCCGCCAAACCGACAGGGATAGCCGTCGTCGGCGTCGCCTGCCGCTACCCCGACGCCGACTCGCCGGACCAGCTCTGGCAGAACGTGCTCACCGGCCGCCGGGCGTTCCGCCGGCTGCCGGACGAGCGGATGCGGGCCGAGGACTACTACGACCCGGACCCGTCCGCGCCGGACAAGTTCTACTCCGCCAAGGCCGCGGTGATCGAGGGCTTCGAGTTCGACCGGGTCAAGCACCGGGTCGCCGGCTCGACCTTCCGCGCCACCGACATGACGCACTGGCTGGCGCTCGACACCGCCGCCCGGGCCCTGGAGGACGCCGGGTTCCCGCTCGGCGCCGGTCTCGCCGACGCCAACACCGGCGTCATCATCGGCAACACCCTCACCGGCGAGTTCAGCCGGGCCAACCTGATGCGGCTGCGCTGGCCGTACGTGCGGCGCACGGTCGGCGCGGCCCTGCGCGAGCAGGGCTGGGACGACGCCTCGCTGGCCGGCTTCCTGGAGGGGCTGGAGGAGCGCTACAAGAGCCCGTTCCCGCCGATCGGCGAGGACACCCTGGCCGGCGGGCTCGCCAACACCATCGCCGGCCGGATCTGCAACCACTTCGACTTCAAGGGCGGCGGGTTCACCGTCGACGGCGCCTGCTCCTCCTCGCTGCTGTCGGTCGCCACCGCCTGCGACGCGCTGGTCGACGGGCGGCTGGACGTCGCGATCGTCGGCGGCGTGGACCTCAGCATCGACCCCTTCGAGGTGATCGGCTTCGCCAAGACCGGCGCGCTGGCCACCGGCGAGATGAAGGTCTACGACAAGGGCTCCAACGGCTTCTGGCCCGGCGAGGGCTGCGGCATGCTCGTCCTGATGCGCGACCAGGACGCGCGGGCCGAGGGGCGGTTCCGCTACGCGTCGATCGCCGGCTGGGGCTACTCCTCGGACGGCAAGGGCGGCATCACCCGCCCCGAGGCCAGCGGGCACCGGCTCGCCCTCCAGCGGGCCTACGCCACGGCCGGGTTCGGCATCGAGACGGTCTCGTACTTCGAGGGCCACGGCACCGGGACCGCGGTCGGGGACGCCACCGAGCTGCGCGCCTTCACCGAGGCCCGCCGCGCGGCCGACCCGGACGCGCCGCCCGCCGCGATCAGCACCGTCAAGGGCAACTTCGGCCACACCAAGGCGGCGGCCGGCGTGGCCGGCCTGCTCAAGGCCATCCTCGCGGTGCGCCACCAGGTGATCCCCCCGGCCACCAGCCACCACGACCCGCACCCGGAGCTGACCGGCGAGCGGCCCGCCCTGCGGGTGCCCGACCAGGCCGAGCTGTGGCCGGCGGACGCGCCGATCCGGGCCGGCGTCTCCTCGATGGGCTTCGGCGGCATCAACGCGCACGTGGTGGTCGAGCACGCCGACGGGGTCCGCAAGACCGGCGTCGGGTCGACCACCCGCCGGCTCGTCGCCTCCCGGCAGGACGTCGAACTGCTGCTCCTGGACGCCGACGGGATGGCCGAGCTGCGCGGCAAGGTGGCCACCCTCGCGGGGCTCACCCCCCGGCTGTCCTTCGCCGAACTCGGCGACCTGGCCGCCACGCTGCAGGGCGACCTCGCCGACCGCCGGTTCCGTGCCGCCGTGGTCGTCGCCGACCCCGAGCAGGCGGAGCAGCGCTTCACCAAGCTGCTGTCCCTGCTGGACTCCGGCGCCCGCTCGGTGCTGGACCCGAACGGCGGGGTGTACCTCGGCAACGCCGGGACGGACCCGCGGATCGGCTTCCTCTTCCCCGGCCAGGGCGCCGGGCGACGGGGCGACGGCGGCGCGCTCCGCAAGCGCTTCGCCACCGTGGACGAGCTGTACCGCACCCACGCCCAGCCCGCCGAGGGCGACCTGGTCGCCACCGCCGTGGCGCAGCCGCGGATCGTCACCGCCTCCGTCGCCGGGCTGCGGGTGCTGTCCGCCCTCGGCATCGAGGCCGTCGGCGCCGCCGGGCACAGCCTCGGCGAGGTGACCGCCCTGCACTGGGCCGGCGCCATGGACGAGGCCGCGCTGCTGCGGACCGCCGCCGCCCGCGGCCGGATCATGGCGGACGCCAGTGACGGCGGCGGGACGATGGCGGGCATCGCGGCCGAGGCCGCGCTGGTCGAACCGCTGCTGGCGGGCGAGCCGGTGGTGATCGCGGGCTACAACAGCCCCGCGCAGACCGTCGTCTCCGGGCCGGTCGCGGCGGTGGAGCGGGTCTGCGCCAAGGCCGCCGCCGCCGGACTCGGCACCGCCCGGATCAACGTGTCGCACGCCTTCCACTCGGAGGCGGTGGCCCCGGCCGCCGAGGGGCTCCGGGCCCACCTGGCGACCGAGGCCTTCGCCCCGCTGACCGGTCGGATGCTCTCCACCGTCACCGGCGGCGAACTCCCGCCCGAGGTGGACGTGGTGGAGCTGCTCACCCGGCAGGTGCTGGACCCGGTGCGCTTCGACGAGGCCGTCCGGGCGCTGGCCTCCGACGTCGACCTGCTGGTCGAGGTCGGCCCCGGGCGGGTGCTGCGCGGGCTGGCGGGCGAGATCGCGCCGTCGGTGCCGACCGTCTCGCTGGAGTCGGACAGCGCCTCGCTGGCCGGCCTGCTCGGCGCGGTGGCGGCGGCGTTCGCGCTGGGCGCGCCCGTCCGGCACGCGGAGCTGTTCCGCGACCGGTTCACCCGGCCGCTGCCGCTGGACAAGGAGTTCCGCTTCTTCGCCAGCCCCGCCGAGTCGGCCCCCGAGGGGGACTTCTCCTTCGCGGGCGTGCGGCGCGAGGCGCTGCCCGCGGCGCCGGCCGCCGTCGCCACGACGGCCGCCCCGGCCACGGCAACGGCCACGGCCCCGGCCACCGCCGAGCCGGGCGCCGGCAGCCTGGAGGTGCTGCTGAAGCTGGCCGCCGACCGGGCCGAACTGCCCATCGAGGCGGTCAACCCGGGCATCAACCCGCTGGACGAGCTGCACCTGAGCTCGATCACGGTCGGCCAGATCATGAACCAGGCGGCGCAGGAGCTCGGCATCTCCGCCCCGATGGTCACCTCCGCCTTCGCGACCTCCACCCTGGGTGAACTCGCCGGGATGCTGGACGAGTTGGCCGAGACTGCGAACGGCAGCGAGGAGGCGCCGCGGATCGCGACCGGCGTCGCGCCCTGGGTCCGGGCGTTCGCCGTCGACCTCGTCCCGGCCCCGGCGGCGGCGCCGGCCCGGCCCGGGCAGACGCCCGGCCGGTGGCAGCTCTTCGCCCCGGAGCGGCACCCGCTGGCGGAGGCGCTGCGCCGTTCGCTGGACGCGGCCGGCCTGGGCGGCGGGGTGCTGCTCTGCCTGCCGCGGGACTGCGGGCAGGAGCACGCGGCGCTGATGCTGAGCGCCGCGCGGGCCGCGCTGTCCACGGGCGGCGGCGGCCGGTTCGTCGCGGTCGGCGACCGCCGCGGTGCGGCGGGCCTGGCCAAGACCCTGCACCTGGAGGCCCCCGGGGTCACCACCACGCTGGTCACCCTGCCGCTGCCGGACGACCTGGCGGACGCCGCCGCGCGGGAGCTGAGCACGCGGATCGCCGCGGACGTCGCCGGGACCTCCGGCTTCGCCGAGATCCACTACGACCGGGAGGGCGTGCGCCGGGTCCCGGTGCTGCGGCCGCTGGCACCCGCCGCCGACGGGGCCGGACGCCCGGCGCTGGACGGCACCGACGTGCTGCTGGTGACCGGCGGCGGCAAGGGCATCACCGCCGAGTGCGCCCTGGAGCTCGCGCTCGACACCGGCGCCTCGATCGGCCTGCTGGGCCGCTCGGACCCGGCGCAGGACGCCGAGCTGGCGGCGAACCTGGAGCGGATGACGGCCGCGGGCGTGGCGTTCCACTACGCGCGGGCCGACGTCACCTCCGCCGACGAGGTCAAGGACGCGGTCAGCGAGATCCGCACCGCGCTCGGGCCGGTCACCGCCGTGCTGCACGGCGCCGGCCGCAACGAGCCGCACGGCCTCGCCAACCTGGACGAGTCCTCGTTCCGGCGCACCCTGGCCACCAAGATCACCGGCCTGGAGAACGTGCTGGCCGCGACCGACCCGGCCTCGCTGCGGCTGCTGGTCACCTTCGGCTCCATCATCGGCCGGGCCGGCCTGCGCGGTGAGGCGGACTACGCCACCGCCAACGACTGGCTCACCGACCTGACCCTGCGGGTGCAGGAGGACTATCCGGACTGCCGCTGCCTGGCCCTGGAGTGGTCGGTGTGGTCGGGGGCCGGGATGGGCGAGCGGCTCGGCGTGCTGGAGGCGCTGATCCGCGAGGGCATCGAGCCGATCCCGACCGAGCAGGGCGTCGCGCTGCTCAAGCAGCTGCTCGCCGACCCGGCCGCGCCCACCGCGATGGTCGTGATGGGCCGGGCCGGCGGCCTGCCCACGCTCGACCTCGGCCGGCGCGAACTGCCGCTGCTGCGCTTCCTGGAGCGGCCGCAGGCGTACTACCCGGGCATCGAGCTGGTGGCCGACGCGGACCTCTCCGCGGCCGGCGACCCCTACCTCTCCGACCACCTGCTCGACGGGGACCTGCTCTTCCCCGCCGTGCTGGGCATGGAGGCGATGTCGCAGGCCGGCTCGGCCCTGCTCGGGCTGCCGGGCGTGCCGACGCTGGAGGACATGGAGTTCCTGCGGCCGATCGTCGTCCCGGTCGGGGGCACCACCACCGTGCGGGTCGCGGTGCTGGCCAAGGAGGCCGGGACCGTCCAGGCGGTGATCCGCAGCAGCGAGACCGGCTTCCTGGCGGACCACTTCCGGGCGACCCTGCGCTTCGGCGCCCCGGCTCCCGAGGACGCCGGCCCCCGGCCGGTCGCCGAGGACGCCCCGCGGGTGCCGCTGGACCCGGCCCGTGACCTCTACGGCCCGGTGCTCTTCCAGGGCGGACGCTTCCAGCGCCTGCTCGGCTACCGGGAGCTGGCCGCCAAGGGCTGCGTCGCGGAGATCGCCACCGCCTCGACCGCACCCTGGTTCGCCGGCTACCTGCCGGACGGCATGGTGCTGGCCGACCCGGGCACCCGGGACGCGCTGATGCACTCGATCCAGGCCTGCGTCCCGGACGCCACCCTGCTCCCGGTCAGCGTCCGGCGGCTGCACCTGGCCGCGCCGGCGAACGGGGCGACCGACAAGCAGGTCACCCTGCACGCCGTCGAGCGCTCCCGCGACGGTGACACCTATCTGTACGACCTCGACGTGCGCGACCAGGCGGGCCTGCTGGTCGAGCGCTGGGAGGGCCTGGAGCTGCGGGCGGTGCGCAAGCAGGACGGCACCGGCCCCTGGCACCCCGCGCTGCTCGGCGGCTACCTGGAGCGCCGCGCCGAGACGCTGCTGGGCACGCCCCTGCGGGGGGTCGTCCTGCCGGACGGCTACCGGCCCGCGGAGGGCGTGGCGGAGCGGCGGGAGCGGACGGCGGCCGCCGTCGCCTGGGCGCTCGGGCAGCAGACGCCGGTGCGCTACCGCCCGGACGGCCGGCCGGAGATCGACGCCGGCCGGGTGTCCTCCTCGCACGGCGCGGGCGTCACCTTCACGGTGCTCGGGGCGGGCCCGGTGGGCTGCGACGTGGAGCCCGTGACGGACCGCTCGGCGGCCGACTGGGCCGCACTGCTCGGCCCGGACGGCTTCGCCCTGGCCGAGCTGCTGGCCACCGAGCAGGGCGAGGAGCTCTCCCCCGCGGCGGCCCGGGTCTGGGGCGCGACCGAGTGCCTGCGCAAGAACGGCCGTGCGCTGGCCGGCCTGACGCTGGCCGAGGCGCCGGACGTGCCGGAGCGCTGGGTGATGCTGCGGTCCGGCCAGGCGCTGATCGCGACCTTCCCGACGGCCCTGCACGGGGTCGACGTGCCGGTGATGTTCGCCCTGATGTCGGAAAGCGAGGACTGAGCATGCAGCCGTTCTACGAGTACCGCCACCTCGTCGGTTTCGAGGAGACCAACCTGGTCGGCAATGTGTACTACGTCAACTACCTGCGCTGGCAGGGACGTTGCCGGGAGATGTTCCTGCGGGAGCTGGCCCCCGAGGTGCTGGCGGACATCCGCGACGACCTGAAGCTGTTCACCCTCAAGGTGGACTGCGAGTTCTTCGCGGAGATCACCGCCTTCGACGAGCTGTCGATCCGGATGCGGCTGCAGGACCTCACCCAGACCCAGATCGGCTTCGCCTTCGACTACGTCCGGCTGCCCGCCGGCGGCGGCGAGGAGCTGGTCGCCCGGGGTCAGCAGCGGGTCGCGTGCATGCGCGGGCCGAACAACGACACCCGGCCGACCAGGGTCCCGGAGCAGCTGCGCCTTGCCCTGGAGCCGTTCGCGGCGGTGCCGGCCGGCGCCGCCGCACGGGCCGCCGGGCAGCCCGTCCCCGTCCCGAGCGAGGCGTAGCCGATGACCTCGACCGACAGACTGCCCGCGGGCGGCCCCCCGGCCGCCCGGCCCGGCCGGCACCCGCGCCCCGCCCACGACCGGGGCGAACTGCGCGGCGTGCTGGGGAGGTTCGCCACCGGGGTCACCGTGCTCACGGCCGGCCGGACCGCCCCCCGGGGGATGACCGCCAACTCGTTCACCTCGGTCTCGCTGGACCCGGCGGTGATCCTGGTCTGCGTGCTGCGGACCGCCGCCGTGCACGAGACCATCCTGGCCGAGCAGGCCTTCGCCGTCTCGGTGCTCTCGGGCACCCAGGAGAAGGCGGCCCGGCACTTCGCGGACCGCCACCGGCCCCGCGGCGCCCAGGAGTTCGAGGCCGTGGAGACGGTCCCCGGCCGGTTCACCGGGGCACCCGTGCTGGTCGGGGCGCAGGCCTGGCTGGAGTGCGAGCTGACCGCCGAGTACGACGGCGGCGACCACTCGATCTTCCTCGGCTCGGTGCTGGACATCGGCCGCGGGCCGGCCGACGACCCGCTGCTCTACTTCGCGGGCGGCTTCCACCGGTTGGACGACTGACCGACCGCCCCGCCCCTGAAGGAGCCCCCCGGCCGTGCACCCGGCCGGGGGGCTCCTTCATGGGCGGGACCGGGTCAGTCGACCGGGTGCACGGTCATCGGCAGACCGCCCTGGACCCGCAGGGTCAGCATCGGCTCCGGCCGGACCACGTGGCCCGGGGCCTTCGCCAGCTTCAGCTCACGGACGACGGCCGCGATCACCACCGTCGCCTCCAGCAGACCCAGGCTGCTGCCCACGCAGTAGCGCGGGCCGGCGCCGAACGGGATGTAGCTGTACCGGTGCCGGCCGCCCGCGCGGTCCGGCGCGAACCGCTCCGGGTCGAAGCGGTCCGGCGCCTCCCAGAACTCGGGGTGGCGGTGCAGCGTGTACGGGCAGATCAGCACCTCGGCGCCGGCCGGCACGTGGAACCCGCCGATCTCGTCCTCCTGCTGCGCCTTGCGGGGCAGGATCCAGACCGGCGGGTGGAGCCGCATCACCTCCTCCAGCACCATCGAGGTGTAGGTCAGCCGGTGCAGGTCCTCGGGGGTCGGCTGGCGGTCCCCCAGCACGCTCACCACCTCGTCGTGCACCTTCTGCCACACCAGCGGGTGCTGGTCGAGCTCGGTGAAGGTCCAGCTGAGGGTGGAGGCGGTGGTCTCGTGCCCGGCCAGCAGCAGGGTCACCAGCTCGTCGCGCATCCGCTGCCGGCGGACGGCCTCGTCCGGTTCGGCGGCGGTCGCCTCGATCAGGCGGGAGAGCACGTCGTCGCCGTCCTCGCCGGGGTTGGCGGCGCGTTCGGCGGCCAGCGCCGCCGTGATCCGCTCCAGGTCGGCCCGGGCCCGGCGGAACTTGCGCTGCTGGGGCAGCGGCAGCCAGGACGGGACGGCGCTGAGCGACATCATCTCGAAGATCGCCTGGTCCTGGACGACCTCGAAGGACTCCCCGATGGACTCGTAGGCGCCCAGGTCCGCGTCGAGCAGGGTGCGGCCGAGGATGCCCAGGGTGAGCCCGGTCATCTCCTCCCGGATGTCGACCGGGCCGGTGCCGGCGCGGGCCCGCAGCCGGGCGACCAGCTTGGCCGCCTCCTCCGCGATCACCCCGGTCTGCCGGTTGATCCGGCGCGGCTGGAAGACCGGCTGGATGACCTTGCGCTGGGTGCGCCACAGCTCACCCTCGCTGGTCAGCAGCCCGTCGCCGAGCGCCCGGCGGGCGTGCACCAGGCCGATCCCCTTGTGGTAGTTGGCCGCGTTGTCGGCCAGCACCCGCTTGGCGTGGTCCGGGTGGTTGAAGAAGAACAGCGTCTTCGGGCCCAGCGGCAGCCGGACGGCGTCGCCGTAGCGCAGCGCCGCCGAGGTCATCACGGTGAGCCGGTCGCGCGCCATGCTGGCCAGCAGGGCCGGGGCCCGGCGGGCCGGCGGGCCGGGCGGGAGCCGCCGGGCCCGGGTGCGCGCGGCGTCGGGGGCGCTCATGCGACCACGTCGCCCTGGGCGACCAGCTGTTCGGCGATCCGCCGGCGCCACACCTCGTACGCGGGCACCGCGCCGTCCACCACCGGGACGGGCCGGGCCTTGTCGCACAGCGCGGCCGCCTGCTGCGGCGTCAGGTCGCAGAAGAACCGCGCCGCGAGTTCGGTGTGCGGGGTGACCAGGCCGGCCTCCACCCGCGCGGTGGCGGCGAAGGCGGAGGCCTGGGCGACCTGCGGGCGGTGCCGGCCGGCCCGCCGCAGGAAGACCTGCAGCTCGGACTCGTCGCCGCCGCCCGCGTACGTCGCGGCCAGCCCGGCGCCGCTGTAGAGGTCCTGCCGGCGGGACTCGGGGAACCGGTCGATCAGGTCGGCCACCACGTCGGGGGCGGAGCCGCCGACGAACCACATGGCGCGGCCGATGCCCTGGTCGAGCGCACGGTCCGAGTAGCCGGCCGGGCCGCCCTTCGGCCACGGGAAGCCGCGCTCCTGGTAGTGCTCGTGCACGTACTTGCGGGTGTGGAAGTACGCCTGGTGGAACCCGTAGCCGTCCAGCACCAGCCAGCGCAGCAGCGGGTCCGGCGGGCTGACCGCCGCCCACCGGAACCGCGGCAGCCGGGCCATCGCCCAGCCCACGCCGACGTAGACCATGTAGCTGTGGTGGCGGCCGCGGCCGGCGAGCAGGTCGGCCACCTTGCGGCCGTTGCCGAGGCCGAGGCCGTCCAGCATCGCGGCGCCCATTCCGGCGCCCTCGTAGGCGAATCCCCGGAATTGCTCGGGAATCCCCTCCAACCGGGTCTCGGCGTCGGCGACCGTCCGCGCCTCCATCACGTAGGCGTAGCCGGTGAGAAAGGTCGCGCCGACCGTCTCCAGGAGGTCCCTGGATTCCGCGCTCTTCTCGTGGAAGCCCCGCTTGGAAAGCAGTGTTTCCGAATGATCTGGGGTCAGAATGCGGCGCCTGAGCGCACGCCAGGAACCCGTCATGTTTTTTCCTCCGGGGATCGGAGCTGCTATTGGGCGCAGCTCTCCAACCGAAATCCTTGCGGTCCGCCCGAAGGGCCGTCTACTTCGAACGTGCCCAGCCGAGAGCACGACGGAAGAAGCCGCGGCGGCTCCGGCCCCCCCAGAATCAAGCCGTCCCGCACCGCCCCTCCAGAGGAAGAACACCTACGTGAGTGATCTCAAGCGTGCGCCGGAGCCCGTCACCGAGGCCCCCCGTACCTCGCTCTTCGTCAGTGGGAGCTTTCCGCGCCGCCGCGGACTCCTGGTACTGCTCAGCGCCGCTTTCGCCCTGTTCCTCTCCTACGCGTGGTCCTCGAAACTGGTCGACACCGAGATCGGCGTCAACACGGCCAACGCGCTGCTCGGCCACGACGCCCACAAGACACCGATCGCGGGTGTCGCGTCGGGCGTGCTGTTCGCGTTCGTGACCGGCCTGGCCGGCTCCTTCACGGCCTGCAACATCGCCGTGTTCGGCGCGGTGGGCCCGATGGTGGGCCGGGCCGGCTCGCGCCGGGAGAAGCTCCTGCAGACGGCACGGCCGCTGGCCTGGATGGCGGCGGGCATGATCCCGGTGTCCGCCGCGTACGGCGCGCTGGTCGGGTTCGTCGGCACCCGGATGCCGCAGTTCTCGACGGCCACGGCGGCGCCCGGCACCATCTCGGCGCGCAGCGCCCAGTCGATGATCGCCTTCGGTCTGATCGGGCTGGCCATGATCGTGCTGGGGCTGGCCGCGGCGGGCGTGGTCAAGGACCCGCTGGGCCCACTGTCCCGGCGGTTCCCGAACGCGCCGATGGTGGTGCTGGGCGCGCTGGTCGGCGGGTTCCTGATCGGGCGCCCGTACCCGCTGTTCCGCGATCTCTTCCGGCACGCCGCCACCACGCACAACCCGCTGTACGGCGCCGCGGCCTTCACCCTGCAGTCGCTCGGCAACATCCTGGTGATGTCGGTGCTGGTGGTGGCGCTGACGTACGGGCTGGGCGGACGGCTGCAGCGCTGGCTGTCGGCCTCGCCCGGCCGGGTGGCGGCGGTGACGGCCGCGGCCTTCCTGGTGGCCGGCGTCTTCACGCTGGTGTACTGGGACGTGCGGATCCTGGGCCGGCTGGGCTACATCTGGTGGCCCACGGCGCCCTGGAACGCCCCGCACTGACCCGAGCGGCACCTCGGCGGACCTGGGCGCGACGCGCTCAGGTCCGCCGTCCGCGTGCCCGCTCCAGCGAGGCCAGGGTCTGCGCCGGGTCGGCGCCGGCGCCCATCAGCAGCCCGCCGACCTGGGCCTCGAAGCAGGTGTCCGCGTCGTTCGGCGGGATCAGGTAACCGCCGAGTTCGAGGGTGACCAGCCCGTGCAGGGCGATCCAGAGCTGGTGGGCCACGGACTGCGGGTCGCCGGGCCGCAGCCGTCCGGTCTCCATGCAGCGGCCGACGGCGCGGATCAGGGTCTCCAGGGTGTACCGCCCGTGCTGGCGGTCCTCGTCGGCGAGCGAGAAGCTGCCGAGCACGGAGCCGCCGAACATCACGTTGTAGAGGTTGCGGTGCTCCAGGGCGTTGCGGCGGTAGGCCCAGCCGAGCACGGCCACGTCGGCGACCGGGTCCTCGCTCTCGCGGACCTCGGTGAGGCTGCGGTTGAGGTAGCTGAAGCCCTCCCGGACCATCGCCCGGACCAGGTCGCCCTTGCCGCCGAAGTGCGTGTAGACCGCCATCGTGGAGGTGCCCACCTCGGCGGCCAGCCGGCGGGTGGACAGCGCCTTCGGGCCCTCCTCCGCGAGCAACCTCGCGGCAGCCTCCACGAGTTGCGGTCCTAGCGTGGGGTCGATCTGACGTGGGCTCACCCTTGACATCCTCTCACGGCCGCGCGAACCTTGACACAACAGTGTTATATAACGTCGATATGCAAGGAGACGCCGGATGCCCACCGCCCACGCCCACACCACCTCCCACCTCCTGACCGGCGGATACCGGCCGGTCACCGAGGAGACCACCGAGCACGGCCTGCCGGTCCGCGGCCAGCTCCCGCCCGAGCTCGACGGCACCCTGCTGCGGATCGGCGCCAACCCGCTCGGCGCGCACGACCCCGCGCTCGACCACGCCTTCGCCGGCGACGCGATGGTCCACGGCCTGCGGCTGCGCGGCGGCCGCGCCGAGTGGTACCGCAACCGCTGGCTGCGCAGCGACCGGGTCGCCCGCGCCCTGGGCGAACTGCCCGCCCCCGGGCCCCGCCGGGGCCTCGCCGACACCGTCAACGCCGGCCTGGTCCGGCACGCCGGCCGCACCCTCGCGCTCGGCGACGGCGGCGCGCTCCCGGTCCAGATCGGCGACGAGTTGGAGACCCTGGCCCGGATCGACCTCGACGGCACCCTGCCGGCCGGGTTCGCCGCCCACCCGGTCTGCGACCCGCTCACCGGCGAACTGCACGCGCTCACCCACGACCACACCCTGCCGCACCTCACCCACCTCACCGTCGACGCGCTCGGCAAGGTCCGGCGGGCCGAGCCGATCACCGTCAAGGGCACGCCGATGGTGCACGCCTTCTCACTGACCGACCGGCACGCGATCATCTACGACCTGCCGGTCACCTACGACCCGGCGGCGGCCGCCGCCGGCTCCCGCGTCCCCTACACCTGGGACGACAACCACGGCGCCCGGCTCGGGCTGCTGCCGCGCGAGGGCTCCGACGCCGACGTGCTGTGGCTGGAGATCGACCCCTGCTTCGTCTTCCACCCGGTCAACGCCTACGAGGAGGGCGACCGGACGGTCATCGACGTGATCCGGCACGAGCGGGTCTTCGACCGCGACCAGCTGCACCCGACCGAGTCCGCCCCCGCCCTGTGGCGCTGGACCGTCGACCGCCGCCACGGCACCGTGCGCGAGCACCGGCTCGACGGCCGGGTGCAGGAGTTCCCGCGGATCGACGAGCGCTTCGCCGGCTCCCGCCACCGCTACGCCTTCACCGTGGGCCTGCGGGCGGGCGAGGGCTTCGCCCTGGCCGGACCGACCCTGCTGCGGCACGACCTGGCCGCCGGGGCGACGGACACCCACGACCTGGGACCCGGCCGGGAGGCCGGCGGGGCGGTCTTCGTCCCGCGCGCGGCGCACGCGCCCGAGGGGGACGGCTGGCTCCTCAGCCTCGTCCACGACGCCCGCACCGACCGGGGCGAGCTGATCGTGCTCGACACGACCCGCTTCTCCGGCCCGCCGGTCGCGGTCGTCCCGCTCCCGGTCCGCGTCCCGCACGGATTCCACACCCAATGGGTGGCGTCCGCCCACGGATGATCAATTCCGGTCCTAAAAGGCACCGTTGCGTCCATCGGCCCCCCTCGCTAGGCTCAATCCGCCAATGCAGCAGCACAAATAGGGCATCCACCCCAGGGGAATGGAGAGCTTCCTTGCATGACGCTGTCGAGCGAGCCGTCGCGACGATGTGGGAACGGTTCGACGAACCATTGACACTGACCGATATCGCGGATACGGCAATATTGAGCAAGTTCTACTTCTCACGCGTATTCCGCACGTTGACCGGCACCTCGCCCAGCCGCTTCCTCGCCGCCGTCCGTCTCTGTATGGCCAAGAAGCTGTTGCTGGAGACCACGGTGAGCGTCACCGACATCTCCATCATGGTCGGGTACAACAGTTTAGGTACCTTCACCAGCCGCTTCACCCGCAGCGTCGGCGTCCCGCCGGCACGGTTCCGACTGATGTGCCAGCTCGGCATGAGCGCCACCCCCAGCGCCCTGCGCCCCGGAAACCCCGCCGCGCACCGCGGATCCGTCCACGGCGAGGTGTACGTCCCCGAATCGCCCCACCCGATCCGCATCTATGTCGCCGCCTTCAAGGAATCGATCCCCGAGGGCCAGCCGAAGTCCTGCGACATCCTCGAAGGCCCCGGCAGCTACCGGCTGATCGGCCTGCCGGACGGCCAGTGGTCCGTCCGGGTCGCGGTGGTCCCGAAGAGAGCCGTCGCCTCCGGCCCGATGGTCCGCCAGCCCCTGTTCATCGGGGCGGCCCAGAAGCCGGTGGTGATCTCCGGCGGCAAGGCCGTGGAGGCCGACATCATGACCCGCCCGCCGGGCAACCTCGACATCCCGATCCTGCTCGCCCTGCCCGAACTCGACGGCTGGCAACCGTTGGAGGCGGCGCTCCCGATCAGATCGTCCGAGGTGACCGCCTCCGTCGTCCCCGGCGCCTGACCGACCGGGACGCGCCGGCCCCCGACGGGCGGGATGGTCAGCAGGGACCATCCCGCCGGGCCCTCAGTCGCCCGGCCGGCCGTCCGGCTCCCCGACGGCCTGCATCAGGACCGGCACCGCCTCGCCCTGGAAGTCCACCCCGGGGTCGAAGCTGTGGATCATCCCCTCCAGCACCAGCAGGGACAGCAGCGGGAAGGCGAACTCCGCCGCCGCGAAGATGCCGAACTTGCGCTGCAGCTTGAACAGCCGGGGCGCGAAGGCGGCCAGGTTGAAGTCCGCGGCGACGACCGCGGACGCGTCGCCGACCAGTTGCTCCACCGCCGTCCGGAACGCCTCCTCGTCGAAGTCCTCGGGCACCCGGGCGGCACTCTCGATCACGATCTCGGCGCAGCGCCGGCCCTGGCCGAGCGCCATGCTGAGGAAGAACTCGCCGAAGTGCCGCCGGACCCGGTCGGGCAGCCGCACCACGAACCCGGCGTCCAGCATCACGACGTCGCCCGCGGCGTCCAGGCGCAGGTTGCCGGGGTGCAGGTCGCAGTGCACCAGGCCGTCCAGGAACAGCATCTGGTACACCGTGCGCAGCACCCGCTGCATGGCGTCCCGGCGCTCCTGCGGGCTGTACGGCTCCGGACGGAAGTCCCGCAGGTCGTCCAGGAACTCCATCACCAGCACCTGGTCGCCGCCGAAGCCCTCCACCGGCGCCGGCAGCCGGACTCCCTTGACCCCCGCCAGGTTGGCCCGCAGCTGCGTCAACGAGGCCCGTTCCGCGGCGAGATCGGCCTGCGCCAGGACCGCCGTGCCGACCTGGCCGAGCATCTCCTCGGCCGGCAGCCGGCGCATCCCGGGGAGCTTTCCGGCCATCCGGGCCATCGCCCCGGCGAGCCGGAAGTCCCCGCTCATCACCGGGACGATGCCGGGCCGCCGGATCTTGACCGCGACCACCGTGCCGTCGGCCAGCACCGCGCGGTGCACCGTGGCGATGCTCCCGCTGCCGACCGGCTCCCAGTCGAAGCTGCGGAACGGCCACTGCTCGGCGGGCCCGAACTCCTCGGTCAGGACGGCCGCCAGCTCCTCCCGGGACGGCGGCGGCACGGTGTCGGTCAGCCGCCCCAGCTCGCCGCACCAGCGCTCCGGCAGCAGGTCCCGCCGGGTGCTGAGCAGTTGGCCGACCTTGACGTAGAACGGGCCGAGTTCGGTCAGCATGGCCGGCGCCGCCACGGCGAGCCTGGCCGAGACCGTGCCCTCCTCGCCCCGGCGGAACACCGCCCCGCCCACCGCCCGCCCCGTGTGCCGCAGGGCGATCGACCCGATCCTGACCGCCCGGCGGCCGAGACCGGCCCCGCCGGCGTGCGCGTCACTCATGAGAGCCTCCATCGTCGACTGTGCGCGTCCCCGGTCCGGTTCGGATCGGCCCTACAGATGATCAGCACCCGCGGGCCGCCGGACTTCTCCCAACGTGCCCGGTACGTCCCCGGCCGGGCATCCGGGCCCGCGCCGGTGTCCGGGCACGCCGCGACCGGGCCTCGGGCCGGTCGCGGCGGAAGTCCGGTCGGGCGGGGTCCGGTCAGGCGGGGTCCGGTCAGGCGGGGTCCGGCCCGGCCCCGGCCGGGGCGACGGCCCGGCGCACGGCGGGACGGCCCGGCCGTCGGGTTCAACTCCCGTCCGCCATAGGCTCGAACGGCTCCGCCGGCGGGTCGAACGGGGGCCAGGTGAAGGCGGGCAGCCACCGCTCGGGCGGCTCGCTCCAGTCCAGGCGGGCGATCTGCCCGAGCGTGCGCCGCCCGGTGAGCGAGCGGAAGAGGTCGTACCGGTGCCCGCGTACGGTGACGGCGGGCTCCCCCCGGCCCACCACCCAGGAGGCTCCCGGAGTTTCGAGGCGCAGCGCCGGCAGCCCCTGCTCGATCACGGTGAGACCCATGCCCAGCGTGACCAGGTCCAGCGACGCGGGGTACGCGGGGTGGTCGGCGGGCACCGGCACGCCGAGCGCGTGCCGCAGGTCCAGCTCGTGGACAAGGATGTCCATCGTCATCTTGAAGCCCAGCAGCCCCTCGAACGCGTCCGGCAGCTGCGCGGACAACTCGGACCAGCGGTCGAGGAGTTCGGCGAGGCCGGCCTCGTCGTCCGGATCCGGGTGCTCCAGCGGCAGCCTCGGCACCCCGTTCACCACCCCCTGGCAGACGTCCAGGAGGTGCGCGAGCAGGTCCCGCACGGTCCACCCGGGGCAGGCCGGGACGGGGACGGCGGACAGCTCGGGCCTGCCGGCCAGCAGTCCGGTGATGTTCTCCCTGGTTCGCTCGTACCCGAGCCGCTCCGGCAGTCGCTCCCAGCGCTCCGGCGCCGCCGCGGCGGCCGCGTCGGACTCCGTGATCATCCTCGTCCTCCCCCTCCCCCGGGTCCGCCCGACGGCGTCCCGGCCTGGCGACCGGCCTGGCGACCGGTCAGGTACCTCTGCTCGTACAGCCAGCGGACGGTGTCCGCCATCGTCTCGGCCACCGGCCGCGGCACGATGCCGTGCGGCGCGTCCCCCTCGGCCGGCACCGCCACCGCGCAGGTGTAGACGGCCCCGTACTCGGCCGGGATGTGCCAGGGCCAGGCGTGCTGGACCACGCCGGTCAGCAGCCCGAACGGCAGCATCGCCCGGGCGGGCAGGTACATCGCCGGCAGCGGCCGCCCGGTGACCTCGCGGACCGTCCGGACGTACTGGCGGGTGGTCAGGTAGTGCTGCGGGCCGAAGTACCGGGCCGGGCCGGTGGCCGGCGCGGTGACCAGCGCCGCGTGCATCGCGGCGGTGTCCCGGACGTCCCCGACCGGCAGCCCGCCGGCCGGCCAGAGCGGCATCAGCCCGCGCAGTTCGTTGCGCAGCCGGGAGTTCTGGTCCCCCAGGTGCGGGTCGTCCGGGCCGAGCAGGGCCGGCGGGTAGGTGGTCACCACCGGCGCCCCGGCGGCCTGGTGGCGGCGGGCCACCTGCTCGGCGGCCGCCTTGGTCGCCAGGTACACCTCGCGGGGCGCGCCGACCGGCGAGTCCGTGCGGATCACCGGCCCCTCGGCCGGGAACAGCGCCCCGACGCTCGACACATGGACGATCCGCTCCGCGCCGGCCGCCAGCGCGGCGGCCAGCACCAGCTCCGTGCCGCGCACGTTGGTCCGCCGCATCTCGTCGGCGCGCCGGCTGTCGAAGGAGTACACCGAGGCCGCGTGCAGCACCGCCTCGGCGCCGCTCACCGCCTTGGCCACCGCGTCCTCGTCGGTCACGTCGCCGACCACCGTCTCGACCGCCCCGGGACCGACGCCGAGCGGCCGCAGTGCCCGGCCCACCCCGGCCTCGTCCCGGACCAGCAGGCGCACCCGGCAGCCCGCCCGCAGCAGGGCCGCGACCGAATGGGCGCCGACGAAACCGGTGCCCCCCGTCACGCACACCAGCATCCGGAACTCCTCTCTCCTGCACCGACGGGCGCGCGCGGCACGACAGGCGTGCGGTACGGCGCCCGGCGGGCGGCGACCGTCGCCACCCGCCCGGACCACGCCCCGGGGAGCGCCCGCGCCGGTGGCGGGACGGTGTCCGGACCGGAGCGGGCAGGGACGGGCCGGCGGACCTCCGGGTCCGCGGCCCCCCTGGCCGGCGCGCACGTCTGTCCAGGCACGGCCGTCCGCCTCCTCCGGTCCTGCGCGGGGCGGCGTCCGGCCCGGCAGGGGCGGACGCCCGAAGCCATCCTGGTGGCAGCGCGGCCGGCTTGGCTTCTCGCAACGTGCCTCGCCGCCCGGGGCGGCCCGTGGGGGACGCCCACGCCTCCTGCCGGGCACGCCCGTTGGCCCCCCGTCGCCCCTGCCGCGTGGCGAGGCACGCGTCGGCGCCGCACGCACCGGCACCGCACGCGCCGGTGCCCCGCGCACCGGCACGCCGCACGCCGCGCGGCACCGACTCAGGCCCGCAGGTCCGGATGCTCCGCGAAACGCCGCACCGCCCGGTCACCGAGCGCGTCCAGCACCGGCCGGAGCAGCCGGGCCCCGGGCACCCGGAACCCGCCGAGCGAGCCGAACCTGGTGCCGTCGCCCTCCGGCGTCGCGGCCATCGCCCCGACCACGAAGCGGCTGCTCATCAGGCACCAGCCCGGCCGCAGCACCACCTCGAAGTCCGCCCGCTGACCCAGCGTGCCCACCGCCCTGGCCCGCAGCCGGTCGCCCTCCGCACGGGTGACCGTGAAGGACCTCACCGTGGAGAGCAGGAGCGGGAGCTGGTTCTCCAGGTCGGACGCCACCGCCCAGACCCGCTCCGGCGGGACGGGCAGCACGATCTCGGCGTGGTGCAGGGCCCCGGGCAGGGTCCGCGCCAGGACCCGCAGCCGCCGGATCGGGTCGAGTTCGGCCACCGGCCGGTCCTGGCTCATGATTCCCACACCTTCCGAAAGCTCTGCCGGGCCCGGTGGAGCCGCGACCGTACGGTGCCGGGCGGCACCGCCAGCACCGCGCCGGCCGTCGTCTCGTCCACCCCCTCCAGGTCACGCAGCACGAGCACCGCCCGGTGCTCGGGGGAGAGCCGCGCCAGCACGTCGCCGACGTCGGTGGCGAGCTGCTGGTCCGCGCCGCCCGCGACCTCCTCCAACGGGTCGCCCGACAACCGCTTCGCCCGGGCGGCCACCCGCACCGCCTCGCGCACCGCGATCGCCCGGACCCAGCCGAACAGGGCCGCGTGGTCGCGCAGTTGACCGATGTTGCGGAGCACCACGATGAGCGTCTCCTGGGTCGCGTCCGGCCCGTCCTGCCGGGCGATCGGCCCGCAGATCCGCCCGACGTACGGTGCCAGCAGGTCCATCAGGTCGCCGAGCGCGATCGGGTCGCCGCGCTGCGCCGCCCGGACCAGCGCGGGATCCACCTGCGGACGTGAGTCCGTGCCGGTCATCGGCTCCCCCTGCTCACGCCCGGCCGAAGTGCTCGCGCGCCACCGCCGCGACCAGCTCGGGGTGCTCCTCGGGCAGCAGATGGCGGCCGGGCACCACCCGGACGGTCAGCGACCCGGTGAACTCCTGCGCGCCGAGCAGTGGTTGCGGGCGCACCACCGGGTCCCGGTCGCCGAGCAGCAGCAGGGTCGGCACCGTCAGCCGCTGCTCGCGGAACCGGCCACCGGCCAGCGCCGGAATGTCGTGCAGGACGAACTGCCACAGCACCTGCTCTCCGGCCCGGGCGCGGTGCGGCGCCCGGCAGGCCTGCGCGAACTCCCGCACGGCACTCTCCTCCACCCCGGCGGACCGGCCGGCCCAGTACCGCAGCATGGCGCGGGTGAGACCGGGCCAGTGCCGCAGCACCCGCCGTCCGACCCCGGGATACTCCCAGAGCGCGGTGTACCAGTACCGCCAGGCGTACAGCGGCAGCCCGAACCGGCGCGTCGGCCAGGGATGCGCACTGTTCACCGCGAGGAAGGCGCCGAACCGCTCCGGCGCCGCCAGGCAGAGCCGGAACCCCAGCCACCCGCCCGACTGGTGCCCCACCAGCCGGACCCGCTCCAGCCCGAGCGCGTCCAGCACCCCCAGCACGTCCTCCACCAGGCCGGCACTGTCGTACCCGCTCCCCGGGGCGTCGGACCAGCCGCACCCCCGCAGGTCGATCGCGAACACCCGGTGGTCACGGGCCAGTCCGGGCATCACCCGCCGCCAGGCGAACCAGTGCTGGGGAAACCCGTGCAGCAGCAGCACGGGCTCCCCCGCCCCGGCCTCCGCGACGTGGAACCGCACCCCGCGCACGGTGACGAAGCGGTGGGTGACGCCCTCGACGAGCGGGAGGGGACGGTCCGACGGGCTCCGGCCCGGGCCGCTCACCACGCCTCCCCCGCCCTGCCCCGGACGGCCGTCCGGGCGCCGTCCCCGGCAAGGCGCCCGGACGGCCGAACCGGCCGCCCCTCCTGTCCCCTGCGGCCGACGGCCGCGGCTCGAACCCTCATCGCTTCCCCTCCGTGCGATCCGGTGCGATCACTCCCGACAAGGAAGAGGCGCCGGGCCCCCGGATCACTCCTGTGACCCGCGTCACAGGCGCCGGCGGCCCGTACTCCCCGACCGGGCCGGGCGGCCCGGCCGGGCACCGCCGCACGGGGCCGGCCGAGCAGCGGACGGCCGGCCCCGCCCTGTGGCACGATCGCTGGGGTGAGCACCAAGGGCGCCGCGGCGCAGCACCTGAGCGACCTCGCGCGGCTGCGCCGGGTCCGTGACCGGATCGACCGGGAGTACGCCCAGCCGCTGGACGTCGAGGCGCTGGCCCGGGGCGCGAACATGTCGGCCGGGCACCTCAGCCGGGCGTTCCGGCTCGCCTACGGCGAATCGCCGTACAGCTACCTCATGACGCGGCGGATCGAGCGGGCGATGACCCTGCTGCGGCGCGGCGACCTCAGCGTCACCGACGTCTGCTTCGCGGTCGGCTGCTCCTCGCTCGGCACCTTCAGCACCCGCTTCACCGAGCTGGTCGGCATGCCCCCCAGCACCTACCGGAAGCTGGCCGCGGACGCCACCGAGGGGATCCCGTCCTGCGTCGCCAAGCAGGTGACCAGACCGGTCAGGAATCAAGAAGCGCGGCCCCCGGCCCGCGATTAGCGTGATCGTCATGGACCTCACCATTCACTGGACCTTCCTCCCGCACAACGACCCGGAGGCCTCGCTGGCCTTCTACCGGGACAGCCTCGGCTTCGAGGTGCGCAACGACGTCGGCTACGGCGGGATGCGCTGGCTCACGGTCGGGCCGGCCGGCATGCCCGGCACGTCCATCGTCCTGGAGCCGCCGGCCGCGGACCCGGGCGTCACCGACGAGGAGCGCCGCACCGTCACCGAGATGATGGCCAAGGGCAGCTACGCCCGCATCGTCCTGGCGACCGCCGACCTCGACGCCACCTTCGACCGGCTGAAGGCGGCCGGCGCCGAGGTCGTCCAGGAGCCGACCGAGCAGCCGTACGGGGTACGGGACTGCGCCTTCCGCGACCCCGCGGGCAACCTCGTCCGGATCAACGAGGCGGGCTGAGCCCTCCGGCCACCCGATGCCCGGCGCGGGGCGCCCGGGCAACCGGTACGGCGCGCCCCGGGCCGCCGGTGACGCGAACCGGCCCGCCCGCCGGGGCGAGGTGGATACCTTGGTCCCCGCGCCGGGAACGGCCCCCTCCGGCGCGAGGGCCGCACGCCCGCGGGCCGGCCGGAGCGCGCCGGGCGACGTCGGCGGAGCCCGTCCAGGGGCCCGCCCGAGAGAGGGAGACAGATGAGCAAGGCCACCAGGACGGCCGCGCGGCCGGCCGAGCCGCACGCCGCCGACAGCCACGACCTGATCCGGGTGCACGGCGCGCGGGTGAACAACCTCAAGGACGTCAGCGTCGAGATCCCCAAGCGCCGGCTGACGGTGTTCACCGGCGTGTCCGGCTCGGGCAAGAGCTCCCTGGTGTTCAACACGATCGCCGCCGAGTCGCAGCGGCTGATCAACGAGACCTACAGCGCCTTCGTGCAGGGCTTCATGCCGACCCTGTCGCGGCCCGAGGTCGACGTCCTCGACGGGCTGACCACCGTGATCACCGTCGACCAGCAGCGGCTGGGCGCGGACCCGCGCTCCACGGTCGGCACCGCCACCGACGCCAACGCCATGCTGCGGATCCTCTTCAGCCGGCTGGGGAAGCCGCACATCGGCCCGCCCGGCGCGTACGCCTTCAACGTCCCGTCCGTCCGGGCCAGCGGGGCGATCACGGTCGAGCGCGGCGCCAGGAAGACGGTGAAGGCGACCTTCAACCGCACCGGCGGCATGTGCGACCGCTGCGAGGGCCGGGGCGCGGTCTCCGACATCGACCTCACCCAGCTCTACGACGACTCCAAGTCGCTGGCCGAGGGCGCGTTCACCATCCCCGGCTGGAAGTCGGACAGCTTCTGGACGGTGCGGGTCTACGCCGAGTCGGGCTTCCTCGACCCGGACAAGCCGATCCGCAGGTTCACCAAGAAGGAGATGCACGACTTCCTCTACCGGGAGCCGACCAAGGTGAAGGTCGAGGGGGTGAACCTCACCTACGAGGGGCTGATCCCCAAGATCCAGAAGTCGTTCCTGGCCAAGGACAAGGAGGCCCTGCAGCCGCACATCCGGGCCTTCGTGGAGCGGGCGGTCACCTTCACCACCTGCCCCGCGTGCGACGGCACCCGGCTGAGCGAGGGCGCCCGGTCCTCGAAGATCGGGCGGATCAGCATCGCCGACGCCTGCGCGATGCAGATCAGCGACCTGGCCGGCTGGGTCCGCGGGCTCGACGAGCCCTCGGTGGCTCCGCTGCTCGACGCCCTGCAGCAGAGCCTGGACGCCTTCGGCGAGATCGGGCTGGGCTACCTCTCGCTGGACCGGCCGTCGGGGACGCTGTCGGGCGGCGAGGCGCAGCGGGTCAAGATGATCCGCCACCTCGGCTCCTCGCTCACCGACATCACCTACGTCTTCGACGAGCCCACCATCGGCCTGCACCCCCACGACATCCAGCGGATGAACGACCTGCTGCTGCGCCTGCGGGACAAGGGCAACACGGTGCTGGTCGTGGAGCACAAGCCGGAGACGATCGCCATCGCCGACCACATCGTCGACCTCGGCCCCGGCGCCGGTTCGGGGGGCGGCACCGTCTGCTTCGAGGGCACCGTCGAAGGGCTGCGGGCCGGCGGCACCGTCACCGGCCGCCACTTCGACGACCGCGCCGCCGTCAAGGAGTCGGTGCGCAGGCCGACCGGCGCGCTGGAGATCCGCGGCGCGACCGCGAACAACCTGCGCGACGTCGACGTCGACATCCCGCTCGGGGTGCTCGCGGTGGTCACGGGGGTGGCCGGCTCCGGCAAGAGCTCGCTGGTGCACGGGTCGCTGGTGAAGGGCCCGGCGGCGGCCGGGCAGGGGGTGGTGTCGATCGACCAGAGCGCCATCCGCGGCTCGCGGCGGAGCAACCCGGCGACGTACACCGGGCTGCTCGACCCGATCCGCAAGGCCTTCGCGAAGGCCAACGGCGTGAAGCCGGCGCTGTTCTCGGCCAACTCCGAGGGGGCCTGCCCGACCTGCAACGGCGCGGGCGTGGTCTACACCGACCTGGCGATGATGGCCGGCGTGGCCAGCGTCTGCGAGGAGTGCGAGGGCAAGCGGTTCGAGGCCTCGGTGCTCGACCACCACCTGGGCGGCCGCGACATCAGCGAGGTGCTGGCGATGTCGGTGACCGAGGCCGAGGAGTTCTTCGGCGCGGGCGAGGCGCACACCCCGGCGGCCCACCGCATCCTCGAACGGCTCGCCGACGTCGGGCTCGGCTACCTCAGCCTCGGCCAGCCGCTCACCACGCTGTCCGGCGGCGAGCGGCAGCGGCTCAAGCTGGCCACCCACATGGGCGAGAAGGGCGGTGTGTACGTGCTCGACGAGCCGACCACCGGGCTGCACCTCGCCGACGTCGAACAGCTGCTCGGCCTGCTCGACCGGCTGGTCGACTCCGGCAAGTCGGTGGTCGTCGTCGAGCAC
The DNA here is from genome assembly GCF_014655955.1 of Kitasatospora indigofera. Classification (GTDB taxonomy): domain Bacteria; phylum Actinomycetota; class Actinomycetes; order Streptomycetales; family Streptomycetaceae; genus Kitasatospora; species Kitasatospora indigofera. The sequence goes on from NZ_BNBO01000018.1 coordinate 126,399, forward strand.
CACCAGGCGGTGATGGCGCACGCCGACTGGATCATCGACCTGGGGCCCGGCGCGGGCCACGACGGCGGCCGGGTCGTCTTCGAGGGCACCCCCGCCGACCTGGTCGCCGCGCGCTCCACCCTCACCGGCGAGCACCTCGCGGCGTACGTGGGCGGCTGACCCGGGACGGCCCGGTCGCGGGGCGCCCGCGCGCAGGCCGCGCGGCGGGGCCGCCGCGGCGCCCGCCCCCCGAGGGGGACGGGCGTCGCGCGCGGGCCGGGGCCGGCCGGCCGTGGGCGTCGGGCCGGCCCCGGCCCTCCCGTCAGCCGGCCAGCTCCGCCCGCACCAGGCGGGCCGCCTCCACCAGGTGGTCGAGCGAGGCCCGGGTCTCGGCCCAGCCCCGGGTCTTCAGACCGCAGTCCGGGTTGACCCAGAGGCGCTCGGCGGGGATGGCGGCGAGCCCCTCGCGCAACAGGGCCACCGCCTCCCCGGTGCTCGGCACCCGAGGGGAGTGGATGTCGTAGACGCCCGGGCCGACCTCGCGCGGGTAACCGGCCGCGGCCAGTTCGTGCGCCACCCGCATGTGCGAGCGGGCCGCCTCCAGGCTGATCACGTCCGCGTCGAGCTCCTCGATCGCGGTCATGATCTCGCCGAACTCCGCGTAGCACATGTGGGTGTGCACCTGGGTGTCCGCCCGGACCCCGGAGGTGGTCAGCCGGAAGGCCTCGGTGGCCCAGGCCAGGTACCCGGGGCGGCCGGCGGCCCGCAGCGGGAGGGTCTCGCGCAGGGCCGGCTCGTCGACCTGGACGACGGCCGCGCCGGCCGCCTCCAGGTCGGTGACCTCGTCGCGCAGGGCGAGGGCGACCTGGCGGGCGGTCTCGGCGAGCGGCTGGTCGTCGCGGACGAAGGACCAGGCGAGCATGGTGACCGGGCCGGTGAGCATGCCCTTGACCGGCCGGTCGGTCAGGTCCTGGGCGTAGCGGAACCAGTCCACCGTCATCGGGCGGGGACGGGAGACGTCGCCCGCCAGCACGGGCGGACGGACGTACCGGGTGCCGTAGGACTGCACCCAGCCGTGCCGGGTGGCGAGGTAGCCGGTCAGCTGCTCGGCGAAGTACTGGACCATGTCGTTGCGTTCGGGCTCGCCGTGCACCAGGACGTCCAGGCCCGCCTTCTCCTGGTAGGCGATCACCTCGCGGACCTCGGCGGCCATCCGCTCCCGGTAGCCGGCCGGGTCGAGGCGGCCGGCCCGCAGGCCGGCGCGGGCGGCGCGCAGTTCGGTGGTCTGCGGGAAGGAGCCGATGGTGGTGGTCGGCAGCAACGGCAGCTTCAGCCGGGCCTGCTGGGCCCGGGCGCGGTCGGGATAGGCCTGGGGCCGCCGGGCGTCCTCGGCCGTGGTGGCGGCGGCCCGGGCCCGGACGGCCGGGTCGTGGGTGAGGGCGGAGGCCGCCCGGGAGGCCAGGTCGGCCCGGTTCGCGGCGAGTTCGGCGCCGATCGCGGGGGTGCCCTCGCGCAGGCCGCGGGCGAGGGTGGTGATCTCGGCGGTCTTCTGCCGGGCGAAGGCGAGCCAGCGGGCGATCTGCGGGTCCAGGTCGCGTTCGCGGGTGGCGTCGAGCGGGACGTGCAGCAGCGAGCAGGACGGTGCCACGTCGACCTGCCCGGCCAGGCCGAGCAGGGTGGCCAGGGTCGCCAGCGACTTCTCCAGGTCGTTGATCCAGATGTTGCGGCCGTCCACCACTCCCGCGACCAGGCGCTTGCCGGGCAGGCCGCCGACGGCGGCCAGGTCGTCGAGGTTGCCCGCGGCGGGGCCGGTGAAGTCCAGGCCGAGGCCTTCGACCGGGGCCTTCGCCAGCACCGGCAGGGCCGCGCCGGCCCGGTCGAAGTAGGTCGCGACCAGGATCCTGGGCCGGCCGGTGAGGGCGCCGAGGTCGCGGTAGGCCCGGGCGGCGGCGTTCAGTTCGGCCGGGGTGCGGTCCTGGACGAGGGCGGGCTCGTCCAGTTGCACCCAGTCGGCGCCGGCGGCGCGCAGGCCGGCCAGGAGTTCGGCGTAGACCGGCAGCAGCCGGTCCAGCAGGGTGAGCGGCTGGAAGCCGGGGTCGACGCCGGGCGCGGGCTTGGCGAGCAGCAGGTAGGTCAGTGGGCCGACCAGGACGGGGCGGGCCCGGTGGCCGAGCGCCAGCGCCTCGCGCAGTTCGCCGACCGGCTTGGCCGGGTTCGCGGCGAACACCGTGTCCGGGCCCAACTCGGGTACCAGGTAGTGGTAGTTGGTGTCGAACCACTTGGTCATCTCCAGCGGCGCCACGTCCTGGGTGCCGCGGGCCATGGCGAAGTACCCGTCCAGCGGGTCGGCGTCCACGGCGGCGCGGTGCCGGGCCGGGATCGCACCGACCGCCACCGTGGTGTCGAGCACGTGGTCGTACAAGGAGAAGTCCCCGGTGGGGACTTCGGTGACGCCGGCGTCGGCGAGCCGGCGCCAGGTGTCGCGGCGCAGGCCGGCTGCGGTGGCGTGCAGGCCGTCGGCGGTGACCCGGCCGGCCCAGTAGCCCTCGACGGCCTTCTTCAGCTCCCGGTCCGGGCCCTGACGGGGGCTGCCGTGGACGGTGGCCTGCGGGGTGGTGGAACTCGGTGACACGGAACTCTCCTTCGCGAGTCGCGCTGCGATCCCGGGAGAGCACGTGCGCGCGAAGGTACGACAGCGGGGGCGCGGCACGCAGAGGTGCCCGCCCGCTCCACCGACCCACCCCCGGCCTTCGGCCGGGCGGTACCCACCCACGAGGTCACCGAGATCACCGCGTGCGGTCGCACGCGGGCAGTGGCAGGTCTTCGGACTCGCGAGCACGCCGGGCCTGATGGCCCGGCACCTACTGGCCGTCGCTTCCCGGGCCGCCTGGGCCCAGTGCGTTGTGACGGCGGTCGTTCCCACTCACCGCTGCGGGGCAGTCCCGGATTCCCACCGGGTTCCCTCTTGCGACGCGCCTGCCTGGCCGGCAGGGCGAACCGACTGCAGGCCACAGCCTAGGCCCACCGGCGCCCCGGCGGCGGAATTCGTCCGCATGCCGGATGTCGCGGTGGGACGCGGGGGCCGGGCGCCGGGGCGGCACGGGTGCCCGGGCCGGCCCGGCGGACCGGTGCGCGCGGCACCGGTCCCCCCGCGCGGGCGACGGCTACGGACGCAGCTCCAGCGTGCAGCACTTGACGCTGCCTCCGGCGCGCAGCAGCTCCGTCAGGTCGACGCCGACCGGCTCGAAGCCGCGCTCGCGGAGTTTGCGGTGGAGCCCGACGGCGGCCTCCGGCAGCAGCACGTGGCGGCCGTCGGAGAGCGCGTTGAGGCCGAAGACCTCGGCGTCCTCGGCGGTGGCGAGGACGGCGTCGGGGAAGAGCTCGCGCAGGACGGCCCGGCTGCCGGGGCTGAACGCCTCCGGGTAGTACATGACCTCGTCGTCGGAGAGCACCGCCAGGGCGGTGTCCAGGTGGTAGAACCTCGGGTCCACCAGCGTCAGGCCGATCACCGGCAGGCCGAAGAACTCCTGGGCCTCGGCGTGCGCGCGGGGGTCGGTGCGGAAGCCGCTGCCGGCCAGGATCCTGCGGCCGACGGCCAGCAGGTCGCCCTCGCCCTCGTTGATGTGCTCGGGCCAGTACACGTCCCGGTAGCCGCGGGCGGTGAACCAGTCCAGGTAGGCCGGGCCCTCGGCGGTGCGCTCGACGTGGCGGAACCGCGCCCCGAACACCCGGCCGTCGACCACGGTGGCGCCGTTGGCCGCGAAGACCATGTCGGGCAGGCCCGGCAGCGGCTCGATCACCTCGACGGTGTGGCCGAGCGAGAGGTAGAGGTCGCGCAGGGAGGTCCACTGGGCGAGCGCCAGGCCGCCGTCGACCGGCTTGGCCGGGTCCATCCACGGATTGATCGAGTACGTCACGTCGAAGTGGCGGGGCGCGCACATCAGGAAGCGGCGGGGGGTGGCCACCCGGGCCTCCCGGAGCGGGGCGGCGGCCGCCGAGCTGATGGTGTCCGTGGCGGGCATGGAGGTCCTCCGGTGGGGATGCGGATCTGCTGCGGCGCGGGATCGCCACGGCGCAGCACCCCGGGCCGGCGGGATTGCCTTGGCCCGGGCGGGAATTGGGCGACGGGCCGGACGGCCGGTCAGGGCGGCCGCGGATCCGCGGGGGAGCCGCGCGGCGCCCGCGGACCGCGGGACGAAGAGGCGCCCCCGGGACCACTCAACCCGATGTGGTTAGGCTAACCTTACTCCAGCACTTCGCGTGCGCGTTCGGCCGACCTGCACCTCGACCCACCCGGAGAGCCCACCATGCCGCCCACCGCCGGCCGTGTCGCCGCCACGGCGACCCCTCAGCACCCCAGCGGCCGACCAGCGAACCCCGGCCCGGCGGGCGCCGCCGGACCCGCCGCCGGACCGACCACCGCAGAGGCACCCGCAGAGAGCACCGGGCGGGCCACCGGACAGACCGCCGGACCGACCGTCAGAACGGAGGCCTGACCGTGGCCGACCCCACCACCGAGTTCGCCGGCCGCGTCGCCCTGGTCACCGGCGCGGCCCGGGGCATCGGCGCCGCCGTCGCCCGGATGCTGGCCGAACGCGGGGCCGAGGTGATCGCCTCGGACCTCGACGCCCCGGACGGCTCCGTCCACCGGCTCGACGTCACCGACGGCGCGGCCGTCGAGGCCCTGGTCGAGCGGATCGAGCGCGAGCACGGCCCGATCGACCTCCTGGTGAACGTGGCCGGCGTGCTGACCGCCGCCCCCGTGCTGGAGACCACCGACGAGAACTGGGCCCGCACCTTCGCCGTCAACACCACCGGGGTCTTCCACACCTGCCGTGCCGTCGGCCGCCGGATGGCCGGACGCGGGCGCGGCAGCATCGTCACCGTCGGCTCCAACGCGGCCGGCGTGCCCCGCACCAACATGGCCGCCTACGCCGCCTCCAAGGCCGCGACCACCATGTTCGTCCGCTGTCTCGGACTCGAACTCGCCCGCTCCGGCGTCCGCTGCAACCTGGTCTCGCCCGGCTCCACCGACACCGGCATGCAACGCGCCCTGTGGACGGACGACGACGCCGAACAGCGCGTCATCGACGGCGACCCGGCCAGCTACCGGGTGGGCATCCCGCTCGGCCGGATCGCCGCGCCCGAGGACGTCGCCGAGGCCGTCGCCTTCCTGGCCGGCGACCGCGCCCGGCACATCACCATGCACGACCTGTACGTCGACGGCGGCGCGACGCTGCGGGCCTGAGCCCGCACCGGCCCGTGACCCTCGCGCCCACCCGCCGGCCGGCCCCGCCCGCCCACCGATCCGAGTCCCAGCGTCCCGGTGCCCGCACGCACCGGCAGAACGGAGCACCATGACCACGGCTTTCCAGGCCCAGGACGCCCCCTCGGCGGCGTTGCCCGCGGGCGGCACGCTGCTGGCCGCCTACCGGCCGGGGCCGGCGAGGGCGTTCTTCGCCGGCCCCTCCGGCACCCTGCTGGCCGAGGGCCTGCGCCGGGCCGTCCCCGACCCGGCCTCGGCCGGACGCCTGCTGGCCGAGGCCCGCACCGCACGGGAGGACAACCCCGTCGTGGTCGGGGCGATACCGTTCGCCCCCGGCCGGGACGCCGAACTCTTCATCCCCGCCGGGGTGCGCCGGGCCGGCCCGGTCCGCGAGAGCCCGCTGCCCCGCCCGCCGCTCGCCCCGGCCGCCGGGCGGGCCTGGAGCCAGCGGCCGGTGCCCGCCCCGGAGGCGTACCGCACGGCCGTCGCCGAGGCGGTGCGGCTGATGAACGAGGACCGCGACCTGTCCAAGGTCGTGCTGGCCCGCACCCTGGAACTCACCGCGCCCGGCGGCGCCGACCTCACCACCATGCTGCACCGCCTGATCCACCGCGACCCGGACGGCTACACCTTCGCGGTGCCGGCCGGCGGCGCCGCCACCCTGGTCGGCGCCAGCCCCGAACTGCTGCTCTCCCGGCGCGGCCGCTCGGTGGTCTCCAACCCGCTGGCCGGCTCGGCCGCCCGCAGCGCCGACCCGGTCGAGGACATGCGGCGGGCCGCCGAACTGGCCGAGTCCCCCAAGGACCTCGCCGAGCACGCCTTCGTGGTGGACGCCGTCCGGCGGGCGCTGGAGCCCCACTGCGACGACCTGGTGGTCCCCGCGCGGCCCTCGGTGATCCGCACCGCCGCCATGTGGCACCTGTCCACCACCGTCACCGGCACCCTGCGCGACACCGGCACCAGCGCGCTCGACCTGGCCCTGGCCCTGCACCCCACCCCGGCCGTCTGCGGGACGCCCACCGACCGGGCCCGCGAACTGATCGGCGCCCTGGAGCCCTTCGACCGCGGCCTCTACACCGGCGTGGTCGGCTGGGGCGACGCGGCGGGCGACGGCGAGTGGGTGGTCACCCTGCGCTGCGCCGAGGCCGAGGGGGAGCGCCTGCGGCTGTTCGCCGGCGCGGGTGTGGTCGCCGCCTCCGTCCCGGAGGAGGAACTCGCCGAGACCGGCGCCAAGTTCCGCACCTTCCTGCACGCCGTCGGACTGGAGGACGCCAAGTGACGCTGTGGCCCGAGGAATTCGCCGACCGCTACCGGGCGGCCGGGCACTGGACCGGCGAGACGCTGGACACCGTGATCCGCCGGCACGCCGGCACCCACCCCGGCCGGATCGCCGTCACCGACGGCGACCGGCACTGGAGCTACGCCGAACTCGACCGCCGCGCCGACGCGCTGGCCGCCGGCCTGCTCGCCCGGGGCCTGCGCAAGGGCGACCGGGTGGTGCTCCAGCTGCCCAACGTCGCCGAGTTCTTCGAGGTCTTCTTCGGCGCGCTGCGGGCCGGCGTGGTGCCGGTGATGGCCCTGCCCGCGCACCGCCGGGCCGAGATCTCGTACTTCTGCGAGTTCGCCGAGGCCCGGGCGCTGATCGTGGCGGACCGCCACGCCGGCTTCGACCACCGCGAACTCGCCCTGGAGGTCACCCGGGCGGTGCCGGCCCTCGGCGAGGTCATCGTGCTCGGCGACCCCGGCCCCTTCACCCCGCTGGAGGAGCTGCGGCAGGCCGGGTCCACCCCGCCGGCCGACCCGCCCACCGCCGACGGCCTGGCCTTCCTGCAGCTCTCCGGCGGCAGCACCGGCCTGCCCAAGCTGATCCCCCGCAGCCACGACGACTACCTGTACAGCGTGCGGGAGTCGGCCGTGATCTGCGGGCTGACGCCGCGGTCGGTCTACCTGTGCGCGCTGCCCGCCGCCCACAACTTCCCGCTCAGCTCCCCCGGCACCCTGGGCACCTTCCACGCCGGCGGCCGGGTGGTGCTCGCCCCCGACCCGAGCCCGGCCACCGCGCTCGCCCTGATCGAGCGCGAGCGGGTCACCCTCACCGGCCTGGTGCCGCCGCTGGCCCTGGCCTGGGCCCAGGCCGCGCCGGCGGCCGGCCGCGACCTGTCCAGCCTGGAGCTCCTCCAGGTCGGCGGCGCCAAGCTGAGCGAGGAGGCGGCCCGCCGGCTCGGCCCCGCCCTCGGCTGCCGGCTCCAGCAGGTCTTCGGCATGGCCGAGGGGCTGGTCAACTACACCCGGGCCGACGACCCGGAGGAGACCGTGCTGACCACCCAGGGCCGGCCGATCTCCCCCGACGACGAGGTCAGGATCGTCGACGACGAGGACCAGGACCTGCCCGAGGGCGCCACCGGCCACCTGCTGACCCGCGGCCCGTACACCGTCCGCGGCTACTGGCGGGCCCCCGAGCACAACGCCGTGGCCTTCACCGCCGACGGCTTCTACCGCACCGGGGACGTGGTCCGCCGCACCCCGACCGGCCACCTGGTGGTCGAGGGCCGGGCCAAGGACCAGATCAACCGCGGCGGCGAGAAGGTGGCCGCCGAGGAGGTCGAGAACGTCCTGCTGCGCCACCCGGCCGTGCACGACGTGTCGGTGGTGGCCACCCCGGACGAGTACCTCGGCGAACGCAGCTGCGCGTACGTGATCCTGCGCCCGGGCGCCGGGCGGCCCCGCCCGGCCGACCTGAAATCCTTCGTCCGGGCCGGCGGGCTCGCCGACTACAAGGTCCCCGACCGCGTCGAGTTCGTCACCGCCTTCCCCCAGACCGGCATCGGCAAGGTCAGCAAGAAGGACCTCCGCTCCGCCCCGCGCTAGAGAGACCCCGTCACATGGCCCTCCCCACCATCGCCCCCTACGAGCTGCCCGGCCCCGGCCTGTACCCCGCGCCCAAGGTGCCGTGGCAGGTCGACCCCGCGCGGGCCGCCGTGCTCGTCCACGACCTGCAGAACTACTTCCTCGGCGCGTTCCCCGCCGCCGGGCCGCCGCTCGCCCCCGCGCTGGCCAACGCCGCCCGGGTGCTGGCGCACGCCCGCGCGCACGGCATGCCCGTCCTCTACTCGCACCAGCGCGGCGGCCAGACGCCCGCCCAGCGCGGCCTCCAGCTGGACTTCTGGGGCCCCGGCCTGCCCGCCGACGAGCACGCCCAGGGCGTCCCCGCGATCGTCGCCCCGGCGGCCGGCGACACCATGGTGCTGAAGTGGAAGTACAGCGCCTTCGCCCGCACCGAGCTGGCCGGGCTGCTCGCCGCGGCCGGCCGCGACCAGCTGGTCGTGGTCGGCGTGTACGCCCACATCGGCGTCCTGATGACCGCCTGCGACGCCTGGTCCCGCGACATCCAGGCCTTCGTGGTCGCCGACGCGGTCGCCGACTTCTCGGCCGAGAAGCACCTCGAAGCACTGCGCTGGGCCGCCGAGAAGTGCGCCGTCGTCCTCACCACCGACCAGCTCCTGGAGACGAAGTGACCACGCCACCGGGGCGGTTGTACGCCGATGACGTCACCCTGAAGTACGGTGACCGGGCCATCGCCACCGAGCTGTCCATCGGCGTGCCGGACGGCTCGTTCACCGTGATCGTCGGGCCCAACGCCTGCGGCAAGTCGACCCTGCTACGGGCCTTCGCCCGGCTGCTGAAGCCCGCCGCCGGCCGGGTGCTGCTGGACGGCGAGCAGATCGGCGCGCTGCCCGCGAAGGAACTCGCCCGCCGGCTGGGCCTGCTGCCGCAGAGCTCCACCGCGCCGGACGGGATCACCGTGGCCGACCTGGTCGCCCGCGGCCGCTACCCCCACCAGGGGCTGTTCCGGCAGTGGTCCCGCGAGGACGACCGGGTGGTCGCCGAGTCGATGGCGGCCACCGACGTGACCGGCCTGGCCGGCCGCTTCGTCGACGAGCTCTCCGGCGGCCAGCGCCAGCGCGTCTGGCTGGCCATGGCGATCGCCCAGCAGACCCCGCTGCTGCTGCTCGACGAGCCGACCACCTTCCTCGACATCGCCCACCAGGTCGAGGTGCTCGACCTGTGCGCCCGGCTGCACCTGGAGCAGGGCCGCACCCTGGTCGCCGTGCTGCACGACCTCAACCAGGCCACCCGCTACGCGACCCACCTGATCGCCATGCGGGACGGCGCCGTGGTCGCCGAGGGCGCGCCGTCCCGGATCGTCACCGCCGAGCTGGTCGAGCGGGTCTTCGACCTGCCCTGCCAGGTCATCGAGGACCCGCAGACCGGCACCCCGCTGGTGGTGCCGATGGCACCCGGGCACCGGGCCGCCGTCCGGTGAGAGGGACCCTGCGCCCGGCCCCGGTCCGCACCGCGACCGGGGCGGACGCCGAGGCCCTGTACGCGCTCTCGGCGCCGTTCATGCGAAGCGGCGCGCTGCGCCCGCGCACGGTGGCGGACTACCGCCGGCCCGGGGAGCGCTTCCTGGTGGTGCCCGGTGCGGGCCCCGGCGGCGGCCCGGACGGCTCCCTGGACGGCTGCGTCGCGCTGCGGGCGCTGCCGGCCGAGCCGGGGCACCCGGCGGCCGGCCTGCTGCACAACTTCTGCGTCCGCGAAGGCCGCCAGGGCGCCGGCCTCGGCTCCCGGCTGCTGGCGGCCCTGCTCGCGGAGGCCGCCCGGTGCGGCCTGCGCACGCTCGTCACGGCCAGCACCGGCGACGGCGCGCTGTTCCTGCGCGGCGGCTTCCGGGAGATCCCGGTGGCGCTGGCCCCGCGGGGCTGGGCGGCCGGACTGGACCCGTCCCGCGGCTCCCGGGTCTTCGCCCTGGCCCTCGCGGAGGGCTGAGGACCCGGCCCGCGCGAAGGCCCCGCCCCCGGAGGACGTCCGGGGGCGGGGCCTTCGTGCGGCGCGGCGCGGTACCGCCCGCCGGGGAGGCCTCAGGCCCGGTCGCCCCGCCACCGGCGGACGATCAGCCAGATCAGGAAGCACCCGCCGACCGCGCCGGTGAGCACCCCCACCGGCAGCTGGGTCGGGGCCAGCAGCCGCTGCGCCGCCAGGTCGCTGAGCGCCAGCAGCAGGGCGCCGGTCAGCGCCGACCCGAGCAGGTTGGGCCCGGTGGCCCGGGTCAGCCGCCGGACGGCCTGCGGGGCGATCAGCGCGACGAACGGGATCGGCCCGGCGGCGGCGGTGGCGGCCGCGGTGAGCCCGACGCCGATCAGCACCAGGCGGATCCGCACCCCCTCGGTGCGCACCCCGAGCGAGGACGCGACGTCGTCGCCCATCTCCAGCATCCGCAGCGGCCGGCCGAGCAGCAGCGCCGCGGGCAGCAGCAGGGCCAGCGCGACGGCCATCGGGCCGCAGTGCTCCCAGCCCCGGGCGTTGAGGCTGCCGGTGAGCCAGACCGCGGCGCTCTGCGCGTCGCTGAACGACGCCCGGGCGATCAGGTAGGCGTTCAGCGAGGCCAGCAGCGAGCTGACGCCGATGCCGACCAGGACGAGCCGGTAGCCCTGGGTGCCACCGCGCCGGGCCAGCAGGTACACCAGCACCGAGGTGAGCAGGCCGCCGGCCACCGCGCCGCCCGCGACGGCCGCGGCGCCGCCGCCGACGACCAGGATGACGGCCAGCGCGCCGGTGGCCGAGCCGACCGTGAAGCCGATCACGTCCGGGCTGCCGAGCGGGTTGCGGGCCAGCGTCTGGAAGAGAGAGCCGGCCAGGCCGAGGGCGGCCCCCACCAGCAGGGCGGTCAGCAGCCTGGGCAGCCTGACCTCCATCACCACGTACCGGTCGGCGCGGGCGCCGCCGCCGGTGAGGACGTCGACGACGTCGGCGACCGGCAGCGGGTAGTCGCCGGCGGTCAGGGCCCCGGTGACGGCCCCGAGCAGGGCCAGCACCAGCAGGCCGCCGACCAGGGTGGCCCGCGGGTGCCAGCGCAGCGACCCGCCGGCAGGCAGCCGGACGGCGCGCAGCGGCACCGGCGCGAGGCCGGGCCCCGGGCCGGCGGGCGGCGACGTGGGCAGGGTGGCGGACGGGTCGACCGCGGTGGGGCCGTTCACAGTTGGGCGATCCTCCGGCCGCGCACGAGGGCGATGAAGAGCGGGGCGCCGATGAAGGCGGTGACGACGCCGACCTGGAGTTCGGCCGGGTGCAGCGCGAGCCGGCCGATGATGTCCGACCCGAGCAGCAGGACGGGGGCGAGCACCGCCGACAGCAGCATGATCCAGCGCTGGTCCGGCCCGCAGACGTGGCGGGCCAGGTGCGGGACGGCGAGGCCGACGAAGGCGATCGGGCCGACCGCCGCGGTGGCCGCGCCGCACAGCAGGGTGACGGCGAGCAGGCTGAACAGCCTGGTCCGGGTCGGGTTGGCGCCGAGCGCGTGCCCGGCGTCGTCGCCGAGCGCGAGCGCGTTCAGCGGGCGGCCCAGCAACAGCGCGAGCAGTCCGCCGGCCGCCAGGAAGGGCAGCACCTGGCCGAGCACCGCGGAGTCCACCCCGGCCAACGTGCCGACCTGCCAGAACCGGAACCGGTTCAGGGTCAGCGGGTCGAGCAGGATCAGCCCGTTGACGAAGGCGGTGAGCACGGCGGTGACGGCGGTGCCGGCCAGCGCCAGGCGGGCCGGGGTGGCCGAGGCCCGCCCGCCCCCGCCGAGGATCTGCACCACCAGCGCGGCGACGGCGGCGCCCGCGAGCGCGAACCAGACGAAGGAGCCGAAGGTGCGCAGGTCGAGCAGGGCCGTCCCGGCGGCGACGGCGGCGGCCGCGCCGCCGTTGACGCCGAGCAGGCCGGGGTCGGCCAGCGGGTTGCGGGTGAGGGCCTGCATCATGGCGCCGGCGATGCCGAGGGCGGCGCCCACCGCGATGCCGAGCAGGGTGCGCGGGATCCGCGCGTGGTGCACCACGATCCAGTCCTCGGAGGCGGGTTCACGGTGCAGCAGGACGTGCAGGACCTGACCGGGCGGGATGTAGCGGGCGCCGACGGCGATGCCCGCGAGGGCGAGCACGGCGAGCAGGACCAGCGCCCCGGACAGCCAGGCGAGCCGCCGGGCCGTGCCGGTCCGGCCGGGCGTCGCCGGCGCGGGGCCGGGGACGGAGCCGGGGCCGGAGGGTGCCGGCTTCGCCAGGGTCCCGGCGGTCATGCGTGCTCGTGGTGGTCGTCCTCGTGGTGGTCGTGGTTGGCGACCCCGCGCTTCCAGTAGCCGTCCACGTCGACCTGGTCCTTGCCCAGGCCGCGCTCGCCCCTCAGGTGACGGCGGATCGGCTTGAGCGTGTTGGCCTCGCCGGCGATCCAGGCGAAGCCGGTGCCGGGCGGGAACTCGGCCGCCCGGATGGCGCGTTCGAGCAGGTCACCGGTGCCGGACGGGTTGTCGCCGCGGTGCAGCCAGGTGAGCGTCAGGTCGGTGGCGGTGGTCAGCTGCTGCTCGTCCTGCGGCCCGGACACCTCGACGAAGGCCAGCACCTTGACCCCGGCGGGCAGCATCTCCAGCCAGCGGGCGAGGGCGGGCAGCGCGGTCTCCTCGGCCGCGAGCAGGTACCAGTCGTGGACGAAGGGGATCTCCTCGGAGCCGCGCGGGCCGAAGACGCCCAGCCGCATGCCCGGTTCGGCGGCCGCGGCCCAGCCGGAGCCGACCCCGGTGCCGTGCAGGACCATGTCGATGTCGAGTTCCCGCTCGGCCCGGCGGTAGTGCCGGATCGTGTAGTCGCGGGTGACGGGCTCGACCGGGGCGTCCATCCAGGTGTCGTTCTCGACGACCGGCTCGACCGGCAGTTCGGCACCCGGCTCGGGGAAGCAGAGCTTCACGTGGTCGGTCGGCGCCTGCTCGCAGAAGCCCTCCAGCGCCTCGCCGCCGAAGGTGACCCGCACGGTGCCGGGGGTCACCCGCCGGACCCGCTTGACCTCCAGCAGACGGTACTTGAGCGGATGACGGACGATCCGCATACGCGGTGGGGCCGTGTCGGTGTTCATCGTGTCGCCCAATCCGGTGGGTGGTGTGCGCGCAGGCCCGGACGGCTCCGTGCCGCCGTCCCGGCAGGGCCGGTCCGGCGGCACGGAGCAGTCCTGCGGTTTAGGTTAGCCTAACCTGCACGCTGGGGACCAGTCAGTGTCCCACCGTTCGGGCGCCCACCTGCCGGTTCGTCGGCGAGCAGCCGTCCGCCGTCCAGCCGGACCACCCGGGGCATCCGGGCGATGGTGGCCGGCCGGTGCGCGATCACCACCAGGGTGCAGTCGGCCCGCAGTTCGTCCAGGGCGTGCTCCAGCCGGGCCGCCGTCACCGGGTCGATGTCGGCGGTGGCCTCGTCCAGCACCAGGACGGCCGGGTCGGCGAGCACCGCCCGCACCAGGCCGAGGATCTGCCGCTCGCCGGCCGACAGGTTGCCGCCGCGCTGGCCGACCTCGGCGTCCAGGCCGCCGGGCAGGTCCTCCAGCCAGCCGCGCAGGCCCAGTTGGTCGACGGTCCGGTCGATCCGGGCCCGGTCGGGGGCGCCCTGGACCAGCGCCAGGTTGTCCGCCACGGTGCCCGACACCATCCGCACCTCCTGCGGCACCAGGACGATCCGGCGGCGCAGTTCGGCCTCGGGGAGGTCCGCCAGGTCGGTGCCGGCGAAGGTGACCGCGCCGCCGTCGGGGCGGTAGAGGCCGCAGAGCAGCTTGGACAGCGTGGTCTTGCCCGAGCCGGTCTCCCCCACGACGCCGGTCCGGCTGCCCTCGGGGAAGTCCAGCGAGATGCCGTGCAGGGTCCGGCCGTCGGCGCGGTAGGAGTACGCCACGTCGACGCAGCGCAGGTCGCCGCGGACCGGCAGGCCGGCCGGTCCCGGCGCGGGGGCGTCCTGCGGCCGGGTGGCCGCCAGCAGGTCGAGCAGCCGGGCGAGGCCGGTCCGGGCCGTCTGCACCTCGCCGACCAGCTGGGAGATCTCGGCGAAGGAGTCGAAGAGGTTGCGGCTGGCGACCACGAAGACCACCACCGTGCCGAGGCTGACGCTGTCGTGGTCGACCAGCCGGCCGCCGGCCAGCAGCAGCACCACCAGGGCCGCGCCCTCGATCAGGCTGACCAGGTCGATCCGGTTCTCCACCCGGACGGCCCGCCGGGCGGCGCCCACCGCGTGGGTGTTCTCCCGCTCGAAGCGCCGGGTCCAGCCGGCGAGGCCGCGCGAGGTCTGCAGCGCCTCGCGGGCCGTCAGCGTCTCGGAGAAGGTCGCCGCGACGGTCGCCTCGGCGCCCGCCTTGCCGCCGAAGGCCGCGCCGGCGTCCCGCTGGAACCACCGGGTGACCAGCAGGGTCAGCGGCAGGAAGACGGCCAGCTGCACCAGCAGCAGCAGCCAGGAGTAGCCCGCCAGCATCACCAGGGTGAAGACCAGGGTCGCCGCCGAGGCGACCATGTTGCGCAGGTGCAGCCGGACGAACGCGGCCAGCGCCGCGACCTCGCCGGTGGCCCGGCGCAGCAGCTCGCCGCTGCGGTGGGTCTCCAGGAAGCGCAGCGGCGCGGTCGCCAGGTTCTCCACGGCCTGCTCGCGCAGCGTCCGGACGACCTGTTCGCCGCCCTTGATCAGCAGCAGCTCGCCGACCCGGGCCAGCACCAGCTGGGCCGCCGCGAGCGCCACCAGCAGGGCCACGGCCAGGCCCAGCCCGCCGCGGTCGCCGTCGGCGAGCGAGTCGGCGGCCAGGCCGATCAGCGGGGCGACCGCCACCAGGGCCGCGGAGTCGGCCAGGCCGACGCCGAGGGCCACGGCGAGGCGGCCCCGGTGGGGACGCAGGTACGGCGCGGCGCGGCGCAGTACCGCCCGCTGGTCGGCCTCGTCCTGGAGCAGGGGCTGCTCAGCCACGGGCCACCTCCACGGCGGTCGGGGTCACGGGGTCGGGCCTCTCGGTGGTGCGGGCCGGGGCGCCGGGTGCCGTGGCGGGCCTGGGGGCGACCACCGCCACCCGGTCGGCGGCGTCCAGGACGGCGGAGCGGTGGGTGGCGAAGACGACGGTGCGGCCGGCCGCCCACCGCCTCAGCCCGTCCAGCACCAGCTTCTCGGTGCCGGTGTCCAGGGCGGAGGTCGAGTCGTCGAGCAGCAGGACGCGCGGGTCGCCGAGCAGCGCCCGGGCGATGGCGAGGCGCTGCACCTGGCCCCCGGACAGGGCGGTGCCGCCCTCGCCGAGTTCGGTGTCGTAGCCGTCGGGCATCGCGGCGAGCTGCTCGTGGATGCCGGCGGTGCGGCAGGCCTCGCGCAGCGCCTCGTCGTCCAGGTCGCGGCCGAGCCGGAGGTTGTCGGCGACGGTCCCGGAGAGCAGGACGGGCCGCTGGGCGACGTAGGCGATCCGCGCGCGGACCTCGTCCAGGCGGGCCTCGCGCAGGTCGGTGCCGCCGTAGCGGACGTGGCCCGCGTCCGGGTCGTCCAGCCGGACGCCCAGGCGCAGCAGGGTGCTCTTGCCGGAGCCGGTGGCGCCGCGGAGGGCGACGAACTCGCCGTGCGCCACCTCCAGGTCGAAGGGGCCGAGCACGGTCCGTCCGTCCCGGACGGCGGTGACGCCGGCGAAGGCGAGCGCGCCCTCGGCCGGCAGCGCCTTCGCCCGGCCGGTCTCCGGTTCGGTGACGGTGGGCAGGATGGACAGCGCCTCGTCGATCCGGGCGGCGGCGACGTCGGCCTGGCCGCGCTCCAGCAGCCGGTCGACCAGGACCCGGGTGGCCAGGGTGACGATCGCCATCCAGGAGGTGAAGGCGACCAGCCCGCCGAGGCTGAGCCGGCCGTCCAGCACGGCCAGTCCGCCGACGCCGACGCCGGCGGCGACCGCGAGGCGGGGGACGAACGGGGCGACGGCGGCCCAGCCGGCCTCGATCCGGGCCGCGGTGACGGTCCGCTCGGTGACCTCTGCGCTGGCGCGGTGGTGGCGGTCCACCAGCGGGCGGTGGCCGCCGGTGCCGCGCAGTCCGGTGCCGACCTGGAGCAGGTCGGCGACGGCGTCGGCGCGTTCGCCGTGGACCCGGGCGAGTTCGCCGCTGGCGGCGGCGAAGCGCTTCGGGAAGTACAGGTTCACCCAGACCAGGAACGGCAGGGTGCCCAGGGTGACCAGCAGCAGGCTCAGGTCGAGGACGGCGAGCGCCGGGAGCACCACCACGAAGGTGGTCGCCAGCACCACCCAGACGGCCAGGCCGTGCACCCACTCGCGGACCAGGTCGGTGTCGCGGGTGGCGCGCATGGCGAGGTCGCCGTGGCCCCGGGAGGCGAGCGCGGCGCGGTCGAGCCCCGAGAGGTGGCGCAGCAGCCGCGCGCGCAGGTCGGCGCCGACCTTGGCGTCGGCGAAGCCGGCCCAGTACTGCCAGCCGTAGAGGCCGGCGAACTGGACCAGGGCGGTGACGGCGGTGGCGCCGGACCAGAGCAGCAGCGCCTGGTCGTCGTGCTTCTGGAGGCCCTCGTCGAGCGCCTTCTGGACGCACCAGGGCACCGCGAGCAGGGCCACCTGCCGGATCGCCGCGGCGATCATGGCGGCGGCGACGGTCGCGCGGTGCGGTCGCAGGGAGCCGCGCAGCAGTGCCCGGGCGCGCCGGCGCCGCTCGGGGGAGAGCGCGCCGGGCGCCAGGTCCTCGTCGGCCAGCTGCTCGGCGGTCAGACCGTCAGCGGGTCCGGCGGCGGGGCCGGCGGCGGGGTCGGACTGTGGGGTGCTCACGTCGATCGGTCATCCGTCTGTCGCGGCGGTCGGGTGGGAGCGGGCAGGCCCGAGGGGGCGGCGGCGGCCGGGCCCGGGGGGACGGCCGGGGCCGTCCCCCCGACGGGCGGTCAGGAGGCCACGGCCTCCGTGCGGGCGATCAGGCTCGCCGGGCGCATGTCGGTCCAGTGGGTGTCGACGTACTCGGTGCAGGCCTGGCGGGTGTCCTCGCCGTGCACGGCGGTCCAGCCGGCCGGGATCTCGGCGAAGGCCGGCCAGAGCGAGTGCTGGTTCTCGGCGTTGACCAGCACGAAGTAGCGGGCGTCGTCGTCCTCGAAGGGGTTGGTGGCACTCATGTCGTCTCCTCTGGTGGCTTCTGCGTCGGGTCGGGGGTGGCTGTCGGGAGCCGGGGTCAGGGTCGTTCGGAGCCGGGCCCGGTCAGTCGGAGCACGGCGCCGCCTCGTCGGCCGACTCGCCGAGGGCGGCCCGGACCGTCCGGTCGACCAGGAACTCGGCGAGGGCGGCGACGGTGGGCCGGGCCAGCAGGTCGGCCAGGCACAGGTCGCCCGCGAACGCGGCCCGCAGGTGCTGGAGCAGCGACATCGCGAGCAGCGAGTGTCCGCCGAGCTCGAAGAAGTTCTCGTCGATCCCAAGCGTGGGCAGGCCCAGCACCTCGGCGAACGCGGAGTGCACCACCTTCTCGCTCGGGTACCGCGGGCCGCGCAGCGGTCCTGACGCCGTGAAGTCGGCGGCATCGGGGGCGGGCAGGGCCTTGCGGTCGAGCTTGCCGTTGACGGTGAGCGGCAGTT
>NZ_BNBO01000019.1:0-121390 GCF_014655955.1 Kitasatospora indigofera
GTCCGTCGGCACGCCGAGGGCCTGCCGGCCCAGTCCCTGGCCTGGGGCCAGTGGGCCCGGGCCAGCGGGGTCACCGCCCACCTGGGCGAGGCCGACCTGCGGCGCGCGGCCCGGGCCGGCGTCCGGCTGATCTCCGACCAGCAGGGCGCCGGGCTCCTGGACGCGGCCGCGCTGCTGGACACCCCCTACCTGGTGCCGGCGCCGCTCGACCTGGCCGCCGTCCAGCGCGGCGGGCAGCCCGTGCCGGCGCTGCTCCGCGGGCTGGTCCGGCCCGCCCGACGGGCCGCGCGGGCCGCCGCCCAGGAGGGCCCGGCGCTGCCGGCCCGGCTGGCCGGGCTCGGCGAGCCGGAGCGGGAGGCCGTCCTGCTGGAGCTGGTGCGGGCCGAGGTGGCCGGTGTGCTGGGCGCGGACGCCGAGGCGGTGACGGGCGCGCGCCCGTTCAACGACCTGGGCCTGGACTCGCTCTCGGCCGTCGAACTGCGCAACCGCCTCACCGCGCTGACCGGCCTGCGGTTGCCGCCGACGGTGACCTTCGACCACCCGACCCCGGCCGTGCTCGCCGCCCACCTGCGGGAGTTGCTGGGCGACCTGGCCGAGCAGCCGGCTGCGCCGGTGGCTGCCGGCCCGGCGGCGGAGCCGCAGCACCCGCTCTCCTCGCTGTACCGGGCGCTCGCCGCGCAGGGCAGCTTCGCCGAGGCCTCCGCGCTGATCGGCGTCGCCTCGGCGCTGCGGGCCCGGTTCCCCGCCGAGGAGCGGGCCGCGCACACCCTGGCGCCGATCCGGCTGGCCTCGGGGGAGGGCGAGTTGGCGGTGGTCTGCTTCCCCGCCCTGAGCGCCATCTCGGGGCCGCACGAGTACGCCCGCTTCGGCCACACCTTCCAGGGCGAGCGCGATGTGTTCGTGCTGCCCTCGCCCGGCTGGGCGCCGGGCGACCACCTGCCGGACAACCTCGACACCTACCTGCGGATGCAGGTCGACACGGTGCGGCAACTGCTGGGCGAGGAGCGGCCGTTCGTGATCGTCGGCCGGTCGATGGGCGGCTGCGTGGCGCACGCGGTGGCGGCCCGGCTGGAGGCGGAGGGCCGGTCGGTGGCGGGTCTGGCACTGATCGACGCGTACCCGATCGACAGTGCGGTCCGGGAGGGCATGGGCGAGTGGTGGCTGACCGCCATGCTCAGCGGGATGCTCGACCGGATCGAGCAGTACGACATGGTCTGGAGCGACGCCAGCCTCACCTCGATGGGCGGGTACAACACCGTCTTCGCGGACTGGCGCCCCGAGGAGATCACCACCCCGACGCTGGCCGTCCGGGCGGACACCCCCCTGCGGGGCACCGTGATCGACCCGACCGGGCGGCACGACTGGCGCGCCTACTGGCCCGTCCAGCACGAGGTGGTGGACGTCCCCGGCGACCACTTCACCGTGCTGGAGCAGCACACCCCGACGACGGCGGACGCCGTCCGGCAGTGGATCGAGAAGAGGGAACAGGAATGGTCAACCCGGTAGTACTGGTCACCGGCGCGGCGTCCGGCATCGGCGAGGCGACGGTCCGGCTGTACGCGGAGCGCGGGCACAACGTGGTCGCGGTCGACGTGGACGAGCGCGGTCTCGCCGAGCTGGAGAAGCTGGACGGCGTGGCGACCCTGGCCGGCGACGTCTCCACCGAGGAGACCAACGCGGGCGCGGTGCGGCTCGCCCTGGAGCGGTTCGGGCGGCTGGACGCGGCGGTGCTCAACGCCGGGATCGGCGGGGCGGGCCCGCTGGAGTCGGCCGGGTCGATCGAGCGCTTCGACCGGCTGTTCGCGGTGAACGTGCGCGGCGTCGCGCTCGGCATCAGGGCGGCCGTGCCGGCCCTGCGGGCGGCCGGCGGCGGCTCGATCGTGGCGACCTCCTCGGTCTCCGGGCTGCGCGGCGACCCGGGCACCTGGGGCTACAACGCGACCAAGGCGGCCGTGATCAACCTGGTCCGGGCCGCCGCGATCGACTACGCGGCCCAGGACATCCGGATCAACGCCATCGCGCCCGGCGGCACGGTGACCGCGATGACCGGCAGCCAGGTCGCCGACCCGCAGTTCTCCCGCCTGATCACCAGCAGGATCCCGGCCCAGCGCTGGGCCGACGCCCGCGAGCAGGCCGAGGTGATCTGGTTCCTGACCTCCCCGGCCGCCTCGTACGTGACCGGGGTGACCGTCCCGGTCGACGGCGGCCTGAGCGCCAACGGCGGCATCCTGCCGCCGCCCGCCCGCACCGCCTGATTCCCCTTTCCGTCCGCCCACCGATTTTCCGTCCGCCCACCGATCCGTTTTCGACGAGGAGAGACATGAGCACCATCGAGGACAACAAGGCCCTGGTCCGCCGCTACTACCACGAGCTGGTCAGCGAGCAGCGGATCGACCTGCTGGAGGAGCTGATCGCCGAGGACGCGGCCGACGAGACGGTGGTCGGCCCGGGCGGCGCCGGCACCCGGGAGGACTTCGTCGGACACCTGCGGGTGCTCTGGGCGAACGTGCCGGACGTCCGCGCCACCGTCGAGGACCTGGTCGCCGAGGGCGACCGGGTGATCGCGTTCTGGCGGATCGAGGGCACCCACGCGGGCCCGGTCTTCGGGGTGCCGGCCACCGGCAAGCCGTTCAGCGGGTTCAGCATCAGCACGCTGACCATCCAGGACGGCAAGGTGGTGCGCTACAACGTGCTGCCCGACCGCCTGGGCATCATCACCCAGCTGGCCGGCGCCGGGGCGCACTGACCCCTCCCCGCGCCAGCGCCGTCCCCACCCGGCCCGCGGCTCCCACCCCCCACCCGTACCGCCCGCTGTCCGCACCGCTGCCCGGCCGGCCCCACCCGGCCGGGCAGTTCCGTCCCCCACCCCGTCCGTCCCGTCCCGTCCCGTCCGTCCCGTCCCGTCCCGTCCCGCCGCACCGAGGAGCCACCATGGCCACCGAACTGACGCTCACTCAGACCGAAGAGATCCGGCGGCTGTTCGCCCTGTTCTCGCACGTCTTCGACAACGGCGAGGTCGACGCGCTCGACCAGGTCTTCGCCGCGGACGGCGCGATCGAACTCGCCCGCACCGGTTCGGTCTTCCAGGGCCTGGACGCCATCCGGAAGTTCAACCTGAGCCTCGGCGAGCACTCGCCGGACCACCACACCGTGGACACCGTGCTCTCGGTGGACGAGGACGGCACCGTCCGGGGCCGCAGCCGCTACCTCGCGATCCTGCCCGACGGCAGTCTGCACAACGGCGACTACTTCGACGTGCTGGTGCACACCGAGGCGGGCTGGCGGATCGCCTACCGCAGGTCCGTCCCGCGCTACCCGCTCGCCGGCCTGCACTGAGCGGCCCGTCCCGGCCGGGGTCCGGCTGCGGCCGTGAGGGGTCGTGTGGGGTCGGGCCCCGGGGCCGTGACTAAGGGTCCGGTAGGGGCCCGCTAGGGGTGCGACGGCGAGCGGCGGATCGCTAGTTTCTGATCATCCCCCCGACGCGGAAACCCTGAAAACAACGGAGTCACCGGCATGCCCAGATCTGTCCGCAGACCGTCCGCCCTGATCGCCGCCGCCGCGGCCGGGACCTTGCTGCTCGCCGGGTGCGCCTCCGGCGGCGGCTCGGCGGCCGCCGGCGGCGACGCGGCCAAGCCCGTCGAGGGCGGCTCCCTCACCTACGCGGTGGACACCGAGCCGGTGTCCTTCGACATCCACGCCAGCTCGCAGGACATCACCGGCGCCATCCAGCGCAACGTCTTCGACTCCCTCGTCCGGCAGGACGACAAGGGCGAGTTCCACGCCTGGCTGGCGAAGACCTGGGAGATCGCCGCCGACCTGAAGAGCTACACCTTCCACCTGCGCGACGACGTCAAGTTCACCGACGGCACGGTCTTCGACGCCGAGGCGGTCAAGGTCAACTTCGACCGGATCGTGGCCAAGGACACCAAGTCGCAGTACGCCTCCAGCCTGATCGGCCCCTACACCGGTACGGACGTCATCGACGCGCACACGGTGAAGGTGAACTTCTCCGAGCCGTTCGCGCCGTTCCTCCAGGCGGCCAGCACCCCCTACCTCGGCTTCTACTCGCCGGCCACCATCAAGGAGAACGGCCCCAAGCTGGGCTCCGGCGGCGCGGTGGACATCGGCACCGGCCCCTTCGTCTTCAGCGGCTACACCAAGGGCCAGAGCGCGGTCTTCACCAAGAACCCGGCCTACAACTGGGCCCCCGAGGGCTCCGCGCACCAGGGCGCGCCCTACCTCGACAAGCTCACCGTCCGCTTCCTCAGCGAGAGTTCGGTCCGGATCGGCGCGCTGAACAGCGGCCAGGTGCAGGTCGCCGACGCCGTCCCGCCGGCCGACGTCAAGACGCTCAAGGCCGACTCCCGGATCCAGCTGATCACCAAGGCCACGCCGGGCGCCAACTACGGCCTGGTGCTGAACACCACCCAGGCGCCGCTGAACGACCCGCTGGTCCGCAAGGCCATCCAGCGCGGCATCGACGTGGACACCGACATCAAGAGCGTCTACTTCGGCGTGTACGAGCGCGCCTGGAGCCCGATCTCCCCGACCACGCCGTACTACGACGCCTCGCTGGAGAAGAGCTGGCCGTACGACCAGGCGCAGTCCAACTCCCTGCTGGACCAGGCCGGCTGGACGGCCCGTGACGCCGACGGCTACCGCACCAAGGACGGCAAGCGGCTCACCGTCGAGTGGCCGCTGATGCCCGCCGAGTACGTCCGCGACCAGCGCGACACCCTGGGCACCGCGATCCAGGCCGACCTGAAGAAGATCGGCGTCGAGATCACCCGCCCCCGGCTGGACATCGGCACCTACATCAAGAAGGTCTACGCCGGCGAGGAGGGCATCGCCGACTACAGCTGGGCCCGGTTCGAGCCGGACGTGCTGCGGCTCTACTTCAACAGCGCCAGCGACCCGCGCAAGGGCGGCCAGAACGCCACCTTCTACAAGGACGCCGACCTGGACACCTGGACGGACGCCGGCAAGGCGACCCTGGACAAGGCCGTCCGGCAGGACGTCTACAGCAAGACCCAGAAGAAGGCCGTCGACCTGGCCCTGTTCGTGCCGCTCTACGTCCGCACCGCGGTGGCCGGCGCCGGCACCGACGTGCACGGGCTGCGCTCCGACCCGAACACCTGGCTGAACTTCTACGACACCTGGCTCGGGAAGTGACATGACCCCCGGATCCTTGTTCCGCGCCGTCGCGAAGCGGCTGGCCGGCGCCGTCGCGGTACTCCTCGGCGCCGCCACGGTCGCCTTCACCGCCCTGCAGCTGATCCCCGGCGACCCGGTGACGGTGATGCTGGGGCCCGGCACGGCGGCCACCCCGGAGATCAAGGCGCAGATCAGGGAGCAGTACGGACTCGACCAGCCGGTCGCCCTGCAGTACCTGCACTACCTGGGCAACCTGCTGCGGGGCGACCTCGGCGAGTCCTACCAGTTGCAGCGGCCGGTGGCCGGCCTGATCGGTGACCAGCTCTGGCCCACCGTCCAACTCGCCCTGGCCGCCCTGGCGCTGGCCGTCGTCCTCGCGGTCACCGCCGCGGTGGCGACGGCCGGCCGCCGGCCCGCACTGCGGGCGGTCGCCTCGCTGCTGGAGCTGCTGACCGTCTCCAGCCCGCCGTACTGGATCGGCATCCTGCTGCTCACCGCCTTCTCCTTCCAACTGCGGATCTTCCCGGTCGCCGGCGACCAGGACCTCTCCGCCCTGGTGCTCCCCGCCGTCACCCTGGCGCTGCCGCTGACCGGCGTGCTCGCCCAGGTGCTGCGGGAGGGGCTGGAGGCCGCGCTCGGCCAGCCGTTCGCGGTCACCGCCCGCTCCCGGGGGCTGAGCGTCACCGCCGTCCGGCTGAAGCACGCCCTGCGGCACGCCGCCGTCCCGCTGGTCACCCTGGTCGGCTGGCTGACCGGCTCGCTGCTGGGCGGGGCGGTGCTGGTGGAGACCGTCTTCGCCCGCCCGGGGATCGGCGCGCTCACCCTGCAGGGCACCACCAACAAGGACATGCCCCTGGTGATCGGTGTGGTCCTGCTCTCCGCCTTCGTCTTCGTCCTGCTGTCGACCCTGGTGGACCTGCTGTACACCGTCATCGACCCGCGCCTGAGGACCGGCTGATCACATGACCTCCATCGACACCGCCCCGGCGCCCGACACCGCCCGGCCGCTGCCGGCCGGCCGCTCCCGGCTCCGGCTGCCGCGCGCGGCAGGCGGCCCCACCCTGGTACTGGCCTCCGCCGTGCTCGCGCTGATCGTGCTCGCGGGCGTGGCGCCGGGCCTGTTCACCAGCACCTCGCCGATCGAGACCGACCCGGTCAACGCGCTCGTCGCCCCCGGCGGTGCGCACTGG
Source organism: Kitasatospora indigofera (assembly GCF_014655955.1). Taxonomy (GTDB): domain Bacteria; phylum Actinomycetota; class Actinomycetes; order Streptomycetales; family Streptomycetaceae; genus Kitasatospora; species Kitasatospora indigofera. The sequence goes on from NZ_BNBO01000019.1 coordinate 6,345, forward strand.
TTCGGCACCGACCAGCTCGGCCGGGACCTCTTCTCCCGGGTGCTGTACGGCGCCCGGCCCTCACTGCTGCTGGGCCTCGGCGCCACCCTGTTCGCGGTGGCCGGCGGCGCCCTGCTCGGCATCGCCGCCGCGCTCGGCGGCAAGTACGCCGACCAGGCCCTGATGCGCCTCGCCGACGTGCTGCTCTCGCTGCCGCCGATCCTGCTGGCCCTGCTCGCGGTCATCGTGCTCGGCACCGGCTCCGGCAACGTGATGGCCGCCATCGCGATCGCCTTCGTCCCCGGCTACGCCCGGATCGTGCGCGCCGAGACCCTGGTGGTGCGCCGCTCCGGCTACGTCGAGGCGGCGGTCGGACTCGGCCTGCCACGGCCGCTGCTGATCGTCCGGCACGTGCTGCCGAACGCGCTCGGCCCGATGCTGGTGCTCGCCACCGTCGGCTTCGGCTCCTCGCTGATCGCCGCCTCCGGCCTCAGCTTCCTCGGCCTCGGCCCCGAGCCGCCGTCCCCCGAGTGGGGCGCGATGCTCTCGCAGGGGCGCGGCTTCCTGGCGACGGCCTGGTGGATCGGGGTCTTCCCGGGCGCCGCGATCACCCTCACGGCCCTCGTCGTCAACGCGGTCGGCCGCCGGGCGCAGGCCCGCTTCACCAGGAGGACCACCCGATGAGTCTGCTGCGCGTCGACGGCCTGGACGTCTCCTTCGGGGCCGTCCGCGCCGTCCGGGACGTCTCCTTCACCCTGGACCGCGGCGAGTGCCTGGCGATCGTCGGCGAGTCCGGCTCCGGCAAGAGCGTCACCGCCCGCACCCTGGTCGGCCTGGCCGGCGACCGGGCCGCGATCGCCGCCGGCGCCCTGGACTTCGACGGGCTGGACCTCGCCACGCTCACCGAGACGCAGTGGCGCGCGGTGCGCGGCCGCCGGATCGGGCTCGTCCTCCAGGACGCCCTGGTCTCGCTCGACCCGCTGCGCACGGTCGGCGCCGAGGTCGCCGAACCGCTGCGGGTGCACGGCCTGCTGCCCCGCGCCGGGACCGGGGAGCGGGTGCTGTCGCTGCTCGCGGACGTCGGGATCCCCGAGCCCGGGCGGCGCGCCGCCCAGTACCCGCACCAGCTCTCCGGCGGCCTGCGCCAGCGCGCGCTGATCGCCTCCGCCCTCGCCGGCGGCCCCGAACTGCTGATCGCCGACGAGCCCACCACGGCCCTGGACGTCACCGTCCAGGCGCAGGTGCTCGACCTGCTCAGGGGGCTGAAGGACCAGGGCACCGCGCTGCTGCTGATCAGTCACGACCTTTCGGTGGTGGCCAGGCTCGCCGACCGGGTCGCCGTGATGTACGCGGGCCGGATCGTCGAGAGCGGCCGCACCGCGGACGTGCTGGCCGACCCCCGCCACCCCTACACCCGCGCCCTGCTGGACGCGGTGCCGGCCACCCACGCCAAGGGCACCCGGCTGGCCGCCCCGCCGGCCGACCGGCCCGCCGCCGGCCCGGCCGGCTGCGCGTACGCGACCAGGTGCGCCGCCGCCGACGACCGCTGCCGGCAGGCCCTGCCGGCGCCGGACGAGCAGGGCGCCCTCTGCTGGCACCCCGGGCCGGGCGCCGGCCCGTCGCCGGTCGCCGTCCGGCTGCGCACCCGCGCCGCGGAGCCGGCGCCGGAGGAGGCGCCGCCGCTGATCGAGGCCGACCGGATCTCCAAGCGGTTCCGGGCGCCCGACGGCAGCGCCTACGACGCGGTCAAGGAGGTCTCGCTGACCCTGCGGGCCGGCGAGACCCTGGGCGTGGTGGGGGAGTCGGGCTCGGGCAAGACCACCGCGGCCCGGATCGTCCTCGGGCTGCTGGAGCCGGACGCCGGCACCGTCCGCTTCGCCGGTGAGCCGTGGAGCGGGGTGCCCGAACGACGGCGCCGGGCCGCCCGGTTGCGGATCCAGGCGGTCCAGCAGGACCCGCTGGGCTCCTTCGACCCGCGGTTCGACGTGGAGCGGGTGGTCGGCGAGGCCGTCGCCCGGGCCGGGGTGCCGCGCGGCAGGGCGCGCCGGGCCAGGGTGACCGAACTCCTCGACCGGGTGGGCCTGCCGGCCGCGCTGCTGGAGCGCCGGCCCACCGAGCTGTCCGGCGGCCAGCGGCAGCGGGTGGCGATCGCCCGCGCGCTCGCGCCGGACCCGGACGTGGTGGTCTGCGACGAGCCGGTCTCCGCACTCGACGTCTCCGTGCAGGCGCAGATCCTGGATCTGCTGGCGGATCTGCAACATGACCTGAATCTGGCCCTGTTGTTCATCTCGCACGACCTCGGAGTGGTGCACCATGTCAGCGACCGGGTGGTCGTCATGAAGGGCGGCCGCGTGGTGGAGACCGGCGACGTGACCGAGGTCTTCGCGAACCCGGCCGAGGACTACACCCGCGAACTGCTCGCGGCGGTCCCCGGCGGCAACCTGCTGAGGAGCTGACAGTGACGACGACGCCCGGCAAGGACAACGACCTCCAGGAGCGGCCCCGGACCGGCGGCCGCCTGCTGGCCGTCAGCGACCTGCACGTCTCGTACCAGGAGAACCGTGCGATCGTCGAGGACATCCACCCCACCGGCCCGGACGACTGGCTGCTGGTGGCGGGCGACATCGGCGAGCGGACCGCGGACATCGAGTGGGTGCTAGGGCTGCTGGCCGGCCGCTTCGCCCGGGTGGTCTGGGTACCGGGCAACCACGAGCTCTGGACGCACGAGAGCGATCCGGTCGGGCTGCGCGGCGAGCAGCGCTACCAGCACCTGGTGGCGCTCTGCCGCCGGCTCGGCGTGCTCACCCCGGAGGACCCGTACGAGGTGTTCACCGGTCAGGGCGGGCCGGTCCGGGTCGCGCCGCTGTTCCTGCTGTACGACTACACCTTCCGTCCGCCGGGCACCCGGAACAAGGAGGAGGGCCTGGCCTACGCCCACCGCACCGGGATCGTCTGCAACGACGAGTACCTGCTGCACCCGGACCCGTACCCGAGCCGGGAGGCCTGGTGCCGGGCCCGGGTGGAGTGGACGGAGCACCGGCTGGCGGACTGCCCGCCCGGGGTGCCGCTGGTGCTGGTCAACCACTACCCGCTGGTCCGGGACCCGATGAACATCCTGCGCTACCCCGAGTTCGCCCAGTGGTGCGGCACCGAGGCCACCGCCGACTGGCACCGGCGCTTCCCGGTGGCGGCGATGGTCTACGGCCACCTGCACATCCCCCGCACCACCTGGTACGACGGCGTGCGCTTCGAGGAGGTCTCGCTCGGCTACCCCAGGGAGTGGCGGGCCCGGCCCTCGCAGCGGCCGTTGCTGCGCGAGATCCTGCCGGCGGTGACCCCCGTATGATCGCGGACCTGCTGGCGAGCCCGGTGGTGACGGCCGAGCTGTTCGGCGACTCGGTGGCCGTCCTCTACCCGGAGGAGGCGGCGGCGATCGAGCACGCCGTCGACAAGCGCCGCCGGGAGTTCACCTCGGTCCGGGTGTGCGCCCGCCGGGCGCTGGCCCGGCTGGGCCGCCCGCCGGTCCCGCTGGTGCCCGGCACGGACGGTGCCCCGGACTGGCCGGCCGGCATCGTCGGCAGCATGACGCACTGCGACGGTTACCGGGCCTGCGCGGTGGCCAAGTCGGAGGCGGTCGCCGCGCTGGGGATAGACGCCGAGCCGCACCTGCCGCTGCCGCCCGGGGTGGAGGAGGCCGTCACCCTGCCCGAGGAGCGCGAGCACCTGGCGCGACTGGCCGCCCGGTTCCCCGGAACGGCCTGGGACCGGCTGCTGTTCTCGGCCAAGGAGTCGGTCTACAAGACCTGGTACCCGCTGACCGGCCGGCCGCTGGGCTTCGAGGAGGCCAGCGTGGAGTTCGAGCCGGACGGCACCTTCACGGCGCGGATCCTGGTCGAGGCCCCGGTCGACGGGTTCACCGGCCGCTGGCTGACCGGCGGGACGCATCTGCTGACGGCCGTCGTCCACCCGCGGCCGGCCACCGGCTGACCCGCCGGCTGACCCGCCGGCCGGCCGCACCGCGCGAGGGCGCGACGGTGCGAGGCACGCCGGCCACGAACAGGCCCGGCCGGTGCGCGCTGCCGCACCGGCCGGGCCGGCTCAACCGCCGTGCGGCAGCACGTCGAGGGTGATCCGGGACGGGCGCTCCGGCGAGTGGTGCACCTCCTGCCGGGCGGCCAGCAGGCGGACGGCGGTGGCGGTCGGCTCCCCGCTGCCGGGGTTCCGGGCGAACCGGGGGTGCGCGCCGCTGGACACCTGCAGCCGGATCCGGTGGCCGGCCCGGAACCGGCAGGCGGTCGGCGCGAGGTCGAGCACCAGCGTGAGCACCCCGTCCACCTCTCCGGGGGGCACGGCGGGGGAGCCGGGGCGCACCCGCACGAGGCCGTCGGTGATGTCCACCGAGCGGCCGTCCGGGTGGACGTCGCAGAGCCGGGCGAAGAAGTCGGTGTGCGCGCGGTCGGACCGTACGTGCAGTTCGGCCGTGACCTCGCCGACGACGTCCAGGTCGGCCTCCAACGGGCCTGTGGTGAAGGTGAGTACGTCCGCGCGGGCCTCCAGGGCGCGGTTGTCCCGGGGGCCCGCGCCGGTGCCCGTCCAGGCGCCGCCGACGGCCGGGGTGGGGTCGGCCGGGTCGTAGCGGTAGTGGTCCGGCGCGCTCGGCGGCGGCGGTCCGGGGTCGAGCCGGCCGCCCGGGTGCAGGTACCAGCTCCGCGGGGCCGCCCGCGGCGGCGGCCAGGAGTCGAAGCCGCGCCACTGCTCGGCGCCGAGCAGGTACAGGCGCACCGGGTCGGGTTTCGGGGTGCCTGTACCTGCGGTACGGGCCGGTGCGGCCGGGCCGTCCGGGAAGATCCCGGCGAGCCAGTCCAGCGAGTCGGTCATGAAGGTCTGCCACCAGCGGCCGAGGGCCGCGTGCGTCCAGGGCCCGACGGTCAGCCGGGGCGCGGCCCCGGCGGCCCGGAGCAGGGCGTACTGGCGCAGGGTCTGCGGCAGGAAGGCGTCGTACCAGTTGCCCTGGAGCAGCACCGGGACGCCCGCGCCCCGGACCAGCGCGGCGGAGTGGTCGGAGGCCGTCCAGTAGGGGTCGTCCTCGCGCTCGTGCGCCAGCCAGGCGTCGAGGTGCGGGTACTCGCGGCCGAGGGCCCGGGCGGCGGCCGCGCCGAGCGGCAGCTCCCGGTAGGCGGTCCGCTGCAGGTTCCGCTTCTCGCGCAGCTGGGTCAGGGTGTCGCGGACCGGGCCGCGCTTGGGGTGACTGATCATCGAGGCCCAGCCGGCCATCGTGTCCAGCGCGAACGCGCCGCCGGGCCAGGCCACCTGGGAGTACTCGTGCGGCCCCATCTGGACCACCGCGCCGCGCATCCCGTCCGGCGGGTCGGCCAGCAGCGCCCACTGCACGTAGCCGAGGTAGCTCGCCCCGATGGTGGCGAACTCGCCCGGGTACCAGTCCTGCCGGCCCATCCACTCGACGGTGTCCCGGCCGTCGGCGGCCTCCTGGACCCACGGGTCGAGCACCCCGCCCGAGCCGAAGGTGCCCCGGCAGCGCTGCACCAGCACCTGGTAGCCGCGCTCGGCGTACAGCCGCCCGTAGAGCAGGCCGATCGGCAGGTCCCAGCCGTAGAGGTTGCGCACCAGCAGGGTCGGCGGGCGGCCGCCGCCGGCCGGGGCGTAGTGGTCGGCGAGCAGTTCGACGCCGTCCCGCATCGGCACCCGCAGGTCCCGGGTCACCCGGACACCCCGGCCGGTGGCGGGCGGCAGCCGCAGCAGCCGGGCCGCCGCCCGCGCGGCCAGCGCGCCGCCTCGCTCAGCCCGCATGCAACAGCCCCAGGGTGAAGAGCAGTTGCAGGTTCTCGGCGGCGCTCCACCACTCGACGACCCGGCCCTGCTCGATCCGCAGGATGTCGATGCCCCGGTTGGCGACCGGGGTGCCCGGCGCCGCGGTCGCCTCCGGCAGGCCGCCGCGGTAGGTGCCGGCGAAGCGCCAGCCGCCGGTGAGGTACGCGCCCTCGGCGACCGGTCCGACCTCGGTGGTGTAGGTCAGCTCGGCGATGCCCTGGACGCCGCCGATCAGCGCCAGGGCGCTGTCCCGGTCGCCGATCAGGCTCGGGTCGATGCTGTCCGACAGCTTGGGGGAGTGGACGGTGATCCGGTCGGCGAGCAGCTCCTTGCCGATCGCGAGGTCGCCGTTCCACAGGGCGATCCACTGCTCCCAGATGCGGTGGGCCTCGGCGTGGGTGGGGTCGGTGGTCATGCTCTCTCCTTCTGCCGCTCAGCGGGACCCGGCGGGGGCCGGCCTGCGGGCGGGGTCGGTGGTGGCGGAGTCCGTGCGGTGCGCGGGGGCGGTGCCCCCGGTGGCGAGGTGCCGGGTGCGGTCGCGCAGCAGCTGGCGCAGGTAGCGGTAGACGTCCAGCTCGACGGTGAGCCGGGGGGTCGCCGAGTAGCGCCGCCGGACCTTGCGCTCGTCGGCCGCGATCTCGGCCTCCATCGCCTCCCGGCCGGGCAGCCGGGTGCGGCCCTCGATCAGGTCGGCGGTCCACTCGGCCTGGGCCTCGGCGACCGGGGTGATCGCGCTCAGCGTCTTGGCGAAGCCGAGGAAGAACAGCCCGTCGTGCCCGGGCATGACGACCCGGCGGAAGAGCCGCATCGGGCCGGTCATCACCGGGGTGAGGGCGGCGGGCAGGAAGGGGAAGCTGAACTTGAAGCCGGTGCACCAGACGATCGCGTCGAACTCCTCGACCGAGCCGTCGGTGAACCGCACCCGCTTGCCGCCGTCGAACCGCTCGATGCCGGGCCGGACGCCGATCCTCCCGGCCTTGACGGCCGGCAGGTACCCCTCGCAGGTGGCGGGGTGGGTGCGCAGGGCGAGGTGGCCCGGGGCGGCCAGCCCGTACTTGCTGATCCGGCCCTGCATCAGCCAGAGCATGGCGGTGAGCGAGAGGCTCTGGACGGCGGGCGGCACGTACTTGGCGAACGGCAGGTTCACCTCGTCGGCCGGCTTGCCGAAGAAGTACTTGGGGGTGATCCAGAAGCCGCGGCGGGCGCTGGAGACCACCCGGCCCGCCACGGTGGAGAGTTCGGTGGCGATGTCGCAGGCGGTGTTGCCGAAGCCGACCACCAGCACCCGCCGGTCGCGCAGCGGCCCGGCGCTCTTGTAGTCCTTGCTGTGCAGCTGGCTGCCGGTGTACTCGCCCTGGTAGGCGGGCTCGGGCCACTTCGGGTCCCAGTGGAAGCCGTTGGCGACCAGGACGTGGGAGTACCGGTGCGTCTGCCCGTCGTCCAGCGTGACCAGGTAGCCGTCGCCGTCCTTGGCCACGGCGGTCACCGAGGTCCGGAACCGGATGTGCGGGCGCAGGCCGAAGTGCTCGGTGTAGCGCTCCAGGTAGTCGAGCATCTGCGGGTGCCCGGGGAACAGCGGATAGTCCTTGGGCATCGGGAACTTGGGGAACCCGCTCATGTCCCGCGAGCTGTTCAGCTCGATGGAGTCGTAGACGGCCGAGGTCCCGCTGTCGTTGCGGAACCGCCACTGGCCCCCGACGTCGGAGCCCTTCTCGTACACGTCGAACGGGATGCCCCGCTCGCTCAGCACCTGCGCGGCGGCGAGCCCGCAGACCCCGGCCCCGATGACGCACACCCTTGACGACATCCGATCCCGCCGCTCTCTCGTGAACTCCATTGGTGGTGAGGAGTGTTCGTGGACCGGCTAAAGACGTCCTTGTGTTCGGCGCCGGGCCGCCCGGTAATTCACGGGCCGCCGTACCGCCGGCTCGGTAGCGTGCCCGGCATGAGCCTCGAAGACCTTCCCGTGGTGGAGTTCGCCTTCCCCGGTCCGCTGCGGGACCAGCTGGTCGCCGCGATCCTGTCCGGCGCCAAGACCTCCACCTCCGGCCTGGTGCTGGAGTACGAACGGGAGAACCAGCCACTGCCGGAGCCGGGCGAGCGCGCGGCGGTGATCGACTCCCAGGGCCGCCGGGTCGCCGCGATCGAGCTGACCGAGGTACGGGTGGTCCGGCTCGCCGACGTCGACCTGCGGCACGCCCTGGACGAGGGCGAGGGCTACCGCTCGGTGGCCGAGTGGCGCGCCGGGCACGAGAGCTTCTGGCACAGCGCCGAGATGCGGGCCGAGATGGGCCCCGACTTCACGGTGGCCGACGACACCCTGGTGGTGGCGGAACGCTTCCGGCTGGTGGAGCCGGGCCAGGGCAGGCCCTAGGACCGTTCCCGCCTGGCTTCGCGACCGTGTCGGCCCCGCGGTCTACGCTGGCTGGCCATGGGCTATGACGTGTACATCACGCGGCGTGAGAACTGGTGGGACCAAGAGGGCGGCTACATCAGTACGGCGGAGTGGGAAGCCGCGGTCGAGGCCGATCCCGACCTCGTGATGGTTCCGATTCCGGAAGGCTGGCAGGGGAGTACTGAGCCGGTCGCCGAGACCGTCCCGGGGAAGGCGGCGGAGTCGCGCAGTGAGCCCCTGTGGTGGAGGGCCGGGCGGATCGCGGCCAAGAATCCGAGCGACGCCATGGTCACGACGATGTGCCAGGTGGCGAAGGTACTGGACGCGCGGGTTCAGGGCGACGACGGTGAGTACTACGAGGACGGTGTCCTGATCGACGACGGGACCGGCTCCCTGAAGTAGGGCTGTGGTCGGACACCAGGGCGGGCACGTCCTGGCGACCGGCGACGAGGCCTAACGGCCCTGATCGTCCGTAGCGGTGCGGACGCGCAGCATGTCGCGGACCATGTCCAGACGTGCCGCGCCATGGCTGCGAAAGTGCTTGATGCCGTGGCCGATCTCGTCGAGGACCGTCAGGCCGCGTTCGTCGCCGCGCAGGGCCAGGCCGGCCGCGGCTTCGAGCCTGACGGCAAGATGCGGGTCCGCCAGGTGTGCCGCCATCACGGCGCGGAGCTCCGGGCTGTCGACGGGGACGCAGTGGTCGGCGCCGAGGCGCACGGTGATGTCGAGGGTGCCGTCGAAGTCCCCGGCGAAGGTGCTCCCGGGGGTGGCCGCGAGCTGTTCGGCCGTGAAGGGCCAGGTGGCGTCGGTGCGCCGGTCGGCGCTGACGAAGTAGCTCGATCCCATCGTCGGGTCCTCGATCGGTGCGGGCCTGGGGGCAGGGTGCTTCCGGCGGCTCTCGGCCGGTCCCTCGTCATCTGATCCTGCATGCCGTCCTCGCCCGGCGGGGCCGGAATCCGGGATCCGCCCGTGCGTGCGAAGGGCCGGCGCCCGGCGGGGCGGAACCGCCCGGTGCACGGGCGGGTGTGCGGCGGCTGGACGGTTGGCTGCCCATATGATCCCTTATGTCCCTTTCGGTGCTGTGCGGGCGCCCCTCCGGGAGTCCGGTGCCCGCCGGTCGCCGAGCACGCCGCCGAGTCGAGGAGCGCGGACCGCATGAGGCCAGGAACGCGAGCCAGGGCCACCGTCCGACCCGGGGGCGCGACCGGCGCCCGGACGGACCACGAGGGGCCGGAGTCACCAGGAGGTGCGCGATGAGGGACGCCCTGCAGGCCAAGGCCCTGCGGCTGACCCGGCGGTTCGAGAAGCACCTGCCCGTGCTGAGCCGGGTCGCCGGCCGGCTGGTGGAGGTGAACGTGCTGGAGGCGGCCACCCGGCTGGCCGCGCAGTGCTTCCTGACGGCCATGCCGCTGCTCTTCGTGATGGCCTCGCTGGCGCCCAAGGGCTTCGAGGACCAGGTGATCAATTCGCTGCGTTCGGCCTTCGGCCTGTACGGCAGCGCCGAGACGCAGCTGCGCCAGCTCTACCAGGGCAACGACGACCAGCTGCGGGAGACCGTGGGCGCGATCGGTCTGCTGATGGCCCTGCTGTCGGCGACGGCGTTCAGCCGCGCCATGCAGCGGGTCTGCGAGCGGGCCTGGCAGCTGAGCAAGGCGAGCGCCCGGATCGCGGCCTGGCGCTGGCTGGTCTGGGTCGGGTCCTGGCTGGTGATCCTGGTCCTTCAGGGGCCCCTGCGGGAGGGCTTCGGCGCGGGCCAGATCCTCGGGATCCCGCTGACGCTGGTGGCGAGCGTCCTGGTCTGGTGGTGGACGCAGTTCCTGCTGCTGAGCGGGCGGGTGCGCTGGCTGCCGCTGCTCCCCGGGGCGCTGCTCACCGGGGTGGCGATGAGCGCCATGTCGGTGACGGCCCGGCTCTACATCCCCGGCGCGCTCAACCGCAGCCTGTCCGAGTACGGCGCGCTGGGGCCGGTCTTCACCCTGCTGTCCTGGCTGATCGCGCTGTGCGCCGCCGTGACGGGGTGCATCACGGTCGGTGCGGTCCTGGCCCAGGAGCCGTTCCTGGCCCGGCTGCTCGGCACCCCGTCCGGGACGGGGCGGCCGGCCGCGTTCGGCCGCCCGCCGGTCGCACCGGCCGGGCCCGCCGCACACGGCGGCGCGGCCGGTGCCCCGGGCCCGGCCGGTGCACCCGGAGCGCCTGGCACAACCGGCACGTCCGGCACAACCGGTACGTCCGGGCCGGACGCCGGCCCGCCGCCGCCCCCGGCCCCTTCCCGGGCCGCGCTGCCGTACGCGCCCCCGGCCCCGCAGGGCGGGGACTGCGGCCCCTGAACGCTGGAGCCGCGCGGGCGCAGACCCCGTCCTACCTCCGTCCGGCGCCCGTCCCGTCTCCGTCCGGCGCCGGACGGAGGGCCGTCACTTCTCCCGGAGCAGCGGCTCGGCCCGGGTCAGGGTGTCGGCCAGCCGGGCCACGGCGGCCTCGTCCCGCTCCACCGGCTCGTACAGCGGGCCGTCGGCCGTCCGCCAGCGGCGGGCCACCTCCTCGGGGCGCTCGCCGGTGAGCAGCGCGGCGGCCTGGGCGGCCGCGCCGAGGGCGACCAGCTCGCGTCCGGCGGGCACCTGGACGGCCCGGCCGGAGAGCCTGCGCACGGTGTCGCGCCAGGCCCGGCCCTGGGCACCGCCGCCGATCAGCAGGATCGGCGCGTCCGGGTCGGCGGGCCCGCCGCCGGCCCGCAGGACGTCGTCGAGGGCGGTGAGCAGGCTGTGGGCGGCGCCGTCGTAGGCGGCCTGGAGGATCTGCCCGGCGGTGGTGTCGTGCCGCAGCCCGTGCAGAAGCCCGGTGGCCTCGGGCAGGTTGGGGGTGCGCTCGCCGTCCAGGAAGGGCAGGACGACGACGCTGCCGCCGGGCTCCACCGCGCCGCGGTCGCGGCCGAGCAGGGCGGCGATCCGGTCCACGGCCTGGGTGCAGTTGAGGGTGCAGGCGAGCGGGAGCCAGCCGTCCGAGGCGTGCGCGAAACCGGCCACGGTGCCGGTCGGGTCGGCGGGGCGGCCGCGGGTGGCGGCGTAGACCGTCCCGGAGGTGCCGAGGCTGAGCACCGGGCGGCCGGCGGTGGGTCCGGCGCCGAGGCCGAGGCCGAGGGCGGCGGCCATGTTGTCGCCGGTGCCGGTCGCGACCCGGGTGCCGGGTGCCAGCGGGCCGTCGGCCGCCGCGGTGCCGGCCGTCCGGCCGGGGGACAGGACCTCGGGCAGCAGGGCCGGGTCGAGGCCGACGGCGGCGAGGATCTCCTGGTCGTAGCCGTCGGCGGTCCACCAGCCGGTGCCCGAGGCGTCGCCGCGGTCGGTGACGGCCTCGCCGGTGAGGCGTTCGGTGAGGTAGTCGTGCGGGAGCCGGACGGCGGTGGTGGCGCGGGCCGCGCCGGGCTCGTGGGCGGCGAGCCAGGCCCACTTGGCGACGGTGAAGGCGGCGGTGGGCACGCTGCCGGTCCGGCGGGCCCACTCCGTCGCGCCGAGCCGGGCCACCAGCTCGCGGGCCTCGGGCGCGGAGCGTACGTCGTTCCAGAGCATCGCCGGGCGGACGGGCCGGCCGGCCGCGTCCAGGGTGACCAGGCCGTGCTGCTGGCCGGCCACCGAGACCGCGGCCGCGGTACCGGCGTGGCCGGTGCCGGCCAGGGCGGCGCAGAGCGCCTGCCACCACTGCTCGGGGTCGCTCTCGCGGGCGCCGCCCGTTCCGGTGACGGTGTGCGGGGCGCGGCCCTCGCCGAGGACGGCGCCGGTCTCGACGTCCACGGCCAGGGCCTTGGTGGCCTGGGTCGAGCTGTCCACGCCGATCACCACGCGGGCGGTTGCTGTCATGGCTGCTGCGTCCTTCGCTTGTTGCGGTGGGTGGCGGGCCGCGCACGGCGGTGGGCGTGCCGGGCGGGGTCCGGGCGGTGCTGGGTCCGGGCAGTACTGGATCCGGCGGTGCTGGATCCGGCGGTGCGGGGCCGGGCGGGCGGGATCCGGTCGGGCGCGGGGCTTTCGCGGGACCGCTTCCGCATACTAGTTTGTTTTTTGCCATTGCAAATAGGCCCGGCGGCGATTTACCGTCGAACCGGCCGGTCCGTCCGAAGCTCGCACGGGCCCGCCCCCGCACCGCCGCCGACACCCCGCACCACCCCCACCGCCGCCGTACCCCCACCCCCGCCGCACCCGCCCCGTCGCGGGCGCGGCGACCCTCCGCCAGAGCCGCCAGGAGCCCGCTGATGAGCACCCACCGCACCGCCCCCGCCGCCCTCACCCCCACCCCCGAGGACCGCTTCACCTTCGGCCTCTGGACGGTCGGCTGGCAGGGCCGCGACCCGTTCGGCGACGCCACCCGGCCGGCCCTCGACCCGGTCACCTCGGTCGAGCGGCTGGCCGCGCTCGGCGCCTACGGCGTGACCTTCCACGACGACGACCTGATCCCCTTCGGCTCCACCGACGCCGAGCGCGAGGCCCACGTCAAGCGGTTCCGCCAGGCCCTGGACACGGCCGGCCTGAAGGTCCCGATGGCCACCACCAACCTGTTCACCCACCCGGTCTTCAAGGACGGCGCCTTCACCGCCAACGACCGCGACGTCCGCCGCTACGCGCTGCGCAAGACCGTCCGCAACATCGACCTGGCCGCCGAACTGGGCGCCGAGGTCTACGTCGCCTGGGGCGGGCGCGAGGGCTCCGAGTCCGGCGCGGCCAAGGACGTCCGGGTGGCGCTGGACCGGATGAAGGAGGCCTTCGACCTGCTCGGCGACTACGTCCTGGAGCAGGGCTACGACCTGCGGTTCGCGATCGAGCCCAAGCCCAACGAGCCCCGCGGCGACATCCTGCTCCCCACCATCGGCCACGCGCTGGCGTTCATCGACCGGCTGGAGCACCCGGAGCTGGTCGGCGTGAACCCCGAGGTCGGACACGAGCAGATGGCCGGGCTCAACTTCAGCCACGGCATCGCCCAGGCCCTGTGGTCCGGCAAGCTCTTCCACATCGACCTGAACGGTCAGTCCGGCATCAAGTACGACCAGGACCTCCGGTTCGGCGCGGGCGACCTGCGGCAGGCCTTCTGGCTGGTCGACCTGCTCGAATCGGCCGGCTACACCGGCCCCCGCCACTTCGACTTCAAGCCGCCGCGCACCGAGGACTTCGACGGCGTCTGGGCCTCGGCGGCCGGCTGCATGGCCAACTACCTGATGCTCAAGGAGCGCGCGCTCGCCTTCCGCGCCGACCCCGAGGTGCAGCAGGCCCTGCGCGCGGCCCGGCTGGACCAGCTCGCGCTGCCCACCGTGGCCGAGGGCGAGGGCCTGGCCGGCCTGCTGGCCGACCGGACCGCCTTCGAGGACTTCGACGTCGAGGCCGCCGCCGGGCGCGGGATGGCCTTCGAGCAGCTCGACCAGCTCGCCATGGAGCACCTGCTCGGCGCGCGCTGAGCCGGCGCGGTGCGACCCGGCCGCCCGGCGGAGGCCTCAGGCCTCGGCCGGGCGGCGGCGGAACGGCCCGTCCAGGGCGGCCCACTGCAGCAGCATGATGGTCTTGGCGTCGGCGATCGCGCCGCTGCGGATCATCGCCAGGGCCTCCTCGAAGGGCAGCTCCAGCACGGTGATGTCCTCGCCCTCCGCGGCGATCCCGCCGCCCGCGTCGGTCGCGGTCGCCCGGCTGCAGGGGGCGGCGAAGAAGTGCAGCCGCTCGGTCACCGAGCCTGGGCTCATCCAGGCCGCGAAGACGCGTTCGGGCGTGCCCACCGTGTGCCCGGTCTCCTCGGCGGCCTCCCGCCGGACGGCCTCCTCGGGGCTGTCGCCGTCCAGCAGTCCGGCGGCCGTCTCGACCAGCATCCCGTCCGGGTGCCCGTTCACGTAGGCGGGGAGCCGGAACTGGCGGGTCAGCAGGACGGTCCGCCGCCCGGCGTCGTACAGCAGCACGGTCGCGCCGTCGCCCCGGTCGTACGTCTCGCGCTGCTGCCGGCTCCAGTGGCCGTCCCGGTGGCGGTACTCGAAGGTGGTCTTCCGCAGTACGTACCAGTCGCAGGAGAGCACCTCCACCTGCTCGATCCGTACGCCGGGGTTGCCGGTCAGATCGCGGCCGTGCCGGTCCAGGCCGGTGCGGCCGCGCCGGTCCGGGGTGTCGACGCCGGCCGTCATCGGGCGGCCGGGAGCTCGTGGACGGCGGTGTAGACGTCCGCCCCCTGCGCGCGGGCCTGCGCGACCATCCGGTCGGCGCCCTCGGACGGGCCGCCGATCCGCAGGACGGCGTCGCAGCGGGCGAGCAGCCGCTCCGCGACGGGGTGGAAGATCTCCTCGAACAGCGGGTCGCCGGGGCCGGCGCTGCCGGCCGTCTCCAGCAGGGGCAGGGCGAGGGCCTCGCCGGTGACCGGCAGGTGCCCGGCCCGGAAGAGCGCCAGCGCGGTCTCGTTCATCGCCCGGACGTTGGCGTCCAGCTTGGCGGGGTCGTCGCCGGTGCCCGATCGGTACGGGCCGGCGACCAGGATCATCAGCGGGCGTGGTGCGGGGGTCATGCCGGGTTCTCCTCGGGGGCGGAGCGGGGCGGAGCGGGGCGGTGGGGCGGCGGAGGCCCCGCGGGATCAGGCCAGGACGGTGTGGACGCCGGCCTCGCGCAGCGCGGCCAGGGTCTGCGGGCCGTTCGGGTGGGTGGCGGCGTCCTTGGCCGCCGTGTCGGTGACGAAGGTGTCCACCGCGTCCAGCCCGGCGACCCGGCTGAACGCGCGGACCCCGAGCTTGGTGGCGTCCGCCACCGCGATCGTCCTGCCGGCCTGGGCGAGGGCCGCCTGCTTGACCGCCGCGTCGTCCAGCGAGAACTCCGACCACCCGTACTCGGCGTGCACGCCGCCGATGGAGAGCACGTAGCAGTCGAAGGCCAGCGACTCCAGGGTGCGCAGCGCCAGCGGGCCGACGAAGGACCGCTCCCCGGGCCGGGACCGGCCGCCGACCACCAGCAGGTCGATCCCCGGCCGGTCGGCCAGGCCGACGGCGGCCTGGAGGCTGAGCACGGCCACGGTCAGCGGCGCCCGGTCGACCAGGTGCCGCGCCACGTGCACCGTCGTGCTGCCCGCGTCCAGCAGCACCCGGGAGCCCGGTTCGATCATCGCGGCCACGGCGGCCCCCAGCCGGTCCTTGGTGGCGGCCTGCCACGGCTCACGGGCGACGAATCCGGCGCCGTCCTCCCGCGAGCGGGTGGCGACGGCGCCACCGTGCACCCGTTGGACCAGACCCTGTCCTTCCAGCGCGTCCAAGTCCCTGCGGACGGTCATTTCGGAGACCCCGAGGCGCTGCGAGAGCTCCGAGACGGACACCCGCTCGGAGTTCTGCACCAGGCGCAGGGTCAGGTCCAGACGATTGGCTACTCCCATGGATCATTTCTAACACAGATATGTTCGAATGAACGTCATCCCGTGCGACGAGGCGGGTGGGGCCGGCTTCCGCGAGGCGGGAGACCCGGCGGGGCCGATCCGGGCGCGGTGCACCCGGCCGCCCGGCCGGAGCGCGAGGCTCGGCCGCCCTCGCACCGGATCGGCCCCGCGTCGAACCGGTCCGCCTCCGGGCGGGCGAGGAGACGTCGGGGCCCGTCGGCCCTGCACGGCGCCGAGCGCGGGGGCAGCCGCAGGGCTTCCTGGGGCCCCGGCCGTCCGGTGGCGCGACCGTCCGGGGCCGTCCGGTGGCGCGACCGGGGAGCGCCGAGCTACTCCGCCGGCGGCCGGAGCCGGGCCGGGGCCCCGGGTGACGAGTCGTCAGGATCACGTTGCGCCGGGCGACTCCGACGACCCGGGCGGCCCGGCTCCGGTCCTCCCGGAAGCAGCGTGACCGGCGTTCGTCGCCGGGGCGAAGGCGGGAGTTCCCGGCCGGCGCCCGAAGCCGGTTCCCACGAGTGGTCCATCGACCAATGTGCTGATGACCAGCGCGAATTGAGCCGATGGCCGCTTTGCTATGGTGTGCCGATGTCAACGATCAGGCAGGTCCAAGTCACCTTCGACTGCGCGGAGCCCGAGCGCGTCGCCCGCTTCTGGTGCGAGGCGCTGGGGTACGTCGTACCGCCGCCGCCGGAGGGCTTTGCGAGCTGGGACGAGTACAACGCCTCGCTGCCGCCTGAGCGGCGAGGTGCGTGGTCCGTCGCCAAGGACCCCTCCGGTGAGGGCCCGCGGCTGTACTTCCAGCGCGTCCCCGAGGGCAAGGTCGTCAAGAACCGGGTCCACCTGGACGTGCGGGTCGGCACCGGCCTCGTGGGTGCGGAGCGCCTGGCCGCGCTGCAGGACGAATGCACCCGGCTGGTCGCGCTCGGCGCGGTGCACGTCCGGACGCTGTTCGCCGACGAGGAGAACGAGTCCTGCATCGTGATGCAGGACGTCGAGGGCAACGAGTTCTGCCTCGACTGAACACCCTCCGGGACGGCGGGACGGGCGGCCCGGCCGCCGTGCGGCTGACCTGGGCGTCCGCCCCGCGCGGTGGCCGGCCCGGGCATCGGACCGATCTTTCGCCGGTCCGATTCCGGCCGGTACAGTGGCCGGATGGCGATCCAACGGGAGCAGATCCTCACCGAGCTCGGCGTGAAGCCGGCCATCGTGCCCAAGGTCGAGATCCGGCAACGGGTCGACTTCCTCAAGGCGTACCTGCGGGCGACCTCGACCAAGGGATTCGTCCTCGGGATCAGCGGTGGCCAGGACAGTTCGCTGACCGGCAAGCTGTGCCAGCTCGCGGCCGAGGAGCTGCGGGCCGAGGGGGCCGAGGCCACCTTCGTCGCCGTGCGGCTGCCCTACGGCGTCCAGGCGGACGAGCACGACGCGCAGATCGCGCTGGAGTTCATCCGGCCCGACCGCTCGGTCGCGGTGAACGTCAAGCCCAGCGCGGACGCGGTCTCCGCCGAGGCGGCCCTCGGCCTGCAGGAGCTGCTGGGCGGCGAGCCCGTGCTGCGGGACTTCGTGCGCGGCAACATCAAGGCCCGTGAGCGGATGGTGATCCAGTACGCGATCGCCGGTCAGCTGGGCATGCTCGTGGTGGGCACCGACCACGCGGCCGAGGCGGTGACCGGCTTCTTCACCAAGTACGGCGACGGCGGTGTCGACATCACCCCGCTGACCGGCCTCACCAAGCGGCAGGGTGCCGCCCTGCTGGCGGAGCTCGGTGCCCCGCCGAGCGTCTGGGAGAAGGTGCCGACCGCCGACCTGGAGGACGACCGGCCCGCGCTGCCGGACGAGGTGGCGCTCGGCCTGAAGTACAGCCAGATCGACGACTACCTGGAGGGCGCCGAGGTCGCTCCCGAGGTGGCGGAGAAGCTGGAGTCCATCTACTTCGCGACCCGGCACAAGCGGGCCGTCCCGGTCACGCCGCTCGACGACTGGTGGCAGGCCTGACCGCACGTCGACCGCCCCGGATCCGCCGGAGCCGCTGAGCGGCCGGCGGATCCGGGGCTGATCACGTCAGCACGTCAGGCGGTGGCCCGTCGCGCGGTCTCACCGGGCCACGGAGAGGCCGAACGGCACCGGCCCGAGCGCGCCGACGAGCCCACCGACCATCAGGACGAAGGCCTCGGGCGCCCGGGCGCTCTCCACGCCCCCGAGGTCGATGATCCAGTCCGCCGGCCAGCCCAGCTCGCCGAGCAGGCCGCCGACGGCCTTCTTCGCCTCGGCGTCGTCGCCGGACAGGAACGCGGTGGGCGGCGTGGCCAGGCCGGCGGGATCGGCCATCACCGACTCGTGCATGGTGTTGAGGGTCTTCACCACCCGGACATCGGGCAGCGCCCGCTGGATCTCCTCGGCGAGGCTGCCGCCCGGGTACCTGAGCCCCGACGCGAAGCCCCGGGCGTCGGAGTCGGTGGCGTTGGCCACGTCGACCAGGACCTTGCCGGCCAGCTGGGCCGCCAGGCCGCCGAGCACCTCCACCGAGACCGGCCCCGGCAGGGCGTTGACCACCAGCGCGCCCGAATCCGCCGCCTCCGCCAGGCCGGTCAGGCGCACCCCGGAGCCGGCCCAGCGCCCGGCGGCCCGCCGGGGGTCGCGGGAGCCGACGACGACCTCGCGCCCGCCGTCCGTCAGTCTGCCGGCGAGGGTCCGGGCCACGGTGCCGGAGCCGAGGACGGCGATGGTCGTCATGGCGTGTTCTCCCCTTGGTCGTACCGGGCCCGGTGCGCCCGGACCGCTTCGTCCCCGACGACGTTAGGCGGCGCTACGGTTGCGGGGGAGTAGGCACTTCCAAGTGGCCTGCGTACCCGAAGGGATGCCATGACCGCCCGCACCGCCGCCGATGCCCGCGCCGAGGCCCGGGACGCGTACCGGGCCGGCTTCGCCGCCTGCCCGACCAACCGGCTGCTCGACCGGATGGGCGACAAGTGGGTCGGCCTGGTCCTCAAGGAACTGGCCGAAGGCCCGCAGCGCTACGGGGAGCTGGCCCGGTCGATCCCCGGCGCGAGCCAGAAGATGCTCACCCAGACACTGCGCCACCTCGAACGCGACGGCCTCCTCTCGCGCACGGTCACCCCGGCCGTACCGGTACGGGTGGACTACGAACTCACCCCCTTGGGACAGAGCCTGCTGCCCGTCCTGAACGCCGTGACCCGGTGGGCCGAGCAGAACATCGGGCAGGTCGACCGCGCGCGCCGGGCGTACGACGCGCAACAGGGCTGAGGCACCGGCGCGTCCGGCGGCGGACCGGGGCGATTTCCCGGTGCGCGGCGGGCCGCCCCGGCAGACTGCTCCCATGGAGCAGATCGCATGGAGCTGATCGCGCGGGGCCGGGACGCGGACGTCTACGCGCTCGACGGGGCAAGGGTGTTGAGGCGTTACCGGGGCGGGGGGCCGACCCGGCTGGAGGCACGGCTGATGACGTACCTCGCCGCCCGCGGGTACCCGGTGCCGCAGGTCCACGAGGTGACCGACACCGATCTCGTCCTGGACCGGCTGACCGGGCCGACGATGACCGAGGCGCTGGGCCGGACCCCTTGGCGGGTCGGCGCGTTCGGCCGGCTGCTCGGCGGCCTGCACGACCGGCTGCACGCGATCGAGGCGCCGGACTGGCTGCCCGCGCGGTTCCCGGCCGAGAGCGCCGGCCCCGGTACCGACCGGGTGCTGCACCTGGACCTGCACCCGAGCAACGTGGTCATGACTGCCGCCGGCCCGGTGGTGATCGACTGGAGCAACGCCGCCGCCGGCGACCCGGCCGCCGACCTGGCGATGACCCTGGTGACCGTCGGCAGCGCGGAAGTGCCAGGCCTGGCGGCCCGGTTCGGGCGGGGACTGCTGTTGCGGGCAGCCCGGCGGGCCTCCGGCACCGACCCCGGCCCCCGGCTCCAGGAGATGGTCACGGCCAAGCTGGCCGACCCCAACCTGACTGCCCGCGAGGCCGCGTGGCTGCGCGCCCGGCTGGACGCGCCCGCCGCCTCCCGGCCGTTCGCCGGCTCCTGACCGCTCGCCGGTCCGCCGCCGCTCGGCCGGGCGCCGGACCCGTCCGGCCCGGGCCCCGTGCGGCCGTCAGTCCGAGAAGGTGACCTCACCGGTGTCCAGCGAGTAGTACGCGCCCACCACCCGCAGCGTCCCGGCGGCGACCAGCGGGCGCAGCAGCCGGTCCGACCGCAGTCCGGCCACGGTCCGCCGGGTCTGCGCCCGGATCGTCGCCTCGACCAGCTGCTCGGGGGCGGCGCCCCGGCGGCGGGCCTCCTCGTACGGGGCGCGCAGGTCGCGGGCCATGTCGGCGAGGTGGCCGGGCAGGCGCACGCCGTCGCGGAAGGACTTCACCGCGGCCGTGACCGCGCCGCAGCGCTGGTGGCCGAGGACGACCAGCAAGGGAGCGCCGAGTTCGGCCGGGCCGTACTCCAGGCTGCCGGTCACCAGGCCGTCGTGGGTGTGGGCGGCGGTCCGGATCACCATCAGGTCGCCGAGGCCCTGGTCGAAGACCAGCTCCGGCGGCACCCGGGAGTCGATGCAGGAGAAGACGACCGCGAACGGCTCCTGGTGGGTGGCGAGGTCGCGGCGCCGGGTGGACGAGGCGTCCGGGTGCGCCGAGCGGTCGGCGACCCAGTCGGCGTTCCCCGCCTTCAGCCGGGCCAGCGCGTCGGCGGGCCTGACCGGGACCGCTCCGGCCGGACCACTGCCGCCCGCACCGTTGCCGCTCGTGCCGTTCGTGCCGCTGTGTCCGGCCGTGGCGGCGGACGCCGCCCCGGCACCGATCTGCGCGGCCAGTGCCATCACCGCGAGGCTGCTCGCTCTGAGCACGCTGCGCCGGTCCGTCATGATGTCCCCCGCCTGTTGAAACTCATCCGTACGAGTGATGCCGGGTCACTTTAACGGCGCTTGTGAGGCACTTGACCTGGTTGTTTGCCGACGGAGTCGCATCTTGGAGGAAGGCACCGTGCCGGGCCCGCACCGCCCGGCCCAAGACTGTTCGAAGTGCCGGGGCGATTGTCCCCGCGGTCCCCGCCCGTTGCTGCTGGGTGGGGAGGGGGCGTCGCGCTGCCGTCACGTTGTGGTCGCACCGGGTTGCGAGCCTGGAGGCAACCGCGGTGTTCGGCATCGACACACAGCGTGACGAAAGCCCGGCCACCAGCCCGGCCACCAGCCCGGCCGCCAGCCCGACGAACAGCCCGACCGCGGGCGCGACGCACATCCCGACCGCCGCCGCGCCCGACCACCGCCGCGCCCGGCCCGCGCGGACGCGGCCGCTCCCGGCCGATCCGTCCGCGCCAGCCGCTCGGCACCACCCGCCGCACCCGGGGACGCGCACGAGCAGGCGCGGCCGTGAGCAGGCCCGCCTGCACCGTCCCGCGGTAACACCCGGCAGCAGGCCGTCCGGTGAGGCCTGTCGGCCCGGCGGACCCGCCCCGACTCCCCGACTCCCCGACTTCCCGACTTCCCGACTCCACCCGACCCGACCCGCCCCGACCGCACGCCCGCTCCGGCGGAGCGGCGTGCCACCGGAACAGGAGAACCGACATGACCGGACCCGCGCGCTTCCTGAGCAAGGACGAAGCCTTCGCCGAGCTGGCGGACCTCGCCGCGAACGGGGTGATCAAGCTCGAAGGCTCCGCCGACGCGAACCAGGTGAGCCTCGACGGCCTGGACCCGGACACCGGGACACCGAGTGACGGCAACGTCGCCGGCGTGGTGATCCGCTACCTGCCCTCCGGCAGCCGCAGTCCCTCCCTCCAACCGCGCGGAGGCAACGCGCCCGACCGGCTCGACCCGCGCAACGCCCTCGCGCTGGTCCGCCTGTGCCAGTGGCTGAGGAGCACCTTCGGCGTCTTCGAGCTGTACCACCTGGGCATCGACGGCGGCGGGACCAACCAGGACGGCAGTCCGCGCGTCGACTGCCACGGCCAAGGGCGCGCCGTTGACTTCGCGGGTGTGAAGGGCAACGCGGACGGCGGTGAGTTCGCGCTGACCGTGTTCGACGACTGGGGCACCGCGAAGACCGAGTCCACCCCGGACGGTGACTGGCCGCCGGACACCGGCTCCGCCGTGGGCTACCGGCTCGACGATCCCAACGCCGACCAGTTCGCCGCGGGGTTCTTCCGCGACACCTACGCGTTCATCGCCTCCGAGTGGCAGGACCGCTCCGACCGGCCGGACGACGCGGACACACCGACCTCGATCGGGGAGGGCAGCTTCGTGATGCATCCGGACCACCCGACCAGCGCACCGGGCACCAAGCACGGCCGCGAGGCGCACCGCAACCACATCCACATGCAGATCGGCGTCACCGGCACCGAGTGACGGCGGACACCGGAGATCTTCGGAGACCGACATGAACGAGATCGGCCAAGCAGTGATGGACATTCTCGACCAGCTGGTGGACAAGGTGCTGGGAGGCCAGCCCGTCCGCACCGACGGCAAGCCGGTCAACCAGGTGGTGTACTCCCAGATGAGGGTCGGCCGACCGATCGACGTACGCGAGTTCGCCGACCCGTGGTCGCCGTCCGGCGGTGCGACTCTGCAGGCCGAGGTCCCCGCGGGCACCACGGCCACCACGGTCGCGCCGGTCACCCCCGCGGTGGCGGCCGGAGCGGCCCCGGCGGCCCCGACGCCCCCGCCGCCGCCCGCCAAGCCGCAACCGGACCCGAAGTTCCGCCGGGCCATCGACGCGGCCTTCAACACCACCCTGCTCGTCGACGAACTGCTGGAGGTCACCAACGACGGGACGTACCAGCCGTTCCCGACCGGCCGTTCACTGAGCGTCATGTGGAACGCCATCATCAACGCGATGCAGCCCAAGGCCACCGCGCCGCCCGCCCCGGACGTCCAGCAGCGCATCGACGCGGCCAACAAGGTGCTGTACGTGATGGACGCGGACGGCCAGATCACCGGCAAGACCCCGGCCTTCAAGAACTACCAGAACAACTCGTTGGCGTTCGCCCAGGCCAAGAAGGACTTCAACGACGCCCAGACGTCGGCCATGGCCGACCCCGCCAAGGCGGAGTCCTGGCCCCAGGACTCGGTGTTCTACCAGACCAAGGTCAACAACGCCTGGGACGACTTCCAGACCGCAGGGGCGGCGCAGGTCGAAGCCGCGCTGGACGTGATCCAGTCGGTCGGCCGGAGCGTGCAGGCCCACATGATCGCGCAGGCGCGCAAGCTCTTCGACGCCTGGAACCTCGGCATCGCCGGGGTCCCGTCCCCCGTGGCCTACGCCCGGATCTCGCCGACGACCTGGTACGACCACCGGGACAAGGAGATCGGCTTCACCCGGCTGGAAGTGACCCAGCAGAAGGCATCGGAATTCAACTCCACGCACACCGACCGGTTCAGCCACAACTTCTCCTCCGCGGAGTCGTCCTCGGTGAGCGCCGGCGCCACGGTGCCGGTCCCCTGGGTGCCCGGCCTGACCATCGGCGGATCCGGGTCCCACAGCGAGGCCGGCACGCACGGTGACGGGCAGGGCGACGAGAACCGGACCTACCAGTTCCACAGCGACGCGAAGAACGTCACCATCGACGTCGAGTGGGGCCTGTGCACCATCGAGCGGCCCTGGCTGCTCTCGGACCTGTTCCACATGGAGAACTGGTACCTGGTCGGCGGCCGCAAGGACAGCATCAGCACCGGCAGCGTCGAGGGCCAGGAGCACGACGAGCACCACCTGATGCCCTCCATCCCCCTCCAGTTCCTGGTCGTCCGGGACGTGAAGATCCACGCCGACAGCTGGGGCAGCGACTCGGACACCCTGCACAAGGCGCACGACGACTGGCGGGCGGACACCGAGCAGCACGCCGACAGCCAGAGCGGCAGCGTCGGCTTCCTGGGGTTCGGCGGCAGCGCCTCCCACAGCAGCTCCGAGCAGCACGCGGACAGTGCGTCCTCCGGCTCCACGGACGACTCCTCCGAGTGGAGCTGGGACTTCGACGGGGAGACCCTCACCATCTCGGGGACGCAGATCGTCGGTTGGATCAGCGAGATCGTGCCGTCCTGTCCGCCCGAGGACGACCCGCAGCTGCCTGCCGAGCAGAAGTAGGGCCGCGCGATGTCCGACACCCTGAGCCCGGCGGCCGGGACCGCCGGAACCGACGCGGACACCCTCGCCGACGCGGTGCGTGACCGCTTCAAGGCACTGGTGCCCGACGGCGGCGGGACGGTGCTGGCCTTCCAGCCCATCCCCACCCCGTTGGACCCCGCGGACTACCTGCGGCCCGGAACCACCGAGGTCGAGCCCGTCCGGGCCGGGATCCAGCTCGGCCTGGTGGCCGACACGGTGGGCGAGCTGGTGGGCGGTGACTTCCACTCCGGGACGGTCACGGCCAGCGGACTGTTCGGCCTGCTGCTCGGCGGCCGGGCAACCGGCACCGCGGAGGAGGCGGCCGTCTACGGGCGGCTGCGCGGTGACGCGGAGCAGCGCTACACCGGGGACCCCCACACCGTGGTGGCCACCCCGAAGTCGTGGTGTGCGCCGGACGGGCTGGGGTGGACGTCGTTCTCGTGGTCCGCCGACCAGCACACCGCGTCCGGCCCCGCCGGCTCCGGCGAGGCCGATCCGGGCGCGCCGGCACCGTGGCAGTGGCGAGTGCTCTCGGAGGCGAGCATGCAGGACCTCTCGCAGTCCGTGGCCGCGGCGCCGGACGGGGCGGAGGGCGAGGCCGCCGTCGCGCGCACCCTGGACCCGTCCACCCTGGTGCGGATCGCCTTCCCGGACCCGCCGCAGGAGCAGGATCCGACCGTGGGGCTCAGCAGGCTGAGACTGCTGGACCGCCCGGACGTGGCGCAGTTGCTCCAGGAGTCCGGAACCCCGCAGGTGGCGGCCGAACCGGCCGGGCCCGAACTGCTCGACCCGCTGCTGGTCGTCCGGGCGGCCCGGGAGCTGGACCGGAGCACGGTCGGACGGTCCGCCGCCGGCACCTCGCTGGCGGTGACCTTCGAATACTCCCAGGTGCAGTTGAGCCGCCCCTGGTGGGACGGTCTGCTGCTGCACAGCACGGGCTGGGAACTGCCCGGGTTCCCGGCCGCCTCGCTGGGGCCCGGCCCCTCCGGCGGGCAGGCTCCGCCGTGGGGCCTGCCCGTGGGCATGGTGCTGGTGCGCAATGTGACGATCGCCGGCTCCTGGTCGCGGGAGCAGTTGGACACCGTCGAGGGCTCGATCGCCTTCGGCCCGTTCTCCCTGCTGGGCCGGCAGGTGGAGCAGAGCGCCGACGCCGCCTCCGTCAAGGTGACGGTGAACGGAATGCAGCTGTTCGCCTGGCTGGTGGAGGTGCTGCCCCAGTTGCCTCCGGGAGTGGTGCCGTCGCCGGCCGGCGCACCGGCCGTGGACGGGTCCGCCGAAGTGGTCGTCGAGGTGACCCGGGAACCGGACGGCCGGGCGGCCGGTCAGGACGGGGGCGGCCAGGACGGCGGCCAGGGGTGGCGGCACGGCGGCGAGGGGCACTGGGGTGGCCGCGGCGGCGGTGGCGGCGACGGTCGGCACTGGGGAGGGGGCGGCCACCACTGACGGGCTCGGCGACCGACGGGCATCGGGGCCTGAGCCCCGTGGGTCCCGCCTCTTCGGCCCGACCTCACCCGGCCCGGTCCCGCCCCTTCGGCCCGACCTCACCCGGCCCGGTCCCGCCGCGCGGGGCCGGGCCGGACGGCGGCGCTTTGACCTCCGCCGGAGGGAGTCAGAGACTGGAGGGGCAAGCTGCACGGCGACCGGCCGTGTACGGAGAGCATCGGGGCACCGGCCTGTCCGGGTCCGGGAGATGATCACATGGCCGCGTTCCGTCCGGTTCGTCGCGGACACCGGTCCGGGTCGCCAGGACCGCGGTGCCCGGCACCTTCCGGCGGTTCTTCCCCGCGGGCCCGGCGGCCATGACCGGCCGGGCGCCGGTCCCCTCCCGGCCGGCGCGTCCGCAGCGGCCGGCGCCGGGCGGGGCAGCGGCCGGTGTGCACATCACCCTCCTGGGCGGCTTCGCCCTGCGGGCCGGCCGGCAGCCGGTCACCGTGCCGGTGGGGTCGCAGCACGTGCTGGCCTTCGTGGCGCTGCGCTGTCAGGCTGCCGTCCCCCGGACACTGATCGCGGGCACCCTGTGGCCCGAGGCTCCCGAACGCTGTGCGGGTGCCAACCTGCGCTCGGCCCTGGTCCGGCTGCGCACCGAGGGACGGCGGGCGCTGGAGATCGGCCCCGCGGAGGTACGCCTGGCGGACGACGTCGAGGTCGACCTCCACCGGGCCCGGCGGACCGCCCGCGACGTCCTCAACCCCCGGAACTCCGCCGAGGGGCCGGAGCCGGGCCTTGAGGTCGTCGAGGTCCTCTCCGCGGACCTGCTGCCCGGCTGGTACGACGACTGGGCGTTGACGGAGGCCGAGGACTGGCGCCAACTGCGGTTACACGCGTTGGAGGCGTTCGGGCAGCGGCTGGTGGCGGCCGGGCGGTACGCCGAGGCCGTCGCCGCCGCGCGGGCGGCCGTGCACGCGGACCCGCTGCGGGAGAGCGGCCAGGCCTGTCTGATCCGGGCCCACCTGGCGGAGGGCAACCCGTCCGAGGCGCTGCACGCATTCGAGCACTACAGTCGGCGGCTGCGCCGGGAACTCGGACTCGAACCGACACCCGGCCTGTACCGGCTGGTCGGGAGTCTCCCGGCGGGCCCGCGTCCGTGACGGCCGGTCCGGCCCGGGGGCGGAGGCTCCCACCCGGGCCGGACCGGACCGTCCTCACGGTCACTTCACGGTGCAGGCCGTCCCGTTGAGGGTGGCCGCGGTCGGGCTGGTGTTGCTGCCCGTCCAGCTGCCGTTGAAGCCGAAGGAGGTGCTGCCGCCCCCGGCCGCCAGCGAGCCGTTGTAACCCAGGTTGCTCACCGCGACGTTGGCACCGGTCTGGGTCCAGGCGCCGTTCCACAGCGAGGTGATCTGCTGGCCGTTGGCGTAGGCCCACTTGACCGTCCACCCGGTGAGCGCGGTGGAGCCGGTGTTCTTCACGGTCACGTTGGCGCCGAAGCCGCCGCCCCACTGGCTGGCGACCGCGTACGTGATCTCACAACTCCCGCCCGCGGTCGGGCTGGTGGTGGCGGTGGGTGAACCGGTCGCGGTCGGACTGGTGGTGGCCGTCGGCGAGCTGGTCGCGGTCGGGCTGGTGGAGGTGGTCGGGGTCGTGGTGGCCGTCGCAGAGGGGGAGGCGGTCGCCGTCGGGCTCGGCGGCGTGCTGCTGGTGTCGCCGACGATGATGCCGCGCCCGTTGGTACCGACGTAGACCCGGCCGTAGACCCGGGGGTCGCCGGTGATCGTGGCGCCGGTCCAGCCCCACTGCTGGGAGTCGTTGTTGATCCTGGTCCAGTTCGCCCCGGCGTCGTCCGAGCGGAAGATGCCCCGGACGCCGTTGATCTTCGCGCTGGTGTAGAGCGCGGGTTAGGTCCGGCCGGGGGCGGGCTTGCCGAAGCCGATGCTGTCGGCCTGGTCGGCCGCCGCGACGCGGGTGAAGGTCGCCCCCGAGTCGGTGGAGTGCCACAGGCCGTAGGCCGCGCCGGCGCCGGTGGTGCCGCCGGCGAACCAGACGTCGCCCTCGGTGGTGGTCAGTGCCTTGAAGCGGACGTTGCCGGTGGCCGGGAGGCCGGTGGCCGCACCGGCGGTGAAGGTCAGGCCGCCGTCGGTGGAGGTGTAGAACCTCCCGGCGGAGAAGGCGTAGAACTTCTTCGGGTTGACCCGGTCGGAGGCCACCCGGGCACCCGCGGGCACGCCGGTGGCGGCCGTCCAGGAGTTGCCGCCGAAGGCGGAGCTGGAGACCGCGCCGCCGTCCGGCGCCCAGAGCACCCGGCCGCCGTCCGCCGACAGTGCCACGGTGCCGCCGCCGGTGGTGCCGGCGGGCTCGCTGTTCGCCTGGTACCAGTTGGCGCCGTTGTCGTTGGAGAAGGCGATCCGCTTGCTGGTGCTGCCGCTGTCCAGGTTGCCGGTGCGCACCACCATGTTCCCGTTCGCCTCGGCGTAGTCGAGGCTGGTGCTGGTGGTGAAGTTGGGCGAGGTGTACATCATCGCGGGCACGGTGGTGAGCGAGGTGTGCCGGAACCCGCCGATGTCACCGAGCGCGCTGAGCAGGTTGGCGCCGGTCGGCGGGCTGATCAGGTCGTTGACGGCGGTCTCCTCCAGGCCCTGGACGACGGGCTTGATGGTGATCTTGCTGCCGGCGTCCCAGCCGGTGAGGTTCTCGGTGCCGTAGAGGGTGGCGCCGGTGCCGTACATCATCCGGTCGGAGTTGAACGGGTCGATCTCCAGCGACTCGGTCATCCAGCCCAGCTTCGGGGTCTCCTCCGGCGGGCTCGGGTTGGCGCCCCAGGTCAGCCAGGGGGAGCTGGAGACGTCCATGGTGTAGTGGTCCACCCGGGTCGGGTAGGAGCTGTACTCCCAGATCGGCTTCCACGTCGCCCCGAAGTCGGTGCTCCGGTAGATCTGGGTGTCCGGCCACCAGGAGCTGTAGCCGGTCGCCATCAGCACGTTGGGGTGCTGGCGGTCGATGGTCAGGCCGCTGTAGCCGAAGTACGCGCCGGAGTCGGTGGAGGGCAGCGGGCTGATCCTGGTCCAGACGCCGGTCGCGGTGGCGTACCGCCAGATGTCGCCCTTGCCGCCGTCGTACGGGCCGCCGGTGTCGCTGGTGGCGATGTAGAGGTAGCCGTTGACCGGGTCGAGCACGCCCTTGTGCGGCAGGAAGCCGGTGGGCTGGCCGGCCACGCGGGTCCAGGTCGTGCCGCCGTCGGCCGACTTGTAGATGCTGTTGTCCTTGTCGGCGACCCCCACGTAGATGGTCCGGGTGGTCGCGCCGGCCGCGGCCGAGCTCTTGTCGAAGGTGACCCAGAGGACGCCCTGCTCGGCGCTCAGGTAGCCGTTGGTGTCGCTCGGATCGGGCGCGTAGTGGCCGAGGTTGGGGAAGGCGGTGACCTGCGCCCAGGTGACGCCGTAGTCGGTGCTGCGCCAGAGGCCGTTGCCGCTCGGCGCGCCGAAGTACAGCACCTTGTCGTTGTTCGGGTCGACGGCGAGCCGCTCACCCATGCCCCGGCCCGGCATGTTGCCGCCGATCTTGAACGGCAGCGCCGTCCGGGCCCAGGTGGCGCCCTTGTCGGTGGAGCGCAGGATGGCGCCGTTGTTGGGGTCCCAGCTGTTGGTGTACATGCCGGCGGCGACGTAGACGCGGTTGGTCTGCACCGGGTCGGTGGCGAGGCTGGCCACGCCGGTGAGGTTCCAGTCGTCCCAGCCGACCGAGTCCAGCAGCGGGATCCACTTCTTGGTGGCCGGGTCCTGGCGGTAGGCGCCGCCGATGTCGGTGCGGGCGTACACCAGGTTCTTCTCGGTCTGGTTGAAGACGATGCCGGGGACGAAGCCGCCGCCGTCGATCCTGGCGTTGCTCCAGGTGTAGGAGTCGGCGGTGGCGGCGTCGGGCGCGGCGGCGGCCGTGCCGCCGAGGCCGGTCATCGTGGTGAGGGCCAGGCCGCAACTGACCACCACGGCGGTGAGTGCGGCTCTGGAACGGGTGGTGAGCATGGGGTGGTGAACTCCTCGGGGCGGGCCGGCGGTGGGGGCCGGTCGGGTGGGGAGGCGGGAGCACAGAGGGGGCCAAGATGTGGGAGCGCTCCCATGGTTGACCGGGCACAGGCGCCCGTCAAGGGCGGTGACAGGCTTCGACGCGCTTCGACATCTATTCGGACGGGCGGGCAACAAACTAGGATGCCGCGAGCCCCGCGATGAGCCCCGCCGTGAGCCCGCCGGGAGAGCCGCAGAAGGAGCAGCATCCGTGAATCCCCTGCACACCAACGACGTTCGCGGCAGCCACGCGATCCACGACACCGCCCCCGCGGCCCGCTGGGAGGACGCCTTCCTGGCCGGGAACGGCGAGTACGGGATCATGGTGGAGGGCGGTCCGCACCGCGAGCGCGTCGTGCTCAACCACCACCGCTACGTCCTGCCGAACGGCACCCGCCACCTGCGCGCCGCCGAGACCGCCGACCGGCTGGAGGAGATCCGCGACCTCGTCCTGGCCGGCCGCGCCCCCGAGGCCCAGCGGATCTGGGCCGGCGGCGAGGAGCTCCGCTGGACCCAGTCCTTCCACCCCGGCCACGCCCTGGAGATCGCCACCCCCGCCCACGGGCCGGTCCGCGACTACCTGCGCCGCACCGGCTTCGACACCGGCGAGATCACCGTCGACTGGCAGGACGACGCCGGGCCCTGGCGGCGGCGCTCCTTCGTCTCCCGCGCGGACGCCGTCGTCGTGCAGGAGTTCACCGGCCCGGCCGCCGAACTGCGGCTGCGCCTCACCGGGGACCTGCCCGGCTGCCCCGAGGACGTCCGGCACCGGTGCACCGCCGCCGGCCTGGGCCCCGGGCGGGCGCTGCTCAACGCCCGTGCCACCTACCCGCCGGGGCTCGGCGCGTACGGGTTCGAGGCCGTGCTGCTGGTGCACGCGCCCGGCGCCCGGATCGACACCGACGGCGACGTACTGATCCTGCGCGGCGCCCGGCGCGTCCTGCTGCTCGGCAAGCTCGACCGCCACGAGGACCCCGGCCGGCGGACGGCCGCGCTGCAGCGGGCGCTCGACCTGCTGCCCGCCGACTACGACACCCTGCTGGCCGCCCACACCGCCCTGCACACCCCGGCCTACCGCCGCGCCGCCCTGGACCTCACCGGCGCCGCCGGTCACCTGTTCCACCTGGACGACGACTGGCCGTGGCCCGCCTGGCTGGCCGGCGCGGACTGGCTGCTGCACCCGCTGCACGAGTACTGGCGCACCACCGGCGACGACGAGTTCCTGCGCGCGGAGCTGGCCGGCTGGCTGATCGAGGCGGCCGAGTTCTTCGAGGACTTCCTGACCCGCACCGACGACCGGGGCCATGTCGTCTTCGTCCCCTCCTACTCCCCGGAGATCGCCCCCGAGGGCGTGGCCGGCTCCGCCTCCGTGAACGCCGTGATGGACGTCGCGGCGGGCCGGCACGCGCTGGAGAGCGCCATCGAGGTCTGCGAGCACCTCGCCGTGGAGCCGGCGGCCGTCGCCCGCTGGCGGGCCCTGCTGCCGCGGTTCCCGCCGTACCTGGTCAACCCGGCCGGCCGGCTCACCGAATGGGCCTGGCCCGGTCTGGACGGCAACCTCGACCACCGCCACGTCAGCCACCTCTACCCGGTCTGGCCGCTGCACGAGATCACCCGCGACACCAGCCCGGAGCTGGCCGAGGCGGCCCACCGCGCGCTGGCCGGGCGCGGCGACGAGAACCTCTCCGCCCACGGCAGCCTGCACCGCGCGCTGGCCGCGGCCCGGCTGCGGGACGCCGGCCTGGCCCGCGCCAACCTGCTGAAGATCCTCGGCGGCGACATGCTGTTCCGCTCGCTGATGAGCTCGCACAACCCGGGCCTGGAGATCTACAACGCGGACGCCGCCATCACCCTCCCTGGGCTGGTGCTGGAGCTCCTGGTCGACGCCCGGCCCGGCCGGCTCGACCTGCTCCCGGCGCTGCCGGCCGAGCTGGCCCGCGGCACCGTACGCGGCGTCACCTGCCAGGGCCGGGTCACCGTCGAGGAGTTGGCCTGGGACCTGCCCGCCGGCACGGTACGGGCGGTGCTCCGCTCCGCGGTCGGCCAGACCCTCGACGTGCACTGCCGGGGCGCCCGGCGCAGCCTCGTCCTGGCGGCCGGGACGGCGGAGGCGGTGGTCTTCGACGGGCTCTGACCCGGTGGTCGGGGCGGGGGAAACCGCCTCGCCCCGACCGCGGGCGAGGCGTACCGTCGGAGCATGCAGCTGCTCTCCGTGAACGTCGGCGTACCCATGCCCAACCCGTGGAAGGGCCTGCGGGCGA
This sequence comes from Kitasatospora indigofera, assembly GCF_014655955.1. Lineage (GTDB taxonomy): Bacteria > Actinomycetota > Actinomycetes > Streptomycetales > Streptomycetaceae > Kitasatospora > Kitasatospora indigofera. The sequence continues at coordinate 37,764 of NZ_BNBO01000019.1, forward strand.
CCGGCATCGACAAGCGTCCGGTGGCCGGCCCGGTGGCCGTCGCGGCGCCCGGCCCCAAGGGCACCGGAGCGGTCGGCCTGGCCGGCGACCGGGCGTACGACGTGAAGCACCACGGCGGCGCCGACCAGGCCGTGTACGCCTACGCCCGGGAGGATCTCGACCACTGGGAGGGCGAGTTGGGCCGGCCGCTGGCCGACGGTCTCTTCGGCGAGAACCTCACCACCACCGGCCTGGACGTCAACGGCGCCCTGATCGGCGAGCGTTGGCGGATCGGGGCGGACGTCGTCCTGGAGGTCTCCTGCCCGCGGATTCCCTGCGCGACCTTCCAGGGCCGGCTGGAACGCCCGGGCTGGATCAAGGAGTTCACCCGGGCCGTCCGGCCGGGGGCCTACCTGCGGGTGATCGAGCCCGGCGAGATCAGCGCGGGTGACCCGGTGGCCGTCGTCCGGCGCCCGGCCCACGGGGTGACGGTCGCCGTGGCCTTCCGTGCGCTGACCCTCGAACCCGGCCTGCTGCCCCTGCTGCTGGACGCCGAGGCGCTCCCGGCGGAGGACCTGGAGCTGGTCCGCCGACGCCTGGCATGACGCCTGGCACGACGCCTGGCACGACGGCGCCCGCGCCGGTGGTCCCCGCGCCGGCGGCGGTGCCCGGCGCGGCGCCCGGCGCGGCGGTGCCCTGGCCGGCAACCGGCCGGGGGCACCGCCACCGGTCCTGGGTCAGCGGCGGTCCAGCGTGAACGACGCCAGCCGCTGCTCGCCGCGCAGCACCAGGTACAGGTCGTGCACCCCGCCCGGGCCGGCCGGCAACTCGGCGGTGACCGTGGCCCAGGCGTAGCGCCCGCCGGTGGACGGCACGGAGAGGCGCGCCAGCAGCGGCCCGCTCTCCGGGTCGCCGGTGCGCAGCTCCAGCACCGCGGCGCCGGGCCCGGTGCGTGACACCTCCGCGCTGAAGGACGCCGGCCCGTCCGGCAGTTCGGCCGCCCGGAAGAGCAGCCGGCCGGTCGCGCCCGCCAGCGGGCTGACGGCGTCGCCGTGGGTGCGCTCGGCGTCGACCAGGGTGACGCCGGCGTGGTCGTCGAAGTCGGCCGCCCGGACGCTCCGCCCGGTCACCCGGCGCGGGCCGGGCTCCGGCCCGTCGACGGTGAACGGGACGGACAGCTCGACCGCCCCGGCCGAGCGGGCCGCCAATATCTCGTAGGCACCCGGGTCGACGGTGAACCGGCCCTCGGCCACGTCCCAGTGCGCCAGTGCCGACAGCGGCACGGTGAACTCCACCCGCCGGCGCTCGCCGGGTGCCAGCCGCAGCTTGCGGTAGTCGGCGAGCCGCAGCGACGGCGCCTCGTACCGGGCGTCGAGCGCCCGGGTGTACAGCTGCACGGTCTCCACCCCGGCGCGGGTGCCGGAGTTGGTGACCTCCACGCTGCAGGCGATCCGGTCGCCGGCCGGCTCGGCCGTGAGCGCGCGGTAGTCGAAGGACGTGTAGGAGAGCCCGTGCCCGAACGGGTAGAGCGGTGCGCCCCGGTGGTACTGGTACGTCCAGCCGGCCTTGATGATGTCGTAGTCCAGGCGCTCCGGCAGCGGCTCGTCGCCGCGGTACCAGGTCTGCGGCAGCCGCCCGGCGGGATCGCTGTCGCCGAGCAGGACGGCGGCCAGCGCGCGGCCGGTCTCCTGCCCGCCGTGCGAGGTCCAGAGCACGGCCGGCAGGTTGGCCTGCGCCCAGTCGACGGCGTACGGGTAGCTGCTCATCAGCACCAGCACGGTGTCGGGGCACTCGGCGGCGACGGCGCGCAGCAGCGCCTCCTGGGCCGGCGGCAGCCGCAGGTCGGCGCGGTCCTGGGTCTCCCGGCCGTTGATGTGCGGGTCGTTGCCGAGGACGACGACGGCGGTGTCCGCCGCGCGGACGGCGGCCAGCGCTTCGGCCGCGCCGTCGCGGACGACGGTCCTGGTCCAGCGCTCGGCGGCGGCCGGTCCGGCGGCCGAGACGGTGACCAGCCCGGTGACCGGGTCGACGACCGCGTACGCGCCGTTGTGGACGTTGCGGAGCAGCTCGGTGCCGTCCTCCTGCGGCTCCAGCCGGAAGGTCTCGTGGACGTCCCAGCCGTTCGGCTGGGTCTGGTCGGCGGCGAGCCCGAGGCCGGCGTCCTTGAGGGTGACGTAGCGGCCGGAGGCGGCGCTGCGCAGCGTCAGGACGCCGTTGCCCCAGTCGAAGAGGTCGAAGCAGGCCTCGTCACCGGGCTTCCCGTCGGCCTCGGTGGTGCCGATCGGCCCGGTCGGGTCGCCGGCGGGCACGGCGAGCAGTCCGCCGGTGGAGGCGGCGCGCAGCGCGACGCGGTCCACGCCCTCGGTGCGGAGCACCTCGCCGCCGCGGGCACCGAGGGCGGCGCCGAGCCCGGCGGCGACGGTGACCCGGTACGGCATGGTGCCGCTGTACCAGTCCTCGAAGAGCGAGTCGGCGAGCGGGCCGAGCACGGCGACGCGCCGGCCCCCGGCGGGGGCCAGCGGCAGCAGCCCCCGCTCGTTGCGGAGCAGCACGACGGACTCGGTGGCCGCGCGCAGCGCGAGCCGGCGGTGCGCGGGGGAGTCGACGACGCTCCACCCGGTGCCGGCGTACGGGTCCGACTCGGGGTCGAACTCGCCGAGCCGGAACCGGATCGAGAGCTGGCGGCCGACCGCGCGGTCGATGTCCTCCTCGGTGAGCAGGCCGCGCTCCAGCGCCTCGGTGATCCGGGCGATCGTGGTGCCCGGGTCGTCGGCGTGGTCGGTGAAGCTGTCGACGCCGGCCTTCAGCGCGGCGGCGTGGGACTGCGCGTGGTCCTCGAAGTACTCCTCCGGGTCGACCAGGTTGGACGGCGCCTCGGCGTCGCTGCAGACGAACAGCTCGTGGCCGGTCGGCCGGGCCCAGCGGCGCAGCTCGGCCTCGATCAGCGGACTGACGTGGCAGGGGCGGCCGTTGACCAGGTTGTAGGCCGGCATCACGCCGGTCGCGGAACCTGCGGCGACGGCGGTGCGGAACGCCGCCAGGTCGTACTCGTGCAGGACGCGGGGGCGCAGCCCGGAGGAGGTGACGCAGCGCTCGTCCTCGTTGTTGTAGGCGAGGAAGTGCTTGAGGACCGGCGCGGTGCGCAGGTGGTCCGGGTCGTCGCCGGCGAGGCCCCGGCAGAAGGTGTCGGCCAGCCGGGCGGTGAGCAGCGGGTCCTCGGCGTAGCCCTCCTCGTTGCGGCCCCAGCGCGGGTCGCGCAGCAGGTTCACCACGGGGGCCCAGGCCTGGAGGCTGATCCGGCCCTCCCCGGCGGCCGGTGCGCGGTGGTGGTGGAAGGCGCGCAGTTCGGTGCCGGTCGCGGTGGCGACCTCGTGGACCAGCTCTTCGTCCCAGGTCGCGCCGAGGCCGACGGCCTGCGGGAAGACGGTGGCGGCGCCCAGCCAGCCGACTCCGTGCAGGGCCTCGGTGCCGGTGCGGAAGGCCGCGACGCCGAGCCGGGGGACGGCGGGGGAGTACTGGTGCAGCATGGCGATCCGCTCCTCCCGGGTGAGCCGGGCGAGCAGGTCCCCGACGCGTGTCCGCAGCGCGAGCGTGGTGTCGCGGAAGGGCAGCGGCTCGATGGGCGATTCGGCGGGCACAGCGGTGGTCGTCACCTGGGAAACCCCTCGGGGATGGGCGTGCGGAGGCAGTGGCGCGGCGCGGGGAGGGGGGAGATCCGGTCCGTCGACGGCAGGGACGGCATCCCGGCGGGCCGCGTGGTGAAACGCTTCGAAAGTCGCACGCCGGGTGGGGGCTGTCAACCATGAGACCGGCTTCCACCCTCATCAAGGCTTGTGGGAAGGGATGTTGAGCCCTCGGTTGCCCGGTGACGGGCCGTTGTGATCGCACGGAAATGATTTGTTCATCCCCTTGTCGAACAGATGACCCGCCGCTAGTGTCACCGCAACATCGAAGCGATTCGACGAACCGGATCCTCAACGATGAAGGGCCGCACCGACCATGAGCTCCCAGATCAGCCGCAGAACGTTGCTCAGAACCGCCGTCACCGTCGCCGGGGCCGCCGTGGCGGCTCCGCTGCTCAGTGCCTGCGGCAGCGGCGGTGCCGCGAAGAGCGGCTCCAACAGCAAGGCCGGCCTGGCCGGCGCCCTGCCCGCCTTCGTCGCCAGCACGGCGGTCACCGCGGACATCCCCTCGGTGACCGGCCCGAGCGGCGGGTTCAGCGACCCGGGCTTCCTGACCTATCCGGCCGCCCCGGTGAAGACCGTCACCAAGACGCCCGGCTCCGGCGGGAGCTACTCCGCCGTGACGCCGCTCTGGGGGACGATCCCGGCGGCCGACAACCCCTTCTACCAGGCCGTGAACGCCGCGCTGGGCGTGAAGCTCACCATGCAGCCGGCCAACGGCACCACCTACAACACCGCGATCCCCACCCTGACCGCGGCCCAGAAGCTCCCCGACTGGGTGCAGCTGCCCACCTGGTGGAACGCGCTGTTCAACGTCGGCGGCCTGGTCGGCACCCAACTGGCGGACCTCACGCCCTACCTGGCCGGCGACAAGATCAAGGAGTACCCGAACCTGGCCGCCCTGCCGACCGGTGCCTGGCAGGCCGGGGTCTGGGGCGACAAGCTCTACGGGATCCCGTCGTTCGCCTCCGGCACCGCCTTCGCCGGCGCCTTCTTCTACCGCCGGGACGTCTTCGAGGCCAAGGGCATCGCCGCGGACAGCGTGAAGTCCGCCGACGACCTGATGAACCTCGGCAAGGAGCTGACCAACGCGAGCGCCGGCGTCTGGGCCTTCGACGACATGTGGACGTACCTCACGCAGCCCTTCGGGATCGCGCAGCTCTTCACGGCCAAGGACGGCAAGCTCGTCCACAAGTACGAGCAGCCGGAGTACCTGGAGGCGCTCAACTGGGCGTGGAAGCTGGCCAAGTCCGGCTACATCCACCCGGACGCGCTGGCCGGCAACAACAACGACGCCAAGGCCCGGTTCTACGCCGGCAAGGTGCTCGTCACCGGAGACGGCACCGGCTCGTGGAACATGGCCGACGCCCAGGCCGGCCAGGCGGCCGACCCGAAGTACCGGCGCGGCGCGCTCCCGCTGTTCGCGGCGGACGGCACGTCGGCCCCGAGCATCTTCCTCGGCTCCTCCACCAGCCTGGTCAGCTACCTCAACGCCAAGCTGAAGCCGGAGCAGATCAAGGAGCTGCTCGCGGTCGCCAACTACCTCGCCGCCCCCTGGGGTTCGGCCGAGTACACGCTGATCAACTACGGCGTCGAGGGCGTCGACCACACCCGGGTCGACGGCACGCCGACCTTCACCCCGGCCGGCCAGAAGTCCGTCCAGCAGCAGACCTACCCCTTCCTGGTCTCCAGCCCGCAGGCGACCAGCAACCCCGGCTTCGACCAGATCACCAAGGACCGCACGGCGTGGGAGGCGCAGGCCGTCAAGTACGCCTACAAGCCGGTGTTCTGGAACATGAACATCACCGTGCCGAGCCGGCTCGCCACCGCCGGCGCCGCCCAGGCGCTGGAGGACACCGTCAAGGACGTCCAGCACGGCCTGAAGACCGTCGCCGACTACCAGAACGCGCTGACCTCGTGGAAGCGCAGCGGCGGCGACGAGCTCACCGCCTGGTACCAGAGCGAGATCTACGACAAGCAGGGCTCCGGCCAGTAGCCCCGCCGCTCCCAGTCCGACCTATCTAGGAGGTGCGGTGGTCGTGGCGGCAGTCACCACGAACAGCGCCGACGTGCCCGGCCGAGCGGAAGAGGCGGCGCCCGGACTCCCCGGACTCCCCGGACACCCCGGCGCACCCGGAACGCCCGGCGGGCCCGAGCAGAGCCTGCGCCCGCCGAGCCCGCGGCGGCTGAACCGGCGGATCCGGCTGCGCCGGGACCGCTCGCTGCTGCTGATGACCGTGCCGGTCGTCGTCCTGCTGCTGGTCTTCAACTACCTGCCGTTGTTCGGCACGGTCACCGCCTTCGAGTACTACGACCCCATCGTCGGGGTGGTGAACAGCGAGTGGATCGGCCTGGAGAACTTCCGCCAGCTGCTCGGCGACCCGCTGTTCTGGGGCTCGGTGTGGAACACCCTGGAGCTGGCGGCCGTCCAGCTGGTGCTGTTCTTCCCCGTCCCCGTCGCCCTGGCGCTGCTGCTCAACTCGGTGCTCAGCCCGCGGATCCGCAGCTTCGTCCAGTCGGTGACGCTGATCCCGCACTTCTTCTCCTGGGTGCTGGTCATCACCCTGTTCCAGCAGATGATCGGCGGCGCCGGGCTGCTCAACCAGTTCCTGCGCCAGCACGACATGACGCCGTGGAACATCATGACGGATCCGTCGGTCTTCAAGCTGCTGGTGACCTCCCAGGTGATCTGGAAGGACGCCGGCTGGGGGATCATCGTCTTCCTGGCGGCGCTGGCCGCCATCGACGAGAACCTCTACGAGGCCGCCGCGATGGACGGTGCCGGCCGGTGGCGCCGGATGTGGCACATCACGCTGCCGGGCCTGCGCGGGGTCATCGTGCTGATGCTGGTGCTCCGGCTCGGCAACGTCCTGAACGTCGGCTTCGAGCAACTGCTCATCCAGCGCTACGCGGTGGGCCACGACGCGGCCGACGTGCTGGACACCTTCTCGTACTTCTACGGCATCGGAACCAACAACTACGGCTACGGGGCCGCGGCCGGCATCTTCAAGAGCGTCATCTCGCTGCTCCTGATCTACGGGGCCAACAAGCTGGCGCACTCCTTCGGCGAGGACGGGTTGTACCGGAAATGAGCGACGTCACCCTGAAGGCCCGCCGCCCGTCCGCGCGCCCCGTCTGGGAGGAGGAGCCGACCGCCGTCGGGCAGGGCGTCAAGGGCGTCACGCTGGCCGGGATCCTGGTCCTCGTCCTCGGGCCGCTCTGGTGCGTGGTGATCACCAGCTTCTCCACCCAGGGGTCGATCAACCGGGCCGGCGGCCTGGTGATCGTTCCGCACGGGCTGACCCTGAACGCGTACCGGACGATGCTCGGCGACGGCCCGGTCACCCGGGCGCTGTTCGTCAGCCTGGGGGTCACCGTGGCCGGCACGGTCTTCTCGATGGTGGTCTCCGTCCTCTGCGCCTACGGCCTGTCGCGCTCGCGCTCGCTCGGCCACCGGTTTCTGCTGATGCTGCTGGTGGTCACCATGTTCGTCAGCGGCGGCCTGATCCCCTCGTACCTGGTGGTCACCGGCCTCGGCGGCTTCGACCAGTACTGGGCGCTGATCCTGCCGAGCGCGGTGAGCGTGTTCAACATCCTCGTCCTGCGGTCCTTCTACGGCAGCACCGCCGCCGAGCTGATCGACGCGGCCCGGATGGACGGCGCCGGCGACTGGCGCATCCTCTGGTCGGTGGTGCTGCCGACCTCGCGGGCGGTCACCGCGGTGATCACGCTGTTCTACGCGGTCGGCTACTGGAACTCGTTCTTCAACGTCATGCTCTACATGCCGACCAGCAGCCAGAAGTGGCCGTTGCAGTACGTGCTCTACCAGTACGTCAACCTCGGCACCAACATGCCCGGCCAGGTCAACTCCGGCTTCGGCAACGCCGCCAACGCCACCGCGCCGCTCTCGCTCCAGATGGCCGTCGTCGTCCTGACGCTGGTGCCGGTGGTGATCGCCTTCCCGTTCGTCCAGAAGCACTTCGCCAAGGGAGTGCTGACCGGCGCCGTCAAGGGCTGACACTCTCTACGCTGTCCTGACGCCCGCGGGCGCCGGCCCCGCACGGCGCAGCACAGTCCCGCACGGCGCAGCGCGGCACGGCACGGTCCCGCACGGCACAGACAGCACGGCACAGCACAGCACCACCCACGACACGCACAGGGGGATACCGATCCAATGGTGACACTCGCCGAAGTGGCCCAGCGCGCAGGCGTGTCCCCGAGCACGGTCAGCTACGTCCTCAGCGGCAAGCGCAGCATCTCGGAGCCCACCCGCCGCAGGGTGGAACGCGCCATCAGCGACCTCGGGTACCACCCCAACGCCGGCGCCCGGGCGCTGGCCGGCAAGCGCTCGCACATCATCGCGCTGGTCGTGCCGCTGCGCACCGACGTCTACGTCCCCATCATGATGGAGATCGCCATCGCGGTGACCATGACGGCCCGCAGCTACGGCTACGACGTCCTGCTGGTCACCAACGACGAGGGCCCGGACGGCGTGCGCCGGGTGGCCGCCAGCGGACTCGCCGACGGCGTGATCCTGATGGACGTCGAGCTGGACGACGAGCGCATCCCCGTCCTGCGCGAGCTCGGCAGCCACGCCGCCCTGATCGGACTGCCCGCCGACACCACCGGACTCTCCTGCGTGGACCACGACTTCGCCACCGCCGGCGCCCTGTGCGCCGACCACCTCGCCGACCTCGGCCACCGCGACGTGGCGTTCGTCGGCTACGCGCCGCAGGTCTACCTCCGGCACGCCGGCTACGCCGAGCGCACGCTCACGGGCTTCCGCGAGCGGGCCCGGGAGCGCGGCCTGCGGATCCTGCACCGGCCGTGCGAGGGCACCTTCGAGAGCACCGCGGGCGTCCTCGGCCGGATCCTGGACGACCGGCCGGCCACCACCGGCTTCGTGGTGCAGAACGAGGGCGCGCTCGGCCCGCTGCTCAGCCTGCTGCGCACCTCCGGGCGGATCGTGCCGGAGGACGCCTCGGTGGTCGCGCTCTGCCCCGAACAACTGGCCGAGCAGAGCTCGCCGCGGCTGACCGCCGTGACCGGCCCCGCGCAGGACCTCGGCCGGCGGGCCGTCGAACTGGTGCTGGGCCGCATCGACGGCGGCTCCACCCCCGAGGTCACCCTGCTCACCCCCGTCCTGACCCCCAGGGAGAGTTCGGGCCCCGCGCCCCTCGCGGCGGCCCCCTCCCCGCGCCTTCCCGCCCCGCCATCCCCCGCAGACGTGGAGAACAGCCATGCCCAACCACTTCCATGACCTCGGCGGCGCCCTCGAATGGCGCGCCCGGGGCGAGACCCTGCGGGTGGAACCGTGGGGCCGGGACTCGGTGCGGGTCCGGGCGACGCCCGGCGGCCCGCTGCTGGAGGACCTGCCCGGCGCCCTGCTGGAGCGGCCGCCGGGCGGGGCCGTGGTCAAGATCGAGGGCAGCGCCGCCACCCTGGTCAACGGCGCGATCACCGTCCGGATCGACGGCAACGCCCCCGACGCGAGCGACCCGCAGCTGCACCCGGCGGCCGGCCGGATCACCTTCCTGCGGACGGCCGACGGAGCCGAGCTGCTGGCGGAGGAGCCGCACCACTTCTGGTGGCCCGGGCCGCGGCTGTACACCGCGACCGGCAACGGCCACCACCGCCTGGAGCAGCGCTTCCGCAGCTACCCCGGTGAGCGGCTGTACGGGCTGGGCCAGCACACCCACGGCCTGCTCGACCAGAAGGGCGCGGTGATCGACCTGGTCCAGCGCAACGGCGAGGTGACCATCCCCTTCCTGCTCTCCGACCGCGGCTACGGCCTGTTGTGGAACTCCCCGGCGATCGGCCGGGTCGAGCTGGCCGAGACCGGCACCCGCTGGGTGGCCGACAGCGCCCGGCAGCTGGACTACTGGGTGACGGCCGGCTCGCCCGCCGACATCCTGCGCCACTACGCCGACGCCACCGGCCACACGCCCGTACTGCCCTCCTGGGCCTCGGGGTTCTGGCAGTGCAAGCTGCGCTACCGCACCCAGGACGAACTGCTGGAGGTCGCCCGGGAGTACCGCCGCCGGGGCCTGCCGCTCTCCGTCATCGTCAGCGACTTCTTCCACTGGACGCACCTGGGCGACTGGCGGTTCGACCCGGCCGAGTGGCCCGACCCGGCCGCGATGAACGCCGAACTGGAGGAGATGGGCGTCAAGTTGATGGTGTCGGTCTGGCCGTCGGTCAGCCCGCTCAGCGAGAACTACCACGAGCTGCTCAACGAGGGCTTCCTGATCAACACCGAGTACGGGCCGGTGGCCCACGCCGACTGGCCGGACAAGGGCCTGGACGCCTACTCCGCGCAGGTCGCCTTCTACGACGCCACCAACCCCGACGCCCGCTCGTTCGTCTGGGACCGGATCAGGCGCAACTACCACGACCTCGGCGTCAAGGTGTGGTGGCTGGACGCCTGCGAGCCCGAGCTCAAGCCCGGGTACCCGGCCAACCTGCGCTACCACGCCGGCCCCGGCCTGGAGGTGGGCAACCTCTACCCCCGCGAGAACGCCCGCATGATCCACGAGGGCATGACGGCGGAGGGGGAGAGCGAGATCATCTCGCTCAACCGCTCCAGCTGGGCGGGCGCGCAGCGGTACGGCGCCGCCCTGTGGTCCGGCGACATCGGCACCGACTTCGCCAGCCTGCGCACCCAGATCAAGGCCGGGCTGAACGTCGCCGTCTCCGGCATCCCGTGGTGGACCACCGACATCGGCGGGTTCCACGGCGGCGACCCGGACGACCCGGCCTACCGCGAGGTGCTGGTCCGCTGGTTCCAGTACGGCGCCTTCTGCCCGCTCTTCCGGCTGCACGGGTTCCGGGGCCCCGAACAGAAGCTGGAGCCGGCGATGACCGGCCTGCCCAACGAGGTCTGGTCCTACGGCGAGGAGGCCTACGGCATCCTCAGCGGCTACCTGCACCTGCGCGAGCGCCTGCGGCCCTACCTGATGCGGCAGATGGAGACGGCGGCGGCCGAGGGCCTGCCGCCGATGCGCCCGCTGTTCGTGGAGTTCCCCGACGACCCCGCCGCCTGGCAGGTGGACGACGCCTTCCTGCTCGGCCCGGACCTGCTGGTCGCGCCCGTCACCGAGGCCGGCGCCCGCGAGCGCGACGTCCACCTGCCGGCCGGCGCCGACTGGACGGACGCCTGGACGGGCGAGCGCCACCGCGGCGGACGGACCCTGCGGGTGGACGCCCCGCTGGAGCGGATCCCGCTCTTCCTGCGCGACGGCGCCGACCTCCCGATCCGGGACTGAGGGACGAACGATGCCCCTGACCGGCATGGCCTTCGGCGGCGACTACAACCCCGAGCAGTGGGACGAGGAGACCTGGAAGGAGGACGACGAGCTGATGCGGCGGGCCCGCGTCAACCTCGTCACCGTCGGCGTCTTCTCCTGGGCCCTGCTCGAACCCGAGGAGGGCCGCCACGAGTTCGGCTGGCTGGACGCCCAGCTGGAGCGGCTGCACGCCAACGGCGTCCGGGTCGACCTGGCCACCCCCACCGCCTCCCCGCCGCCCTGGTTCACCCTCGCCCACCCCGAGGCCATGCCGGTCACTGCCGACGGCACCCGCCTCACCCACGGCAGCCGCGACACCTACTGCCTCGCCGCCCCGGCCTACCGCCGGGCGGCGGCGCGGATCGCAGCGGCGCTGGCCGAGCGCTACGGCGACCACCCGGCGGTGGCGATGTGGCACATCCACAACGAGTACGCGACGGTGTGCCACTGCGAGCAGTCCGCCGCGGCCTTCCGGGTCTGGCTGCGGGCCCGGCACGGCACCCTGGACGCCCTCAACGAGGCCTGGGGCACGGCGTTCTGGAGCCAGCGCTACGGCTCCTGGGAGCAGATCATGCCCCCGCGCGCCACCCAGTGGCACCCGAACCCCGGCCACACCCTGGACTTCCGCCGGTTCTGGTCGGACGAGGCGCTCGCGGCGTACCGCGAGCAGCGCGACGCCGTCCGCCGCCACATCCCGTCCAGCGTGCCCGTCACCACCAACCTGATGCTGCCCGGCTACCAGAACCTGGACCTCTGGGCGTTCGGCCGGGAGGTCGACCTCGTCGGCATCGACCACTACATGGACGCCCCCGGTGTCGACGGCGACGCCGACACCGCCTTCGGCGCCGACCGGGCCCGCTCCTTCGGCGGCGGCAAGCCCTGGCTGCTGATCGAGCAGGGCACCAACACCGTCTACCTTCCCGACCGGGTGCTCCCCAAGGACCCGGGCCGGATCCTGCGCAGCTCGTTGGCGCACATCGCCCGCGGCTCGGACGGCGCGCTGTTCTTCCAGTGGCGGCAGTCCCGGGCGGGCGCCGAGATGTGGCACTCGGCGATGGTGCCGCACGCCGGGCCGGACACCCGGATCTTCCGGGAGACCGCCGCGACCGGGGAGGCCGTCGCCGCACTGGACGAGATCGCCGGTTCCACCGTCACGGCCGCCGTGGCCGTCCTGCACGACGCCGACGCCTGGTGGGCGCTGGACACCGACGGCCTGCCGTCCGCCGAGCTGGACTACCCGGCCACCCTCAAGCGCGCCCACCGCGCGCTCTGGGACGCCGGTGTCACCACCGACTTCGCCCACCCGGAGTCGGACCTGTCCCGCTACCGCCTCGTCCTGGCGCCCAGCCTGTACCTGGTCTCCGACGCGGGCGCCGCCTCGCTGCGCCGCTACGTCGAGGGCGGCGGCACGCTGCTGGTGCAGTACTTCAGCGGCGTGGTCGACGAGCACCACCGGGTCCGCACCGGCGGCCACCCGGGAGCACTGCGCGAGGTGCTCGGCATCCGAGGCGAGGAGCACCGCCCGCTCGCCGCCGGGGCCGGGGTGGCACTGTCCGACGGCTCCACCGGCCGGGTCTGGAGCGAGCTGCTGCGCACCGAGGGCGCGGAGACCGTCACCTCGTACGCGGCGGGGCCGCTCGCCGGTGCGCCCGCCGTCACCCGGCACCGGTTCGGGGCGGGCACCGGCTGGTACCTCTCGACCGGGCTGGACGAGGGGGCGTACCGGGTGCTGGTCGCCCGGATCCTGGAGGAGAGCGGCGTGGCACCTGAGGTGGCGGGCCTGCCGCCGGGCGTGGAGGCGGTCCGGCGGCGCTCGGCGGACGGCCGCAGCTGGCTCTTCGTCATCAACAACACCGACCGGGAGGTGCTGGTGCCGGCGGCGGGCCACGAGTTGCTGGCGGCCGGGCCCGTCCCGCCGGAGGGACTGAGCGTTCCGGCCGGCTGTGCGGCCGTGGTCCGGGAGGGGCCGGAGGCCGCCTGCTGAGCCGAGTGCGCGTCCGGCGGGCGGGGCCCCCGCCGCGCTCCCGTGCTGCGCCCGACCGTCCGCCAACATGCCGGATCAATCCCCTTTCTATAGGTTTGTCCCGACGGGAGGCCCGCACGCCGGTGCGGACCTCCACGGCGTGCGGGGGAGCGGGACGACGGCTCGCCCGTCCCGGGCCGGGGACTCCGGGCCCGGTACCTGCGAAGGGCTCCGAAAGGCGCGGCATGAGCACCCTCCCGTTCGAGGACACCACCGACTTTGAGAACGCCGACCGCGGGTTCGTCGGCGCCCTGTCGCCCGCCGTCGTGAAGGCCGCCGACGGCCGGGTGATCTGGGACAACGACGCCTACGACTTCCTGAAGGCCGACTGCCCGCCGACCGCGCACCCCAGCCTCTGGCGGCAGGGGCAGCTGGCGGCGAGGCAGGGCCTCTACGAGGTCACCGACGGCATCTACCAGGTGCGCGGCCTCGACCTCTCCAACATGACCCTGGTCGAGGGCGACACTGGGGTCATCGTCGTCGACCCGCTGATCTCCGCCGAGTGCGCGGCCGCCGCCCTGGAGCTCTACCGCGAGCACCGCGGCCCCCGCCCGGTCACCGGCCTGATCTACACCCATTCGCACGGCGACCACTTCGGCGGCGCGCGCGGCGTGCTGCCGGAGGGTCACGCCGCCGTCCCGGTGATCGCCCCCGAGGGCTTCCTGGAACACGCGGTCAGCGAGAACGTGTACGCCGGCAACGCGATGACCCGCCGGGCGATGTTCATGTACGGCGACCGGCTGCCGAAGGCCGCGGACGGCCAGATCGGCGCGGGCCTCGGCATGACGACCTCGGTCGGCACCATCACGCTGATCCCGCCGACGGTGGACGTCACCCGCACCGGGCAGGAGGAGACGGTGGACGGCGTACGCATGGTCTTCCAGCTCACCCCGGGCACCGAGGCGCCGTCGGAGATGAACTTCCTCTTCCCCGACCGCCGCGCCCTGTGCCTGGCCGAGAACTGCACCCACACCATGCACAACATCCTGACGCTGCGCGGCGCCGTCGTGCGCGACGCCCGGATCTGGTCGCGCTACCTGGACGAGGCGATCGACCTCTTCGGCGACTCCACGGACGTCGCCTTCGCCTCCCACCACTGGCCCACCTGGGGCCGGGAGAACGTCGTCCGGCTGGTCTCCGAGCAGCGCGACCTCTACGCCTACCTGCACGACCAGACGCTGCGGATGCTGAACGCCGGGCTCACCGGCCCCGAGATCGCCGAGGAGATCCAGCTGCCGCCGGCCCTGGAGCGCGCCTGGCACGCGCGCGGCTACTACGGCTCGCTCAGCCACAACGTGAAGGCCGTCTACCAGCGCTACCTCGGCTGGTTCGACGGGAACCCGGCCCACCTCTGGGAGCACCCGCCGGTGGAGCTCGCCAAGCGCTACGTCGACCTGGCCGGCGGCCCGGACGCCGCGCTGGCCAAGGCCGTCGGGTACGCCGACGCCGGCGACCTGCGGTTCGCCGCCACGCTGCTCAACCACCTGGTCTTCGCCGACCCCGGCAACGACCGGGCCCGGGACCGGCTCGCGCACGTCTACGACCGGCTCGGCCACGGCAGCGAGAACGGCACCTGGCGCAACTTCTACCTGATGGCCGCCCAGGAGCTGCGGGAGGGCCCCGGCACCGCCCTGCTGGACGCCGCCAACCCCGAGATGCTGATGGCGCTGACGGTCGAACAGCTGCTGGACTCGATCGCGATCCGGGTCGACGGCCCACGGGCCTGGCACGAGCACCTGCTGGTCGACCTGGTCGTCACCGACCAGCGCCGACGCTTCCGGCTGACCCTGCGCAACGGCGCCCTGACCCACCTCGCCCACCCACTCGACGCCGCCCCGCGCGAGCCCGCGGTGCTCACCCTGACCCTCACCAAGGCGCAGCTGCTCGGTGTGCTGGCGGGCCACGGGCTGGAGGGCGTCACCGTCGACGGCGACCCCGCCGTCCTGGGCACCCTGTTCGGGCTGCTCACCGAGCCCGACCGCTCGTTCCCGATCGTGACCCCCTGACGGTGGCCGCCGGGCCCGACGTGGTCACCGAGGCCCTGGCCGACATCCACCGGCGCCTCGGCGCCCTGGACGAGGGGGAGCCCGCGGCCTACATCCCCGAGCTGGCCCGGGCCCGGCGCGAGGGCTTCGGGCTGGCGCTGGTCAGCATGGACGGGCACCGCTACCAGGCCGGCGACGCGGCGGAGCCGTTCACCCTGCAGTCGGTGTCCAAGCCCTTCGTCTACGCCCTCGCGCTGGCGGAGCTGGGCCTGGACGAGGTCGGCCGCTGGGTCGGCGCCGAGCCCAGCGGGGAGGCCTTCAACGCGATCAGCCTGGAGCAGGGCACCGGCCGCCCGTCCAACGCGATGATCAACGCCGGGGCGATCGCGACCACCGCGCTGGTGCCGGGGGCGACCCCGGCGGAGCGGTTCGAGCGGATCCTCGCCGGGCTGAGCGCCTTCGCGGGGCGGCGGCTGGACGTCGACGCCGCCGTGCACGCCTCGGAGGCCGCGACCGGGGACCGCAACCGGGCCCTCGCGTACCTGATGCGCGGGGCCGGTTCGCTGGCCTGCGACCCGCTCGCCGCCACCGACCTGTACTTCCGGCAGTGCGCCGTCCGGGCGACCGCCGCCGACCTGGCGGTGATGGCGGCGACCCTGGGCAACGGCGGGGTCAACCCGGTGACCGGCGAGCGGGTGGTCGGCGAGCGGGTCGCCGTGCAGGTCCTCTCGGTGATGGCGACCTGCGGCATGTACGACGCCTCCGGGGAGTGGCTGCTGCGGGTCGGGCTGCCCGCGAAGAGCGGGGTGTCGGGCGGGCTGATCGCGGTCAGCCCGGCCCGGTTCGGGGCCGCCTGCTGGAGTCCGCCGCTGGACCGGTCCGGCAACCCCGTCCGGGGCACCGCCGCGCTGCGGGAGCTGTCGGAGCGGTTCGGCCTGCACCTGATGCTGAGCCCGGCACCGGCCGCGCCGACCGTCGTCGCCTGGCCGTCGGCCGGGACGGCGCGGCGCCGGGGCGCCTTCGCGGTGGTGGCGGTGCAGGGGGCACTGGACTTCACCGCCGCCGAACGGGTGCTGTTCGAGCTGGAGAGGGGGACCGCCGGCCCGGTGCTGCTCGACCTCGGCCGGGTCACCCGGCTGGACACCGTCGCCCGGGTGATGATCACCGCCACGCTGGTCAGGCTCGCCGCCGGCGGCCGCCGGGTGGCGGTGGCCGGCGAAGTCCTGCCCGCGCCGCCGGACGCGCCCTGGGAGCGCCTCGGCCCGGACGGTGACGGGCCGGACCGTGCCGGGGCGGAGGGTGCCGGGCCGGACCGTGCCTGGGCGGAGGGTGCCGGGCCGGACCGTGCCGGGGCGGACGGCGCGGACGCGGACTCCGCCGGCCCGGACACCGCCCGCTGAGGCCGCCCCGGGCGCCGGCGTTGCGCCATCCGCCTTCACCCCGCTCGTGGCGTCGGGCGCGCCCCCGGACGATCACGCCCGCGTTGGTAGTCTGCACACGCACTCCGTGCGACCTGCCGCGTGCCACGAGGCCTCCCCCACGGCCGATGTGACGGACCATCACCCCATGGCGGCCCACCCTGATCCGCTCACGAATCGCCTGTGCGGTCGGCGCCGCACTGCTCGCCGTCGCAGGCCCCGCCGGGACGGCCGTCACCCCCGCGCACGCGGCCGCCGTCCCGCTCACCCGGTACGTCGACCCCTTCGTCGGCACCGACGACAGCACCGCCCCCGACCCGGTGCCGGGCGGGGCCGGCGGCAGCACCTACCCCGGGGCGGTCGTCCCCTTCGGCGGGGTCCAGTTCAGCCCGGACACCCCGACCGCCTCGCCGTCCGGCTACCGGTGGTCCGACACCTCGGTGGAGTCCTTCAGCCTGACCCACTTCGACGGCGCCGGCTGCCCCAACAACGAGGACCTGCCGCTGCTCCCGGTGACCGGCGACCTCACCGCCTCCCCGGGCAGCGCCTGGACGGACTACGCCTCCGGCCACCGCAAGGCCGAGGAGTCCGCGGCCCCCGGCCGGTACCGGACCAGGCTCGACCGGTACGCCACCGACGTCGAACTGACCGCCACCACCCGCACCGGCATGGGCCGGCTGACCTACCCCGCCACCGACACCGCCCGGCTGCTCATCGGCACCGGCCGCAGCGCGACCGGCGACCGGCCCGGCAGCATCCGGATCGACGGTTCCCACGTGACCGGCAGCGTCACCGCCGGCGGCTTCTGCTTCTCCTCGAAGACCTACCAGATCTGGTTCGACCTGCGCTTCGACCGCGCGCCGACCGGCTTCGGCACCTGGTCCGGGGCGACCGTCGAGCCCGGTTCGGCGAGCGCCTCCGGCACCGGTACCGGCGGGTACCTCACCTTCGACACGACCGGCGGGCGGAGCGTCCGGTTCAAGGTCGGGCTCAGCTACGTCAGCGCCGAGGGCGCCCGCCGCAACCTCGACGCCGAGAACCCCGGCTGGGACTTCGACGCCGTCAGCAGAGCCGCGGACACCGCCTGGAACGAGGTGCTCGGCCGGGTGCTGGTGGCCGGCGGCCGGGAGAGCGAGCTGCGGAAGTTCTACACCGCGCTCTACCACGTGTTCCAGAGCCCGAACGTGTCCGGCGACGTCGACGGCGCCTACCGGGGCTTCGACGGGGCCGTGCACCACGCCGACCACCCGGTCTACCAGAACTACTCCGGCTGGGACATCTACCGCTCCTGGGCGGCGCTGATCGCCCTGCTCGCCCCGGCCGAGGCCGTCGACATCGCCCGGTCGATGGTGCTGGACGGGCAGCAGGGCGGGCTGCTGCCCAAGTGGTCGCAGCAGACCGACGAGGAGTTCGTGATGAACGGCGACCCCGGCCCGATCGTGGTCGCCGGCCTGTACGCCTTCGGCGCGCGGGACTTCGACACCGCGGCGGCGCTCGCACTGATGGAGAAGTCCTCGGCCGGGGGCACCAGCCAGGGCCGCCAGGTCCGCGGCCGGCAGTCCGGCTACACCCGGCTCGGGTACATCGCCGGGGACCCGTCCGACTCGCTGGAGTACTCCGCCTCCGACTTCGCGGTGGCGCAGTTCGCCCGGGCCCTGGGGGACCAGTCCTCGTACCGCACCCACATGACCCGCGCCCAGTGGTGGCGCAACACCTACGGCCCGGACGCCGGCTACGTGCAGCCCAGGGACCAGGCCGGGGTCTGGTCCTGGCCGCTGGACCCCGGGAGCGGCTCGCGCTTCACCGAGGGCAACGCGGCGCAGTACAGCTGGACCGTCCCCCACGACTACGCCGGCCTGATCGACGCGATGGGCGGCCGGCGCACCGCCGTCCAGCGGCTGGACCACCACTTCGGCGAGCTCAACGCCGGACAGAGCCGGCCGTACTACTACATCGGCAACGAGCCGGAGCACGGCGTGCCCTGGGCGTACAACTTCGCCCGCCACCCGGCCGGGGCCGCGGACGCCGTCCGCCGGGTGGCGGCCGAGTCCTTCGGCACCGGCCCGGGCGGGCTGCCCGGCAACGACGACCTCGGCGCCACCTCGGCCTGGTACGTCTGGGCGGCGCTCGGGATGTACCCGGTCACGCCGGGCGCCGACACCCTGGCCCTGCACGGGCCGCTCTTCCCGGCGGCCCTGATCAGGCGCCCGGGCGGCGACATCGCCATCAGCGCCGCCGGCACCGGCCGCTACGTCCAGGGGCTCTCGGTCGACCGGACGCCCACCACCCACAGCTACCTGCGCTATCCGGACCTCGCCCACGGGGCCGCCCTGGAGTACACCATGGGCGAAGCACCCGGAGCCCGCTGGGGCACCGGCGCCGACGACGTGCCGCCCTCCTTCCAGGACGGCGCGCCGGCCCTGCCCGCCCCGCCGCCCGAGCGGGGCCCGGACCTCGCGCTCGGCGCCCCGGCCACCGGCTCCGCGCCCTGCCCCGGCGGCGGCGCCGCCGACCGGGCCTTCGACGGCGCGCTCGGCAGCGCGGCCGGCTGGTGCTCGGCGGAGCCGGACCCCTGGCTCCGGGCCGACCTCGGCGCCGTCCGGACGGTCTCCTCCTTCGTCGTCGCCCACGCCGGACTCGGCGGCGAGAGCACCGGCCGCAACACCGCCGCCTTCCGGATCGACACCAGCGCCGACGGCGTCGAGTGGACCCCGGCCGTCTCCGCCACCGGCTCCCGGGCCAGCCGCACCGAGCACGCCGTCCCGCCACGCCCGGCCAGGTACGTACGGCTGACGGTCGACGTCACCGCCAACGCCCCGGCCGGCGGCGGCCCGGAGCCGGCCCGGATCCAGGAACTGGAGGTGTACGGGGACGGGCCCGCTCCGCGCTGAGACGGCGCGCCGGGCCCGCTCCGCGCCACCCCGCCCGTCGCACTACCTGCCGGTGAGCCCGGTGCGCCCGCTGCGCCGGGCCGCGGGCCGCGGGGAGGGTTCCGGCGCTGCTCCGGCCCGGGGGCCGGGGCGAGAAGCGGCGACGCACCAGCGATTCGTACCGGGCCGCCGCCCGCCCGCTCTGCCATGGTGGGGGAAAGGATCACGACGGAACAGGTACGGCTGCCCGGAGGTTTCACGGTGCGGGAATCGGATCGCGACGAGGGGGAGGCCGCCCTCCTGACGGCACTGTTCGGCGGGGCGCCGCGCTGCTGGTACGTCCTCGACCGCGAGTTGCGACTGGTGCAGCTCAACCGCGCCGCCCGCGCCCTCCGCTGCCTGCCCGGCGAGGAGGCCATCGGCCGCCGGCTGACCGATTTCGTCCCCGGATTCCCCGCCGCCGAACTGACCGGACTCGCCGGCGAGGTGCTCGCCACCGGAGCCACCCTGACGGGCCGGCTGCTGCACGGCCACCCGGCGGCCGCCCCCGACCGGGCCCAGGTGCTCTCGCTGACCCTCTACCGGCTGGAGGACGGCGTCACCGGCGGGCCGGGCGAGCCGCTCGGCGTCGCCGTCGCGGTCGAGGACGTCACCGCCCGGGAGGCCGCCGCCGAACGTCTCGCCGTCCTGCACCGGGCCAACCAGGCCATCGGCTCCACCCTCGACATCGCCACCACCGCGCAGGAACTCGCCGACGTCACGGTGCCGCGCTTCGCCGACGCCACCACCGTCGACGTCCTCGACGAGGCCTGGCGGGCCGGCCCCGCCCACGAGGGGCCCGTGTCCCCGGACCACCCGCTGCGCCGCGCCGCCTACCGCACCCGCCACGGCGGCGAGCTCCCGGTGCGCATCGGCCGCCTCAACACCTTCCCGTTCCCGACCCCGTTCACCCAGAGCCTCGCCGACATCCGGCCCCGGCTGGTCAGCCGGCTGGACTACGGCGAACCCTGGATGGGGACCGACCTGGCCACCACCGAACGGTGGCGGACCGCCGGCGTGCACTCCCTGATCGTCGCCCCGCTGGTCGTCCACGACACCGTCCTCGGCCTGGCGGCCTACTACCGCTACGAGCGGCCCGACCCGTTCGACGAGGACGACCTGGAACTCGCCCGGGAACTCACCGCCCGCGCCGCCCTGAGCCTGGACAAGGCCAGCAGCTACGCCCGCGAACGCACCGTCGCCACCGCCCTCCAGCGCTACCTGCTGCCCCAGCAGCCCCCGTCGGTCTCCGCCGTGGACGCGGCGCACCTCTACATAGCGGGAGGTGCCGGCAGCGACTGGTACGACGTCATCCAGCTCTCCGGGGCCAGGGTCGCGCTGGTCGTCGGCGACCTCGCCGGCCGCGGCGTCGAGGCCGCCGCCACCATGGGCCAGCTGCGCACCGCGGTGCGTACCCTGGCCGCGCTCGACCTGCCCCCGGACGAACTGCTGGAACGCCTGGACACCACCGCCGTCCGCCTCGCCCGGGACAGCGCGGTCGCCCCCGGCGGCGTCCCCGGGGAGGAGCTGATCGCGTCCTGCCTCGTCCTCACCTACGACCCGGTCTCCCGCCGGTGCACCGCCGCCCGGGCCGGCCACCCGCAGCCCCTGGTGCTGGACGCGGCCGGGCAGGCGCTCCCGTTCGAGGTGCCCGTCGGCCCGCACCTCGGGGTCGGCGGCGCCGGCTTCGAGAGCGCCACCGTCGAACTGCCCGAGGGCAGCGTCATCGCCCTCTACACCAACGGCCTGGTCACCGACCGGGGCCGCGACAGCGACGCCTCGCTGGCACGCCTGCAGCAGGTCCTCGCCCAGCCCGGCCGCAGCCTGCAGGAACTCTGCGACTCCGCGGTCTACACCCTGGTGCCGGAACGGCCCGACGACGACGCCGTCCTGCTGCTCGCCCGCACCCACCACCTGGCCCGGGAGAACGTCGCCGCCTGGACCTTCCCCGACGACCTCGCCGTCGTCTCCAAGGCCCGTGAGCTGGCCGAACGCCAGCTCGTCGCCTGGGGCCTGGACGACCTGGTGTACAGCACCCAGCTCATCGTCAGCGAACTCGTCACCAACGCCGTCCGTTACGGCAAGGGCGCCGTCCAGCTGCGCCTGATCCGGGACCGGACCCTGATCTGCGAGGTGTCCGACCGGACCAACACCGCCCCGCACCTGCGGCAGGCCCGCAGCACCGACGAGGGCGGCCGGGGCCTGTTCATCGTGATGCAGCTCAGCGCCCACTGGGGCACCCGTTACCTCCGCGAGGGCAAGACGATCTGGGCCGAGCAGCCGCTACCGGGAGTGCCCTGACGGTACGGCCCTGCTCGGGCGGCGCGACGGCCGGGAGCGTCCGGGCGGGCACGGGTCGTGCCGACCCGTGCCCGCCCGCGGAACCGCGGCCGGGAGCGCCCTGCCGCCCCGGCGCGTGGCTCGCGTCGGCCCGTGGCCCGGCCCTGGCGCGGGCGGGCCTGTGGCCTGTTTCGGTTCGCGGTGCCGTGGGCCGTCCGCCCGGGCATGACTCCGAACCGCGTGGGGCGGACGACCGGCCCGTCGCGCCGTACCCCGGCCGTCCGGGGGAGGCGCGCGCCCTCTCGGGATCTCCGGCCTCTCGCGCAGGTCTCTTGTCACAACTGGTTTGTGATGCAAAGCTGACTGCATGACAGACGCAACCGTGCCGTCATCGGGCACCCCACGCGAAGTCCTCGCCGGCCTCGGCGAGCTGACCCGTCAGGTCCGCGCCGCCCAACGCGGCGCCTGGTTCCCCCTGCTGCTGTTCGGCCTGCTCACCCTCGGCGGGATCCTCGTCAGCCGCCTCACCACCAGCATCCGGACCGTCACCACCTGCCCGCCGGCCCCGGGCTCGGCGGACGTCCCCACGAGTTGCACCGTCGTCACGCAGGGGTCGCCGCTCTACTGGACGCTCGGCCTCGGCCTGGCGTACGCGGCGATCGCGGTCTTCTACGTCCGCCGTTCCCGCAACCGCGGGGTCGGTACCCCGGTCCGGCCGTACATCCTGGCCGGGACCGCCCTGGCCGCCCTGGCGGCGGCCACCGCGTTCTGGAGCCTCCGCCAGGGCGTCCTGGAACCCGGTGCCCCGTTCGACCTCTGGGGTCTGCGGCTCGATCCCGCCGCCGGGACGACCGCCTTCCTCGAACGGCTCATCGGGAACGCCGCGGCCATCGGGTTGCCGCTGCTGGTGCTGTCCTGGGTGGAACGCAGCCGCGCCCTGCTCCTGCTCGCCGTGGTGTACCTGGCCGTCGAACTGGTGCCGCTCAGCACCGGCTGGGCCGGGAGCCTCGGCGCCCCGCCGTGGTCCGCCGTGCCCCGGCTGGGCGTCCCCGGCCTGCTCCTGCTGCTCGGCGCCCTCGGCTTCGGCCTGGCCGAGCTGTCCCGTCAGCGCAAAGCCTCATGATCGCCGAACCCGGTCAGCACCCGGTCAACGGCCTGGACGACGTGGTCCACCAACGGGTCCGCCTGGGCATCCTCACCGTCACCCACCAGGCCCGACGGGTCGAGTTCGGGTTCCTGCGCACGGCGCTCGGCCTCACCGCCGGAAACCTCAGCCAGCATCTGGCCGTGCTGGAGAAGGCCGGACTGGTCGACGTCGAGAAGGGCTACGAGGGCAAGCGCGCCCGCACCTGGCTCTCCCTCACCCCGGCCGGCCACCGCGCGCTCCAGGACGAAGTCACCCAACTCAAGCGGCTCATCCATCAGATCGAGCAAGGGGGTTCGGAGCCGGGGTCCTAGCCCCGATTATGGGTCCTGGCAGGGGGTGCTGGGGCGCCGGGGAGCCGGCGCCGTCGCGGCCGGCGTACTGGCCACCGAGGGGGCGAGGGCCGGGGCGGGCCGGGGGAGGGGCGGGGGTCTGGGCCGGGCCGGGGAGGGGTCGGGGAGGGGTCGGAGGGGCCGACCGGTCGAACCGGGGCCGCTCGTTCGGGTGGCCCGGAGACCCTGACGGGTGGGTGGACCCGCCCCCGGCGACCGGCCTGCGGGAGTCTGGCCACCGGCGGCCCGCCTCCCGGCGGGCACGGACCCGAAAGGCCGGAGCACCATGCTGCCCACCAACCCCCGCCGGTGGCGGACCGCCCTCACGGCCGTCACCGTCCTCGCCCTGCTGGGCCTCGCCGGCTGCTCCTCCAGCAAGCCGAGCACCCCGAGCACCCCGGCGCCGGCCACCGCCGACACCACGCCGACCACCGGCGGGACACCGTCGCCGTCCGCCGGCTCCGCGAGCCCCACGTCCGCCGGCTCCGCGTCCGCCTCACCCAGCGGGACCCCGGCGGCCGCCGTCACCGTGACCATCAAGGACTTCGCGTTCAGCCCGGTCGCGGTCACGGTGACCCCGGGCGCGACCGTCACCGTGATCAACCAGGACAGCACCACGCACACCGTCACCTCGGTCACCGACGGCCTCTTCGACACCGGCGACATCGCCGCCGGTCAGACGACCACCTTCACCGCCCCGACCACGCCCGGTGAGTACCGGTACATCTGCAGTATCCACCCGAACATGCACGGCACTCTGACGGTGCAGTAGGAGTGGTCGAGGGCCTGGTCCGGGCGGGGCCCCGGTGCGGCCCGGGCCTCGGGTCGCGGGCTGTGGGGTTGCCGGGCCACCGGGTGGCCGGGGGCCATGTGGCCGGGTTGTCGGGTGGGCGCTTGGGCGTTCCCGGGGCTGTCGCGCCTGGCCGGCCCCGGCGCGGTGGGGCAACCTGGCCAAGGGCGCGCGCGCACGGCCTCCGGGCCCTCGCCCTTCTGCGAGGCGGAGGGCGGGTG
The DNA here is from genome assembly GCF_014655955.1 of Kitasatospora indigofera. Classification (GTDB taxonomy): domain Bacteria; phylum Actinomycetota; class Actinomycetes; order Streptomycetales; family Streptomycetaceae; genus Kitasatospora; species Kitasatospora indigofera. Next base: position 61,814 of record NZ_BNBO01000019.1, read on the forward strand.
GGGTCGAGAACCCCGTCCACCCCCGGCGGAGCCGGCCGCGTTCCTCCGGTTCGCGGTGGCGGTCCCTGGGCACCGGGCTTCGGGCCGGCCCCGGGAGAGCGCCGGCGGACCGACGCGCACCGAGGCGGCCGAGGCGGAACCGGTGCCGACGTACGGTGTCGGTATGAGCGACGAGGACGAGGCTGTTGCCGCCCGGTCCGGGGTGCCGGAGCCGGAGGGCGGCGAGGCCGCCTGCTGGCTGAACCGGGTCTGCCCCGAGTGCGACGCGGTGCTGGACATGGCGCCGCCGGCGGTCTGCCACCGCTGCGGGGCCGAGGTGCGTCCGGGGCAGTCGTGGGAAGGATCGCCGGCCTAGAGGTTTCCTGAGGATGGGGCTCCTGAGGGGGCTCCTGAGGTGGGGCTTCCTGCGTCGGGTTGGCCGGGGCCGGGTTGGCCGGGGTCGCGCGGTCGGAATCGGGGCGGCCAGTGCCGGGGTCGGGGTCGGGGTGGCCGGTGCCGCGCGGCCGGGGCCGGGACGAGGACCCCGGGTGCGGCGCGGGGTGGTGACACGGGTAGATTTGTCCACCAATGGACTGCGCCGTCCGGGATCCGGAGCCGAGCGCATGGCCCGGCCGCGTCGATCACGCGGGCCCGCCGTACGGAACTGTCGCGGTGGTGCCGGGCCGATCCCGACCCCCGTCCAACCCCGGGCCAGTGACGTCCGGAGCTTTCCGGAGTACCGCGCCCATGAGCACCGACCAGGCCACCCGCCCGCGCCCTGCCCTGCGGCCGCCGGTCAGCAGGGCACCCGCCTCGCCGAGCCTGGGCACCATGCTGCACGCGACCACCTCGTCGATATCGGTGCTGCTGCTGATCGTTGCCGCGGGGGCGCTGCTGCACCAGCCGATGCTCATCCCGCCCTTGGCGGCCAGTGCCGCTCTGGTGCACAGCACCCCGGCCCTGCCGCTGGCGCAGCCGCGCAGTCTGGTCGGCGGGCACCTGCTGGCGGCGCTCACCGGCTTCGCCGTGCTGGCCGTGCTCGGCAGCGCCACCTGGGCCGCCGCCCTGGCCGGCGGCCTGGCGCTGGCGGTCATGATGCTCAGCCGGACGCAGCACACGCCGGCGGTCGCCACCGCCGTGATCGTGGTGCTCCAGGCGCCGCGACCGGCCCGCTTCCTGCCGCTGCTGCTGGCGGCGACCGTCCTGATCGTGCTGGCGGCGATGGCCGCCACCCGCGCCAAGCGCGGCGGCCCGGCCTACCCGTCCTACTGGTGGTGACGGTGCTCCTGCCCCGGCCTTCGAAAGCGCCCCCGCGGGGCGCTTTTTTCGTGCTCGGACGGGGTGGGCGCGGCGGCGGGGCGAGCGGGGTCGGCCTGTCGATCATGTTCGGGACGTACGCGTTCGTGGAGTCCGGGTTTCGGTGTGGCTGCGTTCGTGACGGCCGTGTTCGTGACGATCACGTTCGTTGCGGTCGTGTTCTCGGTGCACTCGGCGTCCATGCTCGTGACGGTCATGTTCGCGACGAATACGTTCGTCACGAACGCATTCGTGACGTACTTGTTCGTGACGAACATGTTCGTTAGAGTTGAGGCATGACAGCGCACTCTGAACGAACGTGTTCGTTATCTTGGGGGGATGACAGCACACTCCGGTACTCCCCACAGCCGTCGGGAGCGCCCCTCGAAGCCGGCCCTCACCCGGGACGGCATCGTCGCGACCGCCGTCGGGATCATGCGCGAGGAGGGCCTGCAGAAGGTCACCATGCGCCGCCTGGCTCAGGAGCTCGACACCGGGCCGGCCTCGTTGTACGTCTACGTCCGCAACACCGCCGAGCTGCACGCGGCGATCCTGGACGAGCTGCTCGGGACCGTCCCGCCACCCGCCGCGGGCGGATCGTGGCGCGAGCGGCTGGAGCAACTGCTCGGCTCGTACACCGACATGCTCTTCGCCCATCCGAGCCTGGCCCAGTCCGCCCTGGTGGCGCGTCCCAGCGGTCCGCACTACCTCGACCTGATCGAGCGCGTGCTGGCACTGCTGGCCGAGGGCGGGGTCCCGGCCGGTCAGGCGGCCTGGGGGGTGGACGTGCTCCTGCAGCACGCCACCGCCACCGCCGCCGAGCACGCCACCCGGGTCGGCTCCGCCAACGCCCAGGAGGAGATGGACACCCTGGCCAGGGTCCTCCGGGAGACCTTCGCCGGGACGCACCCGCACATCGCCGCGCTCGGGCCCGCCCTGATCGCGGGTCCGCCCTCGGCACGTCGTTCCTGGGGCTTCCAGATGCTGATCAACGGCATCGTGCACACCCCCGTGCCGGTCGCCGGCGAGCCCGCGGCCGCACCGGGCGGTGACGACCGCGGCTGAGTACCGGCGGTAGTCCCGCCGCCAAGGGTCCGTTCCCGTCGCCGGACCACCGCAGGGCCGGCCCGGTGCCGAGCCCCTACCCCGCCGCGCCCTGACGGCCCGGCCGGCGCAGTCCCCTCTGCGGTCCCTTCCGCAGTCCCCGTCCACAGGACCGGCGTCCGTCGCCGGGCCCCTACCTCGTCGCGCCCTGGCGCGTCCGGCACCCCCTCGCCCTGGCGTTCCGAACGCCGCCGCCGGCCGAAGCAAGAGCAGCAGCCGACGCGCCCGGGCCCCGAAGACCCCGAAGACCCCGAAGACCCCGCAGGCCCCGAAGACCCCGCAGACCCAAGGAGAGACCACCATGACCACCATCACCCACCACCCCGTCCTCATCGTCGGCGCCGGCCTCGGCGGCCTCACCCTGGCCCGGGTCCTGCACGTCCACGGCATCGAGGCCGCGGTCTTCGACCTGGACGCCTCGCCGGCCGCCCGGGCCCAGGGCGGCATGCTCGACATCCACGAGGAGTCCGGCCAGGCCGCGCTGGCCGCCGCCGGTCTGCTGGAGGAGTTCCGCCCGTTGGTCCACCTCGGCGGGCAGGCCGTGCGGGTCCTCGACCGGCACGCCGTCGTCCACCTCGACGAGGAGGACGAGGGTGACGGGGACCGCCCCGAGGTCGAGCGCGGACACCTTCGCGACCTGCTGCTGGACTCCCTTCCGGCGGGCACCGTCCGCTGGGGTGCCAAGGTCACCGGGGCCCGCGCGGTCGGCGGCGGCCGCCACGAGGTGACCTTCGCCGACGGCACCGTCCTCAGCACCGACCTGCTGGTCGGCGCCGACGGGGCGTGGTCCCGGATCCGCCCGCTGGTCTCCGACGCGCTCCCGCTGTACACCGGGGTGTCCTTCGTCGAGGTGGAGCTGCGCGAAGCCGACCGGCGCCACCCGGAGAGCGCCGCCCTGCTGGGCGGCGGCATGTTCTTCGCCCTGGGCGAGGACCGCGGCTTCCTCGCCCACCGGGAGCCCGACGGCAGCCTGCACGTCTACACGGCGTTCAGGGCGGCGGAGGACTGGCTCTCCGGCGTGGACTTCACCGACCCGGACACCCGGGTCGCGAAGGCGGCCGTGCTGGAGCACTTCACCGGCTGGGACGAGCGGCTGCGCGCGCTGGTCGCCGACGCCGACGGCCCGCTGGTCGCCCGTCCGGTGCACGCGCTGCCGGTCGGCCACAGCTGGGAGCGCACCCCCGGCGTCACACTGCTCGGCGACGCGGCCCATGTGATGTCCCCCTTCGCGGGTGAGGGCGCCAACATGGCCATGCTCGACGGGGCCGAACTGGGCCTGGCCCTCGCCGCGCACCCGGGTGACACCGAGGCGGGCCTCGCCGCGTACGAGAAGGCCCTCCTCCCGCGGGCCACCGCCGCCGCGGCCGCGTCGGCCGAGGGCCTGGCGCTCTGCTTCCGCCAGGACGCGCCGCAGGGGCTGCTCGACATGTTCGCCGGCGGCCCCGGCCAGGCCGGCTGACCGGCGGGACGCCCGCGCTCAGGGGTGGATCGGGCGCACGGTGGCGGTGGCGGTGCGGGCCGGTGCGGGCCGGTGCGGGCCGGGTCGGGCCGGGCCGGTGGCCGGGCGGGAGGATGCGGTGTTGGCGCCGGCGGGGTAGGTGGCGCCGGCGGGGGAGCGGGGTGGGCGGGTTCGGGCCGCCGGCGTCCGTTGTGACCAAGGGCACACGGTTCGGTGCTGGCAGGTCCTCGACATCAGGCGTGTGAGAAGTCTGGCCAAGGTTCTGACTCCTCGGTAACTTACCCGTGCGTAGGCGGAGTTCGCCGCCTCGGAGTGCATGCATGCCTCGACCCCCCACCCGAAGGACAGTCATGCCTGGAACCCCTCACCCCGTGCTGCCCGGAACCAGATCCGATACCCGTACCGGTACCGGTGTCCGCCGTCGGATCGCCACCGCACTCGCCGGCCTCGGCCTGCTCGCGGCCACCGTGATCGCCGCCGCCCCCGCCCAGGCCGGCACCGCCCAGGCCGCCGCCACCGACCCCGTCGCGGCCGCCAAGGCCCTGGCCGCCCCGCTGGTGCCGGGCGCCAACAACTGGTCCTGCCGGCCGAGCGCGGCCCACCCCCGGCCGGTGGTGCTGGTGCACGGGACCTTCGCCAACGGCTCCGTCAACTGGCTGCCCATCGCCCCCACCCTTGCCGCCGAGGGCTACTGCGTCTTCGCGTTGACCTACGGCGAGCAGCCCGGGATCCCGATCCTGCGCGCGATCGCCCCGGTGCCCGACTCGGCCCGCCAGCTCGCCACCTTCGTCGACGGCGTGCTGGCCGCGACCGGCGCGGCCAAGGCCGACCTGGTCGGGCACAGCCAGGGCGGCGGCCTGACGCCGCGCTACTACCTGAAGTTCGAGGGCGGCGCGGCCAAGGTGCACACCCTGGTGGGCCTCGCCCCCAGCAACCACGGGACGACCCTGCTCGGCCTCGCCACCCTCGCGCAGTCCATCCCCGGCGCGATGGACATCGTCGGCTCCGCCTGCCCCGCCTGCGCGGACCAGGTGGTCGGCTCGGACGTCCTCACCCGGCTCAACGCCGGTGGCGACACCGTCCCGGGCGTCTCGTACACCGTCATCTACACCCGCTACGACGAGGTGGTGACCCCGTACCGGACCCAGGCCCTGAGCGGTCCGGACGTGCACAACGTGCTGGTGCAGGACCTCTGCCCGGCCAACAGCCCGGACCACGTGCTGATGGCCTTCGACCCGGTGGTGCGGCACGAGATCCGGCACGCGCTCGACTCGGCCCACGTCGGTGAGGCCGACTGCTGGGCGAACCTCACCGGCTGAACCCGCCCGGGGCCGCAGCCCGGCCCCGGCACCCGTTGCCCCGTCCGGGGCCCCGAGGCCCCCACCTCGGACGGCCCCGCCCGGTGGCCCCCGCCCCCGCCCCGCGCGGGCGGGGGCCTTCGGCCGGTCCACCGGCCGCCGTCCTGAATCCCGCCTTGAGGAGCTGGGAATGCACCTGAGGACACCGCACCTGAGCACACCGCCCCTGAGGAAGTACCGCCCGCAGGTCCCGCACCCGCACGTCCCGCACCCCTACACCCCGCACCCGGACACGCCGCACCCGGACACGCCGGGCCGAGCGGTACCCCGTACCGCCGCCGCCCCAACCGCTGACGCCCGTACCGCCGCCAGCAGCGCGGCCGCCGTCCGCCCCGGGCCGCGCCGCCCGCGTCGTCGGGCCGCCGCCGTCCTGGCCGTCGCCGCCACCGTCCTCGCGCTCGCCGCCCCGACCCCCTCGGCCGGTGCCCCCGCCGCCGCGACCGACCTCTGCGGCGGCCGGTGCCTCGACATCCTGCCGCCCGGCGAGAACGGCAACGCGACCCTCGCGGACATCCTCGGCAACCGCGCCTTCGGCACCCGCCCGGCCCACACCGACGACCAGCTCGCTCCTTACGCCGCCCTCGCCCAGGCCTACCCCACGCTCACCGCGGCGCAGTTGAGCGGCTTCTTCAACGACGCCTCGTTCGGCGTGCCGGCGGGTCAGGTGGCGGGCAGCATCAGCCCCCGGCCGGACGTCACCATCGTCCGGGACAAGGCCACCGGCGTCCCGCACATCACCGGTACCACCCGCTACGGCACCGAGTACGGCGCCGGCTACGCGGCCGCCCAGGACCGCCTCTGGGTGATGGACCTGTTCCGTCACGTCGGCCGCGGCCAGCTCTCCGGCTTCGCCGGCGGAGCCGCCGCCAACCGGCAGCTGGAGCAGAGCTTCTGGCAGGCCGCGCCCTACACCGAGGCCGAACTCCAGCAGCAGGTGGACAGCACCTTCGGCACCGGTCCGCGCGCCCGGCAGGCCCTCGCCGACGCCCAGGCCTACCTGGACGGCATCAACACCTACATCGACAAGGTCTACCGCGAGCGGACCTTCCCCGGTGAGTACGACCTGACCGGCCACATCGACTGGTTCACCAACGCGGGCGGGATCGACCACTTCCAGCTGACCGACCTGGTGGCCCTGGCCTCCGTGGTCGGCGCGCTGTTCGGCTCCGGCGGCGGCGGTGAACTCGCCTCCGCGCAGGTGAAGTCGGCCGCCGGGGCGAAGTACGGGCCGGCCGCCGGCGACGCGCTCTGGACCTCGCTGCGCGAGCCCGACGACCCCGAGGCGGTCCGGACCCTGCACGACGGGCAGAGCTTCCCGTACGCGCAGCCCCCCGCGGACCCGCGGGGCACCGCACTGCCCGACCCCGGTTCGGTCGTTCCCGAGCCGATGGTCCAGGACGCCACCGGCACCGGCACCTCCGCCGCTCCGACCGCCGCCGCCGGCGTGCTGCCGGGCAACCTGCTGACCGCGAAGCACGGCATGTCCAACGCCCTGGTGGTGTCCGGGAAGTACACCGACGACGGCCACCCGGTGGCCGTGTTCGGTCCGCAGACCGGCTACTTCGCTCCGCAGCTCCTGATGCTGGAGGAGCTCCAGGGCCCCGGCATCAGCGCCCGCGGCGCGGCCTTCGCCGGGCTCAGCTTCTACGTCGAACTCGGCCGCGGCCAGGACTACGCCTGGAGCGCCACCTCCGCCGGCCAGGACATCACCGACACGTACGCCGTTCCGCTCTGCACCACCGACGGGACGCCCGTGACCCTCGCCGCCAACTCCTACCTGTGGCACGGCACCTGCACTCCGATGGAGCGACTGGAGCGGAAGAACAGCTGGGCGCCGACCACCGCCGACAGCACCGCCGCGGGCTCGTACACACTGGTGATGAACCGGACCGCGTACGGGCTGGTCTCGGCCCGGGGGACGGTCGGCGGACAGCCCGTCGCCTTCACCTCGCTGCGTTCCACCTACCGCCACGAGGCCGACTCGATCGTCGGCTTCCAGATGCTCAACGACCCGGCCGCGGTGCATGATCCGGCGAGCTTCCAGCAGGCCGCGCAGAACATCAACTACACCTTCAACTGGTTCTACGCGGACTCCGCCCACACCGCGTACTACAACTCCGGCAGCAACCCCGTGCGCGCCGACGGGGTCGACCCCGGCCTGCCGGTGCTCGCCCAACCCGCCTACGAATGGCAGGACTTCGACCCGGTGGCGAACACCGCCCGGTACATCCCGGCCGACCGGCACCCGCAGTCCGTCGACCAGGACTACTACATCTCCTGGAACAACAAGCAGGCCGACGGCGTGGGCCCGGCCGGTTTCGGCAACGGCTCCGTGCACCGGGGGGACCTGCTGGACGACCGGGTGAAGACGCTGGTCACGGGTGGGACGAAGGTCGGCCGGGCCGCGCTGGTGCAGGCGATGGAGAGCGCGGCGCTGACGGACCTGCGGGCCGAGGACGTGCTGCCCGACCTGCTGCGGGTGATCCGCGGCGCGCCGGTCACCGACCCGGCGCAGGCCGCCGCGGTGCAGAAGCTGGCGGCCTGGCAGGCCGCGGGCGGGTTGCGGCGGGAGACCTCGGCCGGCAGCCACGTGTACGCCGACGCCGAGGCGATCCGGATCCTGGACGCCTGGTGGCCGCTGCTGGCCGAGGCCGAGTTCCGTCCGGGCATGGGGGACCCGCTGTTCGCGGCACTGACCGGCGCCCTCCAGATCAACGAGTCGCCCTCCGGCGGCCAGAGCGGCCCGCTCGGCGGCGGCCCGGTCTCCGCCAACGAGTCGGTGCCGCACAAGGGTTCCGCCTTCCAGTACGGCTGGTGGAGCTACGTGGACAAGGACCTGCGGTCCGTCCTCGGCGGGCCGGTGGCCGGCCCGCTGGCCCGGCCGTTCTGCGGCGGCGGCGATCCGGCCGCGTGCCGGCGGGTCCTGCTGGACAGTCTCCAGCAGGCCGCCGGCCGGACCGCCGCCCAGGTCTACCCGGGCGACGCCGACTGCGCGGCCGGTGACCAGTGGTGTGCCGACACCATCGTCCAGCGTCCGCTGGGCGGGGTGACCGACGCCAGGAGCACCTGGCAGAACCGGCCCACGTACCAGCAGGTGGTGCAGTTCCAGAGCCACCGCTGACGGTGTGCGGGCCCGGCCCGCGCCCGCTCCCCGCCGGTACGGGGAGGACGCGCGGGCCGGGCCCGGGGCAGTCGCGCCGGTGATCAGCCGTAGAGCAGCGCGACGTCCTCCCGGTACGCGGCCAGCACCGCCTCGCGCCTGACCTTCAGCGAGGGCGTGAGCAGGCCGCGCTCCTCGGTGAAGTCGCCCGCCACGATCCGTACCCGGCGGATGGACTCGGCCCGGGAGACCGTGCTGTTGACCTCGGCCACCGCGCGTTCGACCGCGGCCAGCACCGCCGGGTGGAGCGGGACGGCGCTGCTCAGCCGCCCGTTCGGCCGCCCGTCCGTGGTGGCCGGTGCCGTGCGGCGGGCGTCGGAGGGCAGGTGCGCGAGCTGCTGCCCGACCGCCTCGGTGTCCAGCGTGACCAGGGCACCGATGTAGGCACGGCCGTCGCCGACCACCAGGCACTGGCCGATCAGGGGGTGGGCGCGCAGCCGGTCCTCCATCGGCGCCGGGCTGACGTTCTTGCCGCCGCTGGTCACCAGGATCTCCTTCTTGCGGCCGGTGACGGTGAGGTAGCCGTCCTCGTCCAGCCGTCCGAGGTCGCCGGTAGCGAACCAATCCTCCGCCGGGGCGCGCCGCCCGCCGGGCCCCCGGTAGCCGGCGAACACCTGGCCGCCGCTGAGCAGCACCTCGCCGTCCGGTGCGATCCGCACGGCGGAGCCGGGCACCGGCTGCCCGACCGTACCGGGCCGGGGCCCCAGCGGCGGGTTCACCGTGGAGGGGCCGGTGGTCTCGGTGAGGCCGTAGCCCTCGTAGACCAGGACGCCCGCGCCCGCGAAGAACAGCAGCAGCTCCGGGGCCAGCGAGGAGCCGCCGCTGATCGCGTACCGGACCCGGCCGCCCAGCGCGGCCCGCACCTTGCGGTAGACCAGCAGGTCGTACATCCGGTGCGCGGCGCGCTCGCGCAGCGGCGGGCGCGGGCCCTCGCCGGCGAGCGCGGCCAGCTCCGCCCGGCCGTACCGGACGGCGGCCCGGACGGCGTTGTCGTACACCCGGCCCGCGCGCCGCCGCTCGGCCTCGACCCGCCCGAGCTGGTGGATCTTCTCGAACAGGTACGGCACCCCGACCAGGAAGGTCGCGCCGAACCCGGCCAGGTCGGGCCGCAGTTCGGCCGGCTTCAGCGAGGGACTGTGGCCGAACCGGATCCGGGCGTGCACGCAGGCGACCTGGGTCATCCGGCCCAGCACGTGGGCCAGCGGCAGGAAGAGAAGGGTGGCGGCCGGCTCGTCGGAGACCGCCTCGAAGACCGGATGCAGCAGCGCGTGGCAGTTCGCCGCCTCGTCCAGGAAGTTGCCGTGGGTGAGCGGGCAGCCCTTGGGCCGGCCGGTGGTCCCGGAGGTGTAGATCACGGTCGCCTCGGTGGCCGGGGTCTGCAAGGCCCGGCGGTGCGCCAGTTCGCCGTCCGGGACGCTCGCGCCCCGGACGGCCAGGTCCGCCACCGCGCCCTGGTCCAGCCGCCACAGCACCGGTTCGGCCGTACCGGTGGCCCGCATCGCCGCCTGCGCCTCGGCGATCGCTGCGGCACAGGCCGCGTCCTCGGCCACGACGGCGACCGCGCCGGAGTCGCGCAGGATCCACTCGGCCTGCCCGGCGGCGGCGGTCGGGTAGACCGGCACCACCGCCGCGCCGCAGGCCCAGGCGGCGAAGTCCAGCAGGGTCCACTCGTAGCAGGTCCGGGCCATCAGGGCGATCCGGTCGCCGGGGGCGATGCCGGCGGCGATCAGGCCCTTGGCGGTGGCGCTCACCTCGGTGGCGAAGGCGGCGGCGGTGACGTCCGCCCACTCGCCGGCGGCTGTCCGGCGGGAGACGACCACCGCGTCCGGCGCCTCGGCGGCGTTGCGGTAGGGCAGTTCGGAGAGGCTGCCCCGACGGCTCGGCGGGACGAGGTGCGGACGGCGGGCCTCGACCACCACCGGGCCTTCGCGGGTGACCTCCACGACGGCGGCCGCGCGCAGGCGGTCGGTGCGACGGGCACGGGTGAGGGGGATTCCCATGGATGCCTCCGGTGCTGGCTCGGGTGGGGGCGTGAAGGTTGCCCGGGAGGGCCGGGCCGGGTCCTGGCTCTCGCGGCGGGGCGGGGCCGGGCGGGGCGGGCGGGGGTTCAGGCCTCCAGCAGCGCCGCGATGCCCTGGCCGCCGGCCGCGCAGACGGAGATCAGCCCGCGCACCGGCCGGCCGCGAACCCCGCCGTCCGCCCGGAGTTCGTGCAGGAGCTTGGCCAGCGTCGCGGTGATCCGCCCGCCGGTGGCCGCGAACGGGTGTCCGGCGGCCAGCGAGGACCCGGTGACGTTGAGGCGCGCCCGGTCCAGCGGCCCCAGCGCGTCCGGCAGGCCGAGCCGCTCCGCGCAGAAGGTCTCGTCCTCCCAGGCCTTCAGGGTGGCCAGCACCTGTGAGGCGAAGGCCTCGTGGATCTCGTAGCGGTCGAGGTCGGCGAAGGTGAGCCCGTTGCGGGCCAGCAGCCGGGGTACCGCGAAGACCGGGGCGGTCAGCAGTCCGTCCCGGCCGGTGACGAAGTCGACGGCGGCCACCTCGGTGTCCACCAGGTAGGCCGTCGGGGTGAGGCCGCGGGCGGCGGCCCAGTCCTCGGAGGCGAGCAGGACGACCGAGGCGCCGTCGCTCAGCGGGGTGGAGTTGCCCGCCGTCATGGTGGCGCCGACGGGCGCGCCCGGACGGGTCCCGAAGGGGTCCCGCAGGCCCTCGCCGAACACCGGCTTCAGCCGGGCGAGCCGCTCGACCGTGGTGTCGGGGCGCAGGTTCTGGTCGCGGGTGAGCCCCCGGTAGGGCGTGATCAGGTCGTCGAAGAACCCGCGCTCGTACGCGGCGTGCAGCCGCCGGTGGCCGGCGGCCGCGAGTTCGTCCTGTTCGGCGCGGCCGATGCCCCACTCCAGCGCCGTCACCGCGGCGTGCTCACCCATCGAGAGGCCGGTCCGGGGTTCGGAGTTGGCCGGGATGTCGGGGCGTAGCTGGCCCGGGCGCAGCCCGGCGAGCAGGCCGCCGGCGCGCCGCGCGGCCGAGGGTGCGTGCCGCACCTTGAGCAGCAGCCGGCGCAGGTCGTCGTTCAGCCCGATCGGGGCGTCGCTGACGGTGTCCACGCCGCCGGCCACGGCGCACTCGCTCTGCCCGAGAGCGATCTTGGCGGCGGTCAGTGCCACCGTCTCCAGCCCGGTGCCGCAGGCCTGCTGGAGGTCGTAGGCGGGAGTCCGGGGGTCGAGCCGGCTGCCGAGGACGACCTCGCGGGCGAGGTTGAAGTCCCGGGCGTGCTTGAGCACCGCGCCGGCCGCGAACTCCCCGAGCCGGACGCCGGCCAGGTCGTACCGCTCGACCAGGCCGTCCAGGGCGGCGCCGAGCATCTCCTGGTTGGAGGCCCGGGCGTAGGGGCCGCCGGCCCGGGCGAAGGGGATGCGGTTGCCCCCGATGATCGCTACGCGGCGTACGGTCCGGGCCATCGGTGTTCCTCCTGCGGGTGCGGGTGCGGGTGCGGGTGCGGGTGCGGGGGTGTGGGGGCGGGGGACAGGGCTGGGCCGGGCCGGGGCTGGCGCCCGACCGGCCCCAGGGTATTTACTCTCCGGTAAACTTACTAGAGAGTAAGGAGTGTTGACTTCATGGCCGACGTTCTGCGGAGGTTCACCTCCGGCGGCCCCGGCCGGGCCCTGCTGCGGCGCCTGGGCGTGCAGGTCCCGGTCGCGCTGCCGCGCCACGAACCCGGCCGGCCGGAGTTCACGGGCCCGGTCCTGCTCGGCGGCACGGGCTCCGGGCGGCTGGGCCCGGTGCTGGCCGGCATCCTCCAGAGGGCGGGTGTCCCGGTGCTTCGGACGGGCGACCCGGGCGACGGGTCCGGCGCGGCGGCTCTCGTCTTCGACGCCACCGGGCTCGCCGGATCCGCCGGACTGGCCCAACTGTACGAATTCGCACACCCACTGGTGCGCCAACTGCCGCTGGGCGGCCGGGTGGTGATCGTCGGCGACGTGCCCGGGGCGGCCGGCTCGGCAGCGGCGGCCGTGGCGGCGCAGGCGCTGGAGGGGTTCACCCGCTCGCTCGGCAAGGAACTGGGCCGGGGCAGCACCTGCCAGTTGCTCAGGGCGGCCCCCGGTGCGACGGAGACCCTGGAGGCACCGCTGCGCTTCCTGCTCTCGCGCCGCTCGGCGTACGTCTCCGGACAGGTCGTCCGGGTCGGTCCGCCGGTGGGGGCCTTCCCGCCGCCCGCGGGAGCGCCGCAGGCCGGGCGGGTGGTCGCCGTCACCGGTGCGGCGCGCGGCATCGGCGCGGAGGTCGCGGGCCTGCTCGCACGCGACGGCGCGCATCTGATCTGCCTGGATCTCCCCTCCCGACGTGAGGAGTTGGAGCGTACGGCGGCCCGGATCGGTGGAACCGCGCTGGCCGTCGACGTGACCGGCGCCGACGCCCCCGAGGTGATCGCGGCGCACCTGCGGGAGCGGCACGCCGGGGTGGACGTCTTCGTCCACAACGCCGGCGTCACCCGGGACCGGACGCTGGCCCGGATGAGCCGGGCCGAATGGGACACCGTCCTGGACGTCAACCTCGGCGCGGTCGAACGGATCACCGCCGCCCTTCTCGCCGACGGCCCGGGCGGCCCGGTCCTGCGCGACGGCGGGGCGCTGGTCTGCACCTCCTCGATCGGCGGCATCGCGGGCAACCGGGGCCAGACCAACTACGGTGCGGCCAAAGCCGGGTTGATCGGGCTGGTCCGCGCCCTGGCCCCGGCGTCGGCCGGGCGCGGCGTACGCGTGAACGCGGTCGCCCCCGGGTTCATCGAGACCGACATGACCGCCCGGATGCCGCTGTTGGTCCGGGAGGCCGGCCGCCGGATGAACAGCCTCGGCCAGGCCGGCCTGCCGGTGGACGTCGCCGAGGCGGTCCGCTGGCTCGCCGACCCGGCCAACGCGGGAGTCACCGGCCAGGTGCTCCGGGTCTGCGGCCAGTCACTGATCGGGGCCTGAGCGGCGATGCCGGGCCCACTCGGCAAGGAGGGCACGATGTCAGCAGCAGACAGGTCCGAGGCTCGCAGTCCCGGGGCCGGCAAAGCTGAGGCCGGCAAGCCCGAGGCCGGCAAAGCTGAGGCCGCCGGTCCCGGGGCCGGCTACGCGTCCCGGCGCCCGGCGCGTCCGCCGGGCGTGCTGCGGTCCTACCTGCGGGCGGCCCGCCGCGGGCGCGGTCCGTCCCGTCCGGAGGGCCCGTCCGGGACGCTGCCGGCGGTCGAGCTGGTGCTGCCCGGACTGACCGTCGACCGCCGGCGGCTGGCCCGCTACGTCCGGCTGTGCGGGGGCGAGCCGGGGGAGTTCCTGCCGCCGGCCTACCCCCATCTGCTGGCCTTCCCGGCCGCGTTGGCGCTGATGACCGCACCCGGTTTCCCGCTGCCGGCCCTCGGCCTGGTGCACACCGCCAACACCCTCACCCGCCTCCGGCCGATCCGGGCGGACGAGCGCCTCACCGTCCGGGTGCGGACCGCGGACCTGCGCCCGCACCCGCGCGGGACGGCCTTCGACGTGCTCGCCGAGGTGTCCGGCGACACCGACGGCGACCTGCTCTGGCACTCCGCCGGCACCTACCTGCGACGGCACCCGGCCGAGCCGGACCGTCCGGGGGCCGCCACCCCGCCGCCCGGGCCCGGGGGCATCGCCCCGCCGTTCGCCGAGGAGGCCCGGTGGCAGCTGGCGGCGGGGGCCGGACGGCGCTACGCCTCGGTCAGCGGTGACCGCAACCCGATCCACCTGCACCCGTGGACGGCACGGCCGTTCGGCTTCCGCCGGGCCGTGGCGCACGGGATGTGGACCAAGGCCCGGGTGCTCGAAGCGCTCGGTCCGGAGCTGCCGGCGGCGGTGCGGGTCGAGGTGGCCTTCCGGGCGCCGGTGCCGCTGCCCTCGGAGGTCCGGCTGGCCCTGGACCGGGCGCCGGACGGCCGGAGCACCGCCTTCACGCTGACCGGGGCGGCGGACGGCCGGACGCACCTGCGGGGCCGGGCGGACGCGCTCTGAGCCGGCCCGGCCCGGTGGCCCGGCGGTGGGGTCCGGCCGTGCGGTGGCGGACCGCGCGGTGACTACGGGCGGGGAGCGGCGGGGCCGTCGGTCCCGGCCGGCCCGTCGGGGGCGTGGTAGCCCTCGCCCTTCGCCCGCCGCTCCAGGCCGATCCACATCATGTTCATCAACCGGCGTGCGGTGGCCTCCGGTTGCTCGCCGGGGACGGCGAGCGCCCACTCGGCCAGCGCGTCCGCGGCGCCGACCAGGGCGTGCGCGACGGCGGCGGACTCCCGGCGCAGCGCGGCGTAGTTGCTCCCGTCGCCGCCGCGGGCGGGCGACTCCATCGACTGGCGGACCAGTTCGGTGACGGTGTCGATGATCTCCGAGCGGGACCTGGCGACCTGGGCCGCCAGGGAGTCGCTCTGGCTGCGGGCCTGCTGGTAGAGCACCACCCAGCTGGCCCGGTGCTCGGCCACGTAGGAGAAGAAGGCGGTCAGCCCGTGCCAGAGCCGGTCCGCCGGGTCGTCGTCCCGGTTCAGGGCCGCCGAGCCGATGGCGTTGACCAGGCGGTCGGCCTCCCGCGCGATGCACGCGCTGAAGATCTCCTCCTTGGACCCCAGGTACAGGTACAGCAGCGGCTTGGAGACCTGGGCGCGCTCGGCCACCTCGTCCATCGAGGCGGCGTGGAAGCCGTGCCGGGAGAAGACCTGCACGGCGGCGTCGAGCATCTGCTGTTCGCGCACCTTGCGGGGCAGCCGCTTGCGGCCGGGTTGGGGATCCATCTTGCAAGGGTATCCAACGGCGTCCTAAACTTACCACTCAGTAAACTTACTCTTGAGTAAGAACGTACTGACGAGCTGAGGAGCCCCGGATGACCTCCCTGGACGACCTGGACGTGGACGCCCTCGACTTCGGCGGCATCTCGCCGCAGGAGTTCGCCCGCCTGGTGAAGGACACCCCCCGCGCCGCGCTGGCCGCAGTGGTGGCCGGTCCGGCCCGGGAGCGGATCCTGGACGAGGTCTTCGGCCGGATGGAGACCCGCTTCAGGCCCGAGAGCGCGGCCCGCCTGCGGGCCCTGGTCCGCTGGCACGTCGTGGACGCCGGGCACCCGGACGCGACGTACGAGACCGAGATCGCCGACGGCCGCTGCACGCTCACCCGGGGCGACAGCGGCCGGGACCCGAGGCTCGTCCTCACCCTGACCGCCGCCGAGTTCCTGCGGCTGGTCTCGGGCAACGCCTCCGGCGTCACGCTGTTCATGAGCCGCAAGCTCAAGGTGGCCGGCGACCTGGGACTCGCCTCCGGCCTCACCCGGTACTTCGACATCCCCAAGGCCTGAGCCACGTCCGAGGCCTGAGCCACGCCCGCGCTGAGCGAAACCCGAGGCCTGAACCGGGGCCGTCCCCCCGCCCGGCCCTCGCGCCCCTCGACCCCGTCCGTCCCGCGCCCCGGAGGGCCAGATGAGCTTCAACCTCGACCTGACCGACGACCAGACCGAACTGCGCGACTGGGTGCACGGCTTCGCCGCCGACGTGGTCCGCCCGGCCGCCGCCGAGTGGGACGAGCGGGAGGAGACCCCGTGGCCCGTCATCCGTGAGGCGGCCAGGATCGGCCTGTACGGCTTCGAGTCGCTGGCCGAGATGTGGGCCGACCCGACCGGGCTCTCGCTGGTCCTCGCCAACGAGGAACTGTTCTGGGGCGACGCGGGCATCGGGATGTCCGTCTTCGGCACCACCCTCGCGGTGGCCGGGATCTTCGCCGGCGGCACCCCCGAGCAGGTCGTCGAGTGGATCCCGCAGTGCTTCGGCGACGAGGCCGACCCGAAGGTCGCGGCCTTCTGCGTCTCCGAGCCCGAGGCCGGCTCGGACGTGGCCTCGATGCGGACCGGGGCGCGCTACGACGAGGCGGCCGGCGAATGGGTGATCAGCGGCCAGAAGGCCTGGATCACCAACGGCGGGATCGCCGGGGTGCACGTGGTGGTGGCCTCGGTGGACCCGTCGCTCGGCGCACGCGGCCAGGCGGCGTTCATCGTTCCGCCGGGCACCGGGGGCCTGGTCGCCGGCCCCAAGATCAAGAAGCTGGGCCTGCGCGCCTCGCACACCACCGACGTCTTCCTGGACGAGGTCCGGGTCCCCGGGCACTGCGTGCTCGGCGGCAAGGAGAAGCTCGACGAGCGCCTCGCCCGGGTGCGCGAGGGCGGCGCGGGCCGCGGGCAGGCGGCGATGGCCACCTTCGAGCTGAGCCGCCCCACGGTGGGCGCGCAGGCACTCGGCATCGCCCGGGCCGCGTACGAGTACGCCCTCGAATACGCCGGGCAGCGCGTGCAGTTCGGCCGCCCGGTGCTGCAGAACCAGGCCGTCGCCTTCGCCCTCGCGGATCTGCGGACGGACATCGACTGTGCGCGGCTGCTGATCTGGCGGGCCGCCTGGATGGGCCGCAACGACCGGGCCTTCACCGCCGGCGAGGGCTCGATGTCCAAGCTGAAGGCCGGCGAGGTGGCGGTGGCGGCCACCGAGAAGGCCGTCCAGGTCCTCGGCGGCGCGGGCTACAGCCGCGCCCACCCGGTGGAGCGCTGGTACCGGGACAGCAAGATCTACACCATCTTCGAGGGCACCAGCGAGATCCAGCGACTGGTGATCTCCCGGGCCATTTCGGGCCTGCCGATCCGTTAGGGGTGCTTCGCCGGCCGGGGGACGCGGCGCGGGCCGGCGCGGGCGTCCTGCTGCGGCTCGCCCGCGCCGGCGAGTTCCTGGCCGCTCCGAAACGACGCCAGGACGGTTCGGGGACGGTGACGAATCCGACACGGGGGAGTCCGGAGGCGGATGAAGCGGGCCTTCCGCGTCGGTCGGCCGAAAATGGGGCGATCACTCCCGAAGCAGGACGGGGCCGCCGTGGTGCGGGGCCGGGCCGAAGCCGTTCGGGAGGCGCGGACCCGGCCCGGTGGCCGGGCCCGGTGGACGTCCGGGTGCGGGCGCGGCAGCCGGGTCGGCGGAGCGGACGAGGGAGCTGGCGTGGGAGCGATGTCGCGGTTCGGCGAACGGCTCAGGGAGCACGCCGGTGACCGCCCGGTCCTGCGGCGGTGGCCCAGTTGGGGCGCCGCCGCCGGGGCTGTGCTGTTCTACTGCCTGTCGCTCACGCCGTCCATGCTGCCCCGCTCGTGGTGGCTGCAGGGCGTGGAGGCCGGGGTGACCGCCGCGATCGGGTACGGCTTCGGCGCGTTGCTCGGGGCGCTCGCGCAACGGCTCGGGGCCCGGCCCGGGCCGCAGGTGCGCCGGGTGGCCCGGGCGGTGCTGGCAGTCCTGGGCAGCGTCCTGGTGATCGCGGTGACGGCGCGGAGCGTGCGCTGGCAGGGGGACGTCCGTCGGGCGGTCACGCTGCCCCCGGAGATCTCCTGGTGGCGGTGGTCACTGGTGCCGGTGGTGGCGCTGCTGGTGCTGGCGCTGGTCGTGCCGGTGGCCCGGCTGCTCCGGCTCGCCACCCGGATCGTCGTGCACGCCCTGGGCCGGGTGGTGCCGCGGGCGGTGGCGGCGGGCGCCGGGGTGGTCGTGGTGGCGGTGCTGGTGGTCGGTTTCGTGCAGGGGTTCCTGCTGGCCGGGGTGCTGAACGTGGTCGAGAGCGCGGCCTCGCTGACCGACGAGGGGACGACGCCCGGCATCGTCCAGCCGCAGCTGCCGACCCTGTCCGGCAGCCCGGCCTCGCTGGAGTCCTGGCAGAGCCTCGGGTCCAAGGGCCGGGACTTCGTCGGCACCGCGGCCACCAAGGCCGAGCTGACCGCCTTCGCCGGCCACGAGGCCGTGGACCCCGTCCGCGTCTACGTCGGCCTGCGGGCCGCCGACACGCTGCGCGGGCGGGCGGACCTGGCCGTCGCCGAACTGGAGCGCACCGGCGGGTTCGGCCGCAAGGTGCTCGCCGTGATGGCCACCACCGGCAGCGGATGGATCAACAAGCAGGCCAGCGGACCGCTGGAGTACCTGTACGCCGGGGACAGCGCGATGGTGGCGATCCAGTACTCCTATCTGCCGAGCTGGGTCTCCGTCCTGACCGAGGACGAGGCCGTCGACGCCGGGCGGGCGCTGTTCGACGCCGTGCACGCCAAGTGGGCCACGCTTCCCGCCGGGACCCGCCCGCGCCTGGTGGTGTTCGGCGAGAGCCTGGGATCCTTCGCCACCGAGAAGGCCTTCGACGGGCGGCTGGACCGGCTGGCGACGGAGACCGACGGTGCCCTGCTGGTCGGTCCGACGTACGACAACCCGCTGTGGAAGACGGTCACCGCCGACCGCGAGCCGGGCAGCCCGGTC
Source organism: Kitasatospora indigofera (assembly GCF_014655955.1). Classification (GTDB taxonomy): domain Bacteria; phylum Actinomycetota; class Actinomycetes; order Streptomycetales; family Streptomycetaceae; genus Kitasatospora; species Kitasatospora indigofera. The sequence continues at coordinate 80,448 of NZ_BNBO01000019.1, forward strand.
TGGCGGCCGGTCTTCGAGGACGGCCGTTCGGTGCGCTTCGCCCAGGTGCCGGCCGACCTGGACGTCCCGGCCCGGCCCTGGGACGGGACCAGGATCGTCTACCTGCAGAACGGCTCCGACCCGATCGTCTGGTGGAGCCCCGCGATGCTGCTCAGCCGGCCGGAATGGCTGGAGGACCCGCGCGCCAAGGACGTCTCCCCGGCGATGCGCTGGTACCCGGTGGTCACCTTCTGGCAGGTGGTCTGCGACCTGATGGGGGCCAACAACGTGCCGCCCAACTTCGGGCACCGCTACGGGACGCTGCCCACCGACGCCTGGGCGGCGATCGCCGCGCCGCCGGGCTGGACGGCCGCCGACACCGCGCGGCTGGCGGCGCTGATGGGCTCCTGAGCCCGGCAGGCCCCGCTCCCGGCAGGCCCCGGCCGGCTCAGCCGGCCCGGCCGGGCGGCGTGTCCTTGCCGAGGTCGACGTCGCGGTGGACGTCCGGTGCGCCGCGCGGCGGGGGCGGCGTCGCGGGCGCGGCCTGCGGCTGCGCGGCCGGTGGGGGCGTGTACGGGGGTGCGTGCGGCGGCGGAGTGTGCGGCGGCGGTGCGTACGGCGGGTGCGGGGCGGGCCCCGCCGGGCCGGTGCTCAGCCCGGCGGCGGGGCGGAACGGGCGCCCGGCCTGCGCGCAGCGCTGCTCGAAGCCCGGCGGGAGCCAGCCGCCGGTCAGCAGCCGGGGGTGCGCGGGGAAGGACGTCAGCGCGGCGCAGACGAACATCAGCGAGGCCCACGGCGTCTGCAGCTGGACGGTGGTGTACCCGCCCCCGTAGATGTCGTGGAACCCGGCCTCGAACAGGTCCGGACCGGCCAGCTCCACCGACTCCAGGCCGTCCCAGGACAGGTGCAGGGGGCATTGCGGGTGGCCGAAGAACACGTGCCGGTCGGTGACCGTGATCTCGCCCGTCCCGTCCAGCAGCCAGCGCGGCCGGGCGGCCAGCTCGGCGTTGCGGCGCCGGTTGGCGTTGCCGATCGCCGAGGCGGCCAGCGCGCCGATCACGAAGGCCGGCCCGCCGATCGCGAAGGTCGAGTTGTGCTGGTAGCTGCCGTCGCCGAGCGGCCGCCAGCTCAGCCGGTGCGCCGGGCCCACCGCGAGTGCCCGTTCGCCCGGCTCCAGCCGGGCCCGGGTGGCGACCAGCGGCCGCTGGTCGAGCCGGTCCGCGCGGAGGTCCGCGAGGATCTCGCAGCTGTGCCAGAGGTACTCGTCCAGCACGGACCAGGCCGGTGCCTGCGGCAGCGGCGCCCCGCCGCCGTAGGCCGGTCCATGGGTGTGGTTCATGTACTGCTTCCCCCCGGGAGCATGTGTCGTGCGCAGGTCCTCGGCCGCGTGCGGCGCCCGCCCAATCTAGCGCTTCGGTACGGGCCCCCGAGGCCTGTGCGGACGGTCCGTCAGGTGAGCACGCGCAGCGCGTACCCGGTCACGATGCCCAGCGCGTTGGTGGCCCAGTGCAGGCCGGCCGGGGCGAGCAGGCTGCCGCTGCGCCGCCGCAGCTCGCAGAAGAGGACGCCGGCCAGGCCGGTGAACAGGACGGTGCCGATCTCCACGACCACCACGCCGAGCACCGAGTCCCCGAACAGCGGTTCGAGGGCGGGCTTGTCGTCGGAGAGGTGCAGCGAGGGCAGGATGTGCCAGAGCCCGAAGAGGAGGGAGGAGCCGATGGTGGCGACCTTGACGTCCCACTCCTTGCGGAGCAGGCCGTAGAGCACGCCCCGGAAGGCGACCTCCTCCAGCAGGACGGTGCCCAGCGGGATCCGGACCAGTACCTGGAAGGCGACGGTGGCGCCGCTGTCGCCCTCGGTACGGCGGTCGGTGAACAGCTCCCGGGTCGGCGGCAGCAGGGCCGCCACCAGGTAGACCGCCGCCACCAGGCCGATCAGGACGCCGGCCCAGCGGGCGCCGCGGCCCCAGCCGGCGCGGTCCAGGCCGGCGTCGGCCCAGCTGCCGCCGGCCAGGCGCAGCACGCCGAGCAGCAGGGCGGCCGTCAGCGGGGCGGTGATCAGGTAGGCCCCGGGGGCGAGCCGGTTGTTGAGGATGTTGACCAGCACCAGGACCAGGACGGTGACGGCCACGCCGGTCCGTACGCCGATCACGCCGCCGGTGCCCGGTCCGCTGCTCTCTCGCTGCACTGTCGCCTCCTCACGGCTCGCTCCCCATCCTCGGGGCTGCGGGCCGGGACCGCCCGGGGGCGTGCCGGGGAGCGGGCCAGGAGGTGCCGGCGGAGCCGGCCGTGGGACGGAGCCGGGCGGCGCCGGCGCTGGGACGGAGCCGGGCGGGGCCGGCCGGGCGGTGCGGCACCCGGCCGGCCCCGCCCCGGCCCGTCCTCCCGGAGGCTCCGGGGTACGGGCGCTCAGGACCGAGGGGCCGCCGGTCGGACGGCGGGCAGCGCGGCGGTCCGCCGGCGGCGCAGGCGCAGGGCGGCGGCCACCAGCGCGGTGACCGCGCCGAGCAGGCCGACCGCTGCCGCCAGGCTGCCCGCGGCGGGGGCCAGTCCGAGCAGGACCAGCGGGCAGACGAACTCGCCGAGGAAGAACGCGGCGTTCCAGAGCCCGGTGCCGCGCCCGCGGTCGGCGAAGTCGAGCAGGGCCGTCGCGCGGGTGAGCAGGGTCGGCAGCAGCATGCCGCCGCCCAGGCAGTTCAGGACGGCGCCGGCCACCAGCACCGGCATGCTGCCGGCGAGCCACATCACGCCGAAGCCGGCCGCGCAGAGCGCGAGCACGGCGGGCAGCAGCCGTTCGGCGTGGTCGGCGAGGCGGGTGAAGGTGAACGCGCCGATCACGGTGGCCACGCTGGCGGTGGCGGTGGCCAGGCCGATGGTGCTGGACTCGGTGATGCCCAGGTCGTCCAGCAGGTTGGAGGTCATCACGGGCACGGTGTAGAAGACGACGGCGCCGAAGAAGGTGAGCGCGCAGGGGCCGGCCATCCGCCGCCAGGGGAAGGGGCGGGGGGTGTCCTGCGACGAGGGCCCGGCGGTGGGCCGCGCGGCGCCGTGCGGGGTGGTCAGCACGGTGGCCATCAGCGGCGCCAGCAGCAGGCTCACCGCGTACGCCCAGAAGGGGGCCCGCCAGCCGGCCTCGCCGATCGCGCCGCCGACGGCGAAGAAGGCGGTGGCGGACAGGGCGCTGCAGATGGTCTGCAGGGCGAGGTAGCGCTCGCGCTGCTTGCCGGACCAGTAGTCGCCGATCAGGGTGGTGCAGCAGGTCATGATGGCGGCCTCGACGATGCCGAGCAGGGCCCGGCTGGCCACGACGGCACCCAGCGAGTCGAGCCAGAGCGGCGCGGTGCCGATCGGGGCGTAGAGCAGGCTGGCGCCGATCAGCAGGCGCTTGCGGCCGAGCCGGTCGACCAGCAGGCCGGCGAAGGGGGCCAGCAGGCCGAGGGCCAGCGCGGGGATGGTGAGTGCGACCGGTACCAGCGCCTTCGCGCCGGCGGTGGAGGCGAAGTGGTCCTGCATCTTGGGCAGCAGCGGGGCGATCAGGACGGCCCCGAGGATGGGCAGGCAGCTGCCGGCCATCAGGACTACGGCCTGCAGGCGTGACGGGGCGGGGGGTCCGGGGGTGGGCGGGGCCGCCGGGTCGATGGTGGCGGTCGTGGGGGAGGGCACGGTGAGTCTCCGTCAATGGGCGGGTGTGCGGTAGAGGTGAGGTATACACATAACCGTCTCGTCGTACCAACGTGGTGTCAGGTAGTGAACATCCGAAGCACGTTCGACGGATCCTCCCGCACCGCTCCGCAGCGGGCGGAACGGCCGGCCGGGTGATCCGGCCGGCCGTTCCCGCTCTCGCCCCCTCCTGCCCCTCGGGCCGCCCGGTGGTCAGCCCGGCTGTCCCACCAGGGTGGCGATCCGGGCCGCCGCCGTGCCCAGTCCGGTCGGGCCGGTGAAGCTCACGCCGGACAGCTCCGGCAGGCCCTGGTGGCGCAACGCCTCCTCCTGGTACCGGAAGCAGCCGAAGTGCCAGTTGAGGATGCCGGCCAGCCAGTCCTGCAGCTCGCGGACGTAGCCGTCCAGGACCGCCCTGGCCTCCTTGGTCAGCTTGAAGTCGTCGTACAGCACCGGCAGTTCGTGCGCGACGACGTGCTGGAACTGCCGCATCCGGGAGTTCATCAGGTCGTCCACGATCGCGAGCGCGGTCGGGTAGTCGCAGTCGAAGAAGTTCTGCACGACGAGGACGCCGTTGTGCACCTCGCCCTCGTACTCGATCTCCTTCTGGTACGAGAACACGTCGTTGACCAGGCAGGCGTAGTCCGCGGCCGAGTTCTCCAGCGAGCGCAGCGGCCCGCTGCGGTAGATCTCCGGCGGTACCTGCCGCCCGTGCGCGAGCCGGCACAGACTCATCGTCAGGTCGGAGCCGAAGGTCTTGCGGCGCATCTCCAGGTAGTCCACCGGATCGGGGATCCGGTGCTGCGCCTGGTTGGCCAGCTCCCAGAGCCAGCTCTCGGTCATGTCCTCGACCGAGGTGCGGAACTGCTGCCGGGCCTCCGGCGTCATCGGCCCGGCGGTCCTGGTCCACAGGTCGGCCAGGCCGCGCTCCAGCGCGTTGGCGGGGGCCGGCGCGGCGGCGCCGTCCAGCGGCATGAACAGCGAGAGCCGGGCGTTGCAGGCCCTGGCGCCCAGCAGGTCGCGGGGGCGGCCGTAGACCACCGGGTAGTAGTCGTCCCCGTAGGTTCCCCAGGCCAACCAGGCCGAGGTCAGGTCCAGTTCGGCGAGGGTGGCGTACGGGTGGATGCCCGCCGAGCAGAGCGGGAGGTCGATGCCGGCGGCCCGCTCCTCGTCCCAGACGTGCGAGCCGGGGACGCCGGGCTGCGGCTGTAGCATGCCCGTCCGGCGGCACCAGTCGAGGGTGTTGCGCCGGGAGGCCTCCAGGTGCGGGCTCAGCCGCAGCCCGAACGGCATCCGGAAGTCCGGCAGCCGGGACGGCCCGACCGAGCGGTACGGCACGTGCGTGAAACTGCGGGCCCGGCCGGTGCCGGCCGTCGCGCCCAGGCGGCCGAGGTCCAGCGCGGACGTCCCGAGCGACCCCGCGCCGTACGGTGACCAGCCGGTGGGGGCCGTGCCGGTGCCGCCGCCGTTCATGTACCGGCTGGAGCGCATGTGCCACTCGTGGCCGCCCGACTGCCAGTCCTGGAGGCCCTTGACGTACGCCAGCACCCGCGCGCAGTCCTGCGGGTCGAGGCCGTGCTCGGCGAAGAGCGGGGCCAGCTCCGTCACGACGGTGTTCTCGAACTGGTGCAGGCGCGAGGTGAGCAGTTCGTTGACCGCGTCGGCGGCCTCCTGGGTGGTGCAGCCGAGGAAGGTCTCCAGGACCAGGACGCCGTTGCTGAGCTCGCCCTCCTCCTCGGTCTCCCGCTGGTAGGAGAACAGGTCGTTGCGCAGGTGGACGCCGTCCGAGAAGGTGTCCTTGAGGACCCGCAGCGGCCGGGAGGCGGCGACCACGGCCGGCACCTCGGCGCCCACCGCGTGCTCGACCAGGCCCGCCGACCAGGGCGCGCCGCCGACCTTGCGGCGCATCTCGATGTACTCGACCGGGTTGGGCGTGCGGCCGGCGTTGATGTTCGAGAGCTCCCAGAGCGACTCGTTCAGCAGGTGCTCGGTGCTCTCCGCGAACCGGGACCGCCAGTCGGCGGACATGCCGGGCACCGTCCTGGCCCAGAGGTCCGCGAGCCCGGCCTCGACCGGGTTGGTGGGGGCGGGCACCTCGGCGCCGAGGTCCAGCGGCATGAAGGCCGGCAGCCGGTCCAGATAGGCCTTGCCGCCCTCGCGGTCCTGGGAGCGCTTGAAGATCTCCAGGAAGTGGTCGTCGAAGAAGAAGACCCACACGTACCAGTCGGTCACCAGGGCGAGTTCCTCGGCCGGGGCGTCCGGGTGGGTGTAGGCGCAGAGCAGGGCGTAGTCGTGCGAGTCGAGGTCGTGCTCGTCCCAGATGCCGGAGCCCTCCACCATGCCCATCGAGCGGGCCCAGGCCTTGGTGTGGGTGCGGGCGTGCTCCAGGTGCGGGTTCAGCCGGGCGGGGTGGGGGAGGTAGAACTCCGGCAGCTGGAAGGGCTGCGCGGGTGCGGATCTCGCGGGTGCGGATTTCCCGGGGCCGGCCGGTGCGGTGTCGGCCTGGGCGGATCCGGCAGGTCCGGGAAACGGGGCGCCGGGCATCGGCAGGCCGGGAATCCCCGCGCTCGGGGTGGCGATGCCGGGAATCCCCGTACTCGGGGTGGCGATGCCGGGAATCGCCCCGCCCGCATACGTGGTGCCCGGAATCGCCGGGGCCGAGAGCGCCGGCCGGGCGGGTGCCACCCACGGGTGCGGCAGGGCGGGAATGCCGGGCCGGGGACCGGTGAGGCCCGGCCCCGGAAGCCCGGAACCACCGGGGACCGGCAGGCCGGGGCCTGCCCCTCCGGGGCCCGCCGGGCCGGTGACGGCGAGGTGCGGATTCGTCTGATCGGGCTGTTTCATGGGTGCCGTTTCTGATGCCGTGTCATCCGTTCGGCTCAGCATTACCCGGGCGTCCGAAGGCGTATCCGGCAACAGAAACAGTCATATCAGCCGACAAGAATGGGGCCCCGCGGCAAGCGGGGCCCCACCAGGTCGAACAGGTCGGAATCAGTGCCGGCGCACCGGACGGCCGTACGAGGGGATCAGTACGGACGTACGAGGAAGTGTGCCGCGCCCGGGATGCCGACCTTCAGCAGCTCGTCCTCCTCGGGCGTGGTGGCGGTGCCGGTCTCCTGCTTGAGGATCGCCCGGGACAGGCTCTGCACCCACATCGCGCGCGGGCGGCGGCGGGCCTCCCAGGCGGCCAGCGCCCCGGCCACGTCCGCCGCCGCGTCCAGGCTCTCGGCCAGCACCAGGGCGTCCTCCACGGCCATCGCGGCGCCCTGGGCGAGGTGCGGCGTGCTGGCGTGCGCGGCGTCGCCGGCCAGCACCACCCGGCCGACGTACCAGGCGTCCTCGACGGTGACCTGGGAGATCCGCGAGTACACCACCGCGGCCGGGTCGGTGACGTGGACCAGGGCCGCGGCCACCGGGCCGGCGAAGGAGGCGAGGCGCTCGGCGAGCTGCTCGTGGGCGTGCTCCGGGTCCGGCCGGAAGTCCTCGGCCTCGGCGAACACCGTGCCCAGGTACATGGTGTCGTCGGTGATGGGGGTCAGCAGCGCCTTGGCGTTCAGGTTGCCCGCGCTCATCACCACACCCCGCACCTCCGGGTCGCGCGGCACGGTGACCCGCCAGTTGGCGAAGCCGGTGTACTCGGGCTCGAAGCGGTCCCCGTACAGGCGCTTGCGCAGCGGCGAGCCGATCCCGTCGAAGCCGACCACCAGGTCCCAGCGGCCGGAGCTGCCGTCCGAGAGCGTGACGTCGACGCCCTCGCCGTCGTCGGCCAGCTCGGTGATGGTGGTGCCGAAGCGGATCTTCGCACCGGCCTCCGCGGCCGCCCGGCCGAGCACCTTCGCCAGCGCCGGGCGGGGGATGCCGTTGTTCGAGGGGGCGTCCGCCATCCGCGGCTGCGGGATCTTGGCGAGGGTGGCGCCGGCCGGGTCGCAGATGGTCAGCACCTCCCACTCGAAGCCCGCCGCCAGGCACTCCTCCAGCACGCCGATCTCCCGCATCACGTGCAGCGCGTTGGAGGGCTGGATGATGCCGACGCCGAGGGCGTCGAGCTCGTCGCGCAGCTCGGCGACGTCGACCTGGTGGCCGCGCCGGGCCAGGGCGGTGGCCAGGGTCAGGCCGCCGATGCCGCCGCCGTGGATCAGGACGCGCAGGGGTGAGGACATGACGGGGGTCTCCAAGGGGGGTGGGTCAGCCGACCGGGGCGGCCAGCGGGGCGGGCAGGGTCATCAGGTGGTCGACCAGGGCGAGCAGCAGGTCGCGGCCGAAGACCCGTTCGCGGACGTCGCCGAGCAGCAGCGGCACCTGCGGGTCGAGGTCGAGGGCGGACCTGATCTCCTCCGGGGTGCGGGTGTTGCGGCCGTGGAAGCAGTTGATCGCGACGACGAAGGGGATGCCCCGGCTCTCGAAGAAGTCGATCGACGCGAAGCTGCTCTCCACCCGGCGGGTGTCGACGATGACGACGCCGCCGAGCGCGCCGTTCACCAGGTCGTTCCACATGAACCAGAAGCGCTCCTGGCCCGGGGTGCCGAAGAGGTACACCACCAGCTCCGAGCTGATGGTGATCCGGCCGAAGTCGAGGGCGACGGTGGTGGTGTCCTTGTTGTCGACGCCGCTCAGGTCGTCGACGCCGATGCTGGCCCGGGTCAGGTACTCCTCGGTGCGCAGCGGCGCGACCTCGCTGAGGGCGCCCACCAGGGTGGTCTTGCCCACGCCGAAGCCGCCCGCGATCAGGATCTTGACGGCGGCGGGCGCCGTCTGGCTGTTCGTCCCGATGGTCATGTTCGTCAGAGTCTCCGGAGTCCTTCGCGGACGGCCGTGAGCAGGCCGAGGTTCACGCCGCCGCCGCCCGCGGCCACCGAGAGCGGCGCGCGGGCGAGCAGCAGGCCCTGGGCGATCAGGTCGCCCAGCAGGATCTTGGTCACCGAGATCGGCAGGTTGAGTCCGGCGGCCACCTCGGCCACCGCCGCCGGGCGGCGGCAGCGGTCGAGGATGAGGCGGTGCTCGGGCTGGAGCCCGCGCGGGGTCCGGCCGGGCCGGCCGAACTCCGCGCGGGGGCCGTCCTGGACGGTCGTCAGCACGGTGATGAGGGTGAGGTCGTCACGCTCGGGGGCGGTCCGGCCCCGGGTGATGGTGTAGGGGCGCACCATCGTGCCCGTCAGGTCGTCGTCGTCCTCCTCCTCGTCGCTCCAGTGCGGCCTCACCCTCGGCCGCCCCGGGCGGCGAACGCGTCGAACTCCGAGCGGGCCGGGGTGGTCAGCTTCTGGCCGACCTGCTGGACGAGGGTGTGCATGGCCATCGACATGACCTCGGCGTCGACGTCCTGCGAGGCCACCACCGCGAGGTGGGTGCCCTGGGCGGCCGCGATGATGAACAGCCAGAGGTCGGCGAGCTCGACGATCACCTGGTGGACCTGGCCGCCGTCGAAGAGCTGTCCGACACCGCGGGCCAGGCTCTGCTGGCCGGTGGCGACGGCGGCGAGCCGCTCGGCGTCCGACCGGTCGATGCTGCGGGAGTGGCTGACCACCAGGCCGTCGTCGGAGAGCAGAACGGCGTGCCGGGTGCCGGCCACCGAGTCGACGAGTCCGTCCAGCAGCCAGTCCAGGTCCTGATGGGTGGCTATCGTGCGCGTCATGTCCGGTCTTCCGTCCTAGGGGTGTTGGGATCCGTCAGCGATCCGTCCCACGGGGACGGGCTCGGTGCGGGAACTGCGGGGTGCTGCTGGTTTCCGGTCTCCTCGCCCTGGCCGCGCGCGGCCCGGGACTGTCGCTGGAAGGCGCCGATGGCGGCTCCGGACCGGCGCGGTGCCGGCCTGCGGAAGACGTCCTCGGCGGGTGGCGGGGACTGCGCGGGCAGCCCCTGTTCGGGCGGCGGCAGCCGGAGTTCGGCGGCCAGGTGGGCCTGCCGGACCCGGCGCGGCAGCGGCTTCTCGTCGGCGGTCAGCGCCTCGCCGGACCGGCCGCCGTGGCCGTAGGCGTCGGGCGGCGAGGACCAGGAGGGCCGGGCGGCCTGGCGGTCGTGCCCGGTGGGGGCGTGCTCGGCGTACGGGTGGCTGGTGCCGCGGCGGGCGTCGCCGCCGCCGTACCCGGCGGGCTCCGGGAGGCCGAAGGCGGGCGCCGGGTCCGGCTCGCCGAAGGCGTCCGGGGTGTACCCGGCGACCGGGAACCCGTCGTCGGGGAAGCCCGGGACGGGCAGCCGGGGCGTCACCGGCCGGTCCGCCCGGAACCGGTCGCCCGCGAAGCCGTCGCCCGCGAAGCCGCTGCCCGTGAAGCCGTCCGCGGGCAGGGCCTCCGCCCCGAAGCCGGGGGCGGGGTGGACCTCCGTCCCGTAGGCCTCGGTCCCCGTCCCGTAGCCGTCCGTCCCGTAGCCGTCCGAGCCGTGACCGGCGGCCGGGAGGCCGCGGCGCGGGTGGTCGGCGCCGGAGTACTGCGCCCCGGCGAACTCGGCCTCGGCGTAGGTCGGTTCGGCGAAGCCGGGCTCGCGGTGGTCGGCCCCGGGCAGTTCCGGCAGCGGCAGGACGGTCGCCGTCGGCTCGGGCAGCGCGGCCGGGACGCCGGCCAGCGCCCGGCCCCGGCTGCGGGAGGGCAGCGGGATGGGCTCGACGGGCACGGCGTTCTCGTGCTCCGGGTTGCCGTCCGAGACCAGCTCGGCCGGGACGAGCACGACCACCCGGGTGCCGCCGAAGGCGGACGGCCGGAACTCCACCCGCAGGCCGGTGTTGGCCGCGAGCCGGGCCACCACGTAGAAGCCGAGGCGGATGTCGTCGGCCTTGGCCAGGACGTCCATCCGGGGCGGCCGGCTCATCAGCTCGTTGGCCGCGGCGAGCTGGTCCGGGTCCATGCCCAGGCCGCGGTCCTCGATCTCGATCGCCAGGCCGCGTCCGACGACGGCGGCCCGCACCTCGACCGGCGTGGGCGGCCGGGAGAAGGTGGCGGCGTTCTCCATCAGCTCGGCGAGCACGTGCGCGACCGGGCCGACCGCGCGCTCGGACAGCCACGGGCTGCCTTCGACGTCCAGCATGATCCGGCGGTAGTCCTGCACCTCGCCCTGGGCGGAGCGGAGCACGTCGAGCAGCGGGACGGGCTTGCGCCAGCGGCGCTGGGGCTGGCCGCCGGCGAGGATCACCAGGTTCTCCTCGTAGCGGCGCAGCCGGGCGGTCAGGTGGTCGAGGTCGAAGAGGCCCTCCAGGACCTCCGGGTCCTCGTGCCGGCGCTCCAGCTCGTCCAGCTTCTTGAGCTGGAGGCCGATCAGCAGCTGGGTGCGGCGGGCGATCCGCTGGAGCAGCCGCTCGAAGCCCCGGTACTGGTCGGCCTGCCGGACGGCGGTCTCCAGGGCGCTGGTGCGTGCCAGGTTGAGTGCGTGGCCGAGCTGGCCGAGCTCGTCGCTCCCGGCCGCGCCGCCCTGCTCGCCGACGGCCCGGCTCTCGGCCTCGACGTCGACCTGCTCGCCGCGGCCGAGGCGTTCCACCACCTCGGGCAGGGTGCGCTCCAACTCCTCCGCCTGGCCCTGCAGATGGATGATCCGGCGGCGCAGCGAGCGGGTCAGCCGCCAGGTGGTGATGATCACCGCGACGACCGCGAGCAGGCCGACCAGGGTGGTCAGCGCGACCTTGACGAGCAGCGCGATGATGCTCGACTTGCCCACCTCCACCACGCCGGCGGTGCGGGTCTCCATCAGCTTCACCAGCTGCGGGTTGACCTGGTCGACGGCCTGGCGCCACTGCTCCTGGAGCGGCGGGAGCTTGACCCCGCCGCTCGCGTCGGTGGCGGCCGGGCGCATCAGCGCCTGCTCGACGGTGGCCTTGGCCTGCCAGGCGGCGCTGTTGGTCAGCGCCTGCCAGGCCGGCGCCTCGGCGGCCGGCAGGTAGGGGGTGATCTTCGTGGTGAGCAGGAAGGACTGGTTGCCGATGGACTGCTGGACCAGCTGGAGCTCCAGGGTGCTCAGCTTCCCGCTCTGCCAGCCGCGGGCCAGCACCGCGTCCTCGCGGGCGAGCATCTCCTTGGCCCAGAAGGCGTCGACCAGGGCCCGGGAGATGTACGTCATCTCACCGTTGTCCACGTGGCTGAGCGCGGTGAACAGCGAGAGGTCCACCGAGATGAGGTCGGTGTAGTAGCTGAACACGGCCTGCTGGTCGGCCGCGCCGCGGTCGATCATGGCGCGCTGCGCCGAGAGCTGCGTCATCGCCTGGCGGGCCTGGAACACCGCCGACCGGACCTCGGGCGGGGCGTCCGCGGCGACGTCCTCGGAGAGCGCCTGGAAGGTCCGGACGGCCTCGTCGGTCAGCTGGCGCTGGCGGCGCAGGGCCTCGGTGGACGCGCCCGGGTCGACCAGCGCCTCGGCGCTCAGCCGGCGCTCCTCCTGGAGGTTGTAGTAGACGATGTTGGACGGCTGCCCGGCCTTCTGGGCCAGCAGGCCCTGTCCGGCCTGCCGTTGGAAGTCGAAGACGGTCTGGCCGCTGGTCACCGCCCACAGCGCGGCGAGCGCGAGGCCCGGTACCACCGCCAGGACGAGGAGCGCCGTTCGCAGGGACAGCCTCGGGGGCTTCGTTCCGGCTCTGCCGCCTCTGGGGCTCGGCGGCCCGGCGGCCGCCCCCTGACCAGGTGAAGCGGTCCGCCGATTGGCACGCGCGCGCAGAGCATTCTCCTCTGGGATGGCGGTGTCCGTCGGGACGACCGTCTGGAGTATGGCTTTTGACGAAGCGATACTAGTCATACTGTGTTACGGGAGTGAAAGTGCGCCCGTCCTATGGACGTCGGGCGGGCATAGCCCGAGGTGACCTCCACGGTTCGTGCACGCCGTCCGGGCCGGTCGACCGCACCGGCCCGGACCGATGTACATGACGGGCGGCACCGGCACCCGCGGGCCGCGGCGCGGCGCCCGCGGGGCGGAGGCCCGTCCGGACGTCAGAGCCGTTCCCCGGCGATGGTGCCGGCGCGACCGCCGACGGGCGGGCCACGGCTGTGGAACGCGGCGGGACCGGCCGGATCCGGTCCGCCCGGGACGCCCGGATCGACCCCCGCCCGCAGTAGGGTTGGCGTACCGAGGACGTTGCGGACGCCGGCATCCGGACCGGCGTCGCCCCCGGACAGTCACCCGGTTCGTCGAGAGCCGGAGACGGGCACGCCATGGCCACCGACCGCACCTTCCCGTACCCGATCTTCCAGGCGCCCGGTCTGCTCGGCCCGGTGGACCGCCGCGGCGCGCGGTTCACCCTCGACCCCTCGCACTCCCACAGCGGCATGTTCGACGGCGCCTGGTGGCCGCGCTCGCGCGACCTGGCGGGCGAACTCCCCGCCCTGATCACGGCGCTGCGCCGCCGGGTCGGCCCGGTCCTGCACGTCGGCGTCGAGCGGACGGTCTGGAACACCGTGCCGGACCGGATCACCGTCGACGGGCGGGTGGTACGGATCAACTGCTTCTCCTCCAGCGTCCACACCATCGGCGTGGGCGGCGGCCACCAGGACCACTACCTGCTGCTGGTCGTCCCGCCGCGGACCCGGCCGACGGTGGCCCGCACCGCGATGGCCGCGGCGGCCGCCCCCGGCAACAGCACCCTGGCGGCCCGGATCCTCACCGCCGCCTCCCTGGCCCGCCCCGCCGCTGCCGCCCGCACCACCAGGCGCAACGCCACGGCGAGCTGGCCGCCCCCGTGGCCGCCGCCGTGGCCGGTCCCGCTGCCGCCCGGGCCGCAGCCGCTGCCGCCGCTGCCGCAACCGGGCGGCTGACCGGCGGGCGGGGCCGAGCGGCCGGGAGCGTACGGTCAGCGCCCCGGCGCGGCCCCGTCGGGGCCGAGGCGCTCGACGGCGACCAGCGCGGCGTCGTCGCCCAGGTGCCCGCCGGCGTGCGCGAGCAGGTCGCGGCGCAGCTGCGTCAGCAGTGCGGCCGGATGCTCGTGGGCCCACCGGCCGATCCGCCGGTCGAGGGGGTAGAAGCTCCGCCCGGAGTCGCGGGCCTCGATCACGCCGTCGGTGTACATCAGCAGCCGGTCGCCGGGACGGAACGGGAAGACCTCCACCCGGTAGCCGTCCGGGGTCAGGTCGCCGAGGCCGAGCGGCGGGGCGGGCCGGCGGGCGGTGAGCGTGGTGACCGTGCCCCGGTGCAGCAGCAGCGGGGGCGGGTGGCCGCAGTCGACCATCCGGACCTCGGCGCCGTCGTCCGGGATGTCGAGGATCACCGCGGTGATGAAGGACTCGCCCGGGTCCTCGCCCCCGGCGGGCTGGGTGTGGTCCCAGCGGACGCTGCCGTCCAGGTGGGCCGCCAGCTCGGGCAGGGTGGGGTGCAGGTGCGCCGCCGCCCGGAAGGCGCCGAGCAGCAGCGCGGCGTCGCCGAGCGAGGCCAGGCCCTTGCCGCGGACGTCGCCGACCAGCAGCCGGGTGCCGGTGGGGGTGCGGGCGACGGCGTAGAGGTCGCCGCCGATCAGAGCCTCGGCCTCGGCGGCGAGGTAGACCGAGGCCAGCCGCAGCGGTCCGATCCGGTCGGGCAGCGGGCGCAGCAGGACCCGCTGGGCGGCCTCGGAGACCGAGCGGACCTGGTGCAGCTCCCGCTCGTGCCGGGCGCGCAGCGCGCGCAGCAGCACGATGAAGGCCGACACCCCGACCAGGGCGGCGACCTGCGCCAGGTGGTTGGCCGTGGTCAGCCCGTCCCGGAGCAGGCCGATCAGGACCTGCGCGCCGACCGCCAGCAGCGCGGCCACGGTGGTGGCGAGCACCCCGCCGAAGGAGGCCGCGAGGGCGGGCGCGACGATCAGCAGCGGCCCCAGGTGGATCTCCGGCGGCGCGAGGATGTCGACGACGGTGATGGCCACGATCAGCGCGAGCGGGATCACCTGCAGTGCGCGGCCGGGCCGCCACCACCCCTGGGGTCCGGGAGAGCTCCGCAGCGGGTACACGTCTCCTCTGTACACCGGGCCCGTGCGGGGCGCCATGCGGCTCGCGGGGCCCGCGTGCGCGGCGGGCCGGGCGGGCGGCGGGTCAGTCGGCCGCGCCGTAGCGGGCCAGGTAGTCGGCGAACCGCGCGACGTCCTCGTCGTCCCAGTCGGTGAACCGCTCGGTGAAGGAGAGCCGCCGCTGCTCGGCGGCCTCCCGCAGCAGGGTCAGCCCGGCCTCGGTGGGCCGCAGGATCTGGCCGCGCTGGTCGTCCGGGTCGGTCTCCCGGACGAGCAGCCCGAGTTTCTCCAGCGCGCCGACCTGCCGGCTCACCGTCGACTTGTCGAGCATGAAGTACGAGGCGACGTCGGCGGCCCGGCAGCCGCCGCGCTCGTTCATCAGGTCCAGGATGCTGTACGTGACGAGCGAGAGGTCGGGGTGGAGCTGCGAGGCCTTGTGCCGGGCCCGCCGGGCGAAGGCGGTCAGCTCCCGCTGGATGGTGTCGATCGACGACTCGCGGCCGCTCACGGGCACCTCCTCGGCTTCGGGCGGACCGGCTGCGCCGTGCCGCTGACATGTTGTTGCACAGTACAACGTCGGGCGGGATCGGGCCTGTTCAGGGGGCCGGCCGCCAGGCGCGGGCGGCGGCGATCCGGCGCACCGCGCTGGGGTGGGTGGCGAACAGCAGCTCCAGCACCCGCGGCGGGTCGACGTCCGACACGTTGGCCACCGCCAGCCTGCGCTGCATGGCGATGAACCGCTCGCGGTCGCCGGTCAGCTCCAGCGCGTGCCGGTCCGCGCGCGCCTCCACCCGCCGGCTGACCGCGCACTGCGCCGGGCCGGCCAGCGCGCCGATGAGCGCCGCGCAGGCGGCCATCAGCGGCAGCACCCGCGGATCGGCGGCGGACCCGGCGCCGGCCGCCGAGAGCAGCGGCTGCCGGCCGGTGAGCAGCCCCAGCGCACAGACCGCGAGGGCCGCCCCGAGGGCGCCGAGCAAGGTCCCGGTCAGCACGTCCCGGGCCTTGACGTGGCCCAGCTCGTGCGCCACCACCAGCTCCACCTCGCCCGGGTCGGCGGTGTCCAGCAGGGTGTCGTAGGCGACGATCCGGCGGGTGGCGCCGAGACCGGAGACGTACGCGTTGAGCGCGGTCGTCCGGCGGGAGGCGTCGGCCACCAGCACGTCCCGCACCCGGACGCCGTCGCGGGCCGCCAGCGCCAGCAGGGCCTCGCGCTGCGGCCCGGGCGGCATCGGAGCGAAGCGGTTGAACACCGGCTCGACCACCAGCGGGAAGAGGAAGGACAGCGCCGCGGTCAGCAGCGCGGCGCCGGCCGCGGCCGGGATCCACCAGCCGTCGGGGGAACGCTCGGTCAGGGCGAACAGGACGAACACCACGGGCAGCGCCAGCAGCAGCGACAACGCCAGGCCGCGCAGCGCGTCCGCGGCCCAGCCGCCCCAGCCCTGGGTGACCAGCCCGTACCGGCGGCGCACCGCGGTGACCCGGGCGCCGAAGGGCAGTGCGACGGCCTGGCCGAGCAGCAGGAGCGCGGACGTGCCGGCCAGCACGGTGGCCGTCCGCCCGCCGCCGAACAGCCCGCCGGCCGCCGTCACCAGGCCGGCCCCGGCCGGGGTGAGGCCCAGCCCCAGCGACAGGGCCAGGCCGGCCAGCCGTCCGCCGATCGCCCAGGGGGACTGCGCGCGGCGCAGCGCGCGGCCACGGGCCCGCTCGGCGGGGGTGAAGTCGTCCGCCCCCGGTGCGGGGCCGGTGTCCGGTGCGGGGCCGGTGTCCGTGTCCGTGCGCATTCCACTCCCCGGGCTCGTGGGCCGGCAGCTGCCTGGTCCAGGATCGCGCACCGGCGGGGGCGCGCGCACCGCCGCGTCCCGTCCGGGCCGCCCGGCGCCGGGGCGGGGGGCGCGGCCTCCGGGCGCCGCGTGGGCCGTGCGGGCACCCGGCGGCGCACCGGTCGATGTGGACGCGGGGTGAAGGGTACGAGGCCGGGTGGCGTAGTCTGTCCGCGCTCTTGCCGACCCCCGGGGGGAACCTCCATGCGCCGCGTCGCGCCCGTGCTCGCACTGTTGCTCACCCTCGCCCCGGTGGCCGCCTGCGGACCGGACGACCCGCCCCGCGACCGCGCCGCGGCCGCCCCGCCCGTCCCCACGGACGCCCCGGCGACCACGGCCTCGCCGACCGGCGCGCCCCGGCCGGAGGGCGTGATCACGGTGGCCTTCGCCGGGGACGTCCACTTCGAGGGCCGGACCGAGAGCCGGCTGGCCGTGGCCGCGCCCGAGCACGCGCTGGGCCAGATCTCGCAGACGCTGACCGACGCGGACCTCGCGGTGCTCAACCTGGAGACCGCGATCACCGGGCGGGGCACGCCCGAGTCCAAGCTCTACACCTTCCGGACCTCGCCGAAGGCCCTGGACGCGCTGAAGGACTCCGGCGTCGACGTCGTCTCGCTGGCCAACAACCACGCGGTGGACTACGGCGCCGACGGCCTGACCGACACGCTGGCCGCCAAGGACGCCTCGCCGATCCCGGTGGTCGGCCTCGGCCGCAACGCCAAGGAGGCCTACGCCCCGTACCTGACGACCGTCCGCGGGGTGAAGGTCGCGGTGCTGGCCGCCAGCCAGGTCGAGGACCTCACCAACCAGAAGTGGCGGGCCGGCGCGGCCAAGCCCGGCATAGCCTCGGCGCTGGACGTCCCGGCGCTGCTGAAGGCCGTCGAGCAGGCGAAGAAGCAGGCCCCCGTGGTGATCGTCTACCTGCACTGGGGGGACGAGGGCAAGGCCTGCCCCACCACCGCGCAGACCGGGATCGCCAAGAAGCTCGCCACCGCCGGGGCCACCGCCGTGGTCGGCACCCACGCCCACACCATGCTGGGATCGGGCATGCTCGGCAACACCTACGTCGGCTACGGCTTCGGCAACTTCCTCTGGTACGGCACCTCCGACTACCCGTTCTCCGACGAGACCGGGGTCACCACGCTGACCCTGACCGCGGCCGGCAAGGTCACCGGCGAGAGCTTCACCCCCGCGCTGGTGGACGACGCCGGGGTGCCGCAGCCGCAGAGCGGCGTGGCGGCGGCCGCCGCCCTCAAGCGCCGCGACGGCCTGCGCGGGTGCACCGGCCTGGCCGCCGCCCCGGCCGCCGCGACCCCGTAGGGCCCGGCCCGGCCGCTGCCCGCTGCTCCGCTCAGTGCTCCGCGCCGCCCCGGCGGGCGGCCTCGCCGGCCTTCCGGCAGCCCTCGGCCTGGACGTCCGCGTGCTCGAAGCCCCGCTCCCCGAGCAGGTGCCGGACGGCCGCCGCCGGGCGGGGCGGGGCGGGGCGGGACTGGACCGGGGGGCTGGACGGGGCCGGGCCGGTCAGGGGCCGGTGACGGCCAGGGGCTCAGGCCGTGCGGGCGCGCAGGGCCTGGTCGAGCTGCCGGTCCAGCTCGGCGGGGTCGGCCGGGCCGCGGGCCAGCAGGGCGCGGTAGTAGAGCGGCGCGAGCAGGCCGTCCAGCAGGGCGGCGGCCTCCTCGTCGGCCACGGCGGCCCGCGGGTCCAGCTGCGCCAGGCAGGCGCGGACCCGCTCGGTGTCCCGGGCCCGCAGCTCGCGCAGGAAGCCGTCGTGCAGCAGCTCCGCCGTCCGGGCGTCGAGCTGGGCGTGGCCGACGAGGGCCTGCAGCACCCGGCCGGCCGGCGCCTGGGCCAGGAAGGCCGCGAACCGGTGCAGGTAGCCGCGCAGCTCGGTGACGGTGTACCCGGCGTCCCCGGCCGGCTCCGGCCAGGCCAGCGCCTCCCCGGCGTCCAGCACCAGGTTGTCGTACAGGATGTCGACCTTGGACTTCCACCAGCGGTAGATGGTCTGCTTGGCGACACCGGCCCGGGCGGCGATGCCCTCGATGGTCAGGCCCTCGAAGCCGCGCTCCACCAGCAGGTCGTCGGTGGCGTTCAGGACGGCCAGCCGGGCGGCCTCGTTGCGGCGCGGCCCGCTGCTGGGCTGTTCGGCGGCGGCGGGGCCGGCCGGCCTGGTGGCGGCGATGGCGCTGGAGTCCTTCCGGGCGGCTGCGGGCCGGCCGTCACGCCGGTGGCGGGGGCCGTGATCGGCGCCCATCCTCTCACGGTGCGCCGGGCCGCCCTCCTGGCGCGCCGGGCCGCCGTCCGGCCGCGGCGCGCTCACTCGCCGGTCCGTCCGGCGCGCGGGAGGCCCACCGCGACACCGGCCGCGAGCAGGGCGACCAGCCCGCTGAAGATCACCCCGGCGGTGCGCAGCCCGGCCAGCTGGATCAGCACGCCGACGCCGATGACGGGCACCGACAGCATCGAGTACAGGATCGCGAAGAAGGTGGAGACGGCCTCGCCGCGGCGCTGGGGCGGGGTGCCGCCGTTGATCACGCCCAGGCCGTTGCCGACGGCGACGCCGGTGGCCAGGCCGTTCACGGCGGCGCCCGCCACCAGGGGTGCGGCGGACTCGGCGAGCAGGGCGGTGGCGATCAGGGCGGCGGCCAGCACCAGGCCGGCGCAGGCCACCGGCAGGGCCCGGCGCGGGGGCAGCACCCGGGTGGCGAACTGGCCGAGGGCGGTGCAGGTGAAGGCCAGGAAGACCACCAGCCCGGTCAGCGCGTGGTTGGTGAGGTGCAGCAGGCCGCCCAGGAAGAGCCCGGTGACGGCGGTGAGCACGCCGAGGACGGCGAAGCCGGAGCCCGCGGTGAGCGCGGCCCGCAGGAAGGCGCCGCGGATCCCGGCCGGCACCCGCAGCGGCTGCAGGCGCAGGGCGGGGCGGGTGCGCTCCCGCACGCTCTCCGGCACCAGGACGAGGGCGGGCAGGGCGGCGGCCAGCAGGATCAGCGTGACCGTCCAGGGCAGCCGCAGCGGCGAGCCGGCCCACTGGGCGAGCACGCCGGAGATCAGGGTGCCGGCGGCCAGTCCGCCCATGTTGGCGGCGATCGCGACGCTCTGCGCCCGGGCCCGGCCGTCCGGGGGCGCCAGGTCGAGCAGGGCGGCGGTGGCGCTGCCGGTGATCAGCGCGGCGGAGAGCCCGGACAGCACGCGGGCGGCCAAGATCCAGGCCAGGCCGTCGGCCGCCAGGAAGAGGCCGGCGGCACCCGCGGCGAGCAGCAGGGCGACGGCGACCACCGGGCGGCGGCCGATCTCGTCGGAGAGCCGGCCGAGGACGAGCAGTCCGGCGACCACGCCCAGCGCGTAGACCGCGAAGATCACCGTGACCATCAGCGGGGAGAAGCCGAACTCCCGCTGGTAGAGCGGGTAGAGCGGGGTCGGCACGGTGGTGCTGGTCATGGTGGCCCAGAAGGCGTAGGCCAGCGCGGGCCGGGCCGCGGCGCCGGCGCGGAACCGCCCGCCGATGCGGTCACGGAGGCCGGCGCGGGCTCCCGGCGGGCTGTCGGTGGTGGTCATCCGGGCGGCTCCTCAAGCTGGACGCAACGGTGCGTTGCGCCTGAAGCTAACACTGGACGCAACGTTGCGTCCACCCGTACGTCGCTGCGCCCGGCACCCCGCCGGACGCCGGCCGGACCGCACCCGTCCGCCCCGTCCAGCCTCGCGCGTACCGGCCGACGCCGCCGCCCGGATGTGGTCTGCTGGAGAGGTGGAGCCCCGCCGCACCCCGGGAGGAACACCCGTGCCGCACCGCCGCCGGACCGGACCGCCCCGCGCCGCCGCCCTGCTGGCCGCCGTGCTGCTGCCGGCGGCCACGGCCTGCACCGGGCTCAGCCCCGGCCCCGCCACCAACCCCGGCGCCACCGGCGCCGTCCAGGTGAGCGCCACCGTCGCGCAGGACCTCGACACCCCCTGGGGCATCGCGCTGCTCCCCGGCGGCGACCTGCTGGTCGGCTCCCGGGACACCGGCCGGATCGCCCGGATCGCCGCCGCCGACGGCGCGAAGACCGACCTCGGGGCCGTCCCCGGGGTGGCGGCCGGCGGCGAGGGCGGCCTGCTCGGCCTGGCCCTGTCACCCGCGTACGCCACCGACCACCTGGTCTACGCGTACCTCACCACCGCCACCGACAACCGCATCGTCCGCCTCCGGTACGACCCTGCCGGGCCGGCCGGCGGCCAGCTCGGCGCCCCGCAGGAGATCCTGACCGGCATCCCCAAGGGCACCTACCACGACGGCGGCCGGATCGCCTTCGGCCCGGACGGCATGCTGTACGCGGGGGCCGGCGACAGCGGCCAGGGCGGGGCGATCGCCCAGGACACCGGCTCGCTCGGCGGCAAGATCCTCCGGACGACGCCCGACGGCGCCCCCGCCCCCGGCAACCCCTACCCCGGTTCGGTGGTCTACTCCTACGGCCACCGCAACGTCCAAGGGCTCGCCTGGGACCCCCAAGGGCGGCTCTGGGCCTCGGAGTTCGGCCAGAACACCTGGGACGAGCTCAACCTGATCCGGCCCGGCGGCAACTACGGCTGGCCGCTCGTCGAGGGCACCGGCAACCGCGAGGGCTTCGTCGACCCCGTCGTCACCTGGCACACCGACGTGGCCTCCCCGAGCGGCATCGCCTACGCCGACGGCGCCATCTGGATGGCCGCCCTGCGCGGCACCCGGCTCTGGCGCATCCCGCTCGCCGGCACCACCACCGCCGCACCGCCGCAGGAGTTCCTGAACGGCACCTACGGCCGGCTGCGCACCGTCCTCACCGACGGGGACGGCACCCTGCTGCTCAGCACCAGCAACACCGACGGGCGCGGCGACGTACGGCCCGGCGACGACCGCGTCCTGCGGCTGCGGGTACAAGCCCCCTGACCTGCCCGGCCGCCGCCGGCCACCCGAACCGGGACCCGTCCGACCCGTTGTCAGTGCGCCCCGCTACGTTCCTCCCATCACACACCAGCAGCTGGGAGGAGCGCGGCCGTGGCATGGGTTCAAGCGGGGGCGGGCGGCTATGAAGTCGCGCTGGACGCCGAGGGGAAGGTGATCTGCCGCAACGCGGCGGGCCGCCTGTTGAAAGCCGTCCCGCCCAAGCTCGGTGACGATCCGGTCGTCACCGGACTGCGCCAGCTCACCGAGTGGCTCACCGCGCACCGGGCCGGCTGCCTGGCCGACGTGGAGCGCTGGATGGTCCGCTCGCTGCCGGTGCCGGCCGCCGTCGTCACCGCCGTCTGGGCCGACGAGGCCTGGCAGGAGGTGCTCCGCGACCTCGTGGTGACCGGCGCGGACGGCGAGGTCGCCGGGTTCCTGCGCGGCGCCGACCCCGAGCGCGGCCTCGGCCTGGTCGACCTGGACGGCGACACCGTGCGGCTGACCGCCGCCGAGATCCGCATACCGCACCCCGTCCTGCTCGAGGACCTCGACGACCTGCGGGAGTTCGCCGTCGAACTGGGCGTCGACCAGCAGGTCCAGCAGCTCTACCGCGAGGTGTGGCACCGCCCGCCGGGCCAGGACCTCACCGCCACCTCCGTCGACACCTACGCCGGCGGACGCTACAAGGAGCTGCGCGAACTCCTCGGCCGCTGCGCCCGGCTGGGCTACCGGGTGCGCGGCGGCTGCGCCGTCGTCCCGGTCGTCGAGGACGGCCGGCAGCTGGAGGCCCGCCTCTGGGTCGGCGACTACTACGAGTACGACGCCTGCGAGACGGGGTCGCTCAGCTGGACGGGCACCGACGGCAAGACCCTGCCGGTCGGCGAGGTCGGGCCGGTGGCCTGGTCGGAGGGCATGCGGATGGCAGCCGGGCTGTACGCCGGGCGCACGATCGAGGGGGAGGAGACGGCATGAGCGCCGACCACAGCGGGACGACCGGGTACGAGGGGCTGCTCGAAGCCGGGGCCGTGCTGCCCGCGGGCACCCTGGCGGGAGCCGGCCGGCCCGGCAGCGCCGCCGACGTGCTCACCGCCCGGAGCTACGCCCACCCCGTCCTCGGCGAGCGCCGCGTGGTGCGCCTGGTGCCCGCGATGCTCGGCCCCGCCGAGGACCTCGCCGCCGACTTCCTGGGCCTCGCCCCGGCGGCCGCCCCGGTCGAGGTCGGCGAGGTCCGCCAGGAGGCGCTCGGCTTCCCCGCCTGGGCCCTCGTCCACGACCCGGCCAACGGCCACCACGCGCTCGCCCTGGTCAAGGAGATGGAGCGGCTGGCCCGGCAGGCCAAGTCCAAGCCCGGCAACGCCAAGGAGGGCTTCGAGGCGCTCGCCGTCCGGCTCGGCCGCGCGGTGCCGCAGTTCCTGCCGACCTACTGCGAGGAGGTCGGCCGGATCTTCCTGGAGCAGGGCAACCAGACCTACGCCGGCACCTTCTTCGGCAAGGCCCGCGAGGCCGAGCGCACCCACGGCCTGGAGATCGACGAGGAGCGCCTGCGCGCCGTCTTCCTGGAGTTCGCGCTGGCCGGCGCCCTCACCGTCAAGGCCCTGCGCCAGTACGTCAAGGAGCTCGCCGGCCGGCTCGACCCCGGCACGGCCTGGCAGCGCTTCCGGCAGCTGTGCACCGAGCGCTCGGCGGCCGGCATGGCGCCCTACGCCGGCGTCGCCGAGGACGCCCGCTCGCTGATCAGGGCGGCCGGCCTCGACCGCGCCGAGCACGAGCAGGCCCTGCTCGCCGAACTCCTCGCCTCGCCCGCCGTCGACCGCGCCCCCGGCGCCTTCTGGAAGTCCTGGCACGGCGCGCTGATCGAACTCGCCCGGCGCGACGAGGCCGTCCGCGCCCGGCTGCTGGAGATCCTGCCCAACCCCTCCAGCTCCGACGACAAGGGCGACGGCGACCGCGCCTGGCTCGCCGTGCTGGCCGAGAGCGGCGCCGAAGAGCTGCTGACCGGCCCCCGCGCGGCCGGATCCGAGCCCGCCGCCGCCTGGCTCCGCCGCTGGTCCGCCCACCTCGGCCGGGGCTGGCGCACCCGCGAGTCCTGCGCCGACACCGTCGCCCTGGCCGGCCGGATGGCCGAGCGCCTGCGCGCCGACGGCGTCCCCGTCGACCTGCTGACCGACCGTCGCCGCCGCAGCACCACCGAACTCAACCTGCTGGACCTGCTGCTCGCCGAGCGGGTGCCCGTCGCCGGGCCGCCCGAGGACCTGACCTTCGACCTGAGCGCCTGGGTGAGCGCCGGCGGCCCCGGCCGCCGCGACCTCGCCGCTGTCGCCGCCGACCCCCGGATGCGCCCGGCCCTCAAGGCCGCCACCCCCGGCGTCTGGACGGATCGCACCGACACCGAGGCCGGCCGGGCCGTGGCGAGCGCGCCGGTGCTGCGCGAACTCTTCGTCGAATGGGCCGACGAACGCGCCGACGAAGTGCTCGCCGCCCGCGGCCTGACCGGCGCCCAGGACCTGCTGCTCGCCCTGCGCCCGCACCAGGGTGCCCTGACCGCCGCCAACCCGGCCGCCGCCGGGCGGATCGCCGGCCTCGACGTCGCCGCCCTGCTCGGCACCGCCCTGCGGACCGGCATCACCGACGAGCTCGGCTGGCCCGCGCTCGACCAGGGCCTGCGCCTGCTCGGCGTGGAGGAGAGCGACGTCCCCGGCCTCGGCAGGGGCAAGGCGGGCCTGGAGGGCCTGCTGATCGACAACGCCTGGCCGAACCTGATCCTGGCCCGCGGCGACAAGGCCGTGGTGGTCGGCCCGCAGGGCGTCCTGCTGGAGCACCAGCTGCGGGTCCCGGACAAGCTGGAGCACTGGCAGCGCCCGCGCTTCCGTTACACCGACGGCGAGTTGCTGGTCGTCTGGTACCACGAGGGCAAGCAGCGCGCCTACTGGTCCAACCGGCCCGCCGAGGTCTTCCACCTCGAAGGCGAATGGATCTCCGGCTACTACCACGGCGGCGACATCGCGCCCGCCTCCGTCCCGCTGCCCGGCGGGGGCCGGGCCGGCGGCGGCCGCGCCCTGCACGCCGGCGACACCGTCCTGCCCGCCGAGGAGCGGCTGTTCAGCGACGGCACCGGGTACTGGACCGTCCGGCGCGCCGCCGGCCGGATCGTCCTGACCGAGTACGACCCGGCCACCGGCGCGACCGGGCGCGACTCGCTGCCGCCGCTGTTCGCCGCCGGCGAGCAGGCCGGTGAACTCCAGCCCGCGCAGTCCCGGCTGCTCCCGCTGCAGCCCGGCCTGGAGGACACCCCGCTCGGCACCGACGGCACCGTCGTCGGCAGCTGGGTCCGCACCACCGCCGAGCGGCTCACCGTCACCGGCCCGGACGGCCGCGCCGCCGTGCTGCCCAGCCGGGGCAGCCGCCTCACCCGCCCGCCGGTCGGCCTGCTGCGGCTGCCCGCCGAGGCCGAGACGCTGCTCGTCGAGGAGTCCGACGGCCTCTCGCTCAGCCTGCCCGACGGCGGTGCGACCCGCGCCGACCGGACGGCCGAACTCAAGCCCGGCAAGCCCGGCGGCCTGGCCGCGGCCGGCACCGCGCTCGTCCCGCCGGCCGACCACTGGCACGCCCTGCGCCCGCGCGACGAGCAGTCCTCCAAGGCGCTGCGCCAGGTCACCGACGCCCAGGCCGCCGAACTCATCGACGCCGCCTGGCCGGTCAACCTCGAACCGGTGCCGGAGAAGGACCAGCGCTGGCTCACCGTGCAGGGGGTGCGGCGCCCGCTCGCCACCGAGAAGCGCGCCCGCTCGCGGGTGCCGATGACGGCGGTCGCCGACGTCCTGCCCGGGATCGGCCACCCACTGCTGGCGGCCGGCGTGGCCGGGCTCGCCCGGATCGCCACCGACACCCTGGAGCGGGCCGCCCGCTTCGTCCCGCAGCCCGAGGCCGAGGCTCCCCGCAAGCCCGGCACCGGGCCGGCCGCCGCGGCCCACCGCCCCGAGCACGGCCGCGACCACGAGCTGCGCGACGCCGTCGGAGCCGTCCTGCCGGACGCGGGCGGCCTCGGCAACTCCTGGTACAGCGCGGAGACCTGGCACGTGCTCGGCAACCTGCGGACGGTCGCCGCGCTGCTCACCGCGGGCACCGCGGCGACCGCGCCGGCCACCGCCGGGCAGCCCGCACCCGGCTGGACCACCGACCCCGAGCGGATCCGGCTGCTCGGCGACAGCTCCTTCTACGGCTGGGTGCACCTGCTCGGCCGGGTCGGCCCGCTCGCCCTCGCCGCGGCCGGCCCGGCCGCCACCCCCCAGCAGCGCGCCACCCTCGCCCTGCTGATCGACGAGCTCAGCGGCAGCGGCCTGCCCGGGCGGGCCGCCACCCTGCGCGCGGTCACCCTCACCGAGCCGCTCGACCCGGACCGCAAGCGGGAGGGCGGCCAGACCAGGCGGATCGGCCAGGTCCTCCGCCGGGGCGGGCGCACCGTCGTCGTCCTCGCCTGCCTCCGCCAGAGCGGCGACCAGCTGGACTGGCTGGCCCTGGACCACGACCCCGCGGGGGAGTTCGGCCCGGTCGACCGGTTCGGCATCCGCGAGGAGCGCCGCTTCGAGGAGCCGCCGCCCACCGCCTGGACCACCCGCTTCACCGCGCTGCTGCGCGAGCACGGCGGCCACCCCTGGCAGCCCGGCCCCGCCGCCGCCTTCGGCGAGGCCACCGGCATGGGCGTCAACCGCGCCACCCTGCTGCTCAGCGCCCCGCCCGGCCTCTTCCAGTGGTACGGCAGCTTCCTGGACGCCGCCCTGCTCAAGCAGTTCGGCCTCAGGACCACCGAGGCCACCGCCGCCCGCAACTGGCTGCGCTCGGTGCGCCACACGGACCTGTACGCGGTCTGGACGGCCCTGCTGCCCGCCGACCCCGCCCGGCTCTGGAGCGACGGCCCCGACACCGCCGCCGGCGCCGAGGAGTGGCTGCGCCGGATCGGACGCGTCGTCACCCTGCCCGCCGCCGCCCAGTCCACCGTCAGCGGCACCACCATCCAGGCCGTCGAGGCGGTCCTCAACCCGGAGCGCACCACCTGGCTCACCGGCAGCACCCGCCAGCGGCTGCGCGGGGACGAGAACAGCACCGGGAAGCAGCTCACCGCCGACGACCCCGGTGCCGTCCCCGGCCGCCACGACATCTCCGGCGCGGTCGAGGCGCTGCGCTGGCTCGCCTACCACCTGCCGTACGGGGACGTGCTCCGCCCGTACCTGCCGGTCGCGCTGGCCGCGCTGCGCACCCGGCTGGCCGACCCGGGCCTGCTGCTCGACTACGACCTGACGCACACCGTCAAGGGCGAGCCGCTCGCCCCGGTGCTGCGCGCCCACGCCGGGCTCCCGGAGCAGGGCGGCGTCGGCCCCGACGGGCTGGTCGCCTGCGGGGAGGCGCTGCGGCTGGCCCCGCGCGGGGAGGCCGAGGCGGCCTACCTGCGGCCGGCCGGGCTGAGCGGCGTGGACGACCCGCTGTTCGACCTGATCGGCGGCCTCTCGGCCGGCTACTGGTTCCGGACCGAGGGCCCGGCCCTGCAGGCGGTGCTGGGCGAGGACCTGCGCCGGCTGGTCGAGGACGGCGCCGGGACGCCGGCCGGCTGGGCCCAGGACCCGCAGCTCAGCGTGCCCGGCCTGGTCACCGAGGCGGCCGAGGCGCTCGGCCTGGGGCAGGACGCCGCCGTGCTCTACCTCCAGCTGCTCGCGCTGCCCGACCCCACCGACCGCAACGTGGCCCGCTGGACGGGCTGGAAGCCCGCCCGGCTGAAGAAGGCCCGCGCCGAACTCGCCGCCACCGACCTGGTGCTGGAGGCCAAGCGGGCCCGGGCCGGCCGCAGCCTCTTCCTGCCCGGCGGCTGGCAGGAGGCCAGGTCGCCCGGTCTGCCGGCGGAGACCTGGAAGTCCGGCCTCTACGAGCTGGCGCAGGGCCACGCGGTGCTGCCGCACCACCCCGCCCCCGAACTGTTCGCCCGCGCCTGGCAGCGCGTCCGCGACGGGGACACCCCCGGTTACGAAGAACTCCGCACCAGCAAGCGCAGGAAGGGCCGTCGATGAGCACCACCACCCCCGTTTTGGACACCGTCCCCGCCGACCGCGAGGGCGTCGCCGCCGACCGCCAGGTCGTCCCGCCGGAGGAGAGGTACGCCGCCGAGCTGGAGTTCCTCGCCGCCCACGACGGCGGCCCCCGCCCGCCGGGCTGGCGGCTCACCCCGCGCGCGGTCGTCACCTTCGTGCTGGGCAGCGACGGCGAGAAGCTGAAGGCCGGGCGGCGCGGCCTGGTGATCGAGCAGAAGTTCGTCGGCGACCGCGCCCTGGTCGAGCGCTGCGTGGTCACCCTGGCCGGCGAGCGCGGCCTGCTGCTGGTCGGCGAGCCCGGCACCGCCAAGTCGATGCTCTCCGAACTGCTCGCCGCCGCCGTCTGCGGCACCAGCGCGCTGACCGTCCAGGGCACCGCCGGCACCACCGAGGACCAGCTCAAGTACGGCTGGAACTACGCCCTGCTGCTGGCCAAGGGCCCCAGCCGGGACGCCCTGGTGCCGTCCCCCGTGCTCACCGCGATGACGGCCGGCGCGGTCGCCCGGGTCGAGGAGGTCACCCGCTGCCTGCCCGAGGTGCAGGACGCGCTGGTCTCGCTGCTGTCCGAGCGCCGGATCGCGGTGCCCGAGCTGGCCGGCACCCCGGACGGCCAGCTGCACGCGGCCGCCGGGTTCACCCTGATCGCCACCGCGAACCTGCGGGACAAGGGCGTCTCGGAGATGTCCGCCGCGCTCAAGCGCCGGTTCAACTTCGAGACGGTCGGCCCGATCGGCAGCCTCGCCGCCGAGGTCGAGCTGGTGCGCCGGCGGTCCACCGCCGCCGTCGCCCGGGCCGGCGCCGCCTACGCCGTGGACGACGCCGTGCTGGAGGCCCTGGTCACCGCCTTCCGCGACCTGCGCACCGGCCGCTCCACCGAGGGCTGGGACGTCGAGCGGCCGTCGACGGTGATGAGCACCGCCGAGGCCGTCTCGGTGGCCACCGCCCTCGGCGTCTCGGCCGCCTACCTGCCCGGCACCGGCGACCTGCTCGGCCGGCTGCCCGGCCAGCTGATCGGCGTCGTCCGCAAGGACGACCCGGCCGACGCCGCCCGGCTGCTCGGCTACTGGGACGGCCCGGTCCGCCGCCGGGCCGAGCAGGGCGCCGCCACCTGGCGCACCCTGTGGGACCTGCGCTCGGCACTGGAGGACTGAACGCGATGAGCACGGCAGCAACCGGCACCCCCGCCGGCCCGGGCACCACCGGGCCGGCGGGCGACGCCCGGCACACCGTCGAGACCGAGGCGGCCCGGCTGGCCTCCTCCGGCGTCGACCGCCCCGGCCCCTACCTGATCGGCGTCCGGCACCACGCGCCGTCGGTCGCCGCCGTGGTGCCCGCCCTGTTGGACGCGGCCCGGCCGGACGTCCTGCTGGTCGAGCTGCCGAGCGAGTTCCAGCCCTGGCTGGCCTGGCTGGCCGACGAGGGCACCAGGGCCCCCGTCGCGCTGGCCGCCGCGCCGGCCGGCGGAGCGGAGGACGGCGCCGGGCCGGCCTTCTACCCCTTCGCGGACTTCTCCCCGGAGCTGGCCGCCCTGCGCTGGGCGGCCCGCAACGGGGTCGAGGCCGTCGCCTGCGACCTGCCCCTCGGCCACCGCGAGGAGTACCGCCGCCAGGCCGGGCCGGCCGGCGGGCCCGGTGTGGCCGACGCCCTGCGCGCCCGGCTGACCGGGCGCCCCGACGAGGACCTCTGGGACCGCCTGGTGGAGACCGCCGCGCCGGGCTCCACCCCCGAGGCGGTCCGCCGGGCCGCGCTGCTGGTCGGCTGGGCCCTGCGCCGGGACGCCGAGGGCGACGGCAGGGCGCCGGGCCCCGGCGTCGACCCGTACGACCTGCGGCGCGAGGAGTGGATGCGGGAGCGGATCGCCGAGGCCGCCGCCGGCGGGCGCCGGGTGGCGGCCGTGATCGGCGCCTTCCACGCGCCCGCGCTGCTCGCCCCGGAGCGGGCCGCGCCCGGTGCCGTACCGGACGGGCCGGAGCCCGTCCGTCCGGTGCCGGACGAGTCCGTGCGGGACGAGCCGGTACGGGACGAGTCGGTGCCGGACGTGCCGGTTCGGGAGGAGTCCGTGCGGGACGAGCCGGGGGCGGGCGCCCGCGCCGGGTCCGCCGGCGCCGGGCACGTCGTCTCGCTGATCCCGTACACCTACCCGCTGCTCGACGCCCGGTCCGGCTACCCGGCCGGCATCCGCGACCCCGAGTGGCAGCACGCCGTGCTCGACGCGGGCGGCGACCCGGACCGGCTGGCGGACGCCCTCACCCTGGCCGCCGTCCGGATCTGCGAGGCCCTGCGCGGCCAGGACCACCCCGCCGGGCCCGCCGACGGCCGCGAGATCGTCCGCCTCGCGGGGGACCTCGCCCGGCTGCGCGGCCTGCCCGGCCCCGGCCGGGGCGAACTCGTCGAGGCCGTCCAGACCGTCCTGGCCCAGGGCGAACCGCTCGGCCGGGGCCGCGCCGTCGCCGCCGCCCTGGAGCAGGTGCTGGTCGGCAGCCGCACCGGCCGCCCCACCCCGGGCGCGCCCCGCAGCGGCCTGGCCCCCGCCGTCGAGGCCCTGCTCGCCGAACTCGGCCTGCCGGGGCCCGCCGACGGCGCGGATGCCCCCGCCGGGGCCCGGGCCGGCACTCCGAGGGGCACCGGCACCCGGGCCGACGACGGGACGGGACCGCGCGAGCTGCGGCTCGACCCGCTGCGCTCCGCCCTCGACCGCCGCCGCGAACTGCTGCTGCGCCGCCTGGAGGCCTGCGGCGTCCCCTACGGCGAGAGCGTCGCGACCGCCGGGGCCGGCGGGCTGGAGGCCCTCGGCACCCGCTGGCGGGTGCACTGGACGCCGGCCGTCGCCGCGATGCTCACCGTCGCCGGGATGCGCGGCGTCACCCCGGCCCAGGCCGCCGAGGGCGCCCTGCGTGAGCGGCTCCGCCGGGAGGCCGAGGGCGACGGGACGACCGCCGCCCAGGCCGTCCAGGGCCTCGCCGACGCGGCCGCCTGCGGGCTGCCCGCGCTGGCCGACAGCCGGCTCGCCCAGCTCGCCGACCTGCTGCCCGCCACCGGCACCCTGCCCGAACTCCTGGCGGGGCTCGCCCTGCTGGACCGGCTGGCCGCCGGGCACATCGCCGGCCTGGAGCCGGCCGACGACCGCACCCGGGCCGTCGCCGACGTCGCCGAACTGCTGACCGTCGCCGCCGTTCGCCAGCTCGAGGGCCTGGGCGGCTCCGACGACCCGGCCGACGCCCGGGCCCTGCTCGAACTGGCCCGCCGGGCCGACGAGTCCGGCGGGGTCCGGCTCGCCCACACGATCGCCCGGCTGGCCACCGACGGCACGCCGCTCGTCCGCGGCGCCGCCGGGGCCGTCCAGGTCCTGCTCGGGCAGCGGACGCCCGCCGCCTTCGGCGACCGGGTGGCCTCCTGGGTGGACGGCGCCACCGACCCGGACTCCCGGCGCACCCTGGCCCGGGCGCTCACCGGCCTGCTCAGCGCGGCCGAGGGGCTGCTCAGCACCGCGCCGGGTGTCCTCGAACCGCTGCTGGAGCGGGTCACCGCGCTGCCGGACACCGCCTTCCTGGACCGCCTGCCCGCCCTGCGCGGCGGCTTCGACACCCTCAGCCCGGCGGCCCGCGACCGGCTGCTCGCCCTGGTCGAGGAACGCCTCGGCGAACGCGTCGACGCGCTGCCCGACTCCCTCGACCCGGCGCTGCTCGCCGCCTGGACCAGGGCCGACCTCGCGGCCCGGCGGGCCCTGCAGGCCCGCGGCCTGCTCGCCGCCCCGGCCCCGGAGACAGCCGGGCCCCCGCGCGGGGTCGCCGCCGCGGTGCCCGCCACCACTCCGGTGCCCGTGACCACCCCGGTTCACGTCGTCACCTCCGTGCCGGCCGCCGGTTCCGTCCCCGCCGAGCTGGCGCCCGCCGACCGCTGGCGGCTGCTGCTCGGCCGTCCCGGCAGCCGGGGCCTGAGCGGGCGCTCCGCCCGGCTCGCCACCGCCCTCGACGAGCTGTACGGCACCGGCCGGGGCGAAGGCTCCGGCGCGGACGCCGCGCCCGGCCGGGGCGGCGGGCGGGAGGCCCCCTACCCGGGCGTGCGCGAGTGGTCCGAGGAACTGGCCGCGCTGTTCGGGGCCGGCATCCGCGAGGAGGTGCTGGCCGCCGCCGTCGAGCACGGCCGCACCGACGCCCTCGCCGCGATCGACCCCGACGCGGTCCGGCCCTCCGTCGACCTGCTGCGCACCGTCCTGGACCACGCCGGCGGCCTGCCGGAGGCCCGGCTCGCCGCCCTGCGCCCGCTGGTCCGGCGGCTGGTGGAGGAGCTGACCCGCGAGCTGGCGACCACCCTGCGCCCCGCGCTGACCGGGATCAGCGTCCCCCGTCCGAGCAGCCGCCCCGGCGGCGGGCTGGACCTGAACCGCACCATCCGGGCCAACCTCGCCACCGCCCGCCCGGGGCCGGACGGCGGCACGCTGATCGTCCCCGACCGGCCGGTGTTCCGGACCAAGGCCCGGAAGGCCTCGGACTGGCGGCTGATCCTGGTCGTCGACGTCTCCGGCTCGATGGAGGCGTCCACCGTCTGGGCGGCCCTGACCGCCTCGATCCTGGCCGGGGTGCCCTCGCTGAGCACCCACTTCGTGGCCTTCTCCACCGAGATCGTCGACCTGACCGAACGGGTGGACGACCCGCTCGGCCTGCTGCTGGAGGTCCGGGTCGGCGGTGGCACGCACATCGCGGCGGGCCTGCGCTACGCGCAGAGCCTGGTCACCGTGCCCTCACGGACGCTGGTCGCGGTGATCAGCGACTTCGAGGAGGGCTACCCGTTGGGCGGCCTGCTGGCGCGGACCCGCGCCCTGGTCGGCGCCGGCTGCCACCTGCTGGGCTGCGCGGCCCTGGACGACGCCGGGCGCGCCCGGTACTCGAAGGCGGTGGCCGGGCAGCTGGTCGCGGCCGGCATGCCGGTGGCGGCGCTCAGCCCGCTGGAACTGGCCCGTTGGGTGGGGGAGAAGATCCGATGAGTCCGAACACCGAGCAGAACACCGAGCAGAACACGGCGGGCCTGGGCGGGGCGGCCCTGCCGGCGGTCCGGCCGGAGGTGGTCGCCGAGATGGTGGCCGCCCTGTCGCCCCGGCTGCAGAAGCGCCTGGACGGCGCCGCCGCGAAGCTGGCCGGCCGTCCGGTGAGCAGGGAGGGGGACGACTGGCGGATCGACGTCGACGAGGACGTCCGGCTCGTCCTGCACGCCCCCGGCGGCGTCATCCGGACGGCGGCCGACGTCCGCTGCGGCTGCCTGCTGGCCCCCGCCTGCCTGCACCGGGCGGCGGCGGTCACCGCGGCCCCGCTTGCCGATCCGGCCACCGAGGAGCCCGAGCCGTCCGAGCCGTCCGAGCCGTCCGGGGCGGGGGAGCCCGGGGCGTCCGAGCGCCAATCGTCCGGGTCCGGGTCCGGGACGCCCGGGACGGAGGCCGGGACGGCCGCCGGGCACCCGGCGACCGGCCGGCCGGCCGAGGAGCCGGTGTCCGCGTCCCCGACCCCCGCGCCCCTCACCCCCGCCGAGGCCGCCGCCGCCGAGCGGCTGCACGCCTCGGCGGCGGCCGCGCTGGCCGCCGGGGTGAGCGGCGCCGGCGGCGTGCTCCAGGCCGAGCTGCTGCGGGCCGCCCACCAGGCCCGGCTGAGCGGCCTGCACCGGCCCGCCGCCGCGGCCGTCGCGGTGGCGACCAGGCTGCGCGCCGCCCGTACCGGTGAGCCGGACCACCGGCTCGCCGACCTGACCGCGGCGCTGCGCGAGCTGCTGGACCTCGCCACCGCCCTCTGCTCACCGGCCGCCGGGGCCCTCGCCCCCGCCGCCCTGGCCGGGCTGCGCGGCACCGCCCGCCAGGCGTACCAGGAGGCCGGCGGCCTGCGCCTGTACGGGCTGTTCGCCGAACCGGTGCTGACGGCCACCCACGCGGGGGTGCTCAGCTGGGCGGTGGACGCGTCCGGGCGGCTCAGCACCGTCGCGGAGATCACCCCGCACACCGATGCGGCCACCGCCGCCCCGCAGGCCCTGGCGGCCGGGGGCCGCGCGGTGCGGCTGGGCGACACCATGCTCAGCCACCGCGAGTTCACCCGGGCCGGCCTCTCGGTGCAGGGCGCCACCCGCTCGGCCTCGGGCCGGCTCGGTGCCGGGGCCAAGGTCCGCGCGGTGCGGGCCGCCGGGGCCGGCTGGACGGACGAGCCGCTCGCCCGGCTCTGGGCGGAGCCGCTCAAGGCCCAGATCGCCCGGGCACTGGCCTGGGGGGCCCTGCCCTACGACAGCCGGCCGGCCGGAGGCGACCTGCTCTTCCTGGACGTCACGCTGGCGGGCACCGCCGCCCATGGGGACACGGCCGCCCCGCAGGTGATGGCCCGCTGCGAGGGGCTGACGGTGGCCCTGCGGCCGGCGCACGACCACCCCGGCCTGGCCCACCGCGCCAACCTCGCGCTGCTGGCCGGCCGCCCGGGCCTGCGGCTGCGGGTGATCGGGCGGCTGGAGCGGGCCGCCCGGCCGGAGCTGCGGCTGCTCGCGGTGGGCCCGGCCGCCCCGGCGCACCCGTCCGGCGGGGACGTGACGCAGAGCGGGCACGCGGTACAGAGCGGGCACGAGGTACAGAGCGGGGACGTCACGCAGAGCGGGGACGTCACGCTCGCGCTCGCCGCCGACCGCGCCGGCCGGGTCAACCTCGGCCTGGAGCGTCTGCAGCGCGCCGACCTCCCGGCCGGGGCCGTCCCGGACGACGGTCCGGCCGCCGTCCCGGGCCCGCTCCCGGCCTCGCTCCCGGAGCTGCTCCTGGACCTCCCCGGGCCGTCCGGCACCGGCGCCACCGCGGTCGAGGCCCCGGTGCACCTGCTGACCCGCCGGGTCGAGCAGGCCGTCACCGGCGGTCGCCGCGCCCTCGGGCCGGCCGCCTCGGGCGTCGCCCGGGACTCCGCCGCCGGTGAGGGGCGCCACCTGCGGGCGGCCGGGCTGGCCACGGCGGCCCAGTTGCTGGACGGCCTGCGGGAGAGCGCCACCGACCAGGGGCGGGACGTCTTCGGGCGGATCGTCGGCGACGACCACCGCGCGTTCACGGCCGCCTGGCTCGCGGCCTCCTGCTACGGGGAGGAGCTGGCCACCGCCCTGTGCGCGGCGGCCTGGTCGCCGCCGGACGGTCGCTGAGCGGCACCCCGGCCGGGCCCGGGCGGGCAGACCCCCGTCCGGTGCCCGGCAACGTCCCGGCCCCGCCTCGCAGGCCCTGGCCCGCCGCCCGGCCCGCAGGGCCTGGCCTGCCGCCCCCGGCCTGCCGCCCCCGGCCTGCCCGCACCGGGCGCGCCGGCGTCACGGGATCAGGACGAGCTTGCCCGTGACGGCCCGCCCGGCGCTGATCCGGTGCGCCTGCCCGGCCTCCGCCAGCGGCAGGGTCAGGCCCACGTGGACCCGCAGCGCCCCGGCCTCGACCAGTTCGCGCAGTCCCGCGAGGTCCTCCGCGGACTGGTGCACGACGACCGGCTCGAACCGCACGCCCGACGCCTGCGCCTCCTCCGGCGTCAGCCCCGGGTCGTGGTCGATGGCGCTGACGATCAGCCCGCCCGGCCGCAGCACCGCCACCGAGCGCCGTGCGTTCTCGCCGCCGACCAGGTCGAACACCACGTCCACCGGCTCGACCGCCTCGGCGAAGTCGGCCAGGGTGTAGTCGATCAGCTCGTCCGCGCCGAGCTTCTTCAGGATGGTGTGCTTCTCCGCCCGGGCCGTCCCGATGACGTACGCGCCGCGCGCCTTGGCGATCTGGACGGCGAGGTGGCCGAC
The DNA here is from genome assembly GCF_014655955.1 of Kitasatospora indigofera. GTDB lineage: Bacteria > Actinomycetota > Actinomycetes > Streptomycetales > Streptomycetaceae > Kitasatospora > Kitasatospora indigofera. The sequence goes on from NZ_BNBO01000019.1 coordinate 115,529, forward strand.
GCCGCCGGAGGCCGCGTGGATCAGCACCCGCTGCCCCGCCCGGAGCCCGGCGATCCGGACCAGCGCCTGGTAGGCGGTCAGCCCCGAGAGCGGGAGCGCGCCGGCCTCGATCACCGGCAGCGCCGCCGGCCGGTGGGCGAACTGTTCGGCGGGGGCGGCGACGTACTCGGCGTAGGCGTTGCCGGCCTGCGGGAAGCGCGGCATGCCGAACACCTCGTCACCGGCCGCGAAGCCGGTGACGCCCTCCCCGACGACTTCGACGGTGCCGGCGACGTCCCAGCCGAGCGAGAAGGGCGGCTCGCCCAGGAGAGGGAAGTACCCGGCCCGGACGGCCAGGTCGACCGGGTTGACGCCCGCCGCGTGCACCTTGACCAGGATCTCGCCCGGTGCGGCCACCGGGCGTGCGGTGCTGACCCGCTCCAGCACCTCGGGGCCGCCGAGGCTCTGCTGGACGATGGCGTTCATCTGCGGGACGGCGGGCTGGCTGGGCGTCTGGACCGACATGGGAGGACCTCTTCCAGGGTGGTGACCGGCTGTGACCACCATCCTGCTGGAGTCGGTATCCCTTGTGAAGAAGGCACCTTGACGGTATATAGGTACCCTATGGATACCACTTCTGAACTGGTAGGACAGCGAGTCGCCGATGTCTACCTGCGCGAATGCGCGTCACGCTCGGTACTCCAGCTGCTCGCCAACAAGTGGACCTTCCTGGTCCTCGGCGCACTGGCGGACGGGCCGCAGCGCTTCGGCGTCCTGCTGCGGCGCGCGGACGGCATCACCCAGAAGAGCCTGACCCAGACCCTGCGCGGGCTGGAGCGCGACGGGCTGCTGTCCCGGACGGTCTACCCCACCATCCCGCCCCGGGTCGAGTACGAGCTGACCGACCTCGGCCGCAGCGTCGGCGGGCTGATCGGCCAGATCAACGTCTGGGCCGAGGCCAACCTGTCGTCCGTGGTCGCGGCCCGCGAGGAGTACGACGAGCACGTCGGGGAGGAGCCCCGGCCGGTCACCCGCTGACCGCAGGTCGGCCGGCGCCGCTGCCCGCTCGGGCCGCTGTCCCGTCAGGCCTGCGGCCCGGTCAGCGCCAGCAGTTCGGCGAGCGCGGCGTCCTCGGTCATCGGCCGGGGCGCCGCCTTCATCAGCAGGGCCGACACCGGGTCGAACACCCCGGAGATCCCGCGCTCCAGCGCCAGGCGGCAGTACCGGACGGCGTCCAGCACGTTGCCGGCCGCGCTCGGCGAGTCGTCCACCGTCATCCGCAGCTCGATCTCCAGCGGCGTGCCGCCGAAGGCCGAGCCCTCCAGCCTGATGAAGGCGACCTTGCGGTCCTCCAGGAAGGGGATGTACTCCGCGCCGACGTGCACGGCGGCGGCCGGGAGCGCGCCGCCCTCCGTCCCGCCCGCCATGCCCTGGGCCTTGGTGGCCTGCTTGCTCCGCAGCCGTTCAGGGTCCTGCATGTTCAGGAAGTCCATGTTGCCGCCGTTGTTGAGCTGGTACGTGCTCCGAAGGCGCACCCCGTTGCGGGCCAGCGTGTCCAGCAGGGCGTGATGGACCAGGGTCGAGCCGAACTGGCTCTTCAGGTCGTCGCCGACCAGCGGCAGGCCCGCCTGCCGGAAGCGCTCGGCCCACCGCGGCGAGCGGGCCACCACCGAGGGCATGCAGTTCACGAAGGCGCAGCCGGCCAGCAAGGCCGCCTCCGCGTACAGCTCGGTGGCCCGCGGGCTGCCCACCGGCAGGAAGTTGACCAGCACCGCCGTCCCGGTGGCGCGCAGCCGCTCGGCGATCTCCTCGACGCCCGCCGAGCCCCGGGCGTCGATCCGGCCCGCCGTGGTGTGCCCCACGCCGTCGCCGAGGAAGCCCTCGGTGACCGGCACGCCGAGCGGCGGCACGTCGGCGAAGCGGCGCGCGTTGTTCGGCGCGGCCCAGATCGCCTCGGAGAGATCGCGCCCGGTCTTCCCGGAGTTGACGTCGAAGGCCGAGGTGAACCGCACGTCGGCGACGGAGTACCCGGCGCAGACCGGGTTCGGCAGCCCGGCCGGGTCCGCGCCCTCGGCGCCGTAGAAGGCGACCCCCTGCACCAGCGAGGAGGCGCAGTTCCCGACCCCGACGATGCCCACGTTCACAGTGCCCACTGGATCCCCCGTGCGTCGCTCCGGCAGCCCGGGCGGCCGCCGGTCAAGATCATCGAACCTACCCGGCCCCCTGTCAGGTCCCCGTAAGCAGGGGCCCGGGCCCGGCCCCGCCCGGTGCGCCGCCACCGGCCCCGGTCCGGACCGATCGGGTGAACGGCGGCGCCCCGGTCCGGCGGTCGGCCCGGTGGCCGTCCGGGCAGGTGGTAGGGATGGGCCCCAGGAAGACCACCGTCCCTGGAGCGGCCCGGTATGCAGTGGTTCGCGGCGCCCGAGTACTGGCTGGGCCGGCTGCTCGTCCAGCGGATGGTCGCCGCCGTCTACCTGCTCGGCTTCCTGGCCGCCGCCCGGCAGTTCCGGGCCCTGATCGGCGAGCACGGGATGCTGCCGGTGCCGCGTTTCCTCGCCCGGGTCCCGTTCCGGCAGGCTCCGGGCCTGTTCCAGCTGCGCTACTCGGACCGGCTGTTCGCCGCCGTCGCCTGGACGGGCTGCGCGCTCTCCGCAGCCGTGCTGGCGGGCCTGGCCGACCTGGTGCCGCTCTGGGCCTCGATGCTGCTCTGGGCCGTGCTCTGGGCCGGCTACCTGTCGATCGTCAACGTCGGACAGGTCTGGTACTCCTTCGGCTGGGAGTCCCTGCTGCTGGAGGCGGGCTTCCTGATGGCCTTCCTCGGCAACGACGAGGTCGCGCCGCCGGTCCTGACGCTCTGGCTGCTGCGCTGGCTGGTGTTCCGGGTCGAGTTCGGGGCCGGGCTGATCAAACTGCGCGGGGACAGCTGCTGGCGCGACCTGACCTGCCTGCGCTACCACCACGAGACCCAGCCGATGCCGGGCCCGCTGAGCTGGTTCTTCCACCACCTGCCCGACCCGCTGCACCGGGTGGAGGTGGCTGCCAACCACGTCACCCAGCTGCTGGTGCCGGTCTGCCTGTTCCTCCCGCAGCCCGTCGCCGGCCTGGCGGCCTGCGTCATCGTCGTCACCCAGCTCTGGCTGGTGGCCTCCGGCAACTTCGCCTGGCTGAACTGGCTGACCATCGCACTCGCGCTGTCCGCCGTCGACACCGGCCTGCTGGACGGCCTGTTCCCGCTGCCCGCGCCGCCCGCCCACGGCCCGGCGCCCGGCTGGTTCGAGGGCCTGGTGATCGCGACGGCCGCCGGCGTCGCCGTGCTCAGCCGCCGGCCGGCCCGCAACCTGCTCTCCCGGCGCCAGGTGATGAACCGCTCCTTCAACCGGTACCACCTCGTCAACACCTACGGCGCCTTCGGCAGCGTCAACCGCCTCCGCCAGGAGGTGACCGTGGAGGGCACCGACGATACCGAGATCACCCGGCACACGGTCTGGAAGGAGTACCAGTTCCGGGGCAAACCGGGCGATGTCCGGCGGCTGCCCCGCCAGTTCGCGCCCTACCACCTCCGCCTGGACTGGCTGATGTGGTTCGCCGGCATCTCGCCCGAGTACGCCCGGCCCTGGTTCCTGCCGTTCGTGGCCAGACTGTTGGAGAACGACCCGGACACCCTCCGGCTGCTGCGCGTCAACCCGTTCCCCGCCGCACCACCCACCCACGTGCGGGCCGTCCTGCACCTCTACCGGTTCACCGACCGGCACGAACTACGGGCCACCGGAGCCTGGTGGCACCGCACGGCCCTCCACGAGTTCCTGGAACCGACCGCCCTGGAGACCCTCCGCCGGACCGGCCACGGCCTCGCCGTCCGCCCCGCCGGCCGCCGGCGCGCACTGCGGACGGTGCCGCTCGCCCCGCCCGGGCGCCGCGGCCGCGAGCCGCGCACGCCCCCGGCGCCCCGGCCGCCGGACCAGGACCCGACCGCGGGCGGTGACCGGTGACGGGCGCCGGCGCCGGACCGGCCCGGGAAGCGACGAAAGGGCCGGCCCGGGAAACGACAAAGGGGCCGGTAGGGGGGTCTCGCGCGCCACACCGGTCCGTCGGACGGTGGGTGCGTGCAAGCCTCGAACGGGCACCCGTATTCTGGGCGTCCACACCGGATGCCTGCCGCGGCCAACGCCCGACCCGCCGCAGCCGCGCACCGCCGGTCGCCTTCTCCGCCAGTCCCCGCCGTAGACGCCCTGCCAGGAACCGGACTTCACATGACAGTGCTTCACTCGCGCAACGCCGACGCAGCCGACGTATCGGACCTGGACGAGGCCCCAGCCCAGGACGGCAGCACCGAAACCGACCTCAGGGCGGACCTCGGCAAGTACGCCGAGCTGGGCGCCTTCACCCTCAGTGCCGACACCCACGCCTGGTACGAGGCCGTCGACACCGTCGCCACCCCGGAGGACGCCCGCGCCGCCTCCACCGTCCTCGCCGAACTCCGCGGCCGCGACCTGCAGCAGACCTGGGAGTCGGTCACCCGGCTCGCCGGGGACGCCGGCCTGGAGGAGCCCGGCACCGTCGCCAAGGCCGCCCTCCTGGTCGAGCTGCTCCAGCGCGTCCACCGCACCTCCACCACACTGGACGGCGCCGCCTACGACACCGACCTCGACGCGCTCACCGCCGCCACCGCCGGCGGTGCCTGGCGCAAGGAGCGCGGGGTCAAGATCTCCTGGCTCCGCGCCCGGGCCCTGCGCAAGCAGGCCCAGACCCTCGCCACCAGCCGGCTGCGCCGCGAGGAACTGCACGACGCCCTGGCCGCCGCCGAGGTCGAGCGCCGCGCCTGGGCCGTCTTCGCCCCCGAGGGCGCCCGCCCGGTGGCACCGGCCGACGGCGAACTCGTCGACACCACCGCGCAGGCCTTCGAGGCGATCAACGCCGGGCTCGTCGGACTCGCCCGGCTGCTGCCGGCCCGCGACCTGGACGCCCTGACCTTCGAGGAGCTCACCGCGCTGGTCGAGCGCCTGGCCGACGACGAGGGCACCCTGTACCGCCTGCCCACCATCCGCGGGCTGCGCGCCACCCTTGAGGAGAACGGTCTCGCCGAACTCCTCACCGAGCTGACGGCGGCCCGCGCCGACCGCCGTGCCGCCGATGCCGCCTACCAGCGTCACATCGGTGGCGCCGACGCCGCCCGTCAGGCCCTGGCCGGCGGCCAGCGTGACGGCCACGCCGACGCCGACGCCGACGCCGAGGTCGAGGTCGAGGTCGCCGAGATCGCTGCGGTCGTCGAGACCGCTGAGACCGCTGAGACCGTCGAGGTCGCGGCACCGGCCGAGGTCGTCCCCGAGGTGGAGACGGAGGCCGTGATCACCATCCCGGCGCCCGCCACCGAGGACGCGGCGCTGGCCGTGGCGGCGGCCGAGGTCGAGGCCGAGGCTGAGGTTGTCGACGTCGCTGACGTCGTCGAGGCCGTCGAGCCGGCGGCCGTGGCGGCTGAGGTTGCCGAGCCTGAGGTCGAGGCTGAGGTCGCTGACGTTGCCGAGGTCGTCGAGGTCACCGAGACCGCCGAGGTCGCTGAGGTCGAGGTCGTCGCCGAGGCCGCCGAGGTCACTGAGACCGCCGAGACCGCCGAGGTTGAGGTAGTCGCCGAGGCTGCCGAGCCCGAGGCTGACGTTGCCGAGGTCGCCGAGATCGAGGTCGTCGCCGAGGCCGCCGAGGTCACTGAGACCGTCGAGGTTGTCGCCGAGGTGCACACCGAGGCAACGTCCGAGGTCGTGGAGCCCGAGGCTGCCGAGCCCGAGGTCGCGCCCGTCGTCGCGGTCGTGGATCCTGCGCCGGTCGCTGAGGTCGCTGAGGTCGCTGAGGTCGCTGAGGTCGCTGAGGTCGCTGAGGTCGCTGAGGCGC
>NZ_BNBO01000019.1:121485-142996 GCF_014655955.1 Kitasatospora indigofera
GGTCGCCGAGGCGGCCGAGTCGGCCAAGGCCGTTCGTCCTCGTCGTCCGAAGAAGCCGGACTTCACGCCGGGCAAGCCCGTCACGGCCTACTCGGCCGCCGAGCTGCTCGCCGTGGTGCGGTGGATCGACGGTGACGCCGTCGAGCGTACCGACGAGGAGCTGCTGCGCGCGGCGATGAAGGAGTTCGGCTTCGCGCGGCTCGGTCCCCGGATCAAGGAGGCCCTGGGCACCGCGGTGTCCGAGGCCCGTGGCTGACCCCCTGCTCCACCGAGGTACCCCGTAGCAGCAGAGAGCCCGGCGGATCCGTCCGCCGGGCTCTCGTGCGTGCCGGGCGCCGAGGTGCCGTAGGCCCTCCGTACCGGCTGCCGGCGGTCAGCCGGCGGCGTTCCAGGGGGCGCTGGCCATCAGGGCCTTCACGTTGGCGACGTAGCTGGGGTTCGGGATGACCAGGCTGCCGGTGGTGGTGTTGGTGACCGGGTCGGTGACGGTGTTGTAGTGCACGTTGCCGGCCCCCGCGTTGTAGGCGGCGATCACCAGGTCGAGCAGCGGGGTCTTGCCGGTGGCCGGGTCCGGGGCGAGGTCGTACTTGCCGCCGAAGCCGGAGTCGCCGTAGTACGCGACGAGCCAGTCGAGCAGCTGGGTGCCGAGCTGGACGTTGCCCTCCAGCGTCTCCGGGTCCGACTTGGCGGCGAACTTGCCGTTCATCCAGGTGACGGTGGCCGGCATGACCTGCATGGTGCCGATGCCGCCGTCGCAGGCGAGGATGCCGGACTGCCAGCCGCTCTCCTGCCAGGCGATGGCCTTGACCAGGTTGGCGGGCAGCGGCGGCATCTTGTCGGTGCCGCCGTTGCTCAGGTTCAGCACCCGGGACTGGCCGGCGGCGGCGGTCAGCGCGGCGCCGACGGCGGCCTTGGGGTCGTTCGGCCGCGGGTAGCTCGGCTTGCAGGAGCTCTGCAGCGGCGGGACGTGGGTGGTGGCCGGGGCCGGCGGCGGCGGGGCCGCCGGGCCGGGCTTGGCGACCGGTGCAGGTGCGGGCGCCGGGGCCGCCGCCTGAGGCGCGGCTGCCTTGGTGGGCGTCGCGGACGGCTTCGCGGTGGCGCTCTTGCTGGGGGCGGCGGTGGTCGCCTTGGCCGAAGGGCTGCCCGAGGCACTGGGAGACGCACTCGGGCTCTCGCTCGCCGTCGGCGTCGGCGACGGTGAGCCGCTCGCGGTCGCGGTGGAGCCGGCGGCCACCGGGGTGGCAGCGGCCGCGTCGCTCGCGTCCCCCTGCGACTTGTGACCGCAGGCCGTGAGCAGCGCGCCGGACAGGGCCACCGTCGTGACCAGAACCGTCGCCCGCCGCGCAGACTTCGTGTGCATCCGGAACCATCCCCCCATGGACGAACCATGCTCGAAAGAAGCGTCATCCTACGGTGGGCGGTCCGACGGGTGGTCACCAGGGCCCCGGCCGTGGCTCGGCCGTTCCCCGGCCGTCAGTGCGCCGGGGAGACCCCCGCGCCGTTCGCGTCCCCGCCCCGGTTCCCCTCCCGGATATCGTCCCCGCCCCGGTTCCCCTCCCGGATATCGTCCGCGCCCCGGTTCCTCTACCGGTTCCCGTCCCCGTCCCGGATCGCTTCCCCGTGCTCGGCCCCGGTCACGGCGGGCAGGCGGGCGGCCAACTGGGCGGCGAGCAGCGTCGGCGCCTCGGCCAGTGAGGGGCCGTACCAGGTCAGGTGCCGCCCGCTGACCAGGGCGGCGGGCACACCGGGGAAGGCCTCAGGGCCGTCCTCGGCGGTGAAGCGGTACGGCTCGTCCGGCAGGACGACCAGGTCCGGGCGGGCGGCGTTGAGTTCACCGACGGGGACGGCCGGGTAGCGCTCGGGGTGGTCGGCGTGCAGGGGCGGGGCGCCCAGCTGGCGCAGGAGGTCCCCCGCGAAGGTGTCGCGGCCGAGCACCATCCAGGGCCGGCGCCAGACCGGGACCACCGCGCGCAGCGGCCGGGCGGGCGGCCGGACGCCCCGCCAGGCGGCCTCCGCCTCGTCCAGCCAGGCCGGCCGGGGCAGGCCGCAGGCGAGGCCGAGCATCCGGTCCAGGGAGGCCAGCGCCTCGTCCAGGGTGCGGATCCCGGTGACCCAGACGGGCAGGCCGGCGGCCCGCAGGGCGTCCAGGTCGGGGAGCCGGTTCTCCTCCTCGTTGGCGAGCACCAGGTCGGGCGCCAGCGCGACGATCGCCGGGACGTCCGGGTTCTTGGTGCCGCCGATCCTGGCGACCATGAGGTCCGCCGGGTGGGTGCACCAGTCGGTGGCGCCGACCAGCAGGCCGGGCGCGGTGACGGCCACCGCCTCGGTCAGCGAGGGCACCAGCGACACCACCCGCCGGACCGCGCCGAGCCGGACGGCCAGCCCGAGGTCGTCCTGGAGCGTCCGGGCGGCCGGCGGGTCGGTGGGCGGATCAGCACGGTGGTCGGCCATCCGGTCACGATAGCCGGGCCCGACGGCCGGGGCGGGCTTCCCGCCCGGGGCCGGAGCACCGCGGGCAGGTGCCCGGGACGCCCGCCGGCCCGGTGCCCAGGGCTCGGCGCCGGCTGCCCGGCGACGGCGGACGGGGGCTCCGGCCGCCGTCCGGGTAGGTGCGGATCGTCCGAATCCCGCCGGCGTCCTTGTCCGTTCCGGTGCGGGCCCGGCGGCAGCCGTCGCCCCTAGCGTTCGGGGACCACGGCGACGAGAGGCGGCACCGGTGAACTGGCTGATCCACGACTACCGCGAGGACGATCTTGCGGCGGTCGTCCATCTGATCGACACCACGGCGGAGCTGGGCCAGGAGTCCGTGTTCTCCCTGGCGGAGTGCATCGGGGCGCTGACGTCCCGCCAGCCCGCGGTGGTCGCGGTGCACCAGGGCACCCCGATCGGGGCGGCACTGGCCTGCGTGGCGGGGGAGCGGGCCTGGGTGATGCGGATCGCGATCGCGCCGGCCTGGCGCGGCCGCGGTCTGGCGAGTTCGCTGCTGCGCGAGCTGGAGCGGCGCCTGGTCGCGGGCCGGGTGCGGCGGATCGCCTACGTGCTGCCGGAGGAGGAGCTGCTGGGGGAGGGCCTGCACAACGCGGGGTACGCCCGGCGCCCGGCGGCCGCGTACTTCGAGAAGACCGAGCCGGCCGGCGGCCCGGCGACCGGCCTGCTGGAGGAGCTGGGCGGGCGGCTGCTCCCCGGCGACCTGTGGGAGCGGGTCGCGGGGATGGAGGCGGAGAAGAACCTGATCGAGCGGCGGGTGGTGCTGCCGCTCGCCGAGCCGGAGCGGGCCGCCCGGCACGGGGTGCGGGCGCCGCGGGCGATCGCCCTGTTCGGGCCGCCCGGGACGGGCAAGACCACCTTCGCCCGGGCCATCGCCTCGCGGCTGGGCTGGCCGTTCGTGGAGCTGCTGCCGTCCAGGCTGGCGGACGAGGGCAACCTGGCGGCCGCCCTGCGGGACGCCTTCGCCCGGATCGGGCAGCTGGAGCGGGCCCTGGTCTTCATCGACGAGGTGGAGGAGATCGCGCCGGTCCGGACCGAAGGCGTGCAGGGTGGCATGCACGGGGTGACCAACGAGCTGCTGAAGCTGATCCCGGGGTTCCGGGAGGGCGAGGAGCGGCTGCTGGTGTGCGCCACCAACTCGGTCCGTTCGCTGGACCCGGCCTTCCTGCGCCCGGGGCGCTTCGACTACCTGATCCCGATCGGCACCCCGGACCCGGCGGCCCGGGCGGCGATCTGGTCCCGCTACGCGGCCGGCCGCGCGGACGTGGACCTGGACGTGCTGGTCGCCGCCAGCGACCTGTTCACCCCGGCGGACATCGAGCACGCCGCCCGGGTCGCCGCCCAGAGCGCCTTCGAGCGGGACCTCACCGCGCCGGACGGCACCGAGGGCGCGGGCACCCGGGACTACCTGGGCGCGATCGAGCAGGCCAGGCCGACCGTCACCCCGGCGATGATCGAGGAGTTCGGCGCGGACATCACCTCGCACGCGCGGGTCTGAGACCGGTACTCGCTCGCCGTCCGGGTCTCCGCACCCGGACGGCACGACGATCAGTCATACCTTAGGGAAATAAGCATGGTTTGACACCGAACCAGTCGGTGCCCGCTAAATGTGGGCACCGACAGGCACAGGGAGAGGGACCATGAGCGCAGTCGCGGGGACTTCCACCGGAGCGGGATCCGTCCGGACCGACATCGACCTCGCCGACCCGCGGTTCTGGAAACTCCCGCCCACCGCCCGGGCGAGCGCCTTCGCCGAACTCCGCAGGCTCCCCGGCCCGGTCTTCTTCACCGAACGCCCTGCCGCCGGCAAGCACCCCGCCAAGGGCTTCCACGCGCTGGTCAGGCACGCCGACGTGGTCGAGGCCAGCCGGAACGCCGGCGTCTTCATCAGCGGCCCCGGCGTCACCACCCCGGAACCCGCCCGCTGGGTCCGCACCCTGTTCGGCGACTCGATGGTCAACCTGGACGACCCCCGGCACGCCCAGCTGCGCCGGATCATCTCCCGGGCCTTCACCCCCCGTCTGCTGGCCCGGGCCGAGGACGACATCCGCCGGGTCGCGGCCCGGCTGGTCGACGGGGTGATCGAGCGGCGCCCGGCGGACTTCGTCAGCTCCGTCGCCGCCGAGCTGCCCTTCCAGGTCATCTGCAACATGATGGGCATCCCCGAGGAGCCCCGGCGCGCCATCCTCGACCAGGTCAACCACGCCTCCGAGCACACCGGCGTCGACCGGCCGCTGCGCAGCCGGATCCGGATCCCCGGCCGCGGACTGCGTGCCCTGGCCCGGATGCAGGGCATGGTCGCCGACCTCGGCCGCGAGCGCCGCCGCCACCCCGCCGACGACCTGATCTCCGCCCTGGTCACCGCCGACGTCGACGGCCGCCACCTCACCGGCCGCGAGCTGGGGGCCTTCTTCTCGCTGCTGCTGGTGGCCGGCGTCGAGACCACCCGCAACGCGCTCACCCACGGGCTCAGCCTGCTCACCGAACACCCCGGGCAGCGCGAACTGCTGTTCTCCGACTTCGACCGGCACCTCGGCGGCACGGTCGACGAGATCATCCGGCACGCGACGCCGATCATCCAGTTCCGCCGCACCCTCGCCGCCGACCACGAGCTGAACGGCACCCGGCTGGCCCAGGGCGACAAGGTGGTGCTCTTCTTCGGCTCGGCCAACCGGGACGAGGCCGTCTTCGCCGACCCGGACGCCTTCGACATCACCCGCTCGCCCAATCCGCACCTCGGCTTCGGCGGCGGTGGCCCGCACTACTGCCTCGGCGCCCACCTGGCCCGCCAGGAGATGAAGGTGCTGCTGCGCGAGCTGTTCACCCGGCTGCCCGACCTGCGCGCGACCGGCGCGCCGGAGCTGGTGCCGTCCAACTTCGACAACCGGGTGAAGTCGCTCCCCTTCACCTTCGGCACGCCGGCGGCCTGAGCCGGGCCGGCCCGGCCCGATCCGAGCCGCCCCGTCCGGGCCCGCCGGGCCGTCCGGAGCGGCCGCGCCCGGTTGCTCCCGGCGGCGCGCGACGACCGTCGGCCAGGCGGGGGCGGCGCCGCCCGCGGGCACCCGTGCAGCACAATGCCCGGTATGACACCGGGACCTGACGCCGCCACCGCCCACGCCTGGACCGCACTCGGCGGTGACGAAGCGCTGCTGGAGCGGGTCTCCTTCCACGGCCCGCCCGGCCTGCCGGACGCCCGGCTGCCGGTGCGGGAGCTGGCGCGGGCCACCGTGGCGGCGTGCTCGCTCGCCGCGGCCGAACTCACCGCGGCCCGGGGCGGGCGGGCCGTGCCCGCCGTCCGGACCGACGAGGACGCGGTCGCCACCGCCTTCGTCAGCGAGCGCCATCTGCGGATAGACGGCCGGGCCGCGACCACCTTCGCGCCGCTGTCGGGCTTCTGGCGGACCGCCGACAGCTGGGTCCGCACGCACGCCAACTACCCGCACCACCGGGCCCGGCTGCTGGCCGCGCTCGGCCTCCCGGACGGCGAGGACGAGGCCGCCGTGCACAGGCTGGCGGCGGTCCTGCGCGAGCTGCCGGCCGAGCAGGTCCAGGAGCGGGCGTACGCGGCGGGCGCGCTGGCCGTCGCCGTGGCGGCGCCCGGTCCGGCGGCCGGGCACCCGCTGGTCGAGGCCGTCCGCGTCGGCGAGGCCGCCGCCCGGCCGCTCGCCGGCGCGCCGCTGCCCTGCACGGGGATCCGGGTCCTCGACCTCACCCGGGTGATCGCCGGCCCGGTCGCCACCCGGACCCTGGCGCTGTTCGGTGCCGACGTCCTGCGGATCGACCCGCCGCACCTCCCGGAGTCCGCGGACGCGCACGCCGACACCGGCTTCGGCAAGCGTTCCACCCGCCTCGACCTGGCCGCCCCCGCCGACCGGGCCGTCTTCGAGGACCTGCTCGCCGGCGCCGACGTCGTCGTCACCGGCTACCGCCCCGGCGCCCTGGACCGCCTCGGCCTCGCCCCGGAGGCCCTGCTGGAGCGCCGGCCCGGCCTGGTCGTCGGGCAGCTCGACGCCTGGGGCCGGAGCGGCCGGTGGTCCGGCCGGCGTGGCTTCGACAGCCTGGTCCAGGCGGGCACCGGCATCGCCACGATCGAGGCCGGACCGGACGGCCGCCCCGGCGCGCTGCCCGCCCAGGCCCTGGACCACGGCACCGGCTACCTGCTGGCCGCCGCCGTCCTGCGGGCCCTGACCGACCGCGGCGCCACCGGCGGCGGCCGTCTCCTGCGGCTCTCCCTCGCGGGCACGGCCGACTGGCTGCTGCACGGCATCCGGCCCGTCGTCGCGGAGGCCGCCGCCGGGCCGTCCGGCCCCGTTCCTCGGCTCGCCGAGCGGGACTCCCCGATCGGCCGGCTGCGGTACGCGCCGCCCCCGGCCGGGTACGAGGGCGGGCCCACCGACTGGTCCCGCCCGCCGGGGCGCTGGGGCACCGACGCACCGGTCTGGAGCTGAGGCCGGGCCAGGGGGCGGGGACAGGAGCGGAGGAGCAGGAGCAGGAGTGCAGGGACAGGAGCGCAGGGACAGGGCCCGGGACGGACGCCGGGGCCGACGGTGTCACAGCTGCCTGGGAGGGTGGGCCCATGACCGCACACGCCACCGACTACCGCTGGTTCTCCGAGGCCTTCCCCGGGCTGCGCGAGGCCTACTGCCTGACCCTGGTCGAGGGGGTGTCCCCCGAGGAGCTGCTGCGCCGGGCGGGGGCGGAGCCGGAGGAGCGCCACACCGGGGTGTCCGAGCTGGTCGAGGCCGCGTACGACGCCTGGGACGAGTACGACGGCGACCGGCTGTTCATCGCCGCCACCCCGCTCGGCGGGTGGGCGCTGGCGGTCGAGCCGAACGGGTACCTCGGCATCGCCGCCCCGGTGCTCGCCGCGCTCTCCGCGGGCACCCGGCTGGTCTCGCACTTCCGCAACGTGAACGCGGTCGACCACTTCCACTGGCAGCGGGACGGCCACAACCTCCTGCACTTCGAGCCGCTCTTCCCGGCCCGGCGGGACGGCAGCGAGGCCGGGGCGGCGGCCGGGATCATGCGGGAGGCGGGTTTCGACCTCACCGAGGGCGACGAGCACGACCACACGCTGCACACGGAGGCCGCCTTCGCCCTGGCCGAGCGCCTCACCGGCGTCCGGCTGACCGCGGAGCTGCTGGAGAGCGCCGTGTTCGTGGCCGGCACCGCCCCGAGGCCGCGCGGCTGAACCGGCCCGGGCACCGGCGGCCCGGCCGACGGTGCCCGGTGTCAGCCGCTGAGCCCGGTCACCCGCATGGTGATGTTCAGCCGCCCGCCGGCCAGGCCGCAGGCCGGGTCGCAGGTGCCGGGGCGCACCTTCGGCACGCCGTGGTACGCGAAGCGGGACGGCCCGCCGAAGACGAAAAGGTCGCCGGAGGCCAGTTCGACGTCCGTCCAGGGCCTGGTGCGGGTCTCGGTGTTGCCGAACCGGAAGACACAGGTGTCGCCGATGCTCAGCGAGACCACCGGGGCGTCGGACTTCTCGTCCTTGTCCTGGTGCATCCCGAGCTTCGCCTCGCCCTGGTAGAAGTTGATCAGCGCGGTGTCGGGCGTCCAGTCCTGGCCGGCCGCCGGGTCCTGGTAGGCCTCGACGAGGGCGCGCCGGCCCAGCTCCACCATCCAGCCGGGGAAGGGCGCCACCGGCCGGCCGTTCACGTCCTCCGCGACCCGGGTGTACCGGTACGGCTGCCAGTGCCAGCCGATGCAGACCGTCTGCACCGACATCACGCCCCCGCGCGGCAGCCGGGTGTGCCGGATCGGCACCGGCCCGACGGCCCAGCCCCGGCAGGCGGCGACCAGCTCCCGCTGCCGGCCGAGGTCCAGCCAGCCCGGGACGTGGACGGCACCCGGCGCGATCTCCGTCCTGGCTCCGGGGTCCCCGGGGCGGGGGTCGGGAGGGCCGTCGGGGAGGCCGTCGGGGAGGGGGAAGAGCGCGTCCACAGCCGCTGTCCTGCCGTTCCTGGTTTCCTTGCCCGTTCCTGCTACGAGGATGCTACGGACTCCGGCCAGCCGGCCAGGGCGGCCGCCGCGCCCTCCAGGACGAGCAGCTGTCGCTTGCGCTCCGTCCCGCCCGCGTAGCCGGTCAGCGAGCCGTCCGCGCCGATCACCCGGTGGCACGGACGGACGATCATCAGCGGGTTGGCCCCGTTGGCGGCCCCCACGGCCCGCGCCCCGTTCGGCAGGCCCAGCGCGGCGGCCAGCCGGCCGTACGTGGTGGTGCTCCCGTACGGGATGGCGTCCAGGGTCGCCCAGACCCGGCGCTGGAAATCGGTGCCGGTGACCGTGCACTCCAGGTCGAACCGGGTCAGGCCGCCGTCGAAGTACCGGGCGAACCGGTCGGCGATCACCTCGAAGGCCGCCGGGTCGTGCCGCCAGCCGGGGCGGACGGTCACGGCGCGTCTGGTGCCGGGTACGCAGGCGGCCGCCAGTGCGGTGCCGCCGACCGCGGTCGGGGACTCCTCGCCCACCAGCAGCAGGGTGCCCAGCGGGCTGTCGATCGTCGTGTGGACAGTCATCTCAGCCGTCGTCCTGTTCGTGCGTCCTCGGTGTGCCTCACCACCACTCTGCGGGTTCCGCCGGGCGGTGTCCGGCGGAAATCGGACTCGACCCTTCCCGGGCCCCGGGCGCTGCGCGACCGGCCGCGGCGACCGGCCGGCGAAGGCCCGGCGCGGGGGCGCGGGGGCGTGCGGGGCCCGCTTCCCTCCGTCCGGCCCGGGGAGAGATCGCCCCTTGGCCATCCCGCGGTCACCCGCAACACCCTTCGCATCAGTAGGATCTGACGATATGACTCATGAAGGGTGGGGGAGCCCCTCGGTCGAGCAGCAGCCGCAGCAGCACTACATCGTGTGCGGCGGCAACGCGTTGGCCCACCGGCTGGTCCTGGAACTCGTCGAGCACTACGACGTCCCCGTCGTCGCCCTCGTCCCTGACCGCACCCGGGACCACGCCCCGCGGATCGAGCAGATCCCCGGCGTGGCGGCCGTCGTGGAGTACGCCAGCCTCACCGACGAGGCCCTGCGGGCGGCCCGGGTGGAGACCGCCCGCGGCATCGCGCTCGTCGACGGCAGCGACCAGGACCACATTCACGCGGCGCTCAGCGCCCAGGGCCACAACCCCGGCATCCGGATCGTGCTGCGGATGTTCAACCAGCGCCTCGGCGACAACATCGAGCGCCTGCTGCACAACGGCACCGCGCTCTCCGGCTCCGCCACCGCCGCCCCGGCCTTCGCCAACGCGGCGCTCTCCCGCCCCAACTCCGTCCGGGTCGGCGACCGTTTCCTGTACGTCGCCTACGACGAGGACATCGACTCCGGCCAGGTCTGCGTGGTCGCCGACCGGATCGACCGGCAGGACCTCGGCCGGCTGCGCCTGCTGCCCGACCTCGGCGGCAGGTCCGCCGAGTTCATCGAACTCGCCCGGCGGTTCGGCGACGACGGACCGGTCCGCCCCGCCGGCGGGCCGCCCGGCGCTCCGGGGCCGGCCGGCGGCCCGGAGCCCGTCGTGGGCCCGGAGCCCGCTGCGGACCCGGGCCCGGCCGCAGACCCCGATCCTGAACCCGGTCCCGCCCCCGAGGCCGTACCTGGACCGGAAGCCGCACCCGCACCCGCTCCCGCGCCCGAAGCCGACGCCGAGGCCGTCGCGGACCCGGCGGCCGGGGTGGCCGCCCTGCAGAGCCTGCCGAGCGAGCCGTCCGTCCGGATCCCGTGGTTCCGGCGGCTGCGCTGGCGGCTGCTCGACACCCTGCGCTACGTCACCAGCGCCCGGTTGCGGCTGGTCCTGCTCACCGCGCTGGCCGCCGTCCTGTTCTCCTTCGCGGTGATCTGGTACCTCAACCGCGACTTCGGCTGGACGCTCTACCTGGCCCTGCTGGACCTCGCCGGCGCCGCCCAGCCGGACCAGCCCGGCGGCGGCAGCGGCGGCACCGGCGGGACCTGGCAGCGGGTCGCACAGGTCGTCATCACGTTCTGCGGCATCACCTTCGCCCCGGTGGCCACCGCGATCATGGTGGAGGTGCTGGCCTCCGGCCGCCGCGGCCCGGCCCGCAACCCCGGCGCCGGCACCCGCGAGCACGTCGTGGTGGTGGGCCTCGGCAACGTGGGCACCCGGGTGGCGGCCCTGGTGCACGAACTGGGCGTCCCGGTGGTCTGCGTCGAACGCGACCCGCAGGCCCGGGGCGTCGCCGCCGTCCGCACCCTGGGGATCCCGGTGGTGGTCGGTGACGCCACCCTGGAGACCCAGTTGCGCCGGGCCCGGATCCACCGCGCCCGGGCGGTGGTGGCCGTCACCAACGACGACGCGGCCAACCTGGAGGCCGCCCTGGAGGCCCGCGCCGTCAGGCCGGGGCTGCGGGTCGTGCTGCGGCTCTTCGACGACAACTTCGCCCACCACGTCTACGCGACGCTGGACAACGCGGCCTCCCGCTCGGTCTCCTACCTGTCCGCCCCGGCCTTCGCCGCGGCCCTGATGGGGCGCGAGGTGCTCGGCACGCTCTCGGTCTTCCGGCACGTCCTGCTGATCGCCGAACTGCGGGCCGACGAGGGCGGCGGGCTGGCCGGCATGAACCAGCACGACATCGAGGACCCGGGCGGGGTGCGGGTGATCGCCGTCCGGCACGCCCGGCGCCCCAGGGAGTACCTCTGGAACCACGCCGACCGCACCCGGCGGCTGGTGCCGGGCGACCGGGTGGTGGTCGCCGCCACCCGGAGCGGCCTGGCCCGGCTCAACACCCCGGTACCGAACGACGACTGACCGGGCCCCGGGTACTCGCCGGGGGCCGGGGAGCGGCCCGGCCCCCCGGGCGGCCGCCACGCGGCCCCGGGCGGACCGGGCCCGGCGCGGGCCCGAGGCCGGGCGCACCGGCCTCAGCGGTGCCGGAAGTCCGGGGTGCGCTTCTCGGCGAACGCCGCCATGCCCTCCTTCTGGTCGGCCGTCGCGAACGCCGCGTGGAACAGCCGGCGCTCGAACCGGACGCCCTCCGCGAGGGTGGTCTCGAAGGCCCGGTTGACGCTCTCCTTCATCATGATCGCGGCCGGCGCGGACATCGCCGCCACCGTCTCGGCGGTGGCGAGCGCCTCCGCCAGCAGGTCGGCCGCGGGGACGATCCGGGACACCAGCCCGGCCCGCTCGGCCTCCTCGGCGCCCATCATCCGGCCGGTCAGGCACAGCTCCATGGCCTTGGCCTTGCCGATCGCCCTGGTCAGGCGCTGCGAGCCGCCGATCCCGGGAATGACGCCGAGCTTGATCTCCGGCTGCCCGAACTTGGCGGTGTCGGCCGCCAGCAGGATGTCGCACAGCATGGCCAGCTCGCAGCCGCCGCCCAGCGCGAACCCGGCCACCGCCGCCACCACCGGCTTGCGCAGCTGCCCGAGGCGGTCCCACGGCCCCAGCCAGTCGTCCAGGTAGACGTCGGGGAAGCCGTTGCCCTGCATCTCCTTGATGTCCGCGCCCGCCGCGAAGGCCTTCTCCGAGCCGGTGACGACCAGACAGCCGATGTCCGGGTCCCGGTCGAAGGCGGTGGCGGCCGTGACCACTTCGTTCATCAGCTGGTTGTTGAGCGCGTTGAGCGCCTTGGGACGGTTGAGGGTGATCAGGCCGACCCGGCCCTTGCGCTCGACGAGGATGGTCTCGTACTCGGTCGACATGTCGTCGGTCATCGCCATTGACTCCCATTCCCTGCTCCGGCGGCACGAGGCGCGCCCTGACGGTCCCACGATCCACGACGGGCCCCGCCGGGCGCCAGTCTTGGCATGCGAGACGGTGGTCACCAGCCGGCGGTTCGGGCCAGTCCGAGTTCGTCCGCCCCGCGCGGGGCGAAGAAGCGGTCCACGTCGGCCGCGGAGACCTCGGCGAGGGTGGCGGGGGACCAGTGCGGATCGCGGTCCTTGTCGACCACCTGGGCCCGGATCCCCTCGACCAGGTCGGGGGCGTCCAGGGCGGCGCAGGAGACCCGGTACTCCTGGTCCAGCGCCGCCTCCAGCGAGTCGAGCCCGCGGGCCCGGCGCAGCGCGGCGAGGGTGACCTTCAGCGCGGTGGGCGACTTGGCCAGGATCTGCTCGGCGGCCTCCTTGGCCTCCGGGACGCCGGCGGCGAGCAGCCGCTCCACGATCTCCTCCACGGTGCCGGCCGCGTAGCAGGAGTCGATCCAGTCGCGCTGCCCGGCCAGGCCCGCGGCCGGGGCGGGCGCGGCGAACTCCCGCACGGCCTCGGCCGGGTCGGCGGTGGCCAGGGCGGCGGTGAAGGCGGCCAGCCGCGCGCCGGGGACGAAGTGGTCGGCGAAGCCGCAGAGCAGCGCGTCGCCGGCGTCCATCGAGGCGGCGGTGAGGCCCAGGTGGGTGCCGAGTTCGCCGGGGGCGCGGGCCAGCAGCAGGCTGCCGCCGACGTCCGGGACGAGCCCGATCCGGGTCTCGGGCATCGCCACGGTGGAGCGCTCGGTGACGATCCGCAGGCCGCCGTGGGCGGAGAGGCCGACCCCGCCGCCCATGGTGATGCCGTCCATCACCGCGACGTACGGCTTGGGGTAGCGGGCGATCAGCGCGTTCAGCCGGTACTCGTCCCGGAAGAACGCGCGGGCGCCGGCCCCGCCCGCCTTGGCGTCGTCGTGGATCGCCCGGATGTCCGCACCCGCGCAGAGGCCGCGTTCGCCGGCGCCGGTGAGCACCACGGTGGCCACCGAGTCGTCCGCGGCCCAGCTGTCGAGCGCCTCGCGGACGGCGGTCAGCATGCCGTGGGTGAGCGAGTTGAGCGCCCGCGGGCGGTCCAGCACGATCCGGCCGGCCCGGCCGTCCCTGTGCAGCTGTACCTCGGTGGTCATCGGGCCGCTCCCGTCCGCTCGGTGCCGTGCAAGATCTCCCCGACACCGTACCCGCCCCGCCGGCCCGGCCCGCCGGGCGGCCGTACGGGCGTCGGCGCCGCCCGTACGGCCCGGGCCGGTCAGGGCAGGACGCGGCCGGTGACCTCGCCGAAGCCGATCACGGCGCCGTCCGGGCCCGGCGCGGTCGCGGTGATGGTGACCTCGTCGTCGTTCTCCAGGAAGGCCCGGGTGCTGCCGTCGGGCAGCTTGACCGGGTCCTCGCCGTTCCAGGTCAGCTCGATCAGCGCGCCGCGGGTCTCCTTCGCGGGGCCGCTGACCGTACCGGAGGCGAACAGGTCGCCGGTGCGCAGCGAGGCGCCGTTGGCGGTCATCTGGGCGAGCTGCTGGGCGCCGGTCCAGTACATGGTGGCGAACGGCGGCCGGGAGACGGTGTGCCCGTTCAGCCGGACCTCCATGGCGATGTCCAGCCCCCAGGGCTCGCCGCCCCGGTCGTCCAGGTACGGCAGCGGCTCGACGTCCCGGGCCGGCGGCGCGACCCGGGCGTGCTCCAGCGCCTCCAGCGGGACGATCCAGGGGGAGACCGAGGTGGCGAAGGACTTGCCCAGGAACGGGCCGAGCGGTACGTACTCCCAGGCCTGGATGTCGCGCGCGGACCAGTCGTTGACCAGGCAGACGCCGAACACGTGCTCGGCGAAGCCGTCCATCGGCACGGGCGTGCCGAGCTCGGACGGGGTGCCCACGACGAAGCCGATCTCGGCCTCGATGTCCAGGCGCCGGGTGGGACCGAAGTCCGGCACGGCGTCGGCGGGCGCCTTGCGCTGCCCGTGCGGGCGGACCACCGGCGTGCCGGAGACCACCACGGTGCCGGCCCGCCCGTGGTAACCGATCGGCAGGTGCTTCCAGTTGGGGGTGAGCGGCTCGGCGCCGGGCCGGAAGATCCGGCCCAGGTTGGTGGCGTGGTGCTCGGAGGCGTAGAAGTCGACGTAGTCGGCGACCTCGAACGGCAGGTGCATGGTGGCCTCGGCCACCGGCACCAGCAGCGGCGAGAGGGCCGCCCGGTAGGACTCGTCGGTGAGCCAGGCGGTCAGCCCGGCCCGGATCTGCGCCCAGGCCGGCCGGCCGGCCGCCAGCAGCGGGCCCAGCGAGTCGGCGTCGAGCAGGACGGAGGGCACTCCGGCGGCCCGGGCCGCGCCGCCCGCGTCCAGCACGAAGTCGCCGATCCGCACGCCGATCCGGCGCCGGCCCGGGCGGGCCTCGGTGCTGAAGACCCCGTACGGGAGGTTGTGCACGCCGAACGGCGAGTCCTGCGCGGAGGCGAGCCAGGAGCGGGCGGTGGTCAACGGTCCTCCAGGGGCGGTGGTGCGGGGGGCGTCAGCAGGCCGAGTCCGGCCAGGTCGTCCAGCGGTTCGGCGATGCTGCAGGTGCCGAAGGCGGTGAAGGAGGCGCGGGCCAGCGCCACCTGGGGTGCGGTCAGGCCGGAGGCGGCGCCCGCGAGGATACCGCCCGAGCGCTCCCGCAGGGCCTGCGCCGCGCCCTCCCGGCCGTCCTGCCCCGCGGCGACGGCGGCCAGCAGGACGTTCAGGAACCCGTGGTGCTCGAAGCCGGTGGCCGGATCGGTGTGCCGGACGGCGTGGTGCAGCCCGGCCGTGCACTTGTACGGGATGCCGCGCTCGGCGCAGCCCGCCAGGAACCCCGCCAGCTCCTCCTCGTCCGGGAAGGCCCCGGCGCTCAGCCCGCCGGTGCGGAACTTGGCCCGGTAGGGCGTCCCGGCGAGCGCGTCCAGCGAGGCCTCCAGGCCCGCCCCGCGCGGGAGTTCGACGGCGGCGGGCACACCGGGCGGCAGCTGGGCGTCCAGCGCCGCCACGGCGGCCCGGACGTCCGCGGCGGTGGGCCCCACGCCGCCCAGCTCCACGCCGGCCGGCAGGATCCCGCCCGGCCCGATGCCCGCGACGGTCCTCAGTGCGGCCGGCAGGGTCGCGCTGCCCCCCGGCAGCACGATCCCGACCCGCAGCGGAGCCTCCGTCAGGTACGGCAACTCGCCGAGCCGGGCCGCCCCGCAGAGGAACGGCCCGACCGCGGCGGCGTACCAGGCGGTGCGGTGCGCGCGGTGCGCGGGCACCGCGAGGACGAGCGGCAGGTCTCCCGGGGGGAAGACCGCCGCGTCGTCGAACAGGCCCCGGAACAGCGGCGGGACCTCCCCGCCGGGCGGTCGCCGGCTCATCGGCCGGGCCCGCGGCCGGACCACGTCCAGGCGTAGCCCGGGTCCTCGCTCGCCCGGCCGCCCTCGCCCAGCTCCAGCGGGCGGAAGGTGTCGACCATCACCGCGAGTTCGTCGAAGAACTCGGCGCCGATGCTGCGCTCGTACGCGCCCGGCTGCGGCCCGTGGGTGTGCCCGCCCGGGTGCAGCGAGATGGAGCCCTGGGCGATGCCGGAGCCCTTGCGGGCGGCGTAGTCCCCGCCGCAGTAGAACATCACCTCGTCGCTGTCCACGTTGGAGTGGTAGTACGGCACCGGGATGGACAGCGGGTGGTAGTCGACCTTGCGCGGTACGAAGTTGCAGATCACGAAGCCGTTGCCCTCGAACACCTGGTGGGCGGGCGGCGGCTGGTGGATCCGGCCGGTGATCGGTTCGTAGTCGGCGATGTTGAAGGCGTAGGGGTAGAGGCAGCCGTCCCAGCCGACCACGTCGAAGGGGTGGTGCGGCACGGTGTAGCGGGTGCCGGCGATCCCGTTCGGGCCGCGGTGCTTGACCAGCACGTCGACGTCGCCGCCCTCGCCCGCGACGGTCTCGGCCAGCAGCGGCCCGGCCGGCCCGCGCAGGTCCCGCTCGCAGTACGGCGCGTGCTCCAGCAGCTGCCCGTACTTGGAGAGGTAGCGCTTGACCGGGGTGATGTGGCTGTTCGCCTCGATGCAGTAGGCGCGCAGCGGCTCGTCCCCGGCGGGGACCCAGCGGTGGGTGGTGGCCCGGGGGATGATCACGTAGTCGCCCCGGCCGACCTCCAGCGAGCCGAAGACGGTCTCCACCGTGCCGGCGCCGGACTCCACGTACACGCACTCGTCGCCGAGCCCGTTGCGGTACAGCTCGCTCGGCGCGCCGGCCACCACGTAGCTGATCCGGACGTCGGCGTTGCCGAGCACCAGCCGCCGCCCGGCGACCACGTCGGCGGACTTCCACTCCTGGCCGGCGAACAGCTCGTGCAGCTTCAGGTGGCGGGGGAGCAGGGGGTGGTTGGGCACGGTGGCCTGGTCCGGCAGCTCCCAGGGCACGGCGTTCACGACGGCCGACGGGATGCCCCGGTGGTAGAGCAGCGAGGAGTCCGAGGAGAAGCCCTCCTCGCCCATCAGCTCCTCGTAGTACAGCCCGCCCTCGGGGGTGCGGTGCTGGGTGTGCCGCTTGGGCGGAATGCTGCCCAGCTGCCGGTAGTGCGCCATGGTCCGCTCTCCCTTGAGCCGATCGGTGGCCGGTCGGGCCGGCCGGCCGGGAGCGCTGCCCCCGGCCGGCCGGCACCCCGGTCAGAGGTTGCCGCGACGGTCCTGCTCGCGCTCGATGGACTCGAAGAGCGCCTTGAAGTTGCCCTTTCCGAACCCGAGCGAACCATGCCGCTCGATGAACTCGAAGAACACCGTCGGCCGGTCGCCCTGCGGCTTGGTGAAGATCTGCAGCAGGTAGCCGTCCTCGTCACGATCGACCAGGATGCCGCGCTTCTTGAGCTCCTCGACCGGCACCCGGACGTGGCCGATCCGGGCGCGCAGCTCCGGGTCGTCGTAGTACGAGTCGGGGGTGGCCAGGAACTCCACGCCGCGCGAGCGCAGCACGTCCACCGTGGTCAGGATGTCGTTGGTGGCGAGCGCCAGGTGCTGGCAGCCGGGGCCGCCGTAGAACTCCAGGTACTCGTCGATCTGCGACTTCTTCTTGGCCACGGCGGGCTCGTTCAGCGGGAACTTCACCCGGTGGTTGCCGCTGGCGACCACCTTGCTCATCAGGGCCGAGTACTCGGTGGCGATGTCGTCGCCGACGAACTCGGCCATGTTCACGAAGCCCATGACCTTGTTGTAGAAGCCCACCCACTCGTTCATGTGGCCGAGCTCGACGTTGCCGACCGCGTGGTCGAGCGCCTGGAACAGCCGCTTCGGGGCGCCCTCGGGGCGCTCCACCTTGGTCTCGGCGACGACGTAGCCCGGCAGGTAGGGGCCGTGGTAGCGGGAGCGGTCGACCAGGGTGTGGCGGGTCTCGCCGTAGGTCGCGATCGCGGCCCGGCGCACGGTGCCGTTCTCGTCGGAGACGTCGTTCGGCTCCTCCAGGATCCGGGCGCCCTGGGCGCGGGCGTGCGCGATGCACTTGTCCACGTCCGGGACCTCGATCGCCAGGTCGACGACGCCGTCGCCGTGCCGGCGGTGGTGCTCCAGCAGCGGGCTGTCCGGGGCCACCCCGCCCTTGATCACGAAGCGGCAGGAGCCGGAGCGCAGCACGAAGGCCTTGCGGTCGCGGCGGCCGGTCTCGGGGCCGGAGTAGGCGACCAGCTCCATGCCGAAGACGACCTGGTACAGCTGGGCCGTCAGGGTGGCGTTGCCGACGACGAAGACCACCGCGTCCTGGGCGATCACCGGGAAGGGGTCGGCGGCGGGGTCGTGCTCGACCAGGCCCACCAGGCGGCGCAGCTGCTCGGCGTCGAGGCCGGCCTCGCGCTCCTCGGGGGTCAGCTCAAGGGCGTGTGACTGGGTGGTCATCGGTCTTCCTCCGCAGTGAGGCGTCCGCGCCGCGGGGGTGGGCGGTGCGGTTGATCGCCGAGCTTGCTCCAGCCGGGCGGATTGCACAACAGGTGGGGATTCCACTGCTCAATGTGTACAAGGTGAGCAGGAAATCCGCCGCCGCGCTGCACAGATTGCCCGGTCCCCGGCGGGGGTGGCGCGGGCCCGGCCGTCGGCTTCACGAGTGCTCGGGCCCCGGCCGGGCCGGGCCGGTGAGGTGGCGCAGGAACCAGTCGCGGGCCAGTCCCGCGGCCGCCGCCAGCGTCCCCGGCTCCTCGAACAGGTGGGTGGCGTGCGGCACCACCGCCAGCTCGTTGGGGCAGCGCAGCCGCTCGCGGGCCCGTTCGTTGAGTTCGGTCACCACCGGGTCGCGGCCGCCGACGATCAGCAGGGTCGGGGCGCGGACCCGGCCGAGCCAGCTGCCGGCCAGGTCCGGGCGCCCGCCCCGGGAGACCACGGCCGCCGGCTGCGCGCCGTCCTGGCCGGCGGCCCAGAGGGCGGCGGCGGCGCCGGTGCTGGCACCGAAGTAGCCGAACGGCAGGCCCACCGCCCAGCGCTCGTACGTCAGCCGGTCGGTGACCTGGGCCAGCCGCCCGCCGAGCAGCGCCACGTCGAAGACCTTCTGCCGGTCGGGCTCCTCCGCCTCGGTGAGCAGGTCGAACAGCAGGGTGGCCAGCCCGGCCCGGTTCAGGACGTCCGCGACGAAGCGGTTGCGGGGGCTGTGCCGGCTGCTCCCGCTGCCGTGCGCGAACACCACCACCCCGGTGGCGCCGTCCGGGACGGTGAGCCGGCCGCCGAGCCGGCTGCCGTCGGCCAGCACGGTGACCTCGCGGTCGGTGCCCGGCGGGCCGGCGAACCGGTGCAGGCAGCGCAGCACCTCGGCGTCCTCGGTCTGGGTGAAGTCCTCGTAGAACTCGCCGATGGCGAAGAACGGGGACGGCGTGGCGACGCAGACCAGCTGGTCGGCGACGTCGCCCAGCCGGACCGTCCAGTCCTTGGGCGCCACCGGTACGGCGAGCACCACCAGGGCGGCGCCCCTCGCCCGGACGATCTCGCAGGCCGCCCTGGCCGTCGAGCCGGTGGCGACGCCGTCGTCGACCACCACCACGGTGCGCCCGCGCAGGTCGGCGGGCGACCGGCCGCCGCGGTAGCGCTCGGCCCGGCGCTCCAGCTCGGCCCGTTCGGTCCGCTCGACCTGGGCGATCTGGGCGGGCGAGGCGCCCGCCATCCTGACCACCTGGTCGTTGATCACCCGGGCGCCGTCCTCGCCGATCGCACCCATCCCCAGCTCCGGCTGGGTGGGCACGCCCAGCTTGCGGATCACGCAGATGTCGAGCGGGGCGTGGAGCGCCTCGGCTACCTCGGCGGCCACCGGTACCCCGCCGCGCGGGAGGGCGACCACCACGAGGGGCTCGCCGCGCAGGTGCCCGAGCCGGGCGGCGAGTTGTCGTCCGGCGTCCGTCCGGTCGGTGAAGTACGTACCCGTGAAGTGCATGACCGCCGCCTCCATGGTCCACGGTACGACTCGGGGCGGGGGTCGGGGCGGTCGTGTGTGGGCCGCCCGGGTGGGCCCGGCCAGGTCCGGCGGCGGGGTCGCGTCCGGAGCCCCGGCGCCGGCGGCCCGGCGGTTCGGGGACGCGCGGCGGTGCCCGGGCTGGGCGCGTGGGGTGGGGCTTGCGGGTGCGGCTTGTGGGGCGACGGCGCGGGCGGGGTGGCCGGGGCGGGCCGGCGGACGCGCTGCTGGACGGGCCGGTGGACGGCCGGGAGGTGCCCCGGGGGAGCGGCCCGGCGGCGGGGCGGGGAGCGGTGCCTCTTGACGAAACCTTTATCCGGCCTAATCATCATGGTCGCGTCAACTGTGCGGGGAGGGGCCGACCGGCTCCACCCGCCCGTTCCTGACGTCCGTTCCGTTCTGCCCCACCAGAATCTGGAGCCTCCATTGAGCCAGCGCGCCCTGCGGCGATCCCGCCTGCGCCGATCCGCCCTCGCGACCGCGGCGGCCCTCTCCGTCGCCGCCGCCGTGTTCGCCCCCGCCGCCCGGGCCGCCCGGCCGGCGGCGCCGGCCGCCCCGGCGGCCGCACCCTCCGCCGCCCTGGCGGCACCGGACATCCCGGTCGCCAACGTCAAGGCGCACCTCGCCCAACTGCAGTCGATAGCCACCGCCAACGGCGGCAACCGGGCCCACGGCAAGGCGGGCTACAAGGCCTCGATCGACTACGTGAAGGGCAAGCTGGACGCGGCCGGGTTCACCACCACGCTGCAGTCCTACACCTACAGCGGCGCCACCAGCTGGAACCTGATCGCCGACTGGCCGGGCGGCGACGCCTCGCACGTCGTGATGGTCGGCGCCCACCTCGACTCGGTGACGGCCGGCCCCGGCATCAACGACGACGGCTCCGGCTCGGCCGGCATCCTGGAGGCGGCGCTGGCCGTCTCCCGCGCCGCCCTGCAGCCCACCAAGCACCTGCGCTTCGGCTGGTGGGGCACCGAGGAGGCCGGCATGGTCGGCTCCAAGAACTACGTCAACAGCCTCTCCAGCGCGGACCGTTCGAAGATCGAGGCCTACCTCAACTTCGACATGATCGGCTCGCCCAACCCCGGCTACTTCGTCTACGACGACGCCGCCGCGCTGGACCAGCTGTTCCAGACCTACTTCTCCGGCCTCGGCGTCGCCACCGAGCCCGAGACCGAGGGCGACGGCCGCTCCGACCACTCGCCGTTCAAGAACGCGGGCATCCCGGTCGGCGGCCTGTTCAGCGGCGCCGACTACATCAAGACCAGTGCCCAGGCCGCCAAGTGGGGCGGCACCTCGGGCCAGGCCTTCGACCGCTGCTACCACCAGTCCTGCGACACCTCGGCCAACATCAACGACGTCGCGCTGGACCGGATGAGCGACGCGATCGCGTACGCGCTCTGGACGCTGGGCACCGGGACGACCACCCCGCCCACCGGGACGGTCTTCGAGAACACCGCCGACGTCGCCGTCCCGGACAACGGCGCGGCCGTGACCTCCTCGGTCACCGTCACCGGCCGCACCGGGAACGCTCCCGCCGCGCTCGCGGTCGGGGTGGACATCAAGCACACCTACCGCGGTGACCTGGTGATCGACCTGGTCGCCCCGGACGGCTCCACGTACCGGCTGAAGAGCTCCAGCAGCAGCGACTCCGCGGACAACGTGATCACCACCTACACGGTGAACGCGTCCAGCGAGGTCGCCAACGGCACCTGGAAGCTCAAGGTCCAGGACGTGGCCGCGCAGGACACCGGCTACATCGACAGCTGGAAGCTCACCTTCTGATCCCCGCCGGCGGGCCCACCATGCCCCGCCGGAACGGCAGTACGGCCCGGACTCCCCGGGCCTCCTGAACCCCGGGTGGGGTGCCGCCCGGTCAGTCGTTCCGCCGGTCGCTGTTCCGCCGGTCGCCCACGGTCAGCCGTCCGGACGGACCGTCCGGACGGCTG
>NZ_BNBO01000020.1:0-96275 GCF_014655955.1 Kitasatospora indigofera
GCCGCACCCAACGCGACACCCGCACCCGCCCAACCGATCACCGCACGACGGCTGAGCGGGGCGGACCCGGCCCCGTCGCCCCGGGCCGCGCCGGCGGGCCCCTGTCCGCTCTGCTGCTGTCCGGTCGACTGCTCCGACGGCTGCGCGCTCTCGGCGTCCATGACGGGCGGCCCTTCTCTGTGCTGACTCGCGGATGCCGTGGCGGCCGCTGGGGCCGCCACGGCGGTGTGGTGGAGGGTGATCGGGTCGGGGCGGGCCGGAGGTCCGGCCGCCCCGGAGGCTGGGGGCGCCCAGGACTACTTGACGACGACCGCGGCGGCGAGCTTGGAGAGCGGCTCGGCCAGTGCGTTGACCGCGTCCGAGAAGGCCTTGCGCTCGGCCTCGGTGACCTTGTCGTACGAGGTGTAGGTGGCGTCGGCCTGCTTGTACTTCGCCAGCAGGGCCTGGAGGGCGGCGAACTCGCCGTCCAGGGTCTTGGAGAGCTCGGCGTCCTTCTCGGCGGCGACGGGCTTCAGCAGCTCGTAGGCGTACTTGGCGCCCTCGACGTTGGCCGCGAAGTCGGACAGGTCGGTGTGGCTGTAGCGGTCCTCCTCGCCGGTGACCTTGCCGGTGGCGACCTCGTCCAGCAGCTCCTTGGCACCGTTGGCCATGCTGGTCGCGGTGATCTCGGCGGTGGGGACCTTCGTCTGCCAGTCCTTCAGGTCCGTCACCAGCTGGTCGGCGAGCTTCTTGTCGGCGTCGGTGATCGCGCCGTCGGCCCAGAGCGACTTCTCCAGCTTGTGCCAGCCGGTCCACTCCTGGCCGGCCTCCAGGCCGTCCTCACGGGTGTCGGTCTTCGGGTCGATGTCGCCGAAGCTCTCGGCCACCGGCTCGGTGCGCTCCCAGCCCACCCGCGAGGCCGCGAACAGCGACTTGGCCTTCTCCAGGTCGCCGGCCTTGACCGCGTCCGCGAACTGCTGCACCACCGGGATCGTCGCGTCGGCCTGCTCCTGCGCGTACTTGCGGTAGGAGTCGACGGCGGCGGTCAGCCGGGGGTCGGTCGAGCCGGCCGCGGCGGAGGCGTCACCGGTGACGGTGATCTTCTGGCGGATGCCGTCGCCGACCATGCCCGGCTTGCAGGCGATCTCGTACTCGCCGGCCTTGATCTCGGCGGCGATGGTGGCCTTGGTGCCCGGGCCGATGTTCTCCCGCTCGGTGACGATCTTGTCGCCCGCGGCGTAGACGTAGACCTCGGTGGACTTCGAGCCCTTGTTCTGGACCTCGATGCTGACGTGCCCGGCCGGGAAGGACGTCCGGGACACCTCGCACGCGCTGTCCGAGGCGGTCACCTGCACGGCGTCGGCGGACGACTTGTCGTCCTTCTTCTGCGAACAGCCGGTCAGCACGGCCGCCGCGACGGCGAGGGTGAGCAGCGAGGCTGCAGTCGAACGACGGGCGGACATGAGGGCTCCACGGGAAGGCAGGCTAATGCGGGCAGGGCGAGGCGGAGGAGACGGAACCGGCGGTACCGGCGCCCCCTCGACTTAGCTGAGGCATACCTTAGGGAATATCGATTTGTCCGTCTACACCAGCCCCCACCTCTCCGACATGCGGACATGCCGGTGAGACGGGCACCGCTGTACGGGAATCACCCCGCAGGCCCGGCCGGCCCCGCCGCCGGGCCGGCTCCGGCCGCCGCCACCGCGCCCCGGCGCTCAGCCCCGGTGTGCCCGCTCGCCGCCGGGGCGCTTCGGCCCGGCGCCGCCGGTCGTCGCCTCAGGCACCGGCGCGCCCCTGCGGCTCGGGCCACGGCCCCGCCCGGCGGGCCGCCGCGCGGGCCGTCCAGCGGCCCTCGTGCCGGGTGATCCTGATCGGGTGCGCGAAGCAGTCGCTGATCAGCTCGGTGGTGATGACGTCGTCGACCTTGCCGGCGGCGACGCACTCGCCGTCCCGCAGCAGCAGGGCGTGCGTGGTGCTCTCCGGCAGCTCCTCCAGGTGGTGCGTCACCAGCACGCTGGCCAGTTCGGGGTGCTGGTGCCGGAGCAGGTCGAGGCTGTCGAGCAGTTGCTCCCGGGCCGTCAGATCCAGTCCGGTGGCGGGCTCGTCGAGCAGCAGCAGGCGCGGCCGGGGCATCAGCGCGCGGGCGATCAAGGTCCGGCCGCGCTCGCCCTGGGAGAGGGTCGGCCAGGTGGCCGCCGCCATCGCGGCGATGCCGAGGGTGTCCATCACCTGGTCGGCCCGGGCCTGCTCGGCGGCGGTCGGCGACTTCTGCAGGTCCGGCTCGATGCTGTTGCCGAGGCCGGTGAGGACGACCTCCCGGACGGTCAGCGGCGAGCGCAGCGGGTGCCGCGGGTTGACGTGCCCGAGGTAGGCGCGCAGGTCCCGGATGTCGACCCGGCCGAGCCGCCGTCCCAGCACGTCCACCTCGCCCCGGGTGGGGTGCGAGACGGCCCCGAGCAGGGCGAGCAGGGTGCTCTTGCCGGCACCGTTGGCGCCGAGCAGGGCCCAGTGCTCGCCCGGCTCGACCGTCAGCGAGATCCCGCGCAGCAGGTACCGGCCGTCGCGCACCACGTCCACCTCCCGGGTGCGCAGCAGCGGGCCGTCGGACAGCGGGGACGCGGACAGACTCATGGGGTGCACTCCTGGGCGGGCGGACTTCCGGGACACCGGACGACGGCGGGCCTGCCGGAGCGGCATGGTGACGGTGCGTCAGAGCTGTTCCGCGCGGGCGGGCCCGGGTGTGGCGGCCTCGCGCGGCTCGGGGCCGGTCGTCCGCGTGCAGACTAGCAAGCCCGCCCGGCCCGCCGGCGGCGGGCCCGCGCCCGGCGGCGGCCGGCCGGGGTGCCGGCCTGGTACGCGGCCGCCACGGCGGGCAGTATCAGGGCAGTCGCGCGGTGGGTTGCGCGGCGTGGAGCAGCGAGGGGGACGGAACGTGGGCGCTGGATCGAACGACGGTGGCGGGACGGGCGGAACGGGCGGACCGGGGGGTACGGGGCACCACCTGCTGGATCCGGGCCCGGAGTCACCGGAAGGAACGGGCGGGGAGACGGGCATCCACCAGCTCTTCGAGCGGCACGCCCGGCGGGCGCCCGGCGCGGAGGCCCTCCGCTTCGGCGATCAGCGGCTGACGTACGGCGAGTTGGAGGCCCGGGCGAACCGGCTGGCCCGCCACCTGGTGGCCACCGGGCTGGCGCCGGGCGGACTGGCCGCCGTGTCGATGGGACGCGGACCGGACATCCTGGTGGCGCTGCTCGCGGTGCTCAAGGCCGGCGGCGCGTACCTGCCGCTGGAGCCGGGCAGCCCCGACCCGCTGCTGCGGCGGATCCTCGCCGAGGCAGCCCCCGCGGTGGTGGTGACGCACGAGAGCCACCGGGTGCGGCTGGCCGACGCGACCACGGGCGCCGTCGTCTGCCTGGACTCGGCCGCCGGGGCGATCGCCGCCCGCTCCGCCGAGCCGCTGCCGGCCCCCGCCGGCGCGGGCCTGGCCTGCGTGGTCTTCACCTCCGGCTCGACCGGTGAGCCCAAGGGCGCGATGATCGAGCACCGCTCCCTGCTCGCCGCCTGCCGGGCCTGGCAGCAGGTCTACGGCCTGGCCCCCGAGGACCGGATCCTGCAGAGCGCCACCCTTGAGTTCGACGTCTTCACCGGCGACTGGGTGCGCGCGCTCTGCTCCGGCGCCACGCTGGTGATGGCCCGGCGCAACTTCACCCTGGACCGCACCGCCGGCATCGAGGAGCTGGCCGGGCTGGCGGTCGCCGAGGGCGTCACCGTCCTGGAGCTCAACCTCCACAACGCCCGGCGCCTGCACGCCCATCTGCGATCGGCCGCCGGGCGTCCCGGCCTGCCGGGCGTCCGGCTGCTGACGGTCGGCGCCGACAGGTGGTACCTCGACGAGCAGGTGGCGCTGCAGGAGCTGCTCGGACCGGACGTCCGGCTGCTCAACGTGTACGGCACCGCCGAGGCCTGCGTGGACAGCGCCTGGTTCGACGCCCGCGTCCACGCACCCGCCGAACCGGACGGCCCCGGCGCCGACTCCGGTGGCACCGACCCGGGCGGCGACGACTCCGCCGGCGCGGATGCCACCGACGGCGGGGCCCCGCGCCGCCGGTCACTGATCGGCGTCCCGTTCCCCGGCACCCGGCTCTACGTGCTCGGCCCCGACGGCCGGCCGCTGCCGCCCGGGCACGGCCCGGTGCCCGGCGAGATCGCGATCGGCGGGGCCGGCGTCGGCCCCGGCTACCTGAACCGGCCCGGGCCGACCGCCGAGCGCTTCCGCGCCGCCGACTTCGACCCGGACGGCCGGATCCACCTCACCGGCGACCTGGGCCGGCTGCGCCCGGACGGCCTGCTCGAATTCGTCTGCCGCGCCGACGGATTCGCGGGCGGCCCGGCCCACGCCGCGGCGGCGGCCGAGACCGAGGCCGTCCTGGGCGCCCACCCCGGGGTCGCGGAGTGCCTGGTCGCCGAGGTCGAGACCGCCCCGGGACGACGGGCCCTGGTGGCGTACGTGGTCGCGTCCGGCGAAGGGGCCGACAGCTGGACGCTCGCCGCCCACCTGCGCGGGCGGTTGCCCCTGGCCCGACTGCCGGAGGCGGTCGTCCTGCTGCCGTCGCTGCCCCGCACCCGGGCCGGCAAGCCCGACCGGCGGGCGCTGCCGTTGCCGGCGCCGGACGACCACGCCGCCGGGCCCGCCCTGCCCGGCCCCCGGTCGGCGAAGGGGGGCCGTCCGGCCAGGTCCGCCGGCGGCAAGGCGGGCGGCCGGCCGGGCGCCGGCGAGCCGCCCTCCCCGGGGGCACAGTGGCTGGCCGGGTCCTGCCTGGCGGTGGCCGTCGGTCTCCTCGCGACCCTGGCGACCCTCGTCCTGTTCCCCGGCTCCACCGATGTGCGCGGCATCCCCTCGCCCTGGTCGGGCCTGCTCCGGCTGCTGCACGTCTGCGAGTGCCTGTCGTTCGGGGCGGGTGTGGTCGTGCTGCTCGCAGGCCGGCCGGCGGTCCGCCGCCTGGGCCGCCCGCGGATGCTGACGACAGCGGCCCATCTGTCCCTGGTCTGGCTGCTCGCCGCCTGGTGGCCGCAGGACAACCTCTACCGGACGAGCCGGGACGGCGACTGGCCCCGCCAGGTCACCCTGGTCTACACGTTCAACGTGACGCTGATGCTCGCCGCGCTGGTCCTCGTACGGTTCGTCACCTGGCGCCCGAGGCCGGCCCGCGACGGGAGGGGGTGACGCCCGGCCCTGGGCCGGCGGCGTCCTGGTCCGCCCGGCCCCGGGCCCGCCTCCCGGGGCCGGCCCGGCCGGGGCCTACCTCACCAGCGCGTCGAAGAGACCGCCGAGGGCCTGGTTGGCGGCCCGGACGAGGGACTCCGCCGCGTCCAGCGAGTCGGTGTCCCGGGCGGCGAGCGCGAGCCCGACCGAGGGCAGCTCCTGGTAGCTCGCGGTCGGCACCAGCGGCAGCACGGTCACCCCGAGCCGCCCGCAGCGCGCCCGCAGCCCCTCGACATGGTCGAACAGCAGCTGTTGGGAGAGCCGGGCGCCGAGCGGCAGCCCGTCCAGGGTCCGCACCAGGTGCCCCGGGCCGCGGACTTCGTCCAGTCGCGCCTTCAGGACGAAAGCGACCGCCGGGCCGGTCAGCCGCAGGTTGATCTCGGTCGGGGCGAGCCGCAGGGCGCGGTCGGTGACGAAGTCGACGTCGAACCAACCCCGGTAGCCCTCGGCCGCGAGCACGCGGCCCACCGCGAGCCCGAACGCCTCGGCCGCCCGGGCCGGGCCCTCGGGCAGCAGGCGGGGGCCGACGGTCACGCCCTGGTAGTGCGTCCCGTCGACCGCCATCACCCCGGCGCCGACCGGGTGGACGGCGCCGTCCGGGCCGACCACCGCGTCGAAGGTGAGGTCGCGCAGCCGGCCGGCGCCCTCGATGTACTCCTCCAGCAGCAGGCCGCCGCCGGGGGCCAGCACCTCCTCGGCGGTGAGCCGGCGCAGCAGCGCCCTGGCCCCGCCGGCCTCGGCGACCTGGCGCGGGGTCACCACGGTGGTGCCGTAACCGCCCACCCCGTGCGGCGACTTCAGTACGGTGGTGGCGCCGCGCGCCGCCCGGGCGGCGATCCGGCGGGCCGCCCGGCGCGGGCCGTCCGGATGCTCCTGCCGCGGGACGACGATCCCGGGGTGGTCGGGCGCGATCGCCGCGAACAGCTCGTGCGAGGCCGCCTTGGACTCGTAGCGCCGGGTGGCCGCGAGCGCCCCCGCGGCCCCGGTGGGAGCGGCGGGGCCTATGACCGGGCCAGGGACGGCCGCACCGGGGAGGGCCGCGCCGGGGAGGGCCGCGCCGGGGAGGGCCGCGCCGGCCGGGCCGAACAGGTCGAGCAGACCGGCCGTCAGGCCCCAGGGCAGGACGGGATGCCCGGCGGAGGCGATCCGGGCCAGCAGCGCGGGTCGGGCGCGGAGCGCGTCGGCCAGGCCGGGGCCGTTGTCGGCGCCGGCGGCCAGCCCGCTGTGCAGCTCGACCCGCCCCCACGCCAACTCCGCTGCCAGCAGCTCGATCCACGCGTCCTCGACGTGGTGCGGCAGCAGGATCACGGCCGGCTCGGGGCTGTAGCAGACCGCCATCGACGCGTAGTGGTGGCCCTGGATCCGGCGTCGCCCGGCCTGGCCTGCGTCCAGGCCGGGTGCGAGGAACTGGGCGTTGAAGTCCGCCACGTTGCCGATGTGCACGGCCGGCCGCCCGCCCGCCAAGGCGCCCCGCCAGCCGTCCCGCTGCTGCTCCCCCATCCCCCGAGCCTACGGCCCGGCGCCGCCGCTCCGCAGGCGGACGGGCCGCAGGGTGGACCGGCAGTGCCGAAGGGGCGGCGGCGAACAGCCGGCGGCGCACGGGCGTACGGGCAGGCCGACGGGGGCCGGCCGGGGCCGTGCACGGGCGGGCTCAGCCGGTGGTGTACTCCACGGCGACGGTCAGCACCACCAGGCCGGCGAAGACCGCGGCCAGGACGCGGTGCCCGGTGGCGGCCAGGGCGAGCGGGGCGGTGCCGAGGACCAGCAGCTTGATGACGATCCGGGCGGCGGTCGGCAGCGGGAACGTCGGCCCGCCGGCCGCCAGGAACAGCCCCCAGACGGTGGCGGCGAGCGCCGGCGCGCCGACCGCGAGCACGATCTTGACGAGGGTGCTGCCGCCCGTCCGCACCCCCCAGTAGCAGAGGGCCGCCAGCAGGCCGATCTCCAGGGCGAAGGCCACCCCCGCGTTCACGACGGTCAGCGGGGTCCAGACCCGCCCGGGGTCCGCCCCGGGGCCTGCTGTCGGCACGTCTGGTCCGCCTTCCCCTGGGGGCTCACCGGGCGGCGGCCCGCCGCTCCAGGCGGGAGTCTGGCAGTCGGGTGCCTCCGTGGCAACCGAGTTGACGCTCCGAAGCATCGGCCCACGGGCGCCGGCCCCGGACGGAAGCACCGGGCCGGACGCGAGGGGGTCGAAGGGTTCAGGTCGTGAGGGCTTCAGGCCTCACCGGGGTGCCAGGCCGGCCACTCCCAGGGGCGGTCCTCCCAGTGCACCCGGACCGGGTCGTGCGGGTCGAGGTCGGGGAAGAGCTGGTGCAGGCGTGGCTCGAACTCCTCGGGCGCGAGCGGCTCCCAGCCGGCGCCCTCGAAGTGGACCAGCCGGTAGCGGCTGTCGGTCCGGAACCCGGCGATCTCGACCAGCGGTTTCTGAGGGGTGTCGGTGCTCATGGGTCAAGGATGTGGCGGACCGCGGGCCTTCGCACCCGGCCCGCACCCGTTCGGTCCTCCCACGCCCGCCCCGGCGGCCCCGACCCGCCGCCCACCACGCCACCGCCCCCGTCGGCCGCCGCGCCACAAGCGCCGCCGCCCCCGTCGCCCGGTCCGGCGTCGCCAAGTCATGTCCGGCACGCCCCGCGCTCGTTGAACAGGGTGACGGGCCGCGCGGGCCCGCACGGGAGGACGAGCGCGATGGACGACCGGCGGTACGACGGGCAGCCCGGCCGGCAGTACGCCCCCCAGGACGGGCGGGAGCGGGACCGGCCGCCGGAGCACCGGCCGGAGGGACCGCCGGCCGCGGCGGAGCCGGCCCGGGTGCGGCGCCGGTGGCTGGTGGCGCTGCCCACCTCCGGGGTGCTGGTGGTGATGGCGGCCGTACTGGTGATGTGCGGCCCGGGCGCGCCGGGCGAGGGCGACGGGCCCGCCCGGCTGTCGGGGCCCTCCGCCGGCCCGGCCGGGCCGAGCCCGGCGCCGCTGCCGCCACCGCCCTGGGGCGCCCTGCCGACCCCGGCGCCCGTCCCGGCCACGGCCCCCGCCGCCGCGCCGGTGGCGGCCCCCGCGCCGGACCCGGCCCCCCAGGACGGCGCGGCCCAGGACGGCACGACCGACGGGACGGAGGCCGGGCCGCCCGCCGCGGACGCACCCGGCGGGAGCGACGGGAGCGCCGGCCGGGGTGGCGGTGCAGGCGGCACGGGCCCCGCCCCGCACCGCCCGGCCCGTCCGAAGGCCTCCCGGGCACCCGCCCCGCAGCAGGCGCCCGCCCCTGCCCCCGGCCCGGCGGCGCCGCCCGGCGCCCAAGCGCTCTGTGCGAAGGCCGAGGAGCTGGGCCGGTGGCCGGCCGGCTCGGCGCAGGCCGCGATGTGCCGTGGCCTGTACGGCGGTTGAGGCGGCGCGCGACGGTCGGCGGCCGGCGCTCGAAGCGCCCGGCCAGGGGCCCCGGGGCCGGCCGCCGTACCGTCAGTTCGGCAGCAGGCCCGCCAGTCCCCGCTCCAACCGGGGCGAAAGGACGGACGCCAGGGTGTTGGTGATGTGCCCGCTGTCCCGGTAGAGCAGCACGCCCTGCAGCACGGCCGGGCAGTCCGGTCCGGTGTCCGGGCAGAGCACCGGGCCGACGTCCAGCACCCGGATGCCGTACCGCGCCGCGAGGCCGCCCGCCAGCAGCGGGTCCGGCTCGAAGGCCGACTCCCGCGGGAAGAAGCAGGCGTCCGACCGCCCGTCCGAGGCGGCCAGGCAGGTCGGGATGTCCTTGCCCGGCATCGGGGTGTCGGCCAGGTAGGCGAGCGGGGCGCCCAGCGCGGCGAGCCGGTCCAGGGTGCGCCGCCAGCCCTCGGTGCGCTCCTCGGCGCCGCCGTAGCGGTTCAGGCCGGACATCACGATCAGGCGCGGGGCCGGGCCTGCGGCGAGCCGGGCGAGGGTGTTCTCCCGCCAGCGGTCGCACTCGGTGAAGGTCCGTCCGAGGACGTCGTTGCGGACGGGGACGGCCGCCAGCGGGCAGCCCGGCTTGACCAGCACCTCCAGCGCCCAGTGCCGCTGCTCGGCGACCGGCAGCAGGCCGGAGATCCACTGGCCGGCGTGCGAGTCGCCGAGCAGCACGATCCGGTCCGGACTCCGCTCGTCGCCGAACAGGCACCGCGGGCTCTTCTCGGCGGCCAGCGGGATCTCGCAGTCCCGGCCGGGCGGGAAGTCCGTCCTGGCCCGGGCCAACGACGGGGTCAGGGTGAGCACCCGGGTGCCGGGCGCCAGCAGGTCGGCGCCGTCCGCCGCGCCGCTCGGCGGGCGCGCGTCCTCGGCGCTGCCGAGCGCCCGGACGGTGCCGCCGCCCAGGGTGAGCCCGGCGATCAGCGGGACGGCCAGTGCGGCCGCGGCGATCGAGAGCCCGCGGCGCGGGGCCGTCGAGCCGCGGCGCAGCGGCTCCTCCACCAGGCGCAGGGTCAGCCAGGCGGGTACCGCGCTCGCCAGGGTGAGCGCGCTGAGGACGGTCCACGGCAGCGGGCCGGACCGCGCCTCGGCGATGGTCAGGACGGGCCAGTGCCAGAGGTACCAGGGGTAGGAGAGCCGCCCCACGGCGCGCAGCGGACGGGTGGCCAGCAGGCGGCCGACGTCCGCCCGGCCGGCCGGGAGCCCGCTCCCGCCGGCCAGCAGGACGGCCGCCGTGCCGAGGGCGGGCAGCAGCGCGGCGCTGCCGGGGAAGGGCGTCGCCCGGTCGTACCACCCGACACCGGCCAGGACGGCGGCCGCGCCGAGCCAGCCCAGCAGGCGCAGCGGCACCCGTCCGGGCCGGGGGCGGCCGCGCGGTGCGTCGCCGGCGGTCCGTAGGGCGAGCCGGCGTGCGAGCAGGGCGGCCGCGCCCCCGGCCGCGAACTCCCAGAGCCGGCTCGCGGTGGAGAAGTAGCCGAGTGGCGCGGACTGCGCCGTCCAGCGCAGGCAGAGCAGCAGCGAGACCGCGCCGACGGCCAGGGTGACCACCCAGGCAGGCCCGGTCCGGCGGCGCGGCAGCAGCCGGCCGAGGCCGAGCAGCAGCACGCCCCACAGGAGGTAGAACTGGTTCTCCACGCCGAGCGACCAGAAGTGCTGCAGGACGCTGGGGTCGCGGCCGGCGGCCAGGTAGTCCGTCTGCCGGCCGACGAAGCGCCAGTTGGCGAACTGGCCGGCCGAGGCGAGCAGGTCCCGGGCGAGGTCGGTGCCGCGCAGCGGGTCGAGCAGCAGCCCGCCGGCCAGGGCGGTCGCGACCAGCACGACGGCGGCGGCGGGCAGGATGCGGCGGGCCCGGCGGGCGGCGAAGTCGAGCAGGCCGAGCGGCCGGGCGACCAGCATCCCGGTGATCAGGAAGCCGGAGATGACGAAGAAGACGTCGACGCCGACGTATCCGCCGGTGATGCCGGGGACGGCCGCGTGGAAGCAGAGCACGGCCAGGACGGCGATGCCCCGCAGGCCCTCGATGTCGGGGCGGAACGCGGCGTCCCGGGCGGTCGCCGTGCGGTCGGGCCTGGTGCGGACGGTGCTCGTGGCGGCGGCGGTGGTGGTTCGGGCAGGGCTGGGTGGTACGGCCGTGGGCACGGCGGTGCTCCTTGCAAGGGGCTGGCAGCGGTCGGTGGACCGCCGGGCCGTGGGGGGCCAGGCGGCGGGCCGCGCCGGTGGGGCGACGCGCAAGGACGGTGCGGGGTAAGGGGTTTCGGGCCGGCGGGCCGGGGCTGCGGCTCAGCTCCGGGCGGGTCGGCGACGGTCGGTTCGGCGACGGGCAGTGCACCGGTAGGCAGTGCGCCGGCGGGCAGTGCGCCGAGGGGCGTCCCGGGGAGGTGCGGATGCGCCGGGCGCCGATGCCGTGCGTACGGGTACGTCGGAACCGGGCACGTCGGGTACAGGTGTGTCGGGTACGGGTGCCCGGTCGCGGCTCAGAGCAGCGGGTCGGCCCAGCCCGAGGCCAGCAGGCCGCCGAGGGCCAGCACCGCGCTGACCGCGACCGCCTCCGCGCGGCCGAAGCGGCCGGCGGTGGCCGGCCGCCTCGGCGGGGCGACCTCGCCGGGCTCGCCGCTCAGCAGCGGCCGGAGCGTCCGGATCAGGGGCAGCACGGTGTAGGCGCTGAGGCCGAGCAGCCCGGCGAGCGCCCAGTAGGGCTGCCAGCCGTGGGCGGCGACGGCCCGGCCGAGTCCGACGGCGGCGGCCAGCAGGCACAGGGTCAGCCAGCCGACGCCGATCCGGGCGACCGTCCGGGCCAGCGCGGTACTGCCGCTGACCGCGCCGGTCGGCACCCAGTCGGCGCTGCGGCGGCGCAGCGCGTGCCCGAGGGCGACCACGTGGCAGAGCCCGCCCAGGAGTTGGACCCGGGTGACCTCGAAGCGCCAGCGGGTCCGGGAGGCGGCCGGCAGCAGCACCAGGGCGACCCAGAGCGGTGGCAGGAAGGGCAGCACCTGCCAGGGTGCGATCTCGGTGGGTGCGAAGAAGAGCATGATCAGGGCCGGCAGCGGCACCGCGAAGACGTTCACCGCGCTGCTCAGGTAGCCGAGGATGCCGTTCCAGAAGCAGAGCCGGGCCGAGCGCGGCAGCGGGCCGCGCCGGAAGCCGGGGTCGCGCAGCAGGGCCAGCGAGCCGAGGCACCAGCGGTACTGCTGGCTGACGAAGGCCGGCAGGCCGGTGGGCGACATGCCCTTGGCGACCAGGACCGGCACGTAGCGGGTGCTCCAGCCCTGGCCGGCCAGCGCCAGCCCGGTGTAGAGGTCCTCACTGTGGTCGTACTCGGCGAATCCGCCGGCGCCCGCCAGTGCCTCGCGCCGGTAGAGGGCGTTGGTGCCGCAGCAGACGGTGGCGTCCTGGACGTCCCTGGAGGGCTGGATCCAGCGGTAGAAGATCTCCTGGGTGGCTCCGGCGGCGCGCTCCAGCCAGGACATCGAGGGGTCGGTGTCGAAGCACTGCGGGCTCTGCACGATGCCGACCCGCGGCCCGTCCAGGTAGGGCACCAGGTGGTGCAGGAAGTCCGCGCGCGGGCAGAAGTCGGCGTCCAGGACGGCGATGATCTCGCCGTCGCCCTGGGCCAGGCCGTGGTTGAGGTTGCCGGCCTTCTTGAACCGGCCGCGGTCCGGCCGCGCGTGGTACCCGAAGCCGTAGGACTCGGCGAGCGCCCGGACCTCCGGGCGGTCCGCGTCGTCCAGCACGAGGACGGCGAGGGCGCCCGGCCAGCGCACCGCGGCGGTGTGGCGGTAGGCGTTGTCGAGCACGGTGAGGGGTTCGCCGCAGGTGGGCAGCAGGATGTCGACGCTCGGGTGGTGCGCGGGCCGGGCCCGTAGCAGCAGGTCGTGCGAGTCCCGGGTGTAGCGGCGCTGGCGCTGTCCGTCGCCGAGGGAGAGCGTCCAGGTCGCGGCGTTCAGCACGAGCAGCAGCAGGAAGGGCCAGAGCAGCGGGTGGCGCAGTGCGAAGAGGCCGAGCGTGACGGTGGCGCCGGCGTAGGAGAGGGTCGCGAGCAGCGGGACCCAGCGGCGCTGCGGGCCGAAGTACCAGTAGAGCTCCTGGTCGTCCGGCGGGGCGGGCAGGCGCTGGGCAGCGGGCCGCCGGACGGGCTCGTGACGGCCGGCGGACTCGTGACGGTGGACGGGCGGGCCGCTCCCGTCGGGCGCCGGGCGCTCCGGCGCGGGGCCGTCGGGCAGGCGCTGCCCGGTTTCGTGGTCGTCGGCGCGGCCTGGACCGGTCGCGGGCATGGCGGTGCCATGGAGTACGGGCATGCGGACGTGGCCCCCCTGGGCTTGAACGGAACTGTGCCGTAGGGCCCCACCCTCTCACATTGGCCTAGACCACTCATGAACGAGGTATGAACCTCGCCCCCGTGCCCGCCAGCGGGTTTGACGCTACGTCACCACCGCTCCCCCGCTCCGATGCACGTTCGCGCACACCGCTCCCGTACCGGCCGGGGCCCCGGGGCGCCCGCCCCGCCGGCCCGGCCCCGAACGTCAGAGGCTCTTGACCAAGGTCTCGAACCGCAGATCCGGCCGCCGCGGGATGCCGAACCGCTCGTCGCCGTACGGGAACGGCGAGTAGATCCCGGTCCGGCTGAAGCCCCTGCGCTCATACCAGGCGATCAGCTCGGCGCGCTGCTCGATCACCGTCATCTCCAGCGCGGCGACGCCCCACTCCTCGCGGGCGATCCGCTCGGCCTCGGCGAGCACCGCCCGGCCGATCCCGCCGCCCTGCAGGCCCGGCCGGACCGAGAACATGCCGAAGTAGGCGCGGTCCCCGCGGTGTTCGAGCTGGCAGCAGGCCAGCACCTGGCCGGCCCGCTCGGTGACCAGCAGCACGCTGTCCGGCTTGCCGATCACCTCGGCGACGCCGTCCGCGTCGGTCCGCCGGCCGTCCAGCAGGTCGGCCTCGGTGGTCCAGCCGGCCCGGCTGGCGTCGCCGCGGTAAGCCGACTCGACCAGCTCGACCAGCACCGGCACATCGGCCGGGACGGCCGGGCGGAACACGGTTCGGTCG
The DNA here is from genome assembly GCF_014655955.1 of Kitasatospora indigofera. GTDB lineage: Bacteria > Actinomycetota > Actinomycetes > Streptomycetales > Streptomycetaceae > Kitasatospora > Kitasatospora indigofera. Next base: position 13,697 of record NZ_BNBO01000020.1, read on the forward strand.
TCGGTCTGCTCGGGTGCCACGGTGCACCGTCCTCTCGTCGTACGCGGAGGCCGGCTCGGGCACCGGCCTCCCGGCATCGTGCCACAGCCCTGCCGGAGGCCCGGACGGGCGGTCGCGCGGCCGGCCGGGAGCGCAAGGGAAAGGCCGGCCGGGCCCCTGAGCAGGCCCGACGGCCGCCCGGCACGGCGCCGGGCGCGGGGTCGGGCGCCGTCCACGTCACGGCGCCCGGCGCGGCCCCGACGGGCACTGCGCCGGGCGGGGGGAACCTCGCAGCCGTTCAGGTGTGTCCGCGGGTACCGCCCGCCGGGGGCGGGTACCCCTCCAGCTCCTTCCGAGCAGGCGCCGCGAATCCCGCGCGCCCCGGCACCGAGGAGTGTTCATGCCCCGTACGTCCCGCGCCGCCCGCGCAGCCGCCACCCGCCCGCCCGGCGCCCGGCCGGCCCGCTCGCGGCGCTTACCGCGGCTGGCCGCGGCCGCCCTCGCGGCCGGCGCGCTGCTGGGCGGCGCGACCGCCCCGGCGCAGGCGCAGCCGACCCGGCCGCTGCCGATCATCCTGCACCCCGACCTGGACCACGCGGGCTCGACGGTGGCCCTCCACGAGGGGCGGTCGAACTCCCCGGTCGCCCGGCCCCGGGCCGTCCAGACCCAGGGGATGGACATCTCCAGCTACCAGGGCGACGTGAACTGGGACGCGGCGGTGTCCAACGGCGCCCGGTTCGCGTACCTCAAGGCCACCGAAGGAACCACCTACCTCAACCCGTACTTCTACGCGCAGAGCGGCGGCTCCTTCGTGGCCGGCGTGATCCGCGGGGCGTACCACTTCGCGCTGCCGAACGTCTCCGGCGCGGCCGCGCAGGCGAACTTCTTCGTCGACCACGGCGGCGGCTGGACGCCCGACGGACTGACCCTGCCGCCGGCCCTGGACATCGAGTACAACCCTTACGGCGCGGACTGCTACGGCCTCAGCCAGAGCGCGATGGTGAACTGGATCCGCGAGTTCAGCGACACCGTGCACGACCGGACGGGCCGTTACCCGGTGATCTACACGACCACCGCCTGGTGGAGCAGCTGCACCGGCAACAACGCCGGCTTCGGCGCCACCAACCCGCTCTGGGTCGCCCGCTACGCGAGCAGTGTGGGCGCGCTGCCGGCGGGCTGGAGCTTCCAGACCATCTGGCAGTACGCCGACTCGGGCTCCCTCCCCGGCGACCAGGACTGGTTCAACGGCCCGTACGACCGGGTGCAGGCACTGGCCAACGGCTGACTCCGGCACCGGGGCACCGGCGGTCGCCCGGCGGGCGGCGACCGGCGGGGTGCGGCGGCCGGCGCCGGGCCCGACCGGCTCTGAGCAGGCCCGCGACCGGGGCCGCGCCCTACGCCCGTAGACCGCCCGCCGCCTCGGCGGACGGCGCGGCGGGCGGAGTCCGCGGGAAGCCTCGGCGAACTCCCGGCAGAACCCTCACCACCGTGGCGGGTACATGGCTACTCTCGTAGCGGCAACCGCGCGGACACCGTGCGGTCCGTACACGACCATGCCCAGGACCAGAGGAGTGTTCATGCACAGCACTTCCCGCTCCGCCCGCACAGTCAGCACCGGCACCGCACCTCTCCCGCCCGCGGCCCTCCCGTCCGCACCCACCCCGGCCGCACCCACCCCGCCGGCCGGCCGCGCGGCAGGCACCGGGGCCCGCACCCGGCGCCTGCCCCGGCTGGCCGCCGCCGCGCTCGCCGCCGGCGCCCTGCTGGCCGGCACGGCCGCCCCCGCCCAGGCCGCGCGGCCCGCGCCCGTCCTGCACCCCGAGCAGGACTTCGCCGGCTCCACCGTCGCCGCCCACGAAGGGAGAGGCGGCCTGCCCGACGCACAGTCACTGGTCGCCCAGACCAAGGGCATGGACGTCTCCAGCCACCAGGGCAACGTCGCCTGGAGCACCGCCGCGGCGAACGGCGCCCGGTTCGCCTACGTGAAGGCCACCGAGGGCACCACCTACACCAACCCGTACTTCGCCCAGCAGTACAACGGCTCCTACAACTCCGGCCTGATCCGCGGCGCCTACCACTTCGCACTGCCCGACGTCTCCGGCGGCGCGGCACAGGCCAACTGGTTCGTCGGGCACGGCGGCGGCTGGTCCGGCGACGGGAAGACCCTGCCGCCGGCGCTCGACATCGAGTACAACCCGTACGGCGCGACCTGCTACGGCCTCAGCCAGAGCGCGATGGTGAGCTGGATCCGGGACTTCAGCAACACCGTCCACAGCCGGACGGGCCGTTACCCGACGATCTACACCACCACCAACTGGTGGAGCACCTGCACTGGCAACAACGCCGGCTTCGGCGCCACCAACCCGCTCTGGATCGCCCGCTACGCGAGCGCCGTCGGCACCCTGCCGGCCGGCTGGAGCTACCAGACCGTCTGGCAGTACGCCGACTCGGGCACCCTGCCCGGCGACCAGAACTGGTTCAACGGGGCCTACGACCGGCTGCAGGCCCTCGCCAAGGGCTGAGCACGCCACGAGGGGCGGTCCGGCGCGGTACACCCGCCGGGCCGCCCCTCCGTCGCGGACCCGGCAGGCCGGAGCGGGACACGGCAGGGCGGGACACGGCAGGGCGGGACACGGCGGAGCGGGACACGGCAGGGCGGGACGAAGCAGGGCGGGGGCAGGCGGAGCGGGGGCCGGTCAGGGCCGGGCGCCCAGCATCCGCAGCACCAGCTCGCCGTAGCGGCGGCCCAGCTCCTGCGGGGACTCGCTGCTGCGCCCGGTGTACCAGCGCGAGACGTCGATCCCGAGCGAGGTCACCGCCCGGGCGGCGGTCTTCACCTCCGCCACCTCGAAGAGGCCGGCCGCCAGGCCGTCCGCGATGATCCCGCTGACCTCGCGCTCGATGTCCAGGCGCAGGCCGGCGACCACCGCGTAGTCCTCGGCGGGCAGCGCGTGCAGTTCGTAGTTGACCACCCGGCCCACCGTCCGGCCCTGCGCGTGCCAGCTGGTGAAGTCCTCGACCAGCCGGCGCATCCGCTCCACCGGGCCGCCCTCGGCCCCGGCGGCGGCCCGGACCAGCTCCAGGGTGGCGGCGTGGCCGGCCCGGCTGATCTCGGCGAGCAGCGCCGCCTTGGACGGGTAGTGGATGTAGAGCGCGGCGGGGCTCATCCCGGCCGCGGTGGCGATGTCCCGGGTGGTGGTCGCGTGGTAGCCGCGCTCGGCGAACGCCTCGACGGCCGCCGCCAGCAAGCGGTACGCGGCCTCGGGGCGGGGCCCGGCTCCGCCGGGGAGCGTGGTCCAGAGGTCGGCGATCGGCGTGCTGGTCATGGCGCCATCCTCCCAGAACTGCGCTGCGGGCCCACGGCCCGGCCCGGAGCCACCGGGACTGTTGACAGGGTCTCGCACCGACAGCATGCTAAGCAAGCGCTTAGTCACTCCTGTTCCACCCCGCTCACCCCCCGCGGACGCCGTACTCCCCCCGGCCCGCCGGACGCGAAAGGACCCTCAGTGGTGCACTCCTTCAAGGGCCAGGTGGCCGTCGTCACCGGAGCCAGCCGCGGGATCGGCCTCGGCATCGCACGCGAGCTGGTCGCCCGCGGCGCCAAGGTCTGCGTCACGGCCCGGGGCGCCGACGCGCTGGCCGAGGCCGTCCAGGACCTCGGCGGACCGGAGGTCGCCATCGGGGTGGCCGGCAAGGCCGACGACCCCGCCCACCAGGAGGAGGCCGTCAGCCGCACCATGGCGGCCTTCGGACGGCTCGACCACCTGGTCAACAACACCGGCATCAACCCGGCCTACGGCCCGGTGCTCGGCACCGACGACGCCCTCGCCGCGAAGATCCTCGCGGTCAACGTGCTCGCCCCGCTGGCCTGGACCCGCCGGGCGCACGCCGCCTGGATGGGCGAGCACGGCGGCTCGGTGGTCAACGTCGCCTCGATCGCCGGCCTCCGCTCCTCCGCGGGCATCGGCATGTACGGCGTCAGCAAGGCCGCCCTGATCCGCCTCACCATGGAGCTGGCCACCGACCTCGGCCCGCGGATCCGGGTCAACGCCGTCGCCCCCGCCGTGGTCAAGACGAAGTTCGCCGAGGCGCTGTACGAGGGCCGCGAGGAGGAGGTCTCCGCCGCCTACCCGCTCGGCCGACTGGGGATGCCCGAGGACATCGCCGGGGCCGTCGCCTTCCTGCTCTCCGCCGACGCCGCCTGGATCACCGGGCAGACCCTGGTCGTCGACGGCGGCGTGACCCTCGGCGGCGGACTGTGAACCCGGACGCCCCGGTCCGGCCGGCCGGACCGGACCCCACCATCCGGAACCACTCCGGTGAGGTCCTGACCGGGCAGAAGCTCTCCGGCCAGGACCTCACCGGGCAGGGCGTGGTCGTCACCGGCGCCGGCCGGGGCATCGGCGCCGCCCTCGCCCGGGCCTTCGCCGCGGCCGGCGCCCGGGTGGTGGTCAACGACCTCGACGCGGCGGCCGCCGCGGCCGTCGCCGAGGAGTGCGGCGGGGTCGCCGCCCCCGGCGACGCGGCGGGCGAGCAGGGCCTGGCCGCCCTGGTCGGGCATGCCCGCGAGGCGCTCGGCGAGATCGACGTCTGGTGCGCCAACGCCGGGGTCGCCCCGACCGGCGGCGCCGAGGCGCCGGCCGCCGCCTGGGCCCTGGCCTGGGAGGTCAACGTGCTCGCGCACGTCCGGGCGGCCGACCTGCTGCTCCCCCGCTGGCTGGAGCGCGGCTCGGGCCGCTTCGTCGCCACCGTCTCGGCCGCCGGGCTGCTCACCAGCCTCGGCTCCGCGCCGTACGCCGTGTCCAAGCACGGCGCGCTGGCCTTCGCCGAATGGCTGGCCGCCACCTACCGCCACCGCGGTCTGCGGGTGCACGCGGTCTGCCCGCAGGGCGTGCGGACGGACATGCTCAGCTCCACCGGCGCGATGGGCGAGATCCTGCTGGCCCCGACCGCCATCGAGGCCGAGGAGGTCGCCGGCGCGGTGCTGGCGGGCCTGCGCGAGGAGCGATTCCTGGTCCTCCCGCACCCCGAGGTCGCCGAGTACTACGCCCACCGGGCCACCGACCCGGACCGCTGGCTGGGCGGGATGAACAAGCTGCAGCGCGCACTGGAGAAGGGCGGAGCCGCATGAGGGCCTGGCAGGTCGACGAACTGGGCGAGCCGCGCGAGGTGATGCGCCTGCGCGAACTGGCCGGCCCGCCCGGCCCCGGCCCGGGTCAGGTGCGGGTTCGGGTCCGCGCGGCGGCGGTGAACTTCCCCGACGCGCTGATGGTGCGCGGCCACTACCAGGTGCGCCCGCCGCTGCCGTTCACGCCGGGCGTGGAACTCTGCGGCGTGGTCGACGCCCTGGGTGAGGGCGTGACCGGCCTGGCGCCCGGCGACCGGGTGATCGGCAACCCCGTACTGCCCGGCGGTGCCTTCGCCGAGTACGCCCTGCTGGAGGCCGGGGCCGTGTTCGCCGCCCCGGACGCGCTGGACGACGCGGAGGCGGCGGCCCTGCACATCGGCTACCAGACGGCGTGGTTCGCCCTGCACCGCCGGGCCGCGCTGCGCCCCGGCGAGACCCTGCTGGTGCACGCCGCGGCGGGCGGGGTCGGCAGTGCGGCCGTCCAGCTCGGCAAGGCGGCCGGCGCCCGGGTGATCGGGGTGGCCGGCGGCGCCGCCAAGGCGGCCGCGGCCCGGGAGCTGGGCGCCGACCTGGTGGTCGACCGGACGGCCGAGGACTTCGTCGCGGTGGTCAAGGAGGCCACCGGCGGTCGCGGTGCCGACGTCGTCTTCGACCCGGTGGGCGGCGACGCCTACACCGGCTCCACCAAGTGCGTCGCCTTCGAGGGCCGGATCGTGGTGGTCGGCTTCGCCGCCGGGCAGATCCCCGCCCCCGCCCTGAACCACGCGCTGGTGAAGAACTACTCGATCCTCGGACTCCACTGGGGCCTCTACAACACCCGCGACCCACGAGCCGTCCGGGCCGCGCACGAGGAGCTGACCAAGCTCGCCGAACAGGGCGTGGTCCGCCCGCTGGTCAGCGCCCGGCTGCCGCTGGCCGAGGCGGCAGCGGGCGTCCAGCTGGTCGCCGACGGGCGCAGCACCGGCCGGGTGGTCGTGCTCGGCGACTGATCCGGGCGGCCGACGCCGCAGGACGTGCCTCGGGGGCCGGCGGTGGTGACCGCCGGCCCCCGTAGGGTGGGCCGCCCGTCGCGTCAGGCGCGGCCGGCCGCCTTCTGGGTACGCCGGGAGAGCGAGTCGACCACGACCGCGGCCAGCAGCACCGCACCGGTGATCATGAACTGGATGGCGTTGCTCACGCCCATGATGTTCATGCCGGACTGGATCGAGCCGATCACCAGCGCACCGAGCAGCGCGGACCAGGTGCTGCCGCGTCCGCCGAAGAGGCTGGTCCCGCCGATGACGGCCGCCGCGATGCAGTTCATCAGCAGGTTGCCGCCGCCGGAGGTCTGGCTGGCCGACTGGATCTGGGCCGCCAGGAAGAGGCCGCCGACCGCCGCCATGGTGGAGCAGATCATGAAGACCGAGATCCGGATCCACGAGACGTTGATACCGGCTCGCCGGGCGCCCTCGATGTTGCCGCCGAGCGCGAAGATCTGCCGGCCGTAGCTGGTGCGGCGGAGCACGAAGTCCAGCACCACGATGAAGATCAGGAAGATCAGCAGGGCCAGCGGCAGGCCCTTGTACTGGTTGAGGGTGTAGGCCACCACGAAGGCGATGACGGCCAGCACGATCGTGCGCAGCGCGATGTCCGCCGGTGGGCGGTAGGGCACGCCGGCCGCGCGCCGGCGCCGGGCGTCGAACAGGTTGGCCCCCAGGAAAAGCAGCACGCCGACCGCCGCCAGCAGGTAGGCCGCGATGGTCTGGCTGTAGATCGTGGTGTAGAGCCGGGAGACGATGTCCTTGCCGGAGAGGTTGACCGTGCCGGAGGAGCCCAGGATCTGGAGCATCAGACCGTTCCAGGCGAGGTTGCCGGCGAGGGTGACGACGAAGGCGGGCACGCCGACCTTGGCGAAGAACAGGCCCTGGATCAGGCCGACGATCGCGCCGCCGGCGATGGCCGAGATCAGGGCCACCCACTGGTTGACGCCGTGGGTGACGTTCATGACCGCGAAGATGGCCGCGCAGAGTCCGCTGACCGAGCCGACCGACAGGTCGATCTCGCCGAGCAGCAGCACGAAGACGACGCCGATGGCGATCATCCCGGTGCCGACGATCTGCTGGGAGAGGTTGGAGAGGTTCTGGGCGGAGAGGAAGGTGCTGTTCAGGCTGCCGAACACGGCCCAGATGATGATCAGGGCCAGCACCACGGGGAGCGAGCCGAGCTCGCCGCTGCTCAGCCGGCGCTTGAACTCGCCCAGGTAGCCCTTGACGCCCCCCTCCCGCACGATCAGGCGCGGGTCGACCACCGGGGTGGCCGCGGCGGCCACCGGGACGGGTGCGTTCACGCCGCCCTTGGGCATGCTGTCCTCGGGCAGCGGCGGGCGGTGGTACTCGCCGTCGCCCGGCTGCGGATTGTTGTCGCTGCTCACAGTTGACCCTCCGAGCCACGCGCCTGACGGCGGGTCACGGCGTTGTCCGTGGCGCCGGTGATGGCGGAGATGATCTCTTCCTTGTTGGTGTAGCGCCGGTCGAAGAAGCCGTTGTTGCGGCCGAGGCGAAGCACCGCGATCCGGTCGGCGACGGCCATCACGTCGGCCATGTTGTGGCTGATCAGGATGACGCCGAGGCCCCGGTCGCGCAGCCGCTCGACCAGGTCGAGGACCTGGGCGGTCTGCTCGACGCCGAGGGCCGCGGTGGGCTCGTCGAGGATGACGACCTTGGGGTCGCCGACCAGGGCCCTGGCGATGGCCACGGTCTGGCGCTGGCCGCCGGAGAGCGAGGCGATCGGGATCCGGACGCTGGGGATGCGGATCGACAGGGTGCTGAGCAGCTCGCGGGAGCGCTTCTCCATGCCGACCTCGTCGAGGATGGTGAAGTGCCGCATCTCGCGGCCCAGGAACAGGTTGCCGACCACGTCGAGGTTGTCGCAGAGCGCGAGGTCCTGGTAGACCGTGGCGACCCCGAGGGTCTGGGCGTCCTGCGGCCGGTGGATGGACACCGGCCGGCCCTCCCACTCGATCACTCCGTCGTCCGGCTGGTTGACCCCGGCGATCGTCTTGACCAGCGTGGACTTGCCGGCGCCGTTGTCGCCCACCAGGGCGACGACCTCGCCCGGGCGCACCTCCAGCTCGACGTCGGTGAGCGCCTGGACGGCGCCGAACCGTTTGGAGACTCCGCGCAGCGCGAGTACGGGCTCAGCTGCCACAGCTATCAACTCCCTTGTTCACCAGGGCCCCTGAACACGACCGGGTCGGCCCGGCCCCGACGGGCCGGGCTCCGGTCAGGACAGACCCGCATCCGCGCAGGCCGCGGCGTAGTCCGGCGTGCAGATCTGCGCGACGGTGTAGAGGCCGTCCTTGACCACGGTGTCCTTGATGTTGGCCTTGACCAGGACGATCGGGGTGATCAGGACGGACGGCACCTTGTTGCCGCTGCCGCTGGTGGACGTCGCCGTCGCCGAGGCGGTCGGCACGCCCTTGCCCTGGGCGAGGGCCACCGCCATGGCCGCGGCCGCGTCGGCCTCCGGCTTGTACGGCTTGTAGATGGACATCGTCTGGGTGTTGACGAGGATCCGCTGCACCGCGTCCAGCTGGGCGTCCTGCCCGGTCAGCGGCACGGAGAGGTTCGCGGCCTTGAGGGCGGTGGCGATACCGGCGGCCATGCCGTCGTTGGCGGAGTAGACGCCGACCACGTTCTGGGCGCCGAGCGCGGTGATCGCGGCGGCGGCCTCCTGGTTGGCGTTGTTCGGGTCCCAGTTCGGGGTGTCGTACTCCTTGCCGATGGTGAGCTTGCCGTCCATCGCGCTGTGCGCGCCGGCCTTGAACTCGGCCGCGTTGGGGTCGGTCGGCGAGCCGTTGATCATGATGATCTTGCCGGACGAGGCCTTGTCGCCGACCGCCGTCACCAGCGCCTCGCCCTGCAGCACGCCGACCTTGAAGTTGTCGAAGGAGACGTAGGCGTCGATGGGGCCCTGGGCCAGCCGGTCGTAGGCGACCACCTTCACGCCCGCGTCGTGCGCCTTCTGCACCGAGGACTGGATCGACTTGGCGTCCACCGCGTCCAGGATCAGGACCTGGTTGCCCTTGGTGAGGGCGGTGTCCACCTGGGTCTGCTGGGTCGTCGCGTCCTGGTTGGCGTTGTAGTAGTCGATCTGCGCGTCCGGCGCGATGGCCTTGATCGCCTGCTCGATCAGGGGCTTGTCGAACTGCTCGTATCGCGTCGTCTTGGTCTCGGGCAGCAGCAGACCGATCTTGATCGGCCCGCTGGCACCGCCCGAGCCCCCACCCGAGGACCCGGTGGACTGCTTCGCGCTCCCGCACGAGGCGAGGGTGAGCGCGACGGTGACGGCCGCGGCGGCGGCGACGATGCGGGAAGGACCTGGCTTCACTGGAATGCCTCTCAGAGTGGAGAACACCCCCCGGGATCCGAGTCTCCGGCGGCCCGCCGCCCGCGGCTATCCAGGACGGCCGAATGTGCTCATCCGGCAGGGCCGGACGGGTGACGCGGCCCCCGCACGGCACCGGCGACGCCCGTTCGGACCGCGACCTCTGGCACCCTCCGGACGGCGGGAGGAAGATGTGAGACGCCTCCCCACCGGGGCGCCGCGCCCGCCGCAGACCGCGGCCGGAGCCCGGCACGGACGCGGCCGGGCGCCATCGCCGGCCGCGGTCCCGCAGGCCGCCAACCAACACCTGACGAGAAGAGGGTGGGGCTCAGTGTCCACTCCCCCCGGTCCGCCCACTCCGCCTCCGCCCGGCCGGCCCACCCCGCCCGCGGCGCCGCTGGTCACCGGCTCCGGAGCCGGTGAGAAGGGGCTCAAGAACGGCGCGCTCGGCCTGGTCTCCTCGGTGGCGATCGGCCTCGCCTCCACCGCTCCCGCGTACAGCCTGGCCGCCACACTGGGCATCATCGTCGCCGGTGTGGGGCTGCAGGCGCCGATCATCACCATCCTCGGCTTCGTCCCGATGCTGCTGATCGCCTACGCCTACAAGGAGCTCAACGCCTCCGACCCCGACTGCGGCACCACCTTCACCTGGGCCGCGCGCGCCTTCGGCCCGCGCACCGGCTGGCTCGGCGGCTGGGGCATCGTCGTCGCCGACATCATCGTGATGGCCAACCTGGCCCAGATCGCGGGCGTCTACGGCTTCCGGCTGTTCGGGCTGGACTCGCTGGCCGAGAACACCACCTGGACCACGCTGGCCGGGGTCGTCTGGATCATCGTGATGACGTGGATCTGCTACATCGGCATCGAGATCTCGGCGGCCCTGCAGCGCTGGCTGCTGACCATCGAGATCATCATGCTGGTGCTGATGTCGGTGACCGCCCTGGTGAAGGTCTACGGCTCCAACCCGCCGGAGACCGCGATCCAGGTCTCGGCCTCCTGGTTCAACCCCTTCGAGGTGTCCTCCTCCAGCGCCCTCACCTCCGGGATCCTCGCCGCGGTGTTCATCTACTGGGGCTGGGACACCGCCGTCTCGGTCAACGAGGAGACGGCCGACAGCGCCCGCACCCCGGGGCGGGCCGCGGTGATCTCCACCGTGCTGCTGCTCGCCATCTACGCCCTGGTCGCCACGGCCTCGCAGGCCTTCGCCGGCGTCGGCACCGAGGGCATCGGACTGGGCAACCCGGACAACTCCGAGGACGTGCTCTCCAGCCTCGGCAGCGCCATCTTCGGCGATTCGGGCTTCGGCGGGTTCCTGACCAAGCTGCTGATCTTCATGGTGCTGACCTCCTCGGCGGCCTCCACCCAGACCACCATCCTGCCGACCGCCCGGACCACCTTCTCGATGGCCGCGCACAAGGCCGTCCCGTCCCAGTTCGCCCGGGTGCACGCCCGCCACCAGACCCCGACCTGGTCGACGGTCGGGATGGGCATCGCCTCGATCGCCTTCTACGTCCTGCTCACCTCGATCAGCGACAACGTGCTGGCGGACTCGATCGCCTCGGTGGGCCTCGGCATCGCCTTCTACTACGGGCTCACCGGGTTCGCCTGCGTCTGGTACTACCGCCGGGTGCTGACCCGCAGCGCCAAGGACTTCATCTTCAAGGGCGTACTGCCGCTGCTCGGCGGGCTGATGCTGCTGTACTTCTTCTGCTACGCGGCGTTCGACGTCTACGCCCAGCCGGACTACGGCAGCACCACCGTCGACCTGCCGCTGTTCGGCGAGACCGGCGGGGTCACGGTGATCGGCATCGGGGCGCTGCTGCTCGGCGTCGTTCTGATGCTCGTCCAGTGGGCCGTGCAGGGCTCCTGGTTCCGTCACCCGGACGTGCCGGTGAGCGCCGCCGACCCGGAGAGCGCACCGAGGTCCTGAACCCCGCCACCGCGCCGCACAGGTGTCTGAATTCCCGTCAACTGCCGCGACCAGCAAGAACATCGATCTTATTCTCTTTCGGCGGCGCAGCGGCGATGATGAGCGAATGACAGCTCAGTACAGGGCATTGGCGTGGGCGGGTGCGATCCTCGGCGCGCTGACGGCCGTCGGCCTGGTGGTCTACGCGATGGTGGGGGACCTGGAGACGGCGGACCGGGTGGCCTCCGTGCTCGGGGCCGTGGTGGGGCTGGCCGCCCTGGTCGTCTCGCTCTTCTCGCTGCGGACACCGGCGGCCCCCGCGACCGGCGCGCCCCGGGTCCGCATCGATCGCACCGTCAACGCCGACGGGAACATCCGGGGCCGGGTCCGGACCGGCGACGAAGGGCCGGCCGCCGCCGCTCCCGCCCAGGCCGCCCCGGCGCAGGACCCCGGCGTCACCGTCACCAGGTCGGTCGTCGCGGGCGGTGACATCACCGGCACGGTGATCACCGGCGACACCCGCCCCGGCAACCCGCCCGGCCCGACCCCGTGACGGAGCACTCCCCGGGAGCGGGCGCCGGCCGGCCCAGGAACCGGCCGGCGGCGCCCGTTCCCCCGCAGCGCCTGGACATCGACCGGGGCATCGTGGGCGGCCGCGACCTCGCCGGCGTGTTCGTGACCGGTGACAACGCCACGGTGCACCACGAGCACCACGTCCATCTGCCGCCCCGGCCCGCCGTCCGCCCCGGGCCGGACGGCGGGGCGGTCCCTCGGGACCGGACGGCGAAGCGGCCGGCCGAGGACGCGGGCGGACAGCCCGCGCAGCTCTCCGGCCGGACCCTCGGCTTCGTCCTGCTCGGCATCCTCCTGGTGATCGGCGCCATCGTCTCGGGCCTCGACGACCCGGCGCCGGAGGGCGCCGTCCCGGCCTCGCTGGCGAGCCTCGACGACCTCGAATCCACCGAGGCGCTGGCCTTCGCACCCGACGGGCGCACCCTCACCGTCACCGGTGGAAACGGCGTCACCCGGATCTGGGACCCCGGCACCCGGAGGACCACCCCGGCCCTGCCCGACCCGCTGCCCGGCACCGCCGGCGGTGTGCTGCTCAGCGCCGACGGGCGGACGCTCGCCGGGGCCGACGGCAACAAGGTCCGGCTGACGGAGGTGGCGACCGGGCGCACGCCGGCCACGCTCACCCACGGGAACTTCCTGCAGAACGTTACGGCGATGGCCTTCAGCCCGGACGGCCGGACGCTCGCCACCGCCGGTGGCGACGACCGGATCCGGGGCTGGGAGGTGGCGACCGGCCGGCCCGCCTTCACCCTCGCACGGGCCCCGCACACCACCGCGCTCGCCTTCAGCCCCGACGGCACGGTGCTCGCAGGCGTCGGCGGACCACCTGACGGCGGGGCCGACGGCGGCTCCGTCCGGTTCTGGAACACGGCGACCGGGGTTCTCCTCACCAGCCTCGCCCAGCACGAGAACGGCTACGCCGGCTCGGCGGCGTTCAGTCCGGACGGGCTCACGCTCGCCTTCTCGGCCGGCCGGGTGGTCCGGTTCGTCGACGTCGCCCAGGGCCGGCTCGGCGACGGCAGACTCACCGGCCACAGCCGTGACATCAACGACCTGGCGTTCGGCCGGGACGGGCGGACGCTCGCCACCGCCGGCGGCGACCGAACCGTCCGGCTCTGGAACCTGTCGTCCGGCCGGACCTTCGCCACCCTCACCGAGCACGACGGCGCCGTCCGCGACCTCGCCTTCAGCCCGGACGGGCTGCTGCTGGCCACCGCCGGGGCCGACCGCACCGCCCGCCTGTGGACGGTGCCCTGTTTCTCGCCCGACCTGCTGGTGACGGCCTCCGCCTCGCCCGGCGGCCGGCCGGCCCCTCGCCCCACGGCCACGGCGTGCGCGCCTGCCCCGACCCACCGGACCGACCACGACGGTTGACGGTGCCCCCGTGCGCGCGCCGGGGCCGGGGCACGGGGCCGGCCGGTGACCGGCCGGCGGCGGGCGTCAGGGCACCCAACGCATCTCGGGGAAGCGAGCCGAGGGGCCGTCCAGCAGGTGGTCGTCCCGGCCGCGCAGCCAGCGGTCGAAGAACGAGGCCACGTAGGCGCGGGTCGCGGCGACCGCGCGTTCCGGGCGCACCGTCCCGATGTCGTCGGTGACGGTGGCGGCCGGGGCGGCGCCCTGGCGGGCCAGTCGGGGCAGCAGCGACTCGGCGTCGGTGTAGGAGCCGTGCCGGGAGCCGGCCAGGGTGACGTCCGCGTGCCAGCCGCGGGTGTGCTGCCAGAAGGCCTCCCAGGAGGGCTGCTGCTGGTGGCCGCCGGAGTCCGGGTTGTCCGTGCCCATCAGCAGGAAGGGCGCGTCCAGGCCGTCCCGGGCGGCGCTGCCGAAGGTGCTGCCGGTGCTGTCGGGCAGCGGGAACTCCATCGTGCCGTCCAGGTTGACGCCGGCCTTGATCCGCGGGTCGTCGTGGATGGCCTGGGCCGCCGTGAAGCCGCCGGCCGAATGGCCGACCATGCCGACCCGGTCCAGGTCGAGGACGCCCGCCAGGCCGGCCGGCAGGACGCCGTCCCCGCCCCGGGCCTCGCCCCGGACCTGAACCTCGCCGCCCTGGGCCCGTAGGGCGGTGAGACGGTCCAGCACCAGACGGACGTCGTCCACCCGGGACGCCACCGCCTTGCGCAGGACGGCGTCGATCGCCGCCGGGTCCTGGAGGCCGGCCAGGTCGGGGAAGACCGACTCGGCGAGGCGCCCGCCCGGGAACTCCACCTCGGAGGCCTCGTAGGTGTGGTCGACGGTGACCACGACGTAGCCGCGCGAGGCCAGGTCCTCCACCAGGCCGGTGTTCCAGGTGCGCGGGTCGCCCAGGCCGGCCGAGTGGAGCAGCACCGGGCGCGGGCCGCCGGCCCGCAGGGCGGGGGCGTCCTGGCGGGCGTGCGTCCGGGTCGCCGACCAGTCCGTGCGGCCCGGCGGCAGACCGTAGTTGAAGCTGCCGGCCCCGCGCGGGGTGCCGAAGTGGGCGGCGGCCGACGGCGTCATCTGCGGGGCCCGCGGGCCCGGCGCCCCGGCGGCCGGGTACCAGAGGCTGATCATCAGCTCCCTGGTCCGCTCCGGGTGCCAGGGGTCGGGCCGGCCGGGGTCGGCCAGCCGGAGCGAGGTGGTGCCCACCGGGAAGGGTCCGGTGGGGGCCGGGAGCACCGCGGTGGCCCGTTCGCCCGCTGCCCCGGCCACCGCGGGTACCGGTGCCGCTGCGGGTACCGGTGCCGCTGCGGCCGCCGGACCGGCCACCGTCCCCAGCACGGTGGCCGCCGCCGCCAGCGTCAGGGCCGCGGACAGGCCGCGCCGGCGGCCGGTGGTGCGGCGTCCCGGCGGCTGCGGCGCGGCCGGCGGCGGCGCTGTGGTCCGTACTGCGATCCGCGCTGCGGCGATCGTCGACGAGGCGTGCATGGGTCCCGGCTCCTCCCGTCGGCCCGCCTCCGTACGGTGGGCCGCTGCCGCCGACGGTACGGCGGGGCCGCCGCCCCGGACGTCATACTCCGGAGCCAACTCCGCTTCTCATACCGGCGTATGACCTCCGGTGGGCCGATCGGACGCGTCGGCCCGCCCCCGTCCTGCCCCCGTCCCGCCCCCGGGCAGTGGGAGCGGGACGGGGGTGGGTGGACCGTTCGGACGGGCGGGACAGCCGTGCGGGCCGGTCAGACGTGCGGCAGCCGCGGCAGCTGTCCGGGGACCGGCAGCGCGGCGAGGGTGGCCAGCGAGGCCCGGTGGCGGCCGGGCGTGCCGAGGGCCAGCTGGTCCGCCTTGGCGCGCTTCAGGTAGAGGTGGACGGGGTGCTCCCAGGTCATCCCGATCCCGCCGTGCAGCTGCACGGCCTCCTCCGCCGCACGGACGGCGACCGCACCGCAGTGCGAGGCGGCGACCGCCACCAGGACGGCGGCGTCGGCGCTCCCGGTGGCCAGCGCGTCGGCCGCGGCCCGGGCGGCGGCCCGGGCGCCCGCGACGTCCAGCCAGAGATCGGCCAGCCGGTGCTTGAGCGCCTGGAACGAGCCGACCACCCGCCCGAACTGCCGGCGCTCCCGCAGGTACGCCACGGTGGTGGCGAGGCACCACTCGGCCAGTCCGAGCTGCTCGGAGGCCAGCAGGCCGGCGCCGGTCAGCAGGGCCTCCCAGAGCACGGCCTCGGCCTGGTCCGGGCCCACCAACAGCCTGCCCGGGGCGGCCTCCAGCCGGAGGTCGGCGAGCGGGCGGGTGAGGTCGAGCGAACCCCGCGCGGTGACCGTGACATCGGCCGCGTCCACCGCGTAGAGGCCGGGCCCGTCCGGTCCGTCGGCGGGAACGATCAGCAGGCCGGCCGCCGGCACGTCGGCGACCGAACCGACCGCACCGGTCAGAGCCCCGGCCGCGTCCGCCCGGACGCCCAGCGGGAAGGCCGCGTCGGGAGCGGTGGAGAGCGTGACGGCCAGCGTGGCCGTCCGGTCCCCCGCGCACAGCGCGGGCCACTCGCCGGCCGCCCGGTCGCCGGCCGCGAGCAGCACGGTGGTGGCCAGCACGGCGCTGCCGAGGAACGGCACCGGCGCGCAGGTGCGGCCCAACTCCTCCAGCACGACGGCGGTCTCGCGCAGCGAGGCCCCGGCGCCGCCGAGCGCCTCGGGCACCTGGAGCGCCACCACGCCGAGTTCCCGGGCCAGTGTCCGCCACAGCCCGGCGTCCTGCGGTTCCTGCCCCTCGCACCGGGCGAGGACGGCCTGCGGCGGGCAGCGGTCGGCGAGCACCGCGCGGACGGCGGAGCGCAGGTCCTCCTCCACCTCCGAGTACAGCAGGTCGAGTTCGGTCATCGGGCCGACTCCTTCCAGGGCACGTCCTTGTCCGAGCGGGGCTCGGCGGGCAGGCCGAGGACGCGCTCGGCGATGATGTTGCGCAGGATCTCGGAGCTGCCGCCCTCGATCGAGTTGCCCTTGGCGCGCAGGTAGCGGTAGCCGGCGTCCCGGCCGGTGAAGTCGACCAGCTCCGGCCTGGACATCGTCCAGTCGCCGTAGCCGAGCCCGTCCTCGGCGAGCAACTCGACCTCCAGGCCGGTCAGTTCCTGGGCCAGCCGGGCGAAGGCCAGCTTGGCGGCGGCGCCCTCGGGCCCCGGCTGGCCGACCGCGAGCTGCTGGCGCAGCCGCTCTCCCATGAGCCGGAGCACCTCGGCGTCGGTCCAGCCCTGGAGCAGCCGCTGGTGCAGCTCGTGGGTGCGCAACTCGGGGTGCCGGCGCCAGGTTTCGGCGAGGATGCCGATCAGGCCGCCCTCGCGCGGGGTGCGCTGGCCGCCGATCGCGACCCGCTCGTTGTTGAGGGTGGTCTGGGCGATCTGCCAGCCCTCGCCGACCGCGCCTAGCCGATGGGCGTCGGGGATCCGCACGCCCGTCAGGAAGACCTCGTTGAACTCGGCCTCACCGGTGAGCTGGCGCAGCGGACGGACGTCCACGCCGGGGTCGGTCATGTCGCAGACGAAGTAGCTGATGCCCTGGTGCTTGGGGACGTCCGGGTCGGTCCGGGCGAGCAGGATGGCCCAGCGGGCGAGGTGGGCGCTGGAGGTCCACACCTTCTGGCCGTCCACCGTCCAGCCGGCGTCCGGGCCGTCACCGTCGCGGACGGCCCGGGTGGCGAGCGCGGCCAGGTCGGAGCCGGCGCCGGGCTCGCTGAAGAGCTGGCACCAGACCTCCTCGCCGGTCCACAACGGGCGCAGGAAGCGGCGCTTCTGCTCCTCGGTGCCGTAGCGCAGGATGGTGGGGGCGGCCATCCCGAGCCCGATGCCGATCCGGCGGGGGTCGTTGTCGGGGGCGCCGGCGGCGGCGAGTTCGGCGTCGACCACGGCTTGCAGGGCGCGCGGCGCACCGAGGCCGCCGAGGCCGGGCGGGAAGTGCACCCAGGCCAGGCCGGCGTCGAAGCGGGCCCGCAGGAACTCCAGCGGGTCGGTCGTCGCCGGGTCGTGGGCCGCCAGCAACCCGGCGGTACGGGTGACGAGTTCGTCGGCGGTGGTCATCGGCCGACCTCCCGGTGCCGCTTGAGCTCCCGGCGGGCCAGCGAGCGCTTGTGCACCTCGTCCGGGCCGTCGGCCAGCCGCAGGGTGCGGTTGCCGGCCCAGAGCTGGGCGAGCGGGGTGTCCTGGCTGACGCCGGCCGCACCGTACGCCTGGACGGCCTTGTCCAGGATCCACTCCACGGTGAGCGGGGTGGCGATCTTGATGGCCTGGATCTCGGTGTGGGCGCCCCGGTTGCCGACGGTGTCCATCAGCCAGGCGGTCTTCAGCACCAGCAGCCGGGCCTGCTCGATCCGCACCCGGGACTCGGCGATCCAGTCCTGCACCACGCCCTGTTCGGCGAGCGGACGGCCGAAGGCGACCCGCTCCAGGGTGCGGCGGCACATCAGCTCCAGCGCGCGCTCGGCGATCCCGATCGCCCGCATGCAGTGGTGGATCCGGCCGGGGCCGAGCCTGGCCTGGGCGATGGCGAAGCCGGAGCCCTCCTCGCCGATCAGGTTGCCGGCCGGCACCCGGACGTCCTCGAAGGTGATCTCGGCGTGCCCGCCGTGGTCGGCGTCGTCGTAGCCGAAGACCCGCATGCCGCGCCGGACGGTCACCCCGGGGGTGTCGCGGGGCACCAGGATCATGCTCTGCTGCCGGTGCGGCTCGGCGGCCGGGTCGGTCTTGCCCATCACGATGAAGATCTTGCAGGCCGGGTTCATCGCCCCGGTGATGTACCACTTGCGGCCGTTGACCACGTACTCGTCGCCGTCGCGCTCGATCCGGGTGGCGATGTTGGAGGCGTCGGAGGAGGCCACCTCGGGCTCGGTCATCGCGAAGGCGGAGCGGATCTCGGCGTTCAGCAGCGGCTCCAGCCACTGCTTGCGCTGGTCCGCGTCGGCGAACTGGGCCAGCAGCTCCATGTTGCCGGTGTCGGGTGCCGCGCAGTTGAGCGCGGCCGGCGCCAGGTGGGGGCTGCGGCCGGTGATCTCGGCGAGCGGCGCGTACTGCAGATTGGTCAGGCCGGCTCCGCCCTCCCCCGGGAGGAAGAGGTTCCACAGGCCGAGGCGGCGGGCGTGTGCCTGCAGCTCGGCGACCACCGGCGGGATGTCCCAGTGTTCCCGCGCCGGGTCGGCGAGCTGCTCCTCCAGCACCGCTTCGGCCGGGTGGACGTACTCGTCCATGAAGGCGAGCAGCCGCTCGCGCAGCTCCAGGGTGCGGGCGTCGTACGAGAAGTCCATGTCAGTGCTCCTTGAGGGCCGCGAGGCCGTGGTCGACCAGGATCGGGCCCATCTCGCCGGCGCGCTCGAAGCCGGCGCCGAGGGTCTTGCCCTGCTGGTAGCGGTAGTGGATGCCCTCGGCCACCACGGCGAGCTTGAACGAGGCGAAGGCGACGTACCAGCCGAGCGTGGAGACGTCCCGGCCGGAGAGTTCCGCGTAGCGGGCGACCAGCTCCGGGGCGGCCGGGTAGCCGGGGGCGGTGGCGGCGGCCGGGATGATCCCGCCGCCGGCGCCCGCGAGTTCGGTGTACATCACCAGCAGGCCGAGGTCGGTGAGCGGGTCGCCGAGGGTGGACATCTCCCAGTCCAGTACGGCCGTGATCCGGTCCTCGCCGTCCACCAGGACGTTGTCCAGCCGGTAGTCGCCGTGCACCAGGGTGGGGGCCGGGGAGTCGGGGAGCCGCTCGGCGAGCAGCGCGTGCAACTCGTCCACGCCCGGCAGCTCACGGCTCCGCGAGGCGGCCAACTGGGTGCTCCACCTGCGCAGTTGCCGGGCCAGGTAGCCCTCGGGCCGGCCGAAGTCGGCGAGGCCGACGGCGGCCGGGTCGATGGCGTGCAGCCGGACCAGGGTCTCGGCCAGGCCGAGGCCGAGCGCCCGGACCCGCTCCGGGCCGAGCGCGGTGAGCGCGGCGGCGTCCCGGTGGGCGACACCGGGCACGTAGGACATCAGGTACCAGGTCGAGCCGGTCACCCCGGTGTCCTCGACCAGCAGATGGGTGTCCGGCACGGGTACCGGGGTGGCCCGCAGGGCAGTCATCACCCGGTACTCGCGGCCCATGTCGTGCGCGGTGGCGAGGACGTGGCCGAGCGGGGGCCGGCGCAGCACCCAGCTGGACGCGCCGTCGGAGAGCACGTACGTCAGGTTCGAGCGGCCCCCTTCGATCAGCTCGGCCCGCAGCGGGCCCCGGACCAGGCCCGGCAGCTCGCGGTCCAGGTGGGCGCGGAGCCGCGCCAGGTCCAGACCGGGCGGGTCGGCGGGGGTGTCGGACATCGGCTCGCTCCCAAGCGTTTCGGTGGTCCGCCCGGCGGAGGCCCCACCGGGTGACTAAGCGCTTGCTTAGCATTCAGCCGAGGAGGGCACCCTGTCAACGCCCCCACCCCGATCGGTGCACCTGAGCGCCGCGCGCGGGGCCCCGCGCGGCGGGTGCGCGGGAGGGTTCGACGGGTGAGCGGGAGGCGCGTGGCGGGACGGCGGAAGGCGCGTGGCGGGCCCTGTCGGCCCCGGGCCCTGGTCCGACCCCCGGCCGGACCGTGGCACAAGCCGGCCCGGACGCATCACAACTCGGCCTCACTGTCAGTCCGTTGACTGGCCCGGCCGGCCCGGGGCGGGGATGCTCGGTACATCCACCGGATTCCGGCGGGCCACCGAGGGGCCCCATGGGGGAACGCACAGGAGCGGCCGGGCGGAAGCCTCGGCGGACCTTCCGGCGCGGGCCCCGGCGCGCGCCGGGTCCGCTGCTCGCACTGGTTCGACTGCTGTGCGCCGCGGCGGTCATCGGCCTGCTGATCAGCGGCGCGTGCGGCCCGATGCTCTTCGCCTTCACCGACTGGTTCGACCCGATCGCCCAGTACGTCCACGTGCACCGGTCCCGGAGCGGCCGGCACTGACCGGGCTCCGCAGCACCCGGCGGCCGGGGTACGGCAGCAGCCGGGGTACGGAGCGGCCGGGGTACGGCAGGGGCGGCCCGGCCGGACGCCGCCCCCGTCCCGCGGGTACGGGTCCGTGCCGGGCCTCAGGTCAGCGGACGTCCACCGGCCCGCCGGTCGCCAGCGACTGCTCGGCGCCGGCCAGGATCTCCACCACCCGCAGGCCGAAGGCGGCGTCGCAGGGGTGCGGCGTGCCGGTGCGCGCCGAGTCGAGCAGCGCGTCCACCGCGCGGTGCAGCGCCCGGACCGGCCCTTCGCCGCGCTCCGGCAGGTGCACCACGCCGGCGCTGCCGCGCAGTTCCATGCCGGTGCCGCCGGCCTCCACCGGCGCGGTCAGGCTCAGTGCCAGGGTGCTGGAGGCGCCGCCCTCGTGCCGCAGCACCAGGTGGACGGTGTCCCGCGGGCCGGCGGCCGCCGTGACCAGGGTGGCGTCCCCGAGCACCGGCAGCAGGACGGACAGGGCGTGCGGGCCGACGTCCCAGAGCGCGCCCTTCTCCTCCCGCCAGGGCGAGGCCGCGTACGGGCTGCTGCTGCCGGGCGCGAAGACCGAGCCGAGCCAGTCGGAGCGGCCGGTGAACCAGCCGCCGACCGCCGCCTGCTTCTCCAGCCAGGGGCCCTGTTCGCCGCCGAAGCGGACGGTGAAGAAGACCACCGAGGCCACCTCGTGCCGGGCGACCGCGGCCGCGAGCCGGCGGGCGTCCGGCACGGTCAGCGCGACCGGCTTGTCCAGCAGCAGGTGGCAGCCCGCCTCGGCCGCGCGGACCGCGAGGTCCGGCTGGACGCCCGGCGGCAGCGCGATCGAGACCGCGTCCACGTCGGCGAGCAGCGCGTCCACGTCCGGGTAGGCGTGGACGCCGTGGGCCTCGGCGAGCGACTCGGCCGCCGCCGGGCGCCTCCCCCACACCCCGACGAATTCGATTCCGGGGTGCTCAGCGAGCACGGGAGCGTGAACGCGCTCCGCCCAGGGCCCGGTGCCCAGCAGTCCGATCCGCACGTTCTCGCTCCTCAGGTGGTTCAGCCCTGTACGCGGGCCAGCGTGAATCCGTCGTAGCCCTTCGCCCCGACCGTCTGGACGGAGGTCGCCGACACCCGGGGCTCGGCGGCGATCAGGTCGTGCAGCCGGCGGGTGCCGATGACGCTCAGGTCGGCGCTGTCCCGGTCGGCGACGGCCCCGCCGCGCACCACGTTGTCGACGATGATCAGCGATCCCGGCCGGGTCAGCTTCAGTGCCCGGGCGAAGTACTCCGGGTTGCTCGGCTTGTCCGCGTCGATGAAGACCAGGTCGAACGGCTCCACGCCGTCGGCCTCCAGCGCCGCGAGGGAGTCCGCGGCCGGGCCCAGCCGTACCTCGGCGACCTTGCCGAGGCCGGCCCGCTCCAGGTTCTGGCGGGCCACCCCGGCGTGCTTGGGGTCGATCTCCAGGGTGATCAGGGTGCCGTCGGCGGGCAGCGCGCGGGCCAGCCAGATCGCGCTGTAGCCGCCGAGCGTGCCGACCTCCAGGATCCGGCGGGCGCCCTGGGTGAGGGCGAGCAGGTGCAGCAGCTTGCCCTGGTTCGGCGCCACCGCGATGTGCGGCAGCCCGGCCTCGTCGGCGGCGGCCGTCGCGGCCTCCAGCGCCGGGTCGTGGCCGATCAGCGTCTCGGCGAAGTAGTCGTCGACCGCGTCCCACTGCTGCTGGCTCACAAGGCCCTCCACGTGCTGCGTCGTCACCGCCGGGATTCCCGCCCGATGCTACCCCGCCGGGGCTTCCGGACCGTCAGTCCGCGGCGGGCGCCACGGCCGTCGCGGGGGTCGTCGCGGCGGCGCTCGTCGCGGCGGGGGCCGCGGCGGTGCCGGGTGCGGCTGCCGCCGGCTCGGCCGGCCCGGGCGGCGCGTCCAGCAGGCCCTGCGCCTCGTCCTCCGCCCTGGCCTTCGCGGCCCGGCGCTTCAGCAGCCAGGCGGAGAAGGCCCCGCCGAGCGCGGCGAGCACCAGGCCCACCCAGGAGAAGCCCTTCAGCCACTGCTCGACGACCTTGCCGACGTGGTAGACCAGCAGGGTCGTGCCACCGGCCCAGACCACGCCGCCGAGCACGTTGGCGATCAGGAACTTCCAGTACGGCATCCGCAGCGCGCCGGCGAGCGGCCCCGCGAAGATCCGCAGCAGCGCGATGAACCGGCCGAAGAAGACCGCCCACATGCCCCACTTCTGGAAGGACCGTTCCGCGCTCGCCAGGTGCTCAGGCCCGAAGTGCCGTGGGAACCTCCGCCCGAGCTTCTCGAACAGCGGCTTGCCGCCCCGGCGCCCGATCGAGTAGCCGATCGAGTCACCGATGATGGCGCCGAGGATCGCGCAGATCGCGATCCACCAGGGGCTGACCACACCGCGCGAGGACAGCAGGGCCGCCGAGACCAGCGCGATCTCGCCCGGCAGCGGGATGCCCAGGCTCTCCAGGCCGATGATCAGCGCGATCAGGGCGTACACCCAGCCCGGTGGGACGCTCTCGATCCAGGCGTCGATGTGCAAGGCCGGTTACCTCCGTGGCAGGACGAGACGGTGGTCTCGCCGTTTCAGGATTGCGCGGGTTCGGGGCGCGGGTCCGGGGTGCGGCGGCCGGCGCCCCGAAAGTGCAGCCTAATCCCCCGGCGCCCGCACCCGAAGCGAGCCCGCTGCTGAGAACGCTCCGGCCGGCTTTCCGGTTCCTTGATCAGCCCTTGGCGCTTCCTTGGGGCACCCGCCCGCCCACGGACGCGGGCGGGCGGGCGTCGGCCCCTGCCGTCAGGGCCGCCGGTCGGCGAACCGCAGGGCGACCACCGAGGGGCGCTTCGCCGAGACCACCGGCAGCCAGGCCCCGGCCGGCAGCAGCGCGCCCAGCAGCCCGCGGCCGCCCGACGGGTAGACGTCACGGACCTCGGCCACCGCCGGGTGCGCGGTGCGCAGCTTCTGCCGCTCCGCGGCGTCCATCCCGAACGGCATCGGCGGCGCCTGGTAGCCGTGGTCGCGCAGCTTGCCCTGGACGGCGAGGGCGCTGAACCAGCGCGGCACGGCGTCCATCACCAGCGTCCCGCCGGGGAAGCGCTCGGCGCAGCCGGCGATCAGGTCGCGGACCTCCCCGGGACGCAGGTACATCAGCAGGCCCTGCGCGGTGATCAGGACGCCCTGGGCCGGATCGACCTCGTCCGCCCAGCGCGGGTCGGTCACCGAGCAGGCGAGCAGCCGCTGCCGGGGCCCGGCCGGGAGCAGCCGCTCCCGCAGGGAGACCAGCTCCGGCAGGTCGACCGAGAGCCAGTCGGCCCGCCCGTTGTCCACCCGCCAGAACTGGGTCTCCAGGCCCTCCCCGAGGCAGACCACCGTCCCGCGCGGATGCCGGGTGAGGAAGTCCGCCACCTCCCGGTCGAAGCAGGCCACCCGCAGCGCCTGGAGCTGCGACTGGAGGCCGCCGCCCCCGCCGAAGCGCTCGGCGAACGGGTAGTCGATCCGCTCGACCAGCTCGACGGCCTTCGGGTCGGGCAGCACGGTGTCGGGGCGGGCCGCCTCGACGGCGCGGTGGTAGAGCGTCCACAGGGCGGTCTCGGGCACCGCCGCGAGGTCGGCGGCGACCACCGGCGCGGACGCCCCGGCAGATGCCCCGGCGGACGCCCCGGCGGGTTCCCTGGGCGCCGGGTCGACGGGGGCCGGGTCCACGGGGGCCGTGGCGTTCGGGGCTGCGTCCGCCGGGCCGCGGTCGGACGGGACGCGGTCGGACGATGCCGGTCGGCGGGCGGTCATGGTCGCGCTCCTCGGGAGGTGGTGACTGGGCCAGGCCGATTCTGGCACCGGCGCCGCGTCCGGCCGGGTCCCGGCTCGCCCGACGCGCCGGTACGGGCGGCGGGCCGGTACGGGCAGCGGGCCGGTACGGGCAGCGGGCCGGGCCTCGGGGCGGGGCCCGGCGCCCCGCGCCCCGCGCCCGGACCAGCAGGCCGGACCCGCCGCCCTACCGTCGGCCGCCGGCCGCCCGGCCGCGCTCAGCCGACGCTGAACGCCCCGGCGGGCGGCGGCGGCGAGGCTTCGGCCTGCTCGTCCAGGACGGGCCGGGCCCGGCCGACCAGGGTCGTCAGCTCGTCCTCGTCGCACAGGCGGGCCGGAAAGGGGTCGGCGGCGAGCAGCCGGCTGAGTTCCCGGACCGGCAGCGGCCGGTCCGAGCCGATCAGCAGGATGTTGCCGTACCGGCGGCGGCGCAGCACCGAGGGCTCGGCGACCAGGCAGGTGTGCGGGAACACCGCCCGGAGGGTCGCCGCCTGGGCCCGCGCGAAGGCCAGCGGCGGGCCGTCGGCCAGGTTGGCCGCGTAACAGCCGCCGGGGCGCAGCACCGCGGCCGCGTGACGCAGGAACTCCACCGAGGTCAGGTGGGCGGGGGTGCGCGAGCCGTGGAAGACGTCCGCGACCACCAGGTCAGCCGAGCCGGCGGGCGCGACGGCCAGGGCCGCGCGGGCGTCCGCGACGGTGGTGGTGATGTCGACGCCCGGGCCCTGCCAGGGCAGCCGCTCCTCGACCAGGGCGAGCAACGGTCCGTCGACCTCGACCACCCGCTGGCGGGAGCCGGGCCTGGTCGCGGCGAGGTAGCGCGGCACGGTGAGCGCGCCGCCGCCGAGGTGCAGGGCGTCCAGCGGCTCCCCGGCGGGGGCGAGCGCGTCGACCAGGTGGCCGAGCCGGCGGGTGTACTCGAATTCGAGGTGGGTCGGGTCGCCGAGGTCGACGTAGGACTGCGGGGTGTCGTCGAGGGTGAGCAGCCAGCCGCCGTCCTGGTCGAGGTCCGGCATCAGCTTGGCGACCCCGAGGTCGACCCGGCGCTGCACGGGCAGCGGCTCGGCCATCTCGCCGGACGTCCCGTCGGCCGTGCCGTCCGGCTGCGGGCCGGGGGCGGCGCCGGCCGGACCGGACCCGCCGGAGGGGCCGCTCACGCTGCCACCGGCCACTGCCGGGCGGGGGCCGTCCGGCGGTCCGGCAGGAGGGACGGGCGGGACGGGCAGGACGTTCGGGACGGGTGGGACGCACAGGACGGGCGGGAGGCGACCCGGGCCGTCCCCCCGGTGGCGGCGGTTCTGGGCATTCCCGCAGCATAGGCGCCCAGGACCGAGTCACTGCCACCGAAAAGGCTACCGGCCGGTATCTTTGGTGCTCCCTGAAGCAGTGGTACCTGTGACAGCAGGTCAGAGCAGAGGCTGGGTGGGTCCGACGTGGAGTTCCGAGAAGACATCCTGGGTGCCCCGTACGAGGCGGCCGAGCTGCCGCTGCGCGCGGACGAGGAGGGCGCCGTCCACGCCACCCTGGTGAGGCGGCTGGTGCCCGGCTCCCGGCAGGCCGTGCTCTACCTCCACGGCTACACCGACTACTTCTTCCAGACCAACCTCGCCGACCACTTCACCGCGGCCGGCTTCTCCTTCTACGCCCTGGACCTGCGCAAGTACGGGCGCTCGCTGCGGCCCCACCAGTCGCCGAACTTCGTCCGCGACCTGGCCGCCTACGACGAGGAGATCGACGAGGCCGTCCGGATCGTCCGCGACCTGGACGGCCACACCCGGCTGCTCGTCAACGGTCACTCCACGGGCGGCCTGGTGGCCGCGCTCTGGGCGTCCCGGCGGGCGGGCCGCGGCCTGGTGGACGGGCTCTTCCTGAACAGCCCGTTCCTGGCCATGCCCACCGCTCCGGCGATCCGCGCGATCGGGGCCCCGGCGATCGACGCCCTCGGCCGGCTGGCGGCCACCCGCAAACTGCCCGCGCCGCTCAACCCGCACTACGTCCACAGCCTGCACCGGGACCACCGGGGCAGCTGGGACTTCGACCTCACCCTGAAGCCCGCCGCGGGCTTCCCGCTCTACGCCGGCTGGCTCGCCGCCATCCAGCGCGGGCAGCGCCAGGTCCGGCGCGGGCTGCGGATCGACTGCCCGGTCCTGCTGATGGCCTCCACCGCGTCCACCGTCACCAACAAGTGGGACCCGGCCCTGCTGCGCACCGACGCCGTCCTGCGGGCGGACGACATCGCCGCCCTCGCCCCCCGCCTGGGCCGGCACGTCACCACCGTCCGGATCGACGGCGGCATGCACGACCTGGTCCTCTCGGGCGACGAGCCGCGCGCCCAGGTGTTCGCCGAGCTGGACCGCTGGACCGAGGCGTACTTCCCGGCGCCGGGCGCCTGACCCCGGGCCGGGCGGCCGAACCCGGGGCCGGGTGACCGGTCCCGGGGCCGGTCCCCCCGGGGGGGGCCGGCACCCCCGGTTCCGGGCCGCCCGGCGGTCGCGCCGCGGGCCGTCCGCGGCGGACCATGGCGGGGTGGAACCGTGGCCGAGTCCCGACGAGGCCGGGGCGGCCGTCGTCCCGGGTGTGCTCGACCTCGCGCCGACGCCGCGGACGGCGCTGGCCTGGATTCCGCCGCCGGAGCTCTGGCCGGCGGTCCAGGACATCCGGTGGGAGCACGACCCGCAGGTGCGCCGCTGGCCGCCGCACGTCAACCTGCTCTTCGGCTTCGTCGCCGAGCCGGAGTTCCGGCGGGCGGCCCCGCTGCTGGCCGAGGTGGCCGCGCGGACGCCGGGATTCACCGTGCGACTGCAAGGGGTGCACAGCTTCCGGCACCGCCGCTACGCCACGGTCTGGCTCGATCCGGCCGCGGCCGGGAGGCGGCCGTGGGACGCCTTGCACGAGGCGCTGGTGGAGCGCTTCCCGCGCTGCGCCGGCCGCGGCCCGGGCTTCACCCCGCACCTGTCCCTCGGCCGGACGGGTGATCCCCGTGGGCTCGCCGCCGAGTGCGAGGCCCGCCTCGGCGGCAGGCCGGCGCGGGTCGCGGAGCTGACCCTGCTCTCGCGACGGGACACCGGGCCGATGCTGGCGCGGGCCACGGTCACGCTGGGGACGGGCGAGTTCCGGCCGGCGCCGGAGGCGGACGGGCGGACGGCGCCCGGTCCCGACGGGAGCTGAGCGGGACGAGGGGCGGGCGGGACGAGCGGCGGGCGGGTGCCGCCGGAGCTGCGGCCGCCCGGCCGGCCCCGGCCGGTGCGGAAGCCCGGCGGGCCGGCCGTTGTTGAGGATGAGAGCACAGGGGAACAGGGGAACAGGTGAGGAGGGCCGAGCCGTGTCCGGCACACTCCCCGAGCCCGGCCGCTCCCCGGCCGAGCGGGCGGAGCTCGACGCCTACTCCCGGGCCGTGACCGCGGTGGCCGCCGAGCTGACGCCGCGGGTGGCGGCCCTGCGGGTGCTGCGGCGGAGCCCGGGCGGGTGGTTCGCCTCCGGGAGCGGGTCCGCCGTGGTGTTCACCGAGGACGGCTTCCTGCTCACCAACGCCCACGTGGTCGGGCACGCCGAGGCCGGCACGCTGGACTTCGCCGACGGCACGACCGCGCCGTTCCACACCATCGGCACCGACCCGCTGTCGGACCTGGCCGTGCTCCGAGCGGACGCGGCGACCCCGCCGCCGGTGCGGCTCGGCGAGGCCGGCGCGCTGCGGGCCGGCCAGCTGGTGGTCGCGGTCGGCAACCCGCTCGGGCTGGCGGGCACGGTCACCGCGGGTGTGGTCAGCGCCCTGGGCCGCTCACTGCCGGCCCGTACCGGCACCGCGACCCGGGTGATCGACGACGTGATCCAGACCGACGCGGCCCTGAACCCGGGCAACTCCGGCGGGGCGCTCGCCACCGCCGACGGCGAGGTGGTCGGGATCACCACGGCGGTGGCCGGGAACGGGCTGGGCCTGGCCGTCCCGATCAACGTCACCAGCCGTCTGATCATCAGCACCCTGCTCAGCGACGGGCGCATCCGCCGCGCGTACCTGGGGCTGGCCGGCGTGCCCGCGCCGCTGCCGCCGGCGCTCCGCGCCCGGACCGGCCGGCGGGACGGGATGCGGGTCGTCGAGGTCGTCCCGGGCGCGCCCGCAGCCCGCGCCGGACTGCTCCCCGGCGACCTGCTGCTGACCGCCGAGGGGGAGCCGGTCGCGGACGCCCAGGCCCTGCAGCGGCTGATGCTGGCCGACGCCATCGGCAGGCCGCTGGCGCTCACCGCCCTGCGCGGCGACGCCCTGGTGGACGTGATCGCCACCCTCGCCGAGCTGCCGGCGGACGACTGACGGCCGGCCGGTCCGGCCGGCCGCGGCCCGGGGCAGCGGGGGCGCCGCCGGCCGCGGGGCAGGGGCCGGACCCGGGCTCGGCGGCCGCGGCCCAGGTCAGGGGCCCGGACGGGGACGGGCCGGTGGTGGCGGGCGCGGGGTGCTCGGCGTACCGAGGCGACCGGCCGGACCCGCGACGGGCCGGGTTAATCCTCCGCCCCCGTACTTTTCTGACCGGCTATGCGTACCCGCTCCCGGCCGCCCGCTCCGTCATCTGTCCGGTCCTGCCAGGAGGACCGGCCCGGGCCCGGGATCGGCACCTAGGCTCCATGGTCATGCCCACCACAACTTTCAGGCGCTTCGGCCTGTCCGCGATCCTGTCCCTCTTCCTCGCCCTGGCCTTCCTGGCCTCCCCGGCGCACGCGGCCTCCCCGGCCCTGTCGGTCACCGCGAGCTCCTCGACAGTGACGCCCGGCGGCTCGGTGTCGCTCTCCCTGACGTTCACCAACGTCCACGACACCCCGGTGCAGTTCATCTACCAGTCCGTCCAGCCGACCTGGCAGACCACCCAGGCCCCCGGCCTGAAGTTCACCCTCAGCGGCAACACCGTCGACTACACCGCCCCGGTCGCCCCCGGCGCGAGCACCACCGTGACGATCTCCTACCAGGTCGCCGCCGACTCCTCCTGCGGCGGCCGGATCGACCTCTACACGTACCTCTACTACGAGTACCAGGCCGGCAGCCTGACCGAGTCGACCATCCAGGACCTCCCCGGCAGCGACGTCCTCTGCGTCTGACAGAGTTCCGTCCGGGGCGGGCCCGCGCCCACCCCCTTCAAACGTCCGAAACGTCCGAAGACTGATCCGTCCGAAAAGTGACCGTCCGGAGACCGCACCGGCCCTGCACCCCCGGGGCCGGTGCGGCCGTACGTCCGCGCGGCGCCGGGGGCGGCACCACGCCCCCAGGAGTTGCCCCGATGCCCCGGCCGCCGGCCAGCCCGTTCCTGCTGCTCGACGTGGACGGCCCGCTGAACCCGTTCCACGCGGCCCCGCACGACTGCCCCGCCGGCTTCGCCCCGCACCGGATGTCGCCCGGCTGGCTCCTCCCGGGCCCGGACGGCGCCCCGGCCCGGCCGGTCGAGGTCCGGCTCGACCCCTCGCACGGCGCCCGCCTGCTCGGCCTCGGCTACGACCTGGTGTGGGCCACCGGCTGGCAGGCCGACGCCAACACCTGGATCGCCCCGCGGATCGGCCTGCCGCCGCTGCCGCACGTCCCGTTCGCGGACATCCGGGCCTGGCGCCCCGACGGCACGTGCGCCAAGACCTGGGAGATCGTCAGCTGGGCGGCCGGGCGGCCGTTCGCCTGGGTCGACGACGACATCGACGAGGCCGACCGCGCCTTCGTCGCCGCCCGCCACCCGGGCCCGGCCCTGCTGCACCGCGTCCACCCCGCGAGGGGGCTGCGGGACGAGGACTTCGAGCTGCTCGCCGCCTGGGCCGCCGGCCCCGGCGCGGCGGTGCGCGGGTAGCCCGGCCGCCCGGCGCGGCCGGGCGGGGCGTCCGCCGGTCGGTCGCAACCCTTTGCTCAATGTTCGCTCAAATGACCATACACATCGTTGACTTGATGGATCGTCACACCGTACTTTCGACCACCTGGGCGTTGGCACCGTTCAGTCAAGTCGGTGCCTTCCTCACCCGACGGCACGGTCCGACCACGGCCCGCACCGGATCTCTGCAGCGCACACGCAACGTGGGGGAGGGGAACCGTGGGGGACAGCGAGACGACTCCCGGGGCCGACGACGGCCCGGCGCCCGACGGGAGAACGGCCGGCCGGGGAGCACCGGCCCGGTTCACCGTCCTCGGGCTGCTGGCCATCGCGGACAGCAGGGAGACCGTCGTCCTGCAACCCTCCAAACCCGCCGCCCTGCTGGCCGCACTGCTCGTCCGGCCCAACAGTGTCGTGTCGGTGGAGTCGCTGCAGCGGGTGATCTGGGGCGAGGAGACCCCGGCCACCGCGAAGGCCGCCCTGCAGACCTGCGTCCTGCGGCTGCGCAGGCTGTTCGGCAAGTACGGCATCTCCGGCAACACCATCGAGGCCGTACCCGGCGGGTACCGGATGGCCGCCGACGCCGGCACGCTCGACCTGCTGGAGTACCGCTCCTTACTCGGCCGGGCCGCCGCCGCGGAGGCCGATCCGGGCGCCGAACTGGACCTGCTCCGCGCGGCGCTGGCCCTCTGGCAGCTGCCCGTCCTGTCCAACGTCCACTCGGACGCGCTGCACCTCGACGAAGTCCCCCGGCTGACCGAGGAGTGGCTGCGCACCGCCGAGCGGGTCTTCGAGATCCAACTGGCCCTCGGCCGATGTCGCGAGGCGCTGACCGAACTCCGGCCGGCGGCCCACGCGCACCCCCTGCACGAGCGGTTCTGGGAGCAGCTGATCGAGGCGCTGCACCGCACCGGCCGCCGCGCGGAGGCCCTCGCCGAGTACCGGCGGGTCGAGGCGCACCTGCGGTCGGAGCTCGGGGTCGGCCCCGGCCCCGCGCTGCGGCACCTCGAAGCGGCCCTGCGCACCGGCGAGCCCTGGCCGCCCGCACGCTCCCCGACTCCGGGGGACGGCCCGGCCCGGGTCGGGGGAAGGCGGCCCGGCCCGCCCGGCGCCCTCGCCGCCCGAGGCGACCCCGGGGCGCCTGACCGTACCGACCCGCCCGACATGGCCGGCGTCCCCGGCCCGACAGGCCTGCCGGATCTGCCGGATCTGCCGGACCTGGCGGACCCGCCCGAGCGGCGCGGGGCCGGCGGCCGGGGCTTCGGGCCCGGGCCGGACGCCCCCGCGACCGGCGAGTTCGTGCTGGCGAGCCTGGTACGGGCCGGACTGCTGGAGGAATGGCCGCCCGGCCGCTACCGGGTGCACGAACTCCTGCGCACCTTCACCCGGGCGGCCACCCACGGCCGCTCCCCCGCTCCCCCGGACCGCCGCCCGGACCGCTCCGAACGTCCGGACCGCACGGACCACGCCGACCGGACCGAACGCCAGGACCACCGGCCCCGCCCGGACCGCACCGACCGCACCGACCGTTCGGAGTGCCCGCGGCGCCCGGACCGCCCGGCGGTCACCGACCACCCGGCGGACCGCCCCGCCGACCGTCCCGCCGACCGCCCCGTGCAGCGCGCCGCCGCCGCGCCCGGACCGGCCGGGTCCCCGCGGCAGCCAGCCGCTCCGCTGCGTACGACAGAAGTGTGAGGCCATGGCCGCGTACGAGGAGATCGCCGACACCCGCCCCCGGGTCCGCCGTGACGTGCTGTTCACCCGGACGCCGGAGGGCGTGCTGTTCCACAACGCCCACGGGGGCTTCAGCCTGACAACCAAGGAGGCGTACCGCTTCGCCTCGCTGATCGTGCCCCACCTGAACGGCCGCAACAGCGTCGCCGAGATCTGCCAGGGGCTGGACGGCACCCGGCGGAGCATGGTCGTGGAGCTGGTCCGGGCCCTCTACAAGCGCGGGTTCGCGCGGGACGCCGGCCCGGCCGAACCGGCCGGCGCCCGGGCCCCGGAACCCGGGGTGGCCGCCCGGTTCGCCGCCCAGATCGACTACGTCGACCACTACGCGGACGAGGCCGGGAGCCGGTTCCAGCGGTTCCGGGAGAGCCGGGTGGCGGTCCTGGGCGACGACCTCGTCGCGCGCTGGTGCGTGCTGAGCCTGGTCCGCAACGGCTGCGCCACGGTCGGCGTGGCGGCGGGCGTCGACCGGCCGGGCAACGGGTTCGAGGAGGTCCGTGCGGAGGTCGCCGCGCTGGTGGCCGAGGGCTGCCCGGTCTCGGTCACCCTGCTGGGCGGCCCCCGGGAGCCGGCGGGCGCCGGCCGGCCGGGCCCGGACCTGGGCTGGGCCGACCTGGCGGGCTTCGACCTGGTGCTGGTCACCGGCGGGCCGGCCGGCGTCCGGCAGCTGGCCGGGCTCCTGGACGACGGGATCCCGGCCGGGATCCGGCTGCTCGGCGCCTGGACCGTCGGCGGGCGGGCCGTGGTCGGACCGCTGATGACGGCGGACACCCCCGGCTGCTGGGCCTGCGCGGCCCTGCGGCTGGGCGCGAACACCGACCCGGGCGCCGCCGCCGACCTGTGGAGCGCGCTCGGCCCGCTCGCGCCGCGCGACCCCGGCGGCCCGCGGATCGGGCGGCCGCTCGCCGCGATGCTCGGCAACCTGCTCGGCTACGAGGTGTTCCGGCTGACCACGGGCGCCCTGCCGGCCGAGACCGACGGCCGGCTGATCATCCAGGACCTGGACTCCCTGGACGTGGTGGCCGAGCCGCTGCTCCCGCACCCGCGCTGCCGTCGCTGCGCCGGGCTGGCGGACACGGCCCGTGACACCGGCGCCCGGGGCGTCGGCGGTGAGCACCTGGACGCCCGGGGAATCAGCGGTGAGCACGTGGACGCCCAGGGCGTCGGCGGTGCGGGCGTGGGTGCCCAGGGCGTCGGCGGTGCGGGCGCCGCGAGCCGGGACGGTCTCGCCGACGGCCTGGGCCTGACCGGCCCGGCCGACGACGGGGGCTCCGACCGGGACGGCTTCACCCACCTGGGCAGCGTTCAGGAGGCGGCCCGGGACGCCGCCCAGGACGACCGGCCGCCCGCCGACGGAGCCGCCGAGGAGGCCGCCGCCCAGGCCGCGCTGGCCGAACTCGACGAGCGGGCCGTACTGGTCCGGCCGAACGCCGGCGTCTTCACCGCCTACGCCGACGACGGGTGGAACCAGACCCCGCTGAAGATCGGCACGGTGGCGCTCTCCGTCGGCCACGGCGCGTCCCGCGAGATCTCCGCCTTCGACGTGCACCACGTCGCGGGTGCCCGGCTCCGCGCGCTCCACCGGGCGGCGGAGGTCTACGCCGAGCACGTGGTGCCACCGACCGGGCTGGTGGAGCCCGCCGAGGCCCTGGCCGGCGCGGCGCACCGGCCGCTGGTGGGTCCCGGGGCGCTGGGCACGGGCACCGGGGCCGGCCCCGCCGACGTCCCGCTCTGGGCCGCGGCCACCTCGCTGCTCACCGGCGGCCCGGTGCTGGTGCCCGCCGGCGCCCTGCGCACCTTCGGCCCCTACAACCGGGACCGGGCCTTCGAGTCGACCTCCGCCGGGACGGGTGCGGCCGGAACACCCGCCGCGGCAACGGCGCGCGCGCTGCTCTCCGCGCTGGCCCATGACGCGCTGCGCCGGACCCTGCGCGGCGCCCCGGCCGCCCGGGTCGACCCGGGCCTGTTCCCGGACGACCCCGAACTGGTCTTCCTGGCCCGCTCCGCGAAGAACCTCGGCCTGGAGCTCGAACTGCTGGAACTCGGCTCCGGCCCTGACCAGTTGGTGCCGGTGGTGCTGGCCCGGGCCACCGACCCGGGCAGCGGGCGGGACGACTGGGCCGTCGGCAGCGGGCTGCGGCTGCGCGGCGCGGCCCTGGAGGCGGCCCGCGACCTGCTCGGCCGGGTGCAGCTCGGTCGCGACACCGCGGGCCCTGCGCCGGCCGCCGGACACCCCGACACCGGAGACCCGCTGCTGCGCGAACTGGCCACCGCCACCCTGCCGGTGGGCACGGGGGCACCGACCGGCCCGGCCGCCGCCCGGACGCTGCCCGAGGTGGCGGCCCGGCTGCGGGCCCTCGGCCGGGACGCGCTGGTGGCCCCGGTCGACGCCGCCGACCTGCGGGCCGGCCGGATCGCCGTCGCCCGGGTGCTGCTCACGGACGGGCCGACCGGTGCTCGGTGAGGTGCTCGCCCGCCCCGCCGGCCCGCCCGGGCGGGCCGCCCGGGCGGGGTGGACCGGCCCGTGGGCCGAGGTCTGCGAGGCGCTGGCGGCCCGGCTCGCCGAGGCGCTGGCCGGCCGGCTGCCCGGCCCGGCGCCCCGGGTGTCGGTGCTGGGCGTCCGGGACGAACTGGCGGTGGCGGCCGGCCAGGACGAACCGGCCACGCCGGTCCACCTGTACGGCCACCACGCGATCATCGGGCCGTATCCCGCACCCGCTGCCGGGGGGACCGCCGCCGGGGACCGGCCGCCGGCGCCCTGCGCGCGCTGCCTGGCCCGGCGCTGGCAGGCCGTCCGCTCCGGCCCGCTGCGTGAGGCGCTGGAACTCGGCGGCGGCACCCGGGCGGCGGGGCGGCCGCCGTGGGCGGTGCCGTTCGTCGCCGACGCCGTCGCCGCGCTGATCACCGCCAGGCGGGAGCGGGCGGCGACGGCCGACGGCCCGGCGGCGCGGTTCCCGCTGGTCGACCTGCTGGACCTGGAGACCCTGCGCGTCAGCGCCTTCCCGCTGGTGCCCGACGCCGAGTGCCCGGGCTGCGGGCAGCCGACCGACGACAGTGCGGACGCCGCCCGGATCGAGCTGCGCAGCCGGCCCAAGCCCGCCCCCGAGGTGTTCCGGCTGCGCGGGGCGGACGCCTACGACCTGCCGCTGGAGGCCTTCGTCAACCCGGTGGCCGGAATGCTCGGGCCCTCGGTCGTACCGGACCTGGTCTCCGCGTCCACCTCGGCCACGGTCGGCTGCTTCACCATGCGCTCCGGCGACTACCTGCGCGAATGCTTCTGGGGCGGCCACACCGGCAGCTACCGGGCGAGCACCCGGGTCGGGCTGCTGGAGGGCCTGGAGCGGTTCGCCGGGATGCGCGCCCGCGGCCGGCGCACCACCGTGCTCGCCGCCTTCGACGACCTCGGCGGCCAGGCCCTCGACCCCCGCGACTGCGGCCTCTACTCGGCGGAGTTCCACCGCGCCGAGCCCGGCGTGCGGCCGTTCGCGCCGGACCGCCCGGTCCCCTGGGTCTGGGGGTGGTCGCTGCGTGACCGGCGCCCGCTGCTGGTGCCGGAGATCCTCACCTACTACCACGCACCCGGCGGGCTGGAGAACCGGTTCGTCCAGGAGAGCTCCAACGGCTGCGCCTCCGGCGGCTGCCTGGAGGAGGCGGTCTACTTCGGCCTGATGGAGGCCGTCGAGCGGGACGCCTTCCTGCTCGCCTGGTACGGCCGGCTGGAGCTGCCCGAACTGGACGTCCGCGACGCCGCCCGGCCCGGCATCGCCGCCATGGTCGACCGCCTGGCGATGTACGGCTACCGGGCCCGGTTCTTCGACACCCGGACGACCTTCCCCGTCCCGGTGGTGACGGCGGTCGCCGAGCGGATCGACGGCGGCCTCGG
This sequence comes from Kitasatospora indigofera, assembly GCF_014655955.1. GTDB lineage: Bacteria > Actinomycetota > Actinomycetes > Streptomycetales > Streptomycetaceae > Kitasatospora > Kitasatospora indigofera. The sequence continues at coordinate 49,220 of NZ_BNBO01000020.1, forward strand.
CCGGCTCTGCTTCGGTGCGGGCGCGAGCCTCGACCCCGAGGCGGCGATCTGGGCCGGCCTCTGCGAGATCGCCACCGACGCCGTCAACCTGCGCCGCCGCACCGCCCGCGAGGAGCGGCGGCTGCGGGCGATGGCCGAGGACTTCGACCGGATCCAGGTGCTGCACGACCACCCGCTGGTCTACGGACTGCCCGAGATGGCCCGGTACGCCGACTTCCTGCTGGCCCCGCGCGCGGCCGGCGGGGGCCGAGGACCCGCCGGACTCGACAGCCTGCGGCGGCCGGGGCCCACCGGAGCGGCGGTGATCGAGCCCTCCGGCGACCTCCGGGACGACCTGCTGGCCTGCGTCGACGCGGTCACCGGCGCCGGGTTCGACGTGATCGTGGTCGACCAGACCATGCCCGAGCAGCGGGACCTCGGCCTGCACACCGCGAGCGTGCTGGTGCCAGGACTGCTGCCGATCGACTTCGGCCGCAGCCGCCAACGCGCCCTGACCATGCCCCGGTTGCGCACCGCCCCGCGCGAGGCCGGGCTGCTCCCGAGGGACTTGCGCGCGGACGAGGTCAACCCGGCACCGCACCCGTTCCCATGACCCGGCCGGTTCGCGCCCCCGGGCCCGCGCTCCCAACTCCTCCGTCCCCGACCGCCTCCGTCCCCGACCGCTTCCGGACCGACCTCCTGAGAGGACCCACATGGGCTACGCCCACGCGTACGCGAACGCGGTGATGCACCGGGGCCGAGTCCCCATGGAACCGGCCGACTTCGTGCCCGACTGGGCCGACCGCCCCAGGAAGGGCAAGTTCTACCCCCGGGCCGAGCACTTCCCGCTGCCCGACAGCGACGCACCCGCCGACGCGACCGTGCAGGCCGGGCTGTTCGGACCGCCCGGGGACGGCGGGTTCACGCTGGCCCTGCTCGGCGGGATGCTGCAGGACTCCTACGGCCTGACCGGCCGCCGGCTCGCCGTCCACGCGAACTCGGACCTCGGCACCCTGCCGCTGTACACCCACGCCAACTGGTCCCGCGGCACCGCCTCCGGCGGCGGCCTCTACCCGATCGGGGTCCACTGGGTCGCCGGTCCGAGCGGCCCGCTCGCCCCCGGGGTGTACCACTACGCCACGCCGCACCACTCGATGCAGCGGCTGCTGGCCGGGGACGTCTCGGCGGAGGTCCGCGCCGCGCTCGGCGGCCACCGGACCGGCGAACCGGACCGCGACGGCGGGACCGACCAGTTCCTGGTGCTCGGCGTGAAGTTCTGGCAGAACGCCTTCAAGTACAACAGCTTCGCCTACCACGTGGTCACCATGGACATCGGCGCGCTGGTCGGCACCTGGCGCCTGTGGGCCCGGGCCCGGGGCCTGGACGTCGGGCCCGTGCTCTGGTTCGACGAAGCCCGGATCGGGAACCTGCTCGGGCTCTCCCCCGAGGAGGAGGGCGTCTTCGCGGTGGTCCCGCTCCGCTGGCAGCGCCCGACGCCCGCACCCACGCCCGCACCCACGCCCGTACCCGCGCCCGGCCCGGCCGGCCCGGCCGGCGGCGGAGCCCGGGTGCGGCTCAGGGACCAGGAGAAGTCCCGGCGCGTGCTCGGCTTCGAGACCGTCCGGCGGATCCACGCCGCGACCCTCGTGGGCGCGGCCGGCCGGCCGCCGGCCGGAGCCGTGGCCCGGGCGCTGGACCGCCCGTCGGCCCCCGCCGCGCCGACCGTCCCGGCCGGCGGCACGGTCCTTCCCCTGCCGCCGCCGGACCAGCTGGCGCTCGGCGTGCGCGAGGCCCTGCGGGCCCGCCGCAGCAGCTTCGGCCGGTTCACCGCGACCGTCCCGGTGAGCGCCGGGGAGCTGGCGGCGGCACTGGCGGCCGCCGCGGCCGGCGGCGACCTCGGCAGCGACGCCCAGGCCCCCGGCGGGCCGCCGCTCACCAGCCTCTACGTCTTCGTCAACCGGATCGAGGGGGTGCCCGCCGGGACGTACGCCTACGACGGCCCGGCCGGCTCGCTGCGCCTGCTGAAACCCGGGCCGCCGGGCGCCTTCCTCCAGAAGAACTACTTCCTCTCCAACTACAACCTGGAGCAGGCAGGCGCGGTGCTCGTCCCGGCCGCGCCCACGGCGGCCGTGCTGGACGCCGTCGGGGACCGGGGGCTGCGCCTGGTCAACGCCACCGTCGGGGCGATCTCGCAGGCCGTCTACACGGCCTGCGCCGCGCTCCAGCTGGCCTGCGGCGTCGCGCTCGGCTTCGACTGCGTCTCGTACGCCGAGGAGCTCGGGCTCGACGGCCCCGGCGAGACCCCCCTGCTGATCATGATGATCGGCCACGAGCGGCCGGACCGGGCCGACTTCAGCCATGCGATCGCCTGAACCCGCGGAGGAACGCTTGAACGAGCACGCCCCGGCGACGGACCGGCCGGACGGGCCGTCGCCGGCCGGGGAGACCCGCGCCTGCGTCCTGAACCCCCGGTTCGTGCTGCGCGCGGCCGGACTGCCGGTCGAGGCCGTGCACGGCCTGCGCGGCCCGGACAGCCGCCGTTGGGCGGACGAACTGCTCACCGCGGAGGAGCGGCTGGCCGAACTCGGGGCCCGGCTCAGCGAACCGCTGGCCGCGCTGGTCCGGTCCGCCCCCGACGAGCGGCTGCGCCGCCGGGTGCTCGCCGTCCGCCGCGAGGTGTTCAACAACCGGCTGCCCCGGGACGTCGCCGACGTCCTGGCCCTGGCCGGCCGCGCGGCCGGCCCGGCCCACCGGTTGCTCTCCGACTGGCTGGACGCCCGCGGGCGGCTGACCGGCCTGCGGGCCCGGGGTGACGCCGTGCTGGCCGGCGAACTCGACCGGGGCCGGGCCGAGTTGCGACGGCTCGCCGGGCTCCCGACGCTGCGCCTCGGCCTGCTGCTGGCCTCCCCCACCCTGGACGGGCAGCTGGACGCCTTCATCGCCTCGCCGGTCGCCACCCCGGACAAGCGGGCCCGGAAGATGGAGCGCTCGCTGCTCTCCTACCTCTACCGCACGGCCTGCAAGACCAGCCCGTTCAGCACCCTCACCACCGTGTCACCCGGCACCTTCCGGCCGTCGCCGGAAGGCCTGCCGGCCGAGCCCGACTGTCAACTCCCGCCGGTCCCGGAGCTGTTGCTGGAGGGCGAGCCGGCCGGCCACGTCCGGCTGAACGTGGTGGTCCTGAGCCGGCTCGCCGAGCTGGTCGCCGCCGACCCGGAGCGCCGCCGCGACCTGCCGCTCACCCTCGCCTCCGGCTGGGCGCTGGACGAGGACCGGGTCCGCTACGTCCGCCGCTCGGTGACGGCCGGCGACGACAGCGCCGCCGTCAGCTTCGACGCCGCACAGGACCGGCTGTTCTTCCTGCGGCTCAGCGGCGCCCTGGAGCAGGTGCTGGAGCTGCTGCGGACCAGGCCGCTGGTCCGCCACCGGGAGCTGGCCGCGCTGCTGGGCACCGGAACCGGCGCGGCCCCGGCCGAGGCCGAGCAGTACCTGGCCGCGCTGGTGGACCTCGGCATTCTCCAACTCCCCTGGCTGGCGACCGATGTGCACAGTCGTGACCCGCTCCGCTCGTTCCAGCGGGCGCTGCGCGCGCTGGACCGCCCGTGGGCCGACGCGCTGGCCGGCCGCCTGGACGGACCGGCCGGCTGCCTGGCCCGCTACCCGGCCGCCGACGTCGCCGGCCGCCGGTCCCTGCTCGGCACGCTGCGCCGCGACCTGCTGGACGTGCAGCGCGCGCTGGGCGCACCGGAGCCCTCGCTGCCGCAGACCCTGCTGTACGAGGACGTGGCCGGCCCGCCGGTCGAGACGGACGCCGCCCCCTGGGCGCGGCTGGCGGCCGGGCCGCTGGGGTCGCTGACCCGGATCCTGCCCCTGTTCGACGTGGCCCTGGCCCAACGCCTCACCCTGAAGGGCTTCTTCCTGGTGCGGTACGGCCGGGGCGGCCGCTGCGAGGACCTGCTCAAACTGGTGCACGACTTCCACGAGGACATCTTCCACCAGTACCTGCAGTTCACCTCGCAGCGCCCGGCCGCGGGCCCGGAAGGCGCCCACCCGCCGGAGGAGAACTGGCTCGGGATGCCCGAGATCACCGCACTCGACCGGGCCCGCGGCGAACTTGCCTCCCGCATGACGGAGTTGTGGGCGAGCCTGCCTCCCGGGGCGGAGGAGCTGGCACTCGACGAGGCCACGGTGGCCGCGGTGGCCGCCGAACTGGCCCCGCTCGCCCGTGGTTTCGAACCGTACAGCCACTTCCTCCAAGTGGCCCGGCGGCCGGACGACCCGCTGGTGGTGCTCAACAACTCGTACGGCGGCCTCTGCTTCCCGTTCACCCGCTTCACCCACTGCTTCGACCCGGCCGGACAGGGCGGGGAGGGGGCGAGCGGGGAATCCGGCTCCTGGCCGGTCGCCGGGCTGCGCGAGACGCTGCGCGGCCTGCGGCCGCCCGGCGCGGTCTTCGCCGAGGTCACGGCCGGCGCCGCCACCACCAACCTCAACCTGCACGCCCGGCTGACGGACTTCGAGATCGTCTGCCCCGGCGAGACCAGCACCGCCCCCTCGGCCGCCCGGATCCAGCTCGACGACCTCTACGTCGAGCACGACCAGGCGGCGGACCGGCTGGTGCTGCGCTCGCGCCGCCTCGAACGGGAGGTGGTGCCGCTCTACCTGGGCTACCTCGTCCCGATGGTGCTGCCCGAGATCCCCCGCACCCTGCTGCTGTTCTCCCCCACCTCGCGGGTCACCCCGGACGCCTGGCGCGGGGTGCCGGCCGGGCCGGCCCACGACGGGGTCACCCACCGCCCCCGCCTGCGGCACGGCAGCCTCGTGCTGCACCGGCGGTCCTGGAGCGCCGGCCCGGGGGCGCTGCCCGAGCCCCGGCCCGGTGAGGGCGCGCCGGCCCGCTACCTGGCCTGGCAGCGTTGGCGGCGCCGGCACGGCCTGCCCGCCCAGGTCTTCGCCAGGGTCCGCCCGGAGCCCGGGCCCGGGGGCCCCGCCGGCTGGCCGGGCGCCGCCAAGCCCCAGTACGTCGACTTCGACAGCCCGTTGTCGCTGACGGCGCTGGACGCCCTGCTCACGGCCGGCCCGGCCCGGGTGGTGCTGGAGGAGATGCTGCCCGGCGAGCACGCCCTGCACGTCCGCTCCCCGCTCGGCCGGCACGTCGCCGAGCTGGCCGTGGAGACCGTCCCCCGCGCGGCGGCGGCCGCCGCGCCCGACCAGCAGGGAGCGCTGGGCCATGACTGACCCCACCGACCCGGACACCGGCCCCCCGCCCGCCCCCGGCGACTGGCTGGCCTTCCACGTCTTCTACGCCGCGAGCCCGCGCCCGCTGCTGCTGGAGTGCGTCCGCCCGCTGACCGAGGAGCTCACCCGCGACGGCCTGCTGGCCGGCTGGTTCTTCATCAACTACTGGCTGGAGGGCCCGCACCTGCGCCTGCGGCTGCGGCCGTCCTCCCCCGCCGCGGCCGAGGCGGTGCGGGAGCGTGCCGAGCGGGCGATCGCCGGGTTCCTGCGCCGCCGGCCGGCGTTGTACGAGGTCAAGGGCGGGTTCCTGGCCGAGCTCTACAACACCCTGTTCGAGCTGGAGTACCCGGAGGAGGAGCGCGGGCGGCTGCTCGACGAGAACGGCCGGATGCGGCTGCGGGCCAACAACACCTTCAGCGCCGAGCGTTACGAACCGGAGTACGGCAAGTACGGCGGGCCGGCCGGGATCGCGCTCGCCGAATGGCACTTCGAGCGCTCCAGCGACCTGGTGGTCGAGGCCGCCAGGACGATGAACGTCCACCTGCGCACGGTGGTCCTCGGGCTGTCCGCCCAGCTGATGATGACCATGTCCGCCTGCTTCCTGCGCGAGGACGAGGCGCTGCTGTCCTTCCTGGACCGCTACCACGCCTTCTGGAACGGCGCGTTCGCCGGCACCAACTACACCGCGCAGGACGGCTACGACCGGGCGTACGCCACCATGGACGCCGCCCTGCCGCAGCGCTACCGGGTGATCCGGGAGGCCGTCGCGGACGGCGCGCCGCACCGGCTGCCGAGCGTCCTGCGCAGCTGGGCCGAACACTGCCTGGAGCTGCGCGAACGGGCGCTGGACCTCACCGGGCGCGGCGACCTGGTCTTCCGGTCCTGGGACGGCGCCCGGGACCTGCCGGTCGGCGATCCGGCCCGGTCGCTCCCGATGCTGCTCTCGCCCTACCTGCACATGACCAACAACCGGCTGTCGGTGACCGTCCGGGACGAGGCCTACCTCAGCTACGTCCTCGGCCGCGCACTGCGCGAGCCGCACCCGGCGGCGGCGCCGTGACCGACCGGGAGCTGCTCACGCTGAGACCGCGGATCAAACCGGGGGTCCTGATCAGCGGCGCCCTGCGGCGCGGCACCGGCACCATCCACCTGATCCGCGACCCGGAGGGTGAACGGCGCCTGGAGGTCGGGGTGAAGGAGCACTTCATCATCGTCCGGCTGGACGGCACCCGGTCGCTGGACGAGATCGGCGAGGAGTACGCGCGGCGGTTCCGGGTCCGTCTGGGCGGCGCGCAGTGGCAGCAGATGCTGGGCCTGCTCCACGGGCGCGGGCTGCTGGCCGGCCAGGCGCCGGCGGCCACCCCCGCGCCCGCGCCCGCCCGCGGGCCCGCGCGCCGGTCGACGCTGCTCACCGGTAGCGTCCGGCTGGTCGCCGACCCGCCGGCCCTGCTCGACCGGATCCACCGCGGCACCGCCTTCGTCCGCCGCCCGCGCTTCCTGCTCGCCCTGTCCGTACTGGTCCTGGCCCTGCTCGCGGCCGTCGCCGCCCGGCTCGGGCAACTCGTCGACGAGGCCGCCCGGCTCACCCACCAGCCGGTGGCCCTGGCGGCCGCCGGGGCGGTGCTCTGGGTGAGCCTCGCCCTGCACGAGTTGGCGCACGGCATGGCCGGGCGGGCCTTCGGGGGCCGGACCACCGAGATCGGGCTGCGCCGGTGGCTGCTGATGACGTACCTGTACTGCGAGATGGAGGACGTCCGGTTCTTCCCGCGCCGGCGCCAGCAGGCCGCCACGGCGGGCGCGGGGATGCTGATGAACCTGGCCCTGCTGCTGCCGTGCTACCCGGTCTGGGCGCTGCTCCCGGAGCGGGCCCAGGCCCGGCCGTTCCTGGCCGGCCTGCTGCTGTTCGGCGTCGTGATGGCGCTGGCCAACCTGCTGCCGCTGCCGCCGCTGGACGGCTACAAGATCCTCGGGTACGCCCTCGGCCATGTGCAGCTCGCCACCGACAGCCGGACGTTCGCGAAGCTGCTGGCCCGGGTGGCCGTCCGGCGCGAGGCACCGGCGGCGCTCGCCGGGTACTCCGTCCGGCTGCGGCTCGTGCTCGGCGGCTACGCGCTGGCCTGCGCCGGGCTGGCCGCGCTCGCACTGGCCGCCACCGGCCCGCTCTGCCGCCGGCTGCTGCCGGACCGCTGGGCCGGCGCGGCGGGCTGGGCGCCCGTCCTGCTGGCCGGCGGCGCGTTGGCGCTCTGGGCGGTGGGCATTCTCGCCAGGGCCGCCCGTGCCCGGCGCGGCGGGGCGCCGTGACCGGCCGCCCCGGGGCGCCGACCACGTCACCGCCGCACCCGTCACCGACCCCGCCGACGCCCGCGTCACCGACCCTGCCGGACAACGATGGAGAGCCCAGCATGAGTTCAGCGCGAAGCACACCGGACGCGGCCGGCCCACCCGCCCCCGCCGTCCGGCTCGACGGGGTGAGCAAGTCCTACGGCGAGGTCCGGGCCCTGGACGACGTCTCGCTGACGGTGCGGCAGGGGGAGTTCTTCGGCGTCCTCGGCCCCAACGGCGCGGGCAAGAGCACCCTGGTGGAGATCATGGTGGGGATGCGCCGGCCGGACGCGGGCACGGTCAGCGTGCTCGGCGGCAGCCCCTGGCCGCGGGACACCGCACTGCTGCGCCGGATCGGGGTGCAGACCCAGTCCTCGGCCTTCTTCACCCGGCTGACCGCCGGCGAGCACCTGGCCACCGTCGCCGCGCTCTACGGCCTGGACCGGGCGGCCGCCGGGCGGGCCCTGGAGCAGGTCGACCTGGCCGACCGCGCCCGGACCAGGGTCGACGACCTGTCGGGCGGCCAGCGCCAACGCCTGGCGCTGGCCACCGCGCTGATCCACCGCCCCGACCTGATCTTCCTGGACGAGCCCACCGCGGCGCTCGACCCGCAGGCCCGGCGCTCGCTCTGGGAGGTGCTGCGCTCGCTGCGCGGCGAGGGCCGCACCATCGTCTGCACCACCCACCACCTGGACGAGGCCGAGGCGTTGTGCGACCGGGTGGCGATCGTCGCGCGCGGCGCGCTGCTGGCGCTGGACAGCCCCGGCAGCCTGGTCAGGTCGCTGGCCGCCCCGGCCCGGCTGCTCGTCCCCGCGGACCGGCTCTCGGTCGCGCAGGCCGAGGGCCTCGACGGGGTGGACCGGGTCACCGTGGAGGGCGGTGAGGTGGTGATCGAGACCAGGGCCGCCAACCGGGTCCTGGTGGCGGTGGGCGAGCTGGTCGGCATCGAGACGGTCCAGACCCGGACCGCGACCCTGGAGGACGCCTACCTCCGGCTGACCGGATCGGAGCAGCACGGATGAGCGCCTACGCCGCGATGACCAGGGCCACCTACCTGGCCTACGTCCGGGACCGCACCTCGGTCTTCTTCACCTTCGCCTTCCCGCTGCTGTTCCTCGTCGTCTTCGGACTGCTGTTCCGCGGCCAGACGGTCAACGGCGGCCTGGCGTACATCAATTACATCGCGCCGGGGGTGCTCGCCTGGGGCATCGGCAACGCGGCGCTGTTCGGGGTCGCGTTCACCCTGATGCACTGGCGCCGGGACGACCTGCTGCGGCTGGTCTGGCGGACCCCGACACCGCTGCCCACCGTGCTGGCCTCCCGCTACGCGGTGGCACTGGGCACCGGGCTGGTCCAGGCCGTGCTGTTCACCGCGGTGGCGCTGCTCCCGGTGTTCGGCCTGCACCTGGCCGCCTCCTGGCCGGCCGCGCTGCCGGTGCTGCTGCTCGGCGTCACCGCCTTCGTGGCGGTCGGCCTGGTGGTGGGCGGCCTGGCGAACACCCCGGAGGCGGTGGCGGCGATCGCCAACTGCGTGATGGTGCCGATGGCCTTCCTCTCCGGCGCGTTCTACCCCGTCGACCTGATGCCGGGCTGGCTGCAGGCCTTCTCCCGGGTGCTGCCGCTGCGCTGGTTCGTCGACGGGGTGACCGACGCCCTGGCCGGGCGCGGCGGCCTGCTCGGGCCCGCCACCGACTGCCTCGCCCTGGCGGTGTTCGCCGGGCTGTTCACGCTGCTGGCCGCCCGGACCTTCCGTTGGAGCAACCGGACATGAGCACTGACGCCCTGCCCCTGGAGGCCGCCCGCGCCGGGCTGGCCCGCGAACTGGCCGTCCGGGCGGCGGCCGCCGGGCTGCCCGCCCCCGCCGTCTCCGCGCTCGGCAACCGGGACGCCCTGGGGCCGGAGCCGGCCGCCCAGGCCGTACCGCGCGCGGCCGCCGGCGTCCACCTGACCTCGTCCGCCGTGCTGGTCGGCCCGTGGGGCGGCGGCCCGGACTCCCCCGCCGCCTGCGGCAGTTGCCTGGCCATGCGGTGGCAGCGGCTGCGTAGCAGGACCGAACGGGAGGCGCTGGAGACAGGGCTCGGCAGCACCGCGGCGGACCCCGGCTGGCCCCGGCTGACGGGGTTCACGACGGACGCCGTCTGGTCGCTCTGCCTGCTGGTGCCGGGCCCCGGCGGGCCGGCCACGGGCCTCCCCCGGGTGAGCCGGCTGGACCTGGAGACCCTGCGGGTGACGACGGTGCCGCTGCTGGCCGAACCGCTCTGCCCGGTCTGCGCCACGAGCGGCGCGGGGGCCGGCGACGGGGCTGCCGAGAGGGCCGCCGAGGAGAAGCAGGAGGGCCCGGTGCTGCCGCTGCGGCCCCGGCCGAAGCCGGCCCCGGACAGCTACCGGCTACGGTCGCCCGGCTCGTACGCACTGCCCGCCGAGGCACTGGCGAACCCGGTCTGCGGGGTGCTCGGCGCGGGCACCTGGCCGGACGTCACCTCGCCGACCACGGCGCCGGTGGCCGGCAGCGTCTTCATGCGCGGGTACGCCGGGCTGACCGACGTGACCTGGAGCGGGCAGGCCAACTCGTTCCGGGCCAGCCGCGACCTGGCCTTCCTGGAGGGCCTGGAGCGCTACGCCGGGACGCACCGGCGCCGCACCGGCGAGATGCTGGTCGACTCGTACCGCAATCTGGCCGGCGCGGCCCTGGACCCGCGCGAGTGCGGTCTCTACGCACCGCGGACGTACCGGGAGGACCCGATGGTCAGCCCCTTCGACCCGGAGCGCCCGATCCCCTGGGTGCGCGGGTACTCGCTGCGGGACGCGCGCCCGGTGCTGGTCCCGGCCCGGCTCTGCTACTACAGCGCCGGCCTGGCGGCCGACAACTTCGTCTTCGAGTGCTCCAACGGCTGCGCGATCGGCAGTTGCCTGGAGGAGGCGGTGCTGTTCGGGCTGCTGGAGCTGATCGAGCGGGACGCCTTCCTGCTCGGCTGGTACGGCGGTGCCCGGCTGACCGAGATCGACCTGGACTCCTGCGGCGGGGGCGCGCTGCGGGCGATGACCGACCGGGCGGCCCTGCAGGGGTACGAGGTGCACGCCTTCGACAACCGGGTGGACCTCGCGGTACCGGTGGTGACCGGCCTCGCGGTGCGCCGGGACGGCGGGCCGGGGACGCTGGCCTTCGCGGCCGGCGCCGGGTTCGACCCGCTGGGGGCGGTGGAGGCGGCCCTGTCCGAGATCCTCACCTACCTGCCGCACCTGCCCGGCCAGGTCCGCGAGCGGCCGGCCGAACTGGCGGCGATGGCCGAGGACTTCGGCCTGGTCCGCCGGCTGCCGGACCATGCCGCGCTGTTCGGCCTGCCCCGGATGGCCCGGCACGCCGAGAGCTACCTGCGGCCCACCGCCGTGCGCTCCCTGGACGAGGTGTACGAGGACTGGGCGAAGGTCCGGCCGCGCTCCGGGGACCTGCTGGACGACCTGCTGTTCTGCCGGGACGAGCTGGTCCGGGCCGGCCACGACGTGATCGTGGTCGACCAGACCTCGCCGGAGCAGCACCGGCTCGGGCTGCGGACGGTCTGCACGGTCGTGCCGGGTCTGCTGCCGATCGACTTCGGCTGGTCGCGCCAGCGCGCGCTGGGCCTGCCCCGGTTGCGGACCGCGCTGCGGCGCGGCGGGCTGCGCGCGACGGACCTGGCCGACGGCGACCTGCGGCTGGTGCCGCACCCCTTCCCGTGAGCCGCGACCGGACCCGGCCGGCCCGGACGGCCCTGCGCCTCTGGGGCGGAACGCCGCCGGCCCCCTCGGCCCGGAGGGGGCCGACGGGGCCGGCGGGGCCGACGGCATGGCCGATCGGGTCAGGCGGTGCAGCTGGTGGTGCTGGTGGTGCTGGAGCAGGTGCTGGTGGAGGAGCAGCTGGTGGAGGAGCCCAGCATGACCTCGCTGGCGTCCGAGTAGTCGCTGATCTCGAAGGTCTCCGACTCCAGGTTCAGGATCTCCTGCGCGAGGGAGGCCAGGTTGGTGTCGGGGGTGGTGTTCGCCGCCATGAGAACTCCTTCAGAACGCCGGGGACGGCCCGGGCACGACGACCGGACCGGACGGAGGCCGGGCCCCGGTACGGCCCGCCCCGCCACAACGCCCTTTGTACGGGAGGCCACTGGCAGACCCGGCCACCGACCGCTGTCACCTCGCTGACACCGCAGGCCGGCGGCCTGCCCGCGCCCGGCCGGGAGGCCCGCCGATGACCACGCCGTCCCCCGGCCGGTCCCCCGGGACGGCCGGCACCGACAGCTCCGACAGCTCCCAGAGTGCCGGCCGTTCGGGCCGGACCGCCGGCCCCGACCGCGTCGCCGGGTCCAACCGCGTCGCCGGGCCCGACAGCCCCGACAGCTCCGGCCGGCCGGACGGTCCGACCACCCGGGCCGCCGAGTTCTACGTCACGCTGCACCGTGACCCCGAGCTGTCCGGGCAGGAGGAGCGCACCGCCGCCCGGCTGGCGGCCCGGCTGGCCGCCGCCGGCTACCGGGTGGAGACCGGGATCGGCGGTCACGGGGTGGCCGGCGTGCTGCGCAACGGCCCGGGCCCGGTGCTGATGCTGCGCGCCGAGCTGGACGCGCTGCCGGTCGAGGAGCGGACCGGGCTGCCCTACGCCAGCACCGCACGCGCCCGGACGGCCGCGGGTGAGGACGTCCCGGTGATGCACGCCTGCGGCCATGACGCCCATCTGGCCTGCCTGATGGGGGCGGCCGACACGCTGGCCGGTGCGCGGGCGGGCTGGCGCGGCACACTGCTGGTGGTCGGCCAGCCGGCCGAGGAGACCCTGCGCGGTGCCCGGGCCATGCTGGCGGACGGCCTCTACCGCCGCTTCGAGCCGCCGTCGATGGTGCTCGCCCAGCACACCGTGCCGCTGCCGGGCGGGATGGTCGCCCACGGCGGCGGCCCGGTGACGGCGGGCGGCGTCACCCTGGAGGTGGTCGTGCACGGCCGCGGCGGGCACGCCGCCGCGCCGCATCTCGCGGTCGACCCGCTGCTGGCGGCGGCCTCGATCGTGCTGCGGCTGCAGGCCGTGGTGTCGCAGGAGTGCAGCCCCGCCGAGCAGGTGGTACTGACCGTCGGGTCGCTGCGCGCGGGCGGCCCGGCGAACCTCGTCCCGGACAGCGCGACCCTCGGCGTGACCGTCCGGGCGTTCTCGGCGGCCGCCCTGGAGCGGGTGGTGGCCGCCGTGCGGCGGATCGTCCGGGCGGAGGCGGAGGCCTCCCGCTGCCCGGTCGCGCCGACGGTGGAGGTGCTCGCCGAGTCCGGGGTGAACCTCCCCGATCCGGGGCTGACGGCCACGGTCCGCGCCGCCCACCTGGCCGCGTTCGGTGCGCAGCGGGTGGCCGACTGGCCGCCGTCCATGGCCACCGAGGACTTCCCCCTGTTCGGCCCGGCGGGCGCCGGGCTGCACGGGGTGACCGACGTCCAGACGGCCTACTGGATGCTGGGGACGGTCGGCCCCGGGCAGTGGGCGGCGGCGCCCGGGGCGACCGCCGCCGAGAAGCTGGCGGCGCTGCCGCCGAACCACTCCCCGGCCTTCCGTCCGCATCCCGGTCTGACCCTGCGGACCGGGATCGCCGCACTGGTCACGGCCGTTGGCGCGGTGCTGCCGCCTCCGGAGCAGGTGGCGGGCGGCTGAACCGCCGGGCCCGGGGGGCGCGCAGGGCCGCGCGGGCCGGCCACGCCCGGAGCCGCCGCCCGGAGCCCCGGTCCGGCCGCCCGGGGGCCGGCGCCGGGGATTCTCGCCTGCGCACGGTCAAAACCGCTCCCGCGGACGATCACGATAGGCCAGGATGACCGGATGGCAGATGAGATGATCACACCCCGGCGGATCGCGGACGAGCACGTCGCCCGCATGGCCGCCCTCGACCCGACGGTCGCCGCCTGGCTCGGCCTGCACCCCGAGGACCAGCGGCAGCCGGACCTCTCCCCGGAGGGCTACCAGGCGGCCGACGCGCTCAACCGGCGCGCCCTCGCCGAACTCGACGCGGCCGAGGCGGCCCGCGCCGGCGACCCCGCCCCGTGGGACCCGGCCGATGCGGTCTGCGCCCGGCTGCTGCGCGAACGCCTCACCGCCGCCCTGGCCGTCCAGGACGCCGGCGACAACTTCCGCCAACTGCGCAACGTCGCCGCGCCGGTGCACCAGGTCCGCGAGATCTTCTCCCTGATGCCGACCGCCACCGAGCAGGACTGGGCCACCGTGGCCGGCCGGCTGCGCAACCTGCCCGGCGCGCTGGACGGTTACCGCCGCACGCTGGCCGAGGGCATCTCGCGCGGCCTGCTCTCGGCGCCCCGCCAGGCGGCCGTGGTGGCCGAGCAGCTGACCGCCTGGACCGGCGAGGCCGACGGCGGGGCGGGCTGGTTCGCCGGCTTCGCGGCCGGCGGCCCCGAGCGCCTGCGCCCCGAGCTGGACGCCGCCGCGCTGCGGGCCACCGCCGCCGTCGCCGGGTTCCGCGACTGGCTGCGCGACACCTACCTGCCCGCCGCCGACGGCACCCCGGACGCCGTCGGCCGCGAGCGCTACCTGCGGGCCGTCCGCTTCGGCACCGGCGCCGACCTCGACGTCGAGGAGGCCTACGGCTGGGCGTGGGAGGAGTTCCACCGGCTGCGGGTCGAGATGGCGGCCGAGGCCGAGCGGGTGCTGCCCGGCGCGGGCCCGCTGGCGACGATGCGGCACCTGGAGGAGCACGGGCACGCGATCAAGGGCGAGGAGGGCATCCGCGTCTGGCTCCAGGAGCTCATGGACGGCGCGATCGACGCCCTGGACGGCACCCACTTCGACATCCAGGGCCCCGTGCGCAAGGTGGAGTCCCGGATCGCGCCGGCCGGCAGCTCGGCCGCCGCCTACTACTCCGCGCCGAGCCTGGACTTCAGCCGCCCGGGCCGCACCTACCTGCCGACGCTCGGGCGCGACACCTTCCCGACCTGGCAGCTGGTCAGCACCTGGTACCACGAGGGCGTCCCGGGCCACCACCTGCAGCTCGCCCAGTGGAACCACGTCGCCGACCGGCTCTCCACCTACCAGGTCACCCTGGGCAAGGTCAGCGCCAACCTGGAGGGCTGGGCGCTGTACTCCGAGCGCCTGATGGACGACCTCGGCTTCTTCGTCGAGCCCGCGCACCGGCTGGGCTTCCTGGACGAGCAGATGCTGCGCACCATCCGGGTCGTCATCGACATCGGCATGCACCTGCGGCTGCCGGTGCCGGCCGGCTCCGGGTTCCACCCCGGCGAGACCTGGACGCCGGAGCTCGCGACGGAGTTCATGGCCACCTACAACGGCAACCCGGAGCCGGCCCGGACCAGCGAGATCAGCCGCTATCTCGGCTGGCCGGGCCAGGCGATCGGCTACAAGCTCGGTGAACGCGCCTGGCTGCGCGGCCGGGAGGCGGCCCGGGCCCGGCTCGGCGCCGGCTTCGACCTCAAGGCCTGGCACATGAAGGCGCTCTCCCAGGGCTCGCTGGGGCTGGACGACCTGGCCGACAACCTGGCCGCGCTGTAACGGCCTCGGGGCAGGGCCGGCGCGGCGGCCGCCGCGCCGGCCCTGGTGTCACGACCCCGGCGGTGGCGTCACGGCTGAGGGCCCTGACCTCACGACCCCGGGCACCTCTCCGGGCCCTGCCGCCACGGTTCAGGGCCCCGGCGTCACGGCTCCGCCCGGAACTCCTGCGGCGTGCGGCCAAAGCGTGCACGGAACCGCCGGCTCAGGTGCGGGTGGTCGGCGAAGCCCGCCGCCGCCGCGATCTCGGCCAGCGGCAGGCCGGTCCGCCGGATCAGCCGTGCCGCGACGTCCAGCCGGACGGCCGTCAGTTCGCCCTGGAAGGTTCGGCCGGCCCGGCCCAGGGCCCGCTGGAGCGAACGCGGTGCCAGGCCCAACTCCGCCGCCATGTCCGCCAGTCGCCAGGCCCTGGCCGGATCCAGCGCCACCTCCCGGCGGACCGCCGCCGGCAGCCCGCCGGGCGGCTCCGCGGGGAGCGGCGGCCCGGCCCACTCCACCCGTCCGCCGGCCAGGCGGGGGCAGGGACGCCGCCAACCGGCCTCCAGCGGCAGCACGGCGCCGTCCTCGTCCAGCAGGACGAGCGCACAGGCGCGGCCGGTCACCAGCTCCACGCCCGCCCGGTACACCAGGCAGACGTAGAGCGTCTCCACCAGCTCGGGGACGGTCCCCAGGTCGGGGAGATGACGGATCGTCAGACTGTCGCCGGCGAGCGTCGTCCGGGTGCGGTGGCCGATGTACAGCCAGCTTTCGGCCGGACGCGCCCGCGCGACCAGCTCGGGCAGCCCGGGGGCGGTCAGCAGCTCGCGCAGCAGCGGGTCGGACGGCCGGTCGAACAGGTGGCGGGCCGCGGCGTCCACGGCTGCCGGGCCGCGGTGGTGCAGGGCGGCGAGCAGCTCGCGGTGCAGGCGTTCGGGCACCGGCCGGCCCGCGGCCAGCAGCCGCTCCGCCGCCGCGGCGGCCCGGCCGGGCGCGGACGGTTCCCCGGGCGCGGACGGCCGGGGCGAAGCAGACGGCACGGGCGAAGCGGACGGCACGGGGTGCGTGCGCAGCCCCCACAGGACGGACCCGGCCAGCGCGGGATGCACCGTGCGGGCCATCTCCCGGCCGGCCCGCGCCCGGCCACCAGCCGCCCTGCCTCCCGGCCCGCCTCCCGCACCGCCACGCGGCCCGCCGCCGCCCGCCCCGCCACCGTCCGGTACCGCCATGGCGCGATCGTACAAGTGCGGCCCCGCCGGGCGGGCCAGGGTGTGGCGCATGCACATGAACGTGAGGGAACAACGCATTCTGGTCACCGGCGGGACCAGCGGAGTCGGCCGGGCGCTGGCCGCCGCCCTGGCCAGCGGGGGCGCCGAGGTGGTCACCTGCGGCCGGCGGGAGGGACCGGCCGCGGGCCCCGGTGCGAGGATCCACCATCTGACCGCCGACCTCGCGGTGCCGGGTGAGGCCGCCCGGGTGGTCCACCGGGCCGCCGAGCGCCTCGGCGGCCTGGACGTGGTGGTGGCCAACGCCGGAGTCCAGCACCTGGTCACCCTCACCGGCGGGCCCGACCCCGAGGTGCTGGCCCTGGCCCGGCAGGAGATCGCGGTCAACCTGACCTCGGTGGTCGAACTGGCGCCCGCTGCCTGGCCGCACCTCGCCGCCGCCGGCCGCCCGGCCGCGTTCGTCGGGGTGACCTCGGGTCTGGCCTACGCGCCCAAGCGAAGCGCGCCGGTCTACTGCGCCGGCAAGGCCGGCCTGCACATCCTGCTGGAGTCGCTGCGGCACCAGGCGCGCGCGGACACCCCGCTCGTCCGGGTCCAGGAGGTGGTGCTCCCGCTGGTCGACACGGCCATGACGGCCGGACGCGAGGGCCCGGCCCGCAAGATCTCGCCGGAGGCGGCGGCGCGGGCCGTCGTCCGCGGACTCGGAGGCGGCCGGGCCGTCGTGCCGGTCGGTGCCGCCCGCGTGCTGCTCCCGCTGGTGCGGCTCTGCCCGCCGGTGGCCGAGCGGATCCTGCGCGACGGCTAGCAAGGCAGGGGCGTGGACCACCCGGAGGGCACGACGGCGCAGGGGGCACGACGGCTCGAAGGACGCCGCGGTGACCGGTGCGGGCGCCGGTCACCGCGCCCGGTCACTCCTGGTCGGCCACCTCGTGGTCCGCCTGCGCGCTGATGTGGGCCTTGGCCGCCCGGGCCGCCGCCTCGGGGTCGCGGCGGCGGAGCGCGGCGATGATCTCCTCGTGCTCGGCGATGACCCGCGCCCAGTTCTCGGGGTCGGCCGGCACCGTGATCCGGTGCCGGCGGACGGTCAGCAGCAGTTGGTCGGTCAGTTCGGCCAGGACGCGGTAGCCGGCCGCCTCGGCCAGGACCCGGTGGAAGTCGGAGTTGAGTTCCGGCAGCTTCTGGAACGAACGCGTCCCGAGGCGGCCGCGCATCTGCTGCTGGACGGCCTCCAGCTCGGCCAGCCGGGCATCGGTGATCCGCTCGGCCGCGAGGCCGGCGACCAGCCCCTCGATCGCCTCGCGGGCCAGGAATACCCCGCGCATCTCGGCCGCGTCCACCTGCGCGACGGTCACCCCGGAGTGGACCCGGGACACCACCAGTCCGTCCGCCTCCAGCCGCTTCACGGCCTCCCGGATGGGGATCTTGCTCACGCCGAGGTTGCGGGCGAGCTCATCCATGTTGATCCGCTCGCCCGGCTTGAGATCACCTTCGGCAATGGCAGCGCGCAGGCTGTCGTAGACGAGGTCAGCCTTGCTCTTCACCACGGGCAGCCGCGCCCAGTTCGCCTGTGTCACCCCTTCATCGTATGCGATATGCCCGGGACGGCGAAGAGCGGGCCGCCCGCCACGCGGCGGAGCGGTGGCCGGCCACGTACCGCCCCGGTCCGGCCCTCCGATCGAATCGCACCGGAGCGGGCCGGTCGGGTGGAGGCACTCGAACCCGTTGCTGAAGACCGGCCGGCCGAGTGCGCCCGAGGTGTGGTCACCGGTGACCTCCTCGTCGGCGTAGGTGCCGACCCGGTGGTAGGTCCACGCGTCGACGTGGCGCAGCGCCTGCGCGTCCGCGACGAGCGCCCTGCCGCGGTCGCCGCTCCGACCGCCGCGCCCTTGACGGCCCGAAGGGCCCCGTCGAAGCGGATGGCGCAGCTGCCCGGGTCGAGGCCCGCCGCCCGCGCGGCGGCCGGGCCTGACAGTGGGGCGGAGGCCAGGGCGGAGGCCAGGGCGGAGGCCAGGGCGGCGCCGCCGGCGGCGGCACCGCGCAGCAGGCACCTTCGGCTGACGCGGCTCGGTTCGGGGTGCATGGCTGGGCCTCCTGGGTGGGCGGGGGTGAAGCGGAGGGGCGGGACGGGACGAGGCGGGACGGGACGAGGCGGGACGGGACGGCCGACTGCCGGGCCACCGGAGCACGGGCACTCGGGGCAGCGCGGCCGGGCCGGCCGCCGGGCCGCCAAACGCGGATAAAGGTATGCGATATAAGACACGAGTGCCAGAGGTGGAGACTGTTGACATCTGAGGGATTAACAAGTTTCCTATGTCGCATCGCGTTTGGCTTCGTTGGAATGCGACCGTACGGCGAGGTCACCATCACGCGGACGAGCGCCGGCCTGATCACGGCCGCCCCGGACACCGGGCGTCGGCCCCCAGGAGTCCGGCGGCCCGGCATCGGCACGCACCTCCGGGTCGCCCCCTGATGCACCTCCGCCGCTTCCTGCCCGTCGCATAGCCCACCCCGCAGCCGGCCACCACGGCACCCACCCCCGCCCGCCACCCCGGGCCGCCGCCACCGCCTGCCGGGAACGGAAGAAGGGACACCCCCATGCAGCACACCACCGGCCGCGACCTCACGGTCGCGGCCACCCTGCTGGCCCTCACGGCCGGCCTCGGCGCCACCGCCACCGGCCCGGCCTCGGCCGCGACCCCGGGCAGTTGGACGTCCGTCCAGCCCGGCGCACCGAGCGGTTGCGACGGCGTGCGCGCCACCGTCGCGCTCGACGCCGCCGGCACCCCCACCCTCGGCGCCGCCTGGGACTGCAAGCAGGTCCTGAACCCCGCGCCGATCGGCCTGGTCACCAGCACCACCGACTTCAGCACCGGCCTGGACTTCGTCAGCCGCTCCGACGAGACGGTGAACGCGACGTACGAGACCACCACCGGCAACGCCCGCACCCGCACCCGCACCGCGACGGAGACCCGGCTGGTCTTCGCCAAGGGCGCCGAGCGGATCACCGTGCACGTGCGCACCTCCCCGGACGGGGTGGCGCTGCGCTACGAGCTCCCGGCCGGGGCGACCGTGCTGCGCGAAGCCACCTCGTTCGAGCTCCCGGCCGACGCGCAGCTCAGCCGCGAGGTGTTCGGCGCCGCACACGAGAGCGTGTACAGCACGTCGGCGGTGTCCGCGGTGGCGAGCGGTGAGTACGGGATGAGCATGTTCGGGCAGCTCTCCAACGGCGCCCGCGTCCTGCTCTCCGAGTCCGGCGTGGACGGGGGCTACTCCGGCGGGCGGTTCACCCACGCCCAGGGTGACGGGCGCTTCACGGTGAAGCTCGCGGACGCCCAGGTGGTCCGCACCGCCGCGTTCACCACCCCGTGGCGGGTCGCCGCGATCGGCAGCACCGCGACCGTCGTGGAGTCGACGCTGGAGGACGACGTCGCGCCGCCGTCCAGGATCGCCGACACCTCGTGGATCAAGCCCGGCATCGCCGCCTGGCCGTGGTTCGACGGCGGGAAGGCCACCCAGTCGGACCTCACCAAGCTCAAGTCCTGGGCGGACTACGCCTCTTCGCAGGGCTGGCCCTACCTGCTGGTCGACGACGGCTGGAAGGGCGTCACCTGGATGCCCGAGCTGGTCTCCTACGCGCAGGCCCGCGGCGTGAAGATCATGCTCTGGTACCACTGGCAGGACCTCGACACCGCGGCCGAGCGCGACGCCGAGTTCACCAGGCTCAACCAGTGGGGCGTCGCCGGCGTGAAGATGGACTTCATGGGCTCCGAGACCCAGGCGCGCCAGCAGTGGTACGACGAGGCGCTCGCCGCCGCGGCCGGCCACAAGCTGATGGTGGACCTGCACGGCTCCCGCCTGCCGGTCGGTGTCTTCCGCACCTGGCCGAACGTCCTGACCATGGAAGCCGTGCGCGGCGAGGAGTACAGCACCGGCCGGACCATCGGCCACGTCACCGCCGTCCCGTTCACCCGCGGCGCGCTCGGCGCCGCCGACTACTCGCCGATGAGCTTCCAGCGCGCCAACCCCGACAGCGACGGCGCCGAACTCGCCCTCGGCGTCCTCTACGAGAGCGCCCTGATGCTGCCCGGCAGCAAGGTCTCCGACTACCAGGCCCGCCCCGAGGCCCAGCGCTGGATGCGCCAGCTGCCCACCGTCTGGGACGAGACCCGGTTCGTCCAGGGCGACCCGGTCGGCGGCGCGGTCATGGCCCGGCGCAACGGCGACCGCTGGTTCGTCGGCGCGATGACCGGCGCCGGCGCCGGCACCGTCGCGTACCCGACCGCCTTCCTCGGCAGCGGCAGCTGGCACGCGGAGATCACCACCGACGGCCCGGGCGGCCTCGTCCGCACCAGCCGCGTGATCCGGGCCGGCGACACGCTGAGCGTCCCGGCCGTCTCGCACGGCGGCCACGTCGTCAAGCTCACCCGGGTCGCGGCCCTGCCCGCCGGCAACCGCACCGTCAAGGTCGCGGGCGGCACCGACGCGGTCGCCGTCGACGGCGCGGCCGGCTGCGGCGTGCCGGTCGTCCGGGCCCCGGGCGACGGCAGCAGCACCCGGAGCTTCGAGCTCAAGCCCCTCGGCGACGGCTACCTCCGCATCGTCAACCAGGCCAGCGGCGAGGACGTGGTCGTGCTCGGCGCCTCGCGGAACGCCGGCGCCAAGATCGTCCAGTGCGTGTACGCGCCCGGCGAGAAGACCAACGACGAGTGGCTCGCCGAGGACGCCGGCAGCGGGAACGTCCGCTTCGCCAACCGCTACAGCGGCCTCTACCTGACCGCCTCCGCGACGCAGGGCGGGCAGTTCGAACAGCGGCCGTACGACGGCTCCGGGCGCCAGCTGTTCACCGTGTCCTGAGCCCGGCCGGCCGGTGGTGGGGCGGGCCCGGCCCACCACCGGCCGGATCGTCCCCCACCGCGCCCGGCGGGGCTGGCCGTTGCCCGCCGGCCCCGCCCCCGCGCCCACCGTCCCCTCGTCCGCCGTCCCCTCGTCCGTCCTGCCGTCGACCTGCCCGGCGGGCGTGGCGACGCCCGTCGACCCGGTGCCCGCGGGCTCCGCGTCGGTGGACCGGACGACGACGGGCCGGCTCCCGGCGAGGGGACCGGGACCGAGCCCGCCGGCGGCGAGGAGGCCGGCGAGTAGCCGCTCGGACGCCCTCCCGCGGCGGGCGGGCCGGCCCCACCCGGTCCGCCCGCCCGTGCGCGACCCGGCCCGCCGCCGGAAGATCGAAGGGTGCACCCGGGGCACGGGCCGGACCGCACCCCGTGGTGGCGGCCCCGACCGGGCCCCGTCAGGACGGGACCACGACCGGACGGGACCACGACGTCGGAACACCGGCCCGGGGACTAGGTTGGGCCCCGGGTGTCCGGCCCCTCTCCGGCGCACCGGCACCGAGACAGGGTGAGGTCGGCCAATGGCAGTCGCACGGAACGGCCAGCGGAGCCCGGGCGCCCCCGGCGTACCCGCGTTCGTCGGACGGGCGCGTGAGCTCGCCGTCCTGCTCAGCGCCGCCCGGTCGCGGCCGTCCGTGCTCCTGGTCGAGGGCCCGGCCGGGATCGGCAAGTCACGGCTGGCCGCCGAGGCGTCGGCCGTCCTGGCGGCCGAGGGGGTCCGGGTGCTGACCGGCGACTGCCACCCGCTGCGCGAGCCGCTCGCGTACGGGCCCGTGATCGAGGCCCTGCGCGACATCGGCGCATGGCTGCCCCCCACGGGCTGGAACCTGGGGGCGTCGGCCGGCTGGCTGGCGGCGCTGCTGCCCGACCTGGCCGACCGGCTGCCCGCCCCGCCGGGGCCCGCGGCCGGGCCGGTGCCGCCCCGCCACCAGATCGCCCAGGCCGTCCGCACCGTCCTGGCCGCGGTCGCCCCGGCGCTGCTGGTGATCGAGGACGTGCACTGGGCGGACGAGGCCACCCGCGAGCTGCTCCTGCTGCTGGGACGCGACCTCCCCCGGGACGTCGCCCTGCTGCTGACCTACCGCGCCGAGGACGTGCCCGGCCGCGGCCCGCTGCTCGGAGTGGCCTTCCGCCGCCCGCCGAACACGAGCGGCGCCGAGCTGTCGCTGGGGCCGCTGACCGAGCAGGACGTCGCGGACATGGCCCGCTCGGTGCTCGGCCCGGCGGCCACCCCCGTCCTGGTCCGGGCGCTGTACAGCCGTAGCGAGGGGCTGGCCCTGGTGGCGGAGGAGGACCTGATCACCGTGCGCGACCACCAGGGCGGCGAGCCGAGCGGGGTGCCGCGCAGCCTGCGGGAGGTGTTCGCCGAGCGGGTGGAGCGGCTGCCGCCGGAGGCGGTCGCCCTGGCCGACGTCGCCGCCGTGCTGGAGGTGCCGGTCTCCGAGGGCCTGCTCGGCTCCACCGCCGCGCTCGAACCGGGCCCGGCGGCCCGCGCGCTCACGGCGGCGCTGGCCGCCGGCGTGCTGCGGGAACTCGGTCCGGACAGCTACGGCTTCGCGCACGCGCTGGCCCGGCGCGCGCACTACGACAACATCCCCGGCCCCGAACGCACCCGGCTTCACCGGCACGCCCTGGCCGCGCTGCGGCGGCTGCCGAACCCGCCGCTGGTGCAGATCGCCCACCACACCCGCCTGCTCGGCGACGCCCAGGCCTGGCTCACCCACGCGCTGGCCGCCGCCGACCAGGCGGTGGAGGTCGGCGACCAGGGCACCGCGGCCACCCTGCTGCACGAGATCCTGGAGGAGCCCCGGCTGCCGCCCGAGCTGCACGCACGGGCCGCGCTCTCGTTGGCCCGGATCGCCTGGGACGCCACCGAGTACACCCGGACGATCGCCACCCTGCGCCGGATCGTGGCCGGCCCCGGCCTGCCGGTCGCCACCCGCGGCGAGATCCGGCTCGACCTCGGGCTGATGCTGCTCAACCAGGCCGCCGACCCCTCCGGCGAGGGCGAGATCGAGCGGGCCGTGGCGGAGCTGGAGGCCCAGCGGCCGGAACTCGCCGCCCGTGCCATGTCGGTGCTGGCGATGTGGGAGACCAGCCGGTTCTCCGCCGCCGAGCAGCGCGCCTGGATCGACCGGGCGCAGGCGGCCCTGGCGGGCAGCGACGACCGGGCGGCGCGGGCCTCGGTGGCGGCGAACCGGATCACCCTGCTGGCCGCGATGGGGCGGCCGGAGGCCGCCGGGGAGCTGGCCGCGCTGCCGCGCGAGGACGAGGACCCGGAGGTGGTGCGGCACACCGCGCGCGCCCTGGCCAACGCCGCCGAGGTGGGGATCTGCCTCGGGCAGGACGAACGCGCCGCCCACCACACCGAGGAGTCGCTGGCCCTCGCGGAGCGCCACCACGCGCACGCCCTGATCGTGCACTGCCGCTCCTACCGGCTGCTGCTCTCCTGGACGGCCGGCGAATGGGCCGACTGGGAGGAGCGGTACGCGGCCTTCCGCTCCGGCTACCTGGACGAACCACTCGCGGTGGACGACCTGCTGGCCACCGTCCAGGGCATCACGGCGGCGGCCCGCGGCCGCACGGCGCGGGCCACGGAGCGTTTCGGGCGGGTGCTGGCCCGCGATCCGGCGCGCAAGAACGTGAACGCCCTGGGCGCGGCCGCCGGCCTGGCCCGCCTCCAGCTGGCCCGCGACGACGCGGAGGCGGCCTGGCGGACCGTCGCGGACTACCTGCCGCTGCTGCCGCGCAAGGAGCAGTGGGTGTACGCCTGGGACTTGGTGCCGGCCGCCGTGGAGATCGCGCTGCACCGCGGCGACCGGGCGGCGGCCGAGGACCTCGCGGCACGGCACCGGGCCGGGACGGAGGGCACCGACGCCCCCGGGGCGCAGGCCGAGGCGCTGGTCTGCCGGGGCCTGGTGCTGCGTGCGCAGGACCCGGCGGGCGCGGCCGCCGAGTTCGACCGGGCGCGCCTGCTGTGGACGGTCATCGGCCGCCCGTACCACGCCGCGCTGGCCGGCGAACAGGCCGCCCGCGCGCTCGTCGTCCTGCACGACGGCGAGGCCACCGCCCTGCTCACCGGCATCACCGAGACGCACGAGCGGCTGGGGGCCACCACGGACGCCGCCCGGTGCCTGCGCCTGCTGCGCGACCTGGGCCAGGCCCGGCCGCGGCCGCGCGGCCGGGCGGGTTACGGCGACCGGCTCTCCCCGCGCGAGCAGCAGGTGGGGCGGCTGCTCGCGGACGGTGCCGGCAACAAGGAGATCGCGGCGGTCCTCTTCCTCTCCCCGCGGACCGTGGAGCAGCACGTCGCCAAGGTGCTGCGCAAGCTCGGCTGCACCCGGGACGAGGTGCGGGGCCGCACCTTCTGAGCCGGGCGCGCCGCGAGACCTGCGCTGCCGGCCCCGACGGAGTCGTACCGGGTCCCGTCGTGGCCCCCCTGTCCTGTCGCCGTCCTGCCGTGGTCCCGCCGGGTTCTGCCGGGTTCTGCTCCCGGCGCACAGAACTACGTAGCGACCCGCATTGAATACGTAACACCCGCCCGGATCTGCTGAAACCACCGCGGCCCGCCGGTCGCGGCCCCGCGTCCTTCGGCAGGTGCCCCACCATGTCCGGCTTCCCCGTCCGCCGTCCGGCGTCCCCCGGGCGCTCCCGCGCGCGCCGCTTCGGGGTCCGCCGGGGGCCCGGGCAAACGCGCGGTCTCGCCAACGACACGAAACGGCAACATCCACTGGCGCTCATTTCGTATATCGCATACGTTACGCGTCAGGTCGACGATGCCGCGGTGCTTCCCCCGCCGTGCACGCCGCACCGGACCTCCTGCCTTTTCGCCCCCGCACATCCGGGGCGGCCCACCAAGCCGCAGCCCGCCGCACAAGGAGACCCACCCATGGCACCACTCCGCCGCAGACTCGCCGCCCTCTCCCTCGCGTCCGCCTTCGCGCTCGCCGCCTCGGCCTGCGCCTCCGGCGGCGGGTCCGCGGAGTCGGCCGAAGGCCCCACCACCGTCAAGTTCTGGTCCATGCCGTACTGGATCGGCCAGGACGCCAAGGTCAAGGAACTGGTCGACCAGTTCAACGCCTCGCAGAGCAAGGTGAAGGTCGAACTCACGCTGCTGGAGTGGAAGGACGGCCGCGACAAGATCAAGCAGGCCATCGCCGCCGGCAAGGGCCCCGACGTCTGGCTGATGAACAACGGCCTGGAGCTCGACTACCTCAAGTCCGGCGCGCTCGCCCCGCTCGACAAGCTCGGCTACACCAAGGCCGACACCGACAAGTACCTGCCGCTCGCCAAGGTCGACGACCACGACGGCAAGACCTACGGCGCCCCGCTCTACTTCGACGTCGACGTGATGCTCTACCGCACCGACATCCTCCAGCAGTTCGGGTTCAGCGCCCCGCCGAAGACCTGGGACGAGCTGAAGTCCACCGCCGCCGCCATCACCACCAAGTCCGCCGAGGCGGGCAAGAAGGTCAGCGGCTGGCAGTTCAAGGGGATGGACGACCACCTCAACGCCGTCAACTCCACCTGGGAGAGCTTCCTCTGCCAGGCCGGCGGCAGCCTCACCTCGCCCGATTTCAAGACCTCGACCCAGAACACCGAGGCCGGGCGCACCGCGATGGACTACATGAAGTCCTTCTACACCGACAAGGTCTCCCCCACCGGTACCAGCGCCCTCAACGGCTTCATCAGCGGCGACGTCGCGATGTTCCCGTTCTTCCAGTCCGTCATCGCCAACGTCCAGGCCGGCGGCGACAAGGTCGCGGGCAAATGGGCCGTCGCGCCGATGCCGGCCGGCCCCAAGAGCGGCTGCTCGATGGTCGGCGGGCACAGCCTGGTCGCCAGCTCGGCGAGCAAGAACCTGACCGGCGCCGGGACGTTCATGCGCTGGCTGGCCTCCCCCGAACGCAGCGCCCAGTACATGGACTTCCACGCGATCTTCCCGTACGACCTCGCCAAGGTCGACCCGGCCGTGAAGGACACCGTGGACGGCAAGGTCAAGGCCGACCCCAACTGGAACGCCATCTTCGAGCAGCTCGGCCGCAACACCCCGGACCTCCTCCTCCAGGACCGGCACGCCTTCCAGGCCCGTTGGGACGCCCAGAAGGCCAACGTCGTGGCCGGCGTCAACGGCCAGGCCCCCGTCGACAAGGCGCTGAAGACCATCGACGAGACCGTCGGCCAGGCACTCGGCAAGGAGTGACGGAAAGCCGATGACGACCATGACCGAACTCCCCGCCAAGCACCCCCCTGGCGGCACCGCCGCCGGGGGCGGCCGGAACAGCACCGGGCGGACCCCGGGACGGCGGCGACGCCCGAGCGGCGCCCTGGCCGGCTGGCTGTCCGTGGCACCCGCCCTGGTGGTGATCCTGGGCTTCACCTTCTACCCGATGGTCCAGTCGATGCTGCTCAGCACCGACCACTGGAACCTGCTGGGCCCGCGCACCTTCGTCGGCGCCGAGAACTACAGCGCCATCCTCGGCGCCGGCACCTTCCGGACCAGCCTGCTGAACACGTTGGTGTTCACCGTCATCACCATCGCCGGCACCTACGTCCTGGCGCTGGCGACCGCGATGGCCGCCAACCGTGAACTCGCCTCGGCCCGCTTCGTCCGCACGGTGACCGTGCTGCCCGCCGTCATCCCGATGGTGGTCGCCGGCCTCGTCTGGAAGTGGCTCTACGAGCCCGACCACGGCCTGATCAACACACTGATCGGCCTGTTCGGGGCGGACGGGGCCCGCTGGCTCTTCGACAACGACCTGGCACTGCCGGCCGTGGCCGTGGTGAGCGTCTGGAAGGAGTTCGGGATCTACGCGCTGATCCTGCTCGGCGGTCTCCAGCGCATCCCGGACGAGATCTACGAGGCCGCGACCATCGACCGGGCGGGCCCCTGGCGGCAGTTCCGCTCGATCACCCTGCCGATGCTGAGGCCGGCCGGCGCCGCGGTCTTCCTGCTCCTGCTCTTCAACTCCTTCAAGGTGTTCGACCAGGTGTGGGTGATGACCGAGGGCGGCCCGGGCACCGCGACCCTGACCGTGGTGACCTTCATCTACACCCGCCTGCTCACCGACGTCGGTGTCGCCTCCGCGGCCTCGGTGGTCCTGTTCGTGATCCTCCTCGCGATCACCCTCGTCCGGCTGAAGCTGACCTCCCGGGAGGAGTCGTGAGCAAGTCCCCGAACCGTCTGGCGCCGGCCCTCTGGCTCACCGCCGTCACCGTCTTCGCCGGCCTGCCGGTGCTCTGGATGGCGCTGACCTCCTTCCAGCCCATGGAGGACCTGGTCGGCACCGGGCGGCACCTGATACCCGATCACCTGACCGCCGGCGCCTACCACGAGGTCGTCTCCGCGTTCCCGTTCGGGCGGTGGTTCCTCAACTCGCTGCTGGTCGCCCTCGCGGTCGTCGCCGGCAACCTGGTGTTCGACACCCTGGCCGCCTACGGCCTCTCCCGGATCAGGTTCCGCGGCCGGCAGGCCGTGCTCACGCTGATCCTCGCGACGCTGATGATCCCCACCCAGGTGATCCTCGTCCCGCTGTACCTGGTCATGCGCGACCTGGACTGGATCGACACCTACTGGGCGCTGATCGTGCCCTTCCTGGCCAGCCCCACCGGCATCTTCCTGCTGCGGCAGCACTTCATCACGCTGCCCGTCCAGCTGGACGAGGCCGCCGCGATCGACGGCGCCGGCCGGCTGCGCACCCTGGTGAGCATCCTGCTGCCCAACTCCTGGGCGGCGCTGGGCACCGTCGCGGTCCTGAAGTTCATGTGGACCTGGGGCGAGTTCGCCTGGCCCTCCCTGGTCACCAACAACGAGCTGCTGCGCACCCTGCCGGTCGGACTGGCCCAGTTCCAGAACCAGTTCGCCCCGCGGTGGGACTTGCTGATGGCGGGCTCGGTGCTGGCCGCGATCCCGGTCGTGCTCGCCTTCGTCCTCCTCCAGAAGACCTTCGTCAGCGGCCTGACCGGCGGCGCGGTGAAGGAGTAGGCCCCTGGTCCGAAGTCGGGCGGACCAGCGGACGACCCGGGCCCGGCCGAGGTGCCGGAGGGAGGCACCCGGCCGGGCCCGCGGTGTTCCCGGGGCCCGGCCGCGCCGGCCCGCCGGACGGCCGGCGCGAAGAGGTGCGCCCTGAGCCCTGGCGCACCTTTCGTATATCGAATACTTTAATGTCGCATCGTTCCGCCGCGCTTCTCGGCCGTGCCCTCGCGATGCCCCACACCCTCCCCGCCACCCCCGGAGGCCCCCGTGACCGGCACGTCCCGTCCCGTCGACCGCAGATCCGTCCTGCGCGGCCTGCTCGCCGCCGGCGCCGCGGCGTCACTGCCCCGGATCGTGAGCGCGGCCGACGCGCAGGCGGCCGGCATCACCACCGGCCGGTACGCGATCCGGTTCGACCAGGCCGCGAAGCAGACCATCGCCGGACTCGGCTTCGAGATCCAGTCCGACTCCATCGGCTCCGACAACCAGGGCCTGCCCGACCTGGTCAGCGGCGTCCCGTACGACCTGACCGCCGGCGAGCGCACCCGCTTCTACCAGCAGATGCTCAAGGCCGGCCGCACCGACCGGGGCTTCCGCTACTGCCGGCTCGCCATGGGCCTCTACCACCGCGGCCTGACCCCCGACAACAAGCGGTTCACCGACCGCTACGACGGCCAGACCGCCCTGCTCGCCGAGATGGTGAGCAAGTCCGGCGTGGAGGGCCTGGCCGTGGAGTACTGGTCCCCCGCACCCGGCTGGAAGAGCAACGGCAGGCTGGTCGGCGGCGGCCTCGCCACGGACACCGACCTCGCCGCCTTCGGCGACGCCCTGGTCGACGACCTGGACCACCTCACCGGCCACGGCCTGAAGATCGCCTACTGGGGCCTGCAGAACGAGCCCCGGGTCAACAGCACGCGGTACTCCTCCTGCCTGTACGAGGCCGCGCAGTACCGGGACGTCTTCCGGGCGGTCGCCCCCAGGATCCGCGCGGCCCACCCGGGCGTGCAGATCCACGCCGACAGCCAGTACGGCTGGAAGGGCGCCATCGGTCAGGCGCTCACCGCCTCGCCCGAGGCCATGGGCCTGGTCGACGCCTGGACCTTCCACAAGATCGGCACCGACAGCACCGACCAGATCACCACCGACTACCGGGCCGGCGCCGGCGGCAGGCCCGTCTTCAACAACGAGTTCGAGTACCTCGGCGGCGCGATGTCGGACTGGCGGTGCATCAACACGGCGCAGTCCGTCATGAACTGGATGACCTTCCAGAACTCCCCCACCTGGTGGTGGCTGCACGCCCTCAAGCCCACCACCAACGCCGAGTCCGAGAACTACGGCCTCGGCTTCTGGCGTCCCCCGGGCGACACCGACTTCTCCCACCACCCGGACATCAAGGCCGGCCACTGGGCCTTCAACCCGCGCAACTGGAACGCCGTCGCCGGCTTCGTCAAGTACCTGCCCTGGGACTCGGTCCGCCACCACGTCGACGAACCCCGCCACACCGACGGCTCCTGGTACTCCGATCACCGCATCATGGCCTGGCGCACCCCCACCGGAAAGCCCGTCCTCGCCGTCACCAACCGCTCCGCCACCGAGCCGTTCACCTACACCGTCGACACCCGGACCGCCGCCGCCTTCCAGGGCCACCGCTACGGCCCCGCCACCAACGACCAGACCCTCCCCTCGAAGACCGGACCGACCCTGGAGATCACCCTCCCGCCCCTGTCCGTCGAGTTCTGGGTCCGCACCCCCTGACCCCCGCACCGGCCTGACCCCCGGGCCCGTCCCCGGGTCGGCGGCCCGGGAGCGGGCCCGGCGCCTGCCCGGCGACGCGGTTCAACCCGTGAGCAGGCGAAGACCGAGGTCGGCCGCGTCGAGGCCGGCGAGACCGCTGTTGCGCTCGGCCCACCGACCGGAGCCGAGGTCGTCGCGGAGGCTTCGTACCGCCCGTTGCTCGGCCTCCGGCCCGACCCTCGTCCACACCGACATCGCACGCCGGACGCGATCCTCCAGATACGCCTCCGGACGCCGCCAGTACGCCTCGAACAGGCCGTCGGCGCAGTCCCAGGGGACGGGCACCGTCTCGGCGCGGGCGCCGATCGCGGCGGCCATCCCGGCGAGCGGGGGGAGGTCCGCGAGGACGCCGGCGAACTCGGGCAGGTAGTCGCGGGTGAGCCAGAACCGGTCCTGCCACCCGGGCTCGTCGGTGTCGAAGGTGAGCACCACCACCCGGCGGGCCACGCGACGCATCTCGCGCAGTCCCGCGATCGGGTCCCGCCAGTGGTGAACGGTCGAGACGGCCATCGCCGCGTCGAAGGAGTGGTCGTCGAACGGCAGGCTCTCCGCGGTGGCGGCCACGCACGGCGCCGCACCGGCAGGCCGTTGCCCCCGCATGACCGCCGACGGCTCCACCGCGGTCACGACGCGGTCGGACGGCTCGTAGGAGCCGGTGCCGGCGCCGACGTTCAGCACCGTCCGCGCGTCCCCGAGCGCGTCCCGGATCTGCGCGGCGATCCGCGGGTCGGTACGCCGGGTCGCCGTGTAGGCGCCGCCGATCGCGTCGTACAACCGTGCACCGAGCATCCCCAGTTGCTCCTCCGGTGTCATCCTGACTCCCTTCGCCCGTGCCGCGAGTTCCCGGTCGATGGCCGCCACCATGGCGTCGGCGCGATCACGCCGCTCCAGCAGCAGGCCGCGCAGCCGGCGCAGGTGCGCGGCCGCGTCGACGGACGGGTCGCCGACCAGTTCCGCGACCTCCCGCAGGCCGAAGCCCAACCGGCGATAGGCCAGCACCTCGCGCAGCCGCTCCACGTCGCCCGCCGCATAGGCCCGGTACCCGGCCCGGGTCCGCGCCGACGGCCGGACGAGCCCGATCTCGTCGTAGTGATGCAGCGTGCGGACGCTCACGCCGGCCAGTTCGGCCACGCGTCCCACGGTCCAGTGATTCTCCACGGCACCGACTCTGCGGCCTGACGCCACGTGAGGGTCAAGCGGCGCAGCGACAAGGCGGTACAGCGGCCCCGGGCAGCGGAACGGCTGACGGTGCCGTTCCGCTGCCCGGGAGTAAGGGGTGTGGGTGCGGGTGCGGGGACACGGGGGTGCCCGATTGCAGGGGCGGAGGGGACGGCAGGACCGGGCCGTCCCGACGAGCGTGGCTCCCCCGCCACCCGGCAGGGCGGCGGGGAGGCGGGGGAACCACCGGGCGGTGGCGGGCCGGTCATGGCAGTGACGGCCCGCCACCGCCGCTCCGGGGCCGGAGCGGCCGCAGGACGGCGCCGGGGTCGGCGGGGCGGGGTCGGTGGGGCGGGGTCAGAAGGCGGCGACGGTGTAGCGGTCGACCGCGTCGTGGTCGAGCTCGAACCCGAGGCCGGGGCCGGTGGGCACCACCAGGACGCCGTCGGTGAACTTCGGCGGGTTGAGCAGGATGTTCTCCCGGATCGGGTTGGGGAGCCGGTTGTACTCGTAGGTGCGCAGGTTGGGGGTGGCGGCGCAGAGCTGCAGGGCCGCGCAGAGGCTGACGCCGGAGCCGACGCCGTGCGGGGCGATGTCCACGTGGAAGGCCGAGGCCAGCGCGGACAGGCGCATCGCCTCGGTGATGCCGCCGCAGCGGGCGACGTTGGGCATGAAGACGTCGATGGCCCGGTGGAGCAGGGAGTCCCGCAGGTCGAAGCGGGTGAAGTGGGTCTCGCCGTTGACGACGGTCAGCCCGGTGCGGCGGCGCAGCTCGGCGAGGTTGGCCAGGTCGTCGACCTGGAGCGGCTCCTCGTACCAGGAGATGCCGAGGTCCGCCAGGACGGCGCCGACCCGGGTGGCCTGGTCGAGGTCGTAGGCGCAGTTGACGTCGGTGAGGATCTCGACGTCCTCGCCGACCGCCGCGCGGACGGCGCTCAGGTGGGCGCGGTCGGTGCGCTCACCCCGGCCGATCTTGACCTTGAGGGCCTTGAACCCGGCGTCGACGAAGCCGAGCGCCTGGCGGGCGGAGTCCTCCGGATCGGCGTGCAGGGCCACCGGGCTGGCGTAGCAGTCGACGGTCTCGCGGATCGGGCCGCCGAGCAGCCGGTGGACCGGCAGGCCGGCGAGCTTGCCGCGCAGGTCCCACAGGGCGAGGTCGACGCCCGCCATCGCCTCCAGGTAGAAGCCCCGGTTGTGGCCGCCGGCGGCCTGGCCCTTGAAGAGGCGGTCCCAGACTGCGGCGGTGGCGAGGGCGTCCTGGCCGATCAGCAGCGGGGCCAGGACGGTGGCGACCACGGTGGCGGTGACCTGCGGGCTGGGCAGCCCGTAGGCCTCGCCGATGCCCACCGACCCGTCCTCGGTGTGGATCTTGACGAGGGTCGCGTACTGCCCGCGGCGGGGCAGCACGAGGTGGCTGGAGGCCGGGTAGCGCAGCCAGTCCGGCACATCCTCGGGGGAGTCGTACAGGTCGTCGAAGCTGGCGGACAGGGCCAGCGCCTCGACCTTGGTGATGCGCAGTGGCTGGGTGCTCACGGGGATCGCTCCTGGGGAGTGCTGGGCCCTCCCCCCGTGCGGGGGAGGGAGTCGTTGGGGGGGAGGGAGCCGGCGGGGGCGACGCGCGGGCGGCCGGGCTTCGTCCGGGGGCGGCCGGGAGCCGTCGGGGCGCCGGGCTCCCGGGGCGGGCGTCCCGGGGCGGGTCAGATGCCGCCGGTGATCTCGCCGCGTGCGGTCTCGCGCCCGCTGGGGACGGCGGCCGCCGTCAGTGCGCAGGCGGCGACGACGTAGGGGACGACCGGGGTGGCCGATCCGCCCGCGGCCGCGACCAGCGCGGTGCTGATGAAGGGGGCGGTGCCGCCGAAGAGCGCGCCGCCGAACTCGCGGCCGACGCTGACGCCGCTGAAGCGGACGCGGGCGTCGAACTGCTCGGCCAGCAGGGCCGCCTGGGGCCCGAAGGCCATGTCCTTGCAGACCGGGATCGCGATGACCAGGGCGAGCAGGACGACCGGGAAGGACCGGGTGTCCAGCAGCCGGAAGAAGGGACAGGCGTAGGCGGCTGTGCAGAGCACCCCGGCGAGGACAGCTCAAACGTATGCGATATACGAATCATGGGCCAGACTCCGGGCCGTGATTCTCTCCGGCCCGGACGGCCGGCCAGGGCCCTCCGGGCGCCCGGCCGCCGGGCTCGGGCTCGGGCCGGTAGCGGGCCGCCGGCGGGGCGGTGACCCCGGACGGGCGGGCGAGGACCGCGCCCGCGAGCGGGCCGGGGTCCGCCAGGCGGTGCAGGGCCGTGGTCACGTACATCCGGCCGCCGCCGAAGGCGACGCTGCTGACATGCGGGGTGGGCACCGTCACCGCGGCACGCAGCCGCCCCCGCGGGTCGTAGCAGTGCACCCGCCCGGCACCCCAGAGCGCGACCCAGAGCCGGCCCCGGTCGTCGACCGTCATGCCGTCGGGCCGCCCCTCGCCGGGGCCGAGACGCACCAACGGCCGCGCGGGGCCGAGCTCCCCGGAGCCGGGTGCGACGGCGTGCGCGACGATCAGGCCGCGGGCGCTGTCGGCCAGGTAGAGCGTGCTGCCGGACGGATCGAAGGCCGGCCCGTTGGGGACGGTGAGGCCGGTCAGCACCCGGTGCGACGAGCCGTCCCGGTCGACCCGGTGGAGCGACCCGGCGCCGGGTGCCGCGTCGGTGGCCATGCTGGTGGCCCAGAACCGGCCGTGCGGGTCGCAGGCGGCGTCGTTCATCCGGATCGGGCCCGGCGCTCCCTGCTCCGCCCGGCCGCCCGGGCGGAGCACGGCCACCCCCGGGCCCGCGGCGACGATCCACTCCCCCGGACGCCCGGACACCGGGGCGGCCGCACCGAGCGGGACGCCCAGCTCGGCCTCGACCCGCGGACGCCGCCGGCCGTCGCCGGGCGCGAAGCTGTGCAGCGTCCCCCGGAGCAGGTCGACGAAGTACAGCCGGCCCTCGTGCCAGCGCGCGGCCTCGGCCAGCTGGTAGCGCTCGGGGGAACAGGGCCGCCAGCCGTCCGCGTCCACCGTCAGCACCTCCTCAGGTCCGGGCACCGTCACCGCAGCGCCGTGCCGGGTGCGGCGTCCAGCAGGGCCAGCTCGTCGCGGAAGGGCAGTCCCTCCCAGTCTCCCGTCGCGGCGACCGCGAACGCCCCGGTGACCACCGCCCGGTCGAGCCGCTCCTCGACCGGCAGGCCGTCGAGCAGCCCGGAGAGGTAGCCCGCGACGAAGGCGTCCCCGGCCCCGACGGTGTCCCGGACCGGCACCCGGACCGCGGGCCGGGCGACCGATCGGCTCCCCGTGAACACTTCGGCACCGGCGGCCCCGCGCTTGACGACCACCTCGCCGACGCCCTGGGCGAGCAGCGCCTCGACGCACTCGGCCTCACCCCCGGCACCGGGCGGGGCGACCAGGGCGAGTTCGTCGTCCGAGGCCACCAGGATGTCCACCAGCGGGACCAGCGGCCGCAGTGCGGCCGAGGCCTCCTGCGGCGACCAGAGCTTGGCCCGGTAGTTGACGTCCAGGCTGACGAGGCCCGGCGCGGCGTGGGCGGCGGCCTCGACGGCGGCACGGGGGCCGGGGCCGAGCGCGGCGGTGACACCGCTGAGATGGACGATCCGGGCGCCCTCGGCGAGGGCGGCGGACAGGTGGCCTGGCACCAGCCGGGACCCGGCCGAGCCCGCCCGGTAGTACGAGACCCGGGTCAGGTCGGCCACCCGCGGCTCGAAGACCACCAGGCCGGTCGGTGCGGCGGGGTCGACGACGGCGTGCGAGACGTCCACGCCCTCGGCCCGCAGGGTCCGCAGGACCAGGCGGCCGAACTCGTCCTCGCCGTTGACGCCGACCCAGCGCACCGAGTGCCCGAAGCGGGCGAGGCCGATGGCGACGTTGGTCTCCGCGCCGGCGACCGAGAGGGCGAGGTTGCCGCCGAGCAGCAGCGGACGGTCCGCCCGCATCGCCGCCATGGCCTCGCCGAGGGTCAGGACGTCGGGCACGGGAACTCCTCGGCGAGGGTGCGGAAGGCGGCGATGCGGCCGGGCAGCCCGGCGATGTCGCCGCCGGTGCGGGCGGCGGTGCCGAGCAGCGGGCCGCCGACACCGACGGCGACGGCGCCGGCGGCCAGGAACTCGCGGGCGGCGCCGGCGTCGACCCCGCCGACGGGGACGAAGGGCACGTCGGGGAACGGGTCCCGCAGGGCCCGCAGGTAGTCGGGGCCGCCGAGGCTGCCCGGGAAGAGCTTCACCGCGGTCGCACCCTCGGTCCAGGCCAGGGCCACCTCGGTCGGGGTGACCGCGCCGGCCAGGACCGGCATGCCCAGGGACTGCGCCTCGCCGACCGCCTCGGTCAGCCCGGGGGTCACCGCGAAGGCGGCCCCGGCCCGGGCCGCCGAACGGGCGTCGGCACCGGTGACCAGGGTCCCGGCACCGAGTGCCGCGTAGGGGCCGAGGACGGCGCGGGCGCGCTCCAGGACGCTGAACGCACCGGCGGTGGTGAGTGACACCTCGACCAGGTCGATGCCGGACGCGAACAGGTCGAGGACCGCATCCAGGGCGGCGTCGGGGTCGTTCCCCCTGACGACGGCCAGGATCCTGCGCTCGCGCAGGGCGGAGAGTAGTTCGTCTGGTTGCACGATGCCTCCCGGGGCTCTGATGGCAACTTTAGGATATCGTATACTTTTAGCGAGTCGCCCGCACCCCTCGTCGGCGCCTCCCCAGCCCCACGAAAGGTGCCCCTCGATGACCCGTACCGCCCTGATCACCGGCGCGGCCGGCGGCATCGGCCGAGCCGTCGCCGCCCGGCTGGTGGCCGACGGCCTGCACGTGGCCGGCCTCGACCTCACCGACCCGCAGCTGCCCGGCGTCGCCTTCCACCGGGCCGACGTGACCGACAGCGAGCAGGTCCGCGACGCGGTCGGACGGGCCGTCGAGGAACTCGGCGGGGTCGACGTCCTCGTCACCTGCGCCGGGATCACCGAGGGCAGCCCGCTGCACCTGACCACCGACGAGGAGTGGCAGCACGTGCTCTCGGCCAACCTCGGCTCGGTCTTCCGGTGCGTCCGGGAGGTGCTGCCCACGATGATGGCGGCCGGTTCGGGCTCGGTGGTCACGGTCGGCTCGGTGCTGCACCGCACCGCCGCCCCCGGCCTGCCGGCGTACGCCGCGGCCAAGGGGGCGATCGCCGCGCTGACCCGCCAGCTCGCCGTGGACTACGGCCGGTTCGGCATCAGCTTCGTCACCCTCTCCCCCGGCTGGGTCCGCACCCCGGCGACCGAGTCCCGGCTGGCCCCCGGCGAGGAGGACCTGGTGCGGCTGCGGGAGAGCAACCCGATGCGCACGGTCGTCGACGCCCGGGGCGTCGCCGAGGCGGTCGCCTTCGCCTCCTCCCCCGCGGCCGCCCTGCTCACCGGGTCCGAACTGGTGCTGGACGCGGGCGCCTCGGTGGTCAGCCCGGCCAGCCTGCTCCGCGACACGCACCGCGAGCGGATGGGACTGCCCCCGCTGGACGCCCGCTGACCCACCGGACGCCCTCGTGCGCCGGGTGCGGGACCGGCCCGGCCCGCACCCGGCGCACTGGGGCCGCGGCGGCGTGGCCGGGAGGGGCTGACCGGTGGTGGCCCGGCAGGAACCGGGACCTCACCCCCCGTCCTCCGCCTCGTCCTCCACCTCGTGCGCCGCCTGGGAGCCGATGTGGGCGCGCGCGGCGGCCGCCGCCGCCCGCGGATCGCGCCGGTGCAGGGCCGCCATGATGGTGTCGTGCTCGTCGACCACCGAGCGCCAGTTGCGCTCGCCGAGCGGCGCCGTGATGCGGTACCGGCGGATGGTGAGCAGCAGTTGCTCGGTCAGGTCCCGCAGGATCCGGTAGCCGGCCGCCTCCGCGAGGACCCGGTGGAAGCGGGAGTTCAGCTCGGCCATCTCGGCGGTGTCGCCCTGCTCCAGCAAGTCCCGCATCTCCTGCTGGATCCCGTGCAGTTCGGCCAGCTGCCGGTCGTCGACGCGCTGCACGGCGAGTCCGGCGATCAGCGCCTCGATCACCTCGCGGGCGAGGAAGACCCCGCGCATCTCCCGGACGTCGATCCCGGCCACCGTGACCCCGGCGTGCACCCGGGAGACCAGCAGCCCGTCCGCCTCCAGCCGCTTCACGGCCTCCCGGATCGGAATCTTGCTGACCCCGAAGCTCCGGGCGAGTTCCTCCATGTTGATCCGCTCGCCGGGCCTGAGGTTCCCCTGGGCGATGGCGCTGCGCAGGCTCTCGTACGCGAGGTCCGCCTTGCTCTTCACGGCGGGGATAGGCTCCGCCCAGCTACTTCCGTCCATTCGTTCATCGTATGCGATATCTTATCGATCCGTATACCGGCGCTCGTGGCGCATCCACCCTTGCCCCAGGGGGATTTGACCGATTCCTCAGGAATCGTTGCCTGATAGAATTTCGTATACTATTATCGCTCCATGGGTCGACCCGGTCGACGTCGGCCGAAGCGTCGCCCCCGGGCGAACGCCGCCCGTCCCCCGCAAGCCGAGGAGTCCCCATGCCTCGCATTCTCAGCTCCCCCTGCGCCACCCGCCCGGCGCCGCCACCACGGCTCCAGCACTGCGAGCTCGCCGCCGACCCCCTGGCGCCGGGCCGGCTCCGCGGCTGGATCACCGCGCAGCTCACCGACTGGCAACTCCCCCACCTGGTCGACGACCTCGCACTGATCGCGACCGAGCTGGCCACCAACGCCCTGCGGCACGGCGGCACCGCCGCCCTCGCCACCCTCTCGCTCACCGGCCCGGACCAGGGGCCCCGAACGGTCCGCCTGGAGGTCCAGGACTCCGGCCCCGGGTTCGATCCGCGCGAGTGCGTCCCGGCCGCCGGGTCCAGCGGCACGGCCGACAGCTGCGGCGGGCGTGGCCTGCTGCTGGTCGCCGCGCTCAGCACCGCCTGGGGCACGCTGAACTCGGGGGCGGGCCAGCTGGTCTGGGCCGAAGTGACCGCCTGAGGCCCCGGCGGCCCGACAGCCCGGACGGCTCGACAGTCCGACGGCCGGGCGGCCCCGGCGGCCCCAGTTGCCCAGTTGCCCGGCTGCCCGGCTGCCCGGCTGCCCGGCCGCGACACGATCCGGCAACACCCCTTGGAAGCAGTTTCGTATATCGAATACTCTGCGCCATCATCCACTCCGCCACCCGAGGAGTCCCCGTCCCATGGCGCCCCTGCCCCACAGACTCATCGCCACCGCCCTGGCCGCCGCCTCGGCCCTCACCGCCGGTGCCTGCGCCCCGGAACCCGCCGCCCGGTCCGCCCAGCGCACCACGATCACCTTCTGGACGATGCCCTTCTGGATCGGCCGGCCGGACAACCTCAAGCATCTGGTCGAGGACTTCAACGCCTCCCAGAACAAGGTGGAGGTCCGGCTGACCGTGCTCGACTGGCAGACCGGCCGCGAGACGATCAAGAAGGCCGTCCAGAACGGCCGGGGCCCGGACGTCTGGCTGGCCAACAACGGGCTCGAACTCGACCTCCTGACGGGCGCCAGGCTGGCCCCGCTGGACACCCTCGGCTACACCGCCGAGGACCTCGGCCGGTTCCGCCCGCTGGTGAAGGTCAACGAGTACCGTGGCCGCCTCTACGGAGCGCCGCTGTACTTCGACGTCAACGTCCTGCTCTACCGCAAGGACATCCTGCAGAAGTACGGCTTCGACCAACCGCCCCGCACCTGGGAGGAGTTGAAGTCCACGGCGGCCGCCGTCACGACGCGTTCGGCCGCCACCGGCAAGAAGGTGAGCGGCTGGCAGTTCAAGGGCATGGACGACCACCTCAACGCCATCAACCCGACCTGGGAGAGCTTCCTCTGCCAGGCCGGCGGCAGCCTCACCTCGCCCGACTTCAAGACCTCCACCCAGAGCACCGAGGCCGGGCGCACCGCGATGACCTACATGAAGTCCTTCTACACCGACAAGATCTCCCCGGCCGGCACCAGCGCGCTGGGCGGCTTCATCGAGGGCGACGTCGCGATGTTCTCCTTCTACCAGAGCGTCATCTCCGACATCGCCGCCGGGAACGAGAAGACCAACGGCAAATGGGCCGTCGCCCCGATGCCCGTCGGCCCGAGGAGCGGCTGCTCCGCCGTCGGCGGCCACAGCCTGGTCGCCCGCGCCGGCCTGCCCGACCCCGGCGCCGCCGGCGCGTTCATGCGGTGGCTCAGCTCACCGGCGACCAGCAGCCAGTTCATGGAGTTCCACGGGATCTTCCCGTACGACACCGCGAAGGTCCCGCGCGAGACCCGGGTGGTGGTCGAGTCCTTCTACAACACCGACCCCAGCTGGGCGGCGATCATGACCCAGTTCGACCGCAGCACCGCGGACCTGCTGCTCCAGGACCGCTACGGCTTCGCCTCCCGCTGGGAGGCCCAGAAGACCGACGTGGTGGCCGGCGTCGACGGGCGGACGCCCGTCGACCAGGCGCTGCGCAGCATCGACGACAAGGTCGGCAGGGAGCTGAACGGCGGCTGACCGGGCCGGCCGGCCGGGCGGGGGTGCGCGCGGCGCCCCGCCCGCGCTGCCGCCGGGCCAGGTCCGGACCCGTGCGGACGGCCCGGCACCCAGCCGTGGGAACGGCCGGGTGCCGGGCGCCGGGGTGAATCTCAGCCCGCGAGTACGGTGACGTCGTCGCACCAGCCGTAGCCGGTGCCGGTGCGGGCGTAGCAGTAGATCCTGGCGGTGGTGGCGCCGGGGCCGGTGGTGAAGGTCGCCGACTGCCGGGCGAAGGCCGTACCGGTGAAGACCGTCCGGACGGAGGTGCCGGACGTGTCGTACTGCTTGGCGCCGAGCGAGAGTTCGGTCCCGCTCGCCGAGACCTTGCCCCAACCGCTGATGGTGTAGGTGGTGCCGGGCTTGACCTGGATGACCTGCTCGGCGGCGGCCTGGGGCGGGCCGACCTTCACGGCGCGGTTGCCGCCGTGCTTGACGGAGGTGTCGAGGGTGACGCCGCCGTAGCTGGTCCACGGGTTGAGGGCGGTGTTCTCGA
The DNA here is from genome assembly GCF_014655955.1 of Kitasatospora indigofera. Classification (GTDB taxonomy): domain Bacteria; phylum Actinomycetota; class Actinomycetes; order Streptomycetales; family Streptomycetaceae; genus Kitasatospora; species Kitasatospora indigofera. The sequence goes on from NZ_BNBO01000020.1 coordinate 89,300, forward strand.
AGCCGGAGTTGCGTACCAGGTTGACCGGGGTGCAGGCGGTGTCGTCGAAGGTGGAGTCCTGGGCGAAGCCGCGGTCGGTGCGGCAGACCTGCGGCAGCGGGTTGCCGAAGTAGTCGCGGCTGCCGAGGGTGGGGATCGGGGCTCCGGCGGCGCGGGCCGGGGACGTCGCGCCGAGCCGGTAGTCGTTCGGGGTGGTGCCCCCGGCGTTGGTGAACTGCGGGTCGGTGGTCTTCTTCTCCGGGTCGGCGGGCTCGCCGGCGGGGTGGTTGCCGTAGAAGGTGTTGGCGGCCCAGAAGAAGTCGGCCGGGTTGTAGGTGCCCTTGTTGTTCAGGCCGTCGAAGCCGCCGCTGCCCAGGTTGACGAAGACGTTGTTGGTGAAGCGGGCCTTGGTGGTGCCGTAGCCGTCCTGGACGATGTCCGCGGTCGAACCGGACGGGAGGTAGACGGTGTTCTGGTAGAGGTCGGCGCTCGACTCGCCGGAGGCGACCAGCCAGCGGTCCTTGTCGTGGTGGCTCAGGTTGTAGCGCACCACCGTGCCGGTGGTGCTGGCTCCCGCGCCGCAGCCGCCGCAGAACAGCATGAAGCCGCCCTCGTTGTCGTGGCTGTGGTTGAACTGGAAGACGGCGTGGTTGTTGCCGTAGTCGGAGTCGAAGGCCATGCCGTCACCGTTGTCAGCCAGTCGGCGGACGTGGTGGACCTCGTTGTACTGGATCAGGCTGTCGTCCGAATTGATCGTCCAGATGCCCGCGTTGGCGCCCATCGGCCGCATCGCGATGTCGTACGCGGTGTTGTGCTCGACCAGGCCGTGGTCGGCGGCGCGCAGGACGATGCCGTCGCCGCCGGTGTCGCTGACGGTGTTGCCGCGGAAGACCATCCGGGTGTTGGCCCGCCAGTTGTTCTTGGTGCCGCAGTCGTCGCCGGTGCCGTACTGGGGCCGGCACATCCAGGTGGTCCGGTTGGTGAGGCCCTCGCGGTCGACGTCGTCGATGCGCGAGTTCTGCACGACCACGTCGTCGAAGTTGGTGGGGGTGGTGGTGCCGGAGACCCGGAACTGGATGCCGTTGGACCACTTCGTGGCGTCGCCCCGGACGTCGTGGACGTAGACGTCGTCGACCAGGTAGTGGCTGCCGACGCCGTCGGGCAGGTCGGCGACCTCGACCAGCAGGCCGCTGCGCTCGCGCTTGGTGGCGCCGGTGTCCTGGAAGGTGATCTCCAGGCCGCGGATCTCCCAGTGCTCGACGTTCCAGAGGTGGACGGCGGCCTTCTCGGTGCCCGACGCGGCGCCGGCGACCACCGGGCGGGCGGCGGCGGACCCGTACCCGGCCAGCGTGACCGGGGCGGCATCAGTGCCGGAGCCCTGCGGCTTCAGCGTGCCGGAACAGGTGACGCCGCGCTTCAGCAGCAGTTGGTCGCCCGGCTGGAAGACGTGGGCGTTGGCGGCGGTGAGGCTGTTCCAGGGGCTGTTCTGGGCACCGTCGCCGGCCGAGAGGGCGGCGCAGTCGAGGTACCAGGCGGTGGGGGTGGCCGCCGAGGCGGCCTGCGGGGTCGGGGCGATCAGGGCCGCCGCGGTCAACGCGACGAGCCCCGCACGTCCGAGGGCGGGAAGCACGAGCATGTGGGGACTCCCGGGTGGGGGAAGGGGGATGGCTGGGCGCCGCCCGCACCCTAGGACGACCGTATGATCGAGTCAATGCATCTCGATCGCCTTTTTCCTTTTTGACCATCTGATCTGATGACGGATCATCTGCTCACACCTCCCGCGCGTCCGGCCTCGGACGGGCGGGACACCGTGCCGCGTGCCGGGGCCGGCCCGGCCCAGGGCGGTGACCAGGCCTCCGACGACGGGACCCGTGCCACCATGGCGCCGTCGCCAGGACGGGAGCCGGTCCCACGCCGCCGCACCCCCACCCGACCATGACGCAGGGTGACGGCCGCGGTCTTCGAGGTCACCGAGGGTCGGTGTAGGTAGGACCCGGTATTGAATACGCAGTGATCCGGCAGGTGTCCTGGAAGCACCGCGAGGGGCGGCGCGGAGACCGATTCCGACCAACGATCTGCGGCAGGTAACACCATGGACAGCACCGACGACCGCACCGACGACCGCACCGCGGCCCCCACCCCGACCCCGGGTGTCGCGCTCTATCTCCGCTGCTACCCGTTCGACCGAACGGCGATGGACTTCCACCGCCGGGCCCTGGAGGGCCTGGCCTGGGCCCTGGAACTGCCGGAGCCGCTGCTGCACCTCGACAACGGCCGACGGGCGGCCGACGGCCTCCCGGCCCTGGACGCGCTGCTGCGGGCGGTCGCGGGCGGATGGGTCGGCACCGTCCTGGTCCCCGGGCTCTTCGTGTTCTCCATGGACGACACCGAGGCGCGCCGCGTCGCCGGCCTGCTGGAGCGGTACGGCTGCCGGGTGGTCGAGCTGCCGTCCCGCGGCCTGCTCCCCCGCCCCGCGGACGCGCAGGAGCCGCCGCCCGCGGGGGACGGCGGCTCCCGCACACCCGCAGCCGCAGCCGCAGCGGCCTGACCGGGGCCGGTGCCGGTGCGGCCGGGCCACGGTCAGCGCGCGGGTCGCACCATGATGATCGACTCCCGCTTGTCGGCGCCGTTCCAGAGCAGCTCGATCCGCGTACCCGTGTCCGGCACCTTGACGCCGCTGTACGGGTTGGCCGGATCCCAGTAGGCACCCGCGTGGTCGTCGAAGGCGGTCACGCCCGGCAGGCTCGGCACGGTCGTCGGTACGTCCGCCCGGGGCAGCGTGAAGCTGTCGGTCGGCTCGGAGCCGAAGGTCGAGTCGTAGCTCTGCACCCGGGTGCGCATCAAGGTCCCGTCGGACCACCGCAGCGGCGCCGGATGGGCGTCGACCGGCAGCAGCAGGCCGCTGCCCGGGTGCTCGTAGACGTTGTTGTCGCTCTGCGAGCCGTCCCAGAACCAGATGAGCAGGCCGTTCTGGTAGGGGAAGTGGTCCACCCAGTTCGGTCGTCGCCCGGAGCCGAACACGTACGGCCCGGTGCGCAGGGTGGTGTCGTACGAGAGGTACTGGCGGTTCTCCACCAGGTAGTACTGCGGGTGGTGCTGGGTGAAGGTGCCGGTGGTCCGGGTGAAGCCCCGGACGCCCCAGCCGGTGTCACCGCCCTCGGCGCCGTCGGTGAACAGCACGGTGCCGCCGGCGGTGACGGACAGCTCGTCCAGGGCGAGGCCCTTGAGGTGGGTGCTGCCGTCGGTGGTCACCCGGAAGCGGATCTTCACCCGCTGTCCGGCGTAGGCGTCCAGCGGGTAGGCCAGTTCCCCCCACTTCCCGCCGGAGGTGCCGCTGAGCGAGGGGGTGCCGCTGCCGTTCCGCGGTATCGGGGTGCCGTCGAAGGTCCCGGCGAGGGCCGTCCAGCCGGCTCCGCCGTCGGTCGAGACCTCCGCGTAGCCGTAGTCGAAATCCCGCTCCAGCTCGTACCAGCCCCTGGCCCGCAGGACCGCCGCCGTCGCCCCGGTGAGGTCGACGTCACGGGCCAGCGTGACGTTCTGGTTGTCGGCGCTGCCGCTCCACCATTCCTGACTGCCCGCGTACGGGGTGTTGACCACGGTGGTGACGGTCTTCCTCGGCAGCTCGACCAGCAGCGCCTGCGGGAGCGCCGAGTTGTACTCGGCCGCCCCGGTGCGGTGCACCGACAGCTCGCCCGCCTCGGCCTTGTCGTAGGAGAGCCAGCCGAGTTGCAGCTTGCTCCAGGCGTCGAGGTCGGCCGGCCGGTCGCCGATCTCCTCGCGGCCCTCGCCGAGCCAGGAGCCGGAGCTCATCAGCGACCAGTAGCCGACGGAGTTGTCCACGCCGTTGCCGGAGGTGTCGTAGAGGTCCGGCAGGCCCAGGTCGTGGCCGTACTCGTGGGCGAAGACGCCCAGGCCGCCGTTCTCGGCCTGCATGGTGTAGTCGCCGGCCCAGATGCCCGTGCCGCCGACGGGGGTGCCGCCGAGCTTGTTGCCGGCCGGGCCGGTCCCGCCCGAACCCGAGCCGTAGACGTAACTGCGGTGCGCCCAGAGGGCGTCGGATCCCTGCGCGCCGCCGCCGGCCGACTGGTCGACGCCGGCGTGCACGATCTGGACGTGGTCGAGGTACCCGTCGGGCTCGTTGAAGTCGCCGTCGCCGTCGTGGTCGTAGCGGTCCCACCGGTCGTACTCGGCGACGGTGGCCCTGATCCCGTCCTCGGTGCGGCCCTTGGCCCGCTCGGCGGCGACCCAGGCGTCGATGCCGTCCCGGACCAGGTCCTGCGCGTTGGCGCAGACGTGGTCGCCGCAGTAGTCGGACCCGTAACGGGCCTCGTTCCAGGGCACCTTGACCCAGTCGGTGACCGTCCCCTCGACCGAGTAGCGGCCCGAGGACTGCTTCTCGTAGTACGTCTTCAGCGAGTCGCCGGCGGTGTCGAAGTAGAGGTCCTGGTAGTGCTGCCGGTCGTAGTCCGCGCGCCAGGCGGTCGAGTTGTCCGCCGTCCGGTCGGGCCGTTCGATCCGGTTGTGCGCGGGCCCGGGGGCGCCGCCGTACTTGACCGCGCCGTCCGGCGTCCTGGTGGTGGTGTCCACCTGGTCACCGAACTCGACCAGGATGGTGAAGATCCGGTCGGTGCGCTCGCGGGCGAGTTCCACGTACTCGTTCTGCCCGAGCCGCACCGCTTCGCCGCCGCCGCGCCGTTCCACGGTGGCGGTGCCGGCGACCATCTGTTCGGTCGCGGCCTGCCGGCGGGCCCTGGTCTTCTCGGTCAGCGGGCCGGGCAGGTCGTGCTCCACCCCGTGGGCGGCCTGGACGTCGGCCGGGTCCCGGGTGACCGGCGCGGGGGCCGGGCCGGCAGCGGCACCGATGGCGGCGGTGCTGGCGGCGGTGGCGGTCGCGGGCAGCAGGACGCTGCCGGAGGCGGCGAGGACCGCGATCGCGGTGACCGCGGCGGCCTTCCTGGATGTCTTCAACGGAACGGGTGTCCTCTCTGTCGTGCGCGGTGCCTGCGGCCTGTCGTGAGCGGCGCGTCAGGCCGGGCGTGGGCGGTGCCTCAGGCGGCGAGTGGTGCGGAAGAAGCGGTGGCCCGGTGCAGCAGCCGGGCCCGTTCCCCGGGTTCGTCCGTGGCGAGGAGCGCGGCGAGCACGGCGGCGCGGGTCTGGCCGGCCCGGAGGGTACCGGCCGGCACGGCCCCGCTGCGGACGAGGTCGACGGCCCCGCCGTTGGTGTAGAGCTCGGCGACCGGGCCGCCCGGCACCCGGGTGGTGAGGGCGACCAGCACGCCGCGCCCGGTGGCCTCGGCCACGGCCTCCGCGAACCGGGGTGTGGCGTTGCCGGCGCCGGTGGCCACCAGGACGACGCCCTGGGCGCCCTCCTCGACGGCGGCGCGCAACAGGGCGGGATCCGCGTCGCAGTGGTGCATCACCATGTCCACCCGCAACGGCCGCCGCGGGAGGGTCCACGAGGGCGTCGGGAGCGGGCTGGGGCGGACCGGCCTGGCGTGCAGCAGCACGGTGTCCGCGCGGACCTCGCCGACCGGGCCGGCCGGGTGGGCGAACGCGTCGAGCGCCAGGGTGTGGCTCTTGACGGTGTCCCGGGCGGGGTAGATCTTGCCGCCGAAGACCACCAGCGTGCCGACGCCGGAGACCGCGGAGGCCGTCAGGAGGGCGTCGCGCAGATTGCCGGGGCCGTCCGGCCGCTCTTCGCCGGGCGGCCGCTGCGCGCCGGTGAAGACCACGGGCCGGCGGTCGTGGTGGTGGAGGTCGGCCAGGAGGGCGGTCTCCTCCAGGGTGTCCGTGCCGTGGGTCACCACGATGCCCTCCACGTCCCGGCGTGCGAACAGGTCGTGGATGGTGTGCAGCAGTCTGACCTGGTGGGCGGTGGTGATGAGCGGGCTGTCGAGGACGCACAGGTCCAGCACCTCGACCTGGACCGCCGGCGGGATGTCGACGGCGGCGACGACCTCGCGGCCGGGGGCCGCGGAGGCGTGTCCGTGGCCGCGGGGCCGGGCGGCGATGGTGCCGCCGGTGGTGATGACGACGATCCGTCCCATGAGGATTCCCTGGTTCTGTGGGGCCGTGGCCGGCGCGGGGCCGGCCGGCCGCGTGCGGGGCACGGGACCGGCCGGCCTGGGCGTCGGCCGTCAGGCGGCGGAGCAGACGGTGAGGTAGGTCTGGCTGGTGCAGGTGACGGTGGCGGTGGAGGACGCGGTGGCGCCCTTCTTGTCGGTGACGGTGAGCCGGGCCGTGTAGGTGGCGGTCCGGCCCGGGTAGGTGTGGCTGGGCTTGAGCTCGGTGCCGGTGGTGCCGTCGCCGAAGTCCCAGCGGTAGGAGGCGATCGTGCCGTCCGGGTCGTAGGAGCCGGTGGCGTCGAAGCCGCACCAGGCCGCGGCGGTGCAGAAGCGGGTGAAGGCGGCCACCGGCTTCTCGTTCTGGGCCGGGTCGGTGGCGCGTACGTACGCGGTGTTGCCGCCGGTGCGCCCGCTGCCGTCGGTGACGGTCAGCCGCGCCTTGTAGAGGCCGTACGAGGAGTAGGTGTGGGCGGGCCTGGCGCCGGTGCCGGTGGTGCCGTCGCCGAAGTCCCAGCTGTAGGCGAGGCCGGTGCCGGTGGTGAGGGAGGCGTTGAAGGAGCAGGCGCGGGTCGCGCGGTCGCAACTCGGCACGAAGGTGGCGTCGGGCCCGGCGGTGCCGCCCGCGGGGAAGACGGCGGTGTTGCTCAGGTCGAGCAGGGGCTCCTTGACGCCGTCGCCGGAGCGGTCCGTCCAGTTGCCGTTGCCGGCGTTGACGATCCGGTCCCGGACGGCCAGGACGCCGGCCCGGTCGACGGGCTTGGCGCTGCCCCGGGTGAGCCAGGCGGCGGCGCCGGCCACGTGCGGGGCGGCCTGCGAAGTCCCGCTGTAGTTGGAGTACCCGCCGTTGCGGAAGGTGGACTGGATGCAGTCGCCGGGCGCCGCGATGTCCACGCCCCGGCCGAAGTTGCTGTAGTCCGAGAGGGTGTCGTGGT
>NZ_BNBO01000020.1:96372-138329 GCF_014655955.1 Kitasatospora indigofera
CCGGAGTCGATCACCGCCACGTCCACGTCGACCCGCTGGTCCAGGCCGTCGCCGGCCTTCAGGCCCGCATTGCCCGGGACACCGGCGCGGGCCGCGCCGTTCGGGACCTCCTGGCCGTCGGCGTGACCGACGGCCGACGCCTCCACGTACTTGACCGCGGGGTCGGCCCGCAGCGCCCGGACCGCGCCCGGGGTCAGATCGGCCGAGAAGCCGCTGAGCGCCGAACGGTAGACCGAGCCGAGCCGCACGCCGGGGGCGGACCCGGCGACGGTGACGGGGTCGGCCGCCGTGCCGTCCTGGAGCACCACCAGGTACCGGGCGGGTTGCTGCTCGGCGGAGCCGGCGCCCTGGGCGGTGGCCGGGACGGCTCCGAATCCTGCGACCGCTGCCAGCACCAGGCCGGCGGATATCGCGGTTCGCTTCATGCTTCCTCCTTGTGGGGGTCGGGAGTTGACGAGAAGGCTAGGGCCGAATCGGCCCCGGAAAATGGCGGCAACCCGTCGCTGTCGCCATTCCGACAGCGCGTGCGGAGCACCGAGGCGGCGTCGGGCCCGGCGTCGGGCGCGCCTAGGATGTGCACGTCGCCGACGGAGGGAAGCGCACGGTGCTGGATGCCCTGGGAGTCTCCGAGCAGCAGGAACGGGTCTACCGGGTGCTGCTGCGCCGCCCCGAACAGAGCCTGGCCGCACTGGCGGAGGCCGTCGGACTGCCGGCGGCGGCGGTACGCCGCCAGTTGCAGGAGCTGGAGCTCAAGGGCCTGGTCACCAAGACCCCGACCCGGCCGGCCCGGTTCCGCCCCACCCCGCCCGACCTCGGCTTCGACGTGCTCGCCCGGAGCCTGCACCAGCGCATCGACCAGGCCAGGCTGGCCGCCGCCCGGCTGGACGAACTCTGGCGCGAGGGGCGGGTCGAGCACGAGCCGCCGGTGCAGATCATCCAGGGGCGCGAAGCCAACATCCAGCACTTCCACCAGGTCCAGCGGTCGGCGACCACCGAGGTCCTGACCTTCGACATGCCCCCGTACGTGCTGGCGGGGGTGGCCGGCCAGACCGAGGTCCAACTGGAGCTGATGGCCCGGGGAGTGACGTACCGGACGGTCTACGCCCGCTCGGCGCTGGCCGGGGCCGACGAACTGGCCCTGGCCCGGACCCTCACCGGCCACGGGGAGAAGGCGCGGGTGGCAGACGACCTGCCGATGAAGCTGCTGATCGCCGACCGCGCCGTCGCACTCGTCCCGTTCGCGCTGACCGAGGAGCGCCAGACCGTGGTGCTGCGCTCCTCCCCGCTGCTGGACGGGCTGGTCGCGCTGTTCGAGAGCCAGTGGGAGCGGGCCACCCCGCTGTGGAGCAGCGGCGGGCCGGCCGACGATCTCAGCGAGGAGGACGTGCAGCTGCTCGGCTTCGCCGCGGCCGGCTTCACCGACGAGGGCATCGCCCGCCGGATCGGGGTCAACAAGCGGACGGTGGAGCGGCGGATGCGGCGGCTGATGGACCGTCTCGGCGCCCGGACCAGGTTCCAGGCCGGGCTGCAGGCCGCGCGGCGCGGGCTGCTGGGCTGACGCACCCCGGCCGACCGCCCGGCCCTGGTGGCTGGGCTGCTGGCGGGTTGTGTGCGTAGGCTGCGGCCATGTTCGAGTACCACGGCTGGATCAACGTTCTGGAGAGCGCCCGCGCCGACGATGACGACCACGACGAGCGCCGTCTGCGGGGGATCGTCGAGGGCATCGAGCGGCGCATCGGGGAGATCGCCAGCCCGTACCTGCTTGATCTGCGGTGGATGAACGGCCAGGCGTTCATCCACTTCGGGGGCTGCCCCAACCACCGTGACGCGGAGATCGTGAGGTTCTTCGGAGAGGTCGGCGAACGGGCTCCGGGCTCGTACGGCCTGCTGCATGTGCGTGACGACGAGGACCCCGCTCGGGAGAACGAGGTCCTCGTCATCAGGATGGTCCGCGGGCGGGTGACCGAGCACTCGGAGCCGCTGCTGTCGCCCTGCATCCCTGTCCTGGAGGATCCGTTCGAGGAGCAGGGCCCGAGGCGCTCCGACCCGGCGCAGGAGGACGGCGCCGGTGCTCGGTTGCAGGACGCTCGGCAGGTGGTTCCGAGGTGGCCGGCACGGCTGCCAGCAGGGCGCCGACGGTGATCGACTGTTCGCAGTGCGGGCCGTTGCGGCGGACCGCGGTGGGCGCGAGTGCATCCGGGGCCCCAGGGCTGTGAGGTATGCAGGTCAAGTGAGCCTGGGGCACCCGCGCCCGGCAGACATCCGGGGGCAGATCAGGTACGCCGGTCACCGGCGGCCGACTGAGCCAGGGCGGGGCCCGCGAGTGCGCAAAGTCGCTCGGGCCTGATCCGCCTGCCGGCCTGGCACTCCGGCCATGGATCGTGATCACGGACGGGAAGGTCAGGCCCGGGACGCTCCGAGGAACCGCAGCACGGCCAGGACACGGCGGTGGTCCGCGTCGGCCACGGGCAGGTCGAGCTTGGCGAAGATGTTGTTGATGTGCTTCGCCACGGCGCTCTCGCTGACCACCAGCGCCTGCGCGATGCCCGCGTTGGAGCGCCCCTCGGCCATCAGGCCGAGCACCTCCCGTTCGCGGGGCGTGAGCCGCACGAGCGGGTCGCCGTCGCGCCGCAGCAGCAACTGGGCGACGACCTGCGGGTCCAGGGCCGTTCCCCCGTCCGCCACTCGCCGGACCGCCGTCACGAAGTCGGCGACATCGGCGACCCGCTGCTTGAGCAGGTAGCCCACACCGCTGGTGTTCGCCGACAGCAGGTCAGCCGCGTACCGCTCCTCCACGTACTGCGAAAGCAGCAGCACCGGCGTTCCCGGCCAGCGCCGACGGATCTCCATCGCCGCCCGCACCCCCTCGTCGGTGAAGCCGGGCGGCATCCGGACGTCGATCAGGGCGAGTTCGGGCCGGTGCTCCGCCACTGCCGCCAACAGCCCCTCCGCGTCACCGGCTTCCGCGACGACCTGGAACCCGCCCGTCTCCAGCACCTTGATCAGGCCGACCCGCAACAACACCGAATCCTCGGCGATCACCGCGCGCACGGCAGCTCCGCGGTGATGGTGGTGGGCCCGCCGACGGGGCTGCTGACGTGGAAGGCCCCGTCGAGGGAGCCGACCCGCTTGGCCAGCCCGGTCAGCCCCGTGCCGACGGCGGCGTCCGCACCGCCCAGCCCGTCGTCGGTAACGCGCACTCGCAGCACCTCACCGATCTGACTGACCGTCACATCCGCACGCATCGCGTCGGCGTGCTTCGTTGCATTGGTAAGCGCCTCGGAGATCACGAAGTACGCGACCGACTCCACGTCGGGCGCCACCCGCTCCTCCAGATCGACCCGCAGCCGCACCGGCAGGGGCGTGCGGGCAGCCAGCCCGGACAACGCCGCGTCCAGACCTCGGTCTTCGAGCACGGCCGGGTGCAGCCCCCGCACCAGGTCATTGAGTTCGGCGATCGCCTCCTTCGCCTCCAGGTGCGCTCTCGCGATCACCTCGCGGGCATCACCGGGCAGGTCCGGGCGGGTGGCGACGGCCAGACCCAGGTTGACCGCGAGAGACACCAACCGCTGCTGGGTGCCGTCGTGCAGGTCGCGCTCGATCCGGCGGCGCTCGGCGTCGACGGCCTCGATCAAGTCGGTCCGGCTCACGGCCAGCTGATCGACCCGCTCCTGGAGCCGCTGCGCCCGGCTGGGCCCGAGCAGGCCCGACGCCAGCCGCGCCTCGGCCCGGGCCACTGCCCGCGCGGTCCAGGGCAGGGCACGCAGGACGAGGAGTCCAGCCGCTGTGTACGCCGGCAGCTGGGTCAGGTATCCGAACCAGTCCTGGCGGATTCCGGCTGGCAGCGCCCATGACCAGGCGTAGGCGGTGACGCCCGCCAGGCACACCGCTGCCACCGCGAGCACCAGCAGCTCAAGCAGCGCGAGCAGCGGGCCCAGCAGGAGGTGGTAGCCGGTCTTGCGCCAAGGCCGCGTCGCCGCGAGCCACCGGGCGGTCGAGGCCCACGTCCGTCGTTCCGGCGCGGTGGGGGTGAGCCGGGGGACGTCCACACCGATGAGCACCCGGTGGCGAGCCCGCTGAACGGCCGTCAGCACCGGGGTGCCGAGCAGGACCAGGGCGGCCGACACGGAAACCGTAAGGAGCCAGTTCCCCGTCCTGGCGGCGGTCGCCGCCGCCCAGGCCCACACGGGCACCAGCGCCAGGTGCGGCAGCACACCAGCGGCGAGAAAGCCGGTGTCCCGCCGCGCCCGGAGGACCGTGCGTCTCAGTCCGGCTGGAATCGTCATGGCACGACGCTAAGGCACCGCAGGAGGACGGTGCCATGAAACCTGTACCCGATCTCATGGTGAACCTAGTACCAGCTGCAGATCTTGATCTTGGCCTGTGGGCGGACAGCATTCCGGGCCGGCAGGTCGGCACGTCGGCGGGTCGGCTTCTGCCGGCCGCCGGCAGGCGGCAGGATCTCGGCCTAGCGCATCCTGCGCCGCTCCTCGCCGGTGGCGTTCGGCGTCCGGCGCCACATCCACGCGGCTCCGGCGAGGGTGACGAGCACGCCCAGCACGACCATGCCGACCGTCCAGCCCACCCGCTCCAGGACCGCGACGATCAGCCCCTCGCCGCCGGGGTTCTCCCCCGGGGCCGGTGGCTCACCGGCTGCCAGCAGGCCGGATGTCGCGCTGTGCGCCACCTGACTGCCTGCCAGGGCGGTCGTCATGGCTCCCCTTCCCATCTCCCGGGGAGCCCGCCCCGCAGACCGCTTCACAGTTTGCGGGCGCTCCCCAGGTGTGATCATGCCAGGCGTCGCCGGCCGGGGCCGGCCGGGGGCTCTACCCGGCCGGCGCGGTGAGCCTTCAGGTCCGGTCGGCGCCGGACAAGGGTTGGAGCGGGTCACTTTCGTATCCGAGGACGAGCAGGCCGCCACGGCCGGCACGTGGCCGAGTCTGTTTCGGCGGAGTCGCTACACGTGTGCCGAGGCGGCGGTACGGTCGCAGGATCGGAGGTACGGACGAGGGGGCGTGGATGCTGGAAGCGGCATTGGCGGCGCTGGCCGCGGCAGGTGGTACGGCGGTGGTCCAGGCTGCGGGCACGGACGCGTGGAACGGGTTTCGTACGCGGGTGGCCCGGTTGATCGGTCGCGGGGACGGGCAGCGTGAGCATGCCGAGCTGGAGCGCCTCGACCGGACGGCTGACGTCCTGGAGGCCGTCGGACCGGGCGAGGCGGAGCAGGTACGGATCCGTCAGGAGGCCTCCTGGCAGACCCGCTTCGAGGCACTGCTGGAGAGTCTGACCGACGTCGAGCGCGAGCAGGTCGCCGCCGAGCTGCGGATCCTGCTTCACGAGGAGGACCCGCGCCCACAACCGGGCAGCGGCGGGATGTCCGGCAATACCTTCCACGGCCCGACTGCCGTGCAGTTCGGCGACGGCAACCGGCAGGACAACCGTTTCGGATCGGGGGCATGACCGACCCGAGCACCGGCAGGACCGGGGGTGCCGGAACGGCGTTCCACGGCCCGGCCGCCATGCAGTTCGGCGACGGCAACCGGCAGGACAACCACTTCTACGCCTCGCCGCGACGCCCGGTGTCCTGGCCGTACCAGGTTGGGGTCCTTCCCCGGGAGGCCGACTGCTTCCAGCACCGCGCAGTGGTCACGGAACTGCAGGAGGCGGTGACCGACGGGGGCACGGCGGCGCGGGTCCTGGTGCTGGCCGGTACCGGCGGGGTCGGCAAGACGCAGCTCGCCGCCCACCACGCACGCCACGCTCAGGACACCGGCAGCATATGTCGATGTCGGGTAACGCTCCGATGGACGGGCTGGGAACCGACTGCGCGGACCACAGAGTCCCAGGCTCGCTGTACTCGCCGCCACCCGGCCGTGACCGTCACGAGGGCGGGCGGGTCGGAAGGCTTGACGAACGAGGACCCTCACGCCGACCGCGGCCCCCACCCGCGCCCACCCGCCGGGGTCCCCGGCGAGGCTTCCGGGCGGTCAGCCGAGCAGGCCGCGGCGGCCCGCCTGCAGGCCCGCCTGGAAGCGGGTCCGGGCGTCCAGCGAGTCCATCAGGACGCGCATCCGGCGCTCCACCGTCCGCTTGCTCATGCCGGTCGTCCGGGCCATCGACTCGTCGGTGTGACCCGCCGAGGCGAGGCCCAGCAGCCGCTCGTCCGTCGGGTCCAGGCCGCGCACGCCACGCGCCGGCCAGAGCGGGGCGGCGCACTCCCACAGCAGCTCGAAGAGCGTGAGCAGGCCGTCCAGCAGCGGTGACCGGTCGAGCACCACACTGCGCCTGGTGCCGTGCACGGCGAACGGGACCAGTGCGCCGGAGCCGTCGGTGATCAGCAGTTTCATCGGCACCCCGTCGTACACCCTCGCCTGCTCCCCGCCCCGGGCCAGCTCGTGCGCCCGCTCGATCTGGCCCGGCTCCGACAGCGACAGCCGGTCGTAGACCGTCCGGTACGTCACGCCCTGCGCCATCCGCTCCAGTTGGAGGACGTGCTGGGGCGTGATCCCCTCCTCCTGGTGGGGCGGCCGGTCGAGGGTCAGCACCTCCCGCTCGGCCGCGCGTTGGGCCTGGAGGAAGCGCTGGGTGTTGACGTCGTGCCCCTGGACGACCTCGACGGGCACCTGCCGGCCGCGCTCGCCGGCGCTCCACAGTTCGGTGAACTCGACGGCCGCCAGCCGGGCCTGCTCGATCTGCCGGTGCCGGTCGAGGGCCAGCACCTCGATAGCCAGCCCGGGCGGCGCGGCGCGGTACCTCGTCGGGTGCGGGGTGCGGTGCACCAGCCCCTTCCCCTCCAGCGCCCGCAGGCTCCGGCCCGCCTGCGCCGCCGTGCAGCCCGCGGCCTCGGACACCTCGGTGAGGGTGCTCTCCGTCGTGCCGAGCAGGGCCCGGTAGACCCGTTCCTCCGCCTCGCCGACCCCGAACGCGCCCAGCAGCATGTGACCACTCCCGCTCTCGGCCCGGAGCTGCCGGGGCAGGAGTTGTCCACGGCCACGGCACCGGGGCGAGTCGCCACGATAGGAGACGGGAGCCGCCGCCGGAACGGCGGAAAACCGGCGGTGTCGCCGAACCGACAGCCTGAGCCCGCCACGGCCGGTGGCCCGCGGAGGGCCGGTGGCCCGGGGCCGGCCGGGGCCGGCCACCCGCGGGCCACTGAACCGGTCTGAGCCGGGGAGCACCGGGGGCCCGGACGGCGAGCCGGCCGTCCGGGCCCCGGGGCCCCACGCCGTCAGGCGGCGCCGGTGACCGGCACCAGCTTCCAGCGCTGCTGCGCCTTGCCGTTGGCGGGCTGCTGGACCACCTGGGCGCCCGCGGCCGTCGACCCGCCGGGGTCGGCGAGCTGCCCGTCCGAGCGGCTCTCCAGGAGGTACCCGCCCCCGTCGGACGGCGCGACCAGCCACTGCTGCCCGGTGCTGCCGTCCCCGGTCCGGAGGTTGAGCCCGGCGCCGGGGACCACCGAGTTCCCGGCCACCGCGAGCACCTTCCCGCTGGCCACCCCGGTGACGGTGCAGTAGCCGCCAGGGACGGCCGTCAGGCGCCACTGCTGGTTGGCGCCTCCGTTGCCGTCCCACTGGATGACCGGGGTGCCGTCGGCCGTCCCCCGGCCGGAGGCGTCCAGGACCTTGCCGCTGTTCACGTCGACCAGGGTGTACGTCCCGTCCAGGGCCGGCCGGGCGCCCGGCGTGATCTCCAGGTCGGCGAACTGCGCGCCCTGGTAGCCGCCGGTGCCGAGACCGATCTGGCCGGCGCCCCAGTCCCCGTCCTGGGCGGTGCCGACGGCCGTACCGTCGATCCGGGCGGTGATCGTACGGCCCGCGAAGGCCAGGGCCAGGCGGTGCCAGCTGCCCGTCCCGGGGGCCGCGACGGTGCCGCTCGCCAGGGTGGTGAAGGCCCAGTTGCTGTCGGACTTGGTGAGCGACCACGCCCCCGTGTCGGACAGCCGCAGGTGGTAGGCGTTCAGGCCCTTGTTGTTGCGTCGCTGGGTGCCGGCCCGCCCGAGCAGCTCCACGGTGCCGGACTGCTCCAGCAGGGCGTCCGCGCTCACCGTGTAGTCGGCCCAGTCGAGCCCGCCCATCAGGGTGTACGGGTGGTTGCTCGCCTCGTCGGTCCAGCGGATCGGGGAGAGCGGTGCCTGCTGGCGCAGGCAGGTCCCGGACCGCCCGCCCGCGCACGGCGCAGTCTCGAAGGCACCGTTCATGGTGGAGAAGTAGCGGGCCTCCTGGCCAGGACCGCTGCCGGCCAGGGTGTCCGCGTAGGGCAGCGCGAGCAGCGAGCGGGCCGGGCCGGTCGCGGCGCCGGCGCCCTGGCCGGTGGTCGTGGTCAGGGTGTAGAGGCGGCCGGGCCGCAGCGTCATGGTGTACGTGCCCGAGGAGGCGGTGAGGTCGGCCGCACGGACCATCCGGCCGGGCGCGGCTGGTCCTGACAGATCGGTGGACCACACCCGCAGGGTGCCGCCCGGCAGCCCGCCGGCCACCCTGAGGGTCAGCGTCTGCGGGGCGGTCGCGTCCATCGTCTCCAGGACGGTCGACCAGGCCGACCCGTCCGGCGCGCGGTAGCTGACGTAGCTGCCGTTGGCGCGGTTGCCGCCGAGGTAGCCGGAGGCGGTGTCCAGGTAGTGCCAGCCGGGCTCGGTGAACTGGGTGGTGTGGGCGGTGGCCCAGGCGCTGCGGCCGACGGTGTACGCGCCGGACCACGGCTGGTCGGCGACGACCAGGCCCATGGTGTTGAACGAGAGGTTCTGGTAGATCGAGGCGACCAGCGGCCAGTTGAGGAAGCCGGTCATCCTGGCGTCCAGGTAGCCGCGGTTGACGCCGCGGGCGATGGCGGGGGCTCCGGCGTTGGCGTCGTCGGAGCCGTTCTCGGCCGCCCACAGCTGCTTGCCGGTGGCCAGGGCGTCCGGCGTGCTGGCGCAACTGGTCATGGCCGAGCGGTACTTGCACGGGTAGTGGACTCCGACGATGTCGACCGCCTCGGCGAGCGCGCTGTCGGAGCGCATCGCGGTGGCGATGTCCCAGTTGTCGTCGGCGCCGACCACCTTGACGGCGGCGTAGCCCTGGGCGTTCAGGGTGGCCCGCAGGTTCTTGTACCAGGCGGCGTCGAACTCGCGCTCGTTCCAGCCGCCGAGGTAGTCGACGGTCAGGTGGTGCTGCCGGGCGCAGCCGAGCCAGTCCATCAGGTAGCCGATCATGTCCTGGGACCAGAATTTTCCGTTGCCGATCCAGCCGGGCGCACCCCAGGACAGGGCGTACAGCTTGATGTCCGGGTTGCGGAGCTTGGCCTGCTCCATCACCCACCACTCGTACCCGGAAAGGCAGTTGACCGCTCCCCTGGTGTGCTCATGGCTGCTCTCGGCACCGTCGGTGGAGTTGGTGTCGCCGCCGATCTCCACCTTGAGGAGTTGCAGCGCGGCGCCGTAGCCGGGCTTGAAGAGGTGGTCGAAGACCTGGGAGCGCTGCGGCTCCGGGTAGTCGTACAGCAGCCGGGTGTTCCCGCCGCCGCCGCTGATCGCTCCGACGCCGTCGAAGACGCGGCCGGCGCTGCCGCCGTCGACGGTGACGGCAGTCGTCGCGGCGGCGGTCGTCGCGGTTGCGGTCGTCCCGGCGGCGGCGACCGGTGCGGCGGTGGCAGTGGCGGCGCCGGGTGCGATGCCGCTCAAACCGAGGAAGAGGGACCAGCAGAGCGCCAGGGCGGTGAGGACGGGGACCCGGGAAGTCCTGGTCCGATGGGGTGCGCGGAGTGGTGTCCGCAGTGCCGTGGACATCGGTGGATGCGTCTCCAGCTTTGCAGGGATGGGCAGTTGGCGGATCCCGTGAGGGGCTTCGGCATCCGCCCGGCACCCTAGGAGCGGAGTTCTGATCGAGTCAATGGAAACGATCGCACTTCTGACTGTTCGACAGATTCTCGCTCTCCTGGACGCTTTGAGATCATTCGATCGCTGCGCCTTGACGCCGGCCGTCACCCTGCGGAGGATGCGGGGTACGGCACCCCGCACGCCCCGGTCCCGGTCGCGGTCGCGGTCGCGGCGAAGCAGCCACCGACGCCCGCGGGCCGCGACGGCCGGCCGCCGGCCCACCCGTCACCCCCGTCCGACACCACGAGCCGCCCCGTCCGCGCCGGGGGCCCCGGCGCGGACCACTCCGTTGCGCGGTAACCGCTTTCCGATAGTCTTGCCGACCGGTGCCGCCGCCTCGCCGGCCGGCGTCACCGACACCGACACCGACACCGAGATCCACCGTCCGACCGGAGGCAGAGATGCGACTGGCACTGAGCACCCTGGGCACCCCGGGGGCGTCCCTGGCCGACTCGGTCGCCCTGGCCCGGAGCTTCGGCCTCGACGGGCTGGAGCTGCGACTGCACCCCGACACCGGGGTGCACGCCGGCCTCGACGCCGGCGGACGGGCCGCCGTGCTCCGGACGCTGGGCGGCCTCCCGGCCTTCTGCCTCTCCGGATACGTCCGGATCTGCGAGCCGGGCGACGACGAGCCGGTGATCGAGGCGCTGCGGGCCGACCTCCGGCTCGCCCGGGACCTCGGCGCCGGACACGTCCGGGTCTTCCCCGGCGGCGAGGACCTGGACGCCGGGGCGCGCAGGCTGGCCGCCGTCGCGGACGAGGGACCGCGCGTGCTGGTCGAGACGCACGACGCGCTGCCCACCGGCGCCGCCGTCGCGGCCCTGCTGGCACGGGCCCCGCGCGCCGGCGCGATCTGGGACCTGCTGCACCCCTGGCGGCACGGCGAGGACCCGGCGGACACCCTGCGGCACCTGCGGGACCGTCTGGTGTGCGTCCAGATCAAGGACGCCGCCTCGGCCACCGACACCACGCCCGTCCCGCTGGGGACGGGCGGCGTCCCGCTGGCCGCCGCCCGCAAGCTCCTCGACGGGTTCGACGGCTGGGTGTCGCTGGAGTGGGAGCGGACCTGGTACCCGGACGTCCCGCCGGTCGAGCACGTCCTGCCCGGCGCGCTGGACTGGATCGCCGGCTGAAAGTCTGATCGAGGGAGCCGGTCGACGGAGGGCAGGCCGGCCGGGAGTCCGGCGGACGGGTCCGGCCGGCGGACAGCGGGAGCACCGCCCGGGCAGCTCGCCTCCGGCCGCCGCGGCGGCCGTCCGCGGATCCGGGATCCCCGACCAGGACGCGGGCCGGGCCCGTGAATCCCCCGCCGGCGGACGCCGCGCACCGGATGACGGACGGCGGACGGTGACTTGAGGAATCCTTGAGGTTCGCAGGACTCCCGCGAACACCTGACGGTACGCCAGAATTGTCGGTGCCAGGTCAATCGATCACCCGGCGCGGCCGCCGCACGGCCGCACCAGGTTCCGAGGTCACCGACCGGCGGGACCGGACGCCGTCCGCTGCCGCCGGCGCCGGATGCCCGCGGGCCCGGCGGCGTGCCCGTCCCGCGCCGTCGAGCCGTACCCGGGTGCGCCGGTCCGGGGCCGCGCCCGGGTGGTCACCGACCTGTCCGACGGCGCCGGAGTGGGGCCGGGCGCCGGGCCCGCACGATCCCCGTACCGGCCGCCGGCCGGACGCCGACCGAGGAGTCCCCGTGTCCTTCGAACCCCGTACCGTGCTCGATCCCGCCAGGCCCCACACGCTGGCGCTGTTCCGGATCGTCACCGCCCTGCTGTTCTCCTGCCACGGCGCCGCCTCGCTGTTCGGGGTGCTGGGCGGCACCCACGGCGGTGGTACCGTCCCGGTCGGCCAGTGGCCCGGCTGGTGGGCCGCACTGATCCAGCTGGCGGGCGGCGTGCTGGTACTGCTGGGGCTCGGCACCCGGCCGGCCGCGCTGCTGTGCTCCGGCTCGATGGCCTACGCCTACTTCTCGGTGCACCAGGAGAAGGCGCTCTGGCCGATCCAGAACGGCGGCGAACTCGCCGTGCTGTTCTGCTGGGCGTTCCTGGCCCTCGCGGTGACCGGACCGGGCAGCCTCGCCCTCGACACCCTGCTGCGCCGCCCGGCGGCGGGCGGGCGGACGGGCCTGACCGCGGCGCGGAACCAGGCGTAGCCCGGGCGCCGGCCTCCCGGCCCCCTCCCGGCCGGAGCGGACCGAGCGTGCTCGGACGACCCCGGCCGGGAGGGGTCGTCCGTATGCAATCCGCGGTCCGACAATCAGTCCGGCCGCAGCGAGTGTCGCACCGCCCGCCTGCTCGACACGCTGTTCTACTGGCTGCATGGCCCACATCACGTTCCTTCTCGTGGTGGTGATCATCACAGCCTTGGCGTTCGATTTCACCAACGGCTTCCACGACACCGCGAATGCCATGGCGACCTCGATCGCCACCGGCGCGCTGCGCCCACGGGTGGCGGTGCTGGTGAGCGCCGTGCTCAACGTGGTCGGCGCTTTCCTGTCCACGGCGGTGGCGAAGACGATCTCCGGCGGCATCGTGAACGACGGACTGATCACCCTGGGCATGATCTTCGCGGGGCTGGTCGGCGCGATCCTCTGGAACCTGCTGACCTGGCTGCTCGGCCTGCCGTCCAGTTCGTCGCACGCACTGATCGGCGGGCTGATCGGCGCGGCCTGGGTCGGCGCGGGGCTGCGGGCCGTGGACTTCTACGAGGTCCTTGAGAAGATCATCATCCCGGCGTTCGCCGCCCCGCTGGTGGCCGGGCTCGCCGCCCTGCTGGCCACCCGGCTGGCCTACCGGCTCAGCGGGCGCGCCGACGAGGAATCGGTGACCCGGGGCTTCCGGTTCGGGCAGATCGGGTCCGCCTCGCTGGTCTCGCTCGCCCACGGCACCAACGACGCGCAGAAGACCATGGGCGTGATCACCCTCAGCCTGATCTCGGCGGGTGCGCTGCCCACCGGCTCGGGACCGCCGACCTGGGTGGTCCTCACCGCGGGCCTGGCCATCGGCCTGGGCACCTACCTCGGCGGCTGGCGCATCATCCGCACCCTCGGGCGGGGGCTCACCGACATCCGCTCGCCGCAGGGGTTCGCCGCCGAGACCGCCTCCGCCACCGTCATCCTGACCTCCGCCCACCTCGGGTTCGCGCTCTCCACCACCCAGGTCTGCAGCGGCAGCATCATCGGGGCCGGGCTCGGCCGCCGGCGCGCGCAGGTCCGCTGGAGCACGGCCGGCCGGATGGCCGTCGCCTGGCTGATCACGCTGCCGGCGGCGGGCCTGATCGGCGGCGCCGCCTCCGCCGTCGTGGTGCACGGCGGGACGGCCGGGACGGTGGCGGTCGCGGTGGTCGCCGTGGCCGCGGCCTCGCTGATCTACCTGCTCTCCCGGCGCAGCCCGGTCACCGCCGACAACGTCAACGACGCCCGCAACGTGACGGTCAACCCGCAGCCCGCCCCCGCGAGCAACTGAACGCGGGCGACCGGACGCAGGCAGCCGGGGCGCGGGGAACCGGGCCCGGCAACCGGGGCGCGGGGAAACCCGGCCCGGCAACCGAGAGGGAGGACGCCGCCGTGGCACTGCACTGGAGCGCTCTGGGCGAGGTGGCCGCCGTCAGCATCGGCGCGACGGTGGCGGTCGCCGTGGTCTTCACCCTGGGGGTGCGGGCGATGCTGAACCACCAGGACGCCAGGGAGAGCGGCCGGGGTTCGGCCGCCGCCCTGGCGGGGGCCGCGGTGTGCTTCCTGGCCTGCGGGGCCGCCGTGCTCTACGGGCTGTATCTGATCATCCCGCAGTTCCACGACTGAGCCGGGCCGGCCGGCCGGCCGGGCGGCGGCCCCGGTGCCGTCACACCCCGGCCGCGTCCAGGCCGACGCCCAGGGCGTAGGTGACCGCCATCGCCAGCCCGCCGCCGAGCACGTTGCGCAGGACGGCCCGCCGGGGCGGCGCCCCGCCCAGCCGGGCGCTCAGCAGTCCGGTGACCAGCAGTGCGCAGAGCACCGTGGCCGCGGTGGCCGGCGCCCGCACGGAGGACGGCAGCAGCAGGACGGCGAGCAGCGGGCAGAGCGCCCCGACGGTGAAGGAGACGAAGCTCGCCCAGGCGGCCTGCCAGGCGCTGGTCAGCTCCTCGGGGTCGATCTTCAGCTCGACCTCGGCGTGGGCGGCCAGCGGGTCGTGCTCGGTGAGCCGGACGGCGACCTCACGGGCCAGCGGCTCGGGGAGGCCCTTGGCCCGGTAGAAGCCCGCGAGTTCGGCGAGTTCGGCCACCGGGTCCTCGGCGAGTTCGCGCTGCTCCTGGCGCAGCGCGGCCCGTTCGGAGTCGCGCTGGCTGCTGACCGACACGTACTCGCCGACCGCCATCGACAGCGAGCCGGCCAGCATCCCGGCCAGGCCGGCGGTGAGCAGCGCGCTCTCGGAGGTGGTGGCGCCGGCCACGCCCATCACCAGGCCGGCGGTGGAGACCACGCCGTCGTTGGCGCCGAGGACGGCGGCCCGCAGCCAGTTCAGCCGGGGGCCGAGCGCTCCGCCGTGCGCCTCGCGGTGCCCGGCGTCCTCGTCCGCGCCACCGCTGCCGCCGCCTGCGCTCCGGCCTGCACCGTCGCCACCGCCACCGCCGCTACGGCTGCCGTCACGACCCGGCCTGTCCGTCGGCTCGGTCTCCGGCACCTGGCCCCTCCTCGGTCCGTCCCGCCCGGGCGGGCCCGCGGGCCCCGGTCCCCGCCATCCTCCCGGCCCGGCCCGGCGTTGCGACCCAGCGACACACGGCGGGACGGGGGCACCGGGCGGACCGTCCCCGGCCCCGGCTGCGGAGGACGGTGGACGACCGCGGACGACTGCGGACGACGAGGAGCCGCGGTCAGACGCCCGCCACCAGGTCGGTGCCGACCACCAGGTCCGCGCCGGTGGCCGCGCGGACCTCCTCCAGGGTGGTGCCGGGGGCGAGTTCGACCAGCCGCAGGCCGTCCGGGGTGATGTCGACGACCGCGAGGTCGGTGACGATGCGGTCGACCACCCGGCGGCCGGTGGCGGGCAGCGAGAGCTCCTGGACGATCTTGGGCGATCCGTCCCGGGCGGTGTGCTCCATCACCACGATCAGCCGGCGGGCGCCGTGCACCAGGTCCATCGCGCCGCCCATGCCCTTGACCATCTTGCCGGGGATCATCCAGTTGGCCAGGTCGCCGTGGACGGAGACCTCCATCGCGCCGAGCACCGAGACGTCGATCCGGCCGGCCCGGATCATGCCGAAGGAGAACGCCGAGTCGAAGTACGAGGCGCCGTCGGCGGTGGTGACGGTCTCCTTGCCGGCGTTGATGAGGTCCGGGTGCTCCTCACCCTCGTACGGGTAGGGGCCCACCCCGAGGATGCCGTTCTCGGAGTGCAGGACGACGTGCACCCCCGGCGGGACGTGGTTGGGGATCAGGGTCGGCAGGCCGATCCCCAGGTTGACGTACTGGCCGTCCCGCAGTTCCCGGGCGGCGCGGGCGGCGAGCTGGTCGCGGTCGAGCGGCATGGTCAGATCTCCTCGGCTGCGCCGCGGACGGCGGGGCGGACGGTACGGCGTTCGACGCGCTTCTCGGCGGGGCCGGCGGCGACCACCCGGTCGACGTACACGCCGGGCAGGTGGACGGCGTCCGGGGGCAGTTCACCGGGCTCGACGATCCGCTCGGCCTCGACCAGGGTGATCCGGCCGGCCATCGCGCAGAGCGGGTTGAAGTTGCGGGCGGCGGCGTGGAAGACGCAGTTGCCGTGCCGGTCCGCCACGGCGGCGCGCACCAGGGCGAAGTCGGCGGTGACGGCCTCCTCCAGCAGGTACCGGCGGCCGCCGAACTCCCGTACCTCCTTGGGCGGTGAGGCCAGCGCCACCGACCCGTCGGCCGCGTAGCGCCAGGGCAGGCCGCCCTCCTCGACCTGGGTGCCGACGCCGGCCGGCGTGAAGAACGCCGGGATGCCCGAGCCGCCCGCGCGCAGCCGCTCGGCGAGGGTCCCCTGCGGGGTGAGCTCCACCTCCAGCTCGCCGCTCAGGTACTGGCGGGCGAACTCCTTGTTCTCCCCCACGTAGGAGGAGGTCATCCGGGCGATCCGGCCGGCCCGGAGCAGCAGGCCGAGACCCCAGTCGTCGACGCCGCAGTTGTTGGACACCACCCGCAGCCCGGTCGGGCCGGCCTCGGCCAGCGCGTCGATCAGCGTCGAGGGGATGCCGCAGAGACCGAAGCCTCCGACGGCGAGCGTCGCCCCGTCGGGGATGTCCGCCACCGCCCGCGCCGAGGTCACCACCTTGTCCATGTTCCTGCCTTCCGTCCGGGGAGCCGTGCCTTCGCTGCCTCCCCCCGGCGGCGGGAATCCGCGCAGGCCGGGGCGGTGAGGCCCTTTTCACTGTTCCGGCACCGCCCGCGGCTCGGCCATGTGCGCCCGCCACATGGCGCCGGGCCCAGGTGTTGCTGCCGCCCACATGTCCGGGCCCGGCCGCCGCTCCTAAGGTCTCACCAACCACCCACCATGACCCCGCCGCCACCCGGAGCGTGACCCTCGGGGGGCGTCCGCACGGACGCTCCCGCACCCCGGGCGGCGGCGGACGGCCACACACCCCCCGGGAGCCGACCACCATGCGCATGCGCACCGCACACGTCGTCAGCAGCAGACCCCTGCAGGCGCTTTCCCTGCTGACGGCCGGCGCCCTGCTCACCGGCTGCGCCGCCGCCGGCACGGCCGGGTCCGACAAGGCCGCCGCGGGGGACGGCTCCCCCGTCAAGGTCGGCCTGGTGTACTCGCGCAGCGGTCCGCTGGCCGCGTACGGCAAGCAGTACCTGGACGGCTTCACCGCGGGTCTCGCCTACGCGACCAAGGGCACCAACAAGGTCGCCGGGCATCCGGTCGAGGTGACCGAGCAGGACGACGCCGGCGACCCGGCGAAGGCCGTGGCCGCGGCCAAGGACCTGGCGGGCAAGGGTTACAAGATCCTCGCCGGCAGCACCGACTCCGGGGTGGCCCTCCAGGTGGCCCCGCTGGCCGCGCAGAACCACCTGCTGTTCATCAGCGGCGCGGCCGCCACCGACGCCCTGACCGGCATCAACAAGTACACCTTCCGCTCCGGGCGGCAGTCCTACCAGGACGTCCTCGCGGCGGGGACGCTGCTGCTCGGCGCCAAGGACAAGAAGGTCACCGTCCTCTCGCAGAACTCGGCGTTCGGCCAGGCCAACGTCGCCGCCGTGAAGTCCGCGCTGGAGGGCCAGGGCGCCGTGGTGACCTCGGTGCTGGCGCCGCCCAGCGCCACCGACCTGACCCCGTTCGCGCAGCAGGTGAAGGCCGGCTCCCCCGACCTGGTCTACGTGGCCTGGGCCGGCGCCAGCGCCCCCGCCCTGTGGACCGCGCTGGACCAGCAGGGCGTCCTGGACGCCGGCAAGGTGGTGACCGGGCTGGCCGGGACGGCCTCGTACCCGATCTTCGGGCCGGCCGCCGCCAAGATCTCCTTCCTGGCGCACTACTTCCCCGGCGCGGCCGGCGGCAACGAGGCCGAGAAGGCGATGCTGGACGGCGTCGCCAAGGCCGGCGGCACGCCCGACCTGTTCAACCCGGACGGCTTCACCGCCGCCCAGATGATCGTGCACGCCGTCGAGGCGGGCAGCCCCACCGACACCGCCGCCATGGTCAAGGCCCTGGAGGACTGGCGGTTCGCCGGGCCCAAGGGCGACGAGCAGGTCCGCGCCGAGGACCACGCGCTGCTGCAGCCGATGTTCACCGCCCGGCTGAACGGCCAGGGGCCCGACGCCAAGCCGGAGTTGCTGCACGTCCTGCCCATGTCGGCGGCCGCGCCGACGGTCAAGACGATCGCGGGCTGACCGATGGCATCCCCGAACACCGCACCACGGGGTGACGCCGGGGGCGCCGGGAGCGGGCGGGCGGCCGCCCTCGCGCCCCCCGTGCTCCGGCTGCGCGGCCTCGGCTGGCGCGTCGGTGGCGCCACCATCGTCGAGGACGTCTCCTTCGACGTCCAGGAGGGCGAGTTCCTCGCCTTCATCGGCCCGAACGGCGCCGGCAAGACCTCCCTGTTCAACCTGATCAGCGGCCTCAACCCGGCCACCGCCGGCAGCATCGAGCTCGACGGTGCCGAGATCACCGCGCGGCCCGCGCACGCCCGGGCCCGGCTCGGCCTCGGCCGGACCTTCCAGACCTCCAGCCTGTGGCCGGCCATGTCGGTGGCCGATCACGTCCGGCTGGCCGCGCAGGCCGCCGGCGGCGGCTCGTACCGGATCTGGCGCCGGGCCGGCGGGTACGCCCGGCAGGTCGGCGGCGCCCTGGAGCGCACCGGCCTGGGGCACCGCGCCGAGACCCCGGCCCGGGAGCTCTCGCACGGCGAGAAGCGCAAACTCGAACTGGCAGTCCTGCTGGTGGGCGATCCCCGTCTGATGCTGCTGGACGAGCCGATGGCCGGGGTGAGCGCCGAGGAGGTCCCGGCGCTCACCGAGCTGATCCGCTCGCTGCACCGCGAGGAGGGCCGCACCGTGCTGATGGTCGAACACCACATGGACGTCCTGCTGGGCCTGGCCGACCGGCTCGCCGTGATGCACCACGGCACCCTGCTCGCCCTGGACACGCCGCAGGCCGTGATGGCCGACGCCACCGTGCAGCAGGCCTACCTCGGGGAGGAACTGTGAACGCCGAAGCCCAGGGCGGTCAGGCCCTGAGCGGTCAGGCCCTGAGCGGTCGCGCCGAGAGCGTGGCGAGCCTGCTGCGGGTCAGGGACCTGCGGGTCGTGATCGGCGGCCGGCACATCCTGCACGGCGTCGACCTGGACGTCCGGGCGCACGGCGTCACCGCCCTGCTCGGGCGCAACGGCGCCGGCAAGACCACCACCGTGCGCGGCATCCTCGGCCTGGTGCCGCGCACCGGCAGCGTGCTGTTCGACGGGACGGAGACCGTCCGGCTGGCCACCCACGCCCTGGTCCGGCGCGGGATCGGCTACGCCCCCGAGGACCGGGGCGTGTTCGCCGGGCTCAGCGTCGCCGAGAACCTGCGGCTGGCCGAGCGGCCGGGGGCGGGAGAGCCCGCGTACGCCCTGGTGCACGAGCTGTTCCCGGAGCTGCGGCAGCGCGCCCGGCAGCCGGCCGGGACGCTCTCCGGCGGCCAGCAGCAGATGGTCGCGATCTCCCGCACCCTGCTCAACGGCAACCGTCTGATCATCGCCGACGAACCCACCAAGGGCCTGGCGCCCAAGGTCGTCACCGAGGTCGCCCAGGTGCTGGAGCGGGCGGCCGAGGCCGTCCCCGTCCTGCTGGTCGAGCAGAACCTCGCGATGGTCCGCCGGCTGGCCGAGCACTGCGTCGTGCTGGCCGACGGCCGGACCGCGCACCACGGCCCCGCCGCCGAACTGCTCACCGACGCCGAGGCCACCCGCCGGCTGCTCGGCGTCGGACGCCACCAGGGCGCCGCCGGACCTGACGCCACCGGACCCGACGCCACCGACCGGGCCCCCACCGGCGGTCCGTCCGCCGACCGGACCGCCGTCGACGCGCCGCCGGCCGCCCGCCCCCACACCGACAGGGAACACTGATGTCGACCGTCGTCCTGCTCACCCTCACCGGGCTGGGGCTGGGAGCGCTGTACTTCCTGGTCGCCTCCGGCCTGTCGCTGATCTTCGGCCTGATGGACGTCCTGAACTTCGCCCACGGCGCCCTGCTGAGCGTCGGCGCGTACGGCACCTGGTGGGCCGCCTCCGGGCACCTGCCCGGCGCCGGCGCCGACGGCCCCGGCTTCGTCCTGGCGGTCGCCTTCGGCACGGCGGCCGGCACCCTCGCCGCCGTGCTGCTCGAACTGGCCGTCATCCGCCCGTTGTACGAGCGCCCGCGCGAACAGGTGCTCGCCACCGTCGGCGTCGGCCTGGCCCTGCCGGCCCTGCTCTCGGCGATCTGGGGGGCCGACGCCCGCCCGTTCCCCGGGCCCGCCGCGCTGACCGGGACGTTCGGGCTGCTCGGCGCCCAGGTGCCGGTCAACCGGCTGGTGCTGATCGCCGCCGCGCTCGCCGTGCTGGCGGTGCTCAAGCTGTTCCTCGGGCGCACCCGGCACGGGCTGGTGGTGCGGGCCGGCGTCGAGGACCGGGCCATGGTCACCGCGCTCGGCATCGACGTCCGCAAGGCGTTCACCCTGGTCTTCGCCATCGGGGGTGCGGCCGCCGCCCTCGGCGGGGCGCTCGGCGGCCTCTACTTCGGTTCCGTCGACCCGGGCCAGGGCACCTCGCTGCTCATCTTCGCCTTCGTGGTCGTGGTGATGGGCGGCATGGGCTCGGTCGGCGGCGCCGCCCTCGCGTCCGTCGCCGTCGGGCTCGTCCAGCAGTTCGCCAACTACTACACCACCGCCGGGCTCGGCGACCTCGCCGTCGTCGTCCTGCTCGCCGCCCTGCTGCTCGTCCGGCCGAGCGGACTCACCGGGAGACTCGCATGACCACCGCCACGCCCGAGCAGACCGAGGTGGGCGCCCCGCCCGCCGCACCGGCGGCCGACCGGCTGCGCCGGCTGACCCGCTGGTGGCCCGCCGCACCGCTGCTCGTCCTGCTCACCGCGCCCTGGAGCTCGCTGCCGCTGCCCGGCCTGCTGGACGGCCCGCTCGGCAGCCCCGGCAGCCTCCAACTGATCGCCCTGTGCCTGCTGTTCGGCGCCCTCGCGACCGGGTACGACCTGCTGCTCGGCCGCACCGGACTGCTCTCCTTCGGCCACGCCCTCTACTTCGCCACCGGCACCTACGCGACCAACACCGTGATGCTGCAGGCCGGCCTGCCGTTCCTGCCGTCCGCGCTGCTCGGGCTGCTGGGCGGGGTCGCGCTGGCGGCCCTGCTGGGCTCGGTCAGCCTGCGGATGAGCGGCATCGGCTTCTCCATGGTGACCCTGGCGTTCGCCCAGGCCGGCTCGATCCTGGTGGAGCGCGACCCGGGCGGCTTCACCGGCGGCGAGGAGGGCCGGGCGGCCCCCGCCGAGCAGCTCCCCGCCGCCCTGGTGGGGATCGAGCACACCGCCAACCTGTACTGGATCGCGCTCGCCTACCTGGTACTGACCCTGGCCGTGGTGCACCGGGTCGTGCACTCCCGCACCGGCCGGGTCTGGGAGGGCATCAGGGAGAACGAGCGCCGGGTCGAGGTGCTGGGCCTGCGCCCGTACGGGTTCAAGCTGGTGGCCTTCGTGCTGGCCGGCACCCTGGCCGCGCTCGGCGGCATCGTCTACCTGCTGCTCACCGGCGGCGCCACCCCGCAGACCACCACCTCGGACTTCACCCTCTCGCTGCTGGTGATGGTCGTCCTCGGCGGCTCCGGGACACGCTGGGGCCCGCTGGTCGGCGGCGTCCTCTACACCTGGGCCGACCACCGCCTGGGCGACCTGGCCGGCTCCGGCGCGGTGGCCGGCCTGCCCGCCGTCCTGCGGGTGCCGCTCTCGCAACCGCTGTTCCTGCTGGGCACACTGTTCGTGCTGGTGGTCTACCTGCTGCCGGGCGGCGTGGTGCGCCTGCCCGGCCGGCTGCGGGCCGCTCGGGAGCGCTCCCGCCGAGTGACGGAGCGTTCCCGCCGAGTGACCCGGTGACCCGTGGCGGGCAGCCGGCCGACCGAAGGAGACCACCTTGACGTACCAGACGCCCGAGGGCGACGCAGCGGGCCGGCCGGAGGAGTTGACGGTGCCCGTCACCGGCGGCCGGCTGGCCGTGCTGCGCTGGCCGGCCACCACCCCCGACGCCCCGGTGGTGCTCGCCGTGCACGGCATCACCGCCAACGCGCTGTCCTGGGGCCCGGTCGCCCGGCTGCTGGCCGGGCGGGTCACCCTGATCGCCCCCGACCTGCGCGGCCGGGCGGCCAGCGCCGGGCTGCCCGGCCCGTACGGGATCCCCGCGCACGCCGCGGACGTCGCGGCGCTCGCCGAGGCGCTGGGCCTGCGCGACGCCGTGCTCACCGGCCACTCGATGGGGGCCTTCGTCGCCGCGCTGACCGCCGTCCGGGACCCGGCGCGGTTCGCCTCGGTGCTGCTGGTGGACGGCGGCGTGGGGTTCCCCGCCCCGACCGGGCTGACGCCGGACGAGCTGATCACCGCCGTCATCGGCCCGGCCATGCAGCGGCTGTCCATGACCTTCCCCGACCGGGACGCCTACCGCGCCTTCTGGCAGGCCCACCCGGCCTTCGCCGGGAGCTGGTCGCCGTCGGTCGACGCCTACGTCCAGCGCGACCTGGTGGGGCACGAGCCCGAGCTGCGCTCCTCCTGCCTGATCGACGCCGTCCGGGTGGACGGGGTGGGCCTGTTCGCCCCGGAGGTGCTCGCCGCCGTGCACCGGATCCCGCTGCCCGCCCGCCTGTTGTGGGCCGAGCGGGGCCTGCTGGACGAGCCGCAGGGCCTGTACGACGAGCAGCGCCTGAAGGCCGCCGGGCTGGACCGTGAGCGGGTGCCGGCCGAGCAGGTGCCCGGCACCAACCACTACACCCTGCTGATCGGGGAGGACGGCGCCGGCGTGGTCGCCCGGCACCTGCTGACGGCCGCCGGCCTGCCGGCGGACCGACTCGGGTAGGGCCCGGGCAGCCGCACCCGGGCGGCCGCACCGCCCGCCGCCCACCACGTGCCCGCCCCACCGCCCGCCCCACGTGCCCGCCCGCCGCCGGGCGGGCGGTGGGGCGGCGCTTCGGTGCGCCCGCGCCCGGGCCGGCCACGCACCCGGCCCGCCAGGAACGGCGGGAGGACCAGGAACACCCGGAACACCCGGACCGCCCGAACGGCAGGGACAGCAGGGACAGCAGGGACAGCAGCAGGATGGGAGCGGCCGGCCGCCCGGACAATGGCGCCGCCTGCCATCCGCGACCGGCCGGTGTGTGCGGCCGCCACGTATCGGCCCGGTCCCGGCCGGCCGTACCGTCCGGCATCAGCAACATGAGTGGGCGGCCCCCGCCGCCGAGGTCCCCGCGGACCGCGGCGGCCGCCGCCTCCCCCACCCCACTCAAGGAGTACCCGTGCGTCCCTCCGTCCTGCGCAGACTCCTGCGCCGCGTCACCTTCACCGCGGTGCTGGGCCTGGTCGCCACCGGGCTGGTCACCACCGCGTCCACCGGCCCGGCCGCGGCCGCCGGCTCCCTCCAGCAGGTCAGCAACTTCGGCACCAACCCCGGGAACCTGGCGATGTACGCGTACACGCCGACCGGCCTGCCGGCGGGCGCCCCGCTGGTGGTGGCCCTGCACGGCTGCACGCAGAACGCCAACGACTACTTCACCCACTCGGGTTGGCAGAAGTACGCCGACCTGTGGGGCTTCGCGGTGGTCTTCCCGCAGACCAACTCGGCCAACAACAGCTCCTCCTGCTTCAGTTGGTTCGACGCGACCAGGAACACCCGGGGCAAGGGCGAGGCCGCCTCGGTGGTGCAGATGGTGAACACCGCCGCGGCGCAGTACGGTTCGGACACCCACCGGGTCTTCGTGACCGGCCTGTCGGCCGGCGGCGGGATGACCGCCGACCTGCTGGCGGCCTACCCGGACGTGTTCGCCGGCGGCGCCGTCGACTCCGGCCTGCCGGCCCAGTGCGCCACCACGCTGACCGCCGCCTCCGGCTGCCAGCAGAACAACCAGAACCTCACCCCGGCCCAGTGGGGCGACAAGGTCCGGGCCGCCAACCCTGGTTACACCGGCCCGTGGCCGCGGGTCGCCATCTGGCAGGGCACCGCCGACTACACCGTCTACCCGGTGAACGCCAGCGAACTGCGCGACCAGTGGACCAACGTCTGGGGCATCGGCCAGAGCGCCTCCAGCACCCAGTCCCTGCCCGGCAGCACCACGCTGTCCGTCTACAACGACACGGCCGGCAAGCCCGCCGTCGAGCTGTACTCGGTGGCCGGGATGGGCCACGGCCTGCCGATCGCCCCCGGCTCCGGCGCCGACCAGTGCGGCAGCACCGGCGCGTACTTCCTCAGCACCATCTGCTCCAGCTACTGGACGGCGAAGTTCTGGGGCCTGGACGGTGCTCCCACCGGCGGCGGCACCGGTACGCTGCCCGCCCCGGCCGGCCTGGGCGTCACCGGCAGCACCGACAGCACGGTCTCGCTGTCCTGGACCGCCGTCCCCGGCGCGGTCTCCTACACCGTCTACCGCGACGGCTCCGCGGCCGGCAGCACCGGCCCGGCCTCGTTCACCGACAGCGGGCTGACCGCCGCCACCTCCTACGGCTACACCGTCGCGGCGGTCGACTCCGCCGGGAACACCGGTGCCCGCTCCGCCGCCGTGACGGCCACCACCACCGGCTCCCGGCCGCAGTGCTTCACCGCCAGCAACTACGCCCATGTGGCGGCCGGCCGGGCGCACCAGAGCGGCGGCATCGCGTACGCCAACGGCTCCAACCAGAACCTGGGCCTGTGGAACACCTTCGTCACCCACACCCTGGCGCAGACCTCTCCCGGCTGGTTCGTGCTCGCCGACGCGGGCTGCCCGGCCTGACGCCGCGCACCCGCGTCGCCGCGCAGCACGACGCCGGACGGCCCGGCCCCGGTCGATCGGGGCCGAGCCGTCCGGCGTCAGGCCTTCCGGTTCCGGTGCGGCGGGATCAGCGCACCGTGGTGAGGGCCCCGGCGTTCGCGCTCAGGCCGTTGACCCAGAGCGAGTTGACGCGGTTGCGCTCGGTGGTGTTCGGGTACGCATTGGTGCAGGACGTGCCGGGGCCGCCGCCGGACATCAACTCGCTGCAGGGGCCCGAGTAGTGGTCCGGCAGGCCGAGCACGTGGCCGGTCTCGTGCGCGGTCACGCGGACGGAGTTGTACTGCTGGTTCTGCTTGTAGTCCAGGAAGATGTAGCCCCGGCCGTGGCCGTCGGTGCTGGCGTAGGAGCCGCGCGAGTCGTTGCCCTCGTAGTACCGGAAGTCGGCGTTGGTGCCGGCCCGGAGCTGGACGTTGCGCACCGAGCCGTTCCAGATCTGCGCGCTGCTGGCTATCTGGTTGCGGAACGTCGGTGCGCTGCTGGCGTCGTAGGTCACGGTGACCGTCTGGAGGAAGGGCGTCGCCGCCTGCTTGGCGAGTGCGGACTTCATCACGGCCTCGTAGAAGGCCTGGTTGCCGGCCTCCTCCTCGGCCGTCCCGGCGTAGGAGGACGCGGTGTAGTGCTGGCGGGGAGCGCTGTCGGCGGACGCGGCGGACGCGGGCACGGCGGCCAGGCCGGTGCCCAGGGCGAGGCCGATGGTCAGCGACAGGGAGATCATGGAGCGCTTCACGTGGGGGACTCCGTTCGCGTGCTCCACGGCCCTGGGGGTGATCGGTGACCGTGGAGCGGCGGGTGAACTTCTGATGCGCAGAGCTTCGTTCAGCGGAACGGGTGAGCGGATGATGCCAACCTGCGATAGCTCGGGCCAATCGTCCCGGATCCGGGAATCCGGGTATTCGACAATTTGACATGTCCTTGTCGTTCGTTTGCCATCCCGATATGCTCCCCGGGTGGAGCTCGACGTGAGACACCTCCGGGTGCTGTGCGCGATCGCGGACACCGGCAGCGTACGAAAGGCCGCCCAGCAGCTCGGCATGACCCAGCCGTCCCTCACCACCCAGTTGCACCGCATCGAACGCACCGTCGGCGGACCGCTGTTCACCCGCGAGCAGACCGGCAGTCAGCCCACCGCGCTCGGCCACTCCGTCCTCTCCCGCGCCCGCCCGATCATCACCGACCTGGCCGCCCTGGTCACCGCCGCCCGCCAGGAGTCCTCCGGCACCGCGAAGCGGCAGCTGCGGATCGGCAGCGTCGGCAGCCGGGCCGTCGCCGCCTGGCTGCGCCGGGTCCACGACCGGCTGCCGGAGACCGACACCACCATCCACATCGACATCTCCGCCATCGCCCTGCTGCGGATGGTCGCCGCCGGGCAGCTGGACATCGCCTTCGTGCACGAGAGCGAGGGGTTCCCGTTGCCGGTGCCCGCCGGCGCCGAGCACCGCGTGGTGGTGGCCCGCGAACCGCAGTTCGTCGCCCTCTCCGTCCGCCACCCGGCCGCCGCCCAGCCGGTGGTGCGGCTGGCCGACCTGGCGGACGACACCTGGATGGTGGACCCGGCCGCCGACCACGAGTACGCCGCGCTGCGCCGGGTCTTCAGCGAGGCCGGGCTCGACCCGCGGGTGCTGCAGATCCGCGACAACGCCACCGCTGCCGAACTGGTCGCCTCGGGCGAGGCCGTCCGTCCGTGCCAGCCCACCTCGACCCCCGGCCCGGGCACGGTCGTCCGGCCCGTCCACGGCGATCCGTTCGCCGTCCGCCTGCTGCTCGCCTGGAGACCCCGGGCCCTCAGCGGGGCGGCGCTCGACGCCCTGCACACCGACCTCCGGGCCGCCTACACCGACCTGGCCCGGGTGAACCCCGCCTATCTGACCTGGCTGCTCCAGCACAACCGCTCCCTGCTGAACCTGCTCGGCCCGCCGCTCCAGCTCCCGGCGGCGCAGCAGCCCGGCGGCTGACCCGCTCCGGACCCTGTCCCTGATATGGGATACTGTCTCCACCATGAGAATCAGCAAGGACGGCCCGCCGCCCGGGGAGCACGAGCCCGAGCAGCTGGAGGCCCGGCTGGCCGCCCGCCTGGCCACCCTGCGGACCGAACAGGGCTGGTCGCTGGACGAGCTGGCCCGGCAGACCGGCATCAGCCGCTCGACCCTGTCCCGGCTGGAACGGGCCGAGATCAGCCCCACCGCCGCACTGCTCGGCAAACTCTGCTCGGCCTACCGGCGGACGATGTCCCAGCTGCTGGCCGAGGTCGAGTCCGAGCCGCCGCAACTGGTGCCGGCCGGCCGGCAGGCGGTGTGGCGGGACGAGGCGTCCGGCTTCACCCGGCGCTCGGTCTCCCCGCCGCACCCTGGGCTGCGCGGCGAGGTCGTCGAAGGCATCCTCCGGCCCGGCGCGGACATCTCCTACGACGGGCCGCCGGTGCCCGGACTCGAACAGCACATCTGGGTGCTGGAAGGCGAGTTGGAGGTCACCGCGGGCGACCGGGAGCACCCGCTGCGGGCCGGCGACTGCCTGCGGCTGCGCCTCTGGGGCCGCTCGCGGTTCCGCAACCCCGGTGCCGGCCCCGTCCGTTACGCCGTCCTGGTGGTGCTGCCATGACCGGCCGGCCCGGTACGCCCGGGCTCCCGCCGGCCCCCGCCGGCGACCCCGGCCCGCACCCGGTGCCCGGCCCGGCCTCCGGGGACTCCGCCGGGCCCGCCGTCACCCGCCTGGACAGGGACGCCTTCGCGGCCGCCGTGCCGGGGCTGGCCGAACTGCTCGCCGACGCCGTGGCCGGCGGTTCCTCGCTCGGCTTCCTCGCCCCGCTCGACCGGGAGGCCGCGGCACACTGGTGGCGCGCCCAGCTGCCCTCGGTCGCGGACGGCAGCCGTACCGTCTGGGTCAGCCACGGCCCGGACGGCCTCAGCGGCACCGTCAGCCTCACCCTGGAGCAGAAGGCCAACGGCCGGCACCGGGGCGAGATCGTCAAGCTGATGGTGCACCGCGAGGCCCGTGGCCGGGGGCTGGCCCGGGCGCTGCTCGCCGTCGCCGAGGAGGCCGCCGTCCGGGCCGGGGCCACCCTGCTGCTCCTGGACACCGAGACCGGCAGCGCGGCGGACCACCTCTACCGGGCCGCCGGCTGGACCAGGTACGGCATCGTCCCCGACTACGCGGCCGACCCGGCCGGCTCCCTCCAGGACTGCAGCTTCTACTACAAGCGCCTGGCCTGACCCCGCATCCCGGGCGGAGGGACCGGGATGCGGGGACGATCCGCGTCCGGCCGTAGCAGCTGCATGAGCATGCGTCATACCGGCGGCCGGAAAAGGGGGCGGCGACCGGCCGAGCCGCTGATCGGCGCCGGCCGGGCCGAGGTCCTTGGGCCCGGCCGGCGGAACGGTGACCTGGGGCCCGGCCGGCCGGGCGGCACTCGCCCGGGTACTGGAGTAGCGCCGCGCCCGGGCCCCTCCCGGCCGGGCCGGGCGCCGGCACCGCCGCCCGCCGGTCTACGCCTCCCCCGGGCGACGTGGGCGGCTCCGGGCCGGAGCGCTCCGCGTCCGCCGCCAACTCCCTTACCGGAACGGCCGATCGGGTCGCATCCGAAGGAATTCCCGGAAGGGGATGAGGGCTTCCCTTCCAGGGTGATCATCTGACATCTTGCGTCCATCACATCATGTACATGGCTCATTCGGTGCCACCGCACCACGAGCCGCATGGCTTCCGGAGGACGCATTGATTCCCCACATAGCCGGCCGACTGCGGCGCTCCGCCGTGACCGTCGCCGCCCTCGGCGCGGCGGTCACCCTGGTCGCCCCCACCGGGGCCGCCCACGCCGCCCCGCTCTCGGACTCCCCGACCCCGGCGGCCCGGTCGGCCGCCCCCGCCCGGCCGGCCGCACCGGCGGCGGCCCCCTCGGCCTGGGTGGCCGGCACCCGCGCCTACCTGGTCATCACCGCGCCCGGCGCCACCTCCTCCGCACAGGCGGCGGTGACGACCAACGGCGGTACGGTCTTCGCGAGTTACGACGCGATCGGGGTGATCGTGGCCCACTCGGCCGCCGCCGGCTTCCCCGCCGCGCTGCGCGCCGTCAGCGGGGTCCAGCAGGTCGGCGCCACCCGGACCTCCGACGTCCCGGCCGACGCCTACAACCCCGCACTGCCGGCCACCCCGACGCAGGCCACCACCACACTGGCCGAGACCGTCCGCTGGGACATGAGCCAGATCAAGGCCGACCAGGCCTGGGCCGTGACCACCGGCTCACCCGCCGTCAAGGTCGGCGTCCTCGACACCGGCGTCGACGACCTGCACCAGGACCTCGCACCGAACTTCGACGCCGCCGACTCGGTCTCCTGCGCCTACGGCAAGGCCGACACCCGGACCGGCGCCTGGCGCGACGTCGACACCCACGGCACCCACGTGGCCGGCACCATCGCCGCCGCCAAGAACGGCAAGGGCGTCGTCGGGGTGGCCCCCGGCGTGAAGATCGCCTCCGTCCGGATCGCCGAGCCGACCAGCACCCTGTTCTTCGCGGAGAACACCGTCTGCGGCTTCGTCTGGGCCGGCGACCACGGCTTCAAGGTCACCAACAACAGCTACTACACGGACCCGTGGCAGTTCAACTGCCCCGACAACATCGACCAGGCCGCCATCATCGAGGGCGTCCGGCGTGCCCAGGCGTACGCCGAGGGCAAGGGCTCGCTGCAGGTCGCGGCCGCCGGGAACTCCGACTACGACCTCGCGCACAAGACCACCGACACCGCCAGCCCCAACGACTCCACCCCCGGCACCCGCACCATCACCAACGCCTGCCTCGACATCCCCACCGAGCTGCCCGGGGTGGTGACCGTCGCGGCCATGGGCAACGGCAACGTCAAGGCCTCCTACTCCAACTTCGGCAACGGCGTCATCGACGTGGCCGCCCCCGGCGGCGACGGCTCCTCGGGCGTCTACTCCACGCTCCCCGGCGGCAAGTACGGCAGCAAGAACGGCACCTCGATGGCCTCCCCGCACGTGACCGGCGTCGCCGCGCTGCTGGCCAGTGCCGACCCCGCCGCCACCCCGGCCGATCTGCGGGCCAGGCTCGCCTCGCAGGCCACCGACACGGCCTGCCCCTCGGACAGCCGCTGCACCGGCACCACCGCCACCAACGCCTTCTTCGGCGAGGGCCAGGTCGACGCGCTCAAGGCGGTCGGCGCCACCCCGCCGCCCGGCAAGTACTTCGAGAACCTCACCGACGTGACCGTCGCCGACAACGCGACGGTGGAGAGCCCGGTCAGCGTCACCGGCGTGAGCGGCAACGCCCCCGCCACCCTGAAGGTCGGCGTGGACATCAAGCACACCTACCGCGGTGACCTGGTGGTCTCCCTGGTCGCCCCCGGCGGCACGGTCTACCTCCTGGAGGACTTCACCGACAGCGACAGCGCCGACAACGTCATCAAGACGTACACCGTGAACGCCTCCGCCGAGGCGGCGAACGGCACCTGGAAGCTGCGCGTGCGCGACATCGCCAGCCAGGACACCGGCAAGATCGACGCCTGGAACCTCACCTTCTGAGGCACCGGCGGGACGGCCCCGGGGGCAGGCCGAGCACGGCCGCGCCCGGGGCTGTCCCCACCACCCGGCACCGACGGCCGGACGACGGCGGCCCGGCCGCCGGCGGCCCGGCCGCCGGACGACGCCTCAGCCTTCGGACGGCCAACGGCCCTCGACGTGCAGCCGGACGAGGGCGGCGTGCGACAGCGGGGTGGCGAGGTCGGTGACGTCACCGTTGGTGGTGTGGTCGAGCAGCACCACCTCCGGCTTCGCCCGGATCCGCTCCACCAGGTCGGCCACCCGGTTCTCCAGGACCCACCGGTAGGACGGCAGGTAGATCCGCCGCCGGGCCTCCTCGTACCCGAGCAGCCGGGCCCCGTCCAGACCGGCGCGGTGGCCGCGGACCGGCCCGTACCGGCGGACCGTCCGCTTCAGGCCCTTCATCGAGGTGATCGCCAGCTTCGACCGGTCCACATCGCTGCCCTCGAACACCTTCAGGGCCTGCCAGACACCCTCCACGGACTGCCCCGCCACTCCCTCCGACCACGGCACCGGGACACCCCCGTGCGGATGGAACGGACTCAGCCGCACCCACGGCTCACCGGCCCGGGACGTCACGTCGATGACCTCCGCCCCGGGAAAGGC
Source organism: Kitasatospora indigofera (assembly GCF_014655955.1). Lineage (GTDB taxonomy): Bacteria > Actinomycetota > Actinomycetes > Streptomycetales > Streptomycetaceae > Kitasatospora > Kitasatospora indigofera. The sequence goes on from NZ_BNBO01000020.1 coordinate 126,845, forward strand.
TGCCGCGAGCGAGGCGGCCGAACGGCGGCGGCCGGCCACATGGATCGTCATCGGGTGCCCTCCTGCGTCGACGGTTGCGGCCCCAGCATCGCGGACACCACTGACAACGGGCGGCCGCCGCCGGACCTGCCCCGGCCTCCGGTTCGCCGAGCCGCTGCCCGCAGCCCGTCCGGCGCCGTTCCCGCCGCTGCCCCGCCTCCGGTCCCGGACCCGTTCGGCCGGGCCACGTTGTGCGCCCGGGGACCGACGGTGGACCTGTCCGGACGACCACGTCCGGAGCGGGCCGCCGGGGGCCGGGGAGTGCGGCGCCGGGGTGGTTGTAACGGCGTCGGTCGTACCGGGGAGCCCTGACCCTGGGCGACGGCGGCTGCCGCCGCCCGCGAGCTACCGGGCCAAGAACCCCTCGACCTCGCGTCGCAGCGCGGGCAGCGTCTCCGCCGACGCCGAGGCGATGAGGCGGACCTCCCGCCCGAGTTCGGGGAACTCGCGCCAGGCCTCCGCACTCCTGGTGAGCACGGCAGCCAGCAGATCACCCTCATACATGTCGCCTGCCGCCGTCGGGTCGGCCCGGAGGACCTCCACCGCCAGGGGCAGCAGGTGGGCCAGGCCCACGTCCTGCCTGATCAGCAAACGCATGTCCTCGACCGTCAGGCCGCCGATCGGCTTGCCCCGAAGCTCGTGCACGGTCGCCGTCAGCCGGGTTCCGCCACCCGGCGGGGCCGGCCGGCGGTCGCCGTCGAGCTCCTCCAGGGAGCGTTCACGGTCCACGGGTCGAGTCACCGACCGATCGTCGCATGCCGGGTTCCGGACGTGGTCTCAGCGATCGCCCGAAGGGGCCGGCGGCGCGGCCGGCCTCCGGACGAGCCGCACATCGCCCGGAGGACGCGCATCGTCCTCGCTCCGGGCGAGTTGGTAAAGAATCCTGCCTTGTGTTCATGACAACATGTCAAAGGTCTGGACCTCCCCGGCGGACCCGGCATAGGTTCGCCCCGGAGCGGGCGTCTGCACAACCGACTCCGCCGCTTCGAAGCGCATGTGTCCGCGACTCCCGCCCGCACCCCGCCCTGTCCTCGACACCGACCGGAGGCCGATGTGCGCATCACCAGGAACCTCAGGATCACGGCCGGCGCCCCGCTCGCCGCCCTCGCGCTGGTCGCCCTGGGGGCGGGTACGGCCGGCGCCGCCGTACCGGTCAACCAGCCGATGACCGGCAGGGCCACCTACTACAACGACAGCGGATACGGCGCCTGCGGCACGCAGATCAACGCCGCCACCCAGCTGCTGGTCGCCGTCCCGTACAGCTGGTGGACCACCGCCAACCCCAACAACGACCCGCTCTGCAAGGGGATCTCCGTCAAGGTGAGCTACGGCGGCAAGACCCTCACGGTGCCCGTCCGGGACAAGTGCCCGTCCTGCGACTCGACCCACATCGACCTCAGCCAGCCCGCCTTCGCCAGGTTCGCCCCGCTCGGCCAGGGCGTGATCAACGGGATCACCTGGCAGTTCGTCAGGACCGGCCTCGCCGGGCAGGCGGTGCCGGTCTCGGAGCCGGTGGCGGGCTCGGTCCTCGGGCACTGACGGACGCCGGGCCGCCGCCACCCCCGGGGTGTCCGGCGGCGCACCCGGGGTGTCCGGCGGCGCACCCGGGGTGTCCGGCGTCGCACCGGGCACGGCTCAGCCGGCGTCCGCCGTCGGGGTGACGCCGTGCTCGGCGACCAGGTTCTCGGCCAGCGCGTCGAGGCCGTCGGGGAAGCCGATCGGGCCGGTGAGGTCGAAGAACACCCCGTAGGTGCTCTCCACCGCGTCCAGCAGGCGCAGTTGGGCCAGCGAGCCGACGCCCAGCAGGACGAACGGAGTACCTCCGGCGGCCAGCAGTTCGGCGGCCGACAGCTCGCCGTCGCAGGCCTCGGAGGCCAGCGCGGCGAGCGCCGTGCGGAGTTCGGCCGGGACGGTCACGACGGTGCGGTTGTCGGTCATGGTGCTCCTTGACGGCCTGGCGTTGCCGGCCACGGTCGGGATGTCGGACTGACGCAGGACTGGTGGGGCACTGGGGGCGAGCCCCGGTCGGCGCGGCCCGGGCTCGCCCCCGGCGGCCCGCCCGGCCAGGACGGGACAGGTCGGGTCAGGCCAGGACGGGCAGGTCAGGACGGGGCGTCAGGTCAGGGCAGGTCAGGACGGGCAGGTCAGGACGGGGCGTCAGGTCAGGTCAGGACGGGACAGGTCACGCGGGTGCGGCAAGCAGGTCGCGGAGGGCTCGCTTGAGCGGCTTTCCGCCTTCGTTGCGCGGCAGTTCGGCCAGGGTGGCGATCCGGGACGGGATCTCGTGCGCGGCCAGTCGTCCGGCCAGGAAGGCGCGCAGTTCGGCGGCGTCGAAGGGCACGTCGGCGGCGGGAACGACGGCCGCGGCGACGCTCATCCCGAGCACGGGGTGCGGGAGGCCGACCACGGCCACCTCCGCGACGGCGGGGTGCTCCAGCGCTGCGGCCTCCACCTGGAGCGTGGAGACCTTGTGGGCACCGGACTTGATGACGTCCGACTCGCGGTCGACGAGGTGCAGGTAGCCGTCCTCGTCCAGGAAGCCGATGTCGCCCATCCGGACCCAGCCGGTACGGAAGACCTGGGCGCCGGCCTCGGCGTCCCGGTAGTAGGAGCGCTGGGAGCCGGGTGATCGCAGGTGGACGTCGCCGCTCGTGCCGGCCGGCACCGGGCGCCCGTCGGGGCCGGCCACCAGCACGGCGCCCTGGGCCACCCGGCCGAGGGCGGTCGGGCGGGCCGGGTCGAAGATCATCGCGGTCTGGGCCGGGGCCGCCTCGGTGGAGGTGTAGTAGTTGACCACGGTCGCGTTGGGGAAGGCCCCGGTGAGTCCGGTGGCGACCTTGGGGGGCAGTGCGGCGGCGGTGGAGCCGAGCAGCCGCACGGAGGAGAGGTCGAAGCGGGTGTGCACCTTGGCGTGCAGCAGTTCGGCGGCCATCGCGGGGACCACGAACACGCTCCCCACGGACCGCTGTTCGATCAGCCGGGCGAACCGGCCGGGGGTGAAGTGGGTGGCGACCAGGGCGCCGGCGTGCGCGTCCAGGGCGTTGACCAGCATGGTCTGCCCCGCGTTGGTGCCGACCGCGAAGGAGTGCAGGAACTGCTCGGAGTGGGCCAGCGGCCGGTGCCGGGCGGTGGGGCGGGTGCCGTACGTGAGGTTGCCGTGGGTGGCGGCAACGCCCTTGGGGCGCCCGGTGGTTCCCGAGGTGTAGAGCACCTGGGCGAGGTCGGCGGCGGTGACCGGGGGCAGCTCCGGCGGGTGCGCGGGGGCCTCGGCCTCCAGCTCGTCGAGCCGGCCGGTCCACCAGGTGCCCTCGGGCCGGTCCACCCCCGGCGCCGTGATCAGGCCGGCCGCGCCGCAGTGGTCGAGCAGATGGCGCACCGCCTCGGCCGGCTGACGGCCGGAGACCGGCACGGCGACCGCGCCGGCCCTGGTCACCGCGCAGTAGCAGAGCGCGTACTCGGGCCAGTCGCGCAGCCCGAAGAGCAGGCCGACCCGGTCCCCGGGGCCGATCCCCCGCCCGGCCAGGGCGTGCGCGACGGCGGTCGAGCGCCGGTGCCAGTCGGCGAAGGTCAGCGACCGGCCGTCGTCGGTGGCTATCGCCACCCGGTCGGGCTGGGCCTGCGACCTGGCCTCCAGCAACCCGTGCACCGTCCCGGCGGACGTGCCCGTGAGGGGGTTCCCGGGATCGCCGGATCTGGTTCTGTGCATGGAACGTGCCACTCTCCCCGTGGTCTGCGGGTCGGCCCCGGCCCCTCAGACAAGGAGCACTGGTCCAGACCTGCAGAGAGATTGGCATAGACCATCTGAGGGGTCAAGGATCAGAGGACGCCAACTACCGTGGATCCTCAGGTCCGTGGACACCGAACCCCGCGAGCGACACCTCACCGTCGTGGGCGGCGACCAGCAGACGCTCCGTCTCGCGCAGGAACCGCGCCATCGCCGGCAGCGGGAGGCAGCCGGTGTCGGCGGTCAGCCGGATCGACAAGGCCCCCGGCGCGTCGTCGAAATGCAGGCAGAACCGGCAGCTCAGCTGCTCCAGCGGGGACAGCTCCAGCAGCCGCGTCCCGTCCAGCAGCGCCGCCGGGTGGACACCGGCGGGCCCGCGCCCCACCGCCGCCCCCTGCCCGGCGCCCCGCAGGTCGTTGACACAGCAGTAGGGGTGCACCGGCTCGCCCCGGCGGGCGCTCTCGGCGGCCACCACCCGGTCCCGGTCGCGCTCGTCGTAGTGGCCGAACCGGTAACCCGCCATCGCCGCCCGCCCGGTGGCCCGGACCGCCTCCTCGAAGCCCGTGACGCCCTCGAACGGCAGCACCACCAGCGCCTCCAAGGACAGGGTGGAGACGATCTCCCTGGTCCGCGGCGCGACCCGGTTGCCGGAGATCGCCAGCATCGCGACGGTGTCGTGCCCGGTCCGGCCCCGCAGCACCGCGCCGGCCGCGGCCAGCAGCACGGTCGAGGTGCTGACGGCCAGCCGCCCGGCCACCGCCGGGACGGCCACCGCGAGCGCGGGTGAGATCAACTCAAGCCGCTGGTAGCGTGGTTCGGCGGGCACGTACTCCCCCGCGGGGAACATCGACACCGGGATCAGCCGGTACGCACGCTCCCAGTGGGCGGCCGCCGCCTCGGCGAACCGCCGCCCCTCGGCGGACTCCTGGTGCAGCGCCAGCTCGGACGGGCGGGGGGCCGGCGGCAGATCCGCCGTCCGGCCGGCCAGCGCGGCCCGGATGTCCCGCAGCAGGTAGCCGGTGCCCTCGTAGTCGGCCGCCAGGTGGCAGAACGCCATCACCAGTTCGGCCGGCACCCCGCCCTTGGTGAGCACCGCGATCCGGACCGGCCACTCCCGCTCGTAGTCGAAGCCCCGGGCCGCGAAGCGCTCGGCCACCCGGGCGCCCGCCTCCCGGTCACCGGCCGCCACCTCCAGCACCTCGACCTCCAGCACCCCGGCCGCGGCGGCCGACTGGAGCGGTTCCCCGTCGGTTCCGGTCAGCCTGGTCCGCAGCGACTCGTGCCGCTCCAGGACGAACCGGATCGCCGCCAGCACCTGCGGCAGGTCGTACCGGCGCGGCAGCATCAGCGTCCGGCAGAAGTTGAAGTACCAGTCCCCCGGCCTGGTCCGGCCGATCGCGGACCAGATCGCCCGCTGGCCCCAGGTCAGCGGAGCGGTGCCGGACGACTGCCCGTCGAACTCCACCTTCTCCAGGCGGACCTGCTCCCCGGCCGCGAGTTCCGTCATGCTCCTGAGCTCCTCATGTGTGCGCGTGTCCGTCCCACCGGGCCCACCCCGGCGGGGCCGGCCCGTGCCCCGGGCCCGGCCGTGACCGGCCGCTGCCCCCTGCGTGACTCCTGTCCGGCCCGTGCCCGGCCCGTGCCCGGCCTCCGGGCCCGGGTGCCGCCGGCGCCTCAGGCCCGGCTACGGTCGAGGGCGCCGGCCACCACGGCCGGGCGGGCCGCACCGGGCGCCGGCCCCGCCCCCTGGGCCGGGAGCACGCCACGGGTGCGCAGAACCCCGTCGACGCCGAGGCCGACCAGCCGGCCCGCCTGCCCGGCCAGCAGCACGCTGCCGCCGGCCGGGCCGAGTTCCTGCCACTCCTGCGCCGGCCCCGGCCGCCGGTGCAGCAGCACGTCCTCGGCCGTCACCGCGTAGAGCCGCCCGTTGACGGCGGTCAGGGCGACCAGCCGGGACGGCGGGGCGAGGCGGGTCCACTCCCGTGCCGTGGAGCCCGCCGGCAGTCCCTGCGGGGCGGACCAGAGCGCGCCGCTCCCGTCCAGCGCGTACAGCAGGCCGTCGCAGACGGCGAGCGCCCTGGTGCCCGCCGGGCAGCGGCCGGCCGGCGTCCAGCCGGCGGCCTCCGGGCGGGCCGGGCGCAGCAGCAGCCGGCCGGCGCCGTCGGCCGCGTACAGGTGCAGCGGACCGCCCGTGACGGCCTCGCGGGGGGCGGCCAGCGCCACGATGCCGGGGGCCGGTCCGAGCGGGCGCAGCGGGAGGTTCTGCGGCCCGGACGGGCGGACGCCGAGGGTGCCGTCCGGCTGCGCGGCGAAGAGCCAGGCCCCGGCGCCGGCCAGCGCGGTGGCCCCGTGGGCGGCGCCGATCGCGGTCCACCGGTCCGTCCGGGGCGGGGCGGCGAGCCGGGTGAGCACGTTGCGGGTGATCCGGTGGACCACCGGATCGTCCAGCGCCGCGCCCCAGTTGACCGTGCCGGCGTTGAAGACCGTGCCGGCCCCGGAGTCGAAGACGCCCATCACGGCCCAGCCGCCCTGTCCGTAGGCGTCCCAGTGCCGCAGGTCGGCGGTGGCCAGCACGGTGAAGGAGGCGGGGGTGCCGTCCCGGCCGGTGGCGGCCGGGACGCCGTCGGTGAAGTCCAGTTCGGCGGCGTCGGTCTCGTAGCCGAGGCCGCCGCGGGCGAAGGTGTCGCCGTCGGCCAGGCCGGTGCCCTCGAAGACCCAGTGCCCGGCGAAGGCGGTGGTGTACGCCTCGCGGTACATCTGCGGCATGCCGGGGCCCCAACAGCCCGCGCCCTGGCGGAAGCTGAGCCCGGTCAGGCTGTTCTCCGGGCGGTTCACCGGGTGGCTGGACCATTCGACGGTGGCCCGCTCCGGTGCCACCGCCGCCATCGGGTCGGCGACGGCGTCGCGGTAGCAGACCATGGTGCGGCCGCCGTCCTCCAGCCGCATCTGCCACCAGGCGGTGTTGGCGCCGAAGACGGCCAGGTTGCCGCCGGCCGCGACGAAGCCCTCGACCCGGTCGCGCATCTCCCAGGTCCAGTACTCGTCGTGCCCGTTGACCACCAGCAGCTGGTACGGCAGCAGGGCCTGCGGGTCGAGGTGGAGGTCGAGGTTGGAGCAGTACTCGACGTCGGGGCCGTGCCGGCGCAGCCAGCGCATCAGCCCGGCCTCCCAGCGCTCGGGGGGCGGGCCGCCGCCGGGGCGGTCGAAGCCGGCCCGGGCCGCCCGGTCCGGGTCCTCGGTCCAGTAGAGCCCCTCGCCCGGGACGCCGGCGCGGTTGTAGGCCTGCCAGGTGGCGAAGGGCACGGACAGCAGGATCCGGGAGCGCACCCCGGGCTCGGCCGGGCGGACCACGAACCAGACCTCGCTCTCCTCCCCGGCACCCGGGGTGAAGACCGCCCGGTAGAGCGAGCTGCGCCAGTGCGGCGGGACGGCCAGGTCCCAGGGCCCGGCGCTCACCTCGGCGCGGTGCACCGGGCGTCCGTCCACGGCGTCCTCGACCACGACCAGGCCGGGGCCTGGTCCGGCGACCGTGAACCGCAGGGTGCCGCCCTGCTTGCAGGAGGTCGCCGCCGCATGCGCCACCAGGGCCACGTCACGCCTTCCTTCCCCGTGCTGCGAGCTGTGCTGACGGAACGTCAGACTGTGTCGTGCCGGCTCCGGATCGCCCGCAGAGGTCCGGACCTGGAGGGAGATTGGCATAGACCAGTGGTCGCGTCAAGGCTCCTCCCGGCCGGCGGGACGCCCACCGCAGGGTCCGGTTGCGCCCTGTGCAAGGCTGTGAGCAGTGGATTCGGGGCAGGGAGCAGCGGTGCGCGGTACGAGACGGGCAGGTGTGGCGGGAGTGCGGACCGCGCCGCACGGCGGGGCCGGAGGACCGGCCGGGGCGAGCGCCTCGCCGCACCCGCGCGGGCTGCTGGACCTGCGCGGACACCCGGGCGCGACGCCCGTCCTGCGCTACCCGGCGGACGCCGTGGTGGTGATCTCGGGCCTGCCCGGCAGCGGCAAGAGCACTCTGCTGCGGCGTTGGTCGGCCTGCGCGCCGGTGATCGACCCGCGCGACGTCCACCTCGCCTGCGAGGCCGTGATGCCGGCCCGGCTCCCCTACGCGGTCTACCGCCCCTGGGCGCGGCTGCTGCACTTCCGCCGGCTGTGCGCGGCCCTGGCCCGCGGCGGCCCGCTCCTGGTGCACGACTGCGGCAGCCGGCCGTGGCTGCGGCGCTGGCTGGCCGCCGGCGCGGCCCGGCGCGGCCGGGAGCTGCACCTGGTCCTGCTGGACCTCAGCCCCGCCGACGCCCTCGCGGGGCAGCGGGAGCGCGGCCGGTGGGCCTCCCGCCGGGTGTTCGCCCGCCACTGCCGGGGCCTGGAGCGGCTCCTGCGGGACCTGCCGCCCCCGGCCGCCGGCGGGCCGGGCGGCGACCTTGGCGGACCGACGGCCGACGGCGGGAGTACGCCCGCGAGGACCGCGCTGCCTGCCGCCCTGGCGGAGACAAGCTCGGTGCTCCTGCTCGACCGGTCCTCCCGGGAGCACGCCACGGCGGCCTTCGGGCCGGCGGAGGCCGCTGCGGCCGGGGACGCGGCGGCGGCCCAGGGGCCACCCCGGGGCTGACCCCGCCGGAGGCCCTCGCCGGGCGCCTTGGCGGGACGCCTTCGCCGGGCGCCTCGGCGGGGCGACCTCCCCGGCGCCTTCGCCGGACGCCAGCCACGGGTCACCCGCCAGCGGCCGCCTGCCGGTCACCACCGGTACCGGCCACCAGCGACCACCGGTCCGAGCCGGGCCCACGAAACCGCCCGGACGCACGAACGGCCGGCATCCCGTCCCCACGGTCTGCCGGCCGTCTCGCACGACCGGAGCGCGTCGGCACCGGAGGCGCCGACGGCCCGTGCGCGCGAAGCCGTCCGGCCGGGTCCCTCGACGGGTTCCACTCCCGGGCGGGCGACCGCCCCCGCCCGGCACGTCCGGGCCGCCCGCTCCGGGAGGGGCTGCCCGCCCGCCGTCCGGGCGGAACGCTCTATCGCTAGAGCCATTTGCATGGTACGCCCCACCCGCCCCGGGAGACACCCTCCGCACCAGGTTCCGCGCGCGGTCCGGATCGCCCGCGCCACCGGCCGCCCGAGCCGGATCGTCGCAGTTCAGACGTAAAATCCGAAGCATGAACACCCGTGACGTGCCCGCCGAACTCACCCGGCTGGTCTGGACGCTCCACCGCGTCCTGAACCAGGCGGGCCGGCCGCCCGCCGGTGAACAGGTCCGCCCACCGGCGCAGGTGGAGCTGCTGCAGCTGGTCCGGGACGAGCCCGGCATCAGCGTCCGGGACGCGGCCGAGGCACTGCACATGCAGCCGCACAACGTCAGCACCCTGGTGACCCTCCTGGTGCGGGACGGGCTGCTCGACCGCACGCCGCACCCCGACGACCGCCGGACGGCTCAGCTCCGGCCGACCCGCGCGATGCTCGGCGCCGGCCGGCAGATCGACTCGAACCTGCACCTCGGGGTCGCCAACGCGCTGGCCGACCTGCCGGCCGAGTCCCTGGACCGGATCTCGGCCGCCCTGCCGGACCTCTGGCAGCTGGCCGAGCAGCTCACCCCGCCCCGCCCCTGAGCCCCGGCCGGCCGGGCACCCGGGAGCGGGCCGTGGAGCCGGGAACGGGCGGTGGAGCCGCGCCCGTCGGAGGAACCCGGCGTCACAGGTCCCAGTAGCTGGACCTGACGGAATGCCGGGCCGGCGCCGGGTTGCGGAGGTGGCCGTAGACCTGGTCCGGCGAGACCTGGAAGGTGAGGATCCGTCCGGCGCCCGTCACGGCGGACAGCTGGACCCGGGTGCCGGCGATGACCGCGCCGGGCAGGGCGCCCACCACCGCCGCGCGGACGGTGAAGCCCTCGTCCAGCGCGATCACGTACGGGGTCAGGCGGTGCTGTCCGCGCTGGGCGGCCGGCAGCAGCCGCTGCACGGTACCGGCGCCGGAGCCGCGCTCCCTGAGCAGGTCGGCCGACCCGCAGACCGGGCAGAGCAGGCAGGTCGGCGCCGTCGCGGCACGGCACCAGCGGCACCGCAGGTGGATCAACTCGGCCACCGGGAAGGCCGGTTCGGCGACCGGAAGGTCGGCGAGCGCGATGCTCGCACCCGCCGGGCCGGCCGCGGGAAGGGCGGTGGCGGGAAGGGCGGCGACGGGGGTGGCGACGGCGAGTTCCATGGTGACTCCTTGAGGGGTGAGGAGAACAGGAAGACGGGCTCGGGCGGGCGGTCCGGCGCCGGGCCGGGGCGGCCCCCGCCCCTGGCTCGCTCCCGGACGCCGTGTCGTCGGGGCCGGCACTTCGCCGGACCTCTCCGGGTACTGCTGTTCGTGCTGTCCGGGTGGCTCGTGGAGATCCGGCGGGGTGGGGGCTGGTCAGCGGGCGGCGCACCCGCGGTGGCCCCGGCCGTCGCACCGGCCGATCACCCCCGCGCCCCGCCCGCCACGACCTGCGGCCCCGGCCGGGTCCGGCGTCCTCGCACCCATGCCGTACCTCCCTGGCGCCGACGGAGGGCGTGGCGGACCACCACCGCCTTGGCGGGCCGCCCGGCCGGCCGCTCGCGCCGAGCCGGCGGCCGAGGGGCCCGCTCCTCCGGACGATATGGCACTGGGTGTCGACCTGTAAAGGCACTCAGTGCCCTCGATGGGGGAACGCAGTGCCATCCACCCTCGTGACAGCCCGCACGACAGCCCTGCCGACCCCGGAAAAGTCCAGGCCAGGAGCAGGGCACCGGACGCGGCGCACCCCGGGCCCCGGACGCAAGGACAGCGGGGAACGCGACGGCCGACGAAGGACAGCGGGCAACGGACGGGGGGACGACAGGCGGCCGTCAGACGTCGAGGGCGGCCTCGACGCCGCGCACCACGCGCCACATGGGCGTCCCGCGCCTCGCGACCACCACCACGACCTCGTCGTCCTGCGACTCTGGCGCGGACGGTGCCTGCGAGCCGCTCCAGGTCTCGGCCACGAAGCTCAGCGCCTGGCCGACCGCCGCCGTCACATCGCCCTCGCCGCCGGAGCGCAGCCAGGTGCGGAGGGTGTGGTTGTGCGCCGCCACGACGGCCGCGGCGATCACGTCGGCCCGCAGCGCGCCGTCGGCGCGGGCCGCGTAGCGGGCCCTCAGGTGGGCGGCCAGCGCCCGCTCGTAGCGCCAGACCACCGAGAGTTCGTGCGCGCGGAGGTTCGGGACCTTCTTGGTGAGGAGGTAGCGCTGCACCGAGAAGGCGGGGTTCACCGCGTACGCGCGGAGCACCAGCCGGGCGGCGTCGCAGACCTGTTCGACCGGGTCGCCGGCGTCGTCCGCGTCCTGGAGGAAGGCGGTCATCTCGGCGAGGCAGCCGTCGTGGTCCGGGAAGACCACGTCCTCCTTGGAGGGGAAGTGCCGGAAGAAGGACCGGCGCCCGACCCCGGCCTCGGCGACGATGTCGTCGATGGTGGTCTGCTCGAAGCCCCGCTCCATGAACAGCCGGAACGCCGCCGTCACCAGCGCGTCCCGCATGGTCGGCTTCTCGACGGCCGCCGCCTGGTCCTGCTTGCGCACCTCGCTCATGCAGGGACGGTAGCACCGAGTACCCTCAGGAGCTGGGCCGGGCGACACTCAGTGTGCATAATTTGGGGTACTGAGTGCCATTGCGAGGGAGCTTTCCATGAACCAGGACTTCGATCTCTTCCGTACCACCGAGGAGCACGACATGCTCCGGGAGGCGGTG
>NZ_BNBO01000021.1 GCF_014655955.1 Kitasatospora indigofera
GCAGCCGGCGGCGGGCCGCCGTGCGCATCAGGGCCTTCGCGTACCTGGCCTCCTCGGGGGCCAGGTCCCGCAACACCTCGTTCGCGACCGCCAGCCGGGCCCGCCGCGAGATCGCGGACTCGCCGAAGGTCCCGGCGAACAGTTCCACGTCGATGCCGAGCGCCAGCTCGGCGAATTCGGAGGCCGTGGCGGCCTCCTGTCCTGCAACAATCAGTTTCACGGGTCCTTCTCCAGTTGGTGAGGGCCCAGTGGGGCGGCTTCTCTCCCGGCCAAGGTCAGGAAGCCGCCCCACCCTCGGGCTGAAGGGACCGCAGCCGGATCGGCCACGGTCGAGACCCGCAGCCGAAACCCGACGGGGCCGCTGCGGGGAAGATCCAAGAATCTTTGTGGGGCGTGGCCCGAAGGTCAGCCCACCACCGCGCGGCCCCTTTCGAGGGCCGTAGGACGGCAGCGTTGTCAAGGACGAGCGCTTCCCTGGCCGGCCCCCGAAGAGGCTGACTTCCGGACGCATTTGCGCAGCTGAGGGCAGCCCGACGAAGGGCTGTCAGTTCGCCAGCCTCGCCATGCGAGACATGTTGAACATGTCTCTTACGATGACGCTGAACCGACTCCCCGTCAAGTCCTTCGTTGATTGCGTCGAGGTCTCCCCGACTGCGCATCACTAGATTCGCGTCTTGGGGCATGTCGAGATACGGCGTCAGTGGACGGCCGCGAACCGACTTCGCTACGGTCAAGTCGTCCGGCATCGTCCAAGAGCCACCGCATCGTCCAGGGGAGGACGACATGGCCAATGAGCGGCTTCGAGGAGCGATCCTGGCAAGCAGCTTGACGGTTGAGCAGATCGCAGAGCGGCTCGGTGTCAGCGAGCGCACAGTAGAGCGATGGGTCGAGGCCAAGGATCAGCGCCGACCGTACCGGCGTTTCCAGTACGCCCTCGCGAATCTCCTGCAGCGCGACCTGTCGGACCTCTGGTCGGACGAGCAGAGCACCAGCCAGACAGCTGAGGCCGGCCGTGCCGAGCTGGTCAGGCTCTACCCACACCGTGCGGTGGTGCCAAAGGAGTTGTGGACCACGATCTACTCGGGCGCCACCCGGCAGTTCGACCTGGTCGTCTACGCCGGCTTCTGGCTCTCCGAAGATCCGCTCTTCTTCCGACTGATCAGGGAGAAGGCGAACGCAGGCGTGCCTGTTCGGATGATGCTCGGCGACCCGGACTCACCCCAGGTCGCGCAGCGCGGCGAGGACGAAGCGATCGGCCCCGCGATGGCCGGGAAGGTCCGCAACGCGCTGGCCAACTACGCACCGCTCTTCAAGGTGCCAGGAGTTGAGTTCCGCCTGCACTCGACCACGCTCTACAACTCGATCTACCGAGCCGATGACGAGATGCTGGTCAACGGCCACGTCTACGGCGTCGGCGCCTACCTGGCGCCCGTACTGCACCTCTCGCAGGTCCCCGGCGGGGAGCTTTTCAGTACGTACGCGGCGAGCATCGAGCGAATCTGGGAGAGTTCCCGAAGGATCACTTCTCCGAGGCTTGAAGACGAGGCGGCATGAGCCGGATCGACTACATCAACGACCCGAACGCACCGGCGGCGAACTCTGTGGTGCCGTCGGTCGTCGCAGTCGTTCAGGACGACGCCGGCCGGGTGCTCCTGATCCACAAGACGGATAACGGGCTGTGGGCCCTTCCCGGCGGTGGTCACGACATCGGTGAGTTCGTCGCCGACACGGTCGTACGCGAGGTGCACGAGGAGACCGGTATCGACGTTGAGGTCGTGACGGTCACGGGTCTGTACACCGACCCGGGTCATCTCATGGCTTACGACGACGGTGAGGTCCGGCAGCAGTTCTCGATCTGCTTCCGGGCAAGGCCCATCGGCGGAGACCTTCGGACGAGCGAGGAATCGAAAGAGGTCCGCTGGGTGAACCCGGCGGACCTCGGTCGCCTCGCCATTCATCCGTCCATGCGGCTCCGGATCCAGCATGCGCTCGACCCGGACCGCGTTCAGCCGTACATCGGCTAGGCCGCAGGGCCGACCATCGTCACCCTGTCCGCAATGCGCCGGGCTGCCGCGTGGATCTCCGGCTCCGCCCGGCGAATGAACCGCCCGACGATGCTGTCCGGCCCGTACCGGCCGACGATCTCGGCGACCCTCGCCGGCGTCGTCGTCGGTGTGCCGTCCGGCGTGGTGGTCATGTCGCAATAGATCAACGCATCGACCAACCCGGGCTCCTCAAGCGGGAACTCGGCTTCAAGTTCATCGCGCAGCCCTCGCTCCTCCGCCTCCAGCAACGCACAGGAGTGGTGGGCGACGAGCCGTACGATCCGCTCGTCCACCCGCTCCACGTTGCGGAGAAACCGCGCGCCGTCGAGTGGGTGAAAGCCAGTGTCGGTGATGCGGGGTGAGTACCCGATGTCGTGCAGCACGGCGGCGGCTTCAAGCAGTTCGGCATCCGGCCCGAGGATCGGCGCCAGCGCGCGAGCCCGGCCGGCCACTCCCTGAGAGTGGGCCCAGCGGCGGGGAAGGTCGTCGGCGAGAAGTGCTTCAGTAAGGTCGTAGGCCCACACGATGGCGTCCATTCCTAGGAGATGGGTGGTGCGACGTTCGGGCCGGGCAACGTGCGGACAAAGCGACCTTTACCCTGCCGGACTTCCAGTACGCCAGCGCCTTCGAGCTGTGCCAGTGCGCGGCGTACGGTGCCCCGGGACGCGTCGGTCAGCTTGCAGAGGTCGCTCTCCGAGGGAAACTCGTCGCCTGGTGTCAGCCCTTCTTCGACGATCACAGCGGCGATCCGGTCGTAGACCGTGGGTCCGGCCGGCGCTGCCGCTACCGTTCTGCGGGTGCCCTGACGGGAGCGGATCAGGCCTTCGTCTGTCAGAATCTTGAGCGCGCGTCCGACCGTGCTCCGAGCCACGCCGAACCGCGCCATGAGCTCGGCCTCGGACGGCAGGGCTGACAGCCCGGAACCGTCGCCGATCTCGACACGCAACGCCTCGGCGATCTGTAGGTACGTGCCGCGCGGACTCCGGTCGCTCACTGGCCACCCCTTCCTCGTCCTGTGGTCTCCGGCCGCGATGACGGATGTCGTGGCGCGAGGGCCATCATTGTCGGCCTGGCCATTATGGCTGAGGTTGTGCAGGGACCTCGCGATCATCTAACAGCCATGGCCAGTCTTCGCTGTGCTACCGGGAGCCCCAACCCACACAGGATTCTGAGTCACCCTTCCACTGCGGGCTCCCCGGACTGGAGATGTTGATCACCTTGTGTACGGGTGTCCTGATTTCCTGGTCTGCCCCGTGAGCAGCAAAGAGGTGCATGTATCGCCCGGACGGGCCGCAGCTTGTGTCCGGTTATCCCTCCGGAGGGTTATCGAAACCCGCACGGGTTCTATCTCCTGGGCCTCGTCCAGCCCGCGCGGTCGGGTTCACCATCGATGGGCGAGGGTTGGCTCGTCGCCCTTAGGGATCACTAGATATTGATCTTGCAAAAGCTTTGACGGTTCGGAGGTCTCGCGGTATAGCTGATGCATGATCGCCATTGATCCACTTGAGGCTCTAGAACTGCCGGTAGACGAGCTTGCCCTTCTGGTTCTGGCTGACATGATCAGAGCCAAGACATGGAGTGCCTACAACTACACCCTGAGCTACACGTCTGATGCGACCTATCGCATTTGTCCCGGAGCGCCAGAGGCTATTGCTGAGGCCGTTGAATGGCTGCGGGCTAACGGCATGATCGCAGCCAAGCCAGGTGATGGCGCCAGTCAGGCGATCTTCATTACACGTCGTGGCATCGAGGCATCGAAGCAGGACGTGCGCGCCGCCCGCAGCATTAGCCGGCTGCAAGGCAACCTGCACCCACTCATCGAGCGAAAGGCGCGCCGTCAGTTTCTGCTTGGTGAGTACGAGAATGCCATCTTCGTGTCCATGAAGGCCATTGAAGTCCGAGTCCGAGAATTGGGTGGATACGGCCACGACGTTGTCGGGGTGGACCTGATGACCCGTGCCTTTAAGCCGGGCGGCCCCTTGGCTGATTCGGCAGCGCCGGGCGGCGAAGTTGAGGGCACTATGGCCCTATTCCGTGGTGCTTATGCCGTGCTTCGCAACCCGTCGGGCCATCGTGAGGTGTCGTTCGAAGATGTAACTGAAGCATCCGAGGCCGTGATGACGGCCAGTTTGCTGATGCGCATGCTTGATAAGATTTCCGAGCGGCTTGCCTGAGTTGCCGTGTGATATCAGGTGTAGCGAGCTATTCGGTGAGGCCAACAGGCTGCCCGCCCATGCTTGCAATGTGCGATACGACGGTGCGTATATAACCACACTGTGCGGTCAGTAGGTCCAAGAGCCCAAAGTCGCGTCCGTCTGAAAGTGCCACCTGAACTTGGGCTTGGAGCTGTAGGGCACCCTTGATTTGCGCAATAGCTCCTTTGGTATTGCCTCGCAAGAGGAGTTCGCCGTCTTGAAGCAATGGTGCGAATACTTCGTTGTCGGGCGGCACGCTGGCGGCTGCGCCAGCCTCCGTCTGAAATTCCACGGTCATTTCGTGACCCAAGGATCCCCATTGCATGAGCGGCTTCACTTGCAGATGATGCTTATCTTTATTGTCAAGCAAGCTTAGAATTACCAGCAGGTCTTGCGAGACGGAGCCGGCGTCCTCCTTTAGTCGATGGAATGGCTGGATGGATTCGATGGCATCGCGATAGCTTTGCGGCAAGGCGGAAATTTTGCCTTGAGTTGCAGGGGAGTGCCAATCGGCCTCATTTTGACAGATTGGGAAATAAATTTCCCTTAGGGTCCTGGGTCGCGAAATGCCCGACTGAATAGCTATCGAGGTGGCAAAATTGTCCAGCGTTGCCCTCAGGTGGTGAATTGCCTCGCTAAACTGAAGGCCCCACAGTCCCATCGGCATCTGCTCGCGGACCTTGAGTCGAAGTTCCCAACTCATGCGATCCGAGGCGATGCTTGCTTCTGCACCCACATGGCCAGCCGCAACCCAAGCTTGAATGTCCTCGCTCAGTTGCCTGCCCAAGTACTCGGCACGGTCGATCCGGGCAAACTGATCCGTAAAGTCCACAGCTTTACCCTTCCCTAGGACGCCTCACGGCCTTTCGCCAGCATAGTGCGAATTGTGATGACCGCAGCGACTTCTTCAAGACTCAGATTCTGACGGGCTCGATGTCTCGGTACTGCTTCCGAGGGCCGCAGCCAGTCGGCGTAGTTTGTCCATGTATCGGACCCACTACTGCAGCGACCCCAACCTACCGGCATCGAATCCGGTGGTTCTGTTGGTCGCCGCCGCCCTCAAGACCGCTAATCGGGCTGTCGGGCTATCCGATGACGATCGCTGAGCTGCGTATCGGGGCTGGATAGAACCCCTGGTGACCTGCCAGTAGAGATAAGCGCATCAAGGTAGTTGCGGATGCTAAGGGTGTCTGGGTGGGTGCCACCGAGGAGGCTCTCATATTGAGTGAGTACGGTCCTCAGTAGAGGGAGGGAGCGGTCCAGATCGCCCATCGAGGCGTAGGCAATGGCTAGGTAGTTGCGGCTGCTGAGGGTGTCTGGGTGGGTGTCACCGAGGAGATCCTCACGCTGAGTGAGTACGGTCCTCAGTAGAGGGAGGGAGCGCTCCAGATCGCCCATCGAGGCGTAGGCGGCGGCGAGGCTATCGCGGCTGCTGAGGGTGTCTGGATGGATGTCACCGAGGACGTTTTCACGTTGAGCGAGGACGCTCTCGAAGAGCGGGATCGAGAGGTTGGAATCTCCTGCCAATGCGTATGCGTCAGCGAGGCTATCGCGGCTGGTGATGGTGTTGGGGTGGGTGTCGCCGAGAACCTGCTCGAACTGGGCGAGGACGGTCTTGTGTAGCGGGATGGCGAGGTCGAGGTCTCCGGCCGCAGCATAGACGCCAGCGAGGCTTGTGCGACTGATCAGGGTGGTGGGGTGGGTGTCGCCGAGAGCCTGCTCGCACTGCGCGAGGACGGTCTCGTAGAGCGGGATGGCGAGGTCAAGGTTGCCGGCGGATGCGT
The DNA here is from genome assembly GCF_014655955.1 of Kitasatospora indigofera. Classification (GTDB taxonomy): domain Bacteria; phylum Actinomycetota; class Actinomycetes; order Streptomycetales; family Streptomycetaceae; genus Kitasatospora; species Kitasatospora indigofera. Next base: position 6,025 of record NZ_BNBO01000021.1, read on the forward strand.
ATGTGTTGGCGAGGTTATTTCGAGTGACGAGGGTATGGGGGTGGGTATCGCCCAGAACCTGCACACACTGGGGAAGGACGGCCTCGTACAGGGCCATGGAGCGATCCGTATCCCCAGCCGCCCTATAGGCGTTGGCAAGGTTGTTGCGACTGCTAAGGGTGTCCGGGTGGATGTCGCCGAGGAGCCTCTCACGGTCGGCGAGGACTGACTCGTGCAATGGGACGGCGCGGGCCAGGTCTCCGGCCTGCCGGTAGGCCAGAGCGAGGTTATTGCGGCTGGTCAGGGTGTTGGGGTGGATGTCACCGAGAACTTGCTCGCACTGGGCGACGACGGCCGCGAGCAGAGGCGTGGCGCGGACGTAGCGGCCCTGTATATGCAGGTGCTGGGCGGCGACGTTGTAGCGGTCGGCCGCGCGGTCGCCACTGTGCCCCGCTGGTCGGGTGGTTGCGAGTGCGATCAAGTGGGGCATTACTGTATCCCAGGCCATGTCTGCGCCCGGGGTCGGGGCATCGAGGACCCTTACGATGACTTCCTCGGCTGCATGGCGCCCGGCCGGTGATCCGTCAGGTTCGGCCGGTGCAGTGGCGCGCAGAACCGCTTGGAGAAGGCGGTGGACGCTGACGGTGTGCCTGTCGACGGTGGCCATGCTGTAGGCGTTCAGGAGGCCGAGGGCTTCGTGGAGGTCGTCATTGTCGGCGTCGGGCGTCTCTAGAAGGCTGACGGAGACTTTGTCAGGGGCGAGCCAAGCGAGAGTATGCAGGACGTGGACGGATTGGGGGTTCCGTGCGGTGAGGGCTTTGATTGTCTGGGTCCAGATACGGGCGATGGTGCGTTCAGCGTCGATGCCGACGGCGGCCTTATCCAGCTTGGCTGACAGTCGTTGACGGTAGGCGTTGATTGTGATGTTGGGGTTCTGCCGGAGGTAGGCACCGGCCTGTTCCAGAGCGAGGGGCAGGTAGCCGAGTTCGGCCGCCAAGGCGCGGGCGTCCTGATGTTCCCGGGGCGTTATGACGCTGCCGGCAAACGCATAGGTGCAGATCAGGTCAGCGGATTTGTCGGCATCCAGGGCTCCCAGGGGGTGAGTCCGGATAGTGCGGGGCCATCCGGTGGCGCGGCGGCTGGTGATCAAGTGGTGCCCGCCATTGAGGGCGCCGAGGTAGGGGGCCAGGTCGCTGGGGTCCTCGACGTTGTCAAAGATCAGCAGCCACCCTGGATGCCATTGCAGCCAGGTCAGGGCCCAGGCGGCGCGTTCGTCGTGCGATGCCCCTCCAGCCCATGCTGGCACGAGCCGCAAGGCGAGGTCGCCGACGGACTGCTCGATGTGCGCGGAGGATTCGGCGTTGATCCACCAAATGAGGGCGTAGTCCTGACGGAACCGGTGGGCGTACGAAAGAGCGAGAGTGCTCTTCCCGATACCGCCGAGACCGTGGACAGCCGAGGTCTGGGTGATCGCGGTCCCGTTGGCCTCAGCGAATGTGTCGCGGAGGCAAGTGAGGGCGTCCTCGCGCCCGAGGCACAGGGGGAAGGGCGGCAAGTTGGTAAGGCTGGCCGGTGCTTGAATGTCGCGAGCGGCGTGGAGAGTCTCAGCGGGAAGCGCGGTCACCGAACCTGTGATCGCGGTTCCGATGGTCTGGGCAGCAACGGCTCTAGCACCGGTAGCGTCGTAGTGGGGGCCGGTCACTGCCCGATCCGGTGGCCGTCGCCGGTGATGGCGGTGGTGATGGTGTGGGCGGCGATGGACCGTTCCCCGGAGGCGGTGATGGTCACTGGCCCGGCGGCCGGTGCGGGGAGGAGATGGGCGAGTTCCTTGCGCAGGTCGGCATCTTCGCGAAGTGCCCGCTTGATTTGTTGCCGCAGTGCGGCCACAGCGTCCGTATTCTCAGGGTCCTGGGCAGCGTCCTGGACCGCGGCTTCCAGAGCAGCTTGCTCGGCCTGGGAGCCTCGGCGGAACACGGCGTGCAGGATGCGGCGGCCGAGGTTCGCGGTGGCCTCCACAGCAGCGTCCTCGGTCCGGGCCAGAACTGCGCCCCCATAGGCGCTCACCGCTGCGGTTAGGTAGGGGGTGGCCTGCCCCACCAGCTCCACGATCTCCGTGCTCATCGGCGTCTCCCTGGGCCTATGCGACTACCTTGCCGTATCTATGACGGAGCGTAGAGGCAATCGTCGTGCCTGAGTGAGGTGTTCGTGAAGGTTGGTCGGGGGTTGAAGCTAGCCCGGAGAGGGACGCTGAAGCGCCTCTGCCCTTGAGGGTGGAACAGGGGACAGAGGTTCTTGTGTCCCAGCTGTCCCGCTGTCCCAGCATGGCTGCTGACCTGCCGGTTTGGGGTGGGACAGGCCTGGGACTGCGCGCAGGAACAGGTGAGTGCAGCTCGGCAATTCCGACTGGCAAGTCCGTGATCGCGTCTGCCGTTGCTGACGGCAAGAACTGACGGCAACCCTGACAGACACAAGATGACGAACGAGGCCACCAGAGACCGATCCCTGGAGCGGCGCGCAAGGCCTTGTACGGCACCTTTGAACTCATGAACGAGCTTACAAAAGCAGATGTCGGCGGTTCGAAACCGTCCGCGCCCACTCCTTGAACGGACAGAACTGAGGCTGCGGCCCAGGCCGGGACACTTGTCCGGCCTGGGCCGCAGTCGTGTGCGGCATGAAGCCGTAGTTGCTCCGAGGGTGCCAGTGTCCGGCCGGCCGGTCCCGCCCCCTGAAATCCCCCCAAATGACGGCGATGACGTCGGTGCGAGTCGGCAGGAGTTGCGCCGGATGAGTTGGTCATCGACGGCGTCGAGCCGAGTCACCGGCTCCGGCTGTTCCGCTTCCCCAGCTGGCTCCAGACGTATCGGTGCCGGGCGATCCGGTAGATCTGCTCCTGCCGGGCGGGAGACAGGAGGGCCGGCCGAGCGGAAAGGGCCGAACCGATCAGCGCGGCATCGAGAACCTCCACCCGCTGGGCGTCCGCGCCATGGCTGATCTTCCGAGCCCCCACCACCGCGATCACCGGGTGGACGGGGACGTCGAACCCGCACCACCGTGAGAGCAGCCTGGCCGTGCGATCGGCTTCGAACTCGGAGTTCTGCAAGTAGGGGTGGCTGCTGCGGTTGATCTTCACCGCACCGTCGCCGACAAACACCGAAGCGTCGGGATGGTGCTTCGCGTTGACGGTGAAGACGCCCGGCGGCCCGATCACCACGTGATCGATGTCCGCCCCGGTGGGCAGCGGGATACCGTGCAGCACCTTCCAGCCGGCGGGCTTGAGGCTCTCCAGGAGACCACCGACGATCTCTTCTCCCGCAAGCCCCTTGAGACGCTGCTCGCCCCCCAGCGAGTCACCGACGAGCTTGGCGGCGACCCGCACCAGCCACTTGTGACGCTGCTCGTCAGCTCTGATCATCGACTGCAAGCCGGCACCGGGGCGGTTCCGGGCGAGGTCGTCCGCAGAGGTCAGCGGAGGCAGGACGGGCAGGCTCGGTGTGTGCGGTGGCGACGGCGGTTGTGGCGGGCGGACCGGCTGCCGCGTCGGGCCGGCGTTCGGCTTCACGGTTCGAGGTGGAATGGTCCGACCGCAGGTCCTGCACCACTCCTCGATCTTGGCGAGAGCTGCGGCTTCATACTCCCGATTGGTGATCGTCACCACGCCTGTTCGGCAGTCCAGCCACGCAACCGACTCGCCCTTCGCCCCCGGACGGTTGACGTACAAGCGATCCTTGCCCGGCCTACGCCACGGCCCGACCGTCAGTTCCTCCATGCTGCCCCCTCCAGATGCGCGACCCCTGACGCGAGATCAGCACGCCCGAGGTGGTGATGACAAGAACGCGATCAGCCAGGCTCGGCGCCGGACGCGGGACCGGAGGGGTGGGCAGGCGTAGATGGGCCGCGCGCCGGGCCGAAGAACGTAGCTGGGCGGCAAGCCCCGATGTGGCTGGGGCGGGCGGGTCCACGGCGGTACCCGACCTGCCCGGACCGGGCCCCCTACCGCGCCCTTGGTGTTCCGAGTCCCCTGGACACGTGACTCGTTGCGCTGTCTGCGGCGACCTCTATGATCCCGACAGACGGTCGGGGGAGCGCCGTCCGGAAGACATCAGGAGGGGACGATGCACGGACGGATGAGGATCTTCAGGGTTCTGGGGGCGGCGGCGACTGCGGCCGGGCTGCTGGTGGGGGCGGGAACGACGCCGGCGAGTGCGGCGACGCCCCATCCCCTGCGGAACCACAACAGCGGGAAGTGCCTGGAGATCGCGGACTGGCGTACCGACAACGGTGCCCCCGCCAGGCAATGGGACTGCACAGGTGGGGCGAACCAGCAGTGGCTCACCAGTGAGAGCAGCACCGGGACCTTCTTCATCAACCAGTACAGCGGGAAGTGCCTGGAGATCGCCGACTGGCGTACCGACAACGGTGCCCCCGCCAGGCAGTGGGACTGCACCGGCGGGACGAACCAGGCCTGGAGTTACCGCGAAGTGGGGCCTGGGATACCACCTGACGGCAGCGTCGCGGAGTATCTGCTGAATCTGCACAGCTTCAGACTTCTGGAGATCGCGGACTGGCGTACCGACAACGGTGCCCCTGCCAGGCAATGGAACTCGGAGGGGCGGCAGGCGAACATGGAGTGGGACTACTGCTACCCGTGGATCAGCTGCGCCTGGTAGCGACTAGGGGAGGGCGGGTTTGCCCGATGCCCCACTCAATCAGGGAATTGACGTCCCGCCTGCGGAGCCGTGTGTCTTCCGTTCCCCAGGTGGGTCCGGGCGGGTGGCCGGGTCCCACGCCCGAGTGGGTGGCCGCCGGCTCCGAGAGCTTGCATGTCAGTTGCCGACCGTAGGGTGCGCTCACGAGCGGGGTCGGGTGACCTTGATGCTGGAGGCCGGACGTGTTGTTGGAGAACAAGACCGCCGTCGTCTACGGCGCGGGTGGTGCCGTCGGCCGGGCGGTGTCCCGGGCCTTTGCCCGGGAGGGGGCGTGGGTCTTTCTCACCGGTCGCAGGCTGGCAGGACTTGAGGAGTTGGCGGCTGAGATCAGGGCCGCCGGTGGCCGGGCGGAGGTCGCCCGGGTCGATGCGCTCGACCGGGACGAGGTTGAGCGGCATGCCGCGGAGGTGGTCGAGGCGGCCGGTGGGATCGACATCTCCGTCAATGCGGTCAGCATCCGTGGGGACTTGCAGGGCACGCCGCTCGTGGGGCTGTCCTTGGAGGACTTCCTCGCGCCGGTGAACACCGCCGCGACGGCGAATTTCCTCACCGCGACGACCGCCGCCCGGCGGATGGCCGAGCAGGGATCGGGTGTGATCCTGACCTTTTCGACCGCCGCGTCCCGGCTCTCCGGGCGTGACCAGGGTTTTCACGCGACCGGGGGCTTCGGTGTCGCCTGTGGCGCGGTGGAGCTGCTGTCGCGGCATCTGGCGGGCGAGGTGGGGCCGTTGGGGGTGCGCGTGGTCTGTCTCCGGCCGGACGGGATTCCGGATGCCTGGGTGACCTGGGGCATGATCGAGGATGCGGCGCCCGATCCGGAGGGCAGTTCGACGGTCAAGGCCTACATGGAGCGTGGCACAGCGCTGCGACGGCTGCCGAGGCTGGCCGAAGTCGCCGACACGGCCGCCTTCATGGCGTCCGACCGGGCCGGCGCTGTCACGGGGACGGTGGTCAACCTCAGCTGCGGCTCCGTGATCGACTGAGCCTTGATCGACTGAGTCGTGCTCGACCGAGCCGTCGTCGACCGATGCCACCGCCTGTCGCCGCTGCGGCGGAGCCCGGGCCTGTCTGCCGCCCGGGGGCTCGTGCGTACGGGGAGAATGGAAGCGTGACGACAGACCCGCACCACCCCGTCGAGGCCGGCTCGTGCTGGGCCCGGCGCGTTCCGGGCTTTCCCCGGTTCGACCGTGACTTCCGGGTGACCGCCGTGCACACGAAGGACGGGGTCACGTACGTCGAGACCGAGCGGTTGGACACCGGCGGGCGGTCGAGGGGGCGGCTGGACGACGTACTCGAACACGCGACGCCCGTCGAGCTGTCCTGCCCTGGTGACCCGTCCGGCTCCCTTGAGCCGTCCGGCCGGGTCGAGCCGTCCGGCCCCGTCGAACCGTGGCGGAGCCCGTCCGGGCGGAACGGTGGTGCCGGTGGGGAGGGTGTGGCGCCGTCCGACGTCCTTCCCCTGTGTCCGAACCGATGACCGGACGCGTGCTGAGTGCTTCAATGGCCCCCGAAAGAGCGGTACTTGATCTGCGGGGGAGTGGGTACGAGGATGCGGAAGTCCTACTACGCGGCGCACGTCTACATGATCCTGGGCGTGGTCTCGGGGCTGTACTACCGGGAGTTCACCAAGGCCAACGACTTCGAGGGTGACACCCAACTGGCGCTGATCCACACGCACTTGCTGGCGCTGGGGATGCTGGGGTTCCTGATCGTGCTGGCCCTGGACAAGCTGTTCCAGCTGTCCGGGACGAGGCTGTTCACCGCCTTCTTCTGGTTCTACAACGCCGGGATCGGGATCACCGTCTCGATGATGTTCGTCCACGGCACCGAGACCGTGCTGGGCAGCAGCGTGCCGGAGGCCGTGTCGATGACGGCCGGGCTGGGGCACATCCTGCTCACGGTCGGGTTGATCCTGCTGTTCGTGCTGCTGGGCAAGCGCCTCAAGGAGCCGGCGGCGGCCGAGGCGAAGGAGTCGGCTTCGGCGCAGACCCCGGCCTGAGGGCGCGGCGGGGAGCGCGAAGGGGGACGGGCGCACCGCCTGATCGGACCCATCCGGGTGCGGGAGGGCGGAACCAGCGATCGGATAGGGGCATGGCTACTACTCAACGCTGGCTGGCGAAGTACTCCGAGCAGCTCATCCACCTGGCCGACGGCATCGATCCGAACGCGGCCGTCCAGTTCGTCCGCGAGGTGTACGAGGCCGGCCGGGCGGCGGGCATCGCCGAGGCGGAGAACGGGAAGCGCGAGTCCGAATAGCGGCGGGTGTCCGGTGCACGCGCCGGGCCCCGGACGGTGCGCGCCTGCCCGGGAGGGCGCTCGCACCGGCCGGGGCCCGGCGGCCGCCGTCCGGGGCTCACCCCGTGGACAGGGCCTCGGTGGGGGTGAGCCGGGCCGCCCGGGAGGCCGGGTAGAGGCCGGCGACGGCGCCGACCAGGGCCGAGGCGGCCACGGCGGCGGCCAGGGCTCCGCCGGGGATGGCGAAGGGCCAGTGCTTGGCGGCAGCGTAGCCGTAGGTGGCGACGCCGCCGAGGGCCGCGCCGGCCAGGCCGCCGAGCCCGGCCAGGGTGACCGCCTCGGTGAGGAACTGGGTGAGGATCTGGGCCCGGTTGGCCCCGAGGGAGCGTCGCAGGCCGATCTCCTGCCGGCGTTCCAGGACGGCGATGACCATGGTGTTGGCCACGCCGACGCCGCCGACCAGCAGGGCGACCGCGCCCAGGCCCAGCAGCAGGGCGTTGAAGGTGTTCCTGGCGGCGAGCTGGGCGGCCAGCGCGTCGGAGGGCCGGCTGACCTTGACCTCGTTGGGTCCTGCGGGGTTGACGGTCGGGGCCAGTACGTCGCGGACCTGTTCGACGGCGGACTCGGCGGTGCGGGTGTAGACCGTGGTGGGGTGGCCGTCGAAGCCGAGGTGTTCGGCCGCGGCCTGCCAGCCGACCAGGGCGGCGGTGTCGAGCTCGGGGGCCAGCGCCACCGGGTCGAGGATGCCGGTGACGGTGAACCACTGCTCGCCGAGCCGGACCAGGCCGCCCGGCCGCTCGACGGCCAGGCGGGCCGCGGCCTTCGAACCCAGTACGACGGTCGGGTACTTGCTGCTCGCGACGGTCAGGAACCGGCCGCTGCTCAGGTGGCCGCCGACGGTGTCGAGCAGGTTCTCGCGGGCGGCCAGGACGGCGATGCCACCGGTGATCCCCGCGTCGACGTGGTCGTTGCGGCGTACGGTCGCCCGGGTCTTCCCGGTCGCGGTGGCCGAGCTGACCGGGCCGATGCGTCGCACCATCGCATCGGCGTCGGTGGGGAGCGGGCTGTCCTTGCCGGTGAAGCTCTGGCCCGGGCCGACGGTGAGCAGGTTGGTGCCCAGCTTGGCTATCTGGGCTGCGAGTTGGGCCTGACTGGAGGTGCCGATGCCGATCACGGCGACCATCGCCGCGACACCGATGGCGATGCCGAGGGCGGAGAGCACGGCCCGCAGTTTGCGGCCGCGCAGGCCGGAGACGCCGACGGCCAGGGCGTCGCGGGGCCGGAGCCGGGCCGGCCTCGGCAGCGGGTGGGCGGTCCGGGCGGTGTGCTCCGGACCGTCCGGTGAGGGCCTGCTCGACGCGGGGGCGGCGGCGGTGGCGGTGGCGGCGGTGGTGGTGGGAGAGGTGGCCGGGGTGCTCATGCGACCGCCTTCGTCGTGGTGTCCTCGCGGATCCGGCCGTCCAGGATCCGCACCCGGCGGGGCAGGCCGGCGGCGAGCTGCGGATCGTGGGTGATGACCGCGATCGTTGTTCCCTCGGCGTTGAGCTCGCGCAGGAGTTGGACGACCGAGGCGCCCGAGGCGGAGTCCAGAGCGCCGGTGGGCTCGTCGGCGAGGACGATCTGCGGCCGGGCGACCAGGGCGCGGGCGATCGCGGTGCGCTGGCGTTCGCCGCCGGACAGCTCGTGCGGGCGGTGGCCGAGCCGGTGCCCGAGGCCGACCCGCTCCAGCGCCTCGGCGGCCTGCCGGCGGCGCCGGGTGTGGCGGACACCCTGGTAGAGCAGTCCGGTGGCGACGTTGTCCAGTGCGCTGAGGTGCGGGGAGAGGAAGAACTGCTGGAACACGAAGCCGATCCAGTGCGCCCGGACGGCCGACAGGCGGCGGTCGGAGAGCCTGGCGATGTCGTGCCCGAGCACCTCGACGCTGCCCGAGCTGGGCCGGTCGAGGGTGCCCATCAGGTTGAGCAGCGTCGACTTGCCGGAGCCGGACGGGCCGACGATGGCCAGGAGTTCGCCCTGGCGGATGGTGAGGTCGGCGCTGTCGAGGGCGGTCAGGCCGCCGCGGTAGGTCTTCGAGGCCCCGCGCAGCGCGATCACCGCGGGGGACGGGCCGGGGAGCCGCCCGTCGAGCAGACCGGGGGCCGGGTCGGGCAGCGGGTCGGGCAGGAGGTCGGGCGACCGGTCGGGCAGCGGGTCGGGCGCAGCGCTCATGGGCTCGGCACCAGCACCTTCTGGTCCTCGCGCAGGCCCTCGCCGCCGATCTCCACCCGGCCGTTGGCGAACAGGCCGGGCTTCACCCCGATCAGTCGCCGGCTGCCCGCCGCCTCGACCACCTCCACGGCGTACCCGCCCTCGGCCAGCGCCACCAGGGCGTTGACCGGTACGGACAGGACGTCCTTGCGGCTCCGGCTGGTGAAGCCGACCGTGACGGGGGCGCCGTCCAGGGTGCCCGCGTCCTCGGGCTTGTCCAGCGCCACCAGGACCTGGACGGTGGCCTTGCCGCCGCCGCCCAGGCCCGGACCGGGGTTCTCCTCCTTGGCGGCCACGGTGCCGATCGAGGTGATCGTGCCCGCGGTCGAGCTGCCGTCGGGCAGCCGCACGGTCACCTTGTCGCCCTGCTTGGCCAGGGTCTGCTTGTCGACCGGCAGGTTGACGCTGATCTGGCGGCCGGTGCCGGAGACGGCGGCGACCTCGCCCTGTGCGGGCGCGCCCACGACCACCTTGACGGCGGTGATCCGGACCGGGCCCGGCTGGACCACGATCGCGGACGGGTCGACCCGGCCGGTCTGCGGCACCCCGAGGGACTTCTGCCAGCGTTTGACGGCGGCGGTGGTCGCGTCGGTGAACTTCTCGTCCGCCTGGAGGTCCTTGCCGAAGCCGAGGGCGGCGAGGTTCTGCTCCAGGAGGCGGACGTCCGGGCCGTCCGGGACGCCCTTGGCGAGGGCTCGCCAGAGCGGTGCCTCGCCCTGGAAGAGCGGCACGGGACGGCCGTTGACGTGGTAGACGGTGTCGCCGCGCTTGAAGGAGTCGCCGACCTTGGGCAGCCCGGTGAACAGGCGGGTGCCCGAGTCCTGGTCGTCCGCGTCCGGTCCGGCGCCGCCCTTCGGGCCGCCCGACGGGCTCGGCGAGGACGGGCCGCCGCCCTGCGGCCGGGGAGCGCCGCCGGGGCCGGCGCCCTGGCCCGGGCCCTGACCCGATCCCTTGTCCGGGGCCGGCGCCGGAGCCTGGGCGTACAGCGATCCGGTGCCGGTGTAGCCGAGCGTCCCGTCCACGTCGGCGGTCACCGTCAGGTCGCCCCGGACGATCGGCGTGGTCGTCCCGTGCTCCTCGGGCCGGGCGGCGGCCTTCCCGGGGCCGCCGGGAGCGAGCACCACGGCCCCGCCGGCCCCGAGGGCGGCGAGCACGGCGACGGCGGCGATCACGAAGGCCCGGGTACGGGTGCCCCGGCGGCCGCGCCCGGTCGGGGCGGCGGCGGAGGGCAGGTCGTCCGGGGCGGTGCCGCCGGCCGGCCGCCGGCCGGTGCCGGCCGCGGGATCGGTCCCTGGGCCGGCTACGTGGTCGGCCACGGGGTAGCTCACGGGATCGGTCACGGGATCGGTCACGGGATCGGTCACGGGGCCACCACCGTTGCCGCGCCGAGGGCGCCGCCCGCGCAGGCCTGCATGGCCTTCTCCATGGTGTCCTTGTCGGCGTTGTCGCTGCCGAGGGTCAGCCCGCCCTCCTCGCCCGGCTTGGGGTCGGGCATGTCGACGCCGTGGTCCCGCATGCAGCGCGCCAGTTGCAGCCCCCGTTCGCGCTGCTCCGCCTTGTCCTTCTCGGAGAGCACACCGCCGTTCGGGAGCCACTTGCGGCAGGCTTCGTCGGCGGCCTGCATCTTCTCCGCCTCCGCGCTGCCGGCGGCGTCCGCCGGCCGGGCGGCCATCGCCGGCATGCTGCCGTCGGCGTTCGGGTCGGGCATGTCGACGCCGTGCTCGCGCATGCAGCCGGCGAACTTCACCATGTCGCCCTTCTCGCCGGCGGCGGCCTGCGCCGGAGCGCCCGACGAGGCCCCCTTGCCGGCGAGCGAGGCGACCTTGTCGCCGCGGCCCGAGCCGTCGCCGGCGGAGCAGGACGAGAGCAGCAGGACGGTGCCGAGCGCCAGCGCGGTGGCACCAAGCACCGCGAGCCTGAGCCGGCCGGTGTACCGGCCGGCGCCGTCCGGGAGGTGGTCGGAGGTGGTGTGACAGCTGCCGTGACGGTCGTGGTCGCGTTCGCCGGGGTTCCGCATCGCGAGGTCCCTTCGCCCGGGGCGGCCCGTTGCCGCCCGGCATGCGGCAGTTCTACGGAAGGGCCGGTTCGGGCCCGGTTCGGGCGGTGCTAACCGGGAGCTAACCCCCTGCGGCGGATGCTGTCCGGAGCCGGGAGCGGCGGGCCGTGACGTGCGGATGCGCGCCAGGGCCGTCCGCCGGACGCCGCACGGAAGCCGGAAGCCGGAAGCCGGAAGCCGGAAGCCGGACGGCCCGGTGGACGGCCGACGGGCCCGGACCGGGCGGAGACACGCATGACCAGACCGAAAACGCTCATGACCAGAGGGGTCGAACACGGATGAAGGTGCTCATCGTCGAGGACGAGGCGGAGCTGGCCGACCTGCTCGCCGACGGACTGCGCCGGCAGGGCTTCTCGGTCGACACCGCCGGCGACGGCGCGCAGGCGCTCTCCCGGGCGGCCGGCGCCTCGTACGACGTCGTCGTGCTGGACCGGGACCTGCCCGTCCTGCACGGCGACGCCGTGTGCCGCACGCTGGTCGCCACGGGCCACGGGGCCCGGATCCTGATGCTGACCGCCTCCGGATCGCTGGCCGAACGGGTCGACGGGCTGAACCTGGGCGCCGACGACTACCTCGCCAAGCCCTTCGCGTACACCGAACTCGTCGCCCGCGTCCACGCCTTGGCCCGGCGCGGCGGTGCGGGGGCGCGGAGCACCGTGCTGGCGCGGGACGGCGTCGTCCTGGACACCCAGCGGCACCTGGCCGAACGGGACGGGCGACTGCTGCGTCTCAGCCCGAAGGAGATGCTCATCCTCGAACTGCTGCTGGCCGCCGACGGTGGTGTGGTCACCCATGGGGACCTGCTGGACGAGGCGTGGGAGGAGGCCGTCGACCCGCGCAGCACGGTGGTGAAGGTCGCCATCCACGGGCTGCGCCGCAAACTGGGCGAACCGCCGCTGATCGAGAGCGTGCCCGGGATCGGATACCGGCTGTGAGCGCGGGTGCGGGCGCGGGCACGGGGCCGACGGTACAGGTGGAGCAGGTGGAGCCGGTGCGCGGGCGCGGCGGGCTGCGGATCCGCACCCGGCTGGCGCTGCTGCACGCCGGGCTGTTCCTGGCCTGCGGGGCCGTCCTGCTCGTCGTCCAGTACCTCGCGGTCAACCGGATCATCGGCGACAACCAGGCCGTGATCACCACCGTCCCGGCGACCGTGACCAGTGCGGCCAGTGCGGCCACCACCCTCCCGGAGGCGGACGACCCGCTCCTGGCGGGCGCCCTCCTGGCCAGGCCGGCCGAGCCGTACGGGGGCGCGGTGTCCGGGCTGACCGCACCGCAGGCGGCCCAGGCCACCACCTTCGCGAGCGCCAGGTTCGTCGACTTCAAGACCGTGGTGCTGGGCTCGTTGGTCGGCCAGTCGCTGGCCGCCCTCGGTGTGATGGCGCTGGTCTCGGCGGGTCTGGGCTGGTGGACGGCGGGGCGCTCGGTGGCCCGGCTGCGCACGGTGACGGCGGCGGCGCGGCGGATCTCCGAGCAGAACCTGCACGACCGGTTCGCGCTGACCGGCCCCGAGGACGAGATCAAGGAACTCGGCGACACCTTCGACGCGATGCTCGTCCGGCTGGAGCGCTCCTTCGCGGCGAACCGCCGGTTCGCCGCCAACGCCTCGCACGAGCTGCGCACCCCGCTGGCGCTGCAGCGCACCTCGCTGGAGATCCCGCTCGCGGAGGGCAGGGTGCCCGAGGACCTACGGCCTTCGCTGGAGCGGGCGCTGCGGGCGACCGCGCGCAGCGAGCGCCTGGTCGACAGCCTGCTGCTGCTCGCCAAGGGGCAGCAAGGGCCGCGGAGTTACCTGCCCGCCGACCTCGCCGGGCAGGCCGCCGACGCGGTGGACGCGCACCGCGAGCAGGCCGCCGCGGCCGGCATCGACCTCAGCTGCGACCTGGCCGGCGCGCCCACCTCGGGCGATCCGGTGCTGCTCGGGCAGGTCGCCGTGAACCTCGTCCAGAACGCGGTCCGGCACAACGGTCCGGCCGGGGGCGGCCGGGGGCTGGTCCGGGTCAGTACCGCGAAGGTCGGCGGCGGCGCCGAACTGCGGGTCGAGAACACCGGTTGCGCGGTGGACCCGGCCGAGGTGGACGACCTGTTCGAGCCGTTCCACCGGGGCGCGGCCGCCCGGCTGGCGACCGGCCGGCCGGGCTCCGGGCTCGGGCTGTCGATCGTGCAGGCGGTGGTCGAGAGCCATGGCGGCACCGTCCGTGCGCGGGCCCGGGCGGGCGGCGGCCTGTGCGTGACGGTGCGCCTGCCGGGGCCCCGGGCCCGCTGAGCTGCTCCCGGCCGGCCGGGACTCCGGTGCGACTTCGCGCTCCACGCGCCGGAGGGGGCGGCGGGCCGCGGCCGGTGAGGGCCGCGGCGTCGCTCCGTGGGCCGGGGTGCGTCGCGCCGGTGTCAGACCAGTGCCGCGCCGCCGTCCACCGCGAGCGTGGTGCCGGTGACGTAGGCGTTGGACAGGGCGAACAGATAGGCCGCCGCGGCTTCCTCGGCCGTGCCGACACGCCCCGTGAGCAGCCCGGACCCGGCGCCCTGGAGGAAGGCCTCCGGGTCCGGGACGCTGCTGTCCCACAGCTCGGTGCGGATCACGCCGGGCTGGACCACGTTGACGCGCAGCGGGGCGAGTTCGACGGCGAGTGCCCGGGACAGGGCCTCGACGCCGCCGGTGATGCCCGCCGCGAGCGCGGTTCCGGCCAGGGGGCGGATCGCGAGGACGCCCGAGCTGAAGGTGATCGAGCCGCCGTCGCGCAGTCGCGGTGCGGCGTACTTGGCCGACAGGAACGCGCCCCAGAACCGGCGCTCGAAGAGCGCCCGGGCCTCCTGCGGTGCCGTGTCGGCCAGCGGCTTGATCAGCAGGGACTCGCCCGCGGTGTACACGAGGTGGTCGAACTCCCCGACCTGCTCGAAGAACGCGGCGATGGCGCCCCCGTCGGCGACGTCCAGGCGGTGGCCTTCGGCCGCCCCGCCCAGCCGCTTCGTCGCGGCGTCCACCCGGCCCTGGTTGCTGGAGGCGACCACGACGTCCGCGCCGGCCGCCACGGCCTGCCGGGCCACCGCGAAGCCGATGCCGGAGGTTCCGCCGATGATCACGATCTTCTTGCCGGCCAGAGACATGAGGTGTCCGTTCCTTCGTCGACGAGGTGCCGGGGCCCGGCACCTCCATGGCCCGAACGTATGGCTCCAGGCCGAGACGATGAATGACTGAAGATCTCGATTCTTTGTCATATCGTCTCGCCGAACAGGCATTAGGGTGGCGCTATGGACATCCTGAGCGACACCCTCGAAGTCCTGCGCACGGGACGCCCGATGGTGAGCCGCACCGAGGCGCACGCCCCGTGGGCCCTGAAGTTCCAGCCCGTCTCAGGAGCCGGATTCCACGTGGTCGTGGAAGGCCACTGCCACCTGCTGCCACCGCACGGCCGGCCGCTCGCGCTCGGCCCTGGCGACATCGTGTTCCTGCGGCGCGGCAGCGGACACGTCCTGTGCGACCTGCCGGACCGCGACCCGGTGGACTTCGTACCGGAGCGCGTGGACCGCTCCTCGCCGATCGGCCAGGTCACGGTGGACGGACCGGGGCCGCGCACGGTGCTGGTGTGCGGCGCGTACGCGATCGACGTCGACCGCCCGCATCCGCTGTTCGGCGATCTGCCGGAGGTCGTCCACCTCCCCGCGGTCCCCGGCCGCCACCCGGTGCTGCGCTCGGCGGTCGATCAGCTGTGCGCCGAGTTCCACGCGCCGCAGCCGGGGTCGGACGCGGTGGTCACGGCGCTCATCGATCTGCTGCTGCTGTACATCCTCCGGTCGTGGTACGCCGAACTGCCGAAGGAGCGGACCCGGGGCTGGACGGCCGCGCTGACCGACCCGGCGGTCGCCCCGGCCCTGAAGGCGATCCACGACGACCCCGGCCACCCCTGGACGGTGGAGTCGCTGGGCACCCGCGCCGGGCTGTCCCGTGCGGCGTTCGCCCGCCGCTTCGCCTCGGTGGTCGGCGAGCCGCCGTTGACCTACCTGACCAACTGGCGGATGGCCACCGCGGCGCGGTTGCTGCACCACTCGGCGGCCCCGCTGAGCACGGTCGCGCAGCACACCGGGTACACGTCGGAGTTCGCCTTCGCCAAGGCCTTCAAACGACACTTCGGAGCGCCGCCGGGGGCCTACCGCAGGCAGGTCAGGACGGCGGGCGACGAACCACGCGGGGACGACTGGCGGTGAGGCCGCGGCCGTGACCCCCTGTTTGCCGGAGAGGTGGCGGTGGCACCGGTGGCGGTGCCGGCGGCGCGGGGCCGGAGAAGGCGTACGGCTTCGCGGTGGGTGCCAAGGCCTTCGAGGTCGGCCTGACCGGCTCGGAGAAGGCGGTCACCCTCGCGGAGCCGGCCCCGCACACCACCAAGTGCCGGAGCAGGACGGAGGACTTCGAGCAGCGCCCGTGCTTCTGGTGCTCCACCCACGAGATCGCGCTCGGCCCCGCCGGCAAGATCACCTCGGTGTGGGAGGTCTTCCACTCCTGACCGGCCTGACCGGGTCTGAAGCGGCCTCACCGGCCTGGCCCCTCCCCGACCGGTCCGGCCGTCCGGTCAGCGGTCGTCGTCCGGGCCCGGCCGTCCGGCCTCCTCGCCGGGGGCCGGCGGCCCGGGCGGCGTGACGCCCTCGTGGGTGACCAGGCAGAACGGGTGGCCGGCCGGGTCCGCGTACACCCGGTAGCCGATCGGCTTGTCGGAGCCCTCCAGCAGGGTCGCGCCCAGGGCCAGTACCGCCTCCTGCGCCACGTCCAGGTCGGCCACCAGGACGTCGACGTGCATCTGCGGCGGGTGGCCGGGGTCGGTCCAGCGCGGCGGCCGGTAGCCGTCGACCCGCTGGAAGGTCACCCGCTCCCGGCCGTCCGGGCTTTCGAGCACCACGTAGTCGCCGCTGTCCTCGACGCGGGCGAGGGTCAGCAGCCGCTCGTAGAAGCCGGCGAGTTCGGCGGGGGCGGGGCAGTCGATGACGAGCGAGAACAGGCGTCCGATCACGGCGTCACTATGCCGCGAGCGGGCGGGGGTTGTCAGCCCGTCCCGGTCCGGCGGCCGGGGCGGACGCGGGCTCGGATGCGAACCGGGGGAGCGGGCGGGGCCGGGCGGGGGCGGGTCAGCGGCGCTCGGTGTGGAGCCGGAGCCGGCGGGTGCGGACCCGGCTCGCCGAGTGCAGCAGGGCGTGGATGCGGTGGCCGACCTGGTCGGGATCGAGCAGCGGCTGCTCGAACGGGAGACGGACGTCGTGGTGGGTCCGGAGGGTCTCCAGGCGGAGCACGATGCCGTACTGGTCCATGGCGAGCGGCCAGGCCCGGGTGACGCCGATCAGCAGCCGGGGGTCGACCAGGCCGGAGAGGGCGGCCACCTGGTCGTGGTGGTCGTCGGTCATGTGGGTGAGCAGGACCGCCTCGTAGGGGGCGAGCGGGTCGGGGGCGGTCCGGGCGAGGGCGTCCAGGTCGACGGGGGTGTGCGTCCCGCCGGTGCCGAGCAGGGCCTGGGTCGGGTCGAGCGGCATGCTGACGGTGCCGTCCGCCGCCTCGCGGGGGCGGCCGAGCCGGCCGGCGATCCGCACCTGGCAGCGGACCCGGTCGCGGACGGCGACCGGTGCGACGTCGGTCCATTCGAGCAGGACGGGCAGGCCGTCCTCGTCGGCCTCGGCCGCCTCGCGGGTGAGGCGGCAGTCCCGGGGGGCCTGGAGGTAGGGGCCGGCGCCCTGGGCGGCGAAGTCCGGCTCGGGGGCGGGGCCGAAGCCGCTCGCGCTGCCGAAGCCGAGCAGGTGCGGGCCGAGCAGGTCGTGGCGGCCGGCCCGGGTGGTGGCGGTCAGGGAGCAGGCGGCCTGGAGCACGCTGCGGACCCGCTCGGCGTCCGTGGGGGCCGGGGTGCTGACGTCGGTGGGGCGCATGGCTGCCTTCCGCTTGACTTAGGTAAGGCTAACTTAACTCATTGGCGGAGCGGGTGGCCAGGCCCGTGCCGCACCGGGTCCGCGCGCCGCCGCCCGCGCGCCCCTTCCGGTGCCCCCACTCCCGCCCGCGCGCCTCCCGCCGTGCGCCTGCCCGCCACCTTTGCCCATGACCTTCGCCCGCACGCGCACGCGCACCCGCTCTGCCCGGACGCGCGTGCAGCTCGTGCCCGTACGCGCACGCCCACCCGATCCCGGACGGCCGTGCCCGCTCGCGCGTCCACACCCGCGTCACACCGGCGGCACCCCGGCATCACATCGACCTTGCTGACCACCGGTCGGCGCAGCCGTGCCGGCGCATACAGTTGCGGAGGAAGTCAGAAGATCACCGACACCATTTCAGGCGCGGAGGCGACCCATGAGCTCCCACCCGGCCGCGAGACCCGGCCCGGGCTCCGACCAGCGTTCCGACCGGACCTCAGGCCCGGGCGGGCGGTCCGTGACGGACGGGACGTCAGGCCGTCCCCCCGGTTCGGGTCTCGGCGAGGGTTCCGGTGAGGGCCTCCGGAGGGGGGCGGACGGCCCGGAGGGCGGCGGCCGGGAGCAGGGCGGCCGCGATCTCGGCGGGCCCGACCCGGCGCCCGGGTCGGCCGCCGAGCAGCCCTGGAGCAGGCAGCGGCTGCGCAGCAACAACGAGTGGTTGCTGCTGGAACGGCTGCGGACCACCGGCGCCGCCTCCCGTGCTCAACTGGCCCGGGACACCGGCCTTTCCAAGCCGACCGTCTCGGCTGCGCTGGCCACCCTGGAGCAGGCCGGACTGGCCCGTGAGGCCGGGCTGCTGGCACCCGGCCGGGGCCGGGTCGCCGTCCTGTACGAGCCGGACCCGACCGCTGGGTACGTGCTCGGCGTGGACATCGGCCGGGGCCGGCTGCGGGTCGCCGTCGCCGACCTGGCCGGGGAGATCACCGCGCGGCGGGACGTCCCGAACCGGGGCAGTACGGCCGGCGCGGTGGCCGACGCGGTGATCGCCGAGGCCCGGGCCGCGATCGCCGAGGCCGGGATCGGACCGGGCGCCGTGGTGCACGCCGCCATCGGCACCCCGGGTGTCTGGGACGAGACGGAGCAACGCGTCCGGTACGCGGCGCAGCTGCCCGGCTGGGGGCGCCGCGGCCTGTTCGACCGGATCAGGGCGGGCCTGGACACCACCATCAGCGTGCACAACGACGCCAATCTGGCGGCACTGGGGGAGTACGCGCGCGGTGCGGGGGCGGGGAGCCGGCACTTCGTCTACCTGCTGCTCGGCACCGGCATCGGGATGGGCGTGGTCTCCGGCGGCAAGCTGCAGCGCGGCGCGCACGGGGCGGCCGGCGAGATCGGTTTCCTGCCGCTGCCGGGGGGCCCGGGTGCCGGGGCCGGCGGGGGCCGTGGCGGCGGCCAGGGTGCGGACCAGGCCCCCGAGCAGGGCCCCGACCAGGGCGGGGACGAGGGTAGGGACCACGACCAGCGGCCCGGGATGCTGGAGTCGGCGGCGTCGGCGGAGTCCGTGGTCCGGAGCGCCAGGGAACTGGGCGTGCGCGGGGCGGCCACCGCCAAGCAGGTGTTCGACGCCGCGCGGGCCGGCGATCCGGCCGCGCTCGCCGCGGTGCAGCGGCAGGCGGAGCAGCTCGCGTACGCCGTGGCCGTGGTGTCCTCGGTGATCGATCCGGACCTGGTGGTGCTCGGCGGGGGCATGGGCCAGAGCTCCGACCTGCTGCTCGACCGGGTCGAGGAGGCGCTGCACGCGCTCACCCCGTTGCGGCCGCGGCTGGCGCCGAGCCTGCTGGGGGACGAGGCGGTGCTGATCGGCGCGCTGTCCACGGCCCTGCGCACCGCCCGGCCGGAGGTGTTCGACCGCCGTTCGGCGGCGGTGGACCGGGCCTGACCGCCCGCCGGGTGGCCCGCCGCCGGCCGCCGCCGGTGCGTCCCGGCACCGGCCGCGACGGCGGGCGGGCCACCCGGGCGGCCCGTTGACGGCGACCGGGACCGTCTCCGGTCGCCGTCAACGGGCCGCCCGTGACGGGGGCTACTTGATGCCGGCGGCCGCGCAGGCGTCCGCGTACGGTGCCGCGCAGACCTCGGCCGCGGTGTAGAGCCCGCCGGCGATCACCGTGACGGCGACCTTCGGCTTGGTCACCACGATCGGGGTGAGGAGCATCGACGGCACGTGGGAGCCGCCGCTCTCGGTGATCGCGCTGGCGATCGAGGTGACGTCCAGACCCTTCAGGAGGTGGACGGCGATGGTCGCGGCCGCGTCCGTCTCGGGCTTGTACGGCTTGTAGATCGTGTAGGACTGCTCGCCCGAGAGCACCCGGCGGACGGCGTCGAGCGAGGCGTCCTGGCCGCCGACCGGGACGTTCTTGAGGCCGGCGCCCTTGAGGGTCTCGATGACGGCGGCGGCCATGCCGTCGTTGGCGACGTAGACGGCGTCGACGTTGTCCTTGCCGACCTGGCGGATCGCCTCGGTCATCTTCTGGGCGGCCACCTCCGGCTTCCACTCGCCGGACTGCTCGTAGGAGATCCGCTTGACCTTGCCGTCCAGCGACTTGTGCGCGCCGGCCTTGAAGCTGGCGGCGTTGGGGTCGGACTCGGCGCCGTTGATCATGACGACCTCGGCCTCGGCGGCCTTCGGGCCGAGCGCGTCCAGCAGGGCGTTGCCCTGGAGCTCGCCGGTGCGGGCGTTGTCGAAGGAGACGTACGCGGCGACGTTGCCGGCGGCCAGGCGGTCGTACGCGACCACCTTGGCGCCCTTGGCGGCGGCCGCCTGGACCCAGGGCGCGGTGTTCTTGGCGTTCACCGGGTCGAGCAGGATGACCTTGATGCCCTTGGCCAGCAGTGCGTCGAACTGCTGCTTCTGGGTCTCCTCGTTGCCGTCCGCGTTGGCGTAGTCGATGGTGCACTTGGTGCAGAGGGACGCGACGGAGGCCTCGATCAGCGGCTTGTCGAAGGCCTCGTACCGGGTGGAGGAGGTCTTCTCGGGCAGCAGCAGGCCGACGGTGGTGGCGCCGACGCCGCCCGAACTCTTGCCCGCGTCGTCCTGACCGCAGGCGGTCAGGCCCAGGAGCGCGAGTGAGAGCGCGGCTGTGCCACTGATGGTGCGTCGCGTCACAACATTCATGCTGGGTGGTGCCTCCTGACTGCGCCGCATCGTTGCGGCCGAGCACGGAGTCAAACGCCCCCCGGTGCTTGTCGTCAATAACTAAACCGTCGACGCTGGACAAGTGCCTAATTCGTTATCTTCTTAAAAGGTCGAGACCACTCGGTCAATCACCGGGCCGGTCGTGCTGACAGCGGCTCAGTGGGCGGAATCTGTAGGGCACATGACACGACTGCCCAGTTCTGGAATGTCCAGGGGTGCCGGGAACAGGGATAGGGATGATGCGTTAACATTTTGTCTCGGCCTGCAGACCATACCGGTCGACCCGTTTTCTGGGTGCGCCCGACGTTCAGGCCCTGTTGAACCCCCGGAGGAACCAGCCATGGCGAAGCAGCCGCGTGCTGAGCAGACCCGCACAACGATCATCGAGGCCGCGGCGCAGATGTTCGACCGCCAGGGGTTCGGCTCCACCAGTCTCAGCGACATCGTCACCCGGGGCGGCATCACCAAGGGTGCCCTCTACTTCCACTTCGTCTCCAAGGACGAACTGGCCCGCGCCGTGATCGCCCGCCAGCACCAGCGGTCGGCGGACGCCGCGGAACGGCTGCTCTCCCGCAATCTCCCCGGGCTCGAAACGGTGCTCCGGGCCCCCTTCGTGCTGGCCGAGCAGGTACTCACCGACCCGGTGGCCCGCGCCGGGGTCCGGCTCACCCTGGAGGGGGGGACATTGCGCAATCCCGTCGCCGGTCCGTTCGAGGAATGGACCGGCGTCCTCGCCGAGCAGCTGCGGCGGGGCGTGCGGGAGCTGGACGTGCGCCCGGCCGTCGACCCGGACGCCTGCGCGCGTTTCGTGCTCAGCTCCTTCACCGGCGTGCACCTGGTGGCCCGGGCGCTGGAGTCGCCCGGGCACCTCCCCGCACGGCTGCTGGAGATGTGGGAGGTCCTCATCCCCGGACTGGCCCAGCCCCGCCGCTGCGCCCATCACCGGGACCTGGCCGCCCGGCTCACCGACCGGCTGGCGCGGAGCGCCGCGGTGGCGGGGGTGCCGGCCGTCCCGCCGGCCGTCCCGCCGCCCGGCCCGTCGCCGCTCCCCTCGCCCGCCACGGCGGGGGCCGCCGCCGGGAGCGGCCCGGCCTGAGCACGGGCCGCCCCGGCGTGACCTCCCCGCGCGGTACGCCGCTCCGCCGTGCCCCGCTCCCACCGCGGCCGGCCCGCCGGAGCCGTACTACGCGTACTACGCCGTACTACGCAGGGAGTACGCCGGACCGCCCCGGCGGGGTGACGCGCGGCGCGGACCGGCCGGTCTAGCCTTCCGGCATGGCATCAGATCCTCAGGACGGCGGTCCTTGGCGCCCTCCGTGGGTGCGCGCGGCCAAGGCCGGCTGGCCGGTGGCCTCGGCGCTGGTGATCGCGGTGGTCCAGGTGGCCGGCACCGCCGCGGCCGCCCGTCACCAGGCCGGCAGCCGGGC
Source organism: Kitasatospora indigofera (assembly GCF_014655955.1). Taxonomy (GTDB): domain Bacteria; phylum Actinomycetota; class Actinomycetes; order Streptomycetales; family Streptomycetaceae; genus Kitasatospora; species Kitasatospora indigofera. The sequence goes on from NZ_BNBO01000021.1 coordinate 27,745, forward strand.
CGCCCTGGACGCCTTCGGCTACCTGCTGCTCCTGCTCGGCCCGGCGCTGCTGGTGCTGCGCCGCCGCCGGCCGGTCGCCGTGGTGGCCGGCGTCTCGGCGGTGACCGTCGCGTACCTGGCCGCCGGGTACCCGTACGGGCCGGTGTTCATCAGCCTGGTGGTGGCCGTCTGCGCGGCCGTGCAGACCGGTCACCGCCGGGCGGCCTGGACCGGCCTGGGCGTCTGCTACCTGGCACACGCCCTGGTCACCTTCGTGCTGCCGGCCGACTGGTCGCGCGCGCCCGCGCCGCGGATCCTCTGGTGGCAGGAGGCCGGGGCGCTGGCCTGGGTGCTGCTGGTGGTCGCGGTCGCCGAGATCCTGCGCTTCCGGCGGGAGCGGATGGACGCCCGGCGGGCCTTCGAGGCACAGGCCGAGCGCCGCCGGGCGGACGAGGAGCGGCTGCGGATGGCCCGCGAGCTGCACGACATCCTGGCGCACAGCATCTCGCTGATCCACCTGCAGGCCGGGGTGGCCCTGGAGCTGCTGGACACCCGGCCCGAGCAGGCCCGGACGGCGCTGACCACGATCAAGAGCGCCAGCAAGGAGGCGCTCGGCGAGGTGCGCCAGGTGCTCGGCACGCTCCGCTCGCCGGACGCCGCCGCCCCGCGCGGCCCGGCCCCCGGCCTGGCCAGGCTGGACGAGCTGGTCGAACAGGCGGGCCGGGCCGGGCTGAAGGTGACCCTGCGGGTCGCCGGCCGGCCCCGGCCGCCGGCCGCCGGGGCCGACCTGACGGCCTTCCGGATCGTCCAGGAGGCGCTGACCAACGTGATCCGGCATTCGGCCGCGCGGTCCGCCGACGTCCTGCTGGACTGGGAGGACGCCGACGCCCTCACCGTCCAGGTGGAGGACCCGGGCCCGGCCGGGCACGCCCACGCGGGCGGCTCCGGCAGCGGCCTGGTCGGCATGCGCGAGCGGGTGGCCGCGTTCGGCGGCACGCTGGAGGCGGGCCCGCGGCCGGACGGCGGCTTCCGGGTCCGGGCCACGCTGGGGACGACGACGAAGGGGACGACGTGATCCGGGTCCTGCTGGCCGACGACCAGGTGCTGGTCAGGGCGGGTTTCCGCGCCCTGCTGGAGGCCCAGCCGGACCTGGAGGTGGTGGGGGAGGCCGGCGACGGCGAGGAGGCCGTCCGGCTCGCCCGCGAACTGACCCCCGACGTCGTCCTGATGGACGTCCGGATGCCCCGGCTGGACGGCCTGCAGGCGACCCGCCGGATCGCCGGGGAGCCGGCCCTGGCCGCCGTCCGGGTGGTCGTCCTGACCACCTTCGAGCTGGACGAGTACGTCTTCGAGGCGCTGCGCTCCGGCGCCGCCGGGTTCCTGGTCAAGGACACCGAGCCGGCCGACCTGCTGCGCGCCGTCCGGGTCGCGGCCGCGGGCGACGCGCTGCTCTCGCCCGGCGTGACCCGCCGCCTGATCGGCGAGTTCGCCGCCCGCTCCAAGGCGCCCGACGGCTCGGGGCCGGACCTCTCGGTGCTCACCGACCGGGAGCGCGAGGTGCTGGCCCTGGTCGGGCTCGGCCTGTCCAACGAGGACATCGCGCGGCGCCTGGTGGTCAGCCCGCTCACCGCCAAGACCCACGTCAGCCGGGCGATGGTGAAGCTGGCCGCCCGGGACCGGGCCCAACTCGTCGTCCTGGCCTACGAGTCCGGGCTGGTCCGGCCCGGCTGGCTGGGCTGACCCGGGCTGGCAGGGCTGGCTGGGCTGACCAGGACTGGCAGGGCCGACCCGGGCTGGCAGGGCTGGCAGGGCTGGCAGGACCGACCGGGCCGACCGGGACGGCTGGGCCGACCAGGACGGCTCCGGGGCCGCCGGCCGAGCCGACCGGCGCGGCGGCCCGCGGGGTACCCGCCCGCCCGCCGGGTACTCCGCACGCAGTAGCCGTGAAGCCGCTGCCCGTACGACGCGCCGCGACCCCCCTCGGCGGAATGCTCGAAATGCCCCGGGAAGCACTCCCGGGACGAGCCACCGCCCGAGGAGATGAACCGTCATGGACACCCTGCTGGCCGGCGTCACGCCGGCCGCCACCGCACTCGCCGACCACGGGTGGGACGGGCCGGGCCCCTGGATCCTGCTGTTCCCGCTGTTCTGGATCGTCGTGGTGCTCCTCGTCGTCCTCGTCCTGCGGCGCGCCTTCCGGGGCCGGGGCTGGGCCGGACGGCCGGACAGCCCGCTGGCCGTGCTGGGCCGCCGCTACGCCGAGGGCGCCATCGACGCCGAGGAGTACCGGGCCCGCCGCGCCGTCCTCACCGAGGACCCGCGCGAGCGCCGGGGCGGTGCCGAATGAGTGCCACCGAGCCCCGGGCCACCACCCTCGACCTCGTCCCGGACGTCGCGGCCCGGGTCGCCGACGCCGTGAAGGTCTACGGCGTCGGCGCCACCGAGGTCCGCGCCCTGGACCACGTCACCGTCGACTTCCCCGCCGCCCGCTTCACCGCCGTGATGGGCCCCTCCGGCTCCGGCAAGTCCACCCTGATGCACTGCGCCGCCGGCCTGGACACCCTCAGCGCCGGCAGCGCCTGGATCGGCGGCACCGAACTCGGCACCCTGAACGACCGCCGGCTGACCCTGCTGCGCCGCGAGCGGATCGGCTTCGTCTTCCAGGCGTTCAACCTCGTCCCGACGCTGACCGTCCGGGAGAACATCACCCTCCCGCTGGACCTGGCCGGCGCCGCCCCCGACCAGGCCTGGCTGGACTCCCTGATCGACGTGATCGGGCTCGGCGACCGGCTGCACCACCGCCCGGGCGAGCTCTCCGGCGGCCAGCAGCAGCGGGTCGCGGTCGCCCGGGCACTGGCCGGGCGGCCCCAGGTGGTGTTCGCGGACGAGCCCACCGGCAACCTCGACTCCCGCACCGGCGGCGAGGTCCTCGGGCTGCTCCGCCGGGCCGTCGACGAGATGGGCCGGTGCGTCGTCATGGTCACCCACGACCCGACCGCCGCCGGCTACGCCGACCAGGCCCTGTTCCTGGCCGACGGCCGCCTGGTCGACCGGATGGACGCGCCCACCGCCGACCGGGTGCTCGACCGGATGAAGGCCTTCGAGAGGCGGCAGTCATGAGCCCGGCCGGCACCACCCTGCGGATCAGCCTGCGCTCGCTGCGCGCCCACCGCCGGCGCCTCGCCGGGACCTTCCTGTCGATCCTGCTCGGCGTCAGCTTCCTGGCCGGGACGATGGTGCTCGGCGACACCCTGCGGGCCAACTTCGACACCCTGTTCGCCGACGCCAACGCCGGCACCGACGCCGTGGTGCGCAGCGCCGACGTGCTGGACTCCCCGGGCACCCCCGGCGGGGTCCGGGCCCCGGTCGAGGCCGCCCTCGCGGCCCGGCTGCGCACCGTCCCGGGGGTGGCCGCCGCCGAGGCGTCCGTCCAGGGCGCGGGGCAGCTGGTCGGCAGCGACGGCAAGCCGGTCGGCGGCCAGGGACCGCCCACGCTGGCCGGCAACTGGCTGGCCGACCCGGAGCTCAACCCGTACCGGCTGGCCGAGGGCCGGGCACCGGCCGCGCCCGGCGAGGCGGTGGTCAACCGGGGGGCCGCGCGGAGCGGCGGCCTGCACCTCGGTGACACCACGGTGCTGCGCACCCCCGACCCGCTGCGGATCACCATCGTCGGCATCGCCACCTTCGGCGACAGCGCCGACGGGATGGGCCCCAGCACCTTCACCGCGCTGACCACGGAGGAGGCCGCGGCCCGGCTCACCCCGAAGGGCGCCGGGCAGGCCTCGGCCGTGCAGGTCCGCGCCACGCCGGGCACCTCGCAGGCCGAGCTGGTCCGGGCGATCACCCCGTACCTGCCCGCGGGCGTGCAGGCGGTGACCGGCGCGGCCGCCACCGCGGAGAGCACCGCGCAGGTCTCCGGCCGGTTCTTGACCATGTTCACCACCCTGCTGCTGGTCTTCGCCGGGATCGCCCTGCTGGTCGCCACCTTCACCATCCACAACACCTTCGCCATCGTGGTCGCCCAGCGGACCAGGGAGAACGCCCTGCTCAGGGCGCTCGGCGCGGCCCGCGGGCAGGTGCTGGGCGCGACCCTCGCGGAGGCGCTCGCGGTGGGCCTGCTGGCCTCGCTGGCCGGCCTGCTCGGCGGCATCGGGGTGGCGACGGGCCTGAAGGCGCTGTTCGCCGCCCTCGGGTTCTCGCTGCCGACCGGCGGCACGGTGATCAGCGCCGCCGCCGTCCTGCTGCCGCTGCTGGTGGGGACGGTGGTGGCGGCCGGCTCCGCCCTGCTGCCCGCCGTCCGGGCCGGGCGGACGGCGCCGCTCGCCGCCCTGCGGGAGACCGCGGTGGACCGGGCGGCCGACGGCCGGGCCGGCCGGGCCAGGGCGGCGCTCGGCGGGCTGCTGCTGGCGGCCGGCGTCCCGCTGGCCGTGACCGGTGCCACCGGTGGCCCGTCCGTCGTGCTGACCACCGCCGGGGCGCTGGCGGTGCTGGCCGGGCTGGTGGTGCTGGGCCCGGTAGCGGCCGCCTTGGCCGTCCGGACGCTGGGTGCCCCGCTGACCCGGCTGCGCGGGGTCCCGGGCACGCTGGCCAGGCGCAACGCCGCCCGCAACCCCCGGCGGACCGCCGCGACGGCGACCGCGCTGATGATCGGCGTCGCGGTGGTGACCCTCTTCACCGTCTTCGGGGCCTCGATCAGGGCCACCCTCGACCGGACGGTCGACGACTCCTTCGCGGGGGACCTCGCCGTCACCGCGCCCTCCTTCGGCGCCGGCGGCAGCGGCCTCAGCCCCCGGCTGGCGGACGCGCTGGCCGGCCTGCCCGAGGTGCGGCAGAGCGTCGGCCTCGGCCGGGGCGTCGCCCGGGTCGACGGCCACGGCCGCACGCTGGACGTCACCGACCCGGCGCGGCTGGCCGGCATCGTCGACCTCGGCCGGGTCGAGGGCTCGCTGGGCGCGCTCGGCACCGACGGCCTCGCCGTCTCCCGGGCCGAGGCGGACCGGCGCGGCTGGCGGCTCGGCGGGAGCGTCACGGTCGGCTTCACCGACGGGACGAGCGGCCCGTTCACCGTCCGGGCCGTGTACGACGCCGCCGGCCTCGCCGGCGACTACCTGGTCACCCGCGAGGCGTGGGCGCCGCACCGGGGCCAGGACAGCGACACCATGGTCGCCGTCGCGCTGCGCCCGGGCGTCCCGCTCGCGCAGGGCCGGGCCGCCGTGGAACGGGCCGCCGCGCCGTTCGGCAACCCGCAGGTGCAGGACCGCGACCAGTACGCGGCGAGCGCCGCGTCCGGCGTCGACATGATGCTCTCTGTCGTCTACGCCCTGCTCGCGCTGGCGGTGCTGATCGCGCTGCTGGGCATCGCCAACACGCTGACCCTGGCGATCCACGAGCGGACCAGGGAGCTGGGCCTGCTGCGCGCGGTCGGCCAGACCCGTGGCCAGCTGCGCGGCATGGTCCGCTGGGAGTCGGTGCTGGTCGCCGCCTTCGGCACGGTCGGCGGGCTCGGGCTCGGCGCCTTCCTGGGCTGGGCGCTGGTGAAGGCCTCGGACGCTGCCGGGACGGGCTCCTTCGCGATCCCGCCGCTCCAGCTGGCCGTGGTGCTGGTCGCCGGGCTGCTGGCGGGCGCGGTGGCCGGCCTGCGCCCGGCCGGGCGGGCGGCCAGGCTCGACGTGCTGCGGGCCGTCGCCTCGGACTGACCGCGCGGGGCCGCCCCGCCCGGCACCGTCCACACCGTCCCCGTCGGGGGCCGTCAGGTCCGCGGACCTGACGGCCCCCGACGCGGTCAGCCCTGCGGGAAGTGGTGCACGTACGCCACCGGGCGGCCCCCGGCGTCCCGGCCGACCCGTCCCGTCCCGGGGTCGGCCGAGGTGCCGGTCCGCTCCAGCAGGACGCCGACGGCCACGCCGCCGGCGTCCGGGTGCGGCGCCGCGTGCCAGCCGTGGGCGAAGGCGCCGGGGTCGCGCCCGGAGGGGTTCTCCGCCGGCCGGGCGGAGCCCGTCGTCCCGTCCGGGCCGGCGCCCTCCCGTGCCGTCCGGCGGGCCGCGAGCACCGGCCGGGCGTGCTCCACCAGCCGCCCGACCGCCTGCGCCGTCCCCGCCGACGGGGTGCCGGGGCGGCCGCCGAAGCAGAGCAGCCCGCTGTCGTTCGGGCCGCTCCAGGTCTCCTTGTCCCAGCTGACCGGCGGGTCGGTCGACAGGGCCACCGCCAGCATCCGGACCCGCGCGTGCTGCCCGGCCTGCGGGGCGTCGGCCAGCGGTTCGACGGCGACGGCGACGGGGTAGCGGCCCGGCGGCAGGGTGGTGTCCGCCGTCCACCCGTCCGGCCCCGGGTCGGTGACGGCCAGGACGCCGGTGGGCAGCACGAGGTCGCCGACCTCCTGGATCTGCTGGGGGGTGCCGGGGCGCGGGCCGAGGTTCGGCGCGTAGGAGGCGAACAGCGCGGGGAAGTCCACCTGTTCGGCCCGCACCCGGGCGAAGGAGGCTCCCACGCCCGGCAGTTGCGGCTGATGGCCGGGTGGCCGGCCGTTGCCGGGGCCGCCCGCGCCGGGCAGGACGGGCGCCCGGCGCCCCCGGTAGGCGCCGAGCGGCGCCCCGTCGCGGTGGGTGTGGCCGACGAAGGTGTCCCATCCGGCGTCGAACAGGACGGAGGTCGCGCGGCCCTCGGTGTCGGTCCAGGCCAGCTCGACCGGCAGCGGCGCGACGCCCGCGTCCAGCCGGAGGTCGAGGCCCGGCCGGCCGTCCGCCAGGCGGTGGAAGACGGCGTGGCAGCCGGGGGTCGGTCCGGTGGGCAGGCCGGTGGGGGAGGCGGCGTCGCCCTCGTAGCTGAACCGCCGGCCGTCGGCCGCCACCCAGTGGCCCTGGAAGCGGTGCATCCGGGCGCCGAAGCCGATCGCCGCGCGGCCGCCCTCGGCGTCCAGCCAGGACAGGGTGCGCAACTGCGGAGCGGTGCCGTCGTCCAGGGCGAGCCACAGGGCGCCGGGGCGCGGTTCGCCGGCGTCGTCCAGCGGGGTGCGCAGGGTGCTGAAGACCCGCAGCCGGGTCCCGACCGGGACGAACCTGTCCCGGTCCGGGTCGGCGAGCCGGGCCCGTTCGGCGCGGCCGGGGTGGGCGGCGGGGTCGATCAGGATCCGGCTGATCCGCAGGGCCCGGGCGGCGGCCGGGCCGGGGCCGACCGTGAGCAGGTTGTGGCCCGGCCGGAGCAGGCCGGCGGGAATCGTGGCGGTGATGGTCCGCCCGCCGAAGGGCGGCGGTCCGAGGTGTCGTCGGCCCGCGGGGGAGTCGCCCGAGGGGGCCGGGCCGGTCGGGTCCGTGCGGCCGGGCCGGGTCTCCACCGGCTCGCCGTTGACGGAGAGTACGGGGGCGCCGTCGGCGGCCAGGGTGACGGTCAGCTCGGCAGGCCGCCCGGGGAGTCCGAAGCCGAGCTCCAGCGTGCTGCCGGGCGGGATCGCGTGGTAGCCCTCGGCCGATGCCGGGCCGGGCCCGGATCGGATGCCGATGTTGTTGGAAATGAAGGGAGTTGAAGCAAAGTCGGCGAAGGTTGGCTCCATGCGGGGAGCGTAGTCGCCACCGGTACCGGGTGGGCAGGGGCCTGGGGCCGGCCCCGGTCCGGACGGCTGTCCGGTGGCCGTCGGAGCAGCCGTCGCAGGGCTGTCGCGGGGGCCGCTGGAGCGGGCGGGGCCGGGTCGATCGCCGTCCGTCGGTCCGTGCCCCGGTCGTCCGTGCCCCCGGTCTTCCTGGGCGCCGGTCAGCCGAGGTGCCAGAGCTGGCCGTGGCCGGCCAGCGTGGTGGCGGCCAGCACCGCGAGGTCGGCGACACCGAGGGTGAGGCCGAGCAGGGCGCGGCCGCGCCGGGTGGTGCCGCGGACCAGGGCGAGGACGGCCAGCACGATCGCGAGCGGGCCGAGCGCGATGTTGAAGAGCAGCAGGCCCGGCAGGCCGAGCAGGAAGGAGGCGACGGCGAGGTTGTCGGCGTCGGCGGCCCCCCGGTCGGTGCCGGCCCGGTCCGTGGTCGTGGTCCGACGGTCGGCGGTGCTGTGACGGGCGGTCAGGGTGCTGTTCACGGGGTTCCTCCGATGGGCGTTCCGGCGGGGTCGCCGTGGCCGGGGTCCGGTGGTGGGCCAGGCGGTCGGCGGGCCGTATGGCTGGTGGGCCGGTGCTGGTGGGCCGGTGCTGGGTGGCCGGTGGGGCCGGATGCGCGGGGCGGGCAGGTCAGCGGGCCCGGCGCCGGGCGAGGCCCTCGCGGGCGCCGAAGGCCAGCAGCCACAGGGCGATGACGGCCGACGCGGTGAGGAAGACGGGCATCGAGGTGTGCACGGCGGCGCCGGCGAGGAGTCCCATGGCGACCAGGAGGGCGAGCAGGAACATGGGGTGGGCCTTTCTCGGGTCGGTCGGCGGGCGGGAGAAGGTCGGCGAACACTTGGGATGACAACTGTTCGCTGACATCATCACTCTACGCTGGCGAATCTCGGCAAACAGTTGTTTACTGAATGATGTGAGTCACACCGTGGGGGTCAGACAGGCCCAGAAGCAGCAGAGCCGCCGCGCGCTGATGGACGCGGGCCTGCGCCTGCTGGAGGACCAGAACCTCACCAGCCTCGGCGTCCGCGAGGTCACCCGGGCCGCCGGCATGTCACCGGCCGGCTTCTATCGGCACTTCCGGGACATGGCCGACCTCGGCGTGGCCCTGGTGGAGGAGTCGCTCGCCAGCCTGCACCTGCTGGTCCGCTCGGTGCTGGAGGGGCGCGGCGGCGCCGAGGAGCTGATCGACCGTACGGTCGAGATCATCGAGCTGCACGTCCGGGAGCACCCCGCCCATGTCCGCTTCCTGGCGCGCGAGCGGCACGGCGGCGCGCGGCAGGTGCGGGAGGCGATCGCGGCCGAGCTGGACCGCTTCGCCGAGGAGGTCGGCGCCGCGCTCGCGCTGCAGTCGGTCTCCGCGGGCTGGGGCGAGGGGGAGCTGCGGATGCTGGCGGAGCTCTACGTCGGCCATGTGGTGTCGACCGCGGCGGCCTTCCTGGAGGCGCCGGCCGGCGATCCCGAGGCGGCCCGGCGGGTCGCCGCCACCGCCCGGATGCAGTTGCGCCTGGTCAGCCTGGGGCGCCGGCACTGGAAGGACGCCTGACGGTCCGTCGGCGGCCGGTGGCCCCGCTCTCCCGTGGTTGAGGGTGTCTTGACATCTCGTCATGCACGCGCCAATTTTGGTGCACCCCCACATACGAGAGGCCCTCCCATGAAGAAGCCGCTCATAGGCGTGCTCACCGCGCTCCTGCTGGCCGGGGCCACCGCCCTCGCCGCCCCCGCCGCTGCCGCCGCCCCCTCCGGCGCACAGGCCCGGGCCGTATCCGCCGACCGGGCCGTCCCCGTCGGCCAGGACGCCTCCGCCGACCGGGCCGCTCAGGCGCAGCCCGCCGCCGCCGTCAGCTTCGCCGGGACGGTCGCGCTCAGCAACTGCTCCGGGTCCCTGGTCCGGATGCCGGGCTCCGCCGCCGGCGACCCGGCGCTGGTCCTCTCCAACGGGCACTGCCTGGAGAACGGCATGCCCGGCCCGGGCGAGGTCGTCGTCGGCCAGGCCTCCAGCCGCACCTTCTCGCTGCTCAGCTCCACCGGCGCCAAGCTCGGCACGCTGCGCGCCAGCAAGGTCGTCTACGGCACCATGACCGACACCGACGTGTCGCTCTACCAGCTCAACACCACCTACGCCGCGATCCAGTCGCGGTACGGCATCGCGCCGCTGACCATCGCCGCGACCCACCCGGCCCAGGGTGCCTCGATCAAGGTCGTCTCCGGGTACTGGAAGAAGATCTACTCCTGCTCGGTCGACGGCTTCGCCTACCGCCTCAAGGAGGGGGAGTGGACCTTCAAGGACTCCGTCCGCTACACCTCCAGCTGCAACACCATCGGCGGCACCTCCGGCTCGCCGGTGGTCAGCACCGCCACCGGTGAGGTGGTCGCCGTGAACAACACCGGCAACGAGGACGGCGAGTCGTGCACCGTCAACAACCCCTGCGAGGTCGACCAGAACGGTAAGGTGACGGTTCGTCAGGGCATCAACTACGCCCAGCAGACGTACGGGATCCCGGCCTGCTTCGCCGCCGGGAACCGCCTCGACCTGACCCGCGCCGGCTGCACCCTGCCGCGCCCCTGAGACCGACCGACAGCCGGTGGGCCGCCCGCAGCCAGCGGGTGGCCCACTCGGCCGTGAGCACCACCGGCCGGACGGCCCACCAGGCCCCGTCCGGCCGGCACCGCACCGCCACCCGCCGACACAACGGAGAGTCGATGCGCACCACGCTCAAGAGGCTGCTGGTAGCGGCAGTACTGATCCCCCTGCTCGCCCTCGGGTCCGCCGCGCCGGCGCTGGCCCGCGGCGAGGGCGCCGGGCCCGCCGCGGCCGCCACGGACATCAAGGACCGCCTGGCGGCGATCCCCGGGGTGACCGTCACCGAGGAGAAGCCCACCACCACCGGGCACCGGTACTTCCTGCTGACGTACACCCAGCCGGTCGACCACCGCCGGCCCTGGCTGGGCACCTTCCAGCAGCGGTTCAGCGTGCTCCACCGGGGCGAGGACCGCCCGACCGTCTTCTACACCAACGGCTACACCCTGGGCACCACGCCCTCGCGCACCGAGCCCACCCGGCTGCTCGACGGCAACCAGGTCTCCGTCGAGTACCGCTACTTCACGCCCTCCCGGCCGCAGCCCGCCGACTGGTCCAAGGCCGGCATCCAGCAGGCCGCCGGCGACGCCCACCGGCTGATCACCGCCCTCAAGGGGATCTACGACCACGAGTGGATCTCCACCGGCGCCAGCAAGGGCGGCATGTCCTCCGTCTACCACCGGCGGTTCTACCCGGACGACGTGGACGGCACGGTGGCCTACGTCGCCCCGAACGACGTCGACGACCGCGAGGACTCCGCCTACAGCGCCTTCTTCGACCAGGTCGGGACCTCCGCCTGCCGGGCCGCGCTGGACGCCGCCCAACGCGAACTCCTCGTCCGCCGGGCCACCCTGGAGCCCCGCTACGCCGCCGACAACGCGGCGGTGGGCAACACCTTCGCCACCATCGGCAACGCCGACCGCGCCTACGAGGTCGGCGTCCTCGACGTGGTCTGGGCGTTCTGGCAGTACGGCATCGAGGCGGACTGCGCGGACGTGCCCGCCGCCGGCGCCACCGACGACCAGTTGTACGCCTGGCTCGACACGCACTCCGGGGTCACCTCCAACAGCGACCAGTCGCTCGCCGGGTACACCGCGTACTACTACCAGGCCGGCACCGAGCTGGGCTCCCCGAACTTCGACGTGTCGCACCTCAAGGGGCTGCTGCACTACGACACCAAGGAGCTCTACTCGCCGCGCAGCTACGTGCCGCGCTCGATCCCGATGCGCTTCGACCCGTCCGCCATGCGGGACATCGACCGCTGGGTGCGGCACGACGCCGAGCGGATCATCTTCGTCTACGGCCAGAACGACCCGTGGGGCGCCGAGCGCTTCACCCTAGGCCGCGGCAGCGAGGACAGCTACGTCTACACCGCCCCCGGTGCCAATCACGGCGCCAAGATCGCGGCGCTGACGCCCGCCGAGTCGGCCGCCGCCACCGCCAAGCTGCTCGACTGGGCGGGCCTGGGGGCCGCCGAGGCCGGCCGCCCCGCCGCCCTCGCCCAGAGCGCACCCTTCACCGACCTCGACCGGGCCGGGCTGCTGGAGGAGCACCACCGGCTCTAGGACCCGCCCGGCCGCCCGGCCGCCCGGCCGCCCGTGCTCCGGCGCGGATGGCCGGGCCGTAGGGTCGACGGCGTGAACCAGATCTGGCTGGGCGTCGCCGCAGCTCTCGCCCTGCCCCTCGGCCTGCTGCTGATCCGCGAGCGGCGGGCGGACGGCCGCCCGGCCGGGCCGCCGCCAGACCGGCCGGAGCGCGGCCCGGAGCGGCGGCGTACGGCCGGCCGGCCGGAGGTGAGCGACCCGGCGGAGGTCGCCTACTGGAACCCGCTGCAGCTGATCGGCTCCCCTTCGCGGGAGGTCGGCGAGGGCCGGTGGGAGGACCGCAGCCGGCTGAACGTCCCCGGGCCGTTCTACGGCGGCGCCACCGACAGCGGCGGGCACGGTCCGGCGTGCGCGCCGCGGCACGTCCTCTTCGGTGACCGGGGCACGGAATTCGTCTACCGCCAGGCCGCCGGCCCCGACGAACTGGCGGACCTCCAGGAGGCTTTCGGCGAGGAGCTCTTCCGCGGCTACGCCGGCGACGGTGACGAGCACTGGACGCCGGACGCCGTCCGGGAGTGGTGGGCCGGCCGGGCGGGGGTGCGCCGCTGGATCGAGGAGGACCTGGCAGGCCGGGGCGGCGGTGACAACGAGCGGAAGTCGCTGCTGGCCTTCGCCGCCCACCTGGACGACGGGCTGGAGGACTACCTGCGCGGGTACCTGTTCTGGCTGGCCGAGGGCCGGGAGCCGAAGGCCGGCGAGCCGCTCCCGTCGCTCTGAGGAGGCTCCGCGCGCCCCCTGGCCGAAGTATTGAATCGATGCTTCAATGCTTCCCATGCCCTACCGACGCACCCCCGCCGTACAGGCCCGCCTGGACGCCCAGCGCGAGGCGGTGCTCCAGGCCGCCGTCGGCCTGCTGGCCGAGCGCGGCTACGGCGGCTGCTCGATGGCCGCCGTCGCCGACCGGGCCGGCATCGCCACCGGCAGCCTCTACCAGCACTTCGCCAACAAGGCGGAGCTGTCGGTGGAGCTGTTCCGGCGGGTGGTCAGCCGGGAGATCGCCGCCGTCACCGAGGCCGTCGCCCGCCACGACGCCCCGCAGGCCAAGGTCGCCGCCGTCGTCGAGACCTTCGCCGTCCGCGCGCTGAAGGCACCGCGCCTCGCGTACGCGCTGCTGGTCGAGCCCGCCGACGCGGTCGTCGACACCGAGCGGCTGGTGTTCCGGCGGGCCTTCCGCGACGTGATAGCGACCCAGATCGCGGCGGCCGTCGCCGCCGGCCGGCTGCCCGAGCAGGACCCGGAGCTCACCGCCGCCGCGCTGGTCGGCGCGGTCGGCGAGGCCCTGGCCGGACCGCTCGCCGCCGGCTCCGCCCCGGACGAGGTCATCCCCGGCCTGGTCTCCTTCACCCTGCGTGCCCTGGGAGGACACGATGCCACCGACGCATGAGGTCACCAACCAGGTGCCGCTGCCCTACGGCCACGACACCGCCGACGACCCGGGCCTGATCGAGGCCCTGCACCGGGCCGGCGCCGGCTGGGCCGAGCCCGAACTGCACCGGCTCGGCGTGCTGGCCGGCTCCGAGCAGGCCGCCGAGTGGGGCCGGCTGGCCAACGAGCACCCGCCGGTGCTGCGCACCCACGACCGCTTCGGCAACCGGATCGACGAGGTCGAGTTCCACCCGCACTGGCACGACCTGATGCGGACCGCCGTCGGCCACGGCCTGCACGCCGCCCCCTGGCGCGACAACCGCCCCGGCGCGCACACCGCCCGGGCCGCCAAGTTCTACGTCTGGAGCCAGGTCGAGGCGGGCCACACCTGCCCGGTCTCCATGACGTACGCGGCCGTGCCGGCCCTGCGGGCCACCCCCGCGCTCGCCGAGTGGCTCGAACCCCTGCTCGCGGCGCCCGAGTACGACTTCGGACTGCGCGAGCCGCACACCAAGCGCGGCCTGATCGCCGGCATGTCGATGACCGAGAAGCAGGGCGGCTCCGACGTCCGCGCCAACACCACCACGGCCGTCCCGCAGCCCGACGGCAGTTACCGGCTGACCGGGCACAAGTGGTTCACCTCGGCGCCGATGTCCGACCTGTTCCTGACCCTCGCCCAGGCCCCCGGCGGCCTGAGCTGCTTCATGCTGCCCCGGGTGCTGCCCGACGGCGGGCGCAACCGGATCCAGCTCCAGCGGCTCAAGGACAAGCTGGGCAACAAGTCGAACGCCTCCGCCGAGATCGAGTACGACGGCGCGGTCGGCCTGCTGGTCGGCGAGGAGGGCCGCGGGGTGCCGACCATCATCGAGATGGTCAACATGACCCGGCTGGACTGCACCCTCGGCGCCGCCGCCGGGATCCGGCTGGGCACCACCCGCGCCCTCCAGCACGCCACCCACCGGCGGGCGTTCGGCGCCGCGCTGGTCGACCAGCCGCTGATGCGCAACGTGCTCGCGGACCTGGTGGTGGAGTCCGAGGCGGCCACCGCCGTCGCCATGCGGCTGGCCGCCGCCACCGACGCGGCGCTGGCCGGCAACGAGAACGAGGCGCTGGTCCGCCGGCTCGGCCTGGCCGTCGCCAAGTACTGGGTCTGCAAGCGTGGTCCGGCGCACGCCGCCGAGGCCCTCGAATGCCTCGGCGGCAACGGCTACGTGGAGGAGTCCGGGATGCCCCGGCTCTACCGGGAGGCGCCGCTGGTCTCGATCTGGGAGGGCTCCGGCAACGTCGCGGCGCTGGACGCACTGCGCGCGATGGCCAAACGCCCGGAGAGCGTCGAGGCCTTCCTCGGCGAACTCGACCTGGCCGCAGGGGCGGACCGCCGCCTGGACACCGCCGTCGCGGGACTGCGCAAGGAGCTCACCGACCCGACCGACCTGGAGTACCGCACCCGCCGGCTGGTCGAGTCGATGGCGCTGGCCCTCCAGGGCTCGCTGCTGGTCCGGTACGGCAGCCCGGCGGTCGCCGACGCGTTCTGCGCCTCCCGGCTCGGCGGGGACCACGGCGGCGCCTTCGGCACCCTGCCGGCCGGCCTGGACACCGCCGCGATCCTGGCCCGGGCGGCCACCCCGGTCCTGCGGTGAGCGCCGCCGAGGTCCGGGCCTTCTGGCAGGGCCTCGGCCTGCCCGGACTGGTCGACGTGCACACCCACTTCATGCCCAAGAACGTCCTGGACAAGGTGTGGGCGTACTTCGACGCGGCCGGCCCGCTGCTGGGCCGGCCCTGGCCGATCACCTACCGCGAGGAGGAGGCCCGCCGGGTCGAGCTGCTGCGGGAGTTCGGCGTCCGGGCGTTCACCGCGATGCTCTACCCGCACAAGCCCGGCATGGCGGCCTGGCTGAACGCCTGGGCGGCCGGCTTCGCCGCCCGCACCCCGGACTGCCTGCACACCGCCACCTTCTACCCCGAGCCCGGGGCCGCCGGGTACGTGGCGCGGGCGCTCGCCGACGGCGCCCGGGTCTTCAAGGCGCACCTCCAGGTCGGCGGGTACGACCCCGCCGACCCGCTGCTGGACGAGGTCTGGGGGCTGCTCGCCGAGAGCGGCACCCCGGTGGTCACCCACTGCGGCTCGGGCCCGGCGCCCGGCAAGCACACCGGCCCGGGGCCGATCGGCGCGGTGCTCGCCCGGCATCCCCGACTGCCGCTGGTGGTGGCGCACATGGGCCTGCCCGAGTACGGGGACTTCCTCGACCTGGCCGAGCGGTACCCGCGGGTCCGGCTGGACACCACGATGGCGTTCACCGCCTTCACCGAGCGGGACAGTCCCTTCCCGCCCGCCGAACTGCCGCGCCTGCGGGCCCTCCAGGGCCGGATCCTGCTCGGCACGGACTTCCCCAACATCCCGTACCCGTACGCCGAGGCGCTGGACGCGCTGGCCGGGCTCGGGCTGGGGGAGGATTGGCTGCGGGCGGTCTGCCACGACAACGCGGCCGCGCTGTTCAACCTCGCTCCCGGCCGGGCCGCCTGACGGTCAGCCGACCCCGGCGAGCGCCTTCAGGGCGTCCCCGTGCAGGCCCGGCGCCGCCGCCAGGAAGCTGTCGGCGGCCGGTGTCCACGGCGCGCCGAGGGCGTCCGTCACCACCGCGCCGGCCTCGGCCGCGATCAGCGCGCCCGGCAGCAGGTTGCCGGCGTCCGGCCCGTACTCCCAGAACAGCCCGAGGTGGCCGGAGCCGACCTGGGCCACCTGGAGGGCGGTCGGGCCGAGGTTCCGTACGGCCAGCACCCGGGCCAGCACGGCCGGCAGCGCGGCGCCCGCCCGGCGCAGCGCCACCGGGTCCTGCGCGGCCAGCGGCGGGTGGCCGAACCCGGCCACCGCGACGGCGAGTTCGCGGTCGACCGGCGCGGCCGGCCGGCCGTCCAGCACCGCACCGCCGCCGAGCACCGCCGCGTACGTGGAGCCGCCCAGCTGCGGCGCGTGCACCACCGCCAGCACCGCCCGGCCGTCCCGGACCAGGGTCGCCGTCACCGCCCAGTGCGGCAGCCCCAGCAGGTACTGGACGGCCCCGTCGGTCGGGTCGCAGACCCACCACTCGCCCTCGGCCGGCACGGTGGCCTCCAGCTCGTCGCCCACCTGGCCGGCCCCCGGGCGCAACCGGCCCAGCCGCAGCCGCAGTTCCTCGCCGGCCGGGCCGTCCAGCGCGGCGAACCGCGCCATCGCCTCCGGCAGCGTCCGGGCCGGCGAGGGCTCGGCGGGGCGGGCGGCCGCCAACCGGGCGCCCACCGCCCGGACAGCGTCCACGACCTCGGGGAGCAACTGCTGGATCTCGTTCATGGCGGCCTCCGTCCGTGCGCCGGGAGCGTCCCGGGTGCAGGACACGTCGTATCGTTGCGTCGGCCGGACCGGACCTCGGAGCGGCCGCGACAGCGGAGATCGGACACCATGGACACCTCGACGGCGGATCCGGCCACGGTGCTGGACACCCTGGACCGCAGGCTGGTCTGCGCCCTCCAGGTCGACGGCCGGGCCGAGAGCGGCCGGCTCGCCGAGGTGCTCGGGGTCTCGGTGCGGACGGTCACCCGCCGGCTGGCCCGGATGCGGCAGGCCGGCCTGCTGACGGTGGTCCGGATGCCCGACGCCGAGTTCGGTGCGGTGGGGGCGCTGCTGCTGCGGGTCCGGGTGCTGCGCGGCAAGGTCGACACCGTCGCGCACGCCCTCGCCGCCCGGCCGGACGTCCCGTTCGTCGACGTGATGCTCGGCGGAGGTGAGGTCAGCGCCGTCGTGCTGGCCGGCGAGGGCGCCCGCGACCGGCTGCTGCACGGCCAACTGCCCGCCACCGGCTCGGTGCTGGAGAGCACCGCGCACGTCGTGCTGCACGCCTTCGCCGACGCCGGCCAGTGGCGGGCCGGGTACCTGGACGCCGCCGAGGCCGCCGCCCTCAGGCCGCCGCCGCCCAGCACCCCGCCGCCGGTCACCGACGCCCTGGACCAGCTCCTGCTCGCCCGGCTGGGCGAGGACGCCCGCCTCCCGCACGCGGCCCTGGCGGCAGCCGTCGGAGCCCCCGAGACCACCGTCCGGCGCCGGCTGCACCGCCTCGCGGCCGGCGGCCTGCTGCGCACCCACGCCACCGTCGACCCGCGGCTGCTCGGGATGGCGGTGGACGCCAACCTCTGGATCGACGTCCCGCCCGGCCGGCTCGCCGAGGTGGGCGAGGCACTGGCCGCGCACCCGCAGGTGCACGGGGTGTTCGCCACCAGCGGCCCGAGCAACCTGCTGGCCACCGTCTTCTGCCCGGACCACGGCGGCCTCTACCGGTTCACCACCGGAACGCTCGGCCCGCTCGGCGTCACCCGCGCCGAGACCGCCGTCGTCGGGCGGGCCGTCAAGCGGGCCGGCGTGCTGCTGTCAGCGCCGGGCGGCCGCCCCCGACCCGCCTGAGCGCGGGGAGGGCACCGTGCCCAGCAGCGTCGGGGCGGGCGCGCCCACCACGGCCGGCGCGATCAGCTCCTCCAGCTCGGCGACCAGCGGGGAGTCGGTGCCGGCCAGCGCCCGCAGCGCCTCCTGCCAGTGCGCCACGGCCTCGGCCCGGCGCCCCCGGGCGTCCAGGATCAGCCCGCTGACGTGCTGGGCGAGGCCCTGCGAGTAGGTGTCGCCGCGCTCGGCGGCCTTGCCCAGCAGCGCCTGGCACTCCCGCTCGGCCTCCTCGTCCCGGCGCAGGCCGTGCAGCGAGCGGACCAGCCCGAGACGGGCCTGCGACTCGTGGTGCCAGTCGTCGTTGCCCGTCAGCAGCCGCATGCAGGTCTCGAAGTGCGGCAGCGCCTGGTCGGGTTCGCCGAGGGTCAGGTGCGCGTAGCCGATGTTGGTGCGCGCCGCCTGCCGGATGATGGAGTCGCCGATCCGCTCGCCCGACTCCAGGCTCAGCCGGTGGAAGTGGATCGCCAGCCGGGGGTCGTCCTGCTCCCGGAGGTTGCCCAGGGTGCTCAGCACGATCGCCTCGTCCCGCTCCACGCCGCGGCGCCGGGCGATCAGCAGGCACTCCTCCAGGACGACGGTGGCCTCGGCGGTCCGGCCGAGGTCCCGCAGCAGCAGCCCCCGGTTGCCGAGCGCCGGCTGCACCCGGTCGTCGTCGCCGAGCGCCCGCCAGACCTCGATCGCCTGGTCGTTCAGGGCCAGCGCGGCCTCGAACTGGCCGGCCATGTAGTGGCCGGCGGCGAGGTCGCTGAACGCCTGCCCCTGCGCCGCCGGGTCGGCGGCGGCCCGGGCGGTGGCCAGCGCGACCTCGCTGAGGACCCGCAGGGCCTCGACCCGCCCACGGCGCTGCAGGTACGGCGAGAGCGACCGGGCCAGCGCCAGCACCGCCTCCCGGTGGGCCGGCAGACCGGCGAAGTTCACCGCCAGCGCGGCCATGTTCGACAGCTCGCGGTCGCACCAGGCGAAGGCCGCGGCGGAGTCGGCGAACGGCTGCGCCGAGCCGACCGGGTCGGGCAGCCGGCGGTCGCGCTCCCCGCCGGGCGGCAGGATCGCCAGCACCGACTCCCGGGCGGCGGCCGCGTACCAGCGCAGGGCCCGGTCGGCGGCCGCCTCCCGGGCGGCCAGCGGGTCGAGGCGTCCGGCGAGTTCGCGGGCGAAGTCGCGGACCAGGTCGTGCGGCGCGTAGCTGCCGAAGTCGGTCTCCTCCAGCAGGGCGACGTCCACCAGCCGCTCCAGCGCGGCGGCCGCGCGGGGCTCCTCGTCGTCCATCAGCCGGGCGAGCAGCGGCGCGCCGTACTCGGCGAGGTCCAGGGCGCCGATCCGGCGCAGCGCGAGGGCGGCGTCGCGGTCGTCCTCACGCTCCGAGGTGAGCAGCGCGTCGTGGGCCACGGCCAGCGAGCGGCGCACGCTGAGGTCGTCGTACTCCAGCTGGTCGAGCCGGCGCTCCTCGTCGGTGAGCAGCTCCACCAGGGCCTCGGCGGTCAGTGCCCGCCGTACGGCCAGGCGGGCCGCCACGACCCGTAGGGCGAGCGGCAGCTGGCCGCAGAGTTCGACCAGCCGGCGGACCGCCGGGCAGTCGTGCTCCGCCGGATCGCGCCCGGAGGCGCTGGTGATCAGCGCGGTGCTCTCGTCGGCGGTGAGCGGGGCGAGCGGGATGTGGGTGGCGCCGTCCAGGGCGGCCAGCGGGGGCCGGCTGGTGACCAGCACGGCGCAGCCCGGGCCGGCCGGCAGCAGCGGGCGGACCTGGGCGGCCGAGGCGGCGTCGTCGAGCACGATCAGGGTGCGGGTGGCGTCCAGGGTGGAGCGCAGCAGGGCGGCCGCGGTGTCGGCGTCGCCGGGGATCAGCCGGGGTTCCACGCCCAGTCCGCGCAGCAGCACGCCGAGGGCCTGCAGCGGTTCGAGCGGGGCCACGCCCTGGGTCGCGCCGTGCAGGTTGAGGAAGAGCTGCCCGTCGGGGAAGTGCTCGCGCAGGGACCGGGAGACCTGCAGCGCCAGCCCGGTCTTGCCGACCCCGGCCATGCCGCTGACGACCGCCACCGCGGGCTGCCCGTCGTCGGCGGTGAGGGCCGCGTGCACGGCCCGGAGCTGCTCCGAGCGCCCGACGAAGTGGGCCGGCGGGACCGGGAGTTGGGCGGGCCTCGGCCGGGCGGCGGCGGGCGCCGGCTGCTCGGCCGGGCCCGGCTGGGTGGTGAGGATCTCCTGGTAGGCCTCGCGGACGGCGCGGCCCGGTTCGACCCCCAGCTCGTCGACCAGGGCCCGGCGCAGGGCGTGGAAGGCGGCGATCGCGTCGGCCTGCCGGTTCGTCCGGTGCAGCGCGAGCATCAACTGCCGGTGGAAGGCCTCCCGGTAGGGGTGCTCGCGGGTCAGCGAGCCGAGCTCGGCGGTCAGGAACTCGTGCTGCCCGAGCTGCAGTGCCGCGTCGTAGCGCCACTCCAGCAGCTGCAGGTGCTGGTCCGTCAGCCGGTCGACCAGCGGGTGCTGGGCGAAGGCCGGCACGTCCGCGAGCGGCCGTCCGCGCCAGAGTTCGAGGGCCGCGGCGCTCTCCCGCTCCACGCCGGTCCAGTCCTGGCGCTGGTGGGCGCTGCGGGCGGCGGCCAGCCGGGCGGCGAACAGCTCGGTGTCCAGCTCGCCCGGCTCGACGTGCAGCAGGAAGCCCTGGGGGACGGCCCGCAGGCGCGAGTCGCCGTCGGTGGCGAGCGCGCGGCGCAGCCGGGCCACGTGGTTGTGCAGCGAGGCGGTCGCGGTGGCGGGCGGGTGCTCGCCCCAGAGCGCTTCCTTGAGGGTGTCGAGCGGGACCTGCCGGCCGGGGCGCAGCAGCAGGGCGGTCAGCAGCGTCCTGCTCTTGAGGGCGCCGACCGGGCGCCCGGTACCTGCATCGCTGTGCACGGTCAGCGGACCGAGCAGACCAAAACGCATGTCACAAGTCTCCCGTGATGGACCCGGCCGCCCCCATCGACTCTGCGCCGTCGGTCCTGTTGGTGACATGTTAGTGGTCCGTTGGCGGGACCCCGCAGGATCGGTGACTGATGACCCGTCCTGCGCGGGGCGGTCCGGCCACGGGGGTGTCGGACGGCTCCGCCGGCGACGCGGCGGCCGAGCCGCTGCCGGGCGGCCCGTTCGTGGACGCCCGGCCGATCCGCCCGCGGCGCCGGCCGGGCCGGAGCGGCCGGCGGATGCTGCCGGCCGGGACGGGCGGACCGGGCCGTCAGGCGCCGGTGGTGGAGCCGGGGCGGATCACCATCAGGACGACCACCACGGCCCAGAGCAGGTTGAAGACGCCGGCCGTCATGGGCAGCAGCCGCAGGCCCTGCACGGCCTTCGCGTGTTCGGGGGCCTGCGGGTCGGCGAGTTCCAGCGCGTCCACGGCGGCCTGCTGGGCGGGCAGGACGAAGAGCAGCAGCGAGAGCGCGGCCAGTGCGGTCAGCACCATCGAGACGATCAGCCAGGACTGGCCCAGCACGTCCATCACCTGGGCGGTGCCGATGCCCAGCACGGGCACCGCGAGGCCCAGCCCCGCGTAGACCTGGGTGATCCGGTGCAGCAGCCGGACGGAACCGGCCTCCGGGGCCCCGTCGGTGCCGCCGGCGAGCGCGGCCCTGGCCCGGGCCGGGAACATGCTGACCGCCACCGCGACCGGACCGATGAACAGCACCGACACGAGGACGTGCAGGCTGAGGAGGAACTTGGCCATGGCGGGGCGGCCCTTTCGCGCTGGGGTGGGGCGGTGCGGCGGGGCGTCCACCGAGCGAAGCCCCGAGCACGCTAGCACCGGCCGGCCGGGGCGCCTCAGGCCGGGGCACCTCAGGCCGGGGCACCTTCGGCCGGGCCGCCGGTCCGGCCGCGGGATCTGCGGGGCCCCGCGGGCCGGCCGTCCGCGGGACTCGTGGGCCACATCCGTCCGGCCGCCCACGCCGGGGCACCGCGGCCGGGCACCGGAGCCCCGGTGGCGAACGGGCCCGGTGCTCCGCGAGGCCCGGTGGCACGGGGCTGCGCAACCGGGCTCGGGAGCAGTCGAAGTGACGTGCCGTCGGGGAGGGGCGGTGGACCGCCGGGCCTTGTGGCGGGGCGAGGCTTGTATGAAGATCGTGTCGGTTCACCGTCATGATCCATCCTGATCCGGGTCCACCGGAGCACGCACCACCACGGGGGTACAGATGACCACATACGCAGACCGGCCGGGCGACGGCCGGGCGGACGGCGGCGCGGAGCGCAGGCCCGGCCGCCGCGCCCTGCTCGCCGGGCTCACCGGGGCGGGCGCCCTCGCGGGCAGCGTCGTCCTCGGGGGCGGCAGCGCCTCGGCGGCGACCACGGGCGTGGACGCCTACGTGGTCGACGTCGTCGCCAAGGGGGCCGACCCGACGGGCCAGACGCCCAGCGACACCGCGTTCCGGGCCGCGGCGGCGGAGCTGCTCGGCTCCTTCCAGCCGGGCCCGATCTCGGGCGCCGTCCCGAAGAAGGTGCTGCTCGTCCCGCCGGGCAACTACCTGCTCACGCAGCCGGACTCGCTGCTGCCGGGCGAGGACGGCGTCGGCCACGGCGGCATCGTCGACGGCATCTCGATCACCGGCTACGGCAAGCGGCTCTCCCGGATCACGTACGCGCCGACGGCCCGGAACACCACGCTGTGGACCAACCGGCAGCGGTACAAGAACATCCGGATCAGCGGCCTGACCTTCGACAGCCAGGACGCCACCTCGACCTTCAACTACGCGTACTCCTCGGACGCCGGCGGCGTGCAGGACACCTGGTACACGGACGTCGAGTGGCGCGGCACCTGGAAGGTCGGCATCGGCCTCGACGGGCCCGCCACCACCTCGGACCTCAACAGCGAGATGGGCTGGGACCACTGCCAGATCGGCGGCTCCTACGCGGACGCCTTCCTGGTGATCGGCATGACGCCGGCGGAGCCGCAGCAGGACCAGTTCCTGAACTACTGGTTCCGGGACTGCAAGGTCGAGTTCAAGTCCGGCTCGTTCGTGCGCAACGAGCGCGGCGGCTCGATGAACTTCGTCGGCGGCTCGTACATCCTCACCGACGCGGCCTCCACCGGGACCTTCTTCCAGCTCGGTTCGGCCGCGAGCGGCCGCGCCGACTCGACCATGCGCCTCTACGCGCAGGGCATCCGCTTCGAGCTGCGCGGCGCGGGCCACAAGGTCATCGACTCGGGCTGGTACAAGGGCTCCATCACCTTCGTGTCCTGCGACGACACCGCGCTCTCCTTCCAGGCCTGGGGGGCGAACGCCGTCACCCACCAGTACCGCTTCGACGCCGTCAACCCCTCGCGCGGGCCGATGGTGCGTTACCAGGACTGCGCGCTGATGGGCTCCCACCAGGTGACGGCCGCCACCGCCACCACGGCGGGCAAGCTGCTCTACGACGGTTGCCGCTTCAGCAGCGTGACGGCGGGGACCGGCGCCACCGGCTTCCTCCGCTGGCCGGGCACCGCGCCCTGGTACGAGTTCCGCGACTGCCTGACCAAGAGCGGCAGGCTGGCCGACGCCAAGGCGTCCTGACGGGCGCCGACGTGATGCGCTGACACCCGGACGACGGCCGTGCCTGCCCACCCGGGCGGGCACGGCCGTCGCGGTCGTCGGGGGCCCCGCCGCCGGCGGCGGGCGGCGGCGGACGGCTCAGGGGACGAGGGTCGCCAGGGTCGCCAGCCGGGGTGCCCGGGTGCTCACGGCGCAGGCCGTCGCACCGGTGCCGCCGCCGTCCCCGGCCTGCCCGCCGTCCTGCCAGTCCAGCAGGTACAGGTCCGTGAACCGGCTGTGCAGCGGGAGCTCGCCCGGGGTGTCCAGCGGCAGGGCGGAGAGGTCGAGCCCGCCGAGGGTGTCCAGGGTGGTCCGGCCGATCTTGACCATGGCCTCCTTGCGGACCCACTGCCGCAGGAACGCCCGGCCGGGCTCCGGGTGCGCCTGGACGAGCCGCATCTCGGCCTCGGTGAGCACTCGTTCGAAGACCTCGACCGGCGTCCCCGTCCTGGTCGGCAGCTCCACGTCGACGCCGACGGGGTGGTGGCCGGCGGCCGCGGCGACCACGCCGCGGGTGTGCGAGAGGCTGACGTGGAGGTCCGGGTGGCCGGGCAGGTAGGGCTTCCCGTGGGTGGGATCGCCGCAGTCGGGGCACTGCTGGGCCAGCGTCAGACCGCTCGCGTCCACGCCCAGTACCCGCGCCGCGCAGATCCGGACGAGGACGTGCGCGGCGACGTAGTCGAGCCGGCCGGAGGCCTGGTGGAACCGGGCGGCGCGCTGCTGCTCGGCGGGGCCGAGCAGGTGCTCGCCCGCCTCGGGGTGCCGCATGACCTCGGTGCTCGCCGCGACCGCCACCAGGGGGCCCGCCGGTTCGTACGAAGCGTTGTCCATCGTTGTCGCCCTCTCCGATCGCCGTGCCCAACCTATGAGCCGGAAGCCTGATCGGACAACCCGCCGACGGGAGACCAACCGTATGATCCCGGGGCAAAAGGGACGGCGTGGTGACCATGAACCGGACGGCCCGCGGGCTTGGATGGGACACATCATCAGATGAGTGACGGGTGATGGGGGGTAACCCGCTCCGACGTGCGTAAGGGGCAGTCAATGAATCTTGGTGTCGGCACCACGGGGCCGGTCGAACCGCCCCCTCCGGCGACCGGTCCGCCGCCCGCCCGCAACCGCCGGGTGCTCAGGGCCGCCCTCGTCGCCGGGCTGACGCTGGCTCCGCTGACCGCCCTGCTGAGCATCGGCAGCGCCGCCCCCCTGGCCCCGCCGCTCGGCCCCTGCAGCGGGCCGGACTGCCCGGCCGGCTACCTCCCGCCGAACAACGGCGACTTCCTCGGCCGGGACGCCACCATCAACATCTTCACCGGCGGCTACTTCCGGGCGTCCCAGCGCGCGGCCGAGGCCGAGGGCAAGATCGTCGCGCTCGGCAACTTCACCGTCGACAAGGACGGCGGCGGCATCTTCAACGCGGGCGTCGTCGGCGTCGGCTCGCGGGTGCCCCCGCCGGACGGGACCGACCACGTCACGGTCGGCGGCAACGTCGACATCAAGACCGGCAACACGCTCTTCCTCGGGGGGTCGCAGGCCGACGGCACCGTCGCCTTCGGCAACCTCCGGTACGCCGGCACCCTGACCGGGAACACCAACATCGCGCCGACCGGCCAGGCGATCCAGGACACCCACGCCACCGACCAGTACCAGTCCGTCCGGACCCAGATCGAGAACGCCTCGACCTGCACGGGCCAGGCGACCGCGACCGGCACGGTCGTCCTCACCGGTTTCAGCGCCACCTTCACCGGCGACGGCACCAGCGCGCGGCAGGTCTTCAACGTCACCGGGAACCTGACCGGCTCGACCGGCGGCCCGATCGGCCTGGAATTCGCCGGCATCCCGGCGGGCGCCACCGTGATCGTCAACATGCTGTCCGCCAATCCGGTGATCAACACGTACACGGGCACCGGCATCCCCGGGGACCCGACCACCGACCTGCGGCCCAGGCTGCTGTGGAACTTCCCGACCGCCACGACCGCGCTGCTGACCGGCCAGGCCCAGTTCCAGGGTTCGATCATGGCCGGCAACCCGGCCGGCACCACCACGATCGAGCAGCCGGGCCTCGACGGCCGGGTCTACCTGGCCGGCAACCTGGAGCAGCGCGGTGTGGGCGGGTACGAGTTGCACGCCTACCCCTTCGACGGGGACCTCCCGGAGTGCACCTCGCCGTCGCCGAGTCCGAGCCCGTCGCCGTCGCCGAGCCCCAGCCCGAGCCCGAGTCCGAGCCCGTCGCCTTCGCCGAGCCCGAGCCCGAGTCCGAGCCCGTCGCCGTCGCCGTCGCCGAGCCCGAGCCCGTCGCCGTCGCCGTCGCCGAGCCCGAGTCCGAGCCCGTCGCCGTCCCCGACGCACTCGTACAGTCCGAAGCCGAGCCCCACGCACTCGTACAGCCCGAAGCCTTCGCCGAGTCCGAGTCCGACCGTGAGTCCGAAGCCGTCTCCGACGCACTCGTACAGTCCGAAGCCTTCGCCGAGTCCGAGTCCGTCCGTGAGTCCGAAGCCGTCCCCGACGCACTCGTACAGTCCGAAGCCTTCGCCGAGTCCGAGTCCGTCCGTGAGTCCGAAGCCGTCTCCGACGCACTCGTACAGCCCGAAGCCGAGCCCGACCCACTCCTACAGCCCCAAGCCTTCGCCCTCGCACAGTGCGAGCCCCAGCCCCAGCCCCAGCCCGAGCCCGAGCCACAGCCCGAGCGTCGTGCCTTCGCCGAGTACTCCCGGCGGCCCGCCGACCCACGGGCACGGTGGCGGATCCCCGAGCGGTCCGTCGCTGCCGTCCACGGGCAGCAGCGTCAGCCCCGTTCTGATGGGGTTCGCCAGTGCGGTCCTGCTGGCGGGTGGTGGTCTGGTCGTGATGGTGGTCCGTCGTCGCGGACGCCACAGCTGACCTGCCCCCGGCAGGCCTCCCGCTGAACCGACGGTGCCCCGGTGTCCTCGGACACCGGGGCACCGTCGTTGCCTCGAAAAAAAAGCGCTCAGGTCCGGGGCGGCCGGGGGTCGGCCGACGGCTCCGGGCCGCGGTCAGCGTTCGGCGAAGAACCGCTCGACCGAGCCGCGCCCGGCGGTGAAGGAGTCGAGCGGCTCGCCGACGATCCGGCCGGCGAGATCGGTGGCGAGGGCGCCGACGTTCTCCCGGAGCACCGCGGCGGCGAGCACCTGGTCCGCGGCGAAGCGGGCGCGGGCGGTGCGGACGAGTTCCTCGCGTTCGCGCTGGCCCTCCTCGCGGGCGGCCGCGACCAGGGCGGCGCCCTCCTCGGCCGCGGCCTGGCGGATCCGGGCCGCCTCGTGGTGGGCCGCCGCGAGTTCCTGCCGGTAGGCGGCGAGCGTGCGGAGGGCTTCGGCCTGCGCCTCCTCGGCCCGTTCGGCCCCGCCCTCGATGGCGTCCCGCCGTGCGGCGAGGGTGCGTTCGAGGCCCGGCAGGACGATCCGGCCGAGGATGCCGAAGATCAGGAAGAAGCAGAGCAGTCCGACGAGGAGTTGGGCGGGGTCAGGCTCCAGAGGTCCCATACGGACCATCGTACGAAATGACGATCCGTCACATAAGGGGCCTGCCGGTGGCCTAGGTCACCGCCCCGCGCCGGTTGAAGCGCTCCTCGCGCCATTCGCCGGACTCCAGTACCTCGGCCAACTGCTGTGCCGCGTCCCAGACCTGCGCGTACGAGACGTACAGCGGCGTGAACCCGAAGCGCATCAGGTCGGGGGCCCGGAAGTCGCCGATCACCCCGCGCTCGATCAGTGCCTGCACCACCGGGTAGCCGTCGCGGTGCCGCAGGGCGACCTGGCTGCCCCGGCGGTGGTGCTCGCGCGGCGTCACCACCTCGACTCCGTCCAACGGTTCGACCAGCGAGATGAACAGGTCGGTCAACGCCAGGCTCTTGGCCCGGACGGCCCGCAGGTCGGCCCGCTCCCAGACGTCCAGGGCGGCGCCCAGCGCGGCCTGCCCGAGCAGCGAGGGTGAGCTGGTCAGGAACCGTCCGATCCCGCCGGTCGGCGCGTACGCCGGCTCGAAGGCGAACGGGCGGGCGTGCCCGAACCAGCCGCTCAACGGCTGCTCGGCGGCCGCCTGGTGGCGCTCGGCGACGTACAGGAAGGCGGGCGAGCCCGGGCCGCCGTTCAGGTACTTGTAGGTGCAGCCCACCGCGAAGTCCGCGCCGCAGGAGCCCAGTTCGACGGGCAGGGCGCCCACCGAGTGGCAGACGTCCCAGATCATCAGGGCGCCGGCCGCCCGGACCTGGGCGGTGACGGCCGCCATGTCCAGCAGCTCGCCGGTGCGGTAGTCGACGTGGGAGAGGACGACGGCCGCGACGTCGCCGTCCAGGTGCCGCTCCAGCTCCTCGGGGGTGGTCGAGGGCAGCAGGACGCTGCGCGCGCCGCCGACCAGGCCGGTCACGCCCTCGGCGATGTAGAGGTCGGTGGGGAAGGCCGCGCCGTCGCCGAGCACCGTGCGCCGCCCCGGGCGCAGCCGCAGGGCCGCCGCGAGCACCTTGAAGAGGTTCACCGAGGTGGTGTCGCAGACCACCACCTCGCCGGCCGCCGCCCCGACCAGCGGCGCGATCCGGCCGCCCAGCCGGTACGGCTGCTCGAACCAGCCGGCGTCGTTCCAGCTGCGGATGAGCTCGCGGCCCCACTCCTCCTCGACCACCTCGCGGACCCGCTCCGCGGTCCGCACCGGCAGCGCGCCGAGCGAGTTGCCGTCCAGGTAGACGCCCTTGTCGGGCAGGGTGAACTCGGCGCGGAACCCCGCCAGCGGGTCGGCCGCGTCCAGGGCCTCGCACTGCTCCCGGGTGGTGCCGGGCCGGCCGCCGGAGGGCCGGGTGTCGTCGGGTCCGATGCTCACAGTTCGTTCCTCACGGTCCACAGTTCGGGGAAGACATCCTGTTCGGCGGAGCGCTTCAGCCAGGTCAGCCCGCTGGACCCGCCGGTGCCGGGCTTGTCGCCCATCGAGCGCTTGACCGCCGAGTAGTGCTTCTGCCGCCAGCGGGTGACCCGCTCCGCGGCGTCGAGCAGCGCCTCGCCCAGGCCGGCCAGGTCGGCGTACGCCGGCTCGGTGTACACCCGGTGCCAGGCGTCCTGGACCTGCTGCAGCGGCTGGTACCGCTGGGCCGAGGGCTCGTAGGGGACGGCCAGGCCGCGCCGCGCCAGCAGCGCCAGCACGTCGTCGTACAGGCTCGGCGCCCGCAGCGCGCCGGCCAGCTCCTGGTGGGTGCCGGGCACCTCCTCGTACATCCGCAGCAGGTGCTCGCTCTTGTTGCCGAGCAGGAACTCCAGGCGCAGGAAGGCGGAGGACTGGAAGCCCGAGGCCTCGCCGAGCACCTCGCGGAAGGAGCCGAACTCCCGCGGGGTCATGGTGGCGAGCAGGTCCCAGGAGTTCACCAGGACGTCCTGCACGTGGGTGCCGCGCCGCAGCGCCGCCAGGGCGGCCTGCACCTCGTCCTCGCGCAGGGCCTGCTGGGCCAGCGTCCACTCGTGCCGGAGCAGGTCGAAGAGCAGTTCCATCACCTGGGTGGTGATGATGAAGGAGAGCTCGGCCGGCACCTTGCTGCGCGGGTGCTGCAGGCTGTGCAGCTCCTCCAGCCGGACGTAGCGCGCGTACGGCGTCCCGCTGCCGGGCTCCTCCTCCCGTCCGAACGACAGGTTGGGTGTGCTCACCGCGTCGTGCCCCATGTTCCGGTCCTTCCTGACAGCCCGCCCTGCGCCGGGTCTTTCCGCGCCTCCGGTCCGTCCCGGTCGGGCGGACCTATTGTGCGGCTGGCCCTGTCCGCTCTTGAATGGGCTCCGGGCACCGGATCGGCGGTTGGGCCTTGTGATCGCATGGTCTTTCGGCCGTTCGGCTTCAGGAACGCAAACCGTCCCTTCCGTCCCGTCCGACACACCGGTGGCGCCCCGGCCACCACGACCAGCAGGGAGCCATCATGGACGCCGTCGACCGCCGGCTGCTCGCCGAACTGCAGGCCGACGCCCGGCTCTCCTACAACGAGCTGTCCCGCCGGGTCAGCCTCTCCCCGCCGGCCGTCGCCGAACGGGTCCGCCGGCTGGAGGCCGACGGCGTGATCAGCGGCTACCACGCCCACGTCGACCTCGCGAGGGCCGGCCTGCCGGTCACCGCGCTCGTCCAGATCCAGTGCTACGGCCCGCGCTGCCTGCTGCGCGACCCCGAGGTGGCCGACTGGCCCGAGGTGCTGCAACTGCACCGGGTGACCGGCGGGGCCTGCTGCGCCCTGCTGGTCGCGGTGCCCGCGATGGCCCAGTTCGAGGCGCTGATCGACCGGCTGGCGGGGTACGGGCAGCCCGCCAGCTCGATGATCCTCTCCAGCCCCGTCCCCTGGCGGCCCGTGGTCGCCCCGTGAGGGCCGCCGGGTAGGTTGGCCGGTATGCCGACGAACCGTCATGTCCTGCTGCTCCCGGGGAGCCTGCGCTCCGGCTCCTCCAACGAGGTGGTGCTGCGCACCGCCGCCGACCTGGCCCCCGAGGGGGTCACCACCACCCTGTACGGAGGGCTGGCCGGCCTGCCGCACTTCAACCCGGACGACGACACCGACCCGCTGCCGGCCCCGGTCGTCGAGCTCCGCGCGGCCGTCGCGGCCGCCGACGCGATCCTGGTCTGCACCCCCGAGTACGCCGGCACCCTGCCGGGCTCCTTCAAGAACCTGCTGGACTGGACGGTCGGCGGGGTCGAGATCTCCGACAAGCCGACGGCCTGGATCAACGCGGCCAACCCCGGCCGCGGCCTCGGCGCCGCGGCCACCCTGCGCCTGGTGCTGGGCTACACGGGCGCGGCCGTGCTGGAGGAGGCCTGCGCCGCCGTCCCGGTGGACCGTGCGACGGTCGGCCCGGACGGCGTGATCACCGATCCGGCGGCCCGTGCGGAGATCGCCCGGGTGCTGGAGCTGCTCACGGCCGGCTGACCCGGCGGCGGCCCGGACGCCCGCCCCGGCGGGAGTCCGGGCCTCGGGAAACCGGGCGGCGACTGTCCGGGCGGCGACTGTCCGGGCCTCGGGTGTCCGGGCCTCGGGGAACCGGGTACGCCCGGGCGGGTGCCCGCTCAATGTCCGACGGCCATGTGCACGCCCAGCTCGGCCAGCCCGTTCAGGAACAGCTCGACGCCGACCGCGGCGAGCAGCAGCCCGAGCAGCCGCGAGAGCAGTTCCAGCGAGGTCCGCCGGCTGCGCTGCAGCAGCGGGGCCAGCAGCAGCACGCAGACGCAGTTGATCGCCACCACCGCGAGGTACGCCACGGCCACCGTGGTGTGCCAGCCCCAGGTGTCCTTGCTCAGCGACCCGATCAGCACGCCCGTCATCGCCAGCGGGCTGGCGATGTAGGGCAGCAGCAGCGCCCGGATGCCGTCCACCGTGGGGTTCGCCAGGTGCTCGTCGTCCGAGTCGCCGCCGCCCAGGTGGATGCCGAGCACCAGCGCCACCGCGTAGATGAAGAAGATCGTCCCGCCGGCCAGCTGCAGCGACTGGTCGCTGACGTGGAACAGCGTGGTGACGAAGTCCGCGGTGTACGCCATCACCCCGCCGACCACGGCGGCGACCAGGGTGCTCCACAGTGCGAGCCGGCGCAGGTCGCCGGTGCTGCGGCCGGCCCCCAGCTGGGCGAAGGACAGCAGGACCTTCGGCGGGCCGACCACCGCGAAGAACGCGATGAACGCACTGCTGAGATCGAAGACGTACATGGCCCAAGCCTGACGGCAGCCGGGCTCCCGCGCAGCGGAGGCTCAGCGCAGCAGCACGGTGACGCCGCCCGCGCGGAGGGTGTCGAGCACCGCCTCGAAGTAGCTCAGCTCGCGCCCGCCGATCACTGCCGGACCGGTCAGCCGCCGGCGGGCCACCGCCGCGTCGTGCCAGACCAGGGTGAACGGCGGCTCCGCGCCGAAACCGCCGCGCAGGCAGTCGGCGAGCGCGTCCAGGTTGCTGCCGTAGTAGCCGCCGGGGCCGTTGACGGCCTCGCCGAGGGCGGCGTAGCAGGTGGCCCGGTCGGTGATCCCGGACCCGTCCAGGTGGTGCTCCGGCGACGGCCGCGCCGTCTCGATCCCCGCCATGCTCGTCCCCGTCCTCGGCCGCGCCCGGCGGGCCCGGGTCGCAGCACGATCTTCGCCCGGATGGCGGCGCCGGGTCGAGCCGGGCCGACCTTTGGGCTGGGATGGGCAGCAGGATCATCAGCCGTTCGAACAGAGGCCCGACATGACCTGTCTCAATCGCAAGGATCTCGGTCTGCTCGCCCTGCGCGGCGCGGTGGGCGGGGTACTCATCGCCCACGGCACGCAGAAGCTGTTCGGCTGGTTCGGCGGCGGCGGCCTGGAGGGCACCGCGCAGGCGATGGACCACATGGGTTTCCACCCGGGGCGGCAGAGCGCGATGGCCGCGGGCCTGGGGGAGGCGGGCGGCGGCGCGATGCTGGTGGCGGGGCTGGCGACCCCGGCGGCCGGGGCGATCGTGGCCGGCACCATGGCGGGCGCGATCTCGGTGCACGCCCCGGCCGGGTTCTTCAGCACGGCCGGGGGTTACGAGTACCCCGCGCTGCTCGGCGCGGCCGGCCTGTCGCTGGGGCTGTCGGGGGCGGGCCGGTACTCGCTGGACCACGCGCTCGGGCACCGGGTGGACCGGCCCTGGATCGGGGTGCTCGCCTTCGTCGCGAGTGCCCTCGGGGCGTACTCGGTGGTGTCCCGCCGACGGCACGTGATGCGGCTGCGCGAGGAGCGGGCCGCGATGGACGCGGGCCAGGAGGGCGCCGGGCTCTCCTGAACCCCGCCGTGGCCGGCGGGGTGGCCCGCGAACCGCTGCGAACCGAGCGAACCGCCGCGGACACCCGCGGACACCCGCGAACAGCCGGCCCGGGCGACCCGGGCCGCGGGGGACCAGGCCCGGGAGGACCCGGGAGAGAAGAGGACATCATGGAGCGTCAGCAGCCCCGCCCGACCCGTCAGGACACCGGTGCGCCCACCGTCCGCCGCCCCCGCGCGGCGCTCGCGGGCGCGGCGGCGGCCGTGACCGCGATGGCGCTCGGCACGGCCGCGCTGGCCGGCTGCTCCTCGGACAGCACGCCGAGTTCCGCGGTGTCGGCGGTGGCCTCGGCGGCCCAGTCGGCGCTGTCGGCGGCCGCCTCGGCCGCCCAGTCCGCGCTCGCCTCCGGCGCTTCGGCGGCGCAGTCGGCGCTGGCCTCGGGAGCCTCCGAGTTCGCCTCCGCGGCCGCCTCGGCCGAGGCCGCCGCCTCCTCGGCGCTCGCGAGCGTGAAGGGCGGCCTGGAGGCCAAGGGCGACCTGACCCTCGGCGACGTCACCACCGACTCGCAGGGCCGGGCCCAGGTGCAGCTCACGGTCAAGAACGGCCAGTCCCAGTCCTACCGCTACAGCGTCCAGGTCAACTTCACCGACCAGTCCGGCAACGTGCTGGACGCCACGGTCGTCAGCGTCCCCGAGGTGGCGGCGGGCCAGAGCGCGCAGGCCACCGCCGTCAGCAACCGGGACCTCTCGGGCGACGTCAAGGCCGTGGTCGCCCGGGCGGTGCGGTACTGACCCGGGGACGGGTCCGGACGTCAACGCGCGGATCGCGGGTCGCCCGAAGAGGTGGATGTCGTGCCTGCGGGCATGGGTAGGCCGGCTGTGACGGCGAGGATCTCGCACATGGGAGCAACCATGACTGCCGTGCCTGACCGGCTCATCCCGCCGGGGGCGGGTTCACCGCCGACGACCTCGACAGGATGCCCGGCCTCCCGCCGCACACGGAGTTGATCGACGGGAGCCTCGTCCTCAGGAGCCCGCAGAAGTACGTTCATTCGCCGGCCAGGTATCTGCTGGAGCAGGGCCTCCGAGCGACGGCTCCGCCCGAGCTGCGGGTGGTGCGGGAGATGAGCGTGGTGCTGGGCCGCCGGGACCGGCCCGAGCCGGACCTCTCGGTCGTGCGGGCCGACGCCGTGACCGAGGAGGCGGAGGAGACGGGGTTCCCCGCGTCCGCCGTGGTGCTCGCCGTCGAGGTGGTGTCGCCGGACTCCGTGGAGCGGGACCGGGACACCAAGCCGCGCAAGTACGCGCAGGCCGGCATTCCGCACTTCTGGCGGGTGGAGAAGGCCGAGGGGCGCCGGCCGGTGGTCTACGTCTACGAACTTGACCCGGCCACGGACACGTACGCCGTCAACGGGATCCACCACGACCGGCTCAAGGTCGGGGTGCCGTTCCCGGTCGACATCGACCTGACAGAGATCGATCGTCTCTAAGGTTCCCAGGGTTTACCCGCAGGTCAGATGCGGTGAGGGGAATCGGGCAACCTTAAGGGCGACTCAAGGGTCAACCGGGCCTCTTGACGCGTGAGTTGGTCTAGTCCATTTTAATCCCCAGGTGCAGGGAGCCCCTGAGCCGGCGTCGGAGGTCCAGACCTCTGGCGCCGGTTCGGCGCACCCCGGCGTCCGTCAAGGCATGCCCCAGCTCGATTCCCTTCTGTCATGTCCCTGGTCGCGCGGCCCCACCCCGTGCGAATCGCGCCAGGGCTGTGGCGGAGCCCCCACAACCCTGGAGTCACGCACCCATGCTTCGCTCTGTTTCCCCGGCCCAGGAGCCGGTTCGCAGGCGGCGGCCGAAGAGCCTGGTCGCGGTCGCGGCCGGCACCGCCGCCTCCCTGCTGCTCGGCGCGGGCCTCGCGCTCACCTCGGGCGGCACCGCCAGCGCGGCCGCCACCAACACCACCGGCGCCCCGGCGACCTCCGGCGGCATCAAGGTCGCCTACTTCGACCAGTGGTCGATCTACGGCAACGCGTACTACCCGAAGACGATTCAGGACACCGGCGTGGCCGGCAAGCTGGACTACCTGATCTACGACTTCGCCAACATCAACCCCACCACGCTCTCCTGTTTCCAGGCCACCAAGGCGGCCTCGCAGGACGAGAACAACCCCAGCGCGGGTGACGGTGCGGCGGACGCGTTCGCCGACTACCAGAAGTCCTTCGGTCCGGACATCTCGGTCGACGGCGTCGGCGACGCCTGGGGCCAGCCGATCGCGGGCAACTTCAACCAGCTCAAGAAGCTGAAGGCGAAGAACCCCAAGCTCAAGATCCTGATCTCGCTCGGCGGGTGGACGTACTCCAAGTACTTCTCCGACGCGGCCGCCACGGACGCCTCGCGCAAGAAGCTGGTCTCGTCCTGCATCGACATGTTCATCAAGGGCAACCTGCCCGTCGACGCCGGCTACGGCGGCGCGGGCTCGGCGGCCGGCATCTTCGACGGCATCGACATCGACTGGGAGTATCCGGGCGGCGGCGGCCACCTCGGCAACCACGAGAGCCCGAACGACAAGGCCAACTTCACCCTGCTCCTCAAGGAGCTGCGCACCCAGCTGGACGCGCAGGGTGCGGCCGACGGCAAGACCTACGCCACGGCGGCGGCGGTCGGCGCCGGCCAGGACAAGATCAAGAACCTGGAGACCGACAAGATCGGTCAGTACCTCACCTTCCTCGACGTCATGACGTACGACATGCACGGCGGCTGGGAGGCGAAGGGCCCGACGAACCACCAGGCCCCGATCTACTCCGGTCCGAACGACCCGATGACCCCGGTCACCCCGGGCACCGGCAAGTACTCGATCGACAACGCCATCAAGGCCTTCACGGTCGGTGACGCGCAGTACGGCATCCCCGGCGGCTTCCCCGCCAAGAAGATCAACATGGGCGTGCCGTTCTACTACCGCGGCTGGACCGGCGTGCCGAACAACGGCAAGAACGGCCTCTTCCAGACCGCCACCGGCCCGGCGGCCGGCGCGGCGATGTCCGGCAGCGTCCCCGGCATCCAGATGTACAAGGAGCTCGCGGGCTTCGTCGACAACCCGTCGAAGACCTACTGGGACGACGCGGCCAAGGCTGCCTACTTCTACGACGGCACCACCTTCTGGTCCGGCGAGAACGCCCAGTCCATCCAGGCCAAGGTCGACTACGCCCACTGCAACGGCCTCGGCGGCTCCTTCGCCTTCTCGCTGTACGACATGGGCACCCAGACCGCGCTGTTCGACAAGATGGCCTCGGCCACCGACGGCTCCGCCGCGAACTGCCCGGCCGGCCCGACCACCTCGGCCTCGCCGACCGCCACGGTCTCCCCGACCGTGACCCCGTCGACCACCGCGTCGCCGACCGCCACCGCCACCGCGACGTCCTCCCCGACGGCGACGGTCTCCCCGACCGCCACCGCCACCTCGGGCGCCTGCACCGCCCCGAGCTGGAGCGCCTCGGCCGTCTACGCGACCCCGACCAAGGTCTCCTGGAAGGGCCACTACTACACCAACAAGTGGTGGACCACGAACGAGGACCCGAGCCTCAGCGGCCAGTGGGGCGTCTGGACCGACAACGGCGCCTGCTGACCACGCGTAGCTGAGTGAAGGGCACTTGACGGAGCCCGCACCACGATGAATCCCCTTCGGACGGGCCGCCCCGGACGTCCGCGAATCCGGCCCGCTGGGTACCCACCCGGCGGGCCGGAGGGCTGTCCGGGCCCGGACAGCAGTGATGTACCGCGACGGCCTGCCACATGACAGGCCGTCCGTCGCGTTATAGGGGTATGGACCAGACAACGGGCAAGGGTACGGCGCTGCGGGAGCCACTGGAGTTCCCCGACTTCGTCGCGGCGCGGGGGCGGCACCTGCTCAGGACGGCGTTCCTGCTGACCGGCGGTGACGCGTACCTCGCCGAGGACCTCGTGCAGGAGGCGCTCGGGCGGGTGTACAGGAAGTGGCGCAGGATCTCGCGCATGGCGAACCCGGCCGGGTACGCGCAGACCGTCCTGGCCAACACCTTCCTGTCGTACCGGCGGCGGCGCAGCAGCACGGAGCGGGCGACGGACACCATCCCCGAGACCGGTGCCGGCGACCCCGACCCGGCGCTGCGGCTGACCCTGCTGCAGGTGCTCGGCGAACTCCCCACCGTGGACCGGGCGGTGCTGGTGCTGCGGTTCTGGGAGGACCGCAGCGTGGAGGAGACGGCCGCCGCACTCCACCTCAGCCCCACCGCCGTCCGCTCCCGCAGCAGCCGGGCGCTGGTGCGGATGCGGGCGCGGCTGGGCGAGGAGTCGGCGGCCCTCCTGTGGTC
This sequence comes from Kitasatospora indigofera, assembly GCF_014655955.1. Taxonomy (GTDB): domain Bacteria; phylum Actinomycetota; class Actinomycetes; order Streptomycetales; family Streptomycetaceae; genus Kitasatospora; species Kitasatospora indigofera. Next base: position 63,895 of record NZ_BNBO01000021.1, read on the forward strand.
CTGAACGGGCCCGAGAAGCCCCGCCGGACAGCTCCGGCCCCGTCCCGAACCGGACCATCGACCGAGGAAGCGGTGCTCTGACATGACCTTCGAAGACGAATTCCCCCTGGCACTGCGCTCCGCCGCGGAGCTCGCCCCCGACACCGGCGCCGTCGTGCTCGCGGCCGGCGCCGTCCGGCGGGCCCGCCGCCGGCGCACCCGCGGCGTTCTCGTGGGCACGGCCGGGGTGCTGGCGGTCGCGGTCCTGGGCACCGTGCTGCTCGGTCACGGTCCGGGCGTCGCCGTCGCTCCGTCCGGCGGGCAGGTCACTTCGCGGGCCGTGTCCGATGCGCAGATGCTCGGCCTGCTGACGGACCTGCTGCCGCCCGGGAGGATCAGCGAGGCGGGGGTCGACACCGGATCGAACCGGGTGGTCCATCTGCTCTACGACGACGGCCGGGGTGCGTCGACGATCACCCTGTTCGTCGAGCGGGTGTCCGGCCCGGACGCGGCACGTTGCATGGACTCCTTCGACACGCCGACCGAGTCCTGCGACCGGACGGTGCGGCCCGACGGCTCGGTCGTCGTGATCGACAAGATGAACGGACGCAGCGCGGACCAGCCCAAGGAGTGGCGGGCCGTCTATGCGACGCCCGGGGGCAAGCAGGTACTCCTCAGCTCCTACAACGCGGTGAACGCCGGGCCGCCGACGACCCGCCCGGAGCCGCCGCTGTCGGCCGAGCAGTTGACCGCCGTGGTGACCAGCCCGAGCTGGGACGCGGTGTTCGCGGGCCTTTCCGCGCCTTCCGCCTCCGACGTCTCGCCGCCGCCGTCGCCGGGAGCGGCCTCGCCCGCGCCCGCCGAGATCCTGGCGACCGTCACCCCGCTGCTGCCGCCGGGCACCGTGGTCGGCGGGCCGCAGACGCAGGAGAGCGCCGGCCGGGCCCATCTGGAGGTGACCTTCGAAGGGCGCACCAGCATGCTGCTGGTCTCGGTGGACCCGGCCTCGAAGGAGAACCGCGAGGCCAAGGGAATGTTCGAACGGGACCCCGCCGTGACCCGGCTGCCCGACGGCAGCGCCGTCGACGTCCGGGTCAGCGGCGCCTCCAAGAGCGGCGGTGGTCCGGACGTGAACTGGGCCGTCGAGGTCTTCCGCCCGGACGGGCGGCGGATCCGGGTCAGCGAGTGGAACGGCGCGAACGGGTACGAGTTCAGGCCCGGGACGCCGGCGCTGACGGTCGAGCAGCTGACGGCGATCGCGGCCGACCGGGCCTGGCGCTCCTGATCCGGCCGTCCGACGCAGGAGAACGGCCCGCCCTGGCAGGGGCGGGCCGTTCTCGTTGTCGTGCGTTCCGGGTCAGTCCAGGTCGTCGGTGCGCCCGAGGGCGTCCGGCTGGCTCTCCTCGATCCGGCGCAGCATCCGCCCGAGCATGCCGGAGAGCACCGCGCGCTCCTCGCCGACGACGTCCTGGAGGAGCTCCTCCTCGAAGACCGCGGCCATCCGCATCGACTCCAGCCACTTGTCGCGGCCGTTCTCGGTCAGCTCGATGATCACGCGGACCCGGTTGCTCTCGTCCCGCTCGCGGGTGACCAGGTCCTCGGCGACCATCCGGTCGATCCGGTGGGTCATCGCGGCCGGGGTGAGGCCGAGCCGCTTGGCGAGGTCGCCGGGGCCGAGCCGGTACGGGCTGCCGGCGATCACCAGGGCCTTGAGCACCTCCCAGTCGGCGGAGGTGATTCCGAGCACAGTCAGCTGGCGGGTGTAGGCCACGTTCATCCGCCGGGTGACCCGGGAGAGGGTCTGCACGATGGTCTCGACCTGAGGGTCCACCAAGGGGAACTCCCGCTGGTAGACGGCCACCTGCTCGGAGATCCCCAGCTCGCCGGCGGCGGGCGGCTCGGGCTTGCGTGCGCTCATGGGGACAGTGTCGCACGTGCGGGGTGCACTGTTTAAGCCTTTGACACGAGAGACTTCCGATCCTTAGAGTTTAGCTCTGAAATCTTGCGCAGTTAAGCGTATCCAGCGAAAGTCCCGTCGGCGATGGTCCGGAGCGGGCTCCAGGGAAAGGGTGTGCACGGTGACCGGCACGGTGAAGCAGCAGAGGCAGCGGCGTCATGGGGCGGGCGGCCCGCTGCGCCGCGTCCAGATCGGCAACGCGCTCAGCGCCTTCGGCAGCGGGTTCACGATGCCGTACATGTTCGTCTACGTGGACCAGGTGCGCGGCCTCGGCCCGCTCGCCGCCGGGATGGTGTTCACCGTCTTCGCGCTGGCCGCGCTCGCCGTGCTGCCGCTGACCGGGCGGGGCATCGACCGCTACGGACCGCGCCCGGTGCTGCTGGCCGGCGCCGCGGTCGCGGCCACCGGTGCCTTCGCCTTCGGGCACGCCACCGGCACCGCCGGGCTGATCCTCTTCTCGTTCCTGTTCGGGGCCGGCTTCACCACCTGCCAGCCCGCGCTAGCCACCATGATCGTGCGCAGCTCCACCCGGGCCACCAGGTCGCACGCCTTCGCGCTGCAGTTCACCCTGGTCAACCTGGGCATGGGGATCGGCGCGCTGATCGGCGGGCAGATCGTCGACGTCACCGACCCGGGCAGCCTCACCACCCTGTTCACCATCGAGGCGGCCGCCCTGCTGGCCATGGGCCTGGTCGCCGGCAGCGCGCGGATCCCGGCCGCCGAGCCCACGCCCGCGGGGGAGCGGTCCGGCCCGAGCGGGCTGCGCGCGCTGGTCGCCGACAAGGCGATGCTGCGGCTCTGCGTGCTCGCCGCGCTGATCTTCTTCACCTGCTACGGCCAGTTCGAGTCCGGCGTCGCGGCCTTCGCCACCGACACCGTCGGCGTCGCGCCGTCCACCCTGGGCCTCGCGATCGGCGCCAACGCGCTGACCATCGTGGTGCTGCAGATGTTCGTCGTACGGATCACCGCCCGCCGCCGCCGCACCACCGCGATGGCCGCCGCCGGCCTGGTCTGGCTCGGCGCCTGGACGATGGCCCTGGTGGCCGGGCTCGTCCGGGCCGAAGCCCTGGCCGCGACGGTCTCGATCGTCTCGATCTACGCGCTGTTCGGCGTCGGCGAGTCGCTGCTCGCGCCCACCCTGGGCCCGATCGTCGCCGATCTGGCGCCCGCCCGGCTGCTCGGCACCTACAACGCCGGCTACGCCCTGGTGAAGCAGATCGCCGTCGCGGTCGGCCCGGCCGTCGGCGTCCTGCTGGTCGGCTCCGGCACCTGGCCGCTGTACCTGGCCGCGATGGCGCTCTGCACCCTGCTGATCGTCGTCATGGCCCTCCGGCTGCGGGGCCACCTGACCCCGGTTCAGGACAACGCCCGGCAGGCGGCGGCGCCGCAGTTCGCCGACGTCCGGGAGCTGCGCACCGCGGCCTGAGCACCGCGGTGAGCCGTGCGGTGCCCCGGGCCACGGCCCGGGGCACCGCCGGACGTTCGCGGGGTTCGTGCAGGATCGCCCCCGGACGGCCCGACACGCTTGGTTTCGCGCCGGGAGCCACATAGTGTCAGTCGCTGTTGGCGCGGGGCCGGGAGTGCCCTGGGCCGAGCAGGCGAGTGAGCGAATCGGCGAGGCAATGACACAAGCGGTAGTCACGCACACCCCGGCACCGGAAGCCCCCGCGGGCCCCGAACCGGCCCGGCGGGGGCTGGTGTCCTGGGCCGTCGACCGGTCCGGCTGGCTGGGGCCCGTCGCCGTGGCGCTGTTCGCCGGACTGCTCCGGTTCTGGCGGCTGGGCTACCCCAACGCCTTCGTCTTCGACGAGACCTATTACCCGAAGGACGCCTGGTCCCTGCTCCGGCAGGGCTACGAGGGGGTCTGGCCGGACAGTGCCAACGCCGACGTCCTCGGCGTCCCGCAGCGCATCCCGCTGACCCCCGCGCCCGAGTTCATCGCCCACCCGCCGCTCGGCAAGTGGGTGATCGCGCTCGGCGAGCAGCTGTTCGGCCTGCACCCGTTCGGCTGGCGCTTCATGACCGCCCTGCTCGGCACCCTCGCCGTGCTGATGCTGGCCCGGATCGGGCGCCGGCTGTTCGGCTCCACCCTGATCGGCTGCACCGCGGCCCTGCTGATGTCCGTGGACGGCCTGGCGTTCGTGATGAGCCGGGTCAGCCTGCTCGACGGCGTCCAGACGGTCTTCGTCCTCGGTGCCTTCGGTTGCCTGCTGGTCGACCGCGACCACGCGCGGGCCCGGATCGCCGGGCCGGACGGCACCCGGCCGGACGGCGACCGCGCCCGGCTCGGCCTGCGGCCCTGGCGGATCGCCGCCGGGGCGCTGCTCGGGGCGGCCTGCGCCACCAAGTGGAACGGCCTGACCATCCTGGCCGCCTTCGGCCTGCTGACCGTGCTGTGGGACGCCTCCCGCCGCCGCTGGGCCGGTGCCCGCCACCCGTACCGCTCGATGCTGCGCCGGGACGCCGGCCCGGCGCTGCTCGCCACCGTCGGCTCCGCCGCCGTGGTGTACCTGGCCTCCTGGAGCGGCTGGTTCGCCACCGGCGGGGGCTACGACCGGCACTGGGCGGAGGGCCGGTCCGGGCTCTCCGCCGACAAGCTGTTCGGCGTGCCGCTGCCGCAGGTGGACCTGACCTGGGTGCCCGCCGCGCTGCGCAGCTGGTGGCACTACCACTCGCAGATGTGGGACTTCAACACCGGCCTGAGCACGCCGCACACCTACCAGTCCAACCCGTGGAGCTGGCTGGTCCAGGGCCGGCCGGTCTCGATGTACTGGGAGCAGCTGCCGCAGGGCCAGAAGGGCTGCACGGCGCCCGGCGGCTGCGCCAGCCAGATCCTCGGCCTCGGCACCCCGGTGCTGTGGTGGGCGGCCTGCTTCGCGCTGGTCTACCTGCTCTGGCGCTGGTTCTTCCGCCGGGACTGGCGCTCGGGCGCGGTGCTCTGCGCCGTGGCGGGCATCTACCTGCCGTGGTTCCAGTACCAGGAGCGGACGGTCTTCTCGTTCTACATGGTGGTGCTGGTGCCGTTCCTCTGCCTGGCGGTCGCCCAGATGCTCGGCGCGATGCTCGGCCCGCCCGGCTGCTCGCCCGAACGCCGCCGGATCGGCGCCGCCGGGGCCGGGCTGGTCGTGCTCGCCGTGATGGGCTGCTTCGCGTTCTTCTACCCCCTGTACACGGGGGAGGTGTTCCCGATGACGGACTGGCAGGACCGGATGTGGTTCACCAGCTGGATCTGACCGAGGATGCCACCGGTCGGCCGGGCCCTCGCGGCCGGCGGTCAGCTGCTGCCGGTCACCCCGGCCCTGGGGGTGGCGATCGCCCTGTTGCTCGCCGCCGCGGTCGCGGTGGCCGGCCGGGGGCTGCTCGGGTACGGGCACGCGGTGCTGCGGGCCGGCGGGCGGGCGGTGCTGCAGCTCGCGCTGGTCGCGCTGGTCATCACCTGGGTGGTCGGGTCGCTCTGGACGTCCGCCCTGTTCGTGCTGCTGATGTTCGCCGTGGCCGTGCGGACCGCCGGCCGGCGGATCACCGACGGACCCGCCTGGGTCTGGGCCGCCGTGCCGGTCGGCGCCGCGGTGCTGCCCGTCCTGGCGCTGCTGCTGGCCACCGGGCTGCTCCCGGCCCGGGGCCTCGCGGTCATCCCGGTGGCGGGCATCCTGATCGGCGGCGCGCTGACCGCCACCTCGCTGGCCGGCCGCCGGGCCCTGGACGAGCTGCGCCAGCGGCACGGCGAGGTGGAGGCGGCGCTGGCGCTCGGGCTGGAGGAGCGGGACGCCCGGCTGGAGATCTGCCGGACCGCCGCCGCCACCTCGCTCGTCCCGGTGCTGGACCAGACCCGTACGGTCGGGCTGGTCACCCTGCCCGGCGCCTTCGTCGGGATGCTGCTCGGCGGCGCCTCGCCCGTCGAGGCCGGCGCGGTGCAGCTGTTCGTGCTGGTCGCCCTGCTGCTGGTGGAGTCGGTGGCGATCGTGGCGGTGCTGGAGCTGGTCGGCCGGGGGCTGGTGGGCACCGGGGCCCCCGGGGCGGTCAGGTAGACTCGACGACGTTGAAGGGGAGTAGCCCTCCACCGGACCGTCGACATACTGGCTCCTCACGGAGCCCGGCGCCCGGGGCGTCCGGCAGGTCCGGGTGCCGGCGAGACCTTCGGCCGCAGTGCTGTGCCTACCAACCAGCGCTGTCGGGCCGAGGCGTCCCCTGACGGAGCTGCTGAGGCCGGGCAGCCCGATCTAGGGAATCCTGACCTCGTGAGTCTGACCGTTCTCGCCATCACCTTCGGCATCGTCTTCCTCGCCGAACTGCCGGACAAGACGGCCCTCGCCAGCCTCGTGCTCGGCACCCGTTACCGCGCGAGCTACGTCTTCGCCGGCGTCGCGGCCGCGATGGCCGTCATGGTCGGCCTGGCGCTGGTCGCCGGCCAACTGCTCGCCCTGCTGCCGCAGCGCTGGGTGGAGGGCGTCACCGGCCTGCTGTTCCTGGCCGGCGCCGCGATGCTGCTCTTCCACCACGGCGGGGACGAGGAGGGCCACGCCGCGAAGGAGCCGTCCTCGAACAGTTTCTGGAAGGTCGCCGGGGCCAGCTTCGCGGTGGTCGCGGTGGCCGAGTTCGGCGACCTCACCCAGATCATGACCGCCAACCTGGCCGCCAAGTACGACGACCCGCTGGCCGTGGGCCTCGGTGCCTGGCTGGCGCTCTGCGCCGTCGCCGGGATCGCCATCGCGGGCGGGCAGAAGCTGTTGCAGTACGTCCCGATGAAGGTGATCGTCCGGGTGGCGGCCGGCGTGATGCTGCTGATGGGCGGGTTCAGCCTGTTCAAGGCCGTGACCGGCTGACCGGGGCCGTGACGGGCTCACGGGCCGGCCGGGGCCGCGACGGGCCGACGGTGGCCCCGGCGGAGCGGTTCCGGCCGGGGCCGGAGCCGCTCAGCAGTCGGGCGGTGCGGTCTCCAGGGCGGCCTTGGTCCGCGGGCCGTACTTGCCCGACTCGCTCTTGAGGGAGGGTTTCCGGCTGTCCTGGAACGACTTCAGCACGAACTCGGTCCACCAGTCGAAGGTGCCGGATATCAGCGACTTGTCGACCGTCCCGCAGCTCTCGGTGACCAGCAGCTGCTGCATCAGCTTGACGTCGTCGCCCTTCATGTCCCGCTCCAGGATCCGGACGGTCGCGGACGGGCTCGGGGACGGGCTGGGCGTGCCGGCGGGCGTCGTGGGGGCCGGTGCGGCCGGCGCGGGCGGCGCGGCCTCGGTGGTCGCCGGGGCGGTGGTGGGTGCCTTGGTCGGCTTCGCGGTACGGCTGGGGGAGGGCGCGGCCGTACCGGACCCGGAGGGCGCCGCGCTGGGGCTCGGGGGCCCCGCGCTGGGCAGGTCCGTGGGCGCGGTCAGGGTCGGCGTCAGGACGGCGGTGGGGGAGGGCAGCGCCTTCTGGTCCGGGCTGCCCGAGGGCGACGCCAGGAAGGCGGCGCCCACCCCGAGCACGACCACGCCGGCGCCCGCCGCCAGGATCGCGCCCCGGCGCCGGGCGAGCGGGCTCTGCTGCTCCCGGCGGCGCCCGGCCTGGCCGGCGCCGGGCGCCTGCGGCGGGGCGTCGATGGCGTGGTCGAAGGCGAAGAGGCCCAACTCGTCCGGCGCGGGCCCGGGCTGCGGGGGCGGCGACCCGTACGGCGGCGGCGAGGCCGGCGCCGGGGGCATCAGCGTCGTCCGGTAGCCGGCGCCCGCCCGGCCGCCGAAGTCGTCGTACCCGGTGGCCGGCGAGGCCCCGGTGGCGCCGAACGCGTCGTGGCCGGGGGCCGTCCCGGGCTCCGCGCCGACCTGTCCGACCGCTCGCGGCACGTACGGGCGGACCAGCGGCGGGCCCTCGATGTGCGGCAGCACCGCGGTGTCGGAGAGGTCCGAGGAGCACCCGCAGCTGCCGGCGGTCCGTACGGCGCCGCACGCGGGGCAGTGCTGGTCCGGCATCGGCCGGTCCTCCTCGGTCTGGGATGGTGGGCGCGCCCGATCGGTTCAGGAGGCGGACGCGCCCGATTATGCATGACGTTCCCGAAGGGGGGACAGGGGAGACCGGCCGTCAACGAGGCTCTTGTGACGGTTGATGCCGATTGGACCCGATGAACAATCAGTGCCCCGGCGCCGCCGGGCCGTGGCCGGGCGCGTTACGGATGGCGCAATCAGATGCCGCATAGCCGGGCAAATCTGACAATGTGGTCGATGGGAACGACCAGTCAGCGGTGCCCGGCCGGCCGGGGCCCCCAGCCACGAGGAGTCGCGCCATGGCCGACCCGGAAGCCGAGCCCGGCCGGATCCCGGCCGCCCAGGCCGCCGCGCCCCCCGCGACCGCCGCGAAGAACCTCTGGCTCCCGATCGGCGCCCTGCTGCTGGCGCTGCTGATCGCCGCCCTCGACCAGACCATCGTGTCCACCGCGCTCCCCACCATCGTCAGCGACCTCGGCGGCCTCGAACACCTCTCCTGGGTCGTCACCGCCTACCTGCTGGCCTCCACCGCCGCCACCCCGCTCTGGGGCAAACTCGGCGACATGTACGGCCGGAAGCGCTTCTTCCAGTCGTCCATCGTGATCTTCCTGATCGGCTCGGTCCTCTGCGGTCTCGCCCAGAACATGGGCCAGCTGATCGGCTTCCGGGCCCTCCAGGGGCTGGGCGGCGGCGGTCTGATGGTGCTCACCCAGGCCATCGTCGGGGACCTCGTCCCGCCCCGGGACCGCGGCAAGTACCAGGGCCTGTTCGGCGCCGTCTTCGGCGTCACCAGCGTGCTCGGGCCGCTGCTGGGGGGCGTCTTCGTCGACAACCTCAGCTGGCGCTGGGTCTTCTACATCAACGTCCCGATCGGCGCCGTCGCCCTGGTGGTGATCGCCGCGGTGCTGCACAGCACCGAGGTGAAGCGCCGCCACCGGATCGACTACCCCGGCACCTTCCTGATCGCCGCGGTCGCCACCTGCCTGGTCCTGATGACCTCGCTCGGTGGCACCACCTGGCCGTGGGGCTCCTGGCGGATCATCGGCCTGGGCGTGCTCGGCGTCGTCCTGCTGGCCGTCTTCATCGCCGTCGAGCGCCGGGCCGAGGAGCCCGTCCTGCCGCTGCGGCTGTTCCGCATCCGCACCTTCAGCCTGGTCGCCGTCATCTCCTTCGTGGTCGGCTTCGCCATGTTCGGCGCGCTCACCTACCTGCCGACCTTCCTCCAGGTCGTGCAGGGCGTCTCGCCCACCATGTCCGGCATCCACATGCTGCCGATGGTGCTCGGGATGCTGCTCACCTCCATCGGCTCGGGCCAGATCGTCTCCCGCACCGGGCACTACCGGATCTTCCCGATCATCGGCACCGCGCTCACCGCCGTCGGCCTGCTGCTGCTCTCCCTGCTCACCGAGAACAGCTCCACCACCCAGATGAGCCTCTGCTTCCTGGTCTTCGGCCTCGGGGTCGGCCTGGTGATGCAGGTCCTGGTGCTCGCCGTGCAGAACGCCGTCGGCTACCAGGACCTCGGCGTCGCCACCGCCGGCGCGACCTTCTTCCGTTCCATCGGGGCCTCCTTCGGCGTCTCGGTCTTCGGCGCCGTGTTCGCGAGCGGCCTCAACCGCCGGCTGGCCGACGCGCTGGCCGGGGTGCCGCTGCCGCCCGGCTTCAGCGCCGGCTCGATCAGCTCCGACCCGCAGGCCATCACCGAGCTGCCGGCCGCCGTCCAGAACGACATCCACCACGCGTACGCCGAGTCGATCACCCGGGTCTTCCTGTTCGCCGTCCCGGTCGTCCTGGTCGCCTTCGTGCTCTCCCTGCTGCTGCGCGAACAGCCGCTGCGCTCCACGGTCACCGCCCCCGACCTGGGCGAGTCGATCGGGGTCAACCCCGTGGAACGCAGCTCGCTGGACGAGATCGCCCGCGCGCTCTCCTCGCTCGGCACCCGCGAGGCCCGCCGTGACCTCTTCCGCCGGATCACCGCCACCGCCGGACTGGACCTCGCCCCCGCCTCCAGCTGGCTGATCCTGCAGATGCACCACCATCACACCGTCGAGCCCGCCGACCTGGCGGAGCGCCGGGTCGTCCCGATCGCGGTCGTCGAGGCGGCCGCCCGGGAGGTGGAGAGCCGCAAGCTGGCCGTCCGGACCAGCGGCGGCCTGCGGCTGCGGCTCACCGGGACCGGCGAGGAGACCGCACTGCGGCTGGTCGCGGCGCGGCGCGCCCAGCTCGCCGAACTGCTCGGCGACTGGGACGAGAAGCAGTACGCCGATCTCGCCGGGCTGCTCACCCGCCTCAGCTCCGGCCTCTGCGCCGACACCCGGGACCGGCCCGACCCGACGCCGGCGCAGCACGTCCCGCACAACGAGGGACGCACCCTCTGAGGCCGCACCCCGCGCGGGCCCCGGCCGGCGGTGCCGGCCGGGGCCCGCGACGGACCGTCACGAGCCCGCGCCCAGTCTCTGACGGGCGGTCCGGCCCGCCGGCGCCCGCCGGCGCCGGCCGGCTCCGGCGGCCGTGCATCCGAGACGACCATGCGGAGCGTGGCACCATGACCGATCCCCGGCCGACGGCCCTGCGGAGCCCCGAGCGGCGCGAGTCGATTCTCCGCGCCGCCGTCCGCGAGGGGCTTCTCGACCCCGAGGACGCGCTGCTCGCGGGGTTCCTCGACCTCGACGCCGTCGCGGCGACGGTCGGCTCGCTGCACCGCGCCTTCCCGGACTCCGTCGACGTGCTGCACGCCTTCGCGGCCAAGGCCAACAGCCTGGTCCCGGTGCTGGCGGAGCTGCGCGGCCTCGGGATGGGCTGCGAGGTGGCCGGCCCCGGTGAACTCGCCCAGGCCCTGGCCGCCGGCTTCGACCCGGAGCGGATCGTCTTCGACTCCCCGGCGAAGACCCGCCGCGAGCTGCGGCGCGCGCTGGACCTCGGAGTCGCCGTCAACATCGACAGCTGGCAGGAGCTGGCCCGGATCGACGAACTCCTCGCCGACCGGGCGGATACGGCGGACCGGGCGGAGCACGGGGCCCCGGAGCCCCGGTCCAGGATCGGGGTCCGGATCAATCCGCAGGTCGGCGGCGGCTCCATCGGCGCGATGAGCACCGCCACCGCAAGCTCCAAGTTCGGCATCGCCCTGGCCGACGAGGGCAACGCCGAGCGGCTGGTCGAGGCCTTCCGGGCGCGCCCCTGGCTCACCTGGCTGCACTGCCACGTCGGCTCCCAGGGCTGCACGCCGGACCTGATGGCCGAGGGGGTCGCGGCGGTCGCCGGCCTCGCGCGGAGGATCAACGGCGAACTCGGCCGCCGGCAGGTCGTGGGCCTGGACATCGGCGGTGGCCTGCCGGTCGACTTCCACAGCGACCTGGCCGGCCCGGGGTACGACGAGTACGTGGAGCGGCTGCGGGTCCACGTACCGGCCCTGTTCTCCGGCCGGTTCCGGCTGGTGACCGAGTTCGGCCGCTCGGTGCTGGCCAAGAGCGGCTTCACGGCCGCCTACGTCGAGTACACCAAGACCTCCGGCGGACGGGCGATCGCGATCACCTCCGCCGGCGTGCAGGTGGCCACCCGGACGGTCTTCGCCCCCGAGTCCTGGCCGCTGCGGATCAGCGCGCACGACGCCACCGGGGCGGAGAAGCGCGGGGAGCCGGTGGCACAGGACATCGCCGGCCCGGCCTGCTTCGCCGGCGACCTGGTCGCGCGGGCCAGGGCGCTGCCGCTGCTGGAGCCGGGGGACATCGTCGTGCTGCTGGACACCGGTGCCTACTACGCGACGACCCCGTTCGCCTACAACGGCCTGCTCGAACCGGCGGTGCACGGGGTCCGGGTGGCGTCCGACGGCACGGTGCGGTTCCGTCCGCTGCGCCGGGCGCAGACGGTGGAGGAGCTCCTGGCCCGGACCGGCGGCTGACCGCAGCGTCCGCGCCCCGCCGTACGGGGCGCCGCTCCCGAAGCCCGGGCCGCCGCGTCCGGACGAGCCGTTGCCGGGGCCGGCCCGGCGTTGCCCCGGCCCCTCGGCCGCGCCGGCGCCCCGGGCTTCGTACGCTGGGCCCCGGGCGGTGCCTTCGGGCCGCCCGGTGCCGTGCGCTCCGGTTCGTACCGGACCGCACGCACATCGTCGAGGCCGGACCGCCCTCGCGGCCGGCCGTGCAACTGATGAGGTGTCGTATGGCCAGCGTCGTGAAGATCAACGTCCTGACGGTCCCGGCGGAGCAGCGCGAGGTGCTGGAGAAGCGGTTCGCCTCGCGGGCCGGGGCGGTGGAGGGTTCGGACGGCTTCGAGTGGTTCGAGCTGCTGCGTCCGGTGGAGGGGACCGACCAGTACCTGGTGTACACCCGGTGGGCGTCCGAGGAGCACTTCAAGGCGTGGATGGAGGGCCCGATGCAGGCGGCCCACCGTCAGGGCCCGCCGGCCGAGGGCGGGGCCGCGCAGCGTCCGGCCGCCTCGGGCTCCACGCTGTGGTCCTTCGAGGTCGTCCAGTCGGCCGGCCCGAAGGCCTGAGAACCGGCCGCGGGAGCACCTCGCCGGCCCCCGGGGCCGGGCCGGCGAGGCCGGATCTCCCGGGCCGAACTATGGAAACCCTACAAAAGGTCTTGCGGTGACTCCGTACCGTTCGCCATCCGACGAACAGTAAGTCCCTTGGCAGAGTGGTTGATGCAGCGGCCGGCGGCCTTCCGGCGGTCGTGCGTGATGTGTATCACTTCGACAAGGGGGTTCTTGTGGTGAGGCTGAACATGGAGGACGTGGTGGTGACCGGGCTGGGGGCCACCACGCCGCTCGGCGGGGACGTCCCCTCGACCTGGGCCGGGATGCTGGCCGGGGAGTCCGGGATCGCGGCCGTCGAGGAGGACTGGGCCGCCGCGCTGCCGGTGCGGATCGCGGCCCGGCTGCGGGTCGAGCCCACCGAGGTGCTGGACCGGGTGCAGGCCCGGCGGCTGGACCGCTGCGAGCAGATCGCGCTGGTCGCCGCCCGGGAGGCCTGGGCGGACGCCGGGCGCCCCGGCGTCGAGCCGGAGCGGCTGGCGGTGGTGATCGGCACCGGGACGGGCGGCGCCCTGAGCATGCTCGGACAGGACGACGTCCTGGAGGCCTCGGGCGTGCGCAAGGTCTCCCCGCACACCGTTGCGATGCTGATGGCGAACGGGCCGGCGGCCTGGGTGAGCATCGAGCTGGGGGCCCGGGGCGGCGCCCACACCCCGGTCAGCGCCTGTGCGTCCGGCGCCGAGGCGATCGCGACGGGGCTGGACCTGATCCGCCTCGGCCGTGCGGACGTGGTGGTGGCCGGCGGCACCGAGGCCTGCATCCACCCGCTGCCGCTGGCCGGATTCGCCCAGGCGAGGGCGCACTCCACCCGCAACGACGCGCCGGGGCGGGCCTCCAGGCCCTTCGACACCGGCCGGGACGGGTTCGTGATCGGCGAGGGGGCCGCCCTGGTGGTGCTGGAGCGGGCCGGGTTCGCCGCCGCCCGCGCCGCCCGGGTGCACGCGGTGCTGGCCGGCGCCGGCGTCACCTCGGACGCCCACCACATCACGGCCGCGCACCAGGACGGTCAGGTCCGGGCGATCCGGCTGGCGCTGGCGGCCGCCGGGCTGGGACCGGCCGGGATCGGGCAGGTGCACGCGCACGCGACCTCCACACAGCTGGGGGACCTCACCGAGGCCGGGTCGATCGAGGAGGCGGTCGGCAGTCGTCCGGCGGTCACCGCCACCAAGTCGATGACCGGTCATCTCTTCGGTGCGGCCGGGGCGCTGGGCGCCGTCGCCGCCGTCCTCTCGCTGCGCGAGCGGGTCGTGCCCGCCGTCCGCAACCTGGAGGAGCAGGATCCCCGGGTGCGACTGGACGTGGTGGCCGGCGCGCCCCGCCGGGGCGTGGCCGGGGCGGCGCTGGTCAACTCCTTCGGCTTCGGCGGCCACAACGCCTCGCTGGTGTTCACCGCGGCGGGCTGACCCCGGGCGGGTCAGCCCGCCGTCGTGCCGTGGTCCCCGTCCTCCGGTGCCCCGGTGAAGACGACCGGGGCGCCGAAGGCGGCGCGGCGGGCGGCCCGGCGCAGGGTGCGCAGCACCGGCCCGCCGAGGGTCAGGCAGAGCACCACGGTGAGGGCGGCGCGCGGGAGGTCCCAGCCGAGCGAGGTGGTGAGGCAGTAGGCCACGAAGCGGGGGAGGTTCTCGCTCAGCGGTGCGCCGGCCTCGAACGAGACCGAGCTGGACAGGCCGCCGATGTACGGCCAGCCCTGGAGGTTCATGATCGTCCCGTACCCGACGGCGGAGCAGGCGCCGTACACCGCCAGCAGCGCGAGTTCGCGGCGGCCGCGCAGGCGGGCGGGGCCGGGCAGCAGGCCCGCGCCCAGGCAGACCCAGCCCATCGAGAGCATCTGGAACGGCAGCCACGGGCCGACGCCGCCGGTCAGCAGCGCGGAGGCGAACATCGAGACCGAGCCGAGGACGAAGCCGAAGCCGGGCCCGAGCACCCGGCCGGAGAGCACCATCAGGAAGAACATCGGCTCCAGGCCGGCCGTCCCGGCGCCGAGCGGCCGCAGCGCCGCGCCGGCCGCCGCCAGCATGCCCAGCAGGGCGACCGACTTGGCGTCCAGGCCGGGCTCGCCGTCGGCGGAGCGTCCCTCGGAGATCTGGGCCACCACCACGGCCAGCAGCAGTGGCAGCAGCAGGGCGAACAGCCAGGGGGCGTCGGCGGCGTGCCCGACCAGGGCGGAGTCGGTGGCGGCGAGCAGCGGCCAGCCGAAGGCGACCAGGCCGATCGCGGAGATCAGCAGCAGGGTGCCGGCCGAGCGCCGGCCGAGCGGGACGGGCCGGGCCAGCCTGGCCCGGTCGGCGGCGGCCGCCGTGGCCGCCGAGGCCGGGAGAGCCGCCTTCGTGGTCCGGGGGCCGGCGGCGCCGCCGGGCGTCGGCCCGCCGCTCATGCCGGGCCGCCCGCGGTGCCGGCCAGCGCCTGCTCGACCTGCTCGACGGTCAGCCAGGGCGACGGGCTGAGGATCTTCGCGACCTGGGGGGCGAAGGCGGGGGAGGAGAGCACGACCTCCGGGGTCGGGCCGTCCGCGACGATCTCGCCGTCGGCCAGGATCACCGTGCGGTGGGCGAGCGCCGCGGCGAGTTCGACGTCGTGGGTGGCGAGCAGGACGGCGTGCGAGTCGGCGGCCAGCCCGCGCAGGATCTCCACCAGCCGGGCCTTGGCCGCGTAGTCCAGGCCGCGGGTGGGTTCGTCCAGCAGCAGCAGGGGCGGCCGGGAGGTCAGCACCACGGCCAGGGCGAGGCTGAGCCGCTGGCCCTCGGAGAGGTCCCGCGGGTGGGTGTCCTGGGAGATGCCGGGCAGCAGCCGCTCGACCAGCGCCCGGCAGCTGCCGGGCCCGGCGCCGGCGTCCTGGTCGGCGGCCGCGCACTCGGCCCGGACGCTCTCGCCGTACAGCAGGTCGCGCGGGTCCTGCGGGACGAGCCCGGCTCGGCGGACCAGGTCCTTGGGGCGGGCCTGGTGCGGGGTGAGGCCGCCGACCAGGACGGTGCCGGAGCCGGGGGCGTGCAGGCCGGCCAGGCTGCCGAGCAGGGTGGACTTGCCGGCGCCGTTGCGGCCCATCAGGGCGGTGATCGTGCCGGCGTGCAGTGCCAGGTCGACGCCGCGCAGGGCGGGCACCGGTCCGCGCCGGACGACCAGACGCCGCACGGTGGCGACCGGCTCCCCGGCGGGCGGGTCCCCGGCGGGGCCGGGCGGGCCGGCGGAGGCGCCGGGCGGCAGCAGGCCGTCCAGCCGGGCCCGTAGCGGGGCGGCCCGGCGCCGGGCGTCGCGGACCGACAGCGGCGGCGGGGACCAGCCGGCCAGCCGGCCGAGGGCCACCACCGGCGGGCGGACGGGGGAGTGCGCCATCACCTCGGCCGGGTCGCCCAGCACCGGGGCCCGCCCGCCGCCGGGGAGCAGCAGCACCTGGTCGGCGTACTGGACCACCCGCTCCAGGCGGTGCTCGGCCATCAGGACGGTGGTGCCGAGGTCGTGGACCAGCCGTTGCAGGACGGCCAGCACCTCCTCGGCGGCGCCGGGGTCGAGGGCGGAGGTCGGTTCGTCCAGCACCAGGACCTTGGGGTGGACGGTCAGCACCGAGCCGATCGCGACCCGCTGCTGCTGCCCGCCGGAGAGCGAGGTGAGCGCCCGGCCGCGCAGTTCGGCGAGCCCGAGCAGGTCGAGGGTCTCCTCGACCCGGCGGCGCATCACCTCCGGCGCCAGGCCCAGCGACTCCATGCCGTAGGCGAGTTCGTCCTCGACCGTGTCGGTGACGAAGTGCGCGAGCGGGTCCTGGCCCACGGTGCCGACCAGGTCGGCGAGTTCGCGCGGGCGGTGGGTGCGGGTGTCGCGGCCGCCGACGGTGACCCGGCCGTGCAGGACGCCGCCGGTGAAGTGCGGGACGAGGCCGCTGACGGTGCCCAGCAGGGTGGACTTGCCGGAGCCCGACGGGCCCACCAACAGGACGAGTTCGCCCTCGGGGACGGTCAGGTCGAGGCCGTGCAGGGCGGGCGCGGCGCCGCCCGGGTAGCTGACCGAGACCTGCTCGAAGGTGATCATGAGGCACTCCGGGGCGGGATCGGGGCGGCGACGGCGGGCACCAGGCCGACCAGCACCGCCAGCGCGGCGGCCAGCGGCAGGGTCGGCGCGGTCAGCGGGACGAAGGAGGGGGCGAAGGCGGCCGGGTGCAGCGCCGCCAGCCTGATCACCAGGACGGCGACCAGCACGCCCGACCCGGCCACCGCCCACTCGCGCCAGGCCCACGGGTCCGGCCGGTAGCGGGTCCTGGCGGCGCGCCGGCTGCCGAGCAGCAGCCCGGCGCCGGCGGCGGCCAGGCCGATCGCCAGCACCGGCAGCGCCCAGCCGGTGCCGGCCGAGCCGAGCAGCCCATACGCGGCGGCGCAGACCCCGAGCAGGCCG
Organism: Kitasatospora indigofera; assembly: GCF_014655955.1. Classification (GTDB taxonomy): domain Bacteria; phylum Actinomycetota; class Actinomycetes; order Streptomycetales; family Streptomycetaceae; genus Kitasatospora; species Kitasatospora indigofera. The sequence goes on from NZ_BNBO01000021.1 coordinate 80,698, forward strand.
GCCAGGGTGAGCGCGGCGGTGGTCCGGGCGATCCTGGGGGGAACGTCGGCGGTGCGGCCGAACCCCCGGGTGTCCATCGCCGCGGCCAGGGCGACGGAGCGCTCCAACGCGCCCTCCAGCACCGGGAGTCCGACGCTCAGCAGGGCCTTCACCCCCCGGTCGGAGCGGCCGCGCAGCCGGCGGGCGGCCCGCAGCCGCTGCACGTCCGCGACCAGGTTCGGCGCGAAGGTCATCGCCACCACCACGGCGACCCCGGCCTCGTAGAGCGCGCCGGGCAGGGCGCGCAGCAGCCGGGCCGGGCTGGCCAGCGCGTTGGCGGCGCCGACGCAGATCAGCAGGGTGGCCAGCTTCAGCCCGTCGTACAGCGCGAACAGCAGACCCTCGACGGTGACCTTGCCACCCACCCGGACGCCCTGCGCCCAGGCGGGCAGGGGCAGTTCGGGCAGCGTGAACACGACGTGGGTGCCGGGGACGGGGGAGCCCAGCAGCACGGCGAACAGCAGCCGGATGCCGAGCACCAGCAGGCCCAGCCGGAGGAAGGTCCCGTACGAACGCGACCAGGGGGCGTCGCTGCGCCGGGCCGCGACCACGTACCCGGCGACCGCGATGATCAGCAGGAGCAGCAGCGGGTTGGTGGTGCGGGAGGCCGCCGCCGCCAGGCCCAGTGCCCACAGCCACCACGCCCCGGGGTGCAGGTGGCGTGGTCCGGCGGCCGGGCGGGTGCGTCGGAGTGAGGTCACGGCGGGTTCCTGGTCGGCGGGCGCGGTCGGCGGGCGCAGGGCGGGTGGTCGGGCGGGACCGGACGGGACGCGGCGCTGCGCGGCGGCCGGCCGGTGGTGGTCAGCGGCGCCGGCGGGCCTGCCAGACGGCCCCGGCGGCCAGCACCGCGACGGCGGCGCCGCCCGCGATCAGGCCGAGGTCCGGGCCGGCGGAGCCGTCCGGGCCGCCCGGGGCGGGAGCCGTCCCGGCGAGTGCCTCGCCGCAGCCCGCCGCCGGGTAGCCGGCGATGGCGCACAGGATGCCCGCGCCGTCGTAGCGCAGCGGCGGTGCCAGGGCGGCCAGCACCTCGGCGGAGCTGGCACCGGTGGGCACCGAGGCGCAGCCCGTGCGCGCCGCGGGCGGTGCGGACCCGGCCGCGAGGGCGCCGGGCGGGGCGTCGGCGGCGGTGCCGAAGTCGAGCACGACGGCGATCCGCTTGCGGCCGGCCTGCGCCGCGGTGGCGGCGCAGGCGGCCTCGAAGTCGCCCGGCGCGCCCGGGCGGGCGGCGTCCCGGCCGCCGTCCGGGCTGACCGCGAAGCGCCAGCCGTCCACCGAGCCGTCCGGCGGGACGTACCCGGCCGGGCCCTGCTGCTGGTACGCCCAGGCGCCGCCGGACCACTTCCAGAACGACCAGTAGCGGTAGCCGGTCGCGTGCGCGGGGGCGGCGGCGAGGACGCCGAGAAGGCCCAGCAGGGCGGTGGCGGCCAGCGCGGCCGCCACCGCCCGCGGGTGTGCCCGGCGGGTCACTTGCCGGGCTTCCCGGCGGAGCCCTGGGCGCCGCGCCGGCGCTGCAGGCTCAGCAGCAGGCCGCCGCCGACGCCGATCAGCAGGCCGACGCCGATCACCCAGAGGGTGGAGACGCCGCCCTTGTCGTCCTTGTTGGCGGTGGTGGCGGCCGCCGTCGCGGAGGACGGCCCCGACTTGAGCGCCGGGCCGGCCGCGGTCAGCTGCTGGACGAGGTCGGTGCCGCCGAAGTTCGAGGGGTCGCGCTGGGCGGCCTTGGCGACCAGCACCAGGGTGGCGGTGGCGGAGGCGTCGGTGCCGCCCTTCGTCCAGGTGCTGCCCTGCGCGGCCAGCCAGTCGACGGCGCCGGTGGCCTGCTTGGCGTGGCCGGACTGGACCAGGCTCAGCACCGCCCAGGCGGTCGCCGTCCAGTCGGGGGTGGGGGTCGCGCCCGGCAGGGTGAGCATCAGGTGCTGCTCGCCCGCGGCCAGCCGGTCGGTCAGGGACGCGGCGGCGGCCTCGGCCGAGTCGGCGCGCGGCACGGGCTGCGCGGCGGCGCCGGCCGGGCAGGCCAGGGCCTTCGGCGCGGCGTCGACCGTGTTGGTGTTGGTCACCGGCAGCCGGCCGCCGGCGGCGCCCAGCGCGGCCTGCGCGGAGGCCAGCGCGTTGGCGGCCAGGGCGCCGGCGGGGTCGGGCTGGTAGGCGAAGGCACCGCGCTGGTCGGCGGGCGCGGCGCAGCCGAGCTGGAAGAGCGCCAGGCCGTCGTAGCCGCTGCGGCCGGACCTGGCGACGGTGGCCGGGTCGGCCTTGGCGGCGATCAGCGCGGTGACGGCCAGGCCGGTGGAGTTGGCGTCACCGGGGTTGCCGGGGTTGTAGGCCCAGCTGCCGTCCGCGTTCTGGTTGGCCTTCAGCCACTGGACGCCCTTGTCCACCGCGTCCTGGTGCCCGCCGAGCGCGGCCAGCGCCTGGACGGCGACGGCGGTGGCGTTGCTGTCCTCGGTGGCCGCGTCGCAGGCGGCGGCGGTGTCGGCGCGGAAGGACGGCCAGCCGCCGTCCGCGCACTGCTGGCCGGTCAGCCACCCGACGGCGCTGTCGGCGGGGACGGCCTTCACCGCGGCCAGCGCGGCCAGGGCCAGCGACTGGCGCCAGACGCCGTCGTACGTCGGGTCGCCCTGCCCGTACAGCCCACTCGGGACGGCGACGGTGGCACTGGGCGAGGGGCTGTCGGCGAGGGCCGGCGCGGCGGCGGTGCCGGCCAGCAGCAGGGCGGACAGCACGGCGGCGCCCGTACGGGCGGCGGTCAGCATGGTGGGTGGAGCCTTTCGATGAGCGGTGGGTGGCCCCGGGAGGGGCCGTCCGTAGACCTCGACGGTGCCGGGCGGACGCCCGGCCGGGCCGCTCGCCGCTCCCCGGGCGGTCCGGCTCGCCCGGCGCCTGGGCGCGGGCTCACGGTTGCGGGGTCAGCGCCGGTGTCGCACCGGCTTTCCCCGGAGGGCGGCGGATGCAGTTGTGGTGGTGCCCGTCGACTCTAGCCGCAGCCTCCGGCGCCGGTGTGCCGATGCGGTGTGGGCTCGGTCGCAGCCTGCGCCGCCGGGCCGGGGCGAACAAGAACCGGTTATCGCCCGGGGCGGGCCCGCCGCGGCCCGGTCAGGGCAGGGCGAGCAGCCGGGCGGCGGTCCGCAGGTCGGCCCGGACCTCGGCGATCGAGGCCCGGCCGGACAGCCAGGAGACCAGCGCGGAGTGCCAGGTGTGCTCGATCACCCGGACCGCCGCCCGCTGCTGCTCGCTGGGCGGGCCGGCCTGCCCGATCGCGTCCAGGATGATCTGCGCGGTCAGCCCGCTGACCCGGTCGACCTCGGCGCTGACCGAGCGGTCGGCGAAGGACAGCGCCCGGACCATCGCCTCCGCCAGCAGCGGTTCGCGCTGCAGCGCGTGGAACGCCCGGGTGAGCGTCTCGGCGACCCGCAGCGCCGGGTCCTCCCCGGCCGGTGGGTGGCGCCTGACCTGCTCCAGCAGCTGCTGGAGCTGCTCCTGCATCACCGCGACCAGCAGATGCACCTTCGAGGGGAAGTAGCGGTACAGCGTGCCGAGCGCGACCTGCGCGCCGTCCGCGACCTCGCGCATCTGCACCGCCTCGTACCCGCCCCGGCCGGCCAGCGCGGTGGCGGCGCGCAGGATCCGCAGCCGGCGCTCGGCCTGCCGCGCGGTGAGCGGCAGGCCGGCCGGCGGGGTGGTGGCCGGGTCGGGCGTGGTGGTCGGCAAGAGGGCCCCCAGGGCGCGAGGTCACGGTGGGTCGCGAGGTCGGTCGCAGGACGGGTCGCGAGGCGGCTCGCGGGCGTGGCGTGAATCACCTTCCCCGGCTCGGAACCACAAGCTACGGGCCGGTATCTTCAAGGTCTCTCATTGTTCACATGCTCAATGACGAACTCCACGCCACAGTGAAACCTGATCTACTTTAGCGCCGTGGGCCGCCCCCGGTCCGGAGCAGTGAAGCAGACCCGAGCAGCAGAGATAAGGGGCCGAGGATGACCGCGCAGCCGCTGCGGATTGCCCTGCTGTCGTACCGCGGCGACCCGTTCTGCGGCGGTCAGGGCGTCTACGTCCGGCACCTGTCCCGCGAGCTGGCGCGGCTGGGCCATCACGTGGACGTGATCGGCTCGCAGCCCTACCCGGTGCTGGACGAGGTGCCCGGCCCCGGCTCGGTGCGCCTGGTGGAGCTGCCGAGCCTGGACCTCTACCGCGCCGACGACCCGTTCCGCACCCCGGCGCTCGCGGAGTACCGCGGGCCGGTGGACGTGCTGGAGGTCGCCACCATGCGCACCGGCGGCTTCCCCGAGCCGCTGACCTTCTCGCTGCGCGCCCGGCAGTACCTGGCCGCGCACAAGGGCCGCTACGACGTCGTGCACGACAACCAGACCCTCGGCTACGGCCTGCTCGGCCTGGAGCGGCACGGGTTCCCGCTGGTCACCACGATCCACCACCCGATCACGGTGGACCGGCGGCTGGAGCTCGACGCGGCCCCGACCCGGCTGCGCCGGCTCTCGCTGCGCCGCTGGTACTCCTTCACCCGGATGCAGCGCCGGGTCGCCGCCCGGCTCGACCACATCATCACCGTCTCCGGCACCTCGAAGGCCGAGATCGCCGAGCACCTGGGCGCCGCCCCGGGCGCGATCTCGGTGGTGCCGATCGGCGCCGACACCCGGCTCTGGTCGCCCTCCCCGGAGGTCGCCGCCGTGCCGGGCCGGATCGTCACCACCTCCAGCGCGGACGTCCCGCTGAAGGGCCTGGTGCACCTGGTGGAGGCGCTGGCCAAGGTCCGCACCGAGCGCGACGCGCACCTGGTGGTGGTCTGCAAGCAGCGCGGCGAAGGCCCGGTGGCGGAGGCCGTGCGGCGCTTCGGCCTGGAGCCGTACATCGAGTTCCGCAGCGGGCTGACCGACCAGGAGCTGGTGGACCTCTACCGCTCCGCCGAGGTGGCCTGCGTCCCGTCGCTGTACGAGGGCTTCTCGCTGCCGGCCGCCGAGGCGATGGCCACCGGCACACCGCTGGTGGCCACCACCGGCGGGGCGATCCCCGAGGTGGCGGGCCCGGACGGGGAGACCTGCCTGGCCGTGCCGCCGGGCGACGCCGGCGCGCTGGCGGCGGCGCTCGGGCGGCTGCTGGACGACCCGGAGCTGCGGGCGGCGCTCGGCGCGGCCGGCCGTGAACGGGTGCTGGCCCGGTTCACCTGGGAGCGGGCGGCCGAGCTGACCGCGGACCGCTACCGGGCGGCGATCGCCACCGGTGCCGGGCAGCGGGCCAGGGCCGGCGCGGGCTGGCGCTACGTCGCCTGACGGCCGGGTCGCGTGCGGCGACCGCCGGCCGTGACGTCGCCCGAGTGACGTGACGTCAAGAACGTTTGGTACCAAGGAATGGGAGCCCCGCAGTGCTGACCGTCGATTTCTCGCGCTTCCCGCTCGCCCCCGGCGACCGGGTGCTCGACCTGGGCTGCGGCGGGGGCCGGCACGCCTTCGAGTGCTACCGGCGCGGCGCCGACGTGGTCGCCCTCGACCAGAACGCCGAGGAGATCGCCGAGGTCCGGAAGTGGTTCGCGGCGATGGCGGAGGCGGGCGAGGCCCCGGCCGGCGCGTCCGCGGTGGCGGTGGAGGGCAACGCGCTGGCGCTGCCGTTCGAGGACGAGTCCTTCGACAAGATCATCATCTCCGAGGTGATGGAGCACATCCCCGACGACAAGGGCGTGCTGCAGGAGATGTTCCGGGTGCTCAAGCCCGGCGGCCTGCTCGCCGTCACGGTGCCGCGCTGGCTGCCGGAGAAGATCTGCTGGGCGCTCTCCGACGAGTACCACGCCAACGAGGGCGGCCACATCCGGATCTACCGCGGCGACGAACTGCTGGAGAAGCTGACCGACGCCGGCCTCACCCCGTACGGCACCCACCACGCGCACGCGCTGCACTCGCCGTACTGGTGGATCAAGTGCGCGGTCGGCGTCGACAACGACAAGGCCCTGCCGGTCAAGGCCTACCACCAGCTGCTGGTCTGGGACATCGTCGGCACGCCGGTGATCAGCACCCTCACCAAGGCCGCCGAGAAGGCCCTCAACCCGGTCATCGGCAAGAGCTTCGTCGCCTACGCGAGCAAGCCGCAGCGGCCCTCGGCCCGGTCCGCCGGCGAGGCCGGCGCGTGACCGCCGCCGTCCCGGAGGCCCTGCTGCTGGACGGGGTGCTGGACGCCGAACAGGCCGCCGCCACCGTCCGCAGCATCCTCGCCGAGCAGCGGCCGGACGGTGCCATCCCCTGGTTCTCCGGCCACCACCTGGACCCCTGGGACCACACCGAGGCCGCGATGGCCCTCGACACCGCCGGGGAGCACGCCGCCGCCGAGGCCGCCTACCGCTGGCTGGCCGGCCGGCAGAACCCGGACGGCTCCTGGTACGCGGGCTACACCGACGGCGAGGTCACGGACGCGTCGAAGGAGACCAACTTCTGCGCGTACATCGCGGTCGGGGTCTGGCACCACCACCTCAGCACCGGCGACGACGCCTTCCTGGAGTGGATCTGGCCCACGGTCAGACGGGCCCTGGACTTCACCGTCGGCCTGCGGCTGCCCGGCGGCCCGATCGCCTGGCGGCTCGACGAGGACGGCACCGCGCCCGACGAGGCGCTGCTCACCGGCTCGTCCAGCATCCTGCACGCGCTGCGCTGCGGGCTGGCCGTCGCCGACTACCTGGAGGAGCCCCAGCCCGACTGGGAGCTGGCCGCCGGGCGGCTGCGGCACGCGGTGGCCCGCCACCCCGAGCGGTTCCTCGACAAGGACCGCTTCTCGATGGACTGGTACTACCCGGTGCTCGGCACCGCGCTGCGCGGCCCGGCCGCGCTGGAGCGGATAGCACGGGACTGGGACCGCTTCGTGGTGCCCGGCCTCGGCGTGCGCTGCGTCAGCGACCGCCCCTGGGTGACCGGCGGGGAGAGCGCCGAACTCGCGCTCGCCCTGTGGGCGGTCGGCGAGTCCGACCGCGCGGTGGAAATCCTGCGCTGGATCCAGCGGCTGCGGCACACCGACGGCTCCTACTGGACGGGGTACGTCTTCGAGGACGACGCCGTCTGGCCGGAGGAGCGCACCACCTGGACGGCCGGGGCGCTGCTGCTCGCGGTGGCCGCGCTGGGCGGCGACCCGGCCACCGTCGCGGTCTTCGGCGGCGACCAGCTGCCCGCGGGGCTGCTGGTGCAGGACTGCTGCTGAGCCTGCCGGGCCCGCGGGCCCGGCGACGCGGCGGAGGGCGGGAACACGAGTGGGGCGGGACCGGAGATCCGGTCCCGCCCCACTCGTGTTCCGGGCGTCAGCCGCGCTGGATGCCCGAGGTGTCGTTCAGCACGCCCTGGCTGCCGTCCTGCAGCTGGGCGACCAGGGCCGCGCCGCGCTGCTCGACCGCGAGGTACCAGGTGCCGGGGACGAGGTCGCCGACCGGGCCGCCGTGCGGGTTGTCCTTCGGGGCCAGCTGGCGCTGCTCCGGGACGGCGAACCAGAACGGGGCGAAGTCCGCCGCCGGGGCGGCCTGGGCGGGCGCCGCCTGGGCCTGGACGGGCTGCGGCTGGGCCGGCTGGCCGCCGAGCGAGGCGTCCTGCGGCTGGCCGGGCGTCGGGTAGCCGTACCCGCCCTGCTGCGGCTGGCCGTAGGCCGGCGGCTGCGCGGCCTCCTGGCCGGGGGCGGGGTAGCCGTACTGGCCGGGCTGCGGCTGGCCCTGGGCCGCGCCGGGCGCCGGGTAGCCGGCCGCGCCGGGGTAGCCGGGCTGGACGGCCGGCTTGTCGGTGACGAGCGGGGCCTGCAGGGCGGGCACCAGCGGGCCGGCGGCGGCCGCACCGGCCAGCACGATCAGCGCGAGGACGGCCAGCCAGGCGCCGAAGCCGTGACCGTACGCCGAGCTGTCACCGCCACCGCCGAGCGCCCAGACGCCGGTCCAGAGCGCGGCGACCGCGAAGGCGATGCCCCACTGGTCCAGCCGCAGGCCGAGGACCTGGCGGGTGGTCGCGGCCGGGCCCTGGAAGCGCTGCACCAGGATCAGGGCGGCGGCGGCCAGGCCGAGCAGGAACACCGACGGCAGGATCGGGAACAGCCCCGTGTTCCAGGCGTTCTGGGAGGCCGAGTAGCAGGTCGGGCTCTTGACGCCGGAGCAGGCGTCGAAGGTGGTGTACGGCAGGAAGGAGGCGATGAACAGCAGGACGGCCGCACCTGCGACGGCGGCGTCTCCCCTGGTGAGAGCGCGCAGATTCACTAACGTTCCCCTCGTTGGTGTGTCGTGGACGGCAGCTTGCGTGTCCGGATTGCCGGACCGGTCACCGGACGGGAAAACTCCCGAACGGACCAAGAGCCTAGGGCCAACGCCCGAGCGTGTGCACGGCGGGCTCCGTAATGGGGCGAAGTCGTTGCAAAAGCCAGCCCCGCTGGTCAGCCCGGTGTGGTCAGATACGTCGTCAGTGCGTCGGCGATGCCCTGCGCCGCCAGCTGGCGCCATTGAGGGTCCGTCATCCGCTGCGCGTCGCCCGCGTTGCGCATGTTGCCGCACTCGATGAAGACCTTGGGGACGGTGGAGAGGTTCAGCCCGCCCAGATCGGACCGGGTGTCCAGGCCCTGCGAGGCGATGTAGTCGGCGAACGGCTCGCCGGTGGCGGCCTTGAAGCCGTCCCGCAGCAGCAGGCCCAGGCGGTGCGAGGGCGCGACGATCGCGGCGTTCGCGGCCCGCCCGGCGGCGACCTTCGCCGGCATGATCACGTGGAAGCCGCTGCCGGAGGCGGGGCCGCCGTCCGCGTGCACGGACACCGCGGCGTCCGCGTGCGCGGTGTTGCCGGCCTTGGCCCGCTCGTCGATGCAGGGCCCCCACGGCTTGTCACCGTCCTGGGTGAACACCACCGTCGCGCCGCGCGCCTCCAGGATCGCCCGGGCCCGCCGCGAGACGTCCAGGGTGTACTCGGCCTCGGAGTAGCCGGCGTTGGTCGAGGTGCCGGTGGTGTCGCACTCCTTGCGCGCGTTGCCTATGTCGACCTGTCGGTTTATCTCGGTGGTGTGCGCGGAGTTGTTGGTGTTGTGCCCGGGGTCGATCAGTACGGTCCGCCCCACCAGCACCCGGCCCGAGGGCGCCGCCGGGGCCGTCGTGACGGCCGGCGCGGAGGGGGCCGCCGAGGGGCCGCCCGCCGGGGCGACGGCCGGTGCCGACCCCTCGCCGGCGCCCGCCGGGCTCGCGCCGGCCGGGCGGGGCGTCGGGAGCCCGGTGTCGGGCAGCGGGTCCGAGGCGGCGGCCGGCGAGGCGTCGGGGGTCTGCCCGGACACCGCCTGCCAGCCCAGCCAGCCCGCGAAGCAGAGCGGCAGCACGGCGCCGACGACGGCCACCACGTGCAGCCGGGTGCGCCGGGGCCGGGCCTCGGCCGCCGGGCCGTCGGGGGAGCGGGAGGGGTCGGGGTGCTGAGGGGTGGTGCCGGTCACGAGTCGTTCAGATCCTGTCCCAGGTGCGCGGCGTCAGCCCGTAGGTGTCGACGGCCGGTTTCCATTTCGCGACGAAGTCCTTCTTGGCGAGGGTGGCCTGCGGGTTGAGTTCGTCCGCCCGCTTCTTCTCGGCGGTGGTCGGCGCGCTGCTGCCCGGGCAGCCCTGGGCGGAGACCGCCCTGGCCCAGGCCGCGTAGGCCCGGTCGATCTCGGCCGACTGCTGCCAGGCGGTCCGCAGCGACTGCACGGCGTCCGCGCCGCCGGCCACGTCCGCGACGTCGAGCTTGGCCAGCTCGCCGAGCAGCTGCTCGCGCTGCTGGGCGCCGGTGTCGAAGACCTGCGCGGCGCTCTCGATGTCCGCCTTGGCCGGGCAGCTGGAGACCTTGGCCACCGCGCTGCCGATCGGTGCCTTGGCGCCCTCGGCGCGGGCCAGCAGCTCGTCCAGCGCCCTGGCCTGGGTCTGGGCCTTCACCTGGTCGGCGCTGGGGCTCGCGGCCGGGCTCGCGGCGGTCGGGGCCGGCCCGCTCGCGGGCGCCGAGGCGTCCCCGCTGAGCGGCGGCGCGGGCTGCTCGCCGCCCGTCCCGGTGCTCGCCGGCGCCGCGGCCTTCCGGTCCGGGCCGTCGCTGGAGTTCTGCACCGCCCAGACCACGCCGCCGCCGAGGCCGAGCACCAGCAGCAGGCCCACCGCGACCAGCAGCGGGGTGCGGTTGCGGGGCCGGCGCTCCTCGTCGTCCAGGTCGATCGCCTCGTAGCCCGCGTGGCCGGGCTGCCCGCCGGGGTAGGGGCCCTGCTGGTACTGCGGGAACTGGTCCGGCGGGTACGCGTCCTGGCGGAACATGTCCGGCGGGAACTGGTCCTGCTGGTACGGGCCGGGGGGCGGGCCGGCCGGCCCGCCGCCGCCGGCGTGCGAGGGGAAGCCCTGGCCGGGGGCGGACTGCGGGTACGACGGGGCCTGCTGGGGCGGCTGCGGCGGGAAGGGCTGCTGCCCCTGCCCCTGCGCCGCCGCCTGCGGCGGGAACCCGTGGCCGCCGGGAGCCGCCGGCGGCACGGCGGGCGCGAGCCTGGTCGGGGCGTCGTGCCCCGGCACCGGCGGACCGTACGGCCGGCCGGCCGGCGGGCCCGCGGGCGGACCGGGCTGCCCCGCTCCGGCCGGCTGTCCCGGCTGTCCCGGCTGTCCGGGCTGTCCCGGCGGCTCCTGCGCGGGCCGCAGCTGGGTCTGCCGGTCGTGCACCGGCCGGCCGTCCGGGTCCGGGCCGGGCGCGCCGCCCTGGTCGCCGCTCCGTCCGCCCGGTTGGCTGCCGCCTCGTACCCAGCCGCCTGCGCCCCCCCGGGCCGTGGGGTCCCAGACCGCCGGAGCGGTGTTGTTCTGGTCCGTCATGCGTTCGCCCCCGCCGTCCTGCCTCGCCGTGCGTTGCCGTGTCGTCGCTGCGGCGCCGGAGTTCCGCGCGGCCACCGTACCCGGACTGTCCCGGCCGGGGTGCCCCGGCACCCGGACAACCATGCGACGTGGCACGACGTTAGAGCATCCGTGATCGGTGCGGGGGTGGTTGGCCGTTCCGCGGGACGGGAGCGGTGGGCGGGACGTGGCGGGACCTGGCGGGCCCGTCCCGTCCCGGGCCGGGCCGGGCGGTGGCGGGGCCGGGGTCAGCCGGCGGCCGGGACGGCGCGCCGCAGCACCCGCAGCGAGCCGGTCACCGAGACCTCCTCGAACCCCTCGGCGAGCGCCCGCAGGTACACCCGGTACGGCGCCTGGCCGCCGTCCGCCGGGTCGGGGAAGACGTCGTGCACCACCAGGACGCCCGCCTGGTCCAGGTGCGGCGCCCAGCCCTCGTAGTCGCCGGTGGCGTGCTCGTCGGTGTGCCCGCCGTCGATGAAGACCAGGCCCAGCCGGCCGCCCCACAGCGCGGCGATCTGCGGCGAGCGGCCGACCAGCGCCACCACGTGCTCCTCCAGGCCGGCCGCGTGCAAGGTCCGGCGGAACCGCGGCAGGGTGTCCATCCGGCCGACCTCCGGGTCCACCAGCGTCGGGTCGTGGTACTCCCAGCCCGGCTGCTGCTCCTCGGAGCCCCGGTGGTGGTCCACGGTCAGGGCGACGGTGCCCGCCTCGCGGGCGGCGGCGGCCAGCAGGATCGCCGAGCGGCCGCAGTACGTGCCGATCTCCAGCAGCGGCCGGCCGGTGCGCCGGGCCGCGTCGAGCGCGACCGCGTACAGCGCGAGGCCCTCGTCCACCGGCATGAACCCGGTCGCGGCCTCGAACGCGGCCAGCACCTCGGGTGCGGGGCGGGTGCTCTCCCGGAGGTCGGACATCGCGGTGCTCCTTGCAGACGGCGCGGGTGGTGGGGCCGGGGCGGTGCCCGGCGGTTGGACCCTACTCGACGGTAGGGCGGGGCCCGTCAGGGCACCGGGGCGCCCGGCGGCTCCTGACCGCCGCCGGCCGGGACGACGGCGGGGCGGTGCCGGGGAGCACCGCGAGGGCCCGGCGGTGTGCCGGGCCCTCGCGGGGTGGTTCGGTGCCGTTCGCGTCCGGCCGGTGGGGCCGTCGCTCAGCGCTGCTCGGCGGCCAGGCGGTGCCGGCCGTGGGCGTCCGCCCGGGGGCTGTCGTCCGGGGCGGTCAGGCCGCGGTGCCGTCCGTGCGCGGCGTCCTCGGTGCTGCTCGCGCCGGTGCCGGGGCTGGTGGTGTCGGAGAGGGTGTCGGACATCAAATCGTCTTCCGTGCGAGGGTACGGGTGTCAGGTGCCGCCGCACGGCACCGGTGAGGGCAGGACGCCCGGGCGGAAAGCCCCGGGCGGGACGCCCGAAGGAGCGTCGGAGGCGGATGATCACGGCCTCTGCCCCGGCCACCCTAACGGCCGGAACGAGCCAGATCCTATCGACCGGCTCGGGCCCCGCGGACGCCCGGTGCCGACCGCCCGGTAACTTTCGGCAACCGTCCGGGTGCCCCCGGGAAGCGCCCGCGGGCCCCGCGCGGGCGGGCCGGTCAGCCCGTCCTGCCGGTCCGCAGGAAGCCCGCCAGCAACTCCTGCAGCACCGCCGCGCCCTCCTCGGCGAGCAGCTCGTGCCCGGCGCCGGCCGCCTCCACGTAGCGGAAGTCGGCCCGGAGGCCGGCCCCCTCGACCCGGCCGAGCCGGATCAGCTCGTGCCGCAGCGAACGCGACTGGCCCACCGGGACGACCTCGTCGCGGTCGCCGTGCAGGATCAGCAGCGGCACGCCGATCCGGTGCGCCAGCTGGAGCACGTCGCGCGGGCCCCGCCCGTCCGTGACCGGCTCGTGGCCGCCCAGCCGGGTGGTCAGCGCCCGGACCGGCGCCGAAGCCTCCGCCAGCAGCCGGGCGCCGGAGAGGAAGGGCGCCACCACCGCGCAGCGCGCGACCTGCTCGGGCGGGGCGTGGGCGGCGGTCAGCAGGGCCAGGAAGGCGCCGTAGCTCACGCCGAACAGGGCGGGCGGTTCCAGGCCGAGGGCCGAGCGCTGGCCCGCGATGCCCTCCAGCAGCCCGAGCACGTCCTCCAGGTCGGGCCCGCCCCAGGCGCCGTGCACCGCCGTCGCGTGCCCGGCGCCGTAGCCGGTGCTGCCGCGCTGGTTGGGGGCGACCACCGCCAGGCCCTCGGCCGCCATCCGCTGCAAGGTCGGGTCGAACTCCAGCAGCCAGGCGTCCGCCGGGCCGCCGTGCAACGCCAGGACCAGCTGCGGACTGCTCAGCCAGGCGTCCCCGCCGTACACCACGGCCTCCAACGGGCCTGCTGGTCCGGCCAGTTCGAGACTCTGTGCGGAGTGCCAGCGGCTGCCGCCGGCGGGCCGCGCGCTGCCGTCCAGCCGCCAGCCGGGCGGCGCGGACCGGGCGGCCCTGGGCCCGCCGCCCGAGGGCGGCGCCGGTGCGGCCTCCCGCCAGGGCTGCGGCAGGCTGCCGCTCAGCGGCGCCAGTTGCAGCGGCAGCGGTACCGCGCCGGCCGCGCCCGCCGGGCCCGCGCCGAGCAGCTCGTCCACGTCCAGGGTGGCCAGCGCGGCGGGCTGGTCGGGCGAGGAGTACGGCATTCGCAGGCCGCCCGCCGACCAGTGGGCGACGGCGCCCAGCCGGCCCGGCGGCACCGGCAGCGGGTCCAGCCGGTGGCCGGCCGGCCGCCAGAGCGCCAGCGCGGAGCTCGCGCCGTGGTCGATCTGGAGCGCGACCCGGACGTCCTCGGGCAGTCCGGTGCCGCCGCCGGCGCCGGTCCGGGGGACGCTCCCGGGGACGGCCTCCGGCCCGCCGGCCGGACCGGGCGGCGCGTACCGCACGGCCACCGGCCGCAGGAAGACGCCGGGGACGTGCAGGCAGTCCGGGAAGCGCAGCGGCACCGCGCCGCCGAGCACGCCCCAGCCGAGGCGGTCGGCGCCCGGGGCGTCGCTGCGCACCATGATGAAGCGGGAGTCGGGGTCGAACAGGACCAGCCGGTCGTTGCTCCGCTCGCCGATCTCCAGCAGCGGGGTGACCTCGCCGAGGCCGAGGTCCAGCACCACGCTCCGGACCACGCCCTCGTGCACCCGGTCCAGGCCGAGCAGCCGCCCGGCCCGGTCCAGCCAGACCCCGCCGCCGTGCAGGCCGGGCAGTTCGGCCACCTGTTCGGGGGCGCTCCCGTCGGTGCGGACCAGCCAGACCGTGGTGACCGGCCGGGCGTCGGTGCCCAGGGCGATTGCCACCGGTGCGTCGCCGGGGCGGCCGGGGAGGAACGTGGGGGCGCCGGTGAGGGCGGGTGCGGCGGGGAGCGGCAGCAGTCGCAGGCCGGGCAGCCGCAGGGTGGCGAGGTGCCGCTCCCGGGTCGCCGGGGCGGCCGCCGCGGCCGCCTGGTCGTAGGGTGCCCGGCCGGCGGCCGCCTGGTCGTAGGACGCCTGGTGGTGGGGCCTCCCGGCGGCGGTGGTCAGGTCGAACGAGGTCCCGCCGAAGGGGGTGCCGGCGAAGGCCGTCCCGGCGAAGGCCGCTCGGTCCGGGGCCGTCCCGGCGAGGGCCGGGCCGCCGGCCTGGTCCGGCCCGGGCGGTCCGGGGTCGTCGTCGCCGGCCGACAGCAGTACCAGGTCGTGCCGGTCGCCGTCGTGCCGGCGGACCAGGACCGTCCCGTCGGCCAGCGACACCAGCTGCGAGTGCAGGCTCTCCGAGCGGTGGCCGGGCAGCGGCAGCGCCGTCGGCCGGGCCGGGCCGTCCACGGGGAGCCGCCAGCTCTCCGCGTACCAGCCGCCGTCGGTGCCGGAGGCCAGACAGGCCGCGTGCGAGCCGTCGGAGGCGAAGGTGAAGCCCAGCCGGCGCAGGGCCAGGGTCGAGCGGCGGGTGGCCACGTTCACTTGGTGCTCACCGGTACCTCTCCCAGCTCGGCCCCCTCCCGCAGGGCGGGGGCGGTGGTCGTCCTCGGCTCCCGGCCGGGCGGCCGCGGCCCCCGCGGCCGCTGCTCCGGCCCTCGCGGGAGGGCCGGCAGCCGGCCGGGAGGCCCTTGGACGGGGCGGGCGCGCTCCGCGGGCGGAGCCGCTCCGCGGTGATCGGAGGAGCGGCGGGAACGGGAGCGCCCCGGCCGCCTCCGCCGGCCCTCGCGGGCCGCTCGGCCCGGCTCCGGAGGCGGCGGCCCGAGGAGCCTGACCACGCGGGCCGAGATTGCGGCGGAGTACCCTTTCCCGACCCCTGGCCGAGGCAACTCCCGTTCGCTGAAGTGAAGTTACTGACGGGGACGGGCGGGTTCAACGAGAAGCGGGTCACTTCACTCATAAGGGTGATCCGGTTCCGCTTTCGCCCCTGCGCGGGGGCTCCGGTGTGCGCGGCCCGCCGGGCGTTACCCGCAGGCCCGCCCCGCCGCTCCCCGGCCGCCCGCCGGCCCGTACGTGCGTCCGCGCGCCGTCCGGCGCCCCGTCGTACGGCGTTGACGGCGGCCGCCCGTCCCCGGCCGTCCTCTCCTCCGGGCCCCCGTCCGTCCGCGTCCGCTCCTCTCCGCCCGGTCCCCGGCCCGCCGGTGGGCCTGCGGACGGGGGCGGGTAGCGGCCCCGGGCCGGGCGGCCGTGCGCCCGGACGGCCCCGTGCGCACGGTAGTCTCGACAGGTGCCGAATCTGTCCGAGGTCATCAGCGCGTTGGAAGAGCTCTACCCGCCGCAGTGGGCCGAGTCCTGGGACGCCGTCGGCCTGGTCTGCGGCGATCCCGAAGCCCGGGTCGGCCGCGTCCTGTTCGCCGTCGACCCCGTCCAGGACGTCGTCGACGAGGCCGTCGAGTGGGGGGCCGACCTGGTGGTCACCCACCACCCCCTCTACCTCCGGGGCACCACCAGCGTCGCCGCGACCGGCTTCAAGGGCCGCGTGGTGCACCGTCTGATCTCCTCCGGGATCGCCCTGCACGTCGCGCACACCAACGCCGACCACGCCGACCCGGGCGTCTCCGACGCCCTGGCCGAGGCCGTCGGCCTGCGCGTCACCGGCCCACTGGTGCCGGACCCGGCCGACCCGGCCGGCCGCCGCGGCAGCGGCCGGATCGGCCTGCTGGAGCCGCCGCTCACGCTCGCCGCCTTCGCCGCCCAGGTCGCCCTGGGCCTGCCCGCCACCGCCACCGGCGTGCGGGTGGCCGGCGACCCGGACCGGCTGATCAGCCGGGTCGCGGTCTGCGGCGGTGCCGGTGACAGCTTCCTCGCCGACGCCCGGGCCGCCGGCGTCGACGCGTACGTCACCTCGGACCTGCGGCACCACCCGGCCTCCGAGGCAGCCGAGGCCGCGCCGCTCGCGCTGGTCGACGCCGCGCACTGGGCCACCGAGTGGCCCTGGCTGAACCTCGCCGCACGGTCGCTGGCCGCCGTCTCGGACAAGCACGACTGGCAGCTGGAGACCAAGGTCTCCCACCGGGTCACCGACCCGTGGACCGCGCACGCCCCCATGCCCTACACCGCCTGACCCGATTCACAGGAGCCCTCCGCTTGAACGCCGCGCCCGCCGACCAGATCCGCCTGCTCGACCTGCAGGCCATCGACTCCCGCCTCGACCAGCTGGCCCACCGGCGCCGCAGCCTGCCCGAGCACGCCGAGATCGACAAGGCCACCGCCGACCACGGCGCGCTGAAGTCGCTGGTCGTGGCCGCCGAGGCCCAGCTCGGCGACACCACCCGCGAGCTGACCAAGGCCGACCAGGACGTCGAGCAGGTCCGCAGCCGCTCGGCCCGCAACCAGCAGCGCCTGGACTCCGGCGCGATCACCTCGCCGAAGGACCTGGAGAACCTCCAGCACGAGGTCGGCTCGCTGGCGAAGCGCCAGTCCGACCTGGAGGACGTGGTCCTGGAGATCATGGAGCGGATGGAGTCCGCCCAGACCCGGGTCACCGAGCTGGGTGCCCGCCTGGAGCACGCCACCGTCACCCTGGCCGAGGCCGAGGCCCGGCGCGACGCCGCCTTCGCGGAGATCGACGCCGACGCCGAGAAGGTGTGGCGCGACCGCGAGGCCGTCGCCGTGGTGATCCCGGCCGACCTGATCAAGCTCTACACCCGGCTGCGCGACCAGCAGGGCGGCGTCGGCGCGGCCCGCCTGTACCAGCGCCGCTGCGAGGGCTGCCGGGTCGAGTTCGCCGTCTCCGACCTGAACGCCATCAAGGCCGAGCCGAAGGACGCCGTCGTCCGCTGCGACAACTGCGGCCGGATCCTGGTCCGCACCGCCGAGTCGGGCGTCTGACCCATGGCGGGTCGCAGGTTCATCGTCGAGGCCGACGGCGGCTCCCGGGGCAACCCGGGGCCGGCCGGCTACGGCGCGGTGGTGCGGGACGGTGACACCGGCCTGATCATCGCCGAGGCGGCCGAGTTCATCGGGCACGCGACCAACAACGTGGCCGAGTACAAGGGCCTGATCGCCGGACTGCGGGCCGCCCGCGAGATCGACCCGGGCGCCGAGGTGGACGTCCGGATGGACTCCAAGCTGGTCGTCGAGCAGATGTCGGGGCGCTGGAAGATCAAGCACCCCGACATGCAGCCGCTGGCCGCCGAGGCGAAGACCGTGCTGCCGCGCGGGCAGGTCTCGTACACCTGGATCCCGCGCGAGCGGAACAAGGACGCCGACCGGCTGGCCAACGAGGCGATGGACGCGGGGAAGGCCGGCAAGCAGTGGGAGCCCAGGGCGCCCAAGGCCGCCGTGCCCGCCGGGGCGGAGCCCGCGGCCCCGCTGGAGACCGCCGCCCCGAAGGCCGGCTGGGCCGCCCCCGCCGACCTCGGCACCCCCACCACCTTCGTCCTGCTGCGGCACGGCGAGACCGCGCTCACCCCGGAGAAGCGCTTCTCCGGCAGCGGCGGAAGCGACCCGGAGCTGTCCGAGAAGGGCCGCTGGCAGGCCGGGCGGGCGGCCGAGGCGATGGCCGCGCGCGGCACGATCCAGGCCGTGGTCAGCTCCCCGATGCGGCGCACCCGGCAGACCGCCGAGACGGTGGCCGCCCGGCTGGGCCTGGACGTCCGGATCGAGGAGGGCCTGCGCGAGCTGGACTTCGGCGACTGGGAGGGCCTCACCTTCGCCGAGGTGCAGGAGCGCCACCCGGCGGACCTGGACGCCTGGCTGGCCTCCGCGAAGGCGAAGCCGACCGGCGGCAGCGAGAGCTTCACCACGCTGGCCCACCGGGTCGGCGTCGCCCGGGACAAGATCCTGGCCCGGTACGCGGGCCGGACCGTCCTGGTGGTCTCGCACGTCAGCCCGATCAAGACGCTGGTCCGGCTGGCCCTGGGCGCCCCGCCGGACGCGCTGTACCGGATGGAGCTCTCGGCGGCGGCGCTGTCCGCCGTCCAGTACTACACCGACGGCAACGCCTCGGTGCGGCTGCTGAACGACACGGGTCACCTGCGCTGACGGGCCACCTGCCCTGACCGGCCACCTGCCCTGACCGGCCATTCGTGCTGACCGTCCGCCGCCGGGCCGGCCGGGGGTACGGCCTGCGGTACGCGGAGGAGGGGCGGCACGGTACGCGAGTACGTGCCGCCCCTCCTCCGCGTACCGCGTCCGGGTCAGTGGATCTCGGTGACCACGACGTCCAGCTGCCAGGCCTTGCGGGCGGTGCCGCGGGCGGCCACCTCGACCCGGTAGCCGAGCGCCAACAGCGCGTCCACCAAGGCCTCGGGCGTCTTCGGCTCGGCGCCCGCGACCAGCAGGTCGCGCACCAGCCGCCCCTTGGTGGCCTTGTTGAAGTGGCTGACCACCGAGCGCTTCAGCACCCCGTCCACCTCGCGTTCCTGGAGCACCCGCACGGTCGCGGTCCGGGCGAGCAGCTCGCCGGCCGGCTTCCAGGCCGCCGCGTAGGCGGAGCTGCGCAGGTCCAGCACCAGCCCGTCGGCGACCTCCGGCAGCACGGTCGCCGTCGCACTCCGCCAGTACGCCCCGAGCGCCCCCAGCGGCGGGAGTTTCACTCCCATCGAGCAGCGGTACGACGGGATCCGGTCACTGATCCGGACCGCACCCCAGAGCCCCGAGAACACCAGCAGTGCGCGCTCGGCCCGCGCGTACGCGGCCTCGTCCAGCGTCGCCAGGCCCAGCGCGTCGAACAGCACCCCGGTGTACACCTCGCCGGCCGGGCGGGCGCCCGCCGTCAGCAGCCCGGCGTTCCGGGCCACCTCGCCGCGCAGGCCGGGGCTCAGGCCCAGCACCTCGGCCGCCCGGTCGGTGTCCCCCGAGCACAGCTCCACCAGTGCGGTCAGCACCTTCTCGCGCGCCCCGGTCAGCCCCGGCAGCGACAGCCCGCCGAGCGCCAGCGGCACCCCGGGCCCGGACGCGGCCTTGCCCTCCGAGGGCGGCAACAGGACCAGCACGGCGGCACTCCTCAACAATTTGTGGCAGCTGACCCCGACACCCTACGCAACCCGGGCCCGGCGTGCGGAACCGCGTCCGGCGCCGGGGGACGCCACCGCGCCCCCGTCCGCCGCCCGGGGGCGTCGCCGGGGCCCGGTCCGCGCCCCCGCGCGAGGCTTCAGTCCCCGGCGGCCGCGACCAGGCCCGCGCCCGCGCCCAGTGCCAGGCAGAGCGGCGAGTAGTAGCGGCGGTCCAGCCGCCGGAAGCGCTCCGTCCGCTCGATCCGCCCGCCCGCGAACAGCAGCAGCCCGCCCGCGCCCCGCGCCAGCAGGACGGCCGCGACCGTCCCCGAGCCCGCCTTGCGCGCCCACCGGGGGCCGGCCGCGGGCAGCGCACCGGCCCGGGCGCCCACCAGGTACGCGGCCGCGCCCAGCGCACCCGCCACCGCCAGGCAGGCCGACGGCGAGGGCAGGCCCTCCACGCCGACCCCGACCACCGCGTCCGCGAAGTCCTCCCGCGTCCGCAGCGGCCACGGCGTCGCCGCCCACACCGCGTGCAGTGCGCCGGTCGCCGCGAGCGCCCCCGCCACCGCCGTGCCCGTGCCCCGTACCGCGTCCATCGTCCGCCCCTTTCGACACCGCCACCCTACGACCCGTCAGATCGCCGCTCCGGGCCGCCCCCGCCCCGGGGCCACGGTCCCGACGACCCGTCAGGCCGGGTGCCGGAGGGTCCCCAGGGGCGGTCGCCGTCCCGCGGCGCCGCCGGTCCGGTCGCCGAGATCCACCGGGAATCACCCGGAACGTCCTATTCTGCGCGCATGCCCCGTCGAAAACTGAGCGTCGTAGCCGCCGACTCCGCCCGGATCAACGCGGAGCTGGCCGAGCTGCGCAGCCGCCTGGACATCCACGCCGAGTGGCCCGCCGAGGTGCTGGCCGAGGCCGAGGAGGTGGCCGGGGCACCCCGGGTGCCCGGCCACGACGCCACCGACCTGCCGCTGTTCACCGTCGACCCGCCGGGCTCCCGCGACCTCGACCAGGCCATGCACCTGGCGCACCGCCCCGGCGGCTTCCGGGTGCACTACGCGATCGCCGACGTGGCCGCCTTCGTCCGCTCCGGCGGCGCCGTCGACGCCGAGGCCCGGCGCCGGGTGCAGACCCTCTACTTCCCCGACCGCCGCGTCCCGCTGCATCCGGCCCGGCTCTCCGAGGACGCCGCCAGCCTGCTGCCGGGCGAGGTCCGGCCGGCCCTGCTCTGGCAGATCGACCTGGACGCCGACGGCGCCGTGGTCCTGGCCGACCTGCGCCGCGCCCAGGTCCGCTCGCGCCGCCGCCTGGACTACGCGGGCGTCCAGCAGGCCCTGGACTCCGGCACCGCCGACGAGCAGCAGACCCTGCTCGCCACCGTCGGCCGGCTGCGCGAGCAGCAGGAACAGGCCCGGGGCGGGATCAGCCTGCCCGTCCCCGAGCAGGAGGTGGAGGAGAGCCCGCACGGCTACCGGCTCGCCTACCGGGCCCAGCTGCCGGTGGAGGGCTGGAACGCCCAGATCTCCCTGCTCACCGGCATGGCGGCGGCCGACCTGATGCTCGACGCGGGCGTCGGCCTGCTCCGCACCCTGCCCGCCGCGCCCGAGTCCGCCTACGCCCGGCTGCGCCGGACCGCCGAGGCCCTGCGGGTGCACTGGCCGGACACCGTGCGCTACCCGGAGCTGATCCGCTCGCTGGACCCGCACGTGCCGCTGAACGCCGCCTTCCTCAACGAGTGCACCGGCCTGCTGCGCGGCGCCGGCTACCACTCCTTCGACGAGTCGCAGGGCCTGCCGGCGCCCGCCGACCCGGGCCACGCCGCCCTCGCGGCGCCGTACGCGCACTGCACCGCGCCGCTGCGCCGGCTGGCCGACCGCTTCGCGCTGGAGATCTGCGTGGCCGTCGCCGGGGGAGCCGACGTGCCGTCCTGGGTGCGCGGGGCACTGCCCCTGCTGCCCGCGCTGATGGCCGGCGGGGACCGCCGGGCCAACGAGGTGGAGCGGGCCTGCGTGGACCTGGTGGAGGCCGAACTCCTGCACGGCCGCGAGGGCGAGGACTTCGACGCGGTGGTCATCGACGTCGACGAGCGCAAGCCGGCCACCGGCACCGTCCAGCTCCGCGAGCCGGCCGTCCGGGCCAGGTGCGACGGGGACGGCGGGCGGCGGCTGCCGCTGGGCGAGCTGATCCGGGTCCGGCTGACGGCGGCGGACCCCGCCACCCGTACGGTCCGCTTCGCCCCCGCGTAGCGCCCCGGCGGGTGCGATGATCAGCGGGTGGTCGAACTCACCGCCCCGCCGGGCCGCCGCCGCCGGCAGCTGATCCTCGGGATCTGCTGCCTCAGTCTGTTCATCGTCGGTCTGGACAACACCGTGGTGAACATCGCGCTCCCGGCGATCCAGAAGGACCTGGACGCCCCCGCCTCCGGGCTGCAATGGATCATCGACGCGTACACCCTGGTGCTCGCGGCCCTGCTGATGCTGTTCGGCTCGGTGGCCGACCGCTTCGGCCGCCGCCGGGTCTTCCAGACCGGGCTGCTGCTGTTCGTCCTCGGCTCGCTGTTCTGCAGCCTCGCGCCGAGCCTGGAGTGGCTGATCGCGGCCCGGGCGTTGCAGGCCGTCGGCGGGGCGATGCTCAACCCGGTGGCGATGTCGATCATCACCAACACCTTCACCGACCCCCGCGAGCGGGCCCGGGCCATCGGCATCTGGGGCGGCGTGGTCGGCATCAGCATGGCGCTCGGCCCGCTGCTCGGCGGCTTCCTGGTCGCCGGCGCCGGCTGGCCGTCGGTCTTCCTGATCAACGTCCCGGTCGGGCTGGTCGCCTGCCTGCTGACCGCCCGCTACGTCCCCGAGTCGCGCTCCCCGAAGCCCCGCAGGCTCGACCCGGTCGGACAGCTGCTGATGATCGTCCTGCTCGGCTCGGGCACCGCCGCCATCATCGAGGGCCCGGAGCACGGCTGGACCTCGCCGCTGATCCTGACCCTCGCGGCCGTCGCGCTGGCCGCCCTGGCCGCCTTCCCGCTCTGGGAGCGGCGGGTCCCGGAGCCGCTGATCGACCTGCGGTTCTTCCACAGCGTCCCGTTCACCGGCGCCACCGTCACCGCCGTCTGCGCCTTCGCGGCGCTCGGCGGGTTCCTCTTCCTCAACACCCTCTACCTCCAGGACGTCCGGCACTACAGCCCGGTCGAGGCCGGACTCTGGACGCTGCCGATGGCCGGCATGATGCTGGTCTGCGCCCCGCTCTCCGGGCGGATCGTGGGCAGTCGCGGCCCGCGCGGGCCGCTGGTCGCCGCCGGGCTCGGCCTCGCCGCCAGCGGCCTGCTGCTGACCAGGCTCACCGCGGACGCCCCGGCCGCACTGCTGCTCGTCGCGTACGCGCTGTTCGGCTTCGGGTTCGGCATGGTGAACGCGCCGATCACCAACACCGCCGTCTCCGGCATGCCGCGGGCCCAGGCCGGCGTCGCCGCCGCGGTCGCCTCCACCAGCCGTCAGGTCGGCCAGTCCCTCGGGGTCGCCGTGATCGGCACCGTCGTCACCTCGGCCGTCGTCGGCCCGGTGGCCACCGGCTTCGCCGCCGCCAGCCACGCCGGCTGGTGGATCATCATCGGCCTCGGCCTCGCCGTCCTGCTGCTCGGCCTGGTCACCACCACCGGCTGGGCCGCCCGCACCGCGGCCGAGGTCGCCGCCGGATTCGGCCCCGACCGCCTCCCCGGACGGACCCCCGACCCGGCCGGGGTAGGGGACGCGCCGCCCGAGCGGCTACGATGACCACTACGGCGGACGAGCCGGCCGGGCGGTCGCGTCGGGTCCCTTCTGGGGGCCCGCCGAGGAACGTCCGGGCTCCACAGAGCAGGGTGGTGGGTAACGCCCACCCGGGGTGACCCGCGGGACAGTGCCACAGAAAACAGACCGCCGGCGGCCTCGGCCACCGGTAAGGGTGAAACGGTGGTGTAAGAGACCACCAGCGACCGAGGTGACTCGGCCGGCTAGGTAAACCCCACTCGGAGCAAGGTCAAGATCGGTGCCTCCGGGCACCGTGCGCGAGTGTTCGAGGGCTGCTCGCCCGAGCTCGCGGGTAGACCGCACGAGGCTGTCGGCAACGGCAGCCCTAGATGGATGACCGCCTCCCCGGGCCGCGCAAGCACCCCGGGAGACAAAACCCGGCGTACAGGCCGGCTCGTCCGTCGCTCAGCCGAGAAGGCCCCCTGGCCTGCATTCGTGCAGGCCAGGGGGCCTTTCTGCGTCCGCCCCGGTTGTCTGGACGCCGACGCTCCGGGCCGTGACGGCAGCCCGTCCGCTCAGCGGGCGAGCAGGGCCGCCTCCGCGACGTCCGGGTCCGGGTGGGCCTGCCAGCGGGCCAGTTCCTCCTGCCAGTGCGGGGGCCAGGACTCCCGCCCGCCGATGGTGCTGACGAGCTCCACGGCGAGCGCGGCGGCGGCGGTCGTGGCGCGGGCCCGGAGATGCTGGAGCACCGCCAGGGCGGCCTCGGGCGGCGGGCGGTCGTCCCAGGCGAGGCCGGAGTCCTGGGCGACCTGGGCCAGCCGGAGCGGATGGCCCTCCGCCAGGTCGAGGCAGCGGTCCCAGAGGTGCGGCGCCGGATCGCCGGCCGTCAGGGCGCGGACCGCGACGATCTGCGCCGCGCGCGCCGCCCGGCCCGTCAGGCCGGCCCGGGTGAGCGGCTCGACCAGGCCGTCCAGCAGTTCCGGCGCCAGGGTGCCGAAGGTGCCGCCGGCCAGTCCGGCCAGCCGCAGCCGGGCCTGCTCCCGTCGGCCGTCGCCCCCGGTGGCCAGCTCGGCCAGCCGGGAGACCACCTCCGGCCACCGGGCCCGCACGGCCGGCTCCTCCGGGCGGAGGGAGAACACCGTCGCGGCCTTCCGCCAGACCCGGTCCGCCCGGCCGAAGGCCAGCAGCTGCGCCGCCGCCGCGCGGGCCGCCGCCTCGCCGGTACGGCCGCGCCGGACCACCGCGCCGAAGGCGTCCTCCACCACGTCCGGGTCGGGATGGACCGCCGCCGCTGCCAGGAACTCCTCCCACGCCGCCCGCGCCGGTCCGGGCAGCGGACGCGCGCGGGCCGCCAGCACCGCCTCCCGCACGGCGGGTTCACCGAGCCATCCGTGCAGCCGGTCGCCCACACCCGGCCGGTCGAGCAGGCACACCATCAGCTCGCCCAGCGCCGCCCGCACATCGCGGTGCAGGCCCGGGTGGTCCCAGACGGCGACGGCCGTCCGGGCAGCCGCGTCCGGCGGGAGGTCGGCGAGGGCCCGGGCGAGCTCCTTGCCGACGCCGACCGGGAGGTCCGGCGCGAGCAGCGTCCCGCGCAGCAGCGCCACGGCCTCGCCGTCCGGCGTGCGGGCGAGCACCCGGCGCAGGCCGCGGGCGGCGGCCCGGCCGCGGACCCCGCCGCCCAGCTGGGCGAGCAGCACGGGCAGGGTCCTCGCGGGATCGCCGACCTCCGCCAGCCGCAGCAGGGCCGCGGCGGCCACCGGCTGCGGTGCCCGGCCGATCACCTCCAGCAGGTCGGAGGGGTCGGTGAGGACGGCGGCGGCGGCCGTGCGCAGCGTGATCGTCCGGTCCTCGCCGTGGGCCAGGGGCGCCACCAGCGCGGTGTGCAGGGCCCGGTCCGTACGGGAGGCGTCCGCGGGGAGGGCCGGCACCCAGGGCAGCGCGAGCCGGCGATGGGCGGTCAGGACGGGGCCGATCAGGTCGGTCCGTCGCCGGACCAGCACCCGCCACACCTCGTCCGTCGCGGCGAGGGCCGGGTCGGCCCGGACCACCTGCTCGCAGCGGCGCTCCCGGGTCCACTTCTTCCGCAGCAGCAGCCGGACCGCGCGGGCGCGGACCGCGAGGTCGTCCTCGCCGTTCACGATCCCCAGCGACCAGTGATCGACCACCTGAAGGCGGGGAAGCATCTCCGCCGCCGACAGCAGCCGCTCCGGCCCGCGCAGCCGGGGGTCCGAACGCAGGCGTGCCCAGACCTTCCACGCGAAGGGCCGGTGCCCGACCAATGGCCCGACCGGCTCGGTGCAGCGCGGGTGTTCCCGCAGCTGGGCGAGGACGGCCAGCAGTTCGGCGACCCGGCCGGTGTCGCGGGCCCCGGCGGCCTGACGGATCGTCCGGGCGAGCCAGCGCGCGGTGGCGTCGAGGCAGCGCGCGGTCGAGTCGCGTGCCTGGAGGACGGTCATGGCCGCGTCGCGCAGGACGTCCTCCGGCACGGCGGCGAGGAACTCCTCCGGCGTCTCGGCCGCCCGGAGCAGCGCGAGCTCCCGGACCTCGGGGTGGTCGTGCCAGGCCCGTTCGCTGCGCCGCAGCACCCGGGCGTACTCGGCGGGATCGCCGTTGAGCGCGGCGCACTGGAGCAGCGCCGACCAGCCGTAGCAGCGCATGTGCCGGCTGTGGTCCCCGGCCAGCCGGGCGAGCCGGTCCTCGGCCTCGGCGAGGGGAAGGAACCTGACCGTGGCGGCCAGGCGGTTCTCCCGGCCCTTCCGGCCGGCCAGGTGGTCGCGCACCACGAGGGCCCGTTCCCGCGGGTCGAGGGCGAGCAGCAGCGGACCGTGCGGGCGGTTGCGCGGCTGGGCGGCGAGCAGTTCACGGGCGACGCGGTGCCGCTCGGACGGTTCGAGCAGCTGGAGCACGGGCTCGGGCCTCGGCTGCCGGAACGGGCCGAGGGGTGCTCGCGGACGGCAGGCCCTGGCGAGCAGGGCCAGCTCCTCGGCCGGCAGGGCACGCAGGGCCCGGCGGACCCGCTCCGGCAGTTCGCCGGCCGGAACGGGCAGGTCGACCGCGTTCCGCCGGACGGTGGCCACCAGCGCGGCCGGTTCGGCGAGCAGGTGGACGACGGCCTCGGCGGGCAGCAGGTCCGGGCGGTGGTGGAGGACGGCCAGTCCGGCCCCCCGGTCGCGGCGGGCCGCCCCGGTGATCAGCCGGTCGCGCTGCCGGACGGGGAGCCGGGCGTCGGCGGGTCGGTCGGCCTGGTGCAGCAGGTACTCCGTCAGCGCGCGGGGGGCGGTCCGGGCGAGCGAGCAGAGGACTCCCTCGGGAACGGGCAGCCGGGGCAGCCAGGCGTCGACCAGGGCGGGGGTGCAGGCGGGCAGGAGCCGGGCCGCCTCCTGGCCGCCGTGGAGCTGGTCCACCTCGGGGAGCAGGCGGTCGGCGAGGGCGTGGCGCCTGCTCCGGCGGAGCAGCCGGTAGAGGGCGTGCCGGTGGGCCCGCGGCGCCGTGCGGGCGACCTCGGCCAGGACCTCGTCCGGGACGGGCAGCCGGCCGGCGGCCGCCAGGGCGCGGGGGCGGAGCAGCGGATCGTGGAGAGCCGTGACGACTCTCGCCAGGTCGCGCCGGACCACGGCGAAGAAGAGTGCGGTGTGCCGGTCCTGGGAGTCGCCGGAGTCGAGGGCCGCGCGCAGCTCCTCGTACGCGTCAGGGGCAAGGGCCCTGGCGTGGTGTGCGAGAGCGGCCTGGCGCGCGGGCCGGGGGAGCCGGTCGAACAGGGCGGGATGCTGGGGAACGTCGTAGGTCATCGCGATCACCGGGAGTTCGCGAGGCCAGCCTTTCGGATCATCATGGGCGTGATCATGGCGTCGGCCCCGGCGGTGCGCAACCGGTTTTCCGTACCTGACGCGGGGCGCAGGGCCCGATCCTCCGGTCACGGGGTGGTAGGGAGGAAGCGAACCCGACCAGGGGCGGGCCCGGCCGTGCGCCGGGTCCGCCCCTCCGGGGTGAGGGTGCCCCGGAGACGACGCAGCGGAGAGCGTGGCGCAATGAATCAAGAGCCGAAGGCGTGGTACAGCGCCAGAACCTTCTACCGATGGCTGCCCTGGGAGAACCGGCCCTACGAGGAGCGCGTCGTGCTGTTCCGCGCCCGGTCCCTCGACGAGGCGATCGGGCTGGCCGAGCGGGAGGCGGCGGAGTACGCCGGGGAGAGCGACTTCGAAGTCCTCGACATGGTGCAGGCCCACCGGATCTCCGACGGTGACGAGGAGTTGGGCGTGGGGACGGAGGTGTTCTCCAAACTGCACGCGCTCGACCTCACGGCGGACGAGTTCCTCGACCGCTACGACTCGGGACCGGCACACACGCAGATCAGCGACTGAGCCACCGCCCGGCGTCCGGCCCGGCTCTGACCAACAGCGTGGGTGGGACCGGGCCGGACGCGTGGGTCGTCCGGCACCTCGCCGGCCGGGCACCTCGCCGGCCCGGCACGTCGCCGACCGGGCACCTTGCCGGCCGTCGCCCGACGGGCACCGGACGCACGGTCGGCGGGGAACCGGCCCGCCGCGCGGGCGGAGGCCACGGCTGTGCGCTGCCCGGACGCCCGTGCCCGGGGGCGCCCGGCCGGTTCGGGTCAGGGCCGGCGGGCGAGGAGTTGGAGCAGGCCCGTGAGGGCCACGCCGGCGACGATCTCGCGCCGGTTGATCATGGCCTGGACGCGGTCGAGGGGGATCCACTCGATGCGGTCCGCCTCGTGGGTGTCGACGGGCGGGGCGACGAACTCGGCGCCCCGGGCCAGGAAGACGTGGTGCTCGGCGTTGCTCATCCCGCCGACCGGCTGGGTGTAGACGAGCGGCTCCACCGCGCCGACGCGCCAGCCGGTCTCCTCCTCGACCTCGCGGACGGCGGCGGCCGCGACCTCCTCACCGTCCTCGACGATGCCGCAGGGGATCTCCCAGTTCCAGGTGTCGGTGGTGAAGCGGTGGCGCCACATCATCAGCACCTCGTCCCGCTCGTTCAGGACGACCGTCGCCGCGACCGGTGCCCAGCGCACCAGGTGGTGCTCGTAGCGGGGGTACCCGGGCGGCTCGACGTCGACCAGGGCCAGCTCCATCCACGGGCTGCTGTAGACGGTGCGGCTGCCGTGGATCGTCCACTCGCTCAACGGGACCTCTCAGGAATGTCGACGCCGGTGGGCGTCATCCTGTCAGAGGTCCTTCCCCGGCGGCGAGGCGCGCCCTGCCCGCCGGTGAGCAGCCGGAACGGCGGGCCGGGAGCCCGGCACCGCCCCGCCCGGCCCGTCGGAACGGCGGCCGCGCGGGGCTCCGGAATGCACGGTCCCGCCGGGGGGAGTGAA
This sequence comes from Kitasatospora indigofera, assembly GCF_014655955.1. Taxonomy (GTDB): domain Bacteria; phylum Actinomycetota; class Actinomycetes; order Streptomycetales; family Streptomycetaceae; genus Kitasatospora; species Kitasatospora indigofera. The sequence goes on from NZ_BNBO01000021.1 coordinate 108,979, forward strand.
CTCACGGAGGGTAATCACCGGGCCGAAGTACGCGGTCGAATCGGGCATTTCAGGATTTTGCCGTGGTTGCATTCCAGGGGTGGCGTCCGGGCGATCTCTTTACTCTCCCGATCTTGCTGATCGGCCCGTGATCTGGATGTAATGGTTCTCTCTTCAGCAGGTGCATGCCACAGGAAAGCTGTTCCACGTGACTCATCACACACCCCCGGACGTCACGCAGTCACCGGCCGCACGACGGAACCGGAACGCGGGCGCGGCGCGTCCCCGTGCCCGGCGGGGCGAGGCCGACGCCGCCCTGCTGTCCGTCGGGCCCGCCCTGCTGGACGCGCCCGGCGGCCGGTACCTGACCGATGCGGGTGTCCGCCGGCACGAGCGGCGCAACACGCTGCACACCCTGTACGGGCTGATGGAACTCGCCAGACACGCGGAGAGACGGCCCGAGCTGATCGCCGCGACGCCCGGCGTTCCGCTCGTCGCGGTCTCCGAGGTCCTGGCCCGGGTCGAAGACCCGCTGGTTCGGGCCCAGTTGGTGGGGAAGCTGCTCGCCGCCGCGGAGCGCGGGGTGCGGCTGCGGCTCAGCCCCGACGCCTCGCTGCCGAGCTGTCCCGTCCGGGCCGGTGAGATCGTCACCGTGCTCGGCAACCTGATCGACAACGCCACGGACGCGGTGCTGGAGTCCGGCCGGGCCGACCCCTGGGTCGAGGTCGGGCTCGGGCTGGCCGCGGGCGCGGTCGAGCTGCGGGTGGCCGACAACGGGCCGGGCGTCGCACCGCACCTGCGGCAGTCGGTCTTCGGCCTGGGCTTCTCCACCAAGCGGCGCGCGGACGCACCGAACCGCGGGCTCGGCCTGGCGCTCGTCCGGGCCGTCGCCGAGGAGCGGGGCGGTTCGGTCACGGTGGCCGGGCGGGAGGGCGGCGGCGCCGTCTTCACCGTGCGGGTGCCGGCCGCCCCGCCGAGGTCCGCACGGACACCCGTGACCTCCCGGGGCGGCGAGCGGGGCGCGGCGTGATCGACGTCCTGGTCGTCGACGACGACTTCTACGTGGCGAGGATCAACGCCCACTACGTGTCCGAGGTCCCGGGCTTCCGGGTCGCCGGCATCGCGCACAGCGCGGCCCCCGCCCTCGCCGCCGTCGAGCGCGGCGGCATCGACCTGATCCTGCTCGACCAGCACCTGCCGAACGAGAGCGGACTCTCCCTCACCCGCCGGCTCCGGCAGCTCGGCCACGACATCGACGTCATCATGGTGACCGCCGACCGCCGGCCGGCCTCCGTCCGCGAGGCCATGCGGGCCGGCGTCCTGCACTACCTGGTCAAGCCGTTCACCAGCCAGGGGCTGCGCAGCAAGCTGGAGGCCTACGCCCAGGTGCGCGGCACCATCGACGACGGCACCGAGATGGACCAGGCCCGGATCGACCGGATGCTGGGCAGCCTGCGCACGCCCGAGGCCGCGCACTGCCTGCCCAAGGGGTACTCGGAGCGCACCGCCGAGCTGATCTCCTGCATCGTCACCGGGGCCGAGTGCCAGGTGTCCGCCCAGGAGGTCTCCGAGCAGGCCCGGATCAGCCGCTCCACGGCCCAGCGCTACCTCAAGTACCTGGCGGAGACCGGCACCTTGGAGATGACCCTGCGCTACGGCGACAGCGGGCGGCCCGAGCACATGTACTCCGGCGGCTGAGGCCGACCGCGGCCGGGCCGGGGCAACGCCGGGGCATCTCCGGGGCCGCCGGACCGGTGTCCCGGCGCGGCCGGCCGGGGCCGCCGGGTGGAGCCCGACCGGCCGTTGGACAAATGAGCAGAACCCACTTTCCGCAGTCAAGTCGGTTTGCGCTCACAACGATTGCGGCGCCCTCGTGATGACCTAGCCTCCAGGAAGAATCCAGAGCCAGGACCGAGGGCACAGGAATTTCCCAGGAATTTCCGCGCCAGGATGATGCGACAGGAAACCGATCCGTGCTGACCCGTATTCTTCCCCCGCCCGGACCCGCCAGGATGCTCACGTTCATCACCATGGTGATGGCCCTCGGGCAGGGGCTCTGGATGGCCATCAACGCGATCTACGCGGTGACGATGGTCCACCTCACGCCCGGCGAACTCGGCGTCAGCCTGGGCATCACGGCGGCCCTGGTCCTGGTGTCCAGCATCCCGCTGGGCCACCTCGCCGACCGGGCCGGGCCGCGGACCGTCCAGATGTGGTCGTTCCTGGCACTGGCCCCGCTGACCGCCGCGCTGCTGCTCGTCGAGGGCTTCTGGTCGTACCTGGTCGTCACCTCCGTCCAGGGGCTCGCCTACCGCTCCGGCAACAACGCCCGCAAGGCGATGATCGCGGCCAACGTGCCGCAGGGCGACCGGGTCCGGGTGATGGCGTACATCCGGGCGGCACTCAACGTGACCATCGCGATCGGCGCCTGCCTGTCCGGCCTGGTCCTCGCCTGGGGCGCCCGGGCCGGCTACCAGGGGGCCGTGGTGCTCACCGCCGTCTGCTTCCTCGTCACCGGGCTGCTCACCGCCAAGGAGGCCCCGGTGCCACCGGTGCCGGCCTCGGCGGGCGCGGCCTTCGCGGTGCTGCGCGACGTGCCGTTCCTGATGTTCACCGCCCTGGACGGGCTGCTCGTCACGCACGCCCTGCTGCTCGACCTGGTGCTGCCGCTCTGGGTGATCCACCACACCGGCGCGCCGCGCTGGATGAGCGCGGTCATCCTGCTGATCAACACCGCCTTCGTGGTGGCCTTCCAGACCAGGGTGGCGCGCGGCACCGACAACCCGAGGTCGGCGTCCTGGGCGAGCCTCCAGGGCGCGGGCTGCGTGGCGGTCGCCTGCGTCGTGTTCGCCATGACCAGCGGCGCCGGCCTGGCCCTCGCCTGCGCCCTGCTGGTGCTGGGCGCCCTGCTGCACGCGCTCGGCGAGATCCGGCAGGCGGCGGGGAGCTGGACCATCGCCTTCGACCTCGCGCCCGACCACGCCCAGGGCCAGTACCAGGGCACCTACAAGATGGGCGGCGACATCGGCAAGATGTTCGCCCCCGCGGTCTTCGCCTGGCTGGTCATCGACCACGGCGCGGCCGGCTGGATCGTGCTGGGCGTCTCGTACGCCGTGCTGGGCGCCGCGATGCCGGCCGTGGTGGCCCGGGGCACCCGCTCCCGCGCCCGCGCCGCGGCGGCGGAGCCGGTCGCCGCGAGCGCCTGAAGCCCGTCCCGGCCTGAAGCCCGTCCCGGCCTGAAGCCCGTCCCGGCCTGCGGTCCCGTGCCGGCCTGAGGCTCGTCCCGCCCGACGGCCCCGCCCGGCCCCGCCCTTGCGCCGAGTACCCCCACCACCCTCACCCACAGCGAAGGTTCACCCATGACCCGCACCATCGCTCCGCGGAGCGTGAATCTCCAAGGTGTCTGCCTGGTCGACGAGGCGCACGGCTGGGCCGTCGGCGACGGCGGCATGATCCTCGCGACCGGCGACGGCGGCCACCGCTGGCACGCGCAGGGCAGCACCGACAAGGACCTGCGCGCCGTCTGCTTCGCCGACACCGCGCGCGGCTGGATCGCCGGCCGCGACGGCACCCTCCTGCACACCACCGACGGCGGCCGGCACTGGGAGGCACGGGAGACCGGCACCGACCGCAACCTCTACGGCGTCTCCTTCGCGCCCGGCGGCCGCACCGGCTGGGCGGTCGGCGACAGCGGCACCGTCCTCGTCTCCGTCGACGGCGGGGCGAGCTGGCAGCCGCAGCGCTCCGACGACACCCACTTCACCCGCTGCTTCGCGCTGGACGAGCGGACCGCCTGGATCATCGGCAAGCGCGGTGCGGTCCACGCCACCACCGACGGCGGCGCGACCTGGGTCGTCCAGGACAGCGGCACGACGGTGGACCTGCGCGGCATCCACGCCGTCTCGCCCCGGCTCTGCTGGGCGGTCGGCCGGACGGGCACCGTGCTGCGCTCCGAGGACGGCGGCGCCACCTGGGCCGCCGCGGACGCCGGCACCGGGCTCGACCTGTACGGGCTGTGGGCCGCGCCCGACGGCCGAGAGGTCAGGACCTCCGGTGACGACGGCGTCGTCCTCGCCTCCCACGACGGCGGCCGGAGCTGGTCCCCGCAGCCCAGCGGCACGGCCAAGGACGTGGTCGCGCTCGCCTTCGCCCCCGACGCCCGGCAGGGCTGGGCGGTCGGCGACTCCGGTCTGATCCTGGCCACCGGGGACGGCGGCGGCAGCTGGACGGCGCAGCTCGGCGGCATCCACAAGGACCTGGTGGGCGTGCACGGCGCGGGCGCGGCCCGCTGGGCGGTCGGGCAGGACGGCCTGCTCGCGGTCAGCACCGACGACGGCGCCACCTGGCAGCTGGGCGACACCGGCACGGGCGAACTGCTGTGGGACGTCGCCTTCCTGGCGGACGGCCGGCGCGGCCGGCTGGTCGGCGACGGCGGCCTGGTGCTGGCCACCGAGGACGGCGGCGCGACCTGGACCAGGCGGCCGACCCCCGTCGATGTGCCGCTGCTGAGCGTCCACTGCGAGGGTGAGCGCGGCTGGGTGGCCGGCGCCGCCGGGACGCTGCTGACCACCGAGGACGCCGGGGCCACCTGGCAGTTGGCCGACACCGGCACCGAACTGCCGCTGCTCGCCGTCCACTTCGCCCCCGGCGGCCGGCAGGGCTGGGCGGTCGGCGCGGAGGGCACCGTCCTGGCCAGCGACGACGGCGGGGCCTGCTGGCGGCGCCAGGACGCCGGCGTCCGGACCACCCTGACGGACGTCCAGGCCGGCCCCGACGGCACCGCCTGCATCGTCGGCCGGGCGGGCACCGTGCTGACCACCGAGGACGCCGGCCGGACCTGGACGCGGCGCGCCACCGGTACCGAAGTCAGCCTCTGGGGCGCCGCGTTCACCGCCTCCGGCGAGCTGGGCTGGGTGGTCGGCGACGGCGGCACGGTGCTCGCCAGCACCGACGCCGGCCGCACCTGGACCGCCCGGCCCAGCGGCGTCGCCGACAACCTCAAGGCCGTCTGGGCACAGCCGGACGGCGCCCGGGTGTACGCGGTCGGCGACGGCAGCTCCGTCCTCGCCAGCCACGACCGGGGCGTGACCTGGGCCTCGCACGTCGCGAGCACCGGCCGCAACCTCTACGGCGTGCACCTCTTCCCCGGCGGGCAGGACGGCTGGGCGGTCGGCGACGGCGGCACCGTCCTGACCACCCGCGGCGGCGGCCGCTGGACCGGGCAGCAGGCCGGCACCGCCGCGAACCTCTACTCCGTCTCGCCGTCCGACCGCTCCACCGCCTGGGCCGTGGGCCGGGCCGGCACCGTCCTCGCCACCCGGGACGCCGGGGCCCACTGGGAGCGGCAGGACAGCGGCAGCACCAAGGACCTGCTGGAGGTCCACGTCCGTCCCGGCGGCCGCACCGGCTGGGCGGTCGGCGACGGCGGCACCATCCTCGGCACCCGGGACGGCGGCGCCACCTGGGAGCACCAGCCGAGCCCGTACGCCGGCTGCGGCCTCTGGGCGGTGGACTTCGCCGACGACCGGACCGGCTGGGCGGTCGGCACCGGCGGCACCGTCTTCGCCACCCGGGACGGCGGCGCGCACTGGGAGACCCAGGACAGCGGCGGCGAGGACGACCTGATCGACGTCCACGCGGTGGACGCGCTGACCGCCTGGGCCGTCGGGCACCGCGGCACCGTCCTGCACACCCGGGACGGCGGCCGCAACTGGGAGCGCCGGGACTGCCCCACCCGGCAGAACTTCACCGCCGTGCACTTCTCGGCGGACGGCCGGACCGGCGGCGTGGTCGGCCGCAGCGACACCGTGATGACCACCGAGGACGGCGGTGCGACCTGGCGGGTCGCCACCACGGGCACCGGGATGTCCCTGTGGAACGTCCGGGTGCTCTCCCCTCGGGAGTCGTGGATCGTCGGCGACGAGGGCACCGTACTGTCGACCTCGGACGGCGGTACCAGCTGGGACCAGCACTTCTACAGTCCGGAGAAGGACACGGCCCCGCGCCGTCCCGGCCCGGACCGCAACCTGGAGGAGAAGGAAGACATGGCGCACCCGTTCGAGGACGTTCCCCCCACCACGCTCGCCGACCTGCTGGGCCGCGAGCAGGTCATGGACACCGGCATCCGCCCGCTCTGGGCGTCGCCGCGGGTCGCCGGACCGGCGTACACCGTGCAGTGCCCGCCCGGCGACAACCTGATGCTGCACGCCGCCATCTACCGCGCCGAGCCCGGCTCGGTCGTCGTGGTCGAGTCGGGGGACGTGGACTACGCGCTGGCCGGCGGCAACGTGTGCGCCGTCGCCCAGCGCCGGGGCATCGCCGCGTTCGTGGTCGACGGGGTCATCCGGGACCTGGGCGAGGTGCGCGAGGCGGGCTTCCCGGTGTTCTCGCGCGGCGTGATCCCGATCCCGGGCACCAAGAAGGAGCTCGGCGCGCTCGGCGTCCCGGTGCGGGTCGGCGGCGTGCTGGTGCACCCCGGCGACATCGTGGTGGCGGACGAGGAGGGGATCGTGGTCACCCCGGCCGCCCGCCAGGAGGAGATCCTGGGCGCCGCCCTGGCCAAGCTCGCCAAGGAGGCGGAGGAGTCGCTGGACGACTGGGAGGCGCAGCACCGGGCCCGGATCGAGAAGGCACTGGCCGAGCAGGGCTTCACCGGCTGACCGCCCCACCGGCCTGACCGGCCCGGCGGGTCGGTCCGGCCCGGCCGGCCGTCGACGGCACCCGCGCAGCGGCGCACCACGGGAGCGAACTCCCCCGGTGCGCCGCTGTTCTGCGTGTGCCAGGAGGCAACTCGCCGGTGCCGTGCGGCAAATGAGCAGAACACAGTTTTCTGGGTTAAGAGTGTCTAGAGGGTTAGCGCGCGCAACGGAGCCGCCGGAAGGCACCGTGACTAGCGTCGTCCGGGTCCAGTCACCGACGGGTTCGGATCGAGATGACCACAGCACTGAGTTTGCGCCTGGGCGCCGGCCTGCTCCACCACGCGCGCGTGCGGCCCGACGGCGTCGCGCTGACCGTCGGCCGCCGCGAGCACACCTACGGCGAGGCCGCCGCCACCGCGCGCCGGTGGGCCGCCCTGCTGGTCGAGGCGGCCGGCGGCCGCCCCCGCCGGGTCGGTGTGTTCGCCCACCGCAGCGAGGCCTCCTACCTCGGGGTGGCCGCCGCGCTGCTGGCCGGCGCCGCCTTCGTGCCGCTGAACCGCAAGTTCCCGGCCGAGCGCACCCGCTCCATGCTGGAGCGGGCCGACGTGGACGCGCTGATCGTCGACGCGGCCTCCCTGCCCGGGCTCGCCGGCCTGCTGCGCGGCCTGCCGCGCAAGCCGGTCGTGCTGCTGCCCGACGTCGTCCGCAGCCAGGCCGGCGACCTCGGCGACGTACGGCTGCTGGACGCGATGGACCTGGCCGCCGCCGCGCCGCTGGAGCAGCTGCCCGAGGTGTCGCCGGACGACCTCGCGTACCTGCTGTTCACCTCCGGCAGCACCGGCGTCCCGAAGGGCGTCCCGGTCACCCACGGCAACGTCCGGGCCTTCCTGGACGCCAACCAGGCGCGCTACCGGCTGACCCCCGACGACCGGCTCACCCAGACCTTCGACCAGACCTTCGACCTGTCGGTCTTCGACCTCTTCATGGCCTGGGAGAACGGTGCGCGGCTCTGCTCCACGGACCCGATCGAACTCCTCGCGCCCTTCAAGTACCTGGAGCGCAACGGGATCACCGTCTGGTTCTCGGTGCCCTCGGTGGGCGCGATGCTGCGCAGACGCGGCGTGCTCACCCCCGGCAGCATGCCGACGCTGCGCTGGAGCCTGTTCTGCGGTGAGGCGCTGCCCCGCGCCACCGCGGAGGCCTGGCAGGCGGCCGCCCCGAATTCCGTGGTGGAGAACCTCTACGGGCCCACCGAGCTGACCATCGCCTGCACGGTGCACCGCTGGGACCCGGCCACCAGCCCGGCCGCCTGCGCCCACGACAACGTCCCGATCGGCCGCCCCTACCCGGGCCTGCTGCCGCTGGTGGTGGACGAGCGGCTGGATCCGGTGCCGGACGGCGCGACCGGCGAGCTCTGCATGGCCGGAGCGCAGACCACCCCCGGCTACTGGCGGGCGCCCGGGATCACCGCCGAGCGCTGGTTCACCCACCAGGGCCGCAGTTACTACCGCACCGGCGACCTGGTCCGGCTCCAGGACGGCGAGTACGTCTGCCTCGGCCGCAACGACCAGCAGGTCAAGGTCGGCGGCCACCGGGTCGAACTGGGCGAGATCGAGGCCGTGCTGCGCCGCGCCGGCGCCGTCGAGGCGGTCGCGCTGCTCTGGCCCGACCCGGGCACCGTCACCGCCGTGGTGACCGGCGCGGACGACGTGGCCGCGCTGACGGCGGCCTGCGACGCCGCGCTGCCCGCCTACATGGCCCCGCGCGCCGTCCACCTCGTCGAGGAGATGCCGGTCAACGCCAACGGCAAGGTCGACCGCGCGGCGCTCCGCCGCCGGCTCGACGAGACCTCCACCGCCCGCAGTTGACCAGCACCGACGACCCCCGCAGGAAGGGACCCGTGAGCACCGTGAGCAAGGTGAGCAAGGTCGACCAGCTCCTCGCCCGCACCCTGGGCATCGCCGAGGACCGCGTCACCGACGACCTGGAGTACCAGTCGATCAGGGAGTGGGACTCGCTCGGCCACGTCTCGCTGATGGTCGCCGTCGAGCAGGAGTACGGCGTCGAGGTCGACAACGACCTGACGCTGGCGCTCCGTTCGGTCGCCGACCTGCGCGAGTTCGCCGCCGGCCGGGAGCGCGGGGAGGCCCCCGCCGCCGCGTCCGCCGCGTCCGCCGCGTCCGCCCCCGAGCCGGCCGCCCGGCGCACCGTGCACCGCGGCCTGGAGGGCGTCACCTTCGACCAGACCGCGATCACCCGGATCGACGGCGCCGAGGGCACCCTGGAGTACCGCGGCTACAGCATCCACGACCTGGCCGAGCACTCCTCCTTCGAGGAGGTCGCCCACCTGTTGGTGCACGGCGAACTCCCGGACGCCGCCGCCCTGGAGCTGTTCCGCAAGCAGCTCGGCGCGGCCCGCGCGCTGCCCGCCCCCGTCCTCGGCCTGGCCCGCTCGCTGGCGCACGCGCACCCGATGGAGGCGCTGCGCACCTGCGTCTCCGCGCTCGGCGCCTACGGGCCGCGGCGGGAGCCGGGCACCGACGAGAGCTACGCCGAGGCCCGCGAGACCGGCATCGCCCTGATCGCCCGGATCCCGATGATCGTCGCCGCCCACCACGCCTTCCGCAGCGGACGCGAGCCGCTGCAGCCGGCCGAGGACGCCTCGCACGCCGAGGCCTTCCTCACCGTCCTGCTCGGCGAGCGCCCCTCCCCGGCCGCGGTGCGCTTCATCGACAAGGGCTTCATCGTCCACGCCGACCACAGCTCCAACGCCTCGGCGTTCACCGCCCGGGTCGCGATCGGATGCCGGGCCGGCATGACGGCCGCGCTGACCGCCGCCGTGGCGGCCTTCGCCGGCTCGGTGCACGGCGGCGCCGCCGAGCGGGTGGTCGGCCTGATCGACCGGGTGGGCTCCCCGGAGAACGCCGAGGCCCATGTGGCCGCGCTGCAGGGCCGCGGCGAGCCGGTGATGGGCTTCGGTCACCGGGTCTACCGCACCGAGGACCCGCGGGTGGTCCATCTGCGCCGCACCGTGGTCGAGTTGAGCGAGGAGCGCGGCGACACCCGCGGCCTCGACATCCTCGACGCGGTGGCCGCCGCGATGCGGCCGTACGGCCGGCACGGCGTCGCCGCCAACGTCGACCTCTACGCCGGGCTCGCCTACCGGCTGCTCGGCCTGCCGGACGACCTCGCGGTGCCGCTCTTCGTGGTCGGCCGCACCCCGGGCTGGGTGGCGCAGGCCCTGGAGCAGCAGTCCAACAACGTGCTGATCCGGCCGCTGCTGGCCTACACGGGCCCCCGCGGACGCACCTACCGGAAGGCGGAGGAGCGATGAGCCGTACCACCCCGGCGCCCGGCCTGCCCGCGCCCGACCTGCCCCTGCCCCTGCCCGGCCTGCCCGCGCCCGACCTGCCCGGCTTCGCGGCCGCCCAGGGCTTCGACCTCGGCGCCGTCCCGTACACCGGCCGGGTGCTGATCGAGTCGCTGCTGCGCACGGGCGACGCCGAGCGGGCCGCCGTCCTCGGCAAGCGGCTGGCCCGCGGCGAGGACCCGGACCTGGAGATGCCCTTCCGCCCCGCGCGGATCCTGGTCCAGGACTACACCGGCATCCCGCTGCTGGTCGACCTCGCGGTGCTCCGCGACCGGGTGGCGGAGCCCGGCCGGGTCAACCCCGCGCTGCCCATCGACGTGGTCGTCGACCACTCGGTGCAGACCGACTGGGCGGGCCGCCCGGACGCGCTCGGCCTCAACGAGGCCCTGGAGATGTCCCGCAACCAGGAGCGCTACGCCTTCCTCAAGTGGGCCGAGGGCGCCTTCGACGGCCTCCGGGTGATCCCGCCGGGGCGCGGCATCGTCCACCAGGTCAACCTGGAGCGGCTCGCCACCGTCGTCACCGAAGGCCCGGACGGCGGCCTGTTCCCGGACACCGTGATCGGCACCGACAGCCACACCACCATGGTCAACGGCCTCGGCGTGCTGGGCTGGGGCGTCGGCGGCCTGGAGGCGGAGGCGCAGATGCTGGGCCTCGCCCAGCCGCTGCGCGTCCCGCAGATCGTCGGCGTCCGCCTCACCGGCGCGGTCAGCCCCGGCACCTCGCCCACCGACGTGGTGCTCACCCTGACCCGCCGGCTGCGGGAGGAGAACGTCCGCGCCCTGATGCTGGAGTTCACCGGCCCGGGCGTCGCCGGACTCACCGCCCCCGACCGCTGCACCATCGCCAACATGGCCCCCGAGTACGGCGCCATGTCCGCGTTCTTCCCGGTCGACGAGGAGACCCTGGACTACCTGCGCCGCACCGGCCGCACCGAGGCGGACGTCGCCCGGGTCAGGGACTACTGCGCGCGCCAGCGGCTGCTGCGCGAGGAGGCCGGGCCGGTCTTCGGCCGGACGATCGAGTTCGACCTCGGCGAGGTCGGCCCGAGCCTCGCCGGCCCGAGCCGGCCCGACCAGCGGATCTCGCTGGGCGAGCTGCCCGGCTCCTTCGCCGCGCTGCACCCCGCCGGGCCCCGCACCGAGTCCGGCGTCACCGACGGCGACCTGGTCATCGCCGCCATCACCTCCTGCACCAGCACCTCCAACCCCAAGGCGATGCTCGCGGCCGGGCTGATCGCCAGGCGGGCCGTCGAGCGCGGCCTGACCGTCCCCGCGCACGTCAAGACCAGCCTCTCGCCCGGCTCCCGCGCGGTCACCCGCTACCTCCAGGACTCCGGACTCCTCGCCGACCTGGAGCAGTTGGGCTTCCACGTGGCCGGCTACGGCTGCATGACCTGCAACGGCGGCAGCGGCCCGCTCAACCCCGGCGTCGGCGAGGCCGTCGACCGGGCCGGCCTCACCGTGGCCGCCGTGCTCAGCGGCAACCGCAACTTCGAGGCCCGGGTGCACGGCCAGGTGCGGGCCGGCTACCTGGCCTCGCCGGCGCTGGTGGTGGCGCTGGCCCTGGCCGGCACCGTCCGCGCCGACCTGGAGAACGAGCCGCTCGGCACCGGCCGCGACGGCGAGCCCGTCCACCTGCGCGACCTCTGGCCGCACAGCGGCGAACTGCGGGAGCTGGAGGACCGGTTCGTCACCCCCGGGATGTTCGCGCAGGACGAGGCGCCCGGGGCGGCCTGGCAGGCGATCGCCGCACCCGACGGCGAGGTCTTCGCCTGGGACGCGGACTCCACCTACATCCGGCCCCCCGCCTACGTCGACCCGGGCCCCGCCCTCGGCCCGCTCACCGGCGCCCGCGCCCTGCTGGTGCTCGGCGACGACATCAGCACCGACCACATCTCACCGGTCGGTGCGATCCCGGCCGGCTCGCCGGCCGGCCGGCACCTGCTCGACCGGGGGGTGCGCGACTTCAACTCCTACGGTTCGCGCCGCGGCAACCACGAGGTGATGGCCCGCGGGACCTTCAGCAACCCGCGGCTGCGCAACCGGCTGGCCGGCGACGGCGACAGCGGCGGCACCACCCTGCACCTGCTGAGCGGCGAGCGGCTGCCCGTCTTCGAGGCGGCGGAGCGCTACGCCGCGGCCGGCACCCCGCTGATCGTGCTGGCCGGCCGCAGCTACGGCATGGGCTCCTCGCGCGACTGGGCCGCCAAGGGCCCCTGGCTGCTGGGCGTCCGGGCGGTGCTGGCGGAGAGCTTCGAGCGCATCCACCGGGCCAACCTCTGCGCGATGGGCATCCTGCCGCTGCTGCTCCCCGAGGGGGGCCGGGACGGCCTCGGGCTGACCGGCCACGAGGAGTTCACCCTCGACCCGGACGGCGTCCGGGAGAGCGGCGAGGTGCGGATCGCCGCCGACGGGCGGGAGTTCACCGTCCGGGCCGACGTGCGCTCGGCGGGGGAGTGGGACGTCCTGCTGGCCGGCGGCACGCTGCCGTACCTGCTGGCGCGGCTGCACGCCGAGGAGGGCGCCCGGTGAGCACCCACATCCTGGACCGCCTCGGCCTGCGCGCCGCGGCCGGCGCCGACGCGCTCACGGCCGGCACCAAGACCTTCGTCCCGGTGCACCTCGGCAACCACGACGTGCCGGTCGGCGCCGTCCTCGACGCGCTGGACGCCGACCCGGCCCTGCTGCCGCCGCGCACCGGCCACCTGGGCAACTGGGAGGACATCGCGGCCGGACGCTCCGGGCCGATGGACTTCAACACCGCCATCTGCGGCGGCGGTTACGGTTACCCGCTGATCTACGGCTTCACCCGGACCGAGGCGGCCACCGAGGGCGGCGACGAGGCCTACCAGCCGGGTTCGCTGATCGACCGGGGCAAGCGGCACACCCTGCCGCTCCACACCTGGGACGGCCGGGGCTTCGCCCCGCGGGACCGCTCCAAGCCGCTGTTCTGCCCGCTGGTGCAGGCCGAGGTGGACGGGCAGCTCGTCCCGCTGGTCGACCTGCACTGGCAGCGGATGCTCGCCCTGCCCGGCTACCGCTTCAAGCAGTGGGCCGCCGCCCTCACCGACAACGCCGCGCTGGTCACCGACATGCTCACCCTGCTGATCGAGCAGGCGGCCGTGCAGGGCCGCAACCAGGCCTTCGCCGAGCTGATCAGCCAGGCCGTCCGGCTCGACGGCGAGGTGGGCCGCTGCGACCTGCGCCCGGACGGCGCCGGCTACCTGCTGGAGGGCCACCGCTACCCCTCGGCCCGGGCCCTCGCCGAGGCCGTCATGCTGACCGTGCGCGCCCTGGTCGAGCCGCGGGAGTTCTTCGCCCGGCTGCCCGAACTGCCGCCCGTCCTGCCGGTGATGTCGCTGCAGCTGACCAACGTGCTGTTCGCGCTGCTCGACATGCACCACCCGCAGGCCCCGGGTGCGGCGCCGGAGAGCCCGTTCATCACGCATCTGCACTGGGGCGCCCGGGCGATGGCCGGCTGCCCGCCCCGGCGCGGCGGCTACCTGTCCCGCCGCTCCACCGTCCGCTCGCTGCGGGCCATCACCGACCCGCTGGTCCGGCACTTCGACCGGGCCGCCCCGGTGGCCTTCGTGCTGCTGCCCGCGCAGGCCTTCATGCTGTGCCCGCCCAGCACCTCGCCGCGGGACGCGGAGGTGCTCGCCGGACTGCTGCGGGCCGTCCGCGCCGCCGGGCCCGAGGACGCCTACGGGACGACGCTGGCCTGGCTGGGCGGCCACCGGGACCAGCTGTCCGGGTACCTGCGCGGCCGCTTCCGCAGCGGCAGCGGGGTGCCGGCCGGCGGCGACCCGCGCGATCCGGCCGTCCCGGTCGAGCCCGAGGGGTTCCGTGAGCTGACGTTCCGTCAGGCCTGCGGGGCGGTCGCGGCCTTCGAGGAGGTGCTGGGATGATCCGGCTCACCCACCGCGAGGTGGTGATCGCCCTCGGGGAGCCCTTCGTCAGCAACACCGGGGTCACCACCGAGGTCCGGCAGAGCGTCGTGGAGCTGGCCTGGGAGGGGCTGCGCGGCCACGGGACGGCCCGGGGCGCCGACCCCGTGGACCTCGACGCCTGCGCGCCCCTGCTGGCCGGCGCCTCCCCGTTCGGCCTGCGGGCCGCGCTGGCCCGGCTGGACCACCTCGCCCCGGCCGCCCGGTCCGCCGTCGACATGGCGCTGCACGACCTGCTCGGCAAGGCCTGCGGGCAGCCCCTGCACCGGCTGCTCGGGCTCGACGGCATGCCCGCCGAGCCCACCGCGCTCTCCATCGGCGCCTGCCCGGACGACGAACTCGTCGAGCGGGCGAAGGCCCTGGGGGACTGGCCGGTCCTCAAGCTGAAGCTCACCCCCGAGGACGACGGCAGCCGCGCCGGGGTGCTCCGCTCGGTCTACGGCGGCCGGATCCGGGTCGACGGGAACGGCTCCTGGAGCCCGGAGCAGGCCCTGCGGGTGGCCGCCGAACTCCACCGGCACGACGTCGAGCTGCTGGAGCAGCCGGTCGCCCCCGGCCGCCTCGACGAGCTCCGGTACGTCCACGAGCGCTCGCCCGTACCGGTGTTCGCCGACGAGGACTGCGCCGGCCCCGCCGACGTCCTGCGGCTGCGCGGCCGGGCCGCCGGGATCAACATCAAGCTGCTCAAGTGCGGCGGCCTGGACCGCGCCCAGGAGATGATCACGCTCGCCCGCGCCGGCGGACTGCGGGTCATGCTCGGCTGCAAGGTGGAGAGCACCCTCGGCACCACCGCGATGGCCCAGCTGGCCGGCCTCGCCGACCACCTCGACCTGGACGGGCCGGTCGGCCTGCTCGACGACCCCTTCACCGGCATGCGCGTCGACCGCGGCGCCCTCACCCTGCCGTCGGCGCCCGGCGTCGGCGCCACCCCCGTGCCCGGATCCTACGGAGAGGACTGACATGCGGCTGCGCTGCGCCGTGCTCGACGACTACCAGGACGTCGCCACCACCCTGGCCGACTGGAGCCCCGTCCAGGACCGGGTGGAGGTCACCACCTTCACCGAGCACTTCGCCACCGACGACGAACTGGCCACCGCGGTGGCGGACTTCGACATCATCGTGACCCTGCGCGAACGCGTCCCGTTCCGCGCCGCGCTGCTCGACCGGCTGCCCCGGCTCAAGCTGCTGATCGCCTCCGGCATGCGCAACTCGGTCATCGACCTCGCGGCCGCCGGCCGCAACGGCGTCACCGTCTGCGGCACCGGCAGCTCCGCCACCCCGCCGGTCGAACTGACCTGGGCCCTGCTGCTCGGGCTGGCGCGCGGCATCGTCACCGAGAACACCGCCCTGCGGACGGACGGCCCCTGGCAGTCCACCGTCGGCGCCGACCTGCACGGCCGCCGGCTGGGGCTGCTCGGACTCGGGAAGACCGGCAGCCGGGTGGCCCGGGTGGGGCTGGCCTTCGGCATGGAGGTGACGGCCTGGAGCCAGCACCTCAGCAAGGAGCGCGCGGACCAGGTCGGCGTCGAACTGGCTCCGTCCAAGGAGGAGTTGCTGCGGACCAGCGACTTCGTCTCGCTGCACCTGGTGCTCGGCGACCGCACCCGCGGCCTGCTCGGCGCCCCCGAACTGGCGCTGCTGCGGCCCACCGCCTACCTGGTCAACACCTCCCGCTCGGGCCTGGTCGACCAGGACGCCCTGCTCGACGCGCTGCACGCGGGCCGGATCGCTGGCGCCGGCGTCGACGTGTTCGACATCGAGCCGCTGCCGGCCGGCCACCCGATGCGCACCGCCCCCCGGCTGCTGGCCACCCCGCACCTGGGCTACGTGGCGGAGAGCAACTACCGCACGTACTACGGCCAGGCCGTCGAGGACATCGAGGCCTACCTGGCCGGCGCGCCGGTCCGCCGGCTCGGCTGACCCGGCGGCCGGGCTGGCCCCGGCACCCGTACGAGGCCGGGTGCCGCGCGCCCCGGCGCCCACACCCCCCTTTCCGTTCCGCCGATTTGGAGAACCACCGGTGAGCAGCCCGCACCGCCGCATGATGAAGCTCGGCGCCTTCCTGCCCGCGCCCGGCCACCACGTCGCCGCCTGGCGCCACCCCGAGGCCCGCCCCGACGGCGGCCTGGACTTCGACTACTACCGCTCACTGGTGCGGACCGCCGAGCGCGGCCGGTTCGACATGGTGTTCCTGTCCGACGGGGCCGGCGTGCGCACCAAGTACAAGGACGCCGACGAGCTCAGCCGGCAGGGCCGGATGGTCCACTTCGAGCCCATGACGCTGCTCTCGGCCCTCGCCGTGCACACCACCCACATCGGCCTGACCGCGACCTGCTCGACCACGTACAACGAACCCTTCACCGTCGCCCGGCAGTTCGCCTCGCTGGACCACCTCAGCGCGGGCCGCTCCGGCTGGAACGTGGTGACCTCCGCCACCGACGCCGAGGCCCGCAACTACAACCTGGACAAGCAGCCCGAGCACGCCGCCCGCTACCACCGGGCCCGGGAGTTCATGGAGGTGGTCACCGGCCTCTGGGACAGCTGGGAGGACGACGCCTTCCTCCACGACAAGGAGTCCGGCCGCTTCTTCGACCCGGAGAAGCTGCACATCCTCGGCCACCGGGGCGAGCACTTCTCGGTCAAGGGCCCGCTCAACGTGGCCCGGCCGCCGCAGGGCTACCCGGTGATCGTGCAGGCCGGGTCGTCCCCGGACGGGCAGGACTTCGCGGCCCGCTGGGCCGAGGTGGTGTTCACCGTGCAGCAGACCCTGGACCAGGCGCAGGTCTACTACCGGGGCCTGAAGAAGCAGGTCGCCGACCACGGCCGCGACCCGGAGGACGTGAAGATCCTGCCCGGCGCCTTCATCGTGGTGGGCCGCACCCAGGCCGAGGCCGAGGACAAGTACGAGACCCTGCAGGCGCTGGTCGACCCCGTCGTCGGGCTCGGCATGCTCTCGTACCAGCTCGGCATGGTCGACATCTCCGGCTACCCGCTGGACGGCCCGCTGCCCGAACTGCCCGCCACCGAGGGCAGCACCAGCAAGCAGCAGACCATCTACGACCAGGCGAGGCGGCAGGGCCTGACCATCCGCGAGCTGTACCTCGCGGTCGCGGCCGGCCGCGGGCACCGGTTCCTGCTGGGCACCGCGGAGACGGTCGCCGACCAGCTGCAGGAGTGGTTCGAGAACGAGGCCGCCGACGGCTTCAACATCATGCCGGACTACCACCCGGGCGGCCTGGACGCGATCGTCGACCTGCTGGTGCCCGAGCTGCAGCGCCGCGGCCTGGTCCGGACCGAGTACGAGGGCAGCACGCTCCGGGAGCACCTGGGCCTGCCCCGCCCGGCCTTCGGCGCCGCCGCCAGGGCCGCCCGGTGACCGTCGACGGGGCCGCACTGCGGTCGGCGCTGCGGGCCCACGCCGCCGGCGTCGCGGTGCTGACCGCGGCCGGCGCCGACGGGCCGGTGGGGGTGACGGTGACCTCCTTCACGTCGGTCAGCGCCGGCCCGGCGCTGGTCTCCGTGACGCTCGCCGACACCTCCAGCACCTGGGCCCGGCTCCAGGACTGCGAGCGCTTCGGCATCCAGCTGCTCGGCGCGCACCAGGCGGACCTCGCCCTGCGGTTCGCCCGCCCCGGCGCCGACCGCTTCGCGCCGCCCACGGCCTGGCGGCCCGGCCCGTACGGGGTGCCGCTGCTCGACGACTGCCTGACCTGGCTGCTCTGCTCCCGGTACCGGCAGCTCCGGCTGGGGGACCACCACCTGCTGGTCGGCGCCGTCGAGCAGGTCCGGCAGGGGGCGCCCGGCGACAGCCTGGTGCACCTGCACGGGGACCTGCGGCCCGTCTCCGCCCCCACTCCAGCGAGGACCTGAACCATGCCCAAAGTTCTGCTGCTCTCCCGCCAGCCGCTGGCCACCCGGCCGCTCCAGGAGTGGCTGGACCGCACCGCCGACGAGATCGTCCTGCTGACCACGCCCAAGGCGGTGGCCGGCACCCCGGACGCGCTGGCCGAGCACTTCCCCCAGCACGGGCTCGTCGACGACTACCACTCCTGGGCCGCCGAGCGGTTCGCCGAGGAGACCGCCCGCCGGTACGGCGCCGACCTCGTCGCCAGCACCAGCGAGAGCGACGTGCTGCGGGCCGCCCGGCTGCGGGCCCGGCTGGGGCTCCCGGGCCAGGACGTGGCGTCCGCGACGGCCTACCGGGACAAGGTGGTCATGAAGCGGCTTGCGCGGGCGGCCGGCATCGCGGTGCCCGCCTTCGCGCCCGTCGACAGCCCGGCGGACCTGATGGACTTCATCGAGGCCGAGGGCCTCCCGGCGGTGGTCAAGCCGCGGCTCGGCGCGGGCGCCGAGGGCGTGGCGATCCTGCGCGGCCCGCACGACGTGGCGGCGTTCCTGGCCGGCGAGGGCGCCTCGGAGGTGCCGTACCTGCCCGGCCAGTGGATGGTCGAGTCCTTCGTGACCGGCGAGTTCTTCCACGTCGACGGCATCATGCGGGACGGCCGGGTGGTGCACGCCTGGCCGGGCCAGTACAGCGGCGGCCTGGCCGAGCGGATCCACGACGAACTGCACATCGGCAGCGTGCTGCTGGCTCCCGAGGACGGGCGCACCGCCGTGCTGGCCCGGATGGCGGCGGACGTGGTGGCGGCCCTGCCTGCGGCCCCGCACCCGCTGGCCTTCCACCTGGAGGCCTGGATCGGTCCGGACGGCGTCCCGGTGCTGTGCGAGATAGCCAGCCGGGCCGGCGGCGCACTGATCGCGGAGGCCTACGAGCGCGCCTTCGGCGTCCAGCTGGCCCGCGAGGGGCTGCGTGCGCAGTGCGGATCGCCGCTGGCCCTGACCGGGCAGCCGTCCGCGCCCTCGGCCGCCGTCGGCTGGGTGCTGCTGCCGCCGGGGCACGGCGAGTTCGTCCCCCCGGCCGGGCCCTGCCCGGTGCCGGGCGCGGAGGTCACGCTGCTGCTGGAGCCCGGGGTGCCGCGCAACGGCGTGGAGCACGTCTCGGACGCGGCGGCCTCGGTGTTCGTCGAGGCGGACACCGCCGGGGCGGTCCGCGAGCGGCTCGCGGAGGCGGTCGACTGGTGGCACCGGAACACGGCCTGGACGTAGCACACCCCCACCCTTCGAGAGGAGCACGGCAATGAGTTCGTCCGAGCATGTCCTGGTCGTGGGCCCGGGCCGGGACTTCCCCGCCCGCATCCGGGCCGCCCGGCCCGGCGCCCGCACCACGGTGATCTGCCAGCTGGACTACATCGGCAAGGTCCGCGAGCCCGGGGCGAACGCCCGGGTGATCGGCGTCCGCGGGGACGCCCCCGACCAGGAGTGGATCGACCTGGCGGCCGCGGCGCACGCCCGCGACCCGTTCACCCGGATCGGCACCTTCGGGGAGCGGGACCAGGACCACTACGCGGTGATCGCCGACGCGCTGGGCCTCGCCGCGCACACTCCGGAGACGGTGCGGCTGGTCCACGACAAGGAGGCGATGCGGGCCCGGCTGAGGGCGGCCGGTGTGGACACCACGGCCTGCGCCCGGGTCACCGGCCCCGACGAGCTCCGCGCCTTCGTCGCCGCCGCCGGCGCGCCGTGCGTGGTGAAGCCGGTCTCCAGCTCGGGCAGCGCGGGTGTCACCAAGGTGACGGACGACAGTGAGCTGCCCCGGGCCTTCGAGCGGGCCGCCGGCAGCTACCTGGGCCTGTCCAACACCGGTGTGCTGGTGGAGGAGTTCCTGGCGGGCCCGCAGTTCAGCGTGGAGGCGTTCTCCGAGGCGGGCGAGCACGTCCTGGTGGCGATCACCCGCAAGTACTCCGACCCGGCGAGCTTCGTGGAGCTGGGCCACGTCGCACCGGCGGAGCTGCCCGCCGGCACGGCGGCGGCGGTCGAGGCGCACGTGTACGCCGTGCTGGACGCCCTCGGGGTGGGTTTCGGCCCGACCCACACGGAGGTCGTGCTGACGCCCGCGGGCCCGCGGGTGATCGAGACCCACGTCCGGATGGGCGGCGACATGATCCCGGCCCTGGCCCTGGAGGCGACCGGGGTGGACATCGACGACTGCACGGCCCGCCAGACGCTGGGCGAGAAGGTGCTGCCAGGGATCCGCGCCCGGCTGGCGGAGCCCCGGCCGGAGGCGCACAGCTCGGCGATCTGGTTCGCCTCGCCGGCCGCCGCCGGGACGCTCGACGAGATCCTGGGCCTGGAGGAGGCCCGTGCGCTGCCCGGCGTGACGGAGGTGGTGGCGGCGGCCCGCCCGGGCGCCCGGGTCGGCGCGCTGGAGCACTCGGAGTCGCGGGTGGCCTACGCCCGCGCCCTGGCGACGACGGCGGACGAGGCCGTGCGGCGGGCCAGGACGGCGGTGGCGGGCCTGGAGTTCCGCCTCCGGGTGCGGTCCGTGGACGCGGACACGGTCTGACGGCGGGCCGCCGCACCTCCGGCCGCCTCCCCGTCCGGGCCGGGGCCCCGGCCCGGCCACCGTCCGGGCCGCCGCCCGCCGTTCAAGGCTTCGGGGACGGGCGGACGGTGGCCGGGATCCGGACATACCCGGAGTAGCCGGACGGTAGCCGGCGGCTGTCATGTGTAGCCATGAGGTGAGACTCGGGCAGGTTTATGTTCAGAAGTCGAAGGATTGCTGTCCGTTCGCTTCCAAAATCTCGGGGTCTTCGCTTACCGTCGGGGGAGTCGGTGTGCGACAGGACGACTCAACCGTGCGTTTGTTGAAGGAATGCATCGGCAGGCCTAAGGAGAGCCCATGGTCACCAGCATTGGCGCTGACGTGTCCGGCAGCAGCAGGACGGCGGAGGCGCCCGACCGGGAGACCGGCCGGATGTGGATCCGGACGTACCGGGTGGACGCCAACGGGCAGCCGAAGGGCAACCAGGACTCCCCGGCCGAGTTCTCGCCGGTGAACCCGGCTCCGCTGGCGAGCGGCTACTGGCCGCCCTGCGCCTGTCCGCAGCACCGCGCCGCCTAGCTCCGCCCCCGGCCCCGTCCGGTGCGGCCACCGCCGTGGCGCGGCACCCCGCCGGGGCGCCGTTCCGACCCGGACACCGGGCCCGGTCTTCGTGGGCCGTCGTCGTGCGCCGTCACCATGAACATCGAGAAGGGCCCGGTGCGGATGCACCGGGCCCTTCTCGTACTACTTCGCAGTAGCGGGGACAGGATTTGAACCTGCGACCTCTGGGTTATGAGCCCAGCGAGCTACCGAGCTGCTCCACCCCGCGTCGGTAGACACCACACTACGGCATGAAAGCGCCGGGGCCGACCGGTTTCCGCCCGGCCACCCCGGCGGGCCGCTCCGGGGGCGCCGCAGCGGTCTCCCGCAGCGGCCCCCCGACGGCCCGCCGGAGCGGCCCGGCCCGTCAGGCGCAGTGGAAACGGGCGGCCGCCCAGTCGGCGTGGTCGCCGGTCTTGCTGCCGGCCACCGTGGCCTTCAGCCGGACGCTCCGGGCGCCGCCGAGCGGGACGTCCACCGGGAGCGGCGGCGACTGCCAGGTGACCGTGGGCGAGGTCCACAGGGTGACGCCGTCCGCGACCACGGAGAAGACCACGTCGCCGTAGCCGTTGATCTCGTCGTCGATGCCGACGGTGGCCGTGAACGAGGAGCAGTGGCCGCCGGTCTGCACCGCGATGTCGGAGTCGGCGTGCACGCCGATCCCCTTGGCGTAGGTGGTGCCGTTCAGGGTGAGCGGGTGCCCGTCGGCGGCGCCCTGCTCGCCGTTGCTGCGGTCGCGCTCGGCCGGGCCCCAGCCGTTCACGGCGGAGGTCCAGGGCAGGTCGCTCGCCCAGCTGTCGGTGGTCGGACCGGGGTCGGTGGTACCGCTGCCGACGGCGGTGGCGCCGTCCAGGACGAGCTGGAAGGCGGTGGCGGTGCCGAGCGCCGCGGTCTTCACCTGGATCACCCCGGACCGGTCGGAACTGTCGTACCACCAGCCCTCGGTGGCCGCGTCGAACGCCGACCTGCTCGCCTGGCGCGGCAGTTGGCGGCCGCCCAGGGCGACCGTGGCCGGCGCGGTGGTGCTGTGCACGCTGAACAGGTACGGGCGGGCGGCCTGCTTGCCGGTGAAGTCGCCGACGCTGGCGGAGACGTCGATCCGGACCTGGCCGGCCGTCCCGGCGGCCGGCGCGTCGACCGTGGCCGTCTGCCGGGCGGAGCGCCCGTCGCGGTGCTCACGGGTGACCCCGTCGTCCTCGTACAGCGTGAAGGAGCTCCGGCCCTGCGGGTAGACGTCCCAGGCCAGCGGTGACCCGGCGGCGCGGTCCTGGTAGGACCTGATCCCGGGCCACATCGGCACCGCCGCACCGGCCTTCACGAACAGCGGCAGGGTGTCCAGCGGTGCGCTGTAGCCGTTGACCGTGGTCGGGCCCTGGTAGCTGCGGCCGGTCCAGTAGTCCACCCAGGTGCCCTTGGGCAGGTAGATCCCGTCGCGCACCGAGGTGTCCGCGTAGACCGGCGCCACCAGGAAGTCCTCACCGCTGAGGAACTCGTACTTCACCGCGTCGGTGGCGGTCACCGGGTCGTCCGGGTACTCCAGCGCGAGCGGGCGGACCGGGCCGACGCCGGTCCGGGTGGCCTCGGCCGCGTAGCTGTACATGTACGGCAGCAGCGACTCCTTGAGCTTGAGGTACTTGCGGTTGACCGAGGTGTACGGCTCGCCGTACTTGTACGGCTGCTTGTCGCTGGGGGCCCAGCCGTCCATCGACATCACGGCCGGCAGGAAGGACTTCCACTGCAGGTCGCGGGTGTACGTCTTGGCGCTGCCGCCGAAGATGCCGTCCACGTCACCGGTGTTGTACGCCATGCCGGACATGGTGGCGCCCGCGTAGGTCGGGATCTGCCAGCGGATGTAGTCCCAGCTGCCGGACTGGTCGCCGCTCCACTGCACGCCGCAGCGCTGGGCGCCGGACCAGCTCTCCGGCGCCCAGGTGAAGCCGCGGGCGTCGCTGTTGGCCTCGATGCCCTGGTAGGCGGCCTTGCAGCCGTCCAGGGCGAACTTGTAGCCGCTGCCGACCCAGGCGACGTCCAGCTTGGCCACCCGCTGGCCGGCCTTGACCTGGTCGGCCAGCTGGGCGAGCCCGTTCTCGGTCCACAGGCCGAGCTGCATCTTGCGCTGCTGCAGGCCCTGGGCGGCCTGGGAGAGGTTCTCGTAGCCGCAGCCGTAGCCGTCGTTGACCAGCATCCAGCCGTTCGGCATGTCGTTGGCCACGTAGTCGTCGGCCACCTTCAGGGCGTCCAGGGTGTGCCGCTCGCCCCGGTTGGCGTTGTGCAGGTAGCAGTCCGAGTCGCCCATCTCCAGGCCGTAGACGGGCGGCAGGAAGGGCTTGCCGGTCAGCGCGGTGTACTGGCCGATGACGTCCTTGGGGCCCGGCCCGGCGAAGTAGTACGCGTCGAAGCGCATCTCCTGCTCGGTGGCCTTCACCGGGCTGGTGAAGGCGTACGTGCCGGGCGCGTAGGTGTTGCGGTAGACGCCGTAGCCGGCCGAGGAGAGGTAGAAGGGCACCGAGTTGGGGTGGCCGCCCTCGTTCCAGTTGCCGTCGACGCCGACCTGGACGGTCCGGTCCCGGTAGGTGAAGGAGCCGTTCTGCTCGCCGGTGCCGAAGAACTGCTCGGCGGCGCCGCGGGCCAGGGTCTGGGTGGTGGCCTTGCCGTCCCAGGAGAGCGGGGCGCTCTCCTCCCAGACCTTGCTGCCGTCGGCCCGGTAGAGGGCGAAGCGCAGGGCGGACTTGTAGGCGCGCAGGGTGAGCGCGCCGGTCGAGAGTTCGTAGCGGTCGCCGGCGTCCCGCCAGCTGCTGGCGGGGGCCGGGCCCTGCGGCAGCACGATGTCGCTGCCGGTGGGGTCGGTGAAGGTGCCGGTCGGGGCGAGTTCGATCCGGAAGACCTGGTCGGTGACGAAGCTGACCCGGGCCTTGGCGGCGCCGGCGGTGAGGGTGTAGACGGCGCCGTCGGCGCGGAAGGCGGTGACGGCGCCCACCGAGGTGGTGGCGGCGGCCGCCGGCGGGCTGAGCGCCGGGCCGGCCGTGACGCCGCCCAGGGCGAGGGCGGCGGCGAGGGCGAGGACGGTGCCCCGGCGTCGGGTTCGATGAGGGTGGTGCAAAGTTTTGCGCACTAGGACCTCTTTGTCGGCAGAACTAAGCAGTGATTCTGCAGATATAGCGCAGTCGACCTGACCCTGACAATGCCGCGGACCGGACTGCCCGGGCGGCGATCCGCGATCGAAGCTTGCGCACTAGTGCTTGAACCAGCTATCAATCATGCAAGAAGAAGCATGCTGCTCCACCTCCGACCCTGGAGCCACCGGTGGTCCTCACCGTCACCCCGAACACCGCCCCCGGCACCACCCGCCGGCTGCGCCGCCCCGTCCCGGACGGCTCCCGCGTGGCCACCGCCGTCCACCCCCGGGCCGGCGGCGCCGCCCCGCCACGGACCGTGCGGGAGACCGGGGCGCGGTCCGCCGCCGCGCTGCCCCCGCTCGCGGGCCGCTTCGACCCACCCACCGACCGGCGGTCGCGGACCGCCGTACCCGTGCAGGAGATCCATGTCCCTCGCCACCAGTAACGAGATCGTCGCCGCGGCCGTGCGGGAGGGCACCGGGGTCGGCGCGTTCAACGTCATCCAGCTCGAACACATCGAGGCCGTGGTCACCGGCGCCGAGCGGGCCGGCCGCCCGGTGATCCTGCAGATCAGCGAGAACGCCGTCCGCTACCACGGCGCCCTCGGCCCGACCGGCCTGGCCGCGCTGGCCGCCGCCCGGGCGGCGAGCGTGCCGGTCGCCGTGCACCTGGACCACGCCGAGTCCGCCGAACTGGTCGCCGAGGCCGTCGAACTGGGCCTCACCTCGGTGATGTTCGACGGCGCCCGGCTGCCGTACCGGCAGAACGTCGCGGCCACGGCCGCGGCCGTCACCCTCTGCCGGAGCCACGGGGTCTCGGTGGAGGCCGAGTTGGGCGAGATCGGCGGCAAGGACGGGGCCCACGCGCCGGGTGTGCGCACCGACCCCGCCGAGGCGCACGCCTTCGCCACGGCCACCGGGGTGGACGCGCTGGCCGTCGCGGTCGGCAGCTCGCACGCGATGAGCACCCGGGACGCCAAGCTCGACTTCGGCCTGATCGCCGAGCTGCGCGCGGCCGTTCCGGTGCCGCTGGTGCTGCACGGCTCCTCGGGCGTCGCGGACGAGGACCTCGTCCGGGCGGTCGCGGCCGGGATCAGCAAGGTGAACATCGGCACCCAGCTGAACCGGGTCTTCACCCGCGAACTCCGGGCCCGGCTCGACGCCGGCCCCGAACTGGTCGACCCGCGCAAGTACTTCACCCCGGCCCGCGAGGCGGTCACCGAGGAGGTCGCCCGGCTGCTGCGGGTGCTGGCCGGGGGCGGCCGCACGGCGGCGTGAGCAGGACCGCGAAGGCCGCGGCCGGCCCGGGGGAGACCCGGCCGGCCGCGGCCTTCGCGGTGGTGGGGCCCGCTACTTGACGGATCCGGCGGTGAGGCCGGAGACGACCTGGCGTTCGATGAAGGCG
>NZ_BNBO01000022.1 GCF_014655955.1 Kitasatospora indigofera
GAGAAGCCCTGCCGGGTAACCGGCGGGGCTTTTCTGCGTTTCCGGACCGGTACGGGAAAGGCCCGGATCCGGAGGGACGTCCTGACTCCGACTCCGACTCTGGATCCGGGCCCGGGCCCGGGCCCGGGCCGACGCCGGCCCGGAGTCGGAGCGAAGGCCGGACGGACGCGGGATCAGAGCTGGAGCTTGAATCCCAGGTGCGAGGCGGTGAATCCGAGGCGCTCGTAGAAGCGGTGCGCGTCCGTGCGGCTGGCGTCCGAGGTCAGCTGCACCAGGTCCGCCCGCAGTTCGCGGGAGGTGCCGACGGCCCACTCGATCAGCTGGGTGCCCAGCCCGCTGCCCCGCTCGTCCGCGTGCACCCGGACGGCCTCGATGACGGCCCGGGTCGAGCCCTTCCGGGAGAGTCCGGGAATCAGCGTCAGCTGCAGGGTGCCGACCGTCCGGCCGTCCCGCACGGCGACCACCAGGTGCTGCTGCGGGTCCTCCTCGATCCGGCGGAACGCGGTGCGGTAGGGAGTCAGGTCGTCGGGCGACTCCCGGACGCTGCCCAGCGGGTCGTCCGCCAGCATGGCCACGATGGCGGGCAGGTCGTCGGCGGTGGCACGGCGGATCTGGAGATCGTTCATGGGCTCAGGGTAGGCGGAAGCCCGCACCGTCCCCCCGCCGATGGGCCGACAAGGGCCGGCAGGGGGCGGTAGCGGACGGCGCGGCCCGCCGCCGGTCCAGAACACCGCCGGCCGTCTCCGCGCGCCGTCCCGCCGCGCAGGGCGCGTTCCGTCGCGGCCTTGCGTGTCCCGCCGGTGCCGGCCGCTCGTGACGGGGCCTCACTGGCCGGGCTGTGCACTCCGGATGACGGCGAGCACCGCACCGTGCGGATCGACGATCTGGGCGAGCCGGCCCACGCCGTGGAAGTCCGTGGGCGGGATCCGGACGGTCGCGCCGAGCCGCTCGGCGGTGGCGGCGCGGGCGTCCGGGTCGAGCACCTCGAAGTAGGGCAGCCAGTGCGAGGTGGTGCCGGCCGCGGTCTGTTCCGGGCCCAGCTGCATGATGCCGCCCTGCCCGTCGTCGGTGCCGCCGCCGGCCGGGGTGAGCACGGTGTAGGTCACGTCGCCGAACGGCACGTCCTGCTCCTGCCAGTCGAAGACGGTCCGGTAGAAGGCCTTCCCGGCTTCGGCGTCGGTGCTGTAGCACTCCGTCCAGCACAGCGTCCCCGGGTCGGTGACGGCGTCCAGCCCGATGGTGTCCTGCGGCTGCCAGACGGCGAAGTCGGCGCCGGTCGGGTCGGTGTAGCCGGCCATCCGGCCGTTGGTGAAGACGTCGAAGGGCGCGAAGCGGACCTTGCCGCCGGCCCGCTCCACCAGGGCGGTGGTGCGGTCGGCGTCGGTGGTCCTGAAGTAGACCGTCCAGGCGGAGGTGGCGCCCTCCTCGGTGAGCGGGCCGAGGGCGGCGACCGTCCGGCCGTCCTGCTGGAAGAAGCCGTAGCCGCCGGCGGCCGGGCCGGCGGAGGCGAAGGTCCAGCCGAGCAGGGCGCCGTAGAAGGCGGCGGAGGCGCTGGTGTCGGGGCTGCCGAGGTCGAGCCAGTTGGGGGAGCCGGGCACGTAGTCGGTGGTGAGCATGGTCGGGACTGCTCCTTGCGCGGGCCCGCCGGGGACGGGGACGGATGGGTTCCCCCCTGCGCTCCCCAGCCTTCCACCGGTGCCGGGCGCCCGCAGTGCGGGCACCGCCGGGCGCCCCCGTCCGGTGGTGCCGGGGCCGGTGCCGGACGACGGGGAATGTCCGGGTTGTCGGAGCCGGACGGTACGGTGCGTGGCGGATGGTCACCCGAATCGGCAAGGGGGTCCCGTGGCCACGCAGCAGCAGCCCGTGGTGCCGCGCCAGCTCGCCCAGGTGGAGGGGGTGCTGGAGCGGATCACGTACGCCAACGAGGAGACCGGCTACACGGTCGCCCGGGTGGACACCGGCCGGGGCGGCAACGACCTGCTGACGGTGGTGGGCGCGCTGCTGGGGGCGCAGCCGGGGGAGTCCCTGCGGCTGCACGGGCGGTGGGCCTCGCACCCGCAGTACGGGAAGCAGTTCGTGGTGGAGAACTACACCACGGTGCTGCCGGCCACCGTCCAGGGCATCCAGCGCTATCTCGGGTCGGGGCTGATCAAGGGGATCGGGCCGCGGTTCGCGGAGCGGATCGTGGAGGCCTTCGGGGTGGACACCCTGGAGGTGATCGAGAACGCTCCGGCGCGGTTGATCGAGGTGCCGGGGCTGGGGCCGAAGCGGACCAAGAAGATCGCCGAGGCCTGGGAGGAGCAGAAGGCCATCAAGGAGGTGATGGTCTTCCTGCAGGGGGTGGGGGTCTCGACCTCGCTGGCGGTGCGGATCTTCAAGAAGTACGGGGACGCCTCGATCGGGGTGGTGAAGAACGAGCCGTACCGGCTGGCCTCGGACGTGTGGGGCATCGGCTTCCTGACGGCGGACCGGATCGCGCAGGCGGTGGGCATCCCGCACGACAGCCCGGAGCGGGTGAAGGCGGGGTTGCAGTACGCGCTCTCGCAGAGCAGTGACCAGGGGCACTGCTACCTGCCGGAGGAGCGGTTGATCGCCGACGGGGTGAAGCTGCTGCAGGTCGACGTGGGGCTGGTGATCGACTGTCTGGCCGAGCTGGTCGCGGAGGAGGGGGTGGTCCGGGAGGCGGTGCCGGGGGAGGGCGGGCAGCCGGTGACGGCGGTCTACCTGGTGCCGTTCCACCGGGCCGAGATCTCGCTGTCGAACCAGTTGCTGCGGCTGCTGCGGGCGGATTCCGACCGGATGCCGGGGTTCGCCGGCGTGGACTGGGCGGCGGCGCTGGGCTGGCTGGCGAAGCGGACGGGGGCGGAGCTGGCGCCGGAGCAGGAGCAGTCGGTCCGGCTCGCGCTGACCGAGAAGGTCGCGGTGCTGACCGGGGGGCCGGGCTGCGGGAAGTCCTTCACGGTGAAGTCGATCGTGACGCTGGCGCTGGCGAAGCGGGCGAAGGTGGTGCTGGCGGCGCCGACCGGCCGGGCGGCCAAGCGGTTGTCCGAGCTGACGGGGGTGGAGGCGTCGACCGTGCACCGGTTGCTGGAGCTGCGGCCGGGCGGTGACGCGGCGTACGACCGGGACCGGCCGCTGGAGGCCGACCTGGTGGTGGTGGACGAGGCCTCGATGCTGGATCTGATCCTGGCGAACAAGCTGGTCAAGGCGGTGGCGCCGGGTGCCCACCTGCTGTTCGTGGGGGATGTGGACCAGTTGCCCTCGGTGGGCGCGGGCGAGGTGCTGCGGGACATGCTGGCCGCCGGGAGCCCGGTGCCGTCGGTGCGGCTGACCAGGATCTTCCGGCAGGCGCAGGAGTCCGGGGTGGTGACCAACGCGCACCGGATCAACGAGGGCCTGCCGCCGCGCACGGAGGGGTTGGCGGACTTCTTCCTCTTCGTGGAGGACGACGCCGAGCGGGCGGCCGGGCTGACGGTGGACGTGGTGGCGCGCCGGATCCCGCAGAAGTTCGGGCTGGACCCGCGCCGGGACGTCCAGGTGCTGGCGCCGATGCACCGGGGGCCGGCCGGCGCGGGCAACCTGAACACGCTCCTCCAGGCAGCGGTCACGCCGGGGCGCGAGGGGCTGCCCGAGCGCCGTCTGGGTGGCCGCACGTTCCGGGTGGGCGACAAGGTCACCCAGATCCGGAACAACTACGAGAAGGGGCAGAACGGCGTCTTCAACGGCACGGTCGGGGTGGTGACCGCGATCGCGGTGGACGACCAGCGGCTGACCGTGCTGACGGACGAGGACGAGGAGATCGGGTACGACTTCGACGAGCTGGACGAGCTGGCGCACGCGTACGCGGTGACGATCCATCGTTCGCAGGGCAGCGAGTACCCGGCCGTGGTGATTCCGGTCACCACCTCGGCCTGGACGATGCTCCAGCGAAATCTGCTCTACACGGCGGTGACCAGGGCAAAACAACTCGTTGTACTGGTGGGGTCACGCAAGGCGATCGGACAGGCCGTCCGGACGGTCAGCGCAGGTCGCAGGCACTCCGCACTGGACCACCGGCTGGCCACTGGATGATTCTCCAACAGGATCCTTGCCTCTAGAGTTCTCTTGACGTGAAGAGATTTAGGGCAGAGCCTGGTGTGGTGCCGATCTTGTCCGGTTCATACCGGCTGCGGCGACGGGTTTTGTAGGGGACGGCCCTTTCGGGCCACCCCGGGTGCGCAACTGTCCGCCAGATGGGGGATGGTAGAGACAGTCAGGGCACCTTGGATGAGGATTCATTTCGTCGGTGAGGAAGAGCGTGAGCGAGAACAGTCCAGACGCTGTAGTACTGCGGTACCAGGGCGGCGAGTACGAGTACCCCGTCGTCGCGAGCACTGCGGGCAACGCCGGCTTCGACATCTCGAAGCTGCTCCCGCAGACCGGCCTGGTGACCCTGGACAACGGCTTCGGCAACACCGCCGCCTACAAGTCCGCGATCACCTTCGTGGACGGCGACAACGGCATCCTGCGCTACCGCGGCTACCCGATCGAGCAGCTGGCCGAGAAGGGCAGCTTCATCGAGACCGCGTACCTCCTGATCAACGGCGAGCTGCCGAACGCCGACCAGTTGGCGATCTTCAGCAACGAGATCACCCAGCACACCCTGCTGCACGAGGACGTCAAGCGCTTCTACCAGGGCTTCCCCCGGGACGCGCACCCGATGGCGATGCTCTCCTCGGTGGTCGGCGCCCTGTCGACGTTCTACCAGGACAGCCACAACCCGTTCGACGCCGGCCAGCGCCACCTGTCGACCGTCCGCCTGCTGGCGAAGCTGCCGACCATCGCGGCCTACGCCTACAAGAAGTCGGTCGGCCAGCCGTTCGTCTACCCGCGCAACGACCTCGGCTACGTCGAAAACTTCCTGCGGATGACCTTCGCCGTCCCGGCCGAGGACTACGAGCTCAACCCGGTCGTGGTCAACGCGCTGGACAAGCTGCTGATCCTGCACGCGGACCACGAGCAGAACTGCTCGACCTCCACCGTGCGCCTGGTGGGCTCCAGCCACGCGAACCAGTTCGCCTCGATCTCGGCCGGCATCTCGGCGCTCTGGGGCCCGCTGCACGGCGGCGCCAACCAGGCCGTCCTGGAGATGCTGGAGCAGATCCAGAAGGACGGCGGCGACGTCGACTCCTTCATCCGCAAGGTGAAGAACCGCGAGGACGGCGTGAAGCTCATGGGCTTCGGTCACCGCGTGTACAAGGCCTTCGACCCGCGCGCCGCGCAGGTCAAGATCCTGGCCCACGAGGTGCTCGCCCAGCTCGGGAAGTCCGACGAGCTGCTGGAGATCGCCCTCAAGCTGGAGGAGCACGCGCTCAACGACGACTTCTTCGTCTCGCGCAAGCTCTACCCGAACGTGGACTTCTACACCGGCCTGATCTACCGCGCCATGGGCTTCCCGACCAGCATGTTCACCGTGCTGTTCGCGCTCGGCCGGCTGCCCGGCTGGATCGCCCACTGGCACGAGATGATCAACGACCCGACGAGCCGCATCGGCCGTCCGCGTCAGATCTACACCGGCACCGCGATCCGCGACTACGTCGGTCTCGACGCTCGCTGACCCGCCCGCGGGCAGTCGCAAGGGCCCGGTCGCACCACTCGGAGGAGTGGTGCGACCGGGCCCTCGCGTTGTCCGGTCCTGGGTACGGCGCACGACGTCCGGGGGCGGCCGCGGTCAGGGGCGGCCGCTCAAAGCGCCCCTGGCCCACCGCACCCCGGCGTCGTGCGCGATGACCGCCGAGCAGTCGACGGCCGTCCCGGGGCCCGCCGGAGCCCCGCCGGCGACAGCCCCGGCCGTGCGGGGGCATGGCGGAAGTCCGCCCTGTCGCCGCGCGCCGAAAAACTGCCGCACTACAAAGCTAAGACGTATCAGGGCGCTCAAAGTTACGCCCGGGGGGTGTGAGCTGTCTCTCGCCACGCTCCGTGTGTGCCCGACCGCGGGCTCATACCACATCATCCAGTACGGCCGACGTCACCCTCCCCGCAGTCACGGCGACCCAGCGTGATAGGAATCGTGGCATTCCGGTACGGACCGCCCGCACATCGGCAGCGGAGTGGCCGGGCCGGGGAGGGAGTGCGCAGATGGCCAGGAACGTCGTCGTCACCGGGGGTGGCACGGGCATCGGGTACGAGGTCGCGCGGAGATTCGCCGAGGCGGGCGAACAGGTCATGATCGTCGGACGCCGGCGCGACGTGCTGGAGAAGGCCGCGACCGACCTCGGCCCCCGGGTGACCCCGCTGGTCTGCGACCTCGCCGACCCCGACGCCGTCGAGCACGCGCTCGCCGGACTGCCGGCCCGGATCGACGTCCTGGTCAACAACGCGGGCAGCCGCGAGACCGTGATCGGCGCCGGGCCGCACGCCCTGCTGGCCCGCTGGCGGGGCGACTTCGAGCGCAACGTGCTGACGGTGGTGCTGCTGACCGAGTCCGTCCGGGACCGGCTCACCCAGGGCGCCGGCCGGGTCGTCACGGTCAGCTCGATCGCGGCGCTGCGCGGGGCCGGCTCGTACGGCGCGGCCAAGGCCTCGCTGCACGCCTGGAACAACTTCCTCGCCGCCCAGCTGGGGCCGTCCGGGATCACCGCCAACATCGTCGCGCCCGGGACGGTGGCCGGCACCGAGTTCTTCGGGCCGCGGCTGGACGAGGCCGAGGTGTCGCGCCGGGCCTCCCGCACCCTGCTCGGCCGGATCGGCGAGACCGGCGAGGTGGCGGCCGCCGTCTACTTCCTGGCCTCGCCCGAGGCCGGCTTCATCACCGGCGAGATCCTGCACTGCAACGGCGGGGAACTGCTCGGGCGCTGAGCGCGCCACGGGCCCGTACCGGTCGCCGGTACGGGCCCGCGGGGGGGGGGGGGGCGTCGTGACCGCCGCCCGGGCGCCGGCTCAGGCGGCCTTGAAGCGCCGCAGCCGCAGGCTGTTGCTGACCACGAAGACCGAGGAGAAGGCCATCGCGGCGCCCGCCACCACCGGGTTCAGCAGGCCGGCGGCGGCCAGCGGGATCGCCGCCACGTTGTAGGCGAAGGCCCAGAACAGGTTGCCCTTGATGGTGGCCAGCGTCCGGCGGGAGAGCCGGATCGCGTCCCCGGCGGAGCGCAGGTCGCCCCGGACCAGGGTCAGGTCGGCCGCCTCGATCGCGGCGTCGGTCCCGGTGCCCATCGCCAGGCCCAGGTCCGCCTGGGCCAGCGCGGCCGCGTCGTTGACGCCGTCCCCGATCATCGCCACCGAACGGCCCTCGGCCTGCAGCGCGCGGACGGTGGCGACCTTGTCCTCCGGGAGCACCTCGGCGACCACGTCCGCCGGGTCGATGCCGACCTCGGCCGCGACCGCCTGCGCCACCGCCCGGTTGTCCCCGGTCAGCAGCACCGGGCGCAGGCCCAGCGCGCGCAGCTCGGCGATCGCCTTGGCGCTGGTGGGCTTCACCGTGTCGGCGATCTCCAGCACCGCCCTGGCCTCGCCGTCCCAGCCGACCGCGACCGTCGTCCGGCCGGCCGCCTCGGCCGCCGCCTTGGCCTCGGCCAGGACGGGCGGCAGGTGCTGGGCGGCGTCCGCCAGCAGCGCCTCGCGGCCGGCCAGCACCGCACGGCCCTCGACCACGCCCCTGACTCCCAGGCCGGGCACGTTCTCGAAGTCCCCGACCGGCGGCAGGTCACCCACCCGTTCGGCGGCGGCCGCGGCGACGGCTGCCGCCACCGGGTGCTCGGAGGCGTGCTCCAGCGCGCCGGCCAGCCGCAGGGCCTCCTCCACGGTGACCCCGGGGACGGTGTGGACGGCGACGAGGGCCATCCGGCCGGTGGTCACGGTGCCGGTCTTGTCGAGCACCACGGTGTCCACCCGGCGGGTGGTCTCCAGCACCTCGGGGCCCTTGATCAGGATGCCCAGCTGGGCGCCGCGGCCGGTGCCGACCATCAGCGCGGTGGGCGTGGCCAGCCCGAGGGCGCAGGGGCAGGCGATGATCAGGACGGCCACGGCCGCGGTGAAGGCCTCGGTGGGGCTGTTGCTGACCAGCAGCCAGCCGACCAGGGTTCCGAGCGCGATCAGGATGACGACGGGCACGAAGACCGCCGAGATCCGGTCGGCCAGGCGCTGGGCGGCGGCCTTGCCGTTCTGCGCCTCCTCGACGAGCTTGGCCATCCGGGCCAGCTGGGTGTCGGCGCCGACCCGGGTGGCCTCGACCACCAGACGGCCGCCGGCGTTGACGGTGGCGCCGGTCACCGGGTCGCCGACCGCGACCTCGACCGGGACGGACTCCCCGGTGAGCATCGAGGCGTCCACGGCGGAGGCGCCCTCGGTCACCACGCCGTCGGTGGCGATCTTCTCGCCGGGCCGGACCACGAACCGGGTGCCCACGGTCAGCCGGGCCACCGGCAGCCGCACCTCGCGGCCGCCCTCCAGCACGGCGACCTCCTTGGCGCCCAGGTCGAGCAGCGCGTGCAGGGCGGCGCCGGCACGGCGCTTGGAGCGGGCCTCCAGCCAGCGGCCGAGCAGGATCAGCACGGTGACGGCGGCGGCGGTCTCCAGGTAGAGCGAGGAGGAGGCGTCGCCGCGGGCCACCGTGAGGGAGAACTCGTGCTTCATGCCGGTCATCCCGGCGTGCCCGAGGAAGAGCGCCCAGAGCGACCAGCCGAAGGCGGCCAGGGTGCCGAGCGAGACCAGGGTGTCCATGGTGGCGGCGCCGTGCCGCAGGTTGGTCCAGGCGGCGCGGTGGAACGGCAGCCCGCCGTACACGACGACGGGGCCGGTCAGGGCGAGGGCCAGCCACTGCCAGTTGTCGAACTGCAGGGCCGGGACCATCGAGAGCAGCACCACGGGGACGGTGAGCACGGTGCTGATCAGCAGCCGGTCGCGGGCGGAGGCCCGGTCCGGGTCCGGGGCGGCGGCGCCGGCACCGTCCGGGTCCGCTTCGGCGGCCGGCGGCGGGGCGGGCAGCTCTGCCGTGTAGCCGGTCCGTTCCACGGTGGCGATCAGGTCGGCCACGCTGACCCCGGTGCCGAAGTCGATCCGGGCCCGTTCGGTGGCGAAGTTCACGACGGCTTCGACGCCGTCCATCCGGTTGAGCTTCTTCTCGATCCGGGCCGCGCAGGAGGCGCAGGTCATCCCGCCGATCGAGAGTTCGACGCGCTCGCCCGCGGCCGCCGGGGCGGTGGGGCCGGAGGACCCGGTGCGCGGGGTCCCGGGGGTGGTGGTGCTCATGTCGTCTCCTCCATCTCGGAGAGCGTACGGCGGGGGCGGGCGCCCCGCCCCCGCCGTACCGGGCCTCAGGCCGAGCGGCCGACGAGCTCGTAGCCCGCCTCGTCGACGGCGGCGCGCACCTGGCTGTCCTCCAGCGGGGCCGCCGAGTGGACCGTCACGGTGCCGGCCTTGGCGTCGGCGGCCACCTGCGTCACGCCGGGGAGGGCGGAGACCTCGGAGCTGACCGACTTCTCGCAGTGGCCGCAGCTCATGCCGGTGACGGTGTACGTGATGGTGCTGGACATCGGGACCTCCGAGGGGTGGCTGCCACGGGCTCCTGCCCGTGCTGCTGTCTGCTCACAACACCATACCCCCACCGGGTATTCCGGAAGAGGGGGACTCCTGTGTCGTGGGTCGCATCGGACGAGCGACTCGATTGCCGAGCGTATGCGTCCGGATGCGCTCCGTCCGAATTGCCGCCACGTCCCGGCCCGCCCGGCGTGTCCCGCCCGTGCCGCCCGCCCGGCGGCCCCTGCCGCCCATGGGTCCGGCCGCCGTCGCGTGCGCTCGCCGGGGCGGGCGCGGGGCGCAGGCCTGGATCGTCCGATATGTTCGGATATGTGTTCCGGAATCGTCGAGCTCGGTCGACCGTGGACCTGACGGCCGCCGCGCTCCCGCCGGCCCGACGGCGCAGCGCGCTGCTGGCCGTCGACCTCCTGGACATCCCCTGGTACAAACGCGCGGCGCCGGCCCTGGTGGCGATGGCGCTGGTCGCGCTGGCCGACTTCCTCTCCGGCAAGGACCGCTACCTGGCGCCGCTGATGACGGTCGTGCCCTCGATCGCGGCCCTCACCCTCAGACCGAGGGAGCTGCTGCTGGTCTGTTCCCTCGGACTGCTGATCGTGTTCGGCCTGAGCCACTACGACCAGGTCGACAACGTCAACGACGAGCGCTTCCTGCTCGGCGCGATGGTCAGCTACCTCGTGCTGACCCTGTTCAGCGCCTGGGTGGCCAGGATCAGGATGCGCCGGGCCGCCGCGTACGCCGCCGTGAGCTCGGTCGCCGAGGCGGCCCAGCGCGCCCTGCTGCGACTGCCCGGGCCGACCGTCGGCCCGCTGCGGCTGGCCGTGCGGTACGCCTCCGCCGCCGATGACGCCCGGATCGGTGGCGACCTGTACTCGGTACTGGAGACCCCGCACGGGACCAGGGTGCTGGTCGGCGACGTCCGGGGCAAGGGCCTCGGCGCGGTGCAGACCGCCGCCGTGGTGCTGGGAGCCTTCCGGGAGGCCGCGTACGACGAGAGCCGGCTGCGCGGCGTCGCGGCCCGGATCGAGGCGAGCGTGGAGCGGCACGTGCCGGACGGCGAGTTCACCACCGCGCTGTTCGCCGAGTTCCGAAGACCCGGGGCGGTCGAGCTGCTGCACTTCGGCCACGTCCCGCCCGTCCAGGTGCTGGCGGACGGGACCGTCCGGGTGCTGGAGCACCCCGACCCGTGGGTGCCGCTGGGCCTGGGCCGGCTCGTCCCCGGCGAACCGGACAGCTGGGACCTGCCGTTCGGGCGGGACGACGTGCTGGTGCTCTGCACCGACGGCGTGGTCGAGGCCCGGCGCGACGGCTCGGGGGACTTCTACCCGCTCGCGGAGCGGGCCGGGCCGCTGGTGCACGGTGCGGCGCGCTCGCCGGCCGAGCTGGAGGCGGCGGTCGGGCGGCTGTACGCGGACCTGCTCGCGCACACCGGTGGCGTGCTCGGCGACGACGCGCTGCTGCTGCTGATCAGCCGTGTCGACCCGGCCCCGGGGGCGCTCGCCGGCGAGCCCGCCTGAGCGCGGCCGGCCCCGGGCGGGCCGCTGCCTCGGCGGCCGCCGGCCGGCCGGCGTACGGCGGGCCGGCGGCGGCGCGGGAGTCACCCGGTGACGTCGGCGAGCGTCCGGAACAGCAGCGCGGTGGAGGTGGCGCCCGGGTCCTGGTGGCCGATGCTGCGCGGGCCGAGGTAGGAGGCCCGGCCCTTGCGGGCCTGCAACGGGGTGGTCGCGCGCATCCCCCGTTCGGCCGCCTCGGCCGCGGCCGAGGCGGCGCCCGCCAGGCCCGCGCCGCCGGCGACCGCCCGTTCGAAGGCGGCCAGCGCCGGGGTGTACGCGTCGACCAGGGTCTTGTCGCCCGGTGCGGCGCCGCCGAGCCGGCGTACCGCCGCCAGCCCGGCCGCCAGCGCCCCGGCGAACTCGGCGGGCGTGGCCGGGGAGGGCGGCAGGGCCGCGCCCATCGCCCGGAAGGCACTGCCGTACAGCGGGCCGGAGGCGCCGCCCACCTTGGAGATCAGGGTGCTGCCGGTCCGCCCGAGGACGGCGCCGGCGTCGGCGGGCTGCAGGGCGTCCAGGACGGCGAGCACGGCGGTGAAGCCGCGGTGCAGGTTGCTGCCGTGGTCGCCGTCGCCGATCGCGGAGTCCAGGTCGGTCAGCTCCCGCTGGTGGACGTCGACGGCGGCCGCCAGGGCGCGGATCCAGGCCTCGGCGAGCGGGGCGTCCAGGGCGCGGGCCTCCGGGGTGCTCGGGCCGGTGCCGGCGCCGGCGTGGTCCGGGGTGTCGTGGTCCATCGGTGCCCCTCAGGAACGGTGCAGGGCCGGGGTCGCCACGGGGGCGTCCCAGAGCTCCAGCAGTCCGGCGTCCGCCTTGGTCAGGGTGAGCGAGAAGCCCGCCATGTCCAGGCTGGTGACGAAGTTGCCGACCAGGCTGCGGGCGATGGTCACCCCGTGCTCGGCCAGCCGGGCGGCGACCTCCCCGAAGACGATGTACAGCTCCAGCAGCGGCGTCCCGCCGAGGCCGTTGACCAGCGCGATGACCTCGTCGCCGGCCGCCAGGTCGTGATCGGCGAGCACCGTGTCCACCACCTCCGCGGCCAGCTCACGGGCCGGGCGGAGCTTCTCCCGGCGCCGGCCCGGCTCGCCGTGGATGCCGACGCCCACCTCGATCTCGTCCTCGGGCAGGTCGAAGCCCGGCTTGCCCGCCGCCGGGACGGTCGCGGCGGTGAGCGCCACCGCGAAGGACCGGGAGGCCGCGTTGACCCGCTCGCCGACGGCGGCGACCTCCGCCAGCGGTGCGCCGCGCTCGGCCAGCGCACCGGCGATCTTCTCCACCAGGACGGTGGCACCGGTGCCCCGGCGGCCGGCCGTCCAGGTCGAGTCCCGCACCGCCACGTCGTCGTCCACCAGCACCGTGCGGACCTCGATGCCCTCCTCGGCCGCCAGTTCGGCGGCGAGGCGGAAGTTCATCACGTCGCCGGTGTAGTTCTTCACCACCAGCAGCACGCCCGCACCGCTGTCCACGGCCCGCGCGGCGGTCAGCACCTGGTCCGGCACGGGGGAGGTGAACACCTCGCCGGGGCAGGCCGCGTCGAGCATCCCCGGTCCGACGAAACCGCCGTGCAGCGGCTCGTGCCCGGACCCGCCGCCGGAGACCAGCGCGACCTTGGGCGCGGCCGGGCGGACCGCCCGGGTGATCACCCGGTTCGGAACGTCCACCGCCAGCTCCGGGTGCGCCGCGGCCACCCCGGCCAGCGCGTCCGCCAGGACGCTCTCCGGGCTGTTGATCAGCTTCTTCACGACGCGCTCCCTCGGCCACGGATGCTCCTGCGGCCGACGCTACGCGAGCGCGGCGCGGATGGCCGGGATTGCGGCAGGCGCCGTCGAACTGGCGGCCCGGGTGCGGTCGGTGAGGCGGGAGCGGCCCCGCCGGACCGACCCCGCGTGGCGGCCCCGGCGGGATCCGGCCCGCGGGCCTAGGCTCGGGACATGACCGGACCCGTAGGTGTCGTCCTCGTCTCGCACAGCCCCGCCATGGCCGCCGGCCTGCGCGAACTGCTGGGTGAACTCGGCTCGGGCAGCGTCCCGGTGCAACTCGCGGCGGGCACCGAGGACGGCTCGCTCGGCACCAGCTACGACCTGGTGCTGAGGGCCGTCGCGGCGGCCGACCACGGCTCCGGCGTCGTCGTGCTGCCGGACCTGGGCAGCTCGGTGCTGACCGCCGCCACCGCGCTGGCGGACCACCCCCGGCCGGACGTGGTGCTGGTGGACGCGCCGTTCGTGGAGGGCGCGGTGGCCGCCGTGGTGACCGCCTCCGCCGGGGCGGCGCTGGCCGAGGTGGTCACGGCTGCCCAGGACGCCCGCGGCTTCCGGAAGTTCTGACCCCCGGGGTGCGGGTCGGCCCGTGCAGCCGCGCGCCGGCCCCGCCGGCCGGCGCCCGTCACTTCGCGTCGGCGTAGCAGTCGACCACGGCGGTGGTGAGCGGGAACCGTACCGGGGTGTCGCCGAAGACCAGGGCCCGGGCCTCCTCCGCCGCCTCGGTCACGGCGGCGGCCACCTGGTCGGCGAGATCAGCCGGGGTGTGCACCACCACCTCGTCGTGCTGGAAGAACACCAGGTGGGGACGGTCGCCGGGGGTCGCCGCCAACCCGGCCAGCCGGCGGCGCAGCGCCGCCAGCAGGGCCAGCGCCCAGTCGGCGGCGCTCGCCTGGATGACGAAGTTGCGGGTGAACCGGCCCCGGGCCCGGGCCGAGCGGGCCCCGGCGTCGGCCGCGCCGTCGGCCTCCTCCGCGGCGTCCTGCCAGTCGGCGGAGGGCGGCGGGCAGACCCGGCCCAGCCGGGAGCTGACCACGCCCCCGTCCTCGCCCGTCCGGGCGGCCGCCTCCACGTAGCCCATCGCGGTGGGGAAGCGGCGGCGCAGGGTGGCGAGCAGCGGGCCGATGTCGCCGCTGGTCTGCCCGTACATCGCGCCGAGCAGGCCGAGTTTGGCCTTGTCCCGGTCGCCCTGGAAGGCGGTGGCGGCGAGGGCGGCGTACAGGTCGCCCTCGGCGGCGGAGCGGGCCATGCCGGTGTCCTGGGACAGTGCGGCCAGCACCCGGGGCTCCAGCTGGGCGGCGTCCGCGACGACCAGCAGCCAGCCCGGGTCGGCGACCACCGCGCCGCGCAGGATCCGCGGGATCTGCAGCGCGCCGCCGCCCCGGCTGGCCCAGCGGCCCGACACCACGCCGCCGACCACGTACTCGGGGCGGAACCGGCCGCCCCGGGCCCAGGCGTCCTGCCAGGCCCAGCCGTGCGCGGCGTGGATCCGGGACAGCTCCTTGTACCGGATCAGCAGGGCGGCCGCCGGATGGTCGATCCCGCGCAGCTCCCAGGACCGGGTGGAGCCGAGGTGCACGCCCTGGTCGGCGAAGGCGCGCAGCACCTGGGTGTGCGAGTCGGGGTTGAAGGGGCGGCCGCCGAGGGCCTGCTGCAGTTCGGTGGCGAGGTCGGCGAGCCGCTTGGGCTGGGTGCCGGGGATCTGCGGTCGGGGGCCGAGCAGGTCGGTCAGCAGCCGGTCGTGGACGTCGGAGCGCCAGGGCAGGCCGTCGTGCGCCATCTCGGCGGCGGCCAGCGCGCCGGCCGACTCGGCGGCGACCAGCAGGCGGAAGCGGGCCCGGGCGCCGGCGCCGGTGGTACCGGTCGGCCGGCCCGCGGCGGGAGCCGGGTCGGTGACGGCCTGGATCCGGCGCTGCTGGTCGGCGTGGACGGCGACGACGGCCGCCAGCGGGTCGGTGGCGGGCGGCAGCTGGAGGCGGTCGGGGGCGAACAGGCTGTCCTGGTCGTCGGGGCCGGCGGAGTCGGGCAGGTCGGCCGGGACGGGCAGCCGGTGGAGCCGGGCCCAGGCGGCGCCGAGCGAACGGGGCTGCCCGTAGCGCCCTTCGTGGGACAGCAGCAGCGCCTCGACCAGGCGCAGGTCGTGGCAGCGGGCCAGCCGGTCGGGCAGGTCGGGCAGCAGCGGGGCGTAGGCACTGTCGGCGGTGGCCCAGACCCAGCGCGGGTGCGAGGCCGCCTCGTACCCGGCGACGGCGGCGGCGAGGTCGGCGGCGTGCACGGGGGCGCCGAGGGGGGTGCCGGCGTCGTCCAGCGGCTGGAGGCGGCCGCCGGGGCCGTGCGGGTCGGGGGCCAGGGCGATCCGGGGTGGCACGCGGTCTTCTCTCGGGTGTTCGGGTGGTGTGTTCGACGGTAGCGGTGAGGTCCGACAGCGTGGGGGAGGCGGCACCCGCGGGAGGGGCGTGGCCGGGTCGGGCGCCGGTGGCCGCGAAGGGCTCCGGGGCCTGGACGGACGGACCTGCCCGGCGCCGCCGGCCGCCCCGCGGCGTACGCACCACGCAGGGCCCGCACCGGGGTGCGGGCCCTGCGTGGTGGTGGGGCGGCCGCCGGTCAGCGGTGCTTGCCGGCGAGGAGTTCGTCCAGCGGGACGAGCGTGTCGTCGTCGGCGCCGGTCCGCCGCCACAGCTGGACGCCGTCGGACGGACGCGTCAGGCGGGAGTCCTCCCAGCCGGTGACGATCAGCTCGGCGAGGTGCTGGGCGTTGACGCGGTTGCGGCCCAGGGCGCCGCCGGTGGGGTCGGCGAGGGGCTCGCCCTGGCCGTCGTCGGCGTGCAGGTACCAGCGCTGGTAGGGGCTGTAGCGGCCCTGCTCGTCCGGCGGGCTGAGGTGCTTCGACAGGTGCCAGGTGCGGCCCTCGTGGACGGTGGTGGCGTTCCCGGCGGTGTGGCCGGTCCAGGTCAGGCGGGACTTCCAGGGCACTGCGGGTCTCCTTCGGGGGTGCCGGCCGCGCCGTGGGCCGGGCGGCGCGCGGCGGGCGGCGAGGGGCGGCGGGACGGGGCGGGCGTTCGCCGAACATCCGGGTGGTGGGCCGCCGCTCACGCCCGCGCACCCCCGCTGTCCTGCCCTTCTGCTGCCACGCATCGTAGTCGGCGGCGCATCCGGGGGCCGGTGGCCGACCACCCGCCGGGGAGCGGCCGGGGCGGATCCCCGGCCTCGCCGGACGGGGACCGGCCTCCGCCGGCCGGCTCCGACGAGCCGTCCGCCGGCCGACCGTAGGCAGCGCGAATGCCACCGCGTAGGGTCGGCGAAATGAGCGACAATCCCTTCTTCGAGCCCAGCACCCTGGTCTACGAACTGCCGCCCTTCACCGCGATCCGGGAAGAGCACTACCTGCCCGCCTTCGAACGCGGCATGGCCGACCAGCTCGCCGAGATCGCGGCGATCACGGCCGACCCGCAGGCACCGACCTTCGACAACACCCTGGTCGCGCTTGAGCGTTCCGGCGCCCTGCTGCGCCGGGTGAGCGCGGTCTTCCTCAACCAGAGCTCCTCCGACACCAACGACCTGGTGGACGCCGTGGACGCCGAGATCAGCCCCCGGCTGGCGGCCCACCAGGACGCGATCCACCTGGACGCCGCCCTGTTCGCCCGGATCGAGGCCCTCCACGAGCGTCGCCACGACCTGGGCCTGGACGCCCAGTCGCTGCGGCTGCTGGAGCGTCACCACACCCGCTTCGTCCGGGCCGGCGCCCGCCTCGGCGCGGCCGAGCAGGCCAGGCTGCGCGAGCTGAACTCCGAACTGGCCTCCGCCGCCACCGCGTTCCAGCAGAACGTGGCGGCCGCCACCCGGGCCGGGGCGCTCGTCCTGGACAGCGCCGAGCAGCTCGACGGCCTCTCCGCCGACGCCGTCGCGGCCGCCGCCGAGAACGGCCGGGCGCTCGGCCACGACGGCACGTACGTGCTCAGCCTGAAGAACTTCTCCAACCAGTCCGAACTGGCCCAGCTCACCGACCGATCGGTGCGCGAGCGGCTGCTGGCGGCCTCGCTCGGCCGGGCCGCCGCGACCAACGGCCCGCTGGCGATCCGGATGGCCGGACTGCGCGCGGAGCGGGCCGCCCTGCTCGGCCACCCGAGCCACGCGGCGTACGTGGTCGAGGACGAGACGGCGGGCACCGTCGCGGCCGTCGACGCCCTGCTGGCCCGGCTGGTGCCGCCGGCGGTGGCCAACGCCGAGCGGGAGGCCGCCGAGCTGGCCAAGCTGGCGGCGGCCGACGGGATCGACGAGATCGCCGCGCACGACTGGGCGTTCTACTCGGAGCGGGTGCGCCGGTCCTCGTACCAGGTGGACGCTGCTGTGCTGCGCCCCTACTTCGAGCTGGAGCGGGTGCTGCACGACGGCGTCTTCTTCGCCGCGAACCTGGCCTACGGCCTGACCTTCACCGAGCGGCCGGACCTGGTCGGCCACCACCCCGACGCGCGGGTCTTCGAGGTGTTCGAGGAGGACGGCGGCCCGCTCGGCCTCTTCGTCGGCGACTTCCACGCCCGTGCGTCCAAGCGCGGCGGTGCGTGGATGGACGAACTCGTCTCGCAGTCCACCCTGCTGGGCAAGCGGCCGGTGGTGCTGAACAACCTCAACATCGCCCGCCCGGCCCCGGGCGAGCCGGTCCTGCTGACCTGGGACGAGGTGCGGACGCTCTTCCACGAGTTCGGGCACGCGCTGCACGGGCTCTTCTCGGCCGTCCGGTTCCCGCTCTTCGCGGGCACCGAAGTCCCCCGGGACTTCGTGGAGTTCCCCTCGCAGGTCAACGAG
Organism: Kitasatospora indigofera; assembly: GCF_014655955.1. Taxonomy (GTDB): domain Bacteria; phylum Actinomycetota; class Actinomycetes; order Streptomycetales; family Streptomycetaceae; genus Kitasatospora; species Kitasatospora indigofera. The sequence goes on from NZ_BNBO01000022.1 coordinate 17,618, forward strand.
ATGTGGATGACCTGGCCGGCCGTGCTGGCGAACTACGCCAAGCACCACGTCACGGGCGAGCCGCTGCCCGCCGACCTGGTGGAGCGGATGACCGCCGCCGAGGGCTTCGGCCAGGGTTTCCGGACGGTCGAGTACCTGGCGGCCGCGCTGCTGGACTGGGCCTGGCACACCGTGCCGGTGGGCCTGGAGATCGCGGACGCCCAGGAGTTCGAGGCGCGGGCGCTGGCCGGAGCCGGCCTGGCGGTGGCCGCCATCCCGCCGCGCTACCGCAGCACCTACTTCAACCACATCTTCGCGAGCGGCTACAGCGCGGGCTACTACGCCTACATCTGGTCCGAGGTGCTGGACGCCGAGACCGTCGAGTGGTTCCGGGGCAACGGCCGCACCGTCCGGGAGAGCGGCGAGGTGTTCCGCGCCGAACTCCTCTCGCGCGGTGGCAGTGTGGACGCGCTGGAGTGCTTCCGCGCGGTGGTCGGGCGCGACCCGCGGACCGAGCCGCTGCTGGTCCGGCGCGGACTGGCCTGAGGCCCCGGCCGAGGTCCGGCCCCGGCCCCGGTGCCGGGGCCGGACCTCAGCGCGGGGTGACGGTGACGGTGACCGGCGTGCCGGGCCGGGCCAGCGGCAGCCGGATCCGCGCGCTGCCGGCCCGGCCCGGACCGGGCTGGTCGATGTCCACCAGGGCGGCGGGCGTGCCGGCCACGGTGACCCGGGCGCCGGCCGGGTAGGCCTCGGCGGGCAGGCTCAGTTCGGTGGGGCCGCCGGTGCGGCCGGTGGTCCAGCCGAGCCGGTAGGTGGCGGTGGCGGCGGTCCAGTCCGAGCTGAGCGGATGCCCGTCGAGCGCGGTCGGCCAGGGCGCGAAGACCGGCTCGTCGCCGGGGGCCGGCCGACCGTCCGGGCCGAGCGCGCAGTAGCCGCCGGCACCCCGGCACCAGTACCACATCGTCCAGCCGGAGGAGATCGTCTCCATCGCGGCGACCTGCCGGCGGACCAGCTCGGCGTTGCCCGGCCGGCGGGCGTCCGGCGGGCCCCATTCGCCGATCAGCACCGGCAGCCGGTGGGCGGCCGGGTAGGCGGTGACGGCGGCGACGTACGCCTCGACGAAGCCGCCGGACGGGTCCCAGTCGGCGCCGGACTCGACGGCGGTGTCGTAGAAGTGCGGGGCGTAGCCGAGCCGCGGCGGGCCCGGCCGGGGGTCGGCGAAGCCGGGCAGTCGGGTGGGGACGCCCTGGCCGACCAGGACGGTGGGTTCGACGAACAGCCAGGCGCGGTCGTCGGCCGCCCGGACGGCCCGGATCAGCCGGCGGTACATCCCGGCCAGCCGGCCGGCTTCGAGCGCGGCGGCGCCGGCCGCCTGGTCGGCGGGATCGGTGGGGTCGCCGGGGATCGGGCCGAACGGCTCGTTGAACAGGTCGTAGCCCAGCAGCGAGCGGTGGCCGCGCAGTTCGCGGGCGATCCGGGTGTAGAAGTCGCTCTGGGCGCGGCGCAGGTCCGGGTCGTCGTAGAGGTGGCGGAAGGCGGCCTGGACGGCGGGCTGGAAGTACCCGGCGAACCAGTCGTCCGGGTCGGGGACGAAGGGCAGGCCGTCGTCCCGGGTGGCCCAGACCGGGATGCCGCGGTCCCCGCCGCCGAACCTGGGCCCGTAGACGTCCTGGTGGAAGTCGATCAGGGCCAGCAGCCCGTACCGGTCGGCCCAGCCGAGGAGTTGGTGCAGCCGGTCGAGCTCGGCCCGGTCGTACCGGCCCGGTCCGGGCTCCAGCCTGGTCCAGGAGACCGCCACCCGCAGCAGGGTGAAGCCGTGCGCGGCCACCGAGCGGACGTCGGCCTCGGTGGTCTCGGCGTACTTGTCGAGGTTGAAGCCGCGCAGCCGCAGTTCGCGCCCCCGGGAGTCGGTGAGGGCGGTGCGGCCGTCCGGCGAGGTGCTGGTGCCGGTGGGGAACTCCGGGCGGTGGCCCCGGGGTTCGGCCGCCGCGGCCGGGGAGCCGGCCAGGGCGGTGGCGAGCAGGAGTGCGGCGGCGGTACGGAGCAGGCGCATGGGGCTACCTCGCTGGGCCGGCGGCGGTTCGGGTGGGGCCCGATGATGCCGGACTGGCATGCACCGCACAAGAGTTCAGTCGGCCGGCGCCGCCGCGGCGGGGGCCGGCGGTGTGGCGGAGGGCAGTTCCGCGGCGGCGGCGAGCCGGCCCCAGAGCAGGTCGGCCAGGGCCTGCACCATCCGGGCCCGGGGGCAGGGTTTGGTCTCCAGCCACCAGTCCCCGGCGGCCAGCACCATGCCGGTGATGCCCCGGCCCCAGGCCTCGGAGAGCAGCGGTGCCTCCGGCCCCAGGTCGACCTGGACGGCCACCGCGTTGGTGATCTCGTCGGCGATCTGCTTGAGGGCGGGCGCCAGGGCGTTGCCGGCGCCGGTCGGGTCGCCCGCCTCCGGATGGGTCAGCAGCCGGTAGACCTGCGGGCGCGACTCGATGCCGGCCAGGTAGGTGTCCAGGACGTGCTCGACCCGGTCGCGCCGCTCCAGCGGCTCGTTCAGCGCGGCCCGGACGGCGGCGATCAGCCCGCCGGTGTGCCGTTCGGTGAGGGCACGGATGAGGCCGGTGCGGTCGCCGAAGTGCCGGTAGAGGATCGGCTTGGTGATCCCGGCCTCGGCGGCGATGGCGTTCATGCTGGCGCCGGGGCCCTCCCGCTGGATGACCCGGTCGGCGGCGTTGAGCAGTTGTTCCCTGCGGGGCTCGCCGGAGGTGGCGGGGTCGGCGGGCGGCACGGGCGGCTCCTGGCTCGGGTGCTGACGCCCGGTCGGGCGGCGCTGGGCTGGGCGCCGGTGGTGGCGCGGGGCGTCGGCGGGCTGGCGGGCGGGGTCGGGGGAGGGGCCGGGGTGCGGGGCCGCCGGGGCCGGGTGCGGCCTCGGGGGTGCGTTCCGGGCGTTGACATTTCCTACGTATCAGTAGCAGACTCCCAGCGATGTTACCGGCGGTAACACCGGTACGACACCCCCTCCTCGCGACACCTCCCCACGCGGCGGCCCGCCGCCCGCCAGATCCCTTCCACCGGAGGCACCATGAGCACCTTCTCGCTGGACCCGGGCCCCGACCAGATCGCCGTCCGCGACTGGCTGCACGGCTTCGCCGCCGACGTGATGCGCCCGGCCGCGGCCGAGTGGGACGAACGCGAGGAGACCCCCTGGCCGGTCATCCAGGAGGCGGCCAAACTCGGCATCTACTCCCTGGACTTCTACGCCCAGCAGTACTTCGACCCGTCCGGCGTCGGCATCCCGATCGCCATGGAGGAGCTCTTCTGGGGCGACGCCGGCATCGGCCTGTCCATCGTCGGCACCACGCTGGCCGCCGTCGCCGTGCTCGCCAACGGGACCGAGGAGCAGATCGGCACCTGGGCGCCGCAGATGTTCGGCACCCCCGACGACGTGAAGGTCGCCGCCTTCTGCTCCTCCGAGCCGGACGCCGGCTCCGACGTCTCGGCGCTGCGCACCCGCGCCGTCTACGACGAGGCCAAGGACGAGTGGGTGCTGAACGGCACCAAGACCTGGGCGACCAACGGCGGGATCGCCGCCGTGCACGTGGTGGTGGCCACCGTGGACCCGGCGCTCGGCGCCCGTGGCCAGGCCTCCTTCGTGGTCCCGCCGGGCACGCCCGGCCTCTCCCAGGGCCAGAAGTTCAAGAAGCACGGCATCCGCGCCTCGCACACCGCCGAGGTCGTGCTCGACGGTGTCCGGGTGCCCGGCCACTGCCTGCTGGGCGGCAAGGAGAAGCTGGACGAGCGGCTCGCCCGGGCCCGCGAGCGGGCGGCAGCCGCGGCGAACGGTGGCGCCAAGGGTGCTTCCGGCAAGGGCGGTTCGGGGAAGAACGCCGCGATGGCCACCTTCGAGGCCTCCCGGCCGGCCGTCGGGGCGCAGGCCATCGGCATCGCGCGGGCCGCCTACGAGGTGGCTCTCGACTACGCCCGGACCCGGGTGCAGTTCGGGCGGCCGATCATCGACAACCAGGGCGTCGCCTTCACCCTGGCCGACATGAAGACCCGGATCGACGCCTCCCGGCTGCTGGTCTGGCGGGCCTCCTGGATGGCGGCCAACCAGCAGCCGTTCACCTCGGCCGAGGGCTCCATGTCCAAGCTGTACGCGGGCGAGACGGCGAAGTGGGTGACCGCGCAGGCGATGCAGATCCTCGGCGGGAACGGCTTCACCCGGGAGTACCCGGTGGAGCGGATGCACCGGGACAGCGCCATCTACTCGATCTTCGAGGGGACGAGCGAGATCCAGCGGCTGGTGATCGCCCGGACCATCTCCGGGATGCCCATCCGGTAGGCCGGGCGAGGCGGGTGGGGCGGCCGGCCCGGGTGCGCCCGGCCGGACCGAGCCGGACCGGGCGGCGGGCCGGCGCCCGGTCAGCGGGCGTACCAGAAGGTCAGGCCGGCGCTCACCGCACCGACCAGGGCGCCGGCCACGGTCTGCGCCCTGGTGTGGTCCCGGAGCACCACCCGGGACCACCCGATCACCACGACCAGCGGGTAGAGCAGCAGCCACCAGGCGCCCAGCGCGATGGCCAGGCAGACCACGGCGCCGCTCGCCACGGCGGTGTGGATGGAGACCTTCCACCAGACGGTGATCACCATGATCGGCACCAGGGCGGCGAACATCGCCAGCACCATCGCGGTCATGTCGTCCGGCGCGTCGGCCCAGAGCATCACGGCGAAGCTGGTGAGCACCGACAGCATGATGAACGGGATCACCACCAGCCGGCGCTGCCGCCGGCCGACGTGCCGGTCCTCCCACTGGCCCTTGCGCATGCCGCGCCGGATGAACCAGGTGGGGATCACGGCGGCGAACAGCGCCGCGAACAGGGCCCAGCCGAGGCCCGTCCAGCCGTAGCGCAGCGCGCCGACCAGCGGCAGCACCGCGATGATGACGTTCTTCGGCTCCACGCCGTCGGTGACCCGCCGGGCCCAGGTGGTCGCGGTCATCGGGTTCTCCAGAGGGCGTACGGGCGGATGTCCGATGATCTTATCGTCGACGGCTCACCGCTCAGACCCCGGTCCACGGCGGCTCGTTGGACGACGTACGGCTTCGTGCGCGTTCGCTCCCGGCCCCCCGGGGGCCGGTCAGAAGCGCGGCTCGCGCCGCTCCAGGAAGGCGGCCAGTCCCTCCCGCACGTCGGGGGCCTCGCGGGAGCGGCGGGCCCACGGCTCGATCGCGGCCGCGGCCTCCTCCGGCGGGCCGGCCAGGGCCGCCTTGACGGCGCCGATGGTCTGCGGCGAGCGCTTGCCGAGCAGGACGGCGAACTCCAGCGCGCGGGAGTCGAGTTCGTCGCCGGCGACGACCTCGTCCAGCAGGCCGATCTCGGCCGCCCGGGCGGCCGGCACCAACTCGCCTGAGAACAGCAGGTACTTGGCCCTGGCCGGCCCCAGCAGCCGGGCCAGCCGGAGGGTCGGGACGGCCGGGTAGACCACGCCGAGCTTGGCCGGGGTGATCCCGAGCCGGGCGTCCCGGGCGCCGAACCGGAGATCGCAGGCGACCGCCAGCTGGCAGCCGCCACCGACGCAGGCCCCGTGCACCACCGCCAGGGTCGGGTGCGGGAAGGCCGCGAGCGCCTCCTCGGCGGCCACGTTCTCCTCGTGGTAGGCGTCGGCCCGGCGCGCGTCGCCGTACACCTCGGAGAGTTCGGCGATGTCGGCGCCCGCGCTGAAGGTGCCGCCGGCGCCGGTGACCAGCAGCGCGCGTACGCCGGGCTGTTCTGCGATCAGCTCCAGGGTCCCGGGCAGCGCCCGCCAGATCGCCAGGGTCAGGGCGTTGCGCTTGTGCGGGCGGTCCAGCACCAGCACCGCCACGCCGTCCGGGCCGGTGTACGCCCGTAGGCCGTCGACGCCGGCGGGGAGGGCGGTGCGCCCGTGGAGCAGCGGTGATCCGGTCATGGGTGCCTCCGCGGGGAGTGGGTCTGCGTGCACCGGACACACTCTCGCAGGGCGGCCGGCGGGGCCGGGCGGGAGGGCGGGTCCGAGGACGCGCCGGGGTGCCGGCCGCCCGCCCCTCGGTCCGGGCGGAGGGCCGCCCGCAGCCCGGCCGCGGGGTGCGGCGGTCAGCCGCCGCAGTAGTCGCCCAGGCCGTGCTCGACCAGCGCGAAGGCGCGCAGGGCATCCGCCCGGGCCTCGGGCAGGACGCTCCCGGCCGGTTCGCCCGCGACCATCCGGCGCTGGTTCGCCATCACCAGGGTCCTCCTGGTGGCCAGCAGTTGGGCGGCCGCGAGCCGGGCGGTGAGGTCGTCCCCGTCGCCGCTCGCGGTGCGCAGCTCGGCCGCCAGCAGCTCCTCGGCGCGGACGGAGGCGGCCCGGGCCCGCAGGGCCAGCGCCGGCGTGTCGCGGATCAGCCGCAGCACGTCGAGCACCGCCTGCTGGTCGCAGAGGCCGGAGGCCGGGTCCTGCGCGTCCAGGGCGGCCAGGTACTGGTCGCGGACGGCGGCCACCGCGGAGCAGCCGGCCGGGCGGTCGCGCACCGTCTCGGCGACCTCCCCGGTGTGCTTCTCCATCGGCAGCAGGACCAGGTCCTCCTTGGTCGGGAAGTAGTTGAAGACGGTCATCTTGGAGACCTCGGCGGCGGCCGCGATCTCGGCGACGGACACCTGGTCGAAGCCGCGCTCCACGAAGAGGCCGATGGCGACGGTCCAGAGCTTGCGGCCGGTCTGCAGCTTCTTGCGCTCGCGCAGGCCCAGCTCCTCCGGCGGGTGGGTGGCGGCGGGTGTCTTCGGCATGGCGTCACTGTACCAGGATCAAAGATTTATCGAGTCGAAGAATTGACTGACTACAAAAATATCTGCCATGGTGGCGTCGTCGCCCGGACCGCCCGGCCCCGGCGGCAACCACACGCCCATCGCACCGGGGGGACTTCCCATGCCTGTCGCCGTACCACCGACACCCGCCGCGGCCTCGGCCGTCGCATCCGCATCCGCATCCGCCGCGGTGCCGGCCGGCTCCGCCCTGCCGTCCTCCGGCTCCGCGTCGGCGGGGCCCCCGGCGCCGGCCGCCCGGCGCGGGCTCGCGAAGCTCATCTGCCTGGTCACCATCCTGCTGGCGGTGCTCGACATGAACATCGTGTCGGCGGCCACCGTGCCGATCGTCCGCGACCTCGACCCGGTCCACGGCGTCGACCGACTGCCCTGGCTGGTCAGCGCGTTCGCGCTGGCGGCCACCGCGCTGCTCCCGCTCTACGGCAAGCTCTGCGACCTGTACGGCGCCAAGCGGGTCTTCCTCGGCGCGGTGGCCACCTTCCTGGCCGGCTCGGCGCTCTGCGGGGCGGCCGGGTCGATGGAGCAGCTGATCGCCTTCCGGGCGGTCCAGGGCATCGGCGGCGGTGGGCTGATGAGCGTCACCATGGTGGTGATGGCCCAGCTGCGCGAGCCCGGGGACGAGGGCGGCGGGGGCAGCATCGGCGGGATCATCGGCGGTGCGGGCATGGCGGTGGGGCCGCTGATCGGGGCGTTGCTCGCGGACCACCTCGGCTGGCGCTGGATCTTCTACGTCAACCTGCCGGTGGGGCTGTTCGTCCTGGCGGGGGCCGCGTTCGCGCTCGACCTGCCGCACCGGGCCGGCCGCGGCCGCCTCGACCTCCTCGGGGCCACCCTCGCCGCGGCCTTCGCCACCGGCCTGCTGCTGGTGACCGAATGGGGCGGCAAGGAGTACGGCTGGACCTCCGCGCCGGTCCTCTCGCTCGGCGCCGGCACAGTGGCGGCGCTCGGGCTCTTCCTCCGGCGGCAGGCCACTGCGGCGGAGCCGGTGCTGCCCCTGTCGCTTTTCCGGATCCCCGCCCTGCGGACCGGCTTCGCGGTGCAGGGCCTGGTCGGGATGGGCCTGACGGGCTCCGTCGTGTACGTGATGCTGTACCTGCAGGTCGCCCGGGGCGTGGCCGCCACCTCGGCCAGCCTCTTCCTGATCCCGATGGCGGCCGGGATGACCTCCGTCGGCCTCCTGGTCAACCGGCTCTCCCGACGGGGCCGGGCACCGCGGACCTTCCTGGTGGCCGGCGCCGGCTGCTCCGCCCTGGCGCTGCTGCTGCTCGGCCTGAGCGGGCCGGACACCGGGCTGTGGATCGTGCGGGCCGAGCTCGCCCTGCTGGGCGTGGGCTTCGGCCAGTTGGTGGGCCAGCTCGTCGGAGTGGTCCAGAGGGCCGCCCCGGCGCACCAGCTGGGGGTGGCCACCACCGGTGTCCGGTTCTTCCAGACCCTGGGCGGCGCGCTCGGCGCCGCGCTGTTCGGCACGATGCTGGCCCGGGTCTTCGGGAACGCCGAACCCGGTACCCCGCTCGGCGCGGTGGCCACGCTGACCGGCGCGGAGCATGCGCACGCGGTGCGGTCCTTCGTGCACGCGGCCGACGTGGTGTTCGTCTCGGCGGGTGCGCTGATGGTGCTCGCGCTGCTGCTGGCGCTCCGCCTGCGGCCGGCGGCGGACCGGGCGAGCGGGTCAAATGCCGCAGGCGGCAAGGGAGTCGGACAAACCGGGTGACAGCCGGACGAGACCGGGCCGGACACGGGCCGGTCTCCGGGCGGGCGCGGGGTGGTGCGGGTGGCCGCCCCGCGCCGCCGGGCGTTCCGGGCGGGGCCTGACGGGCCGTCCCTGGCGGCTGCTCCCTGGCCGGTGGTTCCTGACGGCCGGGGCCCCGGTGGGTGGTCCCGGGCGGTGCCGCCGTCGGCCGGACGCCGCCGTCGGGGGCATGAAGTCCCAGGCCGGACACTGTGAGTGCCCCCAGCAGGATTCGAACCTGCGACCTACCGCTTAGAAGGCGGGTGCTCTATCCGCTGAGCTATGGGGGCGTGACGGGCCGACCCGGACAGGGCGTGACCGTCGCCGGGATCGGATGTCGAGTGCCCTTCGGCGCCCGGCGCCCGGCCCCGTCGTGGGGGTGCGGTTGGGGTTGGCGGAACCCTTGCCCTGTTGGGGACAGGATAAGGGTGCCCGGTTCCTCCACCGGGCCTGACAACACCGTCGCGGGTGTGTCGGCTTCGGTGGGGCGGTCCGATAATCGCAGGTGGAGACCGTGCGTGCAGCGGTCTGGGAGGCTCTGGCGCCGGACGTTGTGCAGTCGTTACGGGGCTGTCGCCCCACCCGTTATGGATTCGGCGCGAAGAAAGTGCCGCCATCGACGCGGGTGGGGGGCGGCATTCGGGTTCCTTCGGTCGGATGACGTGGGTGGATAGCCTTCCCGGCCACCCGATCGGGGCTCCCGCGGGTCGCGGGAGTGTACGGACGGTTGTCATGACCGCGCAGGTGGGAGCGGGGTGGCGGCGTGGGTATGCCACTGGCGTGGGCCCCGGGCCCCGCGGCGCGGACCGTCCGGGGACGGGCGCCGGGCCGGTTCGGGGAGGGACCGGCGGAGAGTTCCCGCCGGGGTGCGCCGGCCGGGAATTTCACTCCGCCGGGGGACGGCGGTTTTCCACAACCGCGAGTTGTCCACAGGATTTCGGATCGGTCTTGTGAGGATTTTCGGTGAAGGGCACTCTCGTCTCGCGCCGGTCGATTCCGTACGGTGCATCACTGCGAACGGAGTGTGTTCCATGAACGAGACCCTGGTGACAATGGTCGGCAATGTCGCGTCGGTGGTGAGCTACGCGCAGACGACGGGCGGCGTGCCGGTGGCCAACTTCCGCCTGGTGGCCACCGAGCGGCGCTACGACCGGGTGAAGGGCGAGTGGGTGGACGGGGACACCCACTGGGTCACCGTGGTCGCCTGGCGCTGGCTGGCCGCCAACCTGGTGAGTTCGCTGAGCAAGGGAGACCCGGTGGTGGTCAGCGGCCGGCTGCGGGTCCGGGAGTGGGAGGAGGGCGAGCGCCGGCGCAGCGGGGTCGAGATCGACGCCCGTTCGGTGGGGCACGACCTCAGCCGGGGGACGTCGGCCTTCCGGTGGGCGGTGCGGGGCAAGTCCGAGCAGCAGTGGGCCGGTTCGGGGGGCCTGCCGGTGCCCGGCGGGCCGGCCGGGCCGATCGTCGGCGGTCCCGGTGGCGGTCTCGGGGCGGGTGCTGGGGCGGGGGCCGGAGCCGGCGCCGACGGCGGTCCGGGGTCGATCGCGGAGGCCCTGGCGGAGCCCGCCGTGCCGGACTGGATCGTCGCCGCGGTGCATGCCAGGCGGGCGTCGGTGGCGGCGGCCGAGGTGTCCGCGGGCGGTCCCGTGACCGAAGGGGAGGTTGCTGCGGTGTGACCGTTCGGTGCCCCCCACTGCGTCCAAGTGTGGCGATCGGGATACTTCTTGACCTAACGAAGGCGCAATCCTGAGCATCGGTCGAATCATGACGACTTTCTGGCGGGGCGTCAGCCGGCGCTGGTGATCGCCGGGCTGATAACGATACAGATACGGTATCGTCCGGATTCAGCACGTTGGTTTACGGCCCGGTAGGGCTCAATAGGATGCGTCTGGTTCACACAAGTGCAGTCGCGTCTCAGGGGATGCGGCAATGCAAGGCGGGCTGTGATCGGCACGGCCCGGCCCGGAGGGATCACACATGTTCCACAGGCAGGGGCGGATTCTCCCCCGCATAGCTACTGTCATGCTCACGTCGACCCTGGTGGCCGGCGGAAGCCTCCTCGGGGCCGGTGCGGCGTCCGCGGCGGACGGGCCCGGGGCGGGGGTCAGCGCGACCCTGCAGGAGAAGATGGTCAGCGGCCAGATCACCATCCAGGGCGAGGGCAAGGTGGCCGGCGGCCTCTTCACCCTCAAGACCGCCGACGGCGAGCTCCTCCAGACGTACTGCATCGACTTCGGTCACGGCGTCGACACCAGCGCGAAGGTGCAGTACCAGGAGGCCGACTGGAAGTCGAGCTCGCTCGGCGCCAAGGGCAAGACGGACGCGGCGGCGAAGATCCGCTGGATCCTGGAGAACTCCTACCCGCACGTCAAGGACCTCGGCGCGCTGGCCAAGACGGCCGGCATCAGCGGCGAGTTCACCGAGCAGGACGCCGCCGCCGGCACCCAGGCCGCCATCTGGCACTTCTCCGACGGGAAGAAGGCCACCCCGGACGACCCGCAGGGTGCCGCGCTCACCGCGTACCTGCTGAGCGACAAGAACAAGGGGATCGCCGCCGAGCCGAAGCCCTCGCTCAGCCTCACCCCCGAGAGCGTGGCCGGGAAGAGCGGCGGCAAGCTCGGCCCGTTCACCGTCAACAGCAGCGCCGACGAGGTCAAGCTCTCGGTGACCGGCGGGCCCGCCACCGTCGCCGTGGTGGACAAGGACGGCAAGCCGCTCGCCTCGCTCAAGGGCCCGATCGCCAAGGACACCCAGTTCTTCCTGGACGTCCCGGCCGGCACGGCCGACGGCTCCGCCTCGGTGACGGCCGCCGTCTCCACGGTGGTGCCGAGCGGCCGCGTCTTCCTGAGCAAGGGCTACACCGCCGACAAGCACAGCCAGACGATGATCCTGGCGGGCTCGGAGAAGGTCAACGTCTCCGACACGGCCAAGGCCAAGTGGACCCAGGAGAAGGGCCCGCTGCTCGCGGCCACCTCCAAGGTGGACTGCGTCGAGAACGGCGTCGAGGTGACCGTCACCAACACCGGTGACCAGCCGGCCGCCGTCACCGTCCAGCCGGGCAAGGCCCTCACCGTGCAGCCGGGCAAGGCCGAGAAGATCACCGTCCCGGTCGCCGAGGACACCGCGTACGACATCAAGGTCACCGGCCCGAACGGCTTCGCCCAGCAGTTCCAGGGCGTCCTGGACTGCAAGGTCGCCGTCCCGACCCCGTCGGCCTCGCCGTCCCCGGCCACCAGCGGCTCGGCCACCCCGAGCACCGGCACCACCCCGAGCACCGGCACCTCCACCGGCCCGGCGGCCACCACCACCGGTGGCGGTCTCGCCGCCACGGGTGGCAGCAGCGCCACCCCGGTGCTGGCCGGCGTCGCGGGCGCCCTCGTCCTCGCCGGTGGCGCGGCCGTCTTCGTCCTGCGCCGCCGTGGCCGCCACAGCGGCACCGCCGCCTGAGGCCCACGCCAGGCAACAGCGGCCGCCTGCGGGCAGCCGTGAGCAGACCGGTGGCCCGGTCCTCCACGAACAGGTGGAGGGCCGGGCCACCGGCCGTTGCGGGCCCGTCCCGGAACCCCCGGGCCGGAGCCCGCCACGGCGCCCGGGTCGGCCGGCGCCCGGCCCGCGCCGTGGCCCTGCCGGAGCCCGGGCCGATGCCCCTGCTGACGTCCGTGCCGACCTCCGTGCCGAGGCCGTGCCGAAGTCCGGGCCGGCAACGCCGGGGCCGTGTCCGGGGCTCCGCTTCCCGTCGCACCGCTGCGGGGGGATCCGCTCCCGGAGGGCGTCGGTCCGGTTGCGGGCGGGGGAGGGCGGTCACGACGGGCGTTCGGGAGGTCCGGCCCGGTGCGGCACAATGGAAGGCTGCAAGCCGAATACTCCCGACGACGCCGGAGCGATCTCACGTGGCGGAATTCATCTACACCATGCGCAAGCTGCGCAAGGCCCACGGCGACAAGGTCATCCTTGACGACGTGACGCTCAACTTCCTCCCCGGGGCGAAGATCGGTGTCGTTGGCCCCAACGGCGCCGGTAAGTCCACGGTGCTGAAGATGATGGCCGGCCTGGAGCAGCCCTCCAACGGTGAGGCGTACCTCTCGCCCGGCTACTCCGTCGGCATGCTCCTCCAGGAGCCCCCGCTCGACGAGACCAAGACCGTCCTGGAGAACGTCCAGGACGGCGTGCGCGAGGTCAAGGGCCAGCTCGACCGCTTCAACGAGATCGCCGAACTGATGGCGACCGACTACTCCGACGAGCTCCTCGACGAGATGGGCAAGCTCCAGGAGAAGCTGGACCACTCCAACGCCTGGGACCTCGACGCCCAGCTGGAGCAGGCGATGGACGCGCTGGGCTGCCCGCCCGGCGACTGGCCGGTCACCAAGCTCTCCGGCGGTGAGCGCCGCCGCGTGGCGCTCTGCAAGCTGCTGCTGGAGGCCCCCGACCTGCTGCTCCTCGACGAGCCCACCAACCACCTCGACGCCGAGTCGGTGAACTGGTTGGAGCAGCACCTGGCCAAGTACGCCGGCACCGTTGTCGCCGTCACCCACGACCGGTACTTCCTGGACAACGTGGCCGGCTGGATCCTGGAGCTCGACCGCGGCCGCGCCATCGGCTACGAGGGCAACTACTCCACGTACCTGGAGAGCAAGCAGTCCCGCCTCAAGGTCGAGGGCCAGAAGGACGCCAAGCGCGCCAAGCGGCTCAAGGAAGAGCTTGAGTGGGTCCGCTCCAACGCCAAGGGCCGCCAGGTCAAGTCCAAGGCCCGCCTCGCGCGGTACGAGGAGATGGCGGCCGAGGCCGACAAGATGCGGAAGCTGGACTTCGAGGAGATCCAGATCCCGCCGGGCCCGCGCCTGGGCAACATCGTGGTCGAGGTCAACAACCTCTCCAAGGGCTTCGGCGACAAGGTCCTGATCGACGACCTGAGCTTCACCCTGCCGCGCAACGGCATCGTGGGCGTCATCGGCCCGAACGGCGCCGGCAAGACCACCCTGTTCAAGATGCTGCTCGGCGAGGAGCAGCCGGACAGCGGCTCGATCAAGGTCGGCGAGACGGTCAAGGTCAGCTACGTCGACCAGGGCCGCGCCAACATCGACCCGAAGAAGACCCTGTGGGCCGTCGTCTCCGACGAGCTGGACTGGATCAACGTCGGCCAGGTCGAGATGCCGTCCCGCGCGTACGTCTCGGCGTTCGGCTTCAAGGGCCCGGACCAGCAGAAGCCGGCCGGCATCCTGTCCGGTGGTGAGCGCAACCGCCTGAACCTGGCGCTCACCCTCAAGCAGGGCGGCAACCTGCTGCTCCTCGACGAGCCGACCAACGACCTCGACGTCGAGACGCTCTCCTCGCTGGAGAACGCCCTGCTGGAGTTCCCCGGCTGCGCCGTGGTCATCTCTCACGACCGGTGGTTCCTGGACCGGGTCGCGACCCACATCCTCGCCTACGAGGGTGACAGCAACTGGTTCTGGTTCGAGGGCAACTTCGACTCGTACGAGAAGAACAAGATCGAGCGGCTGGGCGCCGACGCCGCCCGCCCGCACCGGGCCACCTACAAGAAGCTGACCCGGGGCTGATCGCCACGCGGCAACGCTGCCGCAACAACGGCCCGGCAGGCTGACCTCAGGGCGGTCTGCCGGGCCGCTGCCCGTAGTCTCGGAAGGGACCGGCGGGGCAACGGAAGTTTGAGGAGAACACTTGTGGCACGCCACATCTACGCCTGCCCACTGAGGTGGTCCGACATGGACGCCTTCGGACACGTGAACAACGTGGTCTTCCTGCGCTACCTGGAGGAGGCCCGGATCGACTTCATGTTCACCCAGGCCGCCGAGGCCGGCGCCGGGGAGTTCGCGGGCGGTTCGGTGGTGGCCCGCCACGAGATCGACTACAAGCGTCCGCTGGTGCACCGCCCGACGCCGGTGACCATCGAGACCTGGGTCACCAAGATCGGCGGCGCTTCGCTGACCGTGTCCTACGAGGTCAAGGACACCGCCGAGGACGGCACCGAAACGGTGTACGTGCGGGCGTCCACCGTGGTCGTGCCCTACGACCTGGCGGCGGCCCGGCCGCGCCGGATCAGCCCGGTGGAGCGCGAGTTCCTCAGCCGTTTCATGGACGTCGAGGAGCCGGTGGCCGCCGTCGCGGCCTGATCTGCCCTCGCGCCCTGACCTGCCCTCGTGCCCGCACGGCGGGCACCCGGCGGGCCCCGGTCGCGGTCCGGTGACACCGGGCCGGCCGGTGACCCGCTCGCGGGCCCGGCCCGCAGGCTGCCTGCGCGCTCCGCCTGCCCGCGCGCTCCGGCCGCCTGCGCGGACCGGCCGTCCATGGACGCCGGCCCTCCCGGACGGTCGGTGCGCCCCGAGGGGCCGGCCGCCGGACCGGTCCGCCCGGCGGGCCGGACCGCCGTGACCGACCGGGCCGCCGACCGCCGTGACCGTCCGACCACCGGGATCGTCCGACCGCGTCCGGTGCCGGCGCCCTGCGGCGCGCGGCGCCGGGGGCGCGGACGCCCCGCCGACCTTGAGTGAGCCTCTCGTGACCAGCACCACCCGTCTTGTCCTCGCCGACGCGGGGGAGGCCGCGGACCTCGCCGCCTTCCTGGTGCGCCTGCTGCGCTTCGACCGGGCGGCGGCGGTCCGCCTCCAGGTGGTCGGGACGGGAGCGGAGGACCGAGGCCGGGGCACGGCGCACCCCGAGGGCGCGGCCGCCCCGGAGGGCGCCCCCGTGGTCGTCACCCGTGCCGGCGCCGAGACCGGCGCCGAGACCGTCACCGAGGGTGCTGCGGGGGTCCTCGCGGTCTTCGGGCGGCTGCCGCTGGGCGGTTCGGGCGCGCTCGCCGTCCGTACCGCCCGGCTGGCCGGGTCCCACGCGCCGGTGGACCGGACCGTCTCGGCCGGCCGGCTGCTGGACGACATCGACGAGGGCGCCGGTGCCGTCGGCCTCCCCGCGCCGGTGACCGGCCCGGCCTGGGCCGGTCTGCTGCCGCCCCGGACGGGCTGGCGGCTGCTCGCCGAGCCGCCCGCCGTGGCGGTGGTCCCCGAGCTGATGGCGGGTGTCCGGGAGTTCAAGCAGCGCAGCGAGGCGGTGCCCGCGCACCACCGGACCCGCGCGGTGCTGGACGCCCTGGCGGACGAGATCTGGTCCCGCCCGCTCTCCGCCGTGCCGGAGCTGCCGCTGCGCGCCGCGCACGCCTCGTACGTGATCGGGTTCCTGAAGCCGGACTCGCGGCTCACCGTGCACCGGGCCGGCAGCTGGCTGCGGCTGAGCGCGCCGGCCGGGTCGGTCGCGGTGCGGACGGCGGCGGCGCCGGGCGCGGGCCTCGGGCTGAGCCCGCTGCGGGGCTGACGAAGCCGCCCCCTGGCCGGCCGGGGCCGGAGGGGGCGGTGGAAGTCCGGGCGAGCCGGTCAGCCGGCGCTGTTGATCATCGAGGCGGCCGCGTAGGTGAGGTAGTCCCACAGCTGGCGCTCGGCGTCGGCGGGCAGGGCGAGTTCGTCCACCGCCGTCCGCATGTGCCGCAGCCAGGCGTCGTGCGCCGCGCGGTCGACCTTGAACGGCACGTGCCGCATCCGCAGCCGGGGGTGGCCGCGCTCCTCGCTGTACGTGCGGGGGCCGCCCCAGTACTGGATCAGGAAGAGGGCGAACCGCTCCTCGGCCGGGCCGAGGTCCTCCGGGTACATCGGCCGCAGCAACTCGTCCTCGGCGACGCCCTGGTAGAACCGGTGCACCAGCCGCCGGAAGGTCGACTCCCCGCCGACCGAGTCGAAAAAGGTCTCCTCGCTGAGTGTTTCACGCCCGATTTCAGTCACCTGACCATGGTCGCAGACCGCGCGTGGGTCGTACACCAGGACTTTCGGCGTACGACCCACGACACTTCGTGACGTCCGGTACGGGCCCGTCGGGGCCGGCGGCCGCGCCGAGCGGGTGCTCAGCGGGCGCCGGCGGGCCGCATGGTCAGGCGTCCTCCCAGCGGAAGAAGCGGGAGGCGATCGCGGTCAGGGCGGCGGCGAACAGCAGCAGCCCGCCCATCGTCGGCAGGGCGTCCGACAGGCCGCCGCCGCGGGTCAGCACCGACTGGGAGGCGCTGACCAGGTGCTTGAGCGGCAGCGCGTCCGAGATGGTCCGGAGCCAGGCCGGTGCGTCGTCCATCGGGAAGAACGAGCCGGACAGGAAGGACATCGGCAGCACGATGATCTGCGAGATGCCGTTCGCCGCCTCCTCGGTCTTCGCCAGCGAGCCGGCCAGCAGGCCGATCGACATGAAGGCGATGGTGGCGCAGACCACCAGCGGCACGATCAGCCACCAGTCCCCGGTGAGCTTCAGCCCGAAGTAGGGCGTGGTCGCGACCAGCAGGAAGACGGTGGTCTGGGCGAGCGCGGTGAGGATGCTGACCGAGACCCGGGAGAGGATGATCGAGCCCGCGCTGACCGGGGCCAGCCGCAGCCGGCGGAGCACCTTCTTCTGCCGCCAGGAGACCAGGGTGAGCGAGGCCCCGAAGACGGCGCCGGTGGCCACCGCCCAGCCGAGCAGGCCGGGGGTGAGGAACTGGATCGGCTTGAGCGAGTTGTCCTCGACCTGGACGGCTTCCAGGGTGAAGGCGGGGGGCCGGCCGGTGGCGGCCTGGTTGGCCTGCTGCACGACCGAGTTGACGATGCCCTGCACACTGCCGGCCCGGACCTGGTCGGCGGCGCTGAAACGCAGCTCGACCTTGCCGTCCGGTCCCTGCTGGACGACGGCGTCCAGGTCGCCCTTGCGGACCTTGGCCAGGGCGTCGGCGGCGTCGTCGGTCCTGGTGATGGTGAGGACCTTCTCCAGCTCCGCCCGGCCCTCGCCCTGGACGGCGTCCAGCACCTGCACCGCCCCGACCTGGGCGACCTTGGCGTGCGGGCTGCCGGCGCCCTTCAGCAGGGTGCCGAAGAGCAGCAGGAACATCAGCGGGAAGACGAGGACGAAGAACACCGCCGTCCGGTCCCGGAGGAACGACACGATCATCACCCTGGACAGGCTGAGGAACGCGCTGGCCCGCTCCTTGGGGGCGGCCCCGCCCGTCCCGGCCGGTCCGCCGGTGGTCCGCTGGGCGGGGACGGCCGGTGCCTCGGCGGCCTGCGCCCCGGTGCCCGGCTCGCTCACGGCGTCGCTGCGTTCGGCGCTCATGCGCGGTACTCCCGTCCGGTGAGCTGGAGGAAGACGTCCTCCAGGGTGGCGCCGCGTACTTCCAGGCCGCGCAGGGCTCCCTGCTCGGCGAGCACGGAGAGCACCGGGGCGGGGGCGCGGGTGGCGATGGCGAGCGTGGCGCCGTCGTCCTCGACCGAGGCGGTCTCGGCGCCGGCCGCGGCGAGCAGCTCCCGGACGCTGCCGAGGCCGATCTGGCCGGACTCGACGCTGACCCGGACGGTGTCGTCGATCTCGCGCACCAGCGCGGCGGGGGTGCCGGTCTTCAGCACCTTGCCGTGGTCCATCACCGAGACGCGGTCGCAGAGGATCTCGGCCTCGTCCAGGTAGTGGGTGGTGAGGACGACGGTGCGGCCCTCGCCGTTGATGTCGCGCAGCAGGTCCCAGAGGTTGCGGCGGGCCTGCGGGTCGAGACCGGTGGTGGGCTCGTCGAGGAAGACCAGCTCCGGGTCGTGGGCCAGCGCGCAGGCGATGGAGAGGCGCTGGGCCTGGCCGCCGGACATCTTGTCGGTCATCACGGAGGCGGAGTCGGTCAGGCCGACCCGCTCCAGCATGGCGTCGGCCCGCTTGGGCCCGACGCCGTAGAACGAGGCGAACGTGCGGATGGTCTCCCGCGCGGTCAGCTTGTTGAAGAACGCCGAGGCCTGGAACTGCACGCCGATGCGCGGCAGCAGGTCGCGGTTGCGCGGCCAGGGTGCCATCCCCAGCAGCTCGATCCGGCCCTCGTCGGGCTTCCGGATCCCCTCCAGGATCTCCAGAGTGGTGGTCTTGCCGGCCCCGTTGGGCCCAAGAATTCCGTAGAACTCGCCAGTCTCGACGGTGAGTGACACCCCGTCGACAGCCTGGACATCCCCGTACCGCTGACGTATGCCGTCGGCGGTGATAGCTGCAGTCATGTGCCCTGACCTTAGAGGAAGGTCCAGTCGGCGGACGGCTGCCGTTCGATTATTTTGAAGATCATTTTACTTGAACGGGGAACGATCACGGGGGCGACGGGAACTGATGCCCCGTCGCCCCGTGCGGGGCGCCCCGACCGCGTACCGCCGTCCGCTCCGGACGTCAGGCCCGGTGCAGGGTGATCGTGGTCCACGCCCCGACGTGGATGCGGTCACCGTCGTTCAGCGGCACCGCGGTGTGCGGCGCGATCGACTCCGCGCCGCCGTTGACCGTGGTGCCGTTGGTCGAGTCCTGGTCCACCAGCACCCAGCTGCCGTCCTCCTGCTCGGCGAGCAGCGCGTGCTGGTGCGAGGCGCCCGGGTCCTCCGGCGGCACCGACAGGTCGATCTCCGGCACGGTGCCGCGGTGCTGGCTGCGCCGGCCGATCCGCAGCTGGCCGCGCCCGGTCAGCGGGATCCGCCGCTCGGGGCAGTACGGCGGGAAGAACAGGCCGGCCGCCTCCGGGCCGCTGCGCGCCATCATGTCGGTGAAGTAGTCGCGGTCGGCCGAGACCACCGCCAGCCAGGTGGTGCGCTGGGGCTCCTGCGGCGCCGCGCCGTCCGGCCCGGGGCCGGCCAGCGGCGGGGCCAGCTGGAACGAGGTGCCGAACTCCTCGCCCTGCGCGGTCGGCCCCTGCTGGGCGTAGACCGGGCCGGTGCCCTGGCGGCCGTCCGGCTGCTCGTACGGCTGCTCGAACTGCTGGGGCTGCTCGTACCGCTGCTGCTCGTACGGGGCCTGCTCGTAGCCGCCGGGCGCGGGCTGCTGCGGGGCCTGCCGGGGCGCCTGCTCGTACCCGCCGGGGGCCGGCTGGGGGTAGCCGTAACCGCCCTGGCCACCGCCCTGGCCGCCGCTGTGCGACGGCTGCTGCGGGGCCTGCTGCTCGTAGGGGCCCGGCGCCTGCGGCGGGTAGCCGTAACCGCCCTGGCCGCCGCCCTGGCCGCCGGGCGCGGGCTGGGGGTAGCCGTAGCCGCCCTGGCCGCCGCCCTGCGCGGGCTGCTGCGGCGGCTGCGGGCCGCCGTACGCGGCGGGGATGTTCAGCGGCGCGGCCGGCGGCGGGGGCGCGAGGTGCCCGGAGGCCGGCGCGGGCGGCTGGCGGCGCGAGGGGGAGGAGAGGTCGTAGTCGTACCCGCACTCCTCGCAGTACCGGCCGGTCTGCGGGCTGCGGCAGATCGGGCAGACCACCAGCCCCTCGGTGACGTCCGGGAAGCCCTGGGCCTGCGGCGGCGCGGCCGGGCCGGGCGGCACCTGGCCGGGCGCGGGGTGGCCGGGCGCGAGGTGCCCGGCCGCGGGCGCGCCGGGCACCGGCACCCCCGGTGGTGGTGTCATCGGGAAGCCGCAGAAGTCGCACCAGTCCTCGGCCTGCGACTCGTGGCCCCTCGGGCAGATCGGCATCAGGTCCCCCCTCGTTTCCAGCCTGTTGGGGCCGCTTCCGTCCGGGTGTCGGCCCGGGTCACTTCTTGACGCGCACGGTCTTCGTGGACCGGGTCTCCAGGGTCTTGGAGTCGGCCTCGCTCACGTCCTTACGGAACCGAACCGTACCCTCCTTGGGATCCACCACGTCCACCACCTTCTGCAGCAGCTTGAACGTGCCGTCGTTGCCGGTCGCGTGTGCGATCCGGACGGCCGCGCCGAGCTTCGCGGTGGCCCTGGTGAAGTCGCCCGCGCGCTGGGCCTCCAGGCCCTCCTGGATGGACGAGGCGAGCTCCGCCTGGCCGGTGTAGTGGGCGACCTGCGGGCTGATCCGGGTGGAGGAGGCCAGGTCGTCCGTCCAGACGGCCTTGACCAGGCCCTGCGAGAGGACCTCGGGCGAGGCTTCGCCGGGCTGCGGCAGCACCAGGCTGATCCGGGCGGCGAGCATCACGTTGCCGACGCCGGCGGCCGGGACCTCGATGCAGACGTGGTAGTCGCGGCTCTCGTCCCCCCAGGAGCCGGTCGGGTAGTCGCCGGCCCGCGGTCCGGCCTCGGTGCGGCGCCCGCTGAGGTCCTCCATGCTGGGCGCGACCTGCTTGACGAACTTCACCACCGCGTTGGCCGGCGTCCAGACCCGCAGGGCGACGTCCGCGACCTGCTTGCCCATCGCGTTCTCCATCATCGAGCGGAAGTCGTCCACCAGGCCGGAGGGCTCCGCGACGATGTCCACCGAGCCGAGCAGGGCGGAGGAGATCTTCCGCAGCTCGTCCACCCGCCAGTCGGTGCCCACGCCCCGGCAGTCGGCGGTGAAGTGGCCGGTGACCTGGGCTATCGCCCGGTCGAGGTCGGCGGCGGACTCGTGCTCGTTCTTGCCGTCGGTTAGCAGGATCGCGTGTCGGAGCGCGATGTCGCGCCGGCTGAGGAAGAGCCGGTCGGCCTTGGCCAGCCAGGTGCCCATGGCCGTGCCGCCGCCGGAGGTGAGGCGGCGCAGCGACTCCTTGGCGGCGGCCCGGGTGGCCGGCCCGGCGACGGCGAGGCCGCCGTCGCCCGGGTAGACCTCCTTGGCCTCGTGGGTGCCGGCCACCACCGCGAAGGCGACGCCGTCCCGGACGGTGTCGACAGCGGCGGCGGTGGCCTCCCGGGCGCCGCGCATCTTGGTGGCGGGGTACTCCATCGAGCCCGAGCAGTCGACCAGGATGACCACGGCCGAGGACTGCGCCGGCGCGCCGGGCGCGGTGGCGTCGGTCGGCAGCGGGCGGCCGCCGGAGGTGCCGCCGCCGGTCGCGGTCACCGTGACGATCGCGTTCACCTCGCGGGCGCCGTCCGCGAGGTACTCGTTCTGGAAGATGTCCACGTCGAACCTGGGCAGATTCGACTTCGCCAGACTTGCCATGGCCGTGGGCTCCTGTCGGATGGTCAGGATGGGCAGGGACGGTCGGGGGTGCGGCGGCGGACCACCGGCGGGTGGTCCGGCGGCGCGGGTACGGCGGGCCGGCCGGCTCCGGCGTCAGCGGGCCGGCGGGTGGTCCGGCGGCGCGGGTACGGCGGCCGGGGCGGGCGGCGCGGCCGGGGGGTGCGGCGGCAGCGGCGGCAACGGCGCCCGGGGCGAGCCGATCACCGGCAGGTCCGGCAGGGTCTCGTCGTGCGGGTCGTACTCCGGCCCGCCGGCCGCCGCCGGCCCGGCGCCGATCACCGGCAGGTCGAGCAGGGTGGCGGTGCGTTCGTCCGGCCGGGCGGTGCCCGCCAGGTCGGTGGCGGGCAGCACCGGCAGCACGGCGACGGTGATGTTGTCGTGGCCGCCGGCCTGGATCGCGAACTGCACCAGGGTCCGGGCGGCGGCCAGCGGCTCCGTCCGGGCGTCGGTGCGGACGACGTGGGCGAGGTCGGTGGCCGCCTCGGCGTAGTTCCACAGCCCGTCGGTGCAGATCAGCAGCACGCCGGGGACGTGCGGGGTGAAGTCGAGGGTGTGCGGGACCACCTCCTCGGCGTCGGCGCCGAGCCAGCCGGTGATCGCGTGCGCCCGCGGGTCGGCGTACGCCTCGGCCTCGCCCATCAGTCCGGCCTCGACCATCCGGGCGGCCCAGGAGTCGTCCTGGGTGAGCCGGAACGGTTCGGCGGACACCCGGTCGTCCGGGATCCAGTAGGCCCGGGTGTCGCCGACCCAGCCGATGGTGATCCGGCCGTTGGCGGCGATCGCGCTGACGTAGGTGCAGGCGGGCGCGTTGATGTCGGGACGGGCGGGGGAGGCGCCGTCCTCGGCCAGCGCGGCCACCGCGCGGGCGGCGTCGGCGATCGCCGCGCGCATCGCGGCGCCCGGGTCCACGCCGCGCTCCAGTGCGGTCAGCAGCGATTCGGAGGCGCTGTCGACGGCGGTCTCCGAGGCCTCGTCGGGCCGGTCGGAGGAGGAGACGCCGTCGCAGACCACGGCCACCACGGCGGGCGCGCCGCCGGGCAGCGAGGTGGCGGCGACGGTGAAGGAGTCCTCGTTGCGGTGGTGGCGCACGCCGCGGTCACTGACCCCGGCCACGCCCGCGAGCACCTTCTCCATGTGGTCGCGCGGACGCGGCTGGGCACCGCCGCAGTCCTCGCAGTAGCCGTCGGTGGCGACCTGGGCGGCGCCGCAGTGCGTGCAGACGAGGCCGTGGGCGATGCCGGGCCCGCCGCTGCGGGGCGCGGGCGGTGCGGTCGGGGCGGTGCCCGCCCGGTCGTCGGCCACCCAGCTGCCGGGCAGGGAGGCGGCCACCGGCACGGGTTCGTCGCGGCCGGCGCCGCAGCTCCCGCAGAAGGCGTCCTCCGGGTCAAGCGGTTCGGAACAGCTCGGGCAGTCGGTCTGCTGCATTGCTTACACCCACGTCCTGGGGCGGGTCCGGTTGGCCCGTTCCACCATCTCGATCCTGGTCTGCGCCCGGTCGGCCAACCGGGCGAGTACCCGGTAGGAGTGTTCCAGGGCGAAGCGCAGTTCCCGCTCGGAGACGGGTTGTCCCAGCACCGTGGGCGTGCCGGAGGCTCCGGGCCGTCCGGCGAGCGCCCAGCCGAGGGCGGCGTCGAGCACCTCGACGGCCAGCTCCTCGTGGCGGCGGTCGTCCAGGCCGAGCCGGCCGAGCTGTTCGGAGCAGGCGTCGAGGTCCGGGCCGAGCGGGTCGGTGGCGGGCCGCTCGCGCAGCCGGGCCCGGACGGCGCCGACCCGGGCGGCGGTGAAGTGGCTGGAGGTGGCGGGCACGGACTCCAGGGCCCGGACCGCGCCGGGCCGGTCGCCGGCCGCGAGCCGGACCCGGGCCAGGCCGAAGGCGGCGCTGACGTAGGCGTGGTCGGTGCTCCACACCAGGCGGTGGAACTCGGCGGCGTCGTCCCCGTTGCCGAGGAGTTCGGCGCAGACGGCCAGGCCCAGCTTGGGCGCCGCCTCGCCGGGGAAGGCGTCGTACAGCGCGTCGAAGGCCTCGGCCGCAGCCTCCAGCTGTTCGGTGCGGGCCTTCCGGCCGTCGGCGCCGGCCGCTCCGGTGTCCGCCGCGGAGGCGGCGGTGAGGGCGGTCAGGCCGCGGTACCAGAGCACCCGCCAGTCGCCCTGGTGGTCGTTCTCCAGGGCGGTGAGGGTCGCCCGCGCGCCGTGCGGCTGCCCGAGTTCGAGGTGGGCGCGCAGCTCGCGCAGGGTGCGTTCGAGGGATTCGGCGGGGGCGCCGTCCAGCGCGGCGAGCGCCTCGTCGGGGGCGGTGCCGACCAGGGCGGCGAGGAAGCCGGCGTTGGGGTCGCCCGGGTCGACCCGGGGCACCGGCAGGGCGAGGGCGGCGGCTGCCGGGTCGAGGACGGCGACCCGCGGCCCGCCGGTGGTCGGGGCCGGGACGGTGGCCGGGCCGGGGGTGGGCACCGCCGCCGGGGCGGCGGCCGGACCGTTCGCGGCGGGGGCGCCGGCCACGGCGCTGCCGGTCACCAGCTGGGTGTCGACCACCCGGAGTTCGGGACCGAAGAGGGTGGACAGCGCGGGCCGGGGCCGGCCGTCCTTGAGGGCGAGGATCTCGCGCAGGACGCCGGTCAGCTGGTCGGCCATCTCCTCGGCGGAGGAGAACCGGCGGGCCGGGTCGGGGTCGGTGGCGCGGACCAGGAAGCGGTAGTAGGACTCGTACTCGGCGAAGAGCGGGACGTCCTCGGGGCCGGGCAGTTCCTCCCGGTAGGTGGTGCTGTAGCCCTGGAAGTCGAAGCTCAGCACGGCCAGGGTGCGGGCCACGGTGTAGAGGTCGGAGGCGGGGGTGGGCCCGTCGGTGGCGATCTCGGGGGCCTGGTAGCCGATGGTGCCGTAGATCGGCCCGTCGTCGTCGAGGCGGCGGACGGCGCCCATGTCGATGATCTTGAGCGAGTCCTCGCTCTGGATCACGTTGTCGATCTTGAAGTCGCAGTACACCAGGCCCCGGCTGTGCAGGTAGCCCAGCGCGGGCAGCGCCTCCAGCGCGTACGCGATCGCCTGCTCCACCGGCAGCGGGTCGCGCCGCCCGTCGGGGGTGCGGCGCTCGTTCGCGATGTCCTTGAGCGACTTGCCGCCGATGTACTCCATGACGATGTAGCCGTCGGTGGAGCCCGTCCGCAGGTCCGGGTGCTCGGCGAAGTTGATGATCCGGACGATGTTCGGGTGGTCCACCTCGGCCAGGAACCGGCGCTCGGCGACGGCGACCGCCAGCGCGTCCTCGTCGCCGGTGTCCAGCAGGCCCTTGAGGACCACCCACTTGTCGTTCACCCGGCGGTCCACGGCCAGGTAGATCCAGCCGAGCCCGCCGTGCGCCAGGCAGCCCACCACCTCGTACTGGCCGCCGACCAGGTCGCCCCGGGCCAGCTTGGGCGTGAACGAGTACGGCGTGCCGCACTTGGTGCAGAACCCCTCCGGACGGCCCGGGCGGCCGTTCTTCTCCCGGCCCACCGGCGCCTCGCACTTGCTGCAGTACCGCTTGCGCTCCGGCACCTCGGGGTTGGCCAGCACGGCCGCGGCCGGGTCCGGCGGGGGCACCGTCGGGACGGTCACCAGCCCGGCGCCGAGCCGGCCGCGGCTGACGGTGCCGGTGCTGCCCCGGCCGCTGCGCACCGACAGGGACCGGCCGCTGCCGGTGCGGGTGGAGCGGTGCGAGCGCGAGCGGCCGGACATCGAGCGGGCCGAGCCGGTGCGGGTGGAGCGGAGCGAGCGCGAGGAGTCCGGGGCGAGCCGGGCGGAGGGCAGGTGCGGCTGGGTCAGGCCGGTGCCGGCCTCGGCCGCGAGCCCGCACTCGTCGCAGTAGCCGTCCGGGTCGACCGTCCCCGGGCAGTCGTGCGCGCACGGGGAGCCCGGTCCGCCGCCGCCCGTCCGGGCACCGGCGGTGCCGCCCGTCGTGGTGCCGGTGGCCGGCGCGACGACGGTGCCGGCCGGGGCCAGCCCGCACTCGGTGCAGTAGCCGTCCTCGTCGATGGTCCCGTCGCCGGTGCAGTCCGGTCGTGCACACGCCTCGCTCATGAAACTCAGGCCCCCTGACCGTTGCTCTGGACGCTGTCCTGCACGTTGTTCCCGCCGCCGGGCCGGGCGTCGGCCGGGCCGGCCGTCCCCTCGGCCGGCGCGGCGCCGCCCGCCGCCGCCTCGGCGACCGGCCGCAGCGACTGCTGGAACCGGGCCACCGCGCCCGCGGCCGCCCGCAGGTCGCAGGGCGCGCTCCAGAGCAGCCAGCGGGCCTTCTCGTAGCGCTCGACGACCTCCGGGTCCTCGGCGACCCGCAGCCGGGCGGCCATCGCCTTGTACGCGTCGAGGCGGCCGCGCAGTTCGGCGCGGACGGCGAGCGGCTGGGTCACCTCGGTGAGGGCCTGCCGGGCGCGGCCGAGCTCCTTGGCGGCGGCGTCCTCCAGCTGGTCCAGCAGCGGGGCGAGCCGGTGCCACTGGCCGCTCTGGCGCAGCTCCAGGGCCAGCACGACGCGTTCGCGCAGCGCGGAGGCCGGGCCCGGGACGGCGGGTACTTCGGTGGCGGCGATCTTCGCCAGCACCTCGCCGCGGGCCCGGCGGGCCTCGCCGAGGGTGGCGTCGGCCCGCTGCAGCAGGTCGCCGACCTGCTGCAGGCGCTCCTCGGCGTCGTCCCGCAGCCGCAGCAGGCCCTCCAGCTCCAGCCGGATGCCGTCCAGGGCGCGGCCGGCCCGGTCGAAGCGCTCGGTGTCGACCACCCCGGAGGGGCCGGCCAGCGCGGTGCCGTCGGGCACCGTGCCGCGCTGGGCCGGCACCCGGGAGGGGCGCCAGAGGGCCAGCGGGTCGGCCACCACCTCGGCCCGCAGGGCCGTCAGATCCGTGTCCAGGCCGAGCAGGTCGTCGCCGAGCGGGTGGGCGCCGGCCCGGACGCCGAGGGAGCCGGCCAGGCTCTGCACCCGGCGCAGTTCGGCGAGCAGCAGGTCGATCCGGGCCGGCAGCGCGGACCAGACGGCGTCGGCGGCGTTCACCACCTCCAGCACGGTGGCGTACCAGGCGTTCATCCGGTCCATCAGCTCGGCCAGGCTGACCTGTTCGACCAGCCGGGCCGGTGCGCCGGGCCGCTGCCCGCCGTCCGGCAGGGCGCCGCCGGGCACGGTGACGGCGGTGCCGCTGAGCAGTTCGCTCAGCTCGGCCAGCTCCGGGCCGCCTGGCCTGGCCTTGCGGGCGCGGACGGCGCGGGCCGAGGCGAGCGCCTCGGAGTAGCGGTCGAAGAGTGCCCAGAGCAGCGGCAGGCCCTGCCCGGCGACGGACCAGCGCTCCTCCGTCCGGCCGGTCAGCGAGGCCCCCTCCAGCAGTCGGCGGCCGGGGTGGTCCTGCAACGAGAGCAGGGCCGCCTCGACGGCGTCGCGCTCCGCGCCCAGGCGTGCCAGTGCGCGGTCCACCTCCTCCCGGCTCATCACCGGGCCAGCAGATCCTGCCAACGCGAGGTCCTCCCTCTCCACTCCTGCGGCCGGCACCCTCGGTACCGTCCCACCGCTCTGTCGTTCACCTGTTCAAGGCCCAAGGCTCCAGGCTCCAGGCCCAAGGCTCCAGGCCCAAGGCCCGGGCCCGGTCGCCCGCCCGTGCTCGCCGGACCGGCGCGCCCGCCGTCCGCTCAGGGCCGGAAGCGCTCGGCGTCGTCGTGCATGGTGGGCTTGAGCCACTTGTCGTAGCTGTCCCGCCAGGCGCCGCTCGCCTGGTAGTCGGCCAGCACCTGGTTGACCCGGGCGACCAGGTCGGTGTTGCCCAGCTTCATCGCCACACCCATCACGCCCGGCCGGACCTGCTCGTCGAGCAGGGTCACGGTGGTGTCCTGGGCGGCCTGTCCGGCGGCCAGGCCGTCGTCGGTCATGGTGGCGTCGACCTTGCCGAGCTGCATGAGGACCAGGCAGTCCAGCTGGTTCTCCACCGTGACGAGCTTGGAGCCGTGCGGGTTCTTCGTGAGTTCGTCCTCGGCGGAGGAGCTGCGGGCGGCGCACGCCGTCCGGCCGTTCAGCGCCTCGTCGAAGGTCTTCACGCCCCTGGCCTTCGGCACCAGCAGCCGGTTGGCGGTCTTGAAGTAGGGCTTGGAGAAGGCGACCTGGTCCATCCGCTCGCAGGTGATCGTCATGGTGCGGACGATCATGTCGACCTTGCCGTCCTGGATGAACTTGATCCGTTCGGCGGTGGGCACCGCCTTGAAGGTGACCTTGTTCGGGTCGCCCAGCAGGGCGGTGCCGATCGCCTTGGCGAGGTCTATGTCGAAGCCCTCGATCTCGCCGGTGGCGGGGTTGCGCGCGCCCCAGCGGTAGCTGTTCTGGTCGACCCCGATGACCAGGGTCTTGTTGTCCTTGATCGCCTTCACGGCGGGGCCGTCCACCGTGCTGGGCGGCACGCTGCGGCTGGTGTCGCAGTTGGGGTCGGCCGCCGGTGCGGCCTGCGGGGCCGCCTGCCGGGGCCCGCCGCCGGCGGCGGGCAGCCCGGCGCCCTGCGGGCTGCCCGCGCCGAGCAGGGTGGCCCCGGCCGCGAGCAGCGCGACCACGGCCGCGGCCCGGGCCCGGCGGGCCCGGCCGGCGTGGTTCGTGCCCGTGCCGTCCGTGCCGTCCCCGCCCGTGCCGGCCGCGCCGTCCGTGGTCCGCGATGGTGCTGTGCGCATCGTCATCTCCCGCCCCTCTACCGGTACTCGGCCAGGCGGCGGCCGAGGCCGCGCACCGCGCTGACGGCGGCCACCAGGGCGAGCAGGCCGGCGCCGAGGGCCAGCGCGTCCAGCAGCCCGCCGGTGCCGCCCGCCGCGGCCCTGAACCTCGCCAGTTCGATGCCCGCCGCTCGTTCCAACTGCTGGTCGGTGGCGCCGAAGGCGGCGTCCGAGGTGTTCGGGACGTCGGCCTCCTTCACCGTGACGGTCGAGTCCAGGGCGCCCTGGTAGTCGCCGTCCACGGTCTCCTTGGTGATCGCCGCGCTGTGCCGGGCGGTCCAGGTCGAGTACTCCTTGCGGGCCTGGTCGACGGCCTCCGCGGCGTCCCGGGGCGCGAGCCGCCGGGCCTCGCCGAGCGCGCCGCCGGTGCCGGGCGCGGCGTCGCCGCCCGCCACGCCGGTCAGGTCCTTGGTGGTCGCCGCCCAGAGGTCGGCGTACTGGGTGCTCGATCCCCGGGCGACCAGGTGCAGGTTCTCGGCCAGCCGGGCGGTCAGCACGTCGACCCGGGCGGCGTTCAGCGCGCGCAGCGGCGCGGCGCCGTCCCGTTCGCTCTCGGCGAGCCGGGCGCCGGTGATCCAGCTGCCGGCCAGCAGCCACAGGACGGCGGCGAGCACCGCGGCGGTGGAGCCGACCAGCCCGATGTTGAAGACCCGGTTGGTCCGCCGGAACAGCACCTGCTGCACCCGGACCAGCGCCGCCAGCGCCAGCAGCCCGAGCACGAAGGCGGCCCACGGCACCGCGCGGGCCTCGGCGTAGTCCCGCGCCAGGGCCTCGTTCTCGGCGTCGGCGAGCTTCGCGGCGTCCGGCAGCAGGGTGTCGCGCATCTGCTGGGAGGCGTAGCGCAGGTAGGCGCCGCCGAGCGGGAAGCCCAGCCGGTTGTCGGCCCGGGCGGTCTCCACCAGGCCCGCGTAGACCGGGAGCTGCTGGTTGAGCGAGGAGAGCCACTGCTGGGCGGGGGAGGAGGCGGTGGTGCGGGCGGCCGCCTCGGCGATCAGCCGGGAGGCGGTCGCGAGGTCCTGCTCGTAGCGCTCGCGGACGGCCCTGGGCTCGGCGCCCGCGAGCAGGAACCCGGTGGCGGCGGTGGTGTCCGCGTCGGCCAGCGAGCGGTGGATGTCGGCGGCGGCCTGGCTGAGCGGCTGGCTGTAGGAGACCACCCGGTCCGCCGCCTGGGCGCGCGAGTTGACCTGCCAGCCGGTCAGCAGGCCGAAGGCGACCAGCAGGACGGCGAGCAGGGCGCCGGCCAGCCGCAGCCGGCCCGGCGCGGTGTGCCGGGCGTCGGCGATCCGGCGGATCCGCCCGGCCAGGTCGAGCCGCCCCGGTGTCCTGGCCGGCCGGCCGGCGACCGGCGTCGTCGCAGGCCCGGCCGCCGGACGCGGGGTCGTGGCACCGCTCGTGCCCGGTGCCGGGCCCTGCTCCTCCGTGCGTACTGGTGTCGCCACCGCCCCACCCTCCCCAGTGACCCGACCCGCCGACGGGGCCCGGTCGTTGCCAGCAGTATGGCCGCCGGTCGTGACAGCCACACCCGACTTGCGCCGATCTTGAGCTTCGACCTGCCTGCCGGGCCGGGCCGCCCGTGTCCGGGCCGTCCCTCCGGGGCCGGCCGTGCGGTGCCCGGCCGTCTCCAGTGCGACGCGGGTTGCACCCTATGCGGTTGCGCCGGGCGCGGGACGGGCCGGGGCGCGGTCCCGGCCTTCCGGGCGGCCGGACGCGCTCCGTACCATGGCGCCATGCGCCTGCTCGGAACGATCTCCCCCGACCGCCCGCTGATCGTCGTCGCCGTCCAGGAGGAGGCGGCGTACCTCGGCGAGCGCCTTCCCGTGCTGTTCACCGGCATAGGGAAGGTCAACGCGGCGGCGGCCCTGGCGACCGTCCTGGCCCGTGGCGAGCGGCCGTCGGAGATCGTCAACCTGGGTACGGCGGGTGCGCTGCGCCCGGGCTGGGAGGGGACCCACGAGGTGGTCGAGGTGCTCCAGCACGACATCGACACCCCGGTGCTGCGGGAGCTGACCGGCCGTACGTACGGCGCCGCGATCACCCTCAGCGACCGGAAGGGCCCGACGCTGGCCACCGGGGACCTCTTCGTCTCCGACCCGGCGGCCCGCGACCGGCTGGCGCTGAGCGCGGACCTGGTCGACATGGAGGGCTACGCCCTGGCGACGGTCGCCCGGCAGGCCGGGGTGCCGGTCCGGCTGGTCAAGCACGTCAGCGACGAGGCCGGCACCGGTGCCGCCCGTACCTGGCGCGAGTCGGTGGACGCCTGCGCCCGCGAACTCGCCGACTGGGCCCGCGAGCAGGTCCGCTGACCGTCCCGGAGGGGCCACCGGCCGGCGGCCGCCACGGCCCGGCGGCCGCCGCTGCCCGCCCGTGACCTGCACCGCCGGGGCGGCGCGGGCCACGGGCCGGGCCGGCGGTGCAGGCCGGCGGTTCGGGTCAGCCGCTCAGGAGGCGATCGGCTGGCCGGTCAGGCCGGGCACGAAGGTGTCCAGCTCGGCCCGCCAGTAGCGGTGCACGTTCAGCCGGGTGGCCTTCTCCTCGCCGGGGAAGTGGAACTGCAGCGAGCTCCAGAGCGGGTTGCGCCGGATGTCGCCCACCAGCGTCCGGGCCTGCTCCAGCGGCACCACGTAGACGATCTCCTGCGGGCGGTTGGAGAGCCGCGAGGCGCGGTGCACCACGACGACCCGCTCGGTCAGCGTGACGTAGTAGTACTTGACCAGCAACTGGCCGATCAGGCCGAGGGAGCTCATCAGCCAGGGGCTCGGCCCGGTGATGCTCTGGAAGGTGGCGACCGGGCGGTCGTTGGGCTCGATGGACGCGATCGCCTGTGCGACCTGCTCCTGAATGGTGGACTTACGGATCGCCATCCGGCGCGCTCCTCGGGGATCGGATGCCGTCCACGACCTGGGGACGGAACGGGCGAGCGTAGTGAGCCGGGAATCCGGCGGCAACGGCCAAAAGCGGCAAACCGGCCGTGCGGCCGAATGTTCATCAGTTCGATACGCCGGGGCAGCGGCCGGCCCGGTCCGCCGCGCCCCGGCCGGGGTCAGCGCAGGGTCACCCCGGCCGCGCCGACCGCCGCCAGCAGGTCGCCGCGTTCCAGCCCCGCCGCCACCCGCGCGATGTCCTCGCTCATCGGGCGGTCCCGGTCCAGCCGGGGGACGAGCGAGCGGATCGTCCGGTAGGTGGCCCGCCCGGCCGGGCCGAGCGCGCGGGCCCGGCCGGAGACGTCCACCGCCTGGGCGGTGGCGAGCAGTTCCACCGCCAGGATGCTGTTGTTGTTGCGCAGCACCCGGCGCGCGTTGCGGGCCGAGACCAGCCCCATGCTGACCACGTCCTGGTTGTCGGCGTTGGACGGGATGCTCTGGGTGCTGGCCGGGCCGATCGTCCGGTTCTCCGCGACCAGCGCCGTCGCGGGGTACTGCGCCCCGGCGAAACCGCTGTGCAGCCCGGGTGCCCCGGGGACCAGGAATTCCGGGAGCCCGTCGCTCAGCCGGTGGTTCAGCAGCCGGTTGGTCCGCCGTTCGGACAGGACGCCCAGCTGGGTGAGCGCGATCGTGGCGTAGTCCATCGCGAACGCGACCGGCTGGCCGTGGAAGTTGGCGCCGTGGAAGATCTCCGCGTCCTCGACGAGCAGCGGGTTGTCGTTGGCCGAGTTCAGCTCGGTGTCCAGCTGCTCCTCCGCGTGCCGGAGCGCGTCGCGGACGGCGCCGAGGATCTGCGGGACGGCCCGCAGCGAGTAGGCGTCCTGGAGGCTGGTGTCCGCGCGCTGCACGCCGGGCCCGCCCGGCTGTCCGGCCGCCGACTCCCGCGCCAGCCTGGCGAGTTCGCCGTGTTCGCGGAGCAGACCGCTGCCGGCGGTCAGCGCGCGCAGGTTGGCCGCCGAGTCGATCTGGCCCCGGTGCGGACGGGCGAGTTCGTGCCCGGCGGCGAGCAGCGGGCTGCTGGAGCCACGGAGCACCTCCAGGGCCAGTGCGGCGGCTGTCTCGGCCTGCCGCACCTGGTCACCGGCCCGGTTCACCACCAGCGCCCCGAGGCCGGTCATCGCCGAGGTGCCGTTGATCAGGGCGAGTCCCTCCTTGAACCGCAGGGCGAGCGGCTTGATCCCGAACCCGCGCAGGACCGGCCCGGTCTCCACCGCCCGGCCGTCGCGCAGCACCTGCCCTTCGCCGATCACGGTGGCGGCCAGGTGGGCCAGCGGGACCAGGTCGCCGCTGGCCCCGAGCGAGCCGATCTCCGGTACGGCCGGTGTGATTCCCGCGTTGAGGTAGAGCGCGAGCCGCTCCAGCAGGGCCGGCCGGACCGCCGAGTATCCCCGGGCCAGCGCGTTCAGCCGGGCGGCCAGGATGGCCCGTGACTCCTGCTCGTCGAAGAGCGGCCCGACCCCGGCGCTGTGACTGCGGACCAGGTTGGTCTGGAGTTCGGTCTCCAGGGCCGGGTCCACCAGCATGTTCACCATCGGTCCGAAGCCGGTGGTGACCCCGTAGACGGGCAGGCCGCGCGCGACGATCTCCTCCAGCCGGGCCCGGTTGCGGGCGGCGCGGTCGAGCACCTCCGCGGGGACGGTGCAGGTCGCTCCCCGTTCGGCGACCCTGCGCACGTCGGCCGTCCGGAGCGACTGTCCGTCGAAGACCACGGGTGCTCCGGGTTCGTTGGCCGCCATCGTGTCACCTCTCCTTGTGGTTGCCTGCCCGCTGTCGTCGGCGGGGTGGTGGTCGTGCGTGGGTGGTGTCGTTCGCGGGCTCTGCGTGTACGGGCTTTGCGCGTACGGGCGTTGCCGTTCGCGGGTTGCTGCCCGTGCGGGCGCGGGCCCGGCGCGGTCGGGCCGGCCGGGCGGTGTGCCGTGGATCAGACGCCGTCGGTGCACCAGGGGCGGGTGGCCGTGTGCAGCAGCAGCTCGGCCGCCAGGACGGCGCCGGGCCGCAGTTCGGCGACCAGCCCGGCGGCGTGCAGCCGGGCCGGCGTCTGCTCGCCGAGGTAGAGCGAGCCGAGCGCCCCGACGCCGAGCGCCAGGTCGGCGGACTCGTGCGGGGCGGGGGAGCAGTGGGCGGTGCCGTCCGGCGCGCTGTCCAGCGCGAACCGGCCGTGCGCGTACCCGGCGGGGTCGTCGACCTCCAGGACCAGCCGGCCGGGGCCGGAGTAGCGCCGGGCCGCGAGCGCGGCCGGCGGGTCGAGGACGCGGAGCCAGGCGAAGTCGCTGTCCAGGCCGCCGGGGCGGGCGGCGCGGGGGTTGCCGAGCAGCAGGGGCAGGGGGTCGTCGGGCGCCAGGTTCTCGGCCAGGACGGTCGTCACCCAGTCCACCGACAGGCAGTAGTCCCAGAGCGCCGCGGCGGCGTCGGGGTGGGTGGTGATCAGGTCCAGCACGGTGAGTTCGGCGGCCGGGAGGTTGCCGTCCCAGCGCGGGTCGACCCGGTAGGTCAGCAGCCCCTGGAGGCGGCCCGCGGCGTCGTGGTAGCCGACGTGGAGCGGGTCGGGGCCGTCGCGCAGGGGGTGCCAGAGGGTGCCGGTGTCGTCCGTCCACCACTGCGGCGGTCGGGCCGGCGCGCCGGGGCGTCCGCGCCGGAACCGCTCGTAGAGTCCGGGGCCGACGGCGGCCGCCCGGGGCCGCGGGAGCAGCTGCAGCCGGCCGGTCGCGGCCGCCGCGGGGAGCCGTACCCCGCCGGCGCGCAGGACGTCGACCCGGTACCCGGTGAGCCGGGTGGCCGGGCCGAAGCCGAACCGGCCGTAGACGGTGGGCTCGGCCGCGATCAGCAGGGCGAGCGGCTCCCCGCGCCCGGCGGCGGCGCGCAGCTCGCGGTCCATCATCCGGGTCAGCAGGCCGCGCCGGCGGTGGGTGGGCAGCACGGCCACGTCGGCGATCACGTCGGCCGCGACGAGACCGCCGCCGGGGACGGCGAGTTCGGTGCGGGCGCTGCGGAACGCGCCCACGCACTCGTCCCCGTCGAACGCGCCCTGGAAGCGCCCCGGGACGAACGGGAGGCGGTTCAGCCTGCTGCGCCCCCGGCCGGGCGGGCGATGTGTTCCGGTGCGTACGGTGTCGGCCCACACCTGGAATTCATCTGCTGTTATCCAGCGGACTTCTGCATTCCCTGAGGGGGTTCCGGTGCTGCTGGAGGACATGGCCGGATCGTAGGTCGGTGCGGGTGCGTATGGCAAGGTCCGCCGGAGGCTCCCGGCCGGCCCGCTCCGGGGGCCGAATGAAGGTGGACGCCTCGTTGCAGTCATGTGTCCGGTCGTTACATCGATCGGCCCGTGCTTGCCGGTGCCGGATCACTGATGCACTATCAAATCGCAAGGAGCACAACAGCAACAACCGCACTAGCACCAGCGAAATGACGGCAACTGCTGTGGAGGTAGCGGCCCGTGTGGTCACTTGAACCGGATGCGAACCAGGCACTCAGGGACGCGCACCAGGAGAGATTGAATCTCGTTTCCTCCGGATTCGATCCCGACGTCCTCGGGAGGGGCCGGAACAGAAAGCTCGACGACCTCTGGGGGAGACTCCTCGAGGTTCCCTATTTCGCGGACCGCCCGGGTGTCGCGGAGCGCCGTCTCGAATCCGTTCCGATAACTCCCAAATCTGCTCTCAAGGAAAATCCGTCCGCATTCCTCAGGAATACGACGGACCATTATCACAAGTACTACGAGACCTCCGGGACGACCGGCGTACCCACCCCGACCCCGCGGCTGGTCACCGACACCCTGTGGAACACCGTCTCGGTCGCCACGGTGTGGGAGCGCACCCTGCGGCCCGGGGACCGGGTGGCCTCGCTGCTGCCCTCGGACGTCGCCCCCGTGTCCGACCTCATCGCCAACGTCGCCGAGTACCTGGGCTGCACGATGCTGCGCAGCTATCCCTTCGCCCAGGGCATCTCGGACTGGGAGCGGCTGGACGCGCTCTTCACCGGGTACCGGCCGCAGCACGTCTTCGCGGCGCCCGGCGTGGTCCTGCAGTGGACGCGGCTGCTGAAGGAGCGCGGCCGGCTGGCCGAGGTCAGCCGGAGCGTGCGGAGCCTGATGCTGCTGGGGGAGGTGAGCACCCCGCCGCTGCGCGCCCGGATCGGCGAGCAGTGGCAGGCCACCGTGCTGGACGCCTCCTACGGGAGCACCGAGACCGGGACCATCGCGGCCGGCTGCGAGCACGACCGCCAGCACCTGCTGCTGCAGAGCCACCTGGTGGAGATCCTGGACGGTGACGTCCTGCGCCCCGCCGCACCCGGCCTGACCGGCGAACTGGTGGTCACCACCCTCAACAACTTCGCCCGCCCGCTGGTGCGTTACAACACCGGGGACTTGGTGACCGTCGGCGCGGACTGCCCGTGCGGGCTCGCCCTGCCGGTGGTCAAGGTGCACGGCCGGGCCACCGAGAGCATCGGGGTCGGCGGGGTCCGGCTGACCGCCGAGGCGATCGAGAGCATCATCTACGGCGCACCCGGGATCACCGGCTACCTGGTCCAGTTGAAGCGGCCGGACGGGCAGGCCGGCCGGCTGGTCCTGGAGCGGGACGTGGACGCCACCGGGCCGGACGAGGACCTGCGGGAGGGGCTCCGCTCGCGGTTCGCGGAGATCGGCGTGCAGTGGTCCCAGATCGTCTCGGTCGCCCAGCTGCCCAAGCTGAGCAAGGCGGGCGGCAGCCAGAAGAACTGGAAGCGGACCAACCTGCAGTGGGTGGACTGACCATGGCCGCGACCACGTCCGCAAGCACGCCGGCGACCGTACCGGCGGCCACGCCCGCGACCGTACCCGGAGCCGGCGGGGCCGCTCCCCGCCCCGACGGCCGGGACCACCTCACCACCGACGGAGGAGCCCGCCAGGGCGGCGCCGACCTCTGGTGCACGTACGCGGCGGTGCGCACCCTCAACTGGCTCGGCGGCGCACCGGCGCGGCCGGCGGCGACGGCGGAGTCCCTGCTCTCCCGGCAGAACCGGGACGGCGGCTTCGCCTGGCAGAAGGGCCTGCCGTCCGACGTCTGGGCCACCTACTACAGCACCCAGGCCCTGCTGGACCTCGGCCGGGGGATCCCGCACCGGGAGGCCCTGCTCGCCTGGGTCACCGGGATCCAGCACCGCTCCGGCGGCTTCGCCATGACGGCCGGCCAGGAGCCCGACATCTGGGCGACCTACTACGCCACCCGGGTGCTGGCCGAAGTCCTGCGGGCCGCCGTGCCGCGGGCCGAGGCGCTGGCCGAGTGGCTGACCGCGACCCAGCGCGCGGACGGCGGCCTCGGCTGGTACCCCGGCGCCGGGGAGTCCGACGTGCGGGCCTGCTACTACGGCGCGACGGCCTGGCGGGCCGCCTTCGGCAGCAGGGCCCCGGGCTGGCGCACCGGTGCCCTGGTCGGCTGGCTCAACGCGCGGCAGACCGCCGCCGGCGGGTTCGTCTTCGACGAGGGTTCCACCGCGACCTGCCTGTGGGCGACCTTCCGGGCCGTCCGCGCGCTGGACGCGCTCGGTGCCCGGCCCGCCCGGGAGCAGGACTGCCTCGCCTGGATCGACGGGCGGCAGGGCCCGGGGGCCGCGTTCACCCGCTGGGAGGGGTACCCGGACGCCGACGTCTGGGCCTCCTTCAGCGCCGTCGGCGCCCTGCAGACGCTGGGGCGCGAGCCCCGCGACCGGGCCGCCGTCCTGGAGTTCCTCGGCCGGTGCGAGCTGCCGGAGGGGGGCTTCAGCTACCGGGAGGGCTCGGCCGCCGGTGACAGCCTGGCGACCGCCGCACTGCTGCTGACCGGCGCGGCCGGCCGGCCCGACGCGGTTCCGGACGAGGAGCGCCGGGACGACCGGCGCCGGGACGACGAGCACCGGGACGCCCGGCGCCCGCCCGGCCCCGGGGCCGACGGCCTCGCCCGCTGGTTGCGTGCCGCCCACCTGCCGTACGAGGGCGGGGTGATGTACATGCCCGGCCGGGGTGCGGAGATCCGTTGCACGCTGTGGGCGGTCTCCGCGCTCGCCTTCGCCGGGCTCCCGGGGCTCGACGCCGGCCGCCTGACCGGCTGGCTGCGCCGGCTGCAGAACAGCGACGGCGGCTTCGGGTACTGGCACGGCCGGGCCTCGGACATGGTCTCCACGGTGTCGGCGCTGGAGATCCTGCACCAGCTGGGCCGGCCCCCGGAGGTGCTCGACACCGACGCCCTGCGGGCCTTCCTCGACTCCTGCGCGGCGGACGGGGGCGACGGCGACGAGGGCGGCAGCGGCACCGAGGGGGACGGCACCGCCGGCCACCGGTACACGCCGGGCTCCCCCGTCACCTGCGCCGCCACCGCGCAGGCCGCCCGGGCGCTGCACCTGCTCGGTGACCCGGTGGCCGCCCGGGCCGCCGCCGGCCGGCTCCAGCGGTACGCCTCCCGGATCGGCGGCTACGCGTCCGCCCCGCGCGGCGTGCCCGACCTCGCCAGCACCTACCAGGCCGTCCGGACCAGGCAGGTGCTCGGCCTGCCGGTGGACGGCGCCGAGCTGCGCCGGTTCACCGCGAAGCTCCGCGGCCCGGCGGGCCACTACTCCTGGAGCCCGCTCACCCGGGAGGCCGCGGGCCCGCTCGCCGACGCCCTCGGCACCCTGCTCGACCGGGCGGAGCGGCTCCCGCCGCTCAACCTCTGACTTCCCGACGACTTCCCGACCAACGGCCCGGGGCACAGCACCCGTTCCCCGGCCCAGGACCGATCAGCGAGGAGGACTCGTGCCGACCATCCTGGTGGAGAGCACCGTCGACGATCCACTGGTGCACCGACGGTTCGCCAAGAACATCAGCCGCTGGCTGCGCGGCCAGGGCGTGGACATCAACCACGTCATCACCAAGTTCGTCAGCGCCGACCCGGAGCGGTACTTCAGCGGGCCGTTCCCGCTCGCCCGGCCGGGTTCGGTGCTGTCCGGCGAGGCGCCCGCCGGCGCCGAAGGTCCGGCCGCCGGCCGGGCCGGCGCCGCCGGGGGCTTCGCGTTCGTCCAGTGCACCGTCGACCTGGCCCGGCCCGCCGGGTTCCGCACCGGGCTCGCCGAGCGGATCGTCGAGGAGCTGCGCGGCAGCGTCGACGCCGGGCGCACGTTCATCCAGTTCCACGAGGTGCGCCCGGAGCTGCACCTCGTCGGCTCCGAGCTCCTCGCGGCGGTGTCCGGTGAGTGAGCTCGCACCCGGCCCCGACGTCCGCCCCGTCCCCGAGGCCGGACCGGTCCCGGAGCCCGACCTCCGGCCCCGGATCCGGGCCGCCCTGGGCGGGTTGCTCGGCACCGAACTCGACCCGGCGGCCGACGCCCTCCCGCTCGGCGGCGTGCACGCCGGCTACGACAGCCTCGCCGTGATCGACAGCGTCGGCGAGATCGAGCGGGCCTTCGACGTCTCGATCGACCTGGTGGACGACGACCTCCGGACCACCTTCGCGAGCGTGGCCGCCATCGAGACGCTCGTCCGGCGCAAGCTCGCCGACCAGGCCGTCCTCGGGACCGGTTTCTGATGACGCGGACCGCCCTGATCCGGCCCGAGAGCGCCCTGGAGGGCGCGCTGACCCGGCGCGAGACCCCCACCGGGGTGGCGGACTGGGGAGCCCTCGGCGTCCGGTCCGCCGCCGGGCTCGCCGCACTGCTGCCCGCCGAGGTGCCGTTCGAGACCTCGGGGTCGACCGGCCGGCCGGTCACCTGGTGGCGGACCGGCGAACAGCTGGCCGCGGAGGCCGAGTTGCTCGCCGCCCGGCTGTCCGGCGCCGAGCCCGACGCGGTGTTCGTGCACGCGCCGCTCGGCCATCTCTACGGGCTGCTGCTCGGCTGTCTGGTGCCCGCGCTGCTCGGGGTCCCCGCCCACTACCTGCGGGCCACCGACGCGCCGCCGTCCGGGCCGGACAGCCCGGTGGTGGCCGCCGTCCCGTCGACCTGGTGGCAGTTGGAAAGGTCGGTGGCCCGGCTGCGCGCGCGGGCCCGGCTCACCGTGGTGCACAGCACCGCGCGGCTGCCCGACGAC
Source organism: Kitasatospora indigofera (assembly GCF_014655955.1). Lineage (GTDB taxonomy): Bacteria > Actinomycetota > Actinomycetes > Streptomycetales > Streptomycetaceae > Kitasatospora > Kitasatospora indigofera. The sequence goes on from NZ_BNBO01000022.1 coordinate 56,668, forward strand.
GCCGTCACCCGGGTCGGGCAGGCGCTGCCGGAGCTGCGGCTGCTCGAACTGCACGGCTCCACCGAGACCGGCCTGGTCGCCACCCGCTCCTCGGCCGGCGCGGACTGGACGCTCGCCGAGGACGTCCGGTTCACCGCCCCCGCGGCCCTGGACGGACCCGAACTCCTGGCCGTGACCAGCCCCCGGGTGGCCAGGGCCGCCTTCGGCCCCTACCTCGGCGAGCACCTGCTCGACGACGAGGTGCTGCGCACCGGCCCGCGCAGCTACCGGCTGACCGGGCTGCGCCGGCGCCTGGTGAAGGTGAACGGGCGCAGGGTCGACCTGCGGGCCGTCGAGGAGCGCCTGCGCGCGGCGCTCCCCGCGGTCGAGGTCAGCAGCAGGACGTTCGCCGACCCGGTCCGGGGCGAGTGGTACGACCTGCTGGCCGTGGGCGGCGAGCCGGAGCGGCGGGCGGTGCAGAACGCCGCGGCCCGGCTGATCCCGGTCGGCACGGGCCCGCGCGCGGTGCGCGTCGTCCCCGCCGTGCTCCCGGGGGCGGGCGCGGCACCGGCGGCCCCCGGGTCCGCCGCTCTCCCCCGGGCCGCCGCGGCCGGCCACCGTGTCCACGACGTGCAGGAAGGACCCACCCGATGACCCTGATCCACGATCCGCAGACCGAGCCGGACCGGACCGAGCCGGACCGGACCGGACCGGGCGGGCGGGCGGAGGTCCGCCGGCTGCCCGCCGAGGCCTGGCACGCCGTGCTCGACGCGGCCGCCCGGCTCCCCTCGCTGCGCGCCAAGTACGAGGGCTTCGCCGGCCGGGCCGGGGAGCTGGAGCTGTCGGACCTCCCGGTGCTCACCAAGGAGGAACTGGCCGGCACCCTCGACGACCTGGTGGCCACCGCCAGGGGCAGGGCGCACGGCGCGTACGTCTACGGCAGCGGCGGGACCACCTCGGCGCCCAAGCTGAGCCTGGTGCCGACGGGCATGTTCGTCGCCGACATCCTGGACAGCTGGCGGCCGTTGACCGCCGACGACGTGCTGGTCAACTTCAACACGCCCGGCCGGCTCTGGTCCTCGCACAACTTCTTCAACATGCTCGCGCACCAGTCGGGTTCGGTGGTCGTCCCGCTGGGTTCGGTCGACCACGACGAACTGGACGAGTGGCTCGGCTTCGTGGAACGCCTCGGCGCCACCGCGCTGGACGCCACCCCCAGCCAGATCGCGCACATCCTGCAGTTCTGCGAGTCCACCGGCCGGCCCGCCCCGGCCTTCCGCAAACTGCTGTGGACGGGCGAGAAGTTCGGGGAGCGGGCCCTCGAACTGACCAGGCGCCTGCTGCCCGGGGCCGGCCTGCACGGCGTCTACGGCTCCACCGAGACCTGGGTGATCGGCCTGAACGGGCCGTCCTGCCCGGTGAACACCTTCCACGTGCTGCCCTACCAGCACGTGGAGATCGAGGACGGCGTGGTGCTCGTCACCAACACCCACCCCTCCTCGGTCAATCCCGTCCTGCGCTACCGGGTCGGCGACCGGGGGCGGTTCACCGCCTGCCCGTGCGGCCGCCCGGAGCCGGCCCTGGAGGTGTCGGGCCGCGACGACCCCCAGCTGAAGTTCGTGAGCATCCTGCTGATGCCCGAGGACATCGTGGAGTCGGCGCGCTCGGTCCCGGAGGTGCGGGACGTGCAGATCGCGCTCTTCGACCACGGCGGCCCCGCCGAGCGGATGGAGGTCCGCATCGTGGTGGATCCGGGCAGCGGGTGGGAGGCGGTGGAGGAGCGGACCCGGCAGCGGATCCTCACCCGGGTGTACCGGCTGGGCTGGGCGGTGGCCTCGGCCCCGGGCTCGTTCGCCGTCCGCGCGGTCGAGCGCCTCCAGGTGAACCCCCGGACGCACAAGACCCCGGTGCTGGTGCGCGAGGCCACGACGTCCTGAGCCGGCGGCCCGCACCGGCCGCCGCCAACGGCCGGTGCGGCCACCTGCCCGCCCTGCACCCCCGGGCGGCCCTGTACCGCCCTGACCGCCTGCTGATCCGCAGCTCCCGCTGACCCCCACGCGCCCGTTGAACCGCGCCCGTTGAACCGTGCCCGTTGAACCGTGCCCGTTGACCCGCGCCGCCCGCCGATCCGGCCCGTCCACCGCGGCCGGGCGGGCCGCCCCCGAGGAGAGAGCGTTCCATGACCACAGTGACAGTCCCGCCCGGCGGGACGACGGCCGACCTGTCCGTCTTCGAGCGGCACGAGTCGGAAGTACGGTTCTACAGCCGCAAGTTCCCGGTGGTGTTCACCCACGGGCGGGGCTCCTGGCTGCACACCGAGGACGGCCGCGCGTACCTCGACTTCTTCTGCGGGGCGAGCGCCCTGAACTACGGCCACAACCTGCCGCTGCTCAAGGAGCGGCTGCTCGACTACCTGGCGTCGGACGGCCTGATCCACGGCCTCGACCTGCACACCTCGGCCAAGCGGGAGTTCCTGCGGCGCTTCCACGAGGTGGTGCTCGCCCCGCGCGGCCTGGACCACCGGGTGCAGTTCTGCGGGCCGACCGGCACGGACGCGGTGGAGGCGGCGCTGAAGCTCGCCCGGAAGGCGACCGGACGGCAGACCGTGGTCGCCTTCACCGGCGCCTTCCACGGCATGTCGCGCGGTTCGCTGTCGGTCACCGGCAGCCGGTCCGCCCGCCGGGCGGGCGGCGTCGGCCTCCAGGACGTGGTCTTCGTCCCGTACGAGCAGGGCCCGGGCGGCGACTTCGACTCGATCGTCTACCTGGAGCGCCTGCTGTCCGACCCGGCCGGCGGGACGGAGCTGCCCGCCGCCGTGATCGTCGAGGCGGTCCAGGTGGACGGCGGCGTCTACCCCGCCTCGGCCGGCTGGCTGCGCCGGCTGCGCGACCTGACGGAGCGCTGGGGCGTCCTGCTGATCGTCGACGACATCCAGGCGGGGATCGGGCGGACCGGCGACTTCTTCAGCTTCTCGCACGCCGGCGTCGTCCCGGACCTGATCACGCTCTCGAAGTCGCTGAGCGGGTACGGCCTGCCGCTCTCGCTGCTGCTGATCGCCCCGGGGATCGACGTCTGGAAGCCGGGCGAGCACACCGGGACCTTCCGGGGCAACCAACTGGCCTTCGTCACGGCCGCGGCGGCCCTGGACCTGTGGACGGAGTCCGGCTTCACCGACCGGCTGGCGGACCGTGGGCGGCAGCTCCAGGGAGCGGTGCGGGCCTGGGCCGAGCCCAGGACGGACGTCACCGTCCGGGGCCGGGGCCTGCTCGTCGGCATCGACACCGGGGACGCCGCGCGGGCCGGCCGGGTCCAGCAGCGCTGCTTCGCGGACGGTCTCGTGCTGGAGCTCTGCGGCCGCGACGACCACGTGATCAAGCTGATGCCGCCGGTGAACATCTCCGCCGAGGACCTGGAGCACGGTGTCCGGATCGTCACCTCCGCCCTCGATGCCGAGTAGCCGCGGCGCCGTGCGGGCCGGCCGCCCCGGGCCGGCCCCGGCGGCCGGCCCGGCCGCACGGCCGGCGGACCCGGGGCCGCCCGCCCTGCTCGCGCTGCCGCTGGCACGCCGCACCGGCGCGGCGGCGGCGCGGGAGTTCGGCGCGGCCGGGATGAGCGAGGCGGCGAACGCCTGGGCCGCGGACGCCGACCGGCGGTACCGCGCGAGCACCGAACTGCGGGAGCTCCGCGGGGCGGAGGGCGCCGCCGTCCGGGTCGGCGTCAAGGACATCGTGGACGCGGCCGGCTTCGCCACCCGGCTCGGGCTGCGCGACTACCGGCACCACCCGCGCGCGTCCGCCCGCGTCCTGCGCGGGCTCCGGGGCGTCGTGGTGAACGCCAAGCTGGTCACCCCGGAGCTGAGCATCGGCCTGGAACACGGCTGTGTGAACCCGTACTTCCCGCATCTCGCCCCCTCCGGTTCGAGCACCGGGAGCGCGGTGGCCGTGGCGGCGAACATCTGCGACATCGCGCTGGGCACCGACAGCGTGGCCTCGATCCGGCTGCCCGCCGCCGCCTGCGGGGTGGTCGGCCTGCGGATGACCCACCGGCCCCGGCTGCTCGACCGGGTCTTCCCGCTCTCGCCGCCGCTGGACTCGCCGGGCTGGCTGGCGCGGACGGCCGAGGACCTGGAGCACTTCTGGCTGACCAGCGGGATCGCGGGCACCCTGGCCGGCGCCCCGGGCGGTGCCGGGCGTCCGGTGGGCCGGGTCTTCCGGATCGGGCTGGTCGAGGAGGCGCTGCGGGACCCGTGCGCCCCGCAGGTCCGGCAGGCCGTCGACCGCCTCTGCGGGGCCCTGGCCGACGCCGGCCACCGGGTGGTGCCGGTCCGCCCGGACGCGGTGACGCGCTGGCGCGGCGCGACGTACGAGCTGTGCTCCCGCACGGCCTGGGACGCCTACCGGGCCCGGCGGGAGGAGTTCGCCCCCCGGCTGGCCGACTCGACCCGGGTGGCGCTGGAGGCCGGTGCGGCCGTCGGCGACCGGCGCTACGGGGAGCTCCTTGACGCGCTGCGGGGCAGCCGGGCCGCCGTACCCGGGCTGTTCGCCGAGGCGGCGGTGGACGCCTGGCTGATGCCCGTCACCCCGGCGTTGCCCCGCGAGGTGTCCAGGCCGTCCGGCTCGGCCTCGACCATGCCCGATCCCGACGACCCCGACTACGAACTGCGGGTCGGCTGGAGCCCGGTGGCCAGCTGGGCCGGACTGCCGGCGATCACCCTCCCGGTGGCGGTGGACGCAGCGCACCGGGCTCCGATCGCCGTCCAGGCCGTCGGTCCGGCGGGGAGCGAGCCGGCCCTGATCGCCCTCGCCCGGGAGATCACCCGGCTGGTCGGGGGCCCGCTGCCGGCCCTCGCCGAGGCGGCGGAGGCGTCCGCGGCGTCCGCGGCGTCCGAGACCCCGGACGTCCCCGGGCGCCCGGCGAGCCCGCAGACCCCTGCGGTCCCCGAGGAAGGAGCCCTGCCGTGAGCGGCCCGAAGCCCCCGCCGTCACCGCTGCCCCAGCCGCCCCTGCCGGCCCGGCCACCGGCCACCGCCCCACCGTCCGCCGTCCCGCCGGACACCGAACGCCCGCTCGGCGCGGGCCCGTTCATGGCGGTGTGGATCCCCAGCCTGCTGACGGTGATCTCCACCGGACTGTGCGTCTTCGGGCTGGGCTGGTGGATCAGCCGAGCACCGGGCGGCGGTGCCCATCTCGGCACCACCGTCGCGCTGTCGAGCGCCCTGTCCCTGATCGTGACGACCATGCTGGCCGGCACCCTGGACCGGGCCGACCGGCGGCGCGGCCTGGTCGTCCTGCTGACCGCCCTGCTGCTGCCGCTGGCCGTCCTGACCGTGGTGTTCGGGCGCCGGCCCGATGTCGGCACCCTGGTGGTGGGGACGCTCTGCTACGTGGTCGTCTTCACCCTGCAGACCCTCTACATGGCGGCGATGGAGAACCTCGGCGCGGATCTCGCCCCCGGGTCCTGGCCGCCGGTGCGGACGGCGCTGCTCACCCAGATCCACACCCAGGTGGCCCGCGCGGCGGCCCCGATCGTCGGCGGCGGGCTGCTGGCCGCCGGGTCGTTGCGGGGGCTGGCGGTGATCGCGCTCGGCGGGGTGCTGGTGGTGCTGGTCGCGGTCCGGGCCGCCCGGCGGCACATCGACCTGGTGCCGGTCGCGCGGACCGGTCCGCCGGGCCGGTCCGCCGGCGGGGCCGGGGCGCTGCGCCGGACGCTGCGCGAGGCCGCCGACTCGACCCGGCTGATCCGCAGCCGTCCCGAACTCGTCTTCCTCGTCCTGTTCGGCGCGCTCGCCAATCTGGTGGTCTTCCCCTTCTACGCGGTGCTGCCCGCGTTCATCGACGAGTACCGGATGCCGGCGGCGGCGCAGGCGGGCCTGTACAGCTGGGCGTCCTCGGCGTACGGGGTGGGGATGCTGGCCGGCACCGTGCTGCTGATCCGGGTGCGCGGGCGCAGCGGTACGGTCGCGGGCCTGCGGACGGCCGCGTCGGCCTTCGCCGCCATCTGCCTGGTGCTCCTGCTGGTGACGGTGGTCCCGTGGCCGCCCGCGCTGGTCGTCGCGATGGCGCTGGCGGGGGCGCTGTTCGCCGTCCTGGTGGCGGTCGGCGGCGCGGTCTGGCTGGACCGGACCCCGGCCGCGATCAGGGTGCGGGTCTTCAGCCTGCGCCGGCTCTCGGTGTTCTCCAGCATCCCGCTCGGTTCGATGCTGATGGGCATCGGCGGCTCCCAGTTCGGCTACCGGGTGTTCGTCCGGGTGCTGCTCGTCCTGGTGCTGGCCGTCCTGGCCTGGCTCTGGGCGGGCTTCCTGCGTGGGCGTCCGGACGGGCCGGACGGGCCGGGGGTGTCGGGGCCGCCCGGGGCGCCGGCGTAGCTTGCCGGCCCGGGCGGCCCCGGCGGGCTCAGCGCCCGGCCAGCGAGCCGCCGTTGACGTGCAGGGTCTGGCCGGTGAGGTGGCCGGCGGCGGGGGAGGCCAGGAAGAGGACGGTGCCGGCGATGTCGGCCGGGGTGCCGGCCCGGCCGGTGCTGGTCTGGGCGATCAGGGCCGCCCGGCGCTGTTCGGTCATGGCGCCGCCGAAGAACTCGGTGGCCTCCACGAAGCCGGGGGCGACGACGTTGGCGGTGATCCGGTCCTTGCCGAGGTCCTGGGCGAGGGTGAGGTTCCACACCTCGACGGCGGCCTTGGCGGCGCCGTAGGAGCCCGACCCGCCGCGGTGGGCCGCGATGGAGCTGACGCTGACCACCGCGCCCCCGGCGGCGAGCCTCGGCCGGAGCGCGGCGGTGACCAGGACGGCCGACAGGACGTTGGCGTCCAGGTTGGCGCGCCAGGCGGCGGCGAGGCCGGCCAGCCCGGTGGGGGCCGGTGCGCCGATGTCGGTGTTGCCGCCGGCGTTGTTGACCAGGACGTCCACCTGTGCGGGCAGGGCGTCCAGGGCGGCCTCGACCTGCCCGGGATCGGTGGCGTCGAAGGCCACGGCGGTGACGCCGGGCCCGAGTTCGGCGGCGGTCCGCTCCAGGACGTCCTTGCGGCGGCCGGTGATCACGACCTGGTCGCCCTGTGCGGCGAACGATCCGGCGATCGCCCGGCCGATGCCGGTGCCGCCTCCGGTGACGACGATCTGACGCATCCCCACTCCTCGTTTAGCGCTAAACGTTTATGGGACACTATCAGCATGACCACGCCCGAGCAGCTCCCGATCGACCGCGCCGAGGAGATCTCCCGGGCCTGGCAGCGCGAGCAACCGGGCCTGCCCGTGGGGTCGATCGGCATCCTCACCCGGATCCGCCAGGCGGCCAAGCTGCTGGACGACGAGCGCCGCAGGGTGCTGGCCGTGGTCGCGATGGACGCCGCCACCCTCGACCTGCTCAGCACCCTGCGGCGCTCCGGCCCGCCCTACCGCCTCACCACCCGGGAGCTCGCCGACCGCTCCCTGATCACGGCCGGGGCGGTGACCCAGCGGGTGGACCGCGCCCAGGGCGAGGGCCTGGTCAGGCGGTTGCCGCCGGAGCCGGGCACCCGGGCGGTCGAGGTCGAGCTGACCGCTCCCGGGCACCGGGCGGTGGAGGAGGCGGTCGGCGGGCTGCTGACCTACGAGCAGGGCCTGGTCGAGAGCCTGGCGCCGCACGAACAGGACGAGCTGGCCCGCCTGTTGACGATCCTGCTGCGGGACCTGAGCGCCCGGGCCCGGGGCCCGCGCGGCTGACCGCGAAGCCCCCGCCGGTGGGGACGGCGGTCAGGCCCCGGCCGCCGCCAGCACCGCGTCCGTGGTGACCACCTTGGCGAAGCGGGCGGTGTGCAGCACCGCCGAGGTGGCCCGGGCCAGTTCGGTGGCGGGGATGAGTGCGCCGTCGGGGCCGGCCATCGCGAAGGTGTGCATGGCGTCGGCCGGGAAGATCACGTCGTAGCCGAGGTTGCCGCCCATCCGGGCCGTGACCTCGTTGCAGACGTTGGTCATGATCCCGGTGATCACCAACTGCCCGGTGCCGCGGGCCTGGAGCCACTCGTGCAGGTCGGGGGTGCCGTAGAAGGCGCTGTTGACCGACTTCACGATGTGCAGGTCGGGCTCGACGGCCGCGATCTCCGGCTTCAGCTCGTGCCCGGGGGTGCCGGCCACCAACGGCCCGGCGGTCGAGGCGTGCTGGACGGTCACGATCGGCCGGCCGGTGGCCTGCCAGCTCTCGATCAGCTGGACCATCCGCTTCTCGGCGTCGGGGTTGTCCCGGGGGCCCCAGAACTCCTCGTCGTCGAATCCCCGTTGGACGTCGATCACGATCAGGACGGCGTCGGGGGCGAGGGTGAGCGGGGCGTCGAATGCGCTGGTGTTCGTCATGCGTCGATCGTGCCGCCGGCCGGTCCGGGCCGGTGAGTGGCGCCGGCGCCATCGATCGATACATTCCTGCCAGCGCCTCCGGGCGGCCGGTGACGGTCCGCCCTGCCCGCCCTGCCCGCCCTGGCCGCCCCGGAACGCCCGTGCCGGTGACGCGGGAGGGCGTCGGTCGATAGATTCCTGCCATGCGCACAGTGGGCTGCCTGATCTTCGACGGCGTACGGGCCTTCGACTACGCGGTGATCGGCGAGGTCTGGGCGAACCGGGTCAGCCGGCCCGGCGTGCCCGCCTTCGACCTGCGGGTCTGCGGGCCGGACGGGGTGAGGGTCCGGCTCGGCGGCGGGCTGGAGCGGACGCCGGACCACGGCCTGGAGGGCCTGCTCGACTGCGACCTGGTGGTCGTCCCCGGGGTGGAGCGGCCGCTGGCGCCGACCGCCCCGGAGGTGCTGGCGGCGCTGCGCGCGGTGCATGCGCGCGGCATCCCGATCGCCTCGCTCTGCGCCGGCGCGTTCGTCCTCGCGGACGCCGGCCTGCTGGACGGCCGGGCCGCCACCACCCACTGGTGCGTCGCCCAGGACCTGGCCGCCCGCCACCCGGCCGTGGACGTCCAGCCGGAGGTGCTGTTCACCGGCGACGGCGAGATCTGGACCTCGGCCGGGGTCGCCGCCGGCATCGATCTCTGCCTGCACCTGGTCCGCTCCGCGCACGGCCAGCAGGCCGCCGCCACGATCGCCCGGGCGATGGTCACCGCGCCGTTCCGGGCTGGCGGCCAGGCCCAGTTCATCCCGTCCCCGGTGCCGGAGGAGGCCGGCGACGACCCGCTGGCCCGGGTCCGGACGGAGGTGCTGGCCGGCCTCGACACCCCGTGGACGGTCCGCCGGATGGCGGGCCTGGCGCTGATGTCCGAGCGCTCCTTCGCCCGCCGCTTCGTCGAGGCCGCCGGCACCTCCCCGCTGCGCTGGCTGCTGGACCAGCGGGTGCTGGCCGCCCAGCGCCTGCTGGAGGAGACGGACCTGCCGGTGGACGAGGTGGCCGCCCGCTGCGGTTTCGCCTCCGCCGTCTCGCTGCGCCCGGCCTTCGTCCGCCGGGTGGGGCTCGCGCCGCGCGAGTACCGGCGGTCCTTCCGGGGCCGCGAGGCGGGCTGAGCCCGGCGCGCCACGGGACGCCGGGCGCCCGTCAGACGTCCCGGCGGCGCACCACCACCAGCGCGAGGGCGACCGCCACCAGCGGCCAGAGCGCGTACACGGCCCAGGACCCGGCGTACGAGGCGTAGTGGTCGACGGCGGACGGCGCCCCCCAGGTGCGGGTGAGGCGCTGCCAGGCGCTGAGCACCAGGGTGTGGTTGAGGCCGACGGTCGAGCGGTTGTTGGCCGGCAGGATCACCGTGGGCAGGATCAGCAGGACGAGGACGCCGGTCAGCACGGTGGTCGCGGCGTGCCGGATCAGGGCGCCGAGGCCGAGGCCGACCAGGGCGCAGACCGGGCCGAGCAGCACGGACGCCGCCAGGGCGGTCGGCGCGCCGGGGGCGGTGACGGCGATGCCGGCGTCCCGGCCGTCCAGGATGCTCCAGGAGAGCAGGTACGAGCCGGTGACGGTGACGGCGCCGACCGCCGTCCACAGCAGGAACTGGACGGCGGCCTTCGCCAGCAGCACCGAGCCGCGGGCGGGCACGGCCACCGTGGTGGTGCGGATCAGCCCGCTGCCGTACTCGCTGACCACGGCGATCGCCCCGAGGCTGGCGGCGGCGAGCATCAGCATCAGGTAGCCCTCGGGCGGGAAGGCGTCGTGCAGGGCGAAGGTGGGCTCCCACGGCGACTCGGGGCCGCGGCGGGGGATGGCGTCGTAGTCCGCGAGCGACACCAGCCCGGCGGCGCCGACGGCGACCAGGACGACCAGTCCGAGCAGCCAGGGGGTGGAACGCAGCGAGCGGATCTTGATCCACTCGGCCGCGACCAGGTCGCCGAAGCGGACGGGCGGCGGGGCGCCGGCGCCGACGGTGGCACGGGGTGCGGTGGCCCGGCCGGTGACGGGGGCGCTCATCGGGCTTCCCCCGCCCGGTACTCGATGCTCCCGGCGGTCAGTTCCATGAAGGCTTCCTCCAACGAGGCGGTACGGACGGTCAGTTCGTGCAGGGTGATCCGGTGTTCGGCGGCCAGTGCGCCGATCCGCCCGGCCGGCAGGCCGGTCACGACGAGCCGTTCGGAGCCGGCCGAGCCCTCGGGCGTCACCGCTGCCCCGGCGGCCGTCAGCAGTGCGGTCAGTTCGGCGGCCCGTGGCGTCCCGACCAGGACGCCCGGCCGGCCGGCCCGGGCGGCGAACACGGCGACCGGCTCGGCGGCGATCAGCCGGCCCTGCCCGATCACCACCAGCTGGTCGGCGGTCTGCTCCATCTCCGTCATCAGGTGGCTGGAGAGGAACACCGTGCGGCCCTCGGCGGCGAGCCGGCGGAAGAGCCCGCGCACCCAGAGCACGCCCTCCGGGTCCATGCCGTTGACGGGTTCGTCGAACATCAGCACCGGCGGGTCGCCGAGCAGGGCGACGGCGACGCCGAGGCGCTGCTTCATGCCGAGCGAGAACCCGCCGATCCGGCGCCGGGCCGCCCCGGCCAGGCCGACCTCCTCCAGCACCTCCTCGACCCGGCGCGCGGCGATGCCGTTGCTGCGGGCGAGCGCCGCGAGGTGGGCGGCGGCGGTGCGCCCGCCGTGCACCTGCTGCGCGTCCAGCAGGGCGCCGGCGTGGTGCAGTCCACGCGGGTGGTCGCGGAACGGGACGCCGCTGACGGTGGCGGTGCCGCCGTCGGGCGCGTCCAGGCCGAGGATCATCCGCAGGGTGGTGGTCTTGCCGGCGCCGTTGGGGCCCAGGAACCCGGTGACCTGCCCGGGGCGCACGGTGAAGGAGAGACGGTCCACCGCCGTCCGGCGGCCGTAGCGCTTGGTGAGTTCGTTGACTTCGATCACGCTGCCAACCCTGCCGGTGCGGCGCCCGCCTGACATCGGGCCACGGGCGGCACCTGCCCGGCCGGCACTGGCCCCCGGGCGTACGCCCGGGGGCTGATGTCCGCAGCTCGCGGGCCGGTTAGTCTCGCCGGATGGACGCCACAGCAGCTGCCCCGCCCCCGCCCGCCGCCGCGCACCGGTTGCGGCCGGCGCTGCTGTGGGCGGGCGCCACCATCCTGATCGTCACCGTGGCGGAGAGCCTGCTCGGGGAGCCGTACGGGGTCGGCGAAGGGGTCCAACGGCCGGGCCCGCTGGCCGCGGTGGGCGTGGACCTGCTGGCCGCCGTCCTGCTGCGGCGGTTCCCCGTGGCGGTCTTCGGGATGCTGCTGTCGGCCGGCCTCGGTATGGCGCTGACCGAGGAACTGCTGCCGTTGAACCTGCGGATCGGTCATCTGCTGCCCGCCGCGGCAGCCCTCTGCTACCTGGTGACGGTCCGCTCGGGCAAGATCGCGCTGCGGGCGCTGGGCGTGTCCGTCGCGGTGATGGCCGGGTACCAGGTGGTCCAGGCGGAGCGGGGCGTTGACGTGCAGCTGGGTCAGGTCCAGTACCCGGCCGCCTTGATGATGCTGTTCGCCTGGTCGATCGGCCTTTCGGTGCGGCAGGCACGGGAGGCCGCATCGGCGGCCCGCACGCAGGCGACCGAACAGGCGATCACCGCCGAACGACTGCGGATCGCCCGGGAACTGCACGACATGGTCGCCCACAGCATCGGCATCATCGCGATCCAGGCAGGGGTCGGCAGCCGGGTGATCGGGACGCAGCCGGACGAGGCCAGGAAGGCGCTGCAGGCGATCGAGGAGACCAGCCGGGAGACCCTGGCGGGGCTGCGCCGAACGCTGGTGGCGTTGCGTCAGGCCGATCCGCAGGGCGCGGGCCCGGTGCTGTCCGAGCCGATGGCGGGTCTGGCGGACGTGGAGCGGCTGGCGGAGGCGACCGCGACGGCCGGGGTGCGGGTGGAGGTGTGCCGGAGCGGGGAGCGGCGGCCGCTGCCGCCGGACATCGAGCTGTCGGCTTTCCGGATCGTGCAGGAGGCCGTGACGAACGTCGTCCGGCACGCGGGCACCGGTCACTGCCGGGTGAGCGTCGGCCACGGGGACGAGGAGCTGTCGGTGGAGGTCGTGGACGAGGGGCGCGGGGTGACCGGCCCGGCGCCGGGGCGCGGTTTCGGCCTGGTGGGGATGCGGGAGCGGGTGGCTCTGCTGCACGGCCGGTTCGAGGCCGGGCCGCGCCCCGGGGGCGGGTTCCGGGTGGCGGCCGTGCTGCCGCTGCCCGCTCCGGCGTCCACCGTCGTCACCGCGCGGCCGCTCCCGGACGCGGCGGAGGTCCGGTGACCGTCCGGGTGGTGCTGGCCGACGACCAGCCGTTGGTCCGCTCGGGCCTGCGGGTGCTGATCACCGACACCCCCGACCTGGAAGTGGTCGGCGAGGCGGCGGACGGCGAGGAGGCCGTCCGGCTGACGGCCGAGCTGGCGCCGGACGTGGTGGTGATGGACATCCGGATGCCCGGCATGGACGGGATCGAGGCGACCCGCCGGATCATGGCGGGCCAGGGCCCGACCCGGGTGCTGGTGCTGACCACCTTCGACGAGGACGAGCACGTGCACGGCGCGCTGCGGGCCGGTGCGAGCGGCTTCGCGGTGAAGGACATGGCGCTGGACGACATCCTGGCGGCGGTCCGGGTGGTCGCCGCCGGGGACGCGCTGATCGCGCCGGGCGTCACCCGCCGCCTGATCGCGGACTTCCTGGCCGGGGCCCGGGCGGGGTCCGGCCGCGCCCCGCGCCCGCTGGAGGGCGTCACCGACCGGGAGCGCGAGGTGCTGACCCTGGTCGGGCGCGGCCGGTCCAACGGCGAGATCGCGGACGACCTCTTCATCTCGGTGGCCACCGCCAAGTCGCACGTGGCCCGGCTGCTGTCCAAGCTCGGCGCCCGGGACCGCGTCCAGCTGGTGATCATCGCGTACGAGGCGGGCCTGGTCGCCCCGCCGGGCTGAGCCGGCCGGCACCCCGGCGGCGGCCTTCCCCCGGCTCCGCCCGGGGCTTCCTGGCAGGATGGAAGCTCCGGGCGGCCGCCGCGCCGCCCGGCCCGCCCGTCCGCACGAGACCGAGATCGGAGCCCGATCCGCACCATGCGTCTGCTGCTCATCCGCCACGGCGAGACCTTCTCCAACCTCGGCCGCCTGCTGGACACCGCCCGGCCCGGCGCCGAGCTGACCCCGCTCGGACAGCGGCAGGCCGCCGCGCTGCCCGCCGCCCTGGCCGAGGAGGACCTCGGCCTGCTGTACGTATCCACCCTGGTCCGCACCCAGCAGACCGCGGCGCCGCTGGCCGCCGCGCGCGGGCTGGAGCCGCTGGTCCGGGACGGCCTGCGGGAGCTCTCGGCCGGGGACCTGGAGCTGCGCGGGGACGAGGCGGCGGGCGTGCTCTACATGCGGACGGCCTTCGCCTGGTCGGCCGGTGACCTGGAGCTGCGGATGCCCGGTGGCGAGAGCGGCGCGGAGGCCCTCGCCCGGCTGGACGAGGTGGTGGCCGAGGCCGCCGCGTCGGGCGCCGGCACGGTCGCCATGGTCAGCCACGGCGCCGCCATCCGGATGTGGGCGGCCGCCCGGGCCGAGAACGTGGACGTGCCCTTCGCGGCCCGGCACCCGCTCGACAACACCGGCGTGGTGGTGCTGGACGGCAGCCCCGAGGACGGCTGGAAGGCGCTGTCCTGGATGGGCTCCCCGCTGGGCGGCCCCACCCGTCCGGACCAGGTGGCGGACAGCCCGGCCGGCCGGCCGGTCACCCCGGCGCCGGCCCCGCCCCCGCAGGGCTGATCCGCGCCTCCCCGGCGTCCGGCGGCGCCGGCCGGCGGGAGGGCCCGAGCACCCGGCGCCCGTCCTCCGGGGCCGGCGCCAGCAGCTCCACCCGCACCTGGACGGGCGGCCGCCCGGCCGCCGCGATCTCCCCGGCGAACACGCACGCCCCCTCGAAGGGCCGGTCCGCGCCGAGCGCCCGGAGCAGGTAGGCACGGACGGGTGCCAGCACCTGGGGGAGGGTCTGCGGCCCGCCGGCGGGCAGCATCTGCTCGACGGTGTCCAGGAGCCCCGCCGTCCCCGCGTCCGCCCGGGCCAGCTCCTGCGCGATCCGTGGCCACCGCCCGGCCCGCCCCCTCATGCCGTACCCGGCCCTGCCGGCGTCAGCGCCGCGACGGTGTCCGACGTTCCGGTCACGGCCCCGGCCGGCCCGGCCGGGGTGCACTCGAACCAGACGAACTTCCCGATCCCGCCCGCTCTCGGGCAGCTGCCCCAGCCGTCCGACAGCTCCCGGACCAGCAGCAGCCCCCGGCCCGCCTCCGCGTCCGGCCGGGCAGGCGCGGGCTCCGGGACGGGCCGCTGCGGGCTCGCGTCGTGCACCTCCACCCGCAGCCGGTCCGCCTCCAGCGCGAACCGCACCTTCACCAGCCGCCCGGCCGGCACCCTGGCGTGCTCCACCGCGTTGGTCACCAGCTCGCTGAGCAGCAGCTCGCCCACCTCGGCGAACCGCTCCCCGCCCGCGAAGCCGCCCAGGTAGGTCCGCAGCAGCAGCCGCGCCACCCCCGGTGACCGCCGGTGGCGCGGCAGCCAGCAGGAGTACTCCCCCTCCACGGTCGTCGGTCGGTCGAGTGTCTCGGCCATGGGCCCACCTCCGGTGTACGAGCTGCCGACATGCGCCCCACAGGGCGTGCGCGACCGTGGACGGGCGCGCACGCTCACGCAGAGCGAGGGAACAATCGCGTTCCGCTCACAAGCATCGGTGCCCGGAGGTAGCGTGACGAGCGATCAAGGGTGCCAAGGTCCAATGTCACTACGGGGGTTGGCTGTGCCGCGTCCCAGGCCCGACACGGGTTCGACCATCAGTTCGGCCGTGCTGTTCGGCGGCGAGTTCCGCCACGCCCGTGAGGCGGCCGGCTACTCCCAGGCCGGACTGGCCAAACTCCTGCACTGCGACCGGACGCTCATCACCCGGATCGAGAACGGCGGCCGGATCCCGCAGGAGAAGTTCATCAAGCAGTGCGACGAGGTGCTGCTGATGGGCGGCGTCCTGATCCGGATCTGGAAGCGGGTCGACTGGTACGCCGAGGTCGAACACCCCGACTGGTTCCAGCGCTTCGCACAGATGGAGGCGGAGGCGGTCGCGATCCGCGCCTACCAGGTGTCCCGCATCTACGGCCTGCTGCAGACCGAGGAGTACGCCCGTGCGCTCTTCACGCGCGGCGCGGCCGCCGGGAACCCCGACCTGATCGAGGAGCGGGTGGCGGCCCGAATGAGTCGGCAGCACCGCTTCCTCGCCGACGACGGCCCGCTGCTGGTGGTCGTGCTGGACGAGAGCGCGATCCGGCGGAACGTCGGTGGGCCGGCCGTGATGCGTGGCCAGCTGGAGCATCTGTTGGAGGTGTCCCGGCGTCCGAACATCGCCATTCAGGTGGCGCCGTTCGAGTCGGCCGACCTGGCCCCGCCCAAGACCTCGATGACCTTCATCAAGCTTCCTGACGGACATGAGTGGGTCTATTCCGAGAGTCTGGGGCGAGGGCACTTCAGCGACGATCCGTCAGTGCTGGTCCGTCACGCGCAGATCTATGATGTGCTGCGGACTGACGTACTCTCGGGCCGAGAGTCGACTGCCTTGATCACCAGTGCGATGGAGGGGTACAGCGCCCATGACGAATCTCGATCTCAACACGGTGACCTGGCGCAAGAGCAGCTACAGCGGGGACGACGGCGGCGAGTGCATCGAGGTGGCCCCCGGATTCCCGGGCCTCGTCCCCGTACGTGACTCCAAGGACCCGTCCGGTCCGGCGCTGGTCTTCCCGGCCGCCGCCTGGCAGTCCTTCGTCGCGGGCGTCCGGGCCGGGGACTTCCCGGACTTCCCCGCCGGCTGCTGAGCACGACCGCAGAGCGACGGCCCGGCCCGGCGATGCCGGGCCGGGCACCTGCGTCTCAGGGCTTCACGATCCCCGAGGCCTTGCGGACGATCCGGCGCTTCCCGAGCAGGGGGACGGTCCCCAGCAGGCCGCCGACCGTGACCTTGGCCCGGAGGGTGACCGTCAGCGGCAGTTCGGCCGTCCCGGCCGGGAGCGCGACCAGTGCGCGCAGGTTGCGGTCCACGTGCAGCGGGGTCTCGCCCTGCTGCAGGAAGTCCCACTGGGCGTAGGAGAATTCCCGTCCGGAGACGGTCAGCCCGGGCAGGAAGACGTCCTGTTCGCGCACCCGTTCGGCGGCCACCTCGGGAGCCAGCGGGATGAGTTCGGTCTGGAGGGAGAGCCCGCCGCCGTACCGGGTGACGATGTGCACCGGCCGGTCGGCGATCTCACCGTCGGGGCTGAGGTCCAGCACCGTCCCGTCCTCGGGCAGGTCGACGGTGAGCCTGACCCAGGCGAGCTTCACGTCGGGGTGCCGGTGGAACGCGCAGCGCAACGACAGGTCGACGAGGGTCTGCGGCGGGGGCGTGTGCTCCACCCAGACGCTGGGCAGGGCCCGCAGGGCGAGCCGGCTGCGACGGGCGAGCAGCACCGCCTCGTCGTCCAGGTCGATGTCCTCGGCCTCCGAGTCCCCGGCCCGCTCCTCCAGGGCGCCGGTGTCGAGCTCCAGCGGGATGTCCTCGTCCCACTGCTCCAGGGGTTCTTCGAGCACGCTCTCTCCTCGTTCGACGGATCGGCTGTTCCCGGTGGGGTGGATCTGGCGCGTGCACCGGACGCGGTCCGGCGGGCCGGTGGTCAGGCCCAGTCGCCCACCAGGACGAACGCGCCCCAGTGGTAGAGGTGTTCCAGCTTCCCGCCGGGTGTCCGGAACGTCTCCGCCGCCGCGTGGTGCAGGGCCAGGGCGGGGGCGTCACCGGTGGCCAGCTTCCGGTGGAAGGCGGTGAGCAGATCGCGGGAGGAGGAGTCGGCCACCCGCCACTGGCTGACCAGGACGGACCGGGCGCCGCCGAGCAGCAGCGCCCTCGGCAGCCCGACCGGCTCGTCCCCGGCCCGCTGCTCGTTGACGCCGGTCTCGCAGCCGCTGAGCACCACCGTTCCCGCCCTGATCCGGCGGCCGACCAGGTCGGCGGCCCGCACCGGACCGTCGGACAGGTGCACCCCGCGCTCGAAGCCGCTGCCGGTGGTGATCAGGCCGTGGCCGGCCAGATGCACCAGCCCGGCGGTCTCCAGGGCTCCGAGCAGGGCGGCCCGGGTGGCCGGCTCGCCGGTGACGGCCGGTACGCCGAGCAGTCCGGCCACGGCCGCGCCCTCCGCCACGGCGTGCGGCAGGTTCCGCTGCGGATCGGCGAGCACGCTCGCGCCACCGGCCCGCGAGGCCGGACCACGGGCGTCCCGCCGCAGCAGGTCGGCGAGCACGGAGCTGCTGGGCACCTGGACGACGGGGTTGCGCAGCAGCAGCGGGACGCCGTCCACGGGCAGGGTGTGCAGGGGCAGGTCGTGCAGCGGTCCGTGCGGGACCAGCACCACCACGTCCCCGGGCTGCGTCCAGGAGGCCAGCGGCCCGACCAGGCCGGCGAACCGTACCCAGGTGCGCAGCGCCCCGTCGCCCATCGTCCGCACTTCGCCGGAACGGTGGAAGGTGCTCGCGGTGAACCGGCGCAGCCTGGCCAGGTCGATGTCGATCACCTCCACCCGGGGCTGCTCCCAGTCGTGCCGCAGCCCGAGCAGCAGGAGCCCGGTCGGCGAGCTGCGGTACTGGGCGACCACCAGTCGCTGCCCGCTGCGCTCGAACTCGGCGGCCAGCGCGGCCCGCAGAGCCGGCCAGGTCACCGCCTCGGCGGCCGCCGGGGTCTCGACGGCAGGGCTGCCGCCGGTCGCGCCGCCTTCGGTCACGCCGCCGTCCGTGGCGCCGTCCCGGCCGAGGGCGGCCAGCCCGTCCAGCAGGGCGCGGCTCTTGGCCCGCTCCAGCCAGTACAGGGCCGTGGCGGAGTCGCCGAGCCGGTGCCAGTGCAGTTCGAAGGCCGAGCGGTACAACTCGCCCTTGTCGTGGGCCGAGGCGATCCCGGCCTCCTGGGCCCGGACGGGAGCCGTGCCGGGGGTCGAGGTGGCGATCCGGAGGGTGTCGGCCTCGGCCGCCGCCTCGGTGAGCAGCCGCCCGGCCTCGGCCCAGCGCTTCCGCTGCTCCGCCGGGATCCGGTCGCCCGACTCCAGGGCGCAGACGGCCCGGTGGAAGAGCAGGCGCCACCCGTCGCCGGTCATCCCCGCGGTCGTGAACAACCGCTGGGCCTCGGCGAAGCGGGCGTCCGCCCGGTCGTAGCGGGCCGGGTCCGTCCGGGCCTCCGAGAGCAGCAGGATGCCCTGGTAGCCGAGGGTGAAGGCGAGCGTCGGCCCGAGCCCCGCCGCCCGGCCGACCTCCTCCGAGCAGGCCAGCCAGTACTCCGCGGCCGGGGCGTCCAGCCGGAAGAAGGCCGCCTGTCCGCGCTGCTGGAGCGCGGTGGCGAGGTGGTCGAGGGCCTCCAGGGTCCGCAGCGGCAGCAGCAGGTCGACCGCCTCGCCGAACAGCGCCTCGTACTCGGCCGTCCGGTCGACGCCGCCCGGGCCGGCCGCATCCACCGACCGGCGGGCGATCGTCCAGGCGAGCAGGCCCAGGCAACGGGCCCGGTCCATCGGGTCGCCGATGGTGCCGGCCACCTCCGCGCCCCGGCGCAGGCACTCCTCGGCCGCGTCCGGGTCGTCGCCGGCCAGCAGGCCGCTCAGCGAGAGGTAGACCTGCGGCAGCAGCCCGGACACCCCGGGCCGGGCCTCCAACTCCTCGGCGCAGGAACGCAACAGCGCGGTCGCCTCGCCCGTCAGTCCCATCACGGCCAGCGCGGAGCTACGGACCACGCGCAGGCCCACCGGGTCGCCGAGGGCGCCCGCGGACCGGGCGGACGTCAACTCCTGCGCCTCCCCGAGGCGGCCGTCACGCAGGGCGGTGTCGGCCACGTCCATCGCCAGCCCGTCGGCGGCGAAGCCGTTGCCCAGCCGGGCCGAGACCGCCGCCGCCTCCTCGTGCGCCCGGGCCCGGCCGGGCCCGTCGCCCGTGCGGGTGTGGAACATCACCAGGTCCTGCCACAGGGCGAGTTCGTCACTGTCGACCCCGTGCTCCCGGAGCAGCACGGCCGCCTGCTCGGCCTGCGCCACGCCCTCCGGCGCCCCGTGCGCGAGCAGCAGCCGCGCGCCCGTCGCGGTCGCCTGCGCCGTGGCGGTCACCACACCGGCGGCGGTCAGGGCCTCGGTGGCGAGGTCGCACTCCCGGGTCAGCGCCTCCAGCTCGTTCCCCGCGGGCCCGTTGCTCTCCGGCTCCGGGCCCACCCGGTCGTCCGCCGGCGGCGTTCCGCCGCTCCCGAGGGCGGCGAACCACTCCCGGAGCGCGCCCTCGGCGAGCGCGAAGCGGGCCTCGGCGATACGCAGGTCGTCCCCCTGGGCGACGGCCGCCGCGTGCTCGGCCCGCAGCAGTGCGCGGGCTCCGGCGTGGTCGCGCAGGTACCCGGCGGAGACGAATCGCGCCGCCCGGCGCGTGGTCCGGCCGGCCTCCCGGCCCAGGCCGGCCTCGCGGTACGCGGCCGAGGCCCGCTCCCACTGCGCCACGATCGGCGCCGCCGCGTCGAGCGGTCCGCCCTGGAGGAGGAACTCCAGGGCCATCGCCTGCGCCTGCAGCTCCAGGGCGAGCGCGGCCGTGCCCGGCCGGGGCGTCGAGGCTGCCACCGCGCTTGCGTGCGCGTGCAGTTCGGCGAGCATCCGGGGACGCTCGTCGTCCGGTGTGTCGAGCACGACCGCCAGCCGTCCCCAGAGACCGGCCGGACCGTCCTCGGGGAAGTACGCCCGGCCGGAGCGGGCCGCCTTCGCGGCCGTGCGGAACGCGCCGCGTTCGATCCGCCCCCGGAGCAGCAGCACGAAGGCCGCCTCGTCGGCCGGGGCCTCCGGGCCCGCCCGGCTCGCGTCCGGGGCCGGTCCGTCGGCCGGTTCGTCCGCCGGTCCCTCGGCCGGCTCCCCGGCCGCCGCGACGCCGGGTGGACAGCGGAGCGCCGCCCACGCCTCCAGGTCCTGGTAGCGCTTGGTGTCGAGCAGGCCCTGCCCGTCTCCGCCCACCCCGGAAATCTTCGGCACGGTCCCCTCCTTCCCCGTGGGCGGAGACTCTACCGGCGGCCGCCGACAGCCGCCGGGAATCCTCCCGGACCGTGCGCCGGCCGGACCACGCCCGCCCCGACGGTCTGAGGCCGCCGTTCCCCGCTACGGAGGGGAACGGCGGCCTCAGGGGTGAGCGGGGGCGTCCGCCGGAGCGGCTCGGCGAAGCCCCGCCCCCCGGGGAACCGGACCGGCGGGAGAGCAGCCTTCCCGCCGGTCCGGAGGTCACTTGTACGAGGGCAGGTGCCAGTAGCAGCCGATGCCGTCGCCGTCCTTGGTGGCCTCCAGCAGCACCGTCCCGGTCTGCGGGCCGACGATGCCGTCCTGCGGCAGGCTCGCCCACCGCTGGACGGCCTTGATCGCCCCGTAGGTGTCCTGGCCGAAGTGCCCGTCCTCGGCGACGACGTGGTAACCGGTCTGCCAGTGCAGCAGGTTGGCGAGGATCTGGGTGCACATGACGCCCTCGTACTCGTTGGGCTTGCCCGGTCCGATGTACGCCTGCCCGGGCTCGGCCTGGGCGCTCCCGCCCAGCGCGCCGACACTGGCGAGCGCGACCGCCGCCACCAGGAACACACTGCGTCGCTTGAGGGTCTTGCGGGCCACGAGGAGCTCTCCTTGCTCGGGATCGACCGACGAGCAGCACTCTTCCGCGCCCCACCAACGGCCCACCAACGCCGCCCCAACAGGGATCGCCGGAGGGCACCGGGTACGGCAACACGCCCGTATTGTCACGATAAGTGCCGCTACGGTCGGCGGACAGTACTCTCGGCTCGACCATGACAAGCAGGTCGGCGCCCCCGGCCGGGGGCCGGACGGCGGCTTCGAGCGCGGGCAAGAAGGTGGCGGTGCTGGGCTGGTCGCAGGGCGGCGGCGCGGGGCTGTTCGTCGGCCAGGACTCCCCGGCCTACAGCCCGGGCCTGGACCTGGTGGGGGTGGCCGCGCTGGCGCCGGCGGCCGACCTCGGCCCGCAGTTCGCCGGCCGCGCCCCGCCCGGTCCGCGCAACGACTCCTCCGAGTCGCACAACGCGGCGCTGCGGATCAACGTCTACCGGGGGTTCCTGGCGGCCTATCCGGAGCTGCGCGCCACCGACGCGTGCTCCAGCCTCCCGGCATCCAGGCACTGGAGGGCGACGGGGTCGCCTGCATCGAGCACTTCGCCGACGTGATCCAGAACAACGTCGGCGACGCGCACCAGCTGGACACCCTGTTCAAGCCGCTGCGCGAGGTGCCGGACAGCTGGCACCAGCGCTTCCACGAGAACACGCCGGGCTACGTCAGCACCGTCGCGCCGGTGCTGGTCATGCAGGGGACGGCCGACACCGTGATCAACCCCCACTCCACCGAGCAGTACATCAGGCGGGCCTGCGGGTTCAGCCAGCCGGTGGAGTACACGACCTACGAGGGCGCGACCCACAACACGATCCCGTTCGAGGCGCGCAGCAGGAGTACCTGTCCTGGATCGCCGACCGGTTCGCCGGGAGCTGGGCCCCGTCGAACTGCTGACGGCGCGACGGCCGGGCGGGCCCACGGGCCCGCCCGGCCCCGGGCGTTCCGCCGCCGGACACGCCCTACTTGCCGGCGTCCTCCGCCAGGGTGTGCGCGACCAGGGCGTTGGCGTGGCCGTGCCCCAACCCGTGCTCGGTCTTGAGCCAGGAGACCAGCTCCATGTGCTTCGTGAGCGGCGAGGCGCGGATCAGGTCCTGCCACTCGCTGATCGGCCGGCCGTACTTCTTCTCGATCGAGGGGAAGTAGCTGGCGGGGCCCTTGACCGGTTCGGTCATGTCGGTACGTCCCTGGGGTCGGTGCGGGTGGTTGCTTGCGTGGTGGACCTGCGGCGGGCGGGCGGCGAGGCGTGCCCGCCCGGCGGAGGCGGCGTCAGCCGGACTGCGCGGCGCGCTCGTGGCGCATCAGGACGACCTGGGAGTCGAAGGTCCGGGTCTCCGTGAGGGTCAGGCCGAACCGCTGCTGCGGGCTGCGGAAGACGGGCTTCCCGCCGCCGAGCACCACCGGGTGGACGAAGACCCGGTACTCGTCGATCAGCCCCTGCCCGGTGAGGAACCCGGCGAGCGAAGAGCCGCCGAACAGCACCAGCCGGGCGCCGCCCTCCTTCAGCGCGGTGAGCTCCTCGACGACGTCCGAGCCGATCACGCGGGTGTTCCAGTCGGCCTGCTCCAGCGTCGACGAGACCACGATCTTCGGGGTCGCGCGCCAGACCGGCGCGAAGGCCAGGTCGTGCGGGTGGGTCGAGATCTCCTCGGCACGCGGCCAGTAGCCGGACATCATCTCCCACACCACGCGGCCGTACAGGAAGTAGTCGGCGCTGTCGGTCAGCGTGTGCGAGTACGCCGAGAGCTCGGGGCCCATCACCGGCCAGTCGAACTCGCCGGCCGGGCCCTCGACGAATCCGTCCAGCGACTGGTGGACGAAGTGGGTGATCCGGCCCATGGCTGCCTCCGAGGTGCGGTGTTCCGATCCGTCCGACAACCTACGGGCCGGCACCGACAACGGCCGGCGGACACCCCGGCCCGACTCCGCCGGGAAGGAGGTGACCTGACGGACGGTCGGGGGGCGGCACAATCGGTGGATGCTGAGAATCGGAACGGTGGTCCTGGGCGTCCAGGACGTACGGCGGGCGGCGGAGTTCTGGGGGCGTGCCCTCGGCTACGTCCCGCGTGACGGCGAGCCCTCGGACGACTGGGTCGTCCTGGTCCCGGCGGCGGGGACGGGCACGCCGGTGGCGCTCGGCCGGAGCGTGACGCCCGCCCAGGAGCACCCGCGGGTCCATCTCGACCTGTACGCGGACGACGCGGCCGAGCAGGCCGCCGAGGTCGAACGGCTGGTCGGGCTGGGCGCCGTCCGGGTCGACTGGGACAGCTACCCGGAGGACCCCGACTTCGTCGTCCTCGCCGACCCGGAGGGCAACCGCTTCTGCGTGATCGACACCGCTCACGGCTGAGGCCCGCCGGGCGGGTGGCGGGTGACCGGTTGCGGGTTGCGGGTTGCGGGTTGCGGGGGAGGTCCCGTCCGCCCTCCTGGGAGAGCAGGGGGCGGACGGGAGTCGGCGGTCGGCCCGGGCCGTCCCCGGCGTGGGCCGTGTCAGGCCGTCACGTCGTGCAGTTCACGAAGGTGTCGCCGGTGTGGCTGAGGCCGTCCTCGGTGCCGGCCCCGCCCGCCCACTCGTAGTAGACGTAGGAGTAGAAGCCCAGCTTTATGGGGCCGCCGCAGTTGCTGTCGGCGCCGATCCGGTAGGTCAGGGTCGCGGTGCGGGACTCGCCGGGATGGATCAGCGCGGTGAAGCCCGGCGTGACGCCGGGTGTGCAGGCGTTGCCCTGGTCGTCGGTGCAGCCCGTCCAGCTGTAGGTCAGCCCGGCGGACACGGCCAGCATGGTCTCGTAGGTCTGCTGGAAGGACTGGAAGACGAACTGCACGTCGGTGGTCCGGGTGTTGGTGAAGGTCATGGTCACCGTGACGCTCTCGCCGGGGTGGGCGGACGTCCGGTCGGCCGACATGGCGAAGTAGGACGGCACCGTCGAGGTGGCGGCCCGGGCCGGCTGGGAGAGGCCGACGAGGCCGAGCAGCAGGAAGAAGAATGCGGTAAGCCTGAGGCTCCGTAACTTTGTCCTTGGCATAGTCCGGAGCGTAGGCGCTCGACGCCTGTCCGTCACCGGCGCCTGCGGGGTCTGACCGGATATCGCCGCCGCCGGGGCGGGGGCGGGGGCGGGGGCGGGCCCGGCCGGGCAGCGGCGGCGCCGGGCCGGGCCCGCCGGGAAAATCCCGTCGGCCGTCGGCGGGCATCGGGTTAACGTTCCGGACCATGGGATCACGAGCGAACTACGTGGTGGTGGAGGGCGGCGACTGGTCGCTCCACCGGTCGCACTGGGGCGCCGGCCGGGTGGCGACCGACCTCGCCCACGGGCCGGCCGCGGCCGGCCGGTGCTTCCGGGCCAACAGCCGGGTCGACGACGCCCTGCGGACCGACCCGGACGGCTGGCTCGACGACGTGTGGTGCGAGGGCGCCGCCCTGGTCGACCACGACCGGAGGACGCTCCTCTGGTACTGCGACGAGACGTCCGGCTGGGCCCGGTACGCCGCGCAGGCCGCGGTGCTGGCCAGGACCTGGCCCGGCTGGGAGATCCGCTGGGCCTCCGACGGCCTCGGCGACCTGCACGACCACCTCGGCCTCGGCCGGGGCTTCGGCCGCGCCGCCGCGAAGCCCCCGGAGGCCGGCGAACCGCACTGGTGGCCGCCCGGCGAGGACGAGACCTGCACGCTGCTGACGGTCCGGCGCCCGGACGGCCGGGTGCGCGCCTGGGGCTCCTGGGCGGAGGTCGTGGAGCAGCTCGGCGGCGGCGAGGCCCTGCTCGGCCTGCTGCCCGACGACGCGCCCGCGCCGGAGCTCACCGCGATGCCGGACAGCGGC
This sequence comes from Kitasatospora indigofera, assembly GCF_014655955.1. GTDB lineage: Bacteria > Actinomycetota > Actinomycetes > Streptomycetales > Streptomycetaceae > Kitasatospora > Kitasatospora indigofera. The sequence goes on from NZ_BNBO01000022.1 coordinate 81,483, forward strand.
ATCCACTTCGACCAGCTCACCCGCACGGTCGGGGTGTGGACCACCGTCCCCGCCCTCGGTCTGCTCCCCTGGCCGCTGCCCGGCTGGGAGGGCTGGGAGTTGTGCCTCTGGGGCGACGACCACACCCGGCAGACGGCGGCGTCCGACGGCGCGGTGCCGCTGCCGCGGACGGACCTCACCGTCGAACTCCGGCGGTGGCTCGAACGCGTCGGCGAACCGCCGGCCGACAGCCTGCCCCGCCTCCTGCAGGCCCTCACGCCCCCGCCGGGGTCGGGCCTGACGGCGGTGGTCAACCCGTCGGCGGCCGTGCCGCACGCGGGGCCCGAGCCCACCGCCGCGGAGCGCCTCGCGCTACGGGCCGTGTTCGAGACCGTCCTGGCGGAGCGGCCGGGCGCCGGCGGGTGATCCCCGGGCCGGCCGGCCGGCGCGTTGCGCGGCGCCGCGGCCCGGGCTCAGGTGTGCTCCATGACGATGACCGCGGCGGTGTCCGGCGCCAGAGCGCGGAAGATGTGCGGGGTGTCCCCCGGGTAGGCGATGTAGTCGCCGGGAGCCAGCTCGACCGGGTCCTCGGCGGGGCCGACCAGGGCGCGTCCGGCGCTGAGCAGCAGGTGTTCGGTGGTGCCGGGGTTGTGCGGGTCCGAGGTACGGGCCTCGCCGGGCTGGGCCTCGATCCGATAGATGTCCCGGCGGGCGTTCGGCGGGCAGGACGCCAGCAGGGTGGCCGAGTAGTCGGCGCGCTCCGAGTGGGTGACCGGGCCCTCGCCGGCGCGGATCACCTTGACGACGGGCCGGGGCGGGTCGACCAGCCGGCTGAACGGTACGTCCAGGGCGACGCCCAGCGCCCACAGGGTCTCCACGCTGGGGTTGCCGGTGCCCGATTCGAGCTGCGAGAGCGTGGACTTGGCGATCCCGGCGCGCTTGGCGAGCTCGGTCATGGACAGGCCGGTCCGCTCGCGCTCCCGGCGGATGGACACCGCGATCAGCTCGATCGGATTGGGTCCGCCCGCTCGGCCGCTCCCGGTCACCGCGTCCGCCGCCGCGCCGTCGCCTGCCACGTCTGCCACGTGTTCGCTCCAGAAGTCTGCTCGTTCGACTTGACGAACGCCTCCATCGTCTCGTTCACTCTAATGGACAGACGTTCGCCAAGGCGAACATCAGGCAGTGCGGACCGGATGAGTGTGACCGGATGAGTGTGGAACAGGACCTGCCGGCCGTCGGGGAAGCCCCCGCCGGGCCGGCCCCCGCCCGGAAGGCCACGGCGGCCGTCGTCCGCGACTCGCTCGGCATCGGGCTCACCGTGGGCGTCTCCGGCCTGGCCTTCGGCGTCGCCGGCAGCGCCGCCCACCTGAGCGTCTGGCAGACCTGCGCGCTCAGCCTGCTGGTCTTCACCGGCGCCTCGCAGTTCGCCCTGGTCAGCGCGCTGGCCGCCGGGGCCGCCCTGCCGGCCGCCGTGCTCGGCGCGCTCTTCCTCGGCGCCCGCAACGCCTTCTACGGGCTGCGCCTCGGGCCCCGGCTGGAACTCTCCCGCCTCACCAGGCCGTTCGCCGCGCACCTGATGATCGACGAGACCGCCGCCGTCGCCCTCACCCAGCCCGACCGCCGTACCGCCCGGCTCGGCTTCGCCGTCACCGGCATCAGCCTGTTCGCCACCTGGAACCTCTGCACCCTGGCCGGCGCCCTCGGGGCCGACGCCCTCGGCGACCCGGCCGTGTACGGGCTGGACGCGGCCGGACCGGCCGTCTTCCTGGCGCTGCTCGCGCCCCGGCTGCGGGAGGGCGCGACCGAGCTGAAGGTGGCCGCCGTCGGCGCCGTCCTGGCGCTGGCCGCCACCGTCGTCCTGCCCACCGGCGTGCCGGTGCTGCTCTCGATCGCCGCCGTCCCGATCGTGCTGGCCGTCGGCCGCACCCGCGAGGGTGACGCCGGGGACGGGCCGGACGGCCCCGCCGGCGACGGCCTCGCCACCACCGCCGGCCGGGCCGGCAAGGAGGACCTCGGATGACCGTCTGGATCGCCGTCGGCGCGACCGCGCTCGGCTGCTACCTGCTCAAGCTGATCGGCCTCAGCGTCCCGGCCGGACTGCTGGAGCGCCCGGCCGTGCGCCGCTCGGCCGCGCTCATCCCGGTCGCCCTGCTGGCCGCCCTCACCGCCCTGCAGACCTTCGGCCGGGACGGCGGCCTCACCCTGGACGCCCGGGCCCTGGGCCTGGCCGCCGCCGCGCTCGCCGCCTGGCGCCGGGCGCCCTTCCTGCTGGTGGTCGGCATCGCGGTGCTGGTCACCGCACTGGCCCGGCTGATCGGCGGCTGATCCGTCAGGATCCCTCCCCGGCACTCCGGTCGGACCACGGGCTGCGGTGGTCGCCGGCCTGCGCCGGCCATGGAGATGTTCACCGACGGCACCCAACTGGGCTTAGCGGCAAGGCAGTCGGGGCATCATAACCGCTGTGCGGATGCGGATCCTGGACGAAAGCGAGCTCCTCCGCCTGGAGGCGACGTGGCTGCGCGACATCGCCTCCCACACCCGCTGGTGCGTCGCCGAACTCCGCGACCTGGACGACGACGCCCGGCGGACGGTCCGGTCGGCGATGCTGTCCGCCTGCATCCGCCACCGCTGCCCCATCAGTCTGCAGTTCGTCACCAACTACGCCGCCATGGTCGTCACCGCCGTCGGCATGACGGCGTCCTGCGCCGCCGCAGGGGCGGTCGCCGAGGCCTTCGCGGGAGGCGCCGGTCCGGCCCGGGCGCCCTGGTGGCTCTTCCCGCTGGCCGCCTTCGCCGCGGCCTGCCTCAGCTCTCTCGCAGCGGGCCGGCAGGATGTCCGTGCCATCGTCGCGTTCTTTCGCCGGCTGGGAGTCCGCGCGACCGTGAGCCGGATCGTCCGGCTGGCACGACCCGGCCACTGGTTCCCGTTCGCGGTCAGCCTGGCCCTGGTCGTCGCCGGGGTCGCCGCCGCCTCCGTGACGGGCGCCGCCGCTGCGTCCGCCCCCGCCGGTCAGCGACCGGTGATCGCCGCGGCCGCCCTGTTCGGCGCCGTCCTCGGGCTCGGAGTGCTCCGCTGGATCCGCCTGGTCCAGAACTTCCTCCGCTCGCGGTACCGAAAGCCGTACCGGGCCCGCCCGCTCGACGGGGTGCTGGTCGAACTCGCCCACGCCGCCGCGCTCTGCCAGGCCCTCCGTCCCTCCTGGTGGACACCGCGCACCGTCCGGAGAGTGCGCCTGAGCCTCGGGCGGGCGATCGGCGCCGCCGACGACATCTGGGCCGTACGGCACCGGACGTCGTTCACCGAGCTCGCGGCCCGGCGGGAGGCCCGGCGGTTCCACTCGGCCCTGGCCGAACTCGTCCGGCGGCACGACCGGGCGCTGACCCAGGTACGCACGGCGTCCGAGTACGACGCCGTCGCTGCCTCGCTGCGCGCCGGGGTGCTGGCCCTCGCCGAGGGTGACCTGACGGCCCTGCTGGAGCACAGCGCGCCGGAGCCGCCCGTCTCCCGGGTCATCCGCTTCCTGCGCCGCACCGCCACCAGCCTCGTCCTGGTGGCGTTCGCCCTGGTCATCCCGCTGCTGCCCGGCGTGGACAGCGGCACCGGGGCGGGCGTGCGGGTGCTGCTGCTGATGACCGCCGCCCTGTCGCTCTCCCCGGCCGGCGACGCCGCCTCCACCTCCGTCCGGTCCGCGCTCGAACGGTCCCTGTTCCCCGGACGGGGTCAGTGACCCGGCGGCCCCGGCGCCGGTCCCCGGAGGGCGGCTGCCGCATCGCCTGACCACAGCCGAAGACGCACCTCAGGCGGCGACCCGGTGGCCTGCGGCGCCCGGCCGGCCGGCGAGCAGCAGCGCCAGGTCCTCGGGGACGGTCATCGGGGTGAACAGCCCGGCCGCCGTACGGCCGTTGTTCCCGACCGGCGCCCGGCCCGTCAGCGAACCCGGCGCCGCCACCAGCAACCTGACCACCTGGCCGACGGCCTCCCGGCGGTCCCGGTGGCGCAGCGCCAGGCGGAACATCGCCCAGTGCGCCCGGGTGTGCGGCCAGGCCCAGGGCTGGGAGAGGATGTGCGCCCGTTCCAGGGCGGTCCACATCCCGGCCGGGTCGGTGCTGGTACGGGCCCGGCGCAGCTCGGCCTCGAAGGCTTCGCGAACGCGGGACGGCATGGGGGACGGCATGGTTCCTCCTGACGGGCCGGTCCGCTCGGAGCCGGCGCGACACCCAGCCTGCCGGGCGCCGGCCGGCCTGACTTGAACGAACCTGCTGCGATCTTGCGGGCAGCGGGCAGCGGGCAGCGGGCAGCGGGCGGCGGGCAGCGGGCAGCGGGCAGCCTCGGGCTCGGCCTACGGCTGCGCCGGCCGGGCCGACGGCCCGGGCGCCCAGCGGACCCGGTGGGCGAACTCCGAGGGCGGGATGCCGAAGGTCCGGCGGCAGGTCCGGGTGAGGTGCGCCGCGTCGGCGAAGCCCGCCAGGTGCGCCGCCGCCGTCAGGGACGCCCCGGCGGCGATCAGTTCGGTGGCCCGCCGCATCCGCAGCCACCGCACGTACGGCCGTAGCGGCAGGCCCAGTTCGGTCCGGAACAGATGGGCCAGCCGGCTCTCCGACAGGCCCACCGCGGCGGCCAGGGCGCCGATCCGCACCGGGCCGTCCGCGACCAGCTCCGGCAGCCGGGCGACCGCCCGCGCCACCGCGGGGTGGCGGGCCCGCGCCGGGCCGTCACCGGCCGCCGCGTCCACCAACGCCCCGATCCGGGCGAGGAGTTCCTCGGGCCCGCCGCCGCTCACCGGCGGCAGCGCCCCGCCCGCGCGGGCCCAGGCGGCCGCGCACCCGGGCGGCTGCGCGCGGCGGGCGAATGCGCGGCCGGTCACGGAATCCGGGTCGAGCTGTGCCAGCACGCCCTCGGCGGCGCCCCGCAGCACGGTGTGCTCGGTGTCCGCGGGGACGACCACGGCCCGGCAGACCACCCGCAGGCCGGTGGCGTCGGCGAGTTCCAGCGTGCCCCGGGCGGCCACCAGCACCTGGACCGAGTGGTGGGCGTGCATCGCGGCGACGCCGATCCGGCCGCCGAACAGCAGCATCCCGGGCCGTACGGTGGCCGCGCCGGTCCATCGGTCCACGGCTGTCGCACCCCCTCGCCCTGCCGGTCGGGGGAGTCTACGTCCGCCGGGCGGGGCGGCGTCCGCCCGGCAGCCCCGGCCCGGCACCGGCCACCGGCCCCAGGACGGACCCGCCGGCCGGCCCGGGTGCCCGTACGGCCTCGGGCGGGCGGAGCTCCGCCGGTACCAGGGCGGCGGCCAGCAGCGGGAGGACGACCGTCAGGCCGTACGCCAGGCCGAAGCCGCCGGCGCCGATCACCTGGGCGGCCACCGGCGGCACACAGGCCGCCACCGCGTTCTGGACGGTGGTGTGCACGCCGAGGGCGCGGCCCGCCCAGCCGTTGCCCGCGTACTCGGCGACAGCGGTGAACGAGAGACCGTTGGTGCTCACCGTCAGCACCCCGGTGGCCACCAGCGCCACCGTCGCGACGGGCGAGCCGGTCAGCACGCACACCGTCAGCGCCGCCAGCGCCCCGGCGGTGACCAGGGCGAGCACCCGCATCGGCCCGGTCCGGCTGCCCACCACGTCCGACCAGCGGCCCGAGGCCAACCGGGCGCCCGCCCCGCCGACCTGGACGCAGGCCAGCAGCGCACCGGCCGACGACGGCGCCCAGCCCCGTTCGTCCACCAGCAGCACCAGCGCGAAGGCGGCCACCACGAACTGCGGCACCACCAGCAGCGTCGCCGCGCCGTGCAGCCGCCAGAGCACCGGCGTCCGGTACGGCGAACCGGCGCGCTCCACCGCGTCCCGGCCGGGCCGGGCCGGATCGCGGACCGCGATCACCACCAGCAGGGCGGCCGTCACGCTCATCGCGCCGAGCACGGCCAGCGCCGTGCCGCGCCCGTGCGCCGCCGTCCGGGGCAGCAGGACGGCGGCGACCGCCATCCCCAGCGGCAGCGAGGTCTGCCGCAACCCCATCGCGACACCGCGCTCACGGGCCGGGAACCAGCCGAGGATCAGCCGGCCGCTGGAGGCGTGCGCCGAGGCCCCGGCCGCGCCGGCCAGCACGAAGCAGCCGCCAAGCGCGGCCGTGCCGTGCACCGAGGGCGCCGCCAGCAGCACCAGCCCGGCCAGGCCCAGCCCGCCCGCCAGCACCCAGCGCTCGCCCCAGCGGTCCGCGGCCGAACCCCAGGCGGCCAGCGTCAGCACCAGCCCGACCGTCGGGCAGGCCGCCAGCAGGCCGGCCTGCCCCAGCGACAGGCCCTCGTCGCGCAGGGCCGGGATCAGGTAGGGCAGCCCGAACTGGAAGGCGCACCCGGCCGTCATCGCCAGCATCCCGACCGCCAGCACCACCCAGCGCCGCCGACCCGGCGCCGGCCCGCCGTTCGTTGCCGGCCCGCTGCCCGTCGCCCGTCCGCCGTCCGTCGCCGGTCCGTCCTGCGGGGCTCGCATCCTCGCCACCTCCTGGTCGACCGCCGTGCCCGCCGGACACTCAACCCGAACCGGGCGGGCGGGGGCGACGGCGTCCAGCAGGCAGACGGCCCGCCGGGCGGCAGCGGCCGGCCTTCCGGTCCGGTCCGGTCCGGTCCGGTCCGGGCCCGCCCCGGCCCGGGAGGCCCGCCGGCGCCCGGCCCGGCTACGGCAGGAAGGCCTCGTGCGGGGTGCCCGGCACGAGCGTCCGGGCGGCCAGCCAGGCGGCCGCCATGGTGTTGTCGCCGGCCACCACGACCCGGCCGGGCAGCCCGGCCAGGGCGGCCGTCAGGGCGTCCCGCACCGGGCCGGGGGAGGCCGCCACCGCGCCGGCCAGCACGATCGGCTCGGGCGGGGCACCGGCCGGCAGGGTGGCCTCGACCAGGGCCGCCAGGTGGGCCGCCGCCCGGGCGGCGATCCGCGCCGCGGCCTCGTCGCCCGCCGCCGCCGCGGCGCTGACCAGCGGCGCGAGGGCGGCCGGGGCGCTGGCCGGCGCGTCGTAGACCGCGCGCAGCAGGCCCGCGACGGCGCCGGCCCGGGGGCGGGCGGGGACGCCCAGGGCGGCAAGCACGGCGGTGGCCAGCGCGTCCGGCGCGCCGGACGGCGACCCCAGCGTGTCGAGGGTGTGCCGGGCGGCCTCGCGGCCGAGCCAGAACCCGGAGCCCTCGTCGCCGAGCAGCCAGCCCTGGCCGCCCCGGAGGGTGCTCACCCGGCGGCGCTGGAGCCGGCAGGCGACCGCGCCCGTGCCCGCGATCAGCACCACGCCGTCCGGCGCGGCGGTGCCGGCCGCGAAGGCCACCTCCGCGTCCGGCCGCAGGGCGAGGCGCAGCCGGCCGGGCACGGCCGGGCCGGCGGCCGTCCGGCACTCCTCGGTGAAGGCCACCGCGGCCGCGTCGGTGGCGAACCGCCGGTAGCCGGCCAGGCCGATCACGCAGGCGGCGAGCCCGTCGGGGTCGTGGTCGCCGAGCGCGGCCCGGATCGCCTCGCCGATCCTGGCGGCGGCCTCCGGTCCGCCCTGGGCCTGCGGGTTGCCGCCGCCCGTCCGGGCCTCGCCGAGGCGCCGGCCCGTCAGGTCGGCGAGGACGGCCCGGACGGCGGTGCCGCCGGCGTCGACGCCCAGCACGAGGCGCCGGCCGGCCCCGGGCGCCGGCCGGGCCCCCGCGTCCGGGGCCGTCGCACCGGTCCGGGCGGCCGGGCCGGTGCCCGGGGCGGTGGCCAGGTCTTCGGGCGTGGTCATGGACGGTCCTCCGGGTGCTGAACGGCGGGTGCGGCGGTGGGCGGTGAGCCGGCGGGCGGTGTCGGTGCGGCGGGTGCGGCGGGCGCCGCGGTCAGTTGCCGGACGGCGGCGGCCGGCAGCCCGCCCGCCGCCCGGAGCGCCGCCGCGGCGGCCCCGGCCCCGACCCCCGCCAGGAGCGAGACGAGCGCGGTCGCGGTGTCGTCCCCGCAGGCGCGCAGCGCCCGCTCGGCCTCGGCGGCGGACACCCCGCAGGCCGCGGACAGCGTACGGACCGCCCGCCGGCGCAGTTTCGCGTTCCCGGCCGAGGCGGTCACCATCAGGTCGGACCAGGTCCGCCCGGTGCGGACCATCAGGGCGGTCGAGAACATGTTCAGGGCGAGTTTCTGCGCCGTCGCGGCCTTCATCCGGGTGGAGCCGGTCACCACCTCGGGGCCGGTGGCCAGCACGATGTGCAGATCCGCCCGGGCGGCCAGCGGGGCGGCCGGATCGCCGGAGATCAGCGCGGTGACCGCGCCGGCCGCCCGGCCGTGGGCGAGCGCGGCGCCGACGTACGCCGTCCGGCCGCTCGCGCTGATCCCGATCACCAGGTCACCGGCCCGGACGCCGGCCGTGTCGATGCCGTCCGCCCGGTCCTCCGCGGCCTCGTCCGCCGTCCGCCCGGCCGCCGGGCCGCCGGCCAGGTGCGGGCAGACGGTCTCCGGCCCGACGCCGTAGGTGGGCAGCAGCTCGGCGGCGTCGGCCAGGGCGGCCCGGCCGGAGGAGCCCGCACCGAAGTAGTGCACCCGGCCGCCCCGGGCCAGGGCCGTCAGCCCGGCCTCCACCAGGGCCTCGATCGCGGGCAGCGCCGCGGCGACGGCGCCGGGCACGCCCGCGTCCTCACGGTTGATCAGGGCGAGGAGCTCGGCGGTGCCGAGCCGGTCCAGGCCGGTGCCGGCCGGGTTGCGCCGCTCGGTCGGGGGCAGCGACTCCTCGGACGGCAGCGGCTCCCCGGGCACCGGCATGTCCTCGGGGCCGGTCGGGTCCTCAGGGTCGGGCGGGCCGGGCGGGCCGGCGGTGCCGGGTCGGGTCACGGGACGTCCTTCGCGGGCGGTACGGGGGCGGGCCGGCGCCTCAGCCCCGCCCCTCGTCCCCCTCGGGCCCGGCCAGGCGCGCCGGGAAGCCCCCGGTGGCGATCGGGCCCCAGCGGCGCGGGGTGATCCGGATCAGCGACTTGCCCTGCTTGACCATCGCCGCCCGGTACTCGTCCCAGTCCGGGTGCTCGCCCGCGATGTTCCGGTAGTACTCGACCAGCGGTTCGACCGCCTCGGGCAGGTCGACGACCTCGGCCTCGCCGTCGACCTGCACCCACGGCCCGTTCCACTCGTCGGACAGCACCACCACGCTGACCGCCGGGTCGCGGCGGGCGTTGCGGACCTTGGCCCGCTCCGGGTACGTGGAGACGACGATCCGGCCCGCGTCGTCCACGCCGCAGGTGAGGGGCGAGGCCTGCGGGGAGCCGTCGGCCCGGCGGGTGAGCAGGAGCGCGCGGTGCCGCGGCCGGACGAAGTCCAGCAACTCGGGCAGTTCCACACGGGTGTTCGAGGCGATGGAGGGGCTCATGGGGAGGAGCGTAGACGAGCCGGACCGCACGGCGGGGGAGGCGTCCGCCGTGGGCGGGCCCGACGCGAGGGATCCGGAGTGAGGGCCGGACGTGACGGGCCCGGACAGGACGGGCCCGGACATGACGGCGTCCGCCGGGGGAGCCGGCCGGACAGGCGTGCGGGCCTGTCCGGCCGACCTCCCTGGCGGACGCCGGGTCGGAGGGTGCTGCCCCGGAGGGCGGGTGGCGCTGCGCCGGTCAGGCCGCGACCTGGTCCTGGAGCGAGTACGCCGAACGCAGCCGCTCCTGGGCCGCGGGGCCGCCGCCCAGGCCCGCCGCGGCCAGGTGGTCCAGGCCCAGCAGGGCGGCGCCGAGCACCGGCGGGGCGACCACGATCCGCGGTTCGGCCCGCGGGGCGGCGGCGGCCAGCCGGGCCGTCACGTTGTCGATCAGCAGCGGCTGGCGCGAGGCCAGCACACCGCCGCCGAGCACCACCGGGGTCGGCTCGTCGAGCAGGCCGAGCCGGGTGAGGGCGACGATCGCGAGGCGGGTGATCTCGTCCGCCTGGCGGTCGATCAGCTCCAGCGCCGGGCCGTCGCCGGCCTGCGCGGTGGCGAACAGCACCCGGACGATCTCGTGCAGCCGGCCGCGGTCCAGCTGGCCGAGGTGCATCGCCTCGGCGACCGCGCTGGAGCTCGGCAGGCCGAAGTGCGCGGCGATGGCGGCGGCCAGCGCGGTGGGCGCGCCCCGGCCGTCCTCGGCCCGTACCGCGTGCCACATGCTGCTGGCGGCCAGGCCCGCGCCGCCGCCCCAGTCACCGGTCAGCTCGCCGAGGGCGGGGAACCGCGCCGTCCGGCCGTCCGGCAGCAGGCCCACGCAGTTGATGCCCGCGCCGCAGACCACGGCGACCCCGCGCGGTCCGTCGGTGCCGGCCCGCAGCAGGCCGAAGGTGTCGTTGACGACGTCCGCGGTGACGCCCCAGGGCTGCTCCGCGATGGCGGCCTGCAGCAGCCGCTCCTCCACCGGGAGGTCGGCGTTGGCCAGACAGGCACTGACGTGGCTGGTCAGCGGTCTGTCGCCGAGGGCGTGGCCGGCCTGCGCGGCTGCGGCCGTGACCAGCGGCACCAGGGCGGCGATCGCCGCCTCCGGGCCGATCAGGTGCGGCTGGAACCCGCCGCCCCGGGCGCTGCCGAGGACGGTGCCGTCGGCGGCGACGAGGGCGACGTCGGTCTTGCTGTTGCCGGCGTCGATGGCCAGGACGCCGGGCAGGAGTGGATCGGGCTGGTGGGTCATCAGGTCCCCGCGCTCGTACGTGCCCCGGCCGTCGTCCCGACCGGGGTTTCTGGGTGCTGCTGAGGGCTGCTCAGGCCCAGCTGAGATGCTCGCGGTTGTTGGCGAGCAGGCTGTCCGTCAGCTTGTCCGCGAGCTCCAGCTGGCCGACCAGCGGGTGCGCGAGCAGGGCGTCGAAGACCCGGTCCCGGCCGCCCTTGAGCGCGGCCTCCAGGGCGAGCTGCTCGTACGCGGTCACGCCGGCGATCAGGCCGGCGTAGAGCGGCTCCACGGGGCGCTGCGGCAGCGGGCGCACGCCGGCGGCGTCGACCTCGGCCGGCACCTCGATCACGGCGTCGTCCGGCAGGAACGGCAGCACGCCGTCGTTGCGGGCGTTGACGACCTGCACGGTGGTCCGGCCGTCGGTGCCCAGCAGCGAGGCGATCAGCTGGACGGCCGCCTCGGAGTAGAAGGCGCCGCCGCGCTGCGCCAGCAGCTCGGGCTTGGTGTCCAGCGCGGGGTCGGCGTACATGCCGAGCAGCTGCCGCTCGATCGCGGCGACCTCGGAGGCCCGCGAGCCCTTGGCCTTCAGCTCCTGCACCACCACGTCGTGCTGGTAGAAGTACCGCAGGTAGTACGAGGGGACGACGCCGAGGCGCCGGATCACCGGCAGCGGCAGGTGGAGGTCCTCGGAGATCTCCTGGCCGAAGCCGGCCAGCAGCTCGGGCAGCACCTCGCGGCCGGTGGTGCTGCCGGGGGCGTCGAGCAGGGTGACGCCGCGCTCCCAGGTGAGGTGGTTCAGGCCGACGTGGTCGAGCCGGATCAGCTCGTGGTCGACGCCCAGGTGCTTGGCGAACCGCCGCTGGAAGCCGATCGCGACGTTGCACAGGCCGACCGCCTTGTGCCCGGCGCCCTGCAGCGCCCGGGTGACGATGCCGACCGGGTTGGTGAAGTCGACGATCCAGGCGTCCGGGTTGGCCCGGCGCACCTGCTCGGCGATGTCCAGCACCACCGGGACGGTCCGCAGGGCCTTCGCCAGGCCGCCGGCGCCGGTGGTCTCCTGGCCGACGCAGCCGCAGTCCAGCGGCCAGGTCTCGTCCCGGTCGCGGGCGGCCTGTCCGCCGACCCGCAGCTGCAGCAGGACGGCGTCCGCGCCCTGCACGCCGGCCGCGACGTCCGTGGTGGTGCTGATCGTGCCGGGGTGCCCCTGCTTGGCGAAGATCCGCCGGGCCAGGCCGCCGACCAGCTCCAGGCGGTCCGCGGCGGGGTCGATCAGGACGAGTTCGCCGATCGGCAGCGTGTCGCGCAACCGGGCGAAACCGTCGATGAGTTCGGGGGTGTAGGTGGATCCGCCGCCGACGATGGCGAGCTTGAGCGTGGGGGACATCAGCCCTTGACCCCTGTCAGTGTGACGCCTTCGATGAAGGCTTTCTGGGCGAAGAAGAACAGGATGATGACGGGTGCCATGACGAGGAGGGTGGCGGCCATCGTGAGGTTCCAGTTGGTGTGGTGGGCGCCCTTGAAGGACTCCAGCCCGTACGAGAGGGTCCAGGCGCCGGGGTTCTCGCTGGCGTAGATCTGCGGGCCGAAGTAGTCGTTCCAGGCGTAGAAGAACTGGAACAGCGCCACGGCGGCGATGGCCGGCCTGGCCATCGGCAGCACGACCCTGAGCAGCGTCCGCAGGTCACCGCAGCCGTCGATCTTGGCGGCCTCGATGTACTCCTTGGGGATGGTCAGCAGGAACTGGCGCAGCAGGAAGATCGAGAACGCGTCGCCGAAGGCCATCGGGATGATCAGCGGCCAGAGGGTGCCGCTGAGGTGCATCTGCTTCGCCCAGAACAGGTACATCGGGATGACGGTGACCTGCGGCGGCAGCATCATCATCGCGATGACGGCCATCAGGGCGAGGTTGCGGCCCCGGAAGCGGAACTTGGCCAGCGCGTACGCCACCGGCAGGCTGGAGACCACGGTGAGCAGCGTGCCGAGCCCCGCGTACAGCAGGGTGTTGCGCCACCAGGTGAGGAAGCCCGGGGTCTGCCACACCTTGACGTAGTTGCCCCACTCCCAGGTGGTGGGCCAGAGGTTCTTGGTGAGGGCCTGCTGGTCGGTCATCACCGAGGTGAGGAAGACGAACACGAACGGCAGGACGAAGAACAGCGCGGCCGCGATCGCGGTCGAGTGCACGGCGACCCAGTGCAGGGCGGCCCGCCGGCGGGCGGTCCGGGCGGCCTCGGAGGCGGACTTCGAGGAGCCGGGCGCGGCCGCGGGCTTGGTGAGGGTGGTGCTGAGTGTCATGGGTCAGTCCTCGTTCGCCATGAAGCCGGATTTGCGGCGCAGCAGGATCGACGTGAACGCCATCGAGATGGCGAACAGGATCAGGGCGATGACGCAGGCCGAGCCGTAGTCGAAGCGCTGGAAGCCCAGGTTGTAGACCATCTGCGGCAGGGTCCAGGTGGAGCCCTGGGGGTAGCCGGGTTCGAACTGCTGGCCGGACCCGCCGATCACGCCGCTGGCGACCTTCCCGGCGACGATCGCCTGGGTGTAGTACTGCATGGTCTGGATCACCCCGGTGACCACCGCGAACATCACGATCGGCGAGATGTTCGGGAAGGTCACGTAGCGGAACCGCTGGACCGGTCCGGCGCCGTCGAGCTCGGCGGCCTCGTACTGCTCCTTCGGCACGTCCAGCAGGGCGGCCATGAAGATCACCATCAGGTCGCCGATGCCCCACATGGCCAGCATGGTCAGGGCGGGCTTGGACCAGCTGGGGTCGGTGAACCAGCCGGGCGCCGGCAGACCGAGGTCGCCGAGCAGCTGGTTGACCGGGCCGGTACCGGGGTTGAGCAGGAAGGCGAAGGCCATCGTGGCGGCCACCGGCGGGGCCAGGTAGGGCAGGTAGAAGAAGGTCCGGAACAGCCCGGCACCGGTCTTCACCTTGGTGATCAGCATGCCGATGCCGAGACCGAAGACCACCCGCAGCGAGACCATCACCACGACCAGCCACAGGGTGTTGCGCAGGCCCTGCCAGAAGAACGGGTAGTCGTTGAAGACGTACGACCAGTTCTTCAGGCCGGTGAACGTCGGGGTCGTGAAGCCGTCGTAGTGGGTGACGGAGAAGTAGAGGGTGGAGACCAGCGGGTAGACGAAGAAGAAGCCGAAGCCGATCAGCCAGGGCGAGAGGAAGGCCAGGGTGCGGGCCGCCGCCCGGCGGCGCTTGCTGCGAAGCGCCGCCGGGACGGGGAGTCCGGCACTCGCCTTACGGGAGCCGAACGCGATTGCCATGTGTTGCTCGCCTTACGCTACTTCGCCTGGTTCACGGCGGCGTCGATTTCCTTGGCGGTGGCCGCGAGGCCGGCCGCCAGGTCGGTCTGCTTGCCCGACTCGTAGTCGTAGCCCAGGTTCTGCAGGGACACGATGTACGCGCCGCCGTTGACGCTGGCGGGCGTGGTGCCGGAGTTGGGGTTCTTGGCGATGTCCAGGAAGGTCTTGAAGTTCGCGTCGGCGTCCAGCTTCGGCGAGTTCAGCGCCTCGAAGGTGCTCGGCACGTTGTGGATCGCGTTGGCGAAGCTCACCACGGCGTCGGTGTTGGTGGTCAGGTACTTGACCAGCTCCCAGGCCGCGGCCTGCTTCTTGCTGTTCTTGGCGATGCCGATGATGGTGCCGGTCTGGTAGCCGCGGCCGTAGGTCGAGACCTCGGCGTCCGGCACCGGGAACGGCGCGGTGGCCCACTCGAAGTCCGGCTTGTCGGTGGCCAGCGAGGCGGTCCGCCACTCACCGTCGATCGCCATCGCGACCTGGCCGGTGTGGAACGGGTTCTTGGCGCTGAACTCGTCGCCGAAGGAGGCGCGGTACTTCTCCAGCTTGTCGAAGCCGCCCAGCTTGTCGACCAGGCCCTTCTGCCAGGTCAGCATCTCGGCGACCTTGGGGTCGGTGGCGATGCTCGACTTGCCGTCGGAGCCGAAGTAGCTGGGCCCGAACTGGCCGAGGAAGTGCTCGGTGGTCGACTCGTAGCCGTGGTAGTTCGGCATGAAGCCGAGCTGCTTGAAGCCGTCGCCGTCGGCGACGGTCAGCTTGGCGGCCGCGTCGGCGAACTCGCTGAAGGTCTTCGGCGGCGCGGTGATGCCGGCCGCGGCGAAGGCCTTCTTGTTGTAGTAGAGGCCGAACACGTCACCGAGCAGCGGCAGCGAGCACTGGTTGCCCTTGAACTGGGTGTAGTTGAGCATCGCCGCCGGGAAGGTCTTGGCGGCGTCTATGCCGTCCTTCTTCAGCAGCGGGTTGAGGTCCGCGAAGACGTTCGACGAACAGAAGGTGCCCACGTTGTTGGTGGTGAAGGAGGACACCACGTCCGGGGCGTCGTCGCCGCCGGCCCGCAGCGCCTGGTTGGTCTTGTCGTCCGCGATGTTGCCGACGGCCTTGACGTGGATGTTCGGGTGGGCCTTCTCGAAGGCGGCGATGTTGTCGTTGATCGCCTTGGTCTCGCTGTCCTGGCTCCAACCGTGCCAGAAGGTGATCGTGACGTCCTTGCCGCTGGCCGAATCGTCGTTGCCACCGGCGGAGTTGGTGCCGGTGCAGGCGGTGGCGAGCAGGGCCAGGACGGCGCTGCCGGTGACGGCGGCGATCGTACGGCGGGCTCTGCGGGAGGTGGTGGCGTGCACTTCGAGGTCCTCCTGGGGGGTGCGCGGGCAGGCGTCATTGCCTCGTCGCCCGGCGGGGGTTGGGGGAAGGTGTGCTGCGGTCGCGGTGTCGGGTACGGCGGGGTGCTGAGTCTTCCTCAGCCGTGGTGCGGCGGGTCGGTGCGGGGAGGGTCGGTGGGCGGAGCTTCGGGCGGTCGAGCTTCGGTCGGTGGAGCTTCGCCGGGTGGAGCTTCAGTGGGTGGAGAAGACCGCCTCGCGGGCGGCGGCCAGGGCGCGCTGCAGCGCCCCGTGCAGGACGGGCGGCCCGGGCAGCGCGCTGCTGCGGACCTCCGGCCGGGTGATCGCGATCCGGGCCAGTTCGTCCTCGACGAGCAGCCGCAGCCGCTCGCCGCCGGCGATCGGGACCCCGCCGGAGACCACCACGAGCTCGGGGTCGACGACGGAGACGATCACGGCCAGCCCGACGGCGAGCCGCCCGGCCAGCGCGGTGAGGAAGTCGTCGCCGGCGCCCGGGGTCTCCAGGGCCAGCAGGACCGCCTCCTCGGCGCTCGGCGCGCTCAGGCCGTGCTCCCGGGCGAGCGCCCGGACGGCCGGCGCGCCGACGAGTTCCTGGAACCCGCCGGAGTTCTTCCGGCGGACGTCCCGGACCACCGGCGCGCCGGGCACCGGCATGTAGCCGACCTCCCCGGCGCCCCCGGTGAAGCCCCGGTGCAGGCGGCCGGCGATCACGATCGCGGCGCCGGTGCCCTCGCCGGCCCAGAGCAGGACGAAGTCCTCGCAGCCCTGGGCCGCGCCCGAGGCCTGTTCGGCGACGGCGGCCAGGTTGACGTCGTTCTCGATGCTCACCGGCGCGGCCAGCGCGGCCGAGAGCTCGTCGGTCAGCCGCGGCGAGTGCCAGCCGGGCAGGTGCGAGGCGTAGCGGAGCTTGCCGGTGACCGGGTCGGGGGCGCCGCCGACGCCGATCACGATCTCGCGCAGGCTGCCGGGCGCGAGGCCGGCCCGGCGGACGGTCTCGGCGACGGCCTCGCCGACCTTCTCGACGGTGGCGGCGGCGGGCCAGCCCTTGCTGGGGACGACGTGCTCGGCCAGGGTGCGGCCGGTGATGTCGGCGACCGCGACCCGGACCTGGCTGGTGGTGACGTCCAGCCCGGCGACGTACCCGGCGGCCGGGTCGACCTGGTACAGCTGCGCGTTGGGCCCGGGGCCGCCCTCGGTGGTGCCGACCGGCACGACCAGCCCGGCCGCCTCCAGGCGGGCCAGCAGCTGGGAGGCGGTGGGCTTGGACAGGCCGGTGAGGGTGCCGATCTGGGTGCGGGAGAGCGGCCCGTTCTCCAGCAGCAGCTGGAGGGCGGCCCGGTCGTTGATGGCGCGCAGCAGGCTGGGGGTACCGGCGAGGGGGAGGCGGCTGGTGTTCTCGGTCACAGGTCGATCCTCCTCTTTCGGTGGCCCGGCCGGCAGGCCGGGGTGGCCCGGGCCCGCCCCGGCGGGGTGGCCCGGCCCCGGCGGACCGGGGTGGCTTCGGTGGGCTTCGTGGTGCGGCGGGCCGGGCGGGCGGGGCGGGTCCCGGCGGTACGGCGGTGGTGGTGCGGGGTGGCCGTGAAGCCGTCCGGCGATGCCGGGCGCGGGTGCGCCCGGGGTACGCCGGGGTGACCGGGCGGGGCGGCCCGGTGGTTGCGACAAGAACTGTTAGGAAACTTTCCAGTCGCTTGGAGAGGACCGTAGAACCCTGCTCAGCGGGGTGTCAATGGCCCGCCCGAAGGTGGATGCCGAAGCGTTACCGGACACGACCGAGCCCCGCCCCCCGGCAAGGGGGACGGGGCTCGGTGGAAGGCGTCGCGGCCCGTCGTCACGGGCGCCCGGGCGATGGCCGGAACGGGCCTCGGCGGCGGCCCGCCGGGCGGGCCCCGAGGGGCCTCAGGTGGTCTTCAGGGGCCCGGGCCCGGCCTCGTCGGCCGGACGGGCCGGAGCCGGTATCGGCGCCGCGGCCAGCGACCGCGGCGAGGCCGGATCGGCCAGCGCCGACGGCGGGCCGGCGTCGGCCACCAGCACCGGGAGGACCCCCGCGGCGGCGGCCGCGGCGGCGGCCGCCGCCGTCGGGACCTCCTCCTTGAGCTTGATCCCCGCCAGGTCGAAGGCCGCCTTCAGCCGCTGCCGGAGACCACGTCCCACCAGCGCGGACTTGCCCGGGGCCGTCCTCGCCTCCAGCCGCAGCACCACCGAGTCCGCCGCCACCGACTCCACCCCGAGCACCGAGAACGGCGCCCAGATCAGCTCGTCGTACGGGGACTCCTTGGACAGCGCCTCGGCCGTCTCCAGGATCAGCGCCTCGACCCGGACCAGGTCCTCCTTGTAGCCGACCTGGACGTCCACCGAGGCGGTCGACCAGCCCTGGCTCATGTTGGCGATCCGCTTCACCTCGCCGTTGCGGATGTACCAGATCTCGCCGTTCGCCCCGCGCAGCTTGGTCACCCGCAGGCCGACCTCCAGCACCGTGCCGGTGGCCACCCCGGTGTCGATCTCGTCCCCGACCCCGTACTGGTCCTCCATGATCATGAAGACCCCGGACAGGAAGTCCGTCACCAGGTTGCGGGCGCCGAAACCGATCGCCACACCCGCGACACCGGCACTGGCCAGCAGCGGCGCCAGATTCACCCCCAGGGCCGACAGCACCATCAGCGCCGCCGTCCCCAGAATGGTGAACGAGGCCACGCTGCGCAGCACCGAACCGATCGCCTCCGAGCGCTGCTGGCGCCGCTCCGGGTTGACCACCCCGGTGTTCGCCAGCAGCCCGCCGAGCCGGCTCGGCTCGGCCGCCTCGCCCTCCGCGGGCTTGGTCATCCGCGCTATCAGCTGGGTGATCAGCTTGCGCACCATCGCCCGCAGCACCAGGGCGAGCAGCACGATGAAGACGATCCGGATGCCGCTGGCCACCCACTCCTGCCAGTGCGCGTCCAGCCAGCCGGCCGCCTCCTTGGTACTGCTGGTGACCTCGTCCGCGCTGGTGGGGAGTCTGAGGTCGAGCCCGGGCAGGCCGGACGGCGGCTGGCCCGTACCGGTGGCGGGAGCAGAGGGAGCCGTCGTCGGGGTCGCGTCGGCGAGGAGACCGGTGACACCGGACCAGGACACGTGCGGGGCCTTCCTGCAGGGAGCGGTGGAGGGCCGCCGGGGACCCGGTGCGGCGCCGCTCCCGGGCCCGAAGGCCGTCCGGACCAGCCTAGCGGCCGCCCGGGGCCGTCCCGGACAGGCAGTCAGGGCCGCTCCGGCCGGCCGGGGCCGCTCCGGCCGGCCGGGGCCGGGCCGCCGCCCGGTGACGGCGGACGGTGACCGCGGGACGCGGGCGGGTGACGACGCGCCGAGGACGCCCCGGCGCGTCGGGTGCAACCGGGCCGCGACCTGGGCATACCGGGTATGACGGAAGACACATCCGGAATTCACGTCAGGTCCGTTACACAGGAGTGGTGGCGCCGCGCGAACGCGTGAGGCGACACTGGGGGAGATCACGCACCCGCTGCGTGGTCGAACCGCTCGTCCCGGCGCGAGCCACGCGCCGCAGGCGTCCAAGGAGGCATCCGTGCCGCATGTCCTGGTCCTCAACGCGTCCTACGAGCCACTCGGCGTCGTATCGATGCGCCGCGCACTCATCCTGGTCCTCAACCACAAGGCGGTCAGCCTGGAGGACTCGGGAGTCACTCTGCACAGCGCCACCAGCGCCCTTCCGGCGCCGTCCGTCGTCCGGCTGACCCGCTTCGTCCGGGTCCCCTTCTGCGGGCCCGTCCCGCTCACCCGCCGCGCTCTGTTCGCCCGTGACCACGGGCGCTGCGTCTACTGCGGGGCCGCCGCTACCAGCGTCGACCACGTCATCCCGCGCAGCCGGGGCGGCCAGCACCGGTGGGACAACGTCGTGGCGGCCTGCCGCCGCTGCAACCACACCAAGGCCGACCGGCACCTCACCGAACTCGGCTGGCGGATGAAGCGCCAGCCCGCCCCGCCCAGCGGCCTGGCCTGGCGCATCATCGGCACCGGGATCAAGGACCCGCGCTGGCGGCCCTACCTGGAGCCGTACGGGGCGAACGACCAGTTCCGGGAGTACGAGCACCACGACCATACCGAGTTCGCCGGGGCGCACCCGGTACCGCTCGGCCGGGCGCACGCCGCCCATCCCCTCCCGGTGCACGGCGCCCCCGCGCGCCCCGCGCCGGGCCGCCGCGGAGAGCAGCCCGAACCGCTCTCCGCCTGATCCCGCTCCACAAAAGGGCCTGCCCGTCATATCCCGGTACGCCTCATGGGCCGCCGGCGCACCCCGAACGGGGAGCGCCGGCGGCCCGCCGTCCGTCCGGCGGCGGCGCGCGTCAGTGCGGCTGCGCCGGGGGCGCGGCGGGGGGCGTGGCCGGAGCGGCCAGCTGCGCCGGGGGCACCGCCGGGGGAGCGGCCGGCGTGACCGCGTAGGTCTCGACGCCCCAGAGCGAGTAGCCGTACTTGGTGGCCCGCGACACGCCCTGCACCCGCAGGTACACCGCGCCCGGCGCGTCGAAGCGGACCGTCTCGGTACCGCCCCCGCCGTCGTCCACCGAGGCCACCGTCGTCCAGGTCACCCCGTCCGCCGAGGTCTGCACCTTGTACGAGGCGGCGTACGCGGCCTGCCAGTGCAGCACCACCGCGCCCAGGTGGGCCGGCTGCGGCAGCTTGAGCTGCACCCAGGCGCCGTCCGAGGCGGGCGAGGACCAGCGGCTCTTCGGGTCGCCGTCGGCCACCGCCGAGGCCGGGAAGGCCGGCGTCTCGTCGCCCGAGGAGGTCGCGGTCGCGGTCGGCGCCAGGTCGGCGCCGCCGGTCGGCGGCACCACGTGCACCTGCAGCACCTGGCGCACACTGGCGGTGCCCGCGGTGAACACCACCGGCACCTGGTACGTCCCCGAGGGCGTCTCCGGGGTCGCCGTGATCAGCAGCGGGGTCCCGACCCGGCCGCCGCGCGGCACCGTCACCGCGGCCACCGGAGTGACCGTCAGCCCCTTCGCGACCGGCGGCACCTCCGTGCGCAGCTCGCCGGCCACCCCCTCCGGGCGGCCGGCCTCGACGAAAGCGCGGGTCTGCGCGGGCGCGGCCGCACCGGTCACCACGTCCACCGCGGCGTCCGACAGGCTCAGCCGCGCCGCCGGCGTGTCCGCGTACCAGGGGATCACCTGGTTGACGACCGGCGGCTCCCCGCCGGGCTGCCAGGTCAGCCGGACCGCGCCCGCCGGCAGCCCGCCGGCCGGCAGCTCGTTGTAACCGGGCCGTACGGTGCCGATCTCCGCCCAGCTGCCGTCCGCCCGGCGCACCTGCACCGTCGCGGTGGCCCGCACGCCCGGGTCGGTCAGGACGGTCAGCCGGTCCAGCGGACGGTCGGCGCCCAGCTCCACGGTCAGCGGCTCGTCGGCGGCGGTCGGCGCGGTGGCCGCCCGGTAGGCGGTGTCCGGGTTGTTGTCCAGCACGGCCGCGGCCGAGAACCCGGGCGTCGCCGCCGGGCCGCCGGAGACACTCGTCGGGACCTCGCCCGGCGCCGTGACGGTGAACTCGCGGATCGCGACCGCGGTCTTCTGCGCGGCCGTGGCCCGCAGCCGCACAGCCCGCACCACCTCGCCGGCCGGCACCGGCGCCGTGACGCTCTTCTGCCGGCTGACCTGCGCCAGCTGCTTCCAGCCGCCCTCGCCGGTCGAGTACTCCAGGACCCCGTCCCGGATGTAGTCGTCCACCGCGGTGGCGGCGTCCGGACCGTTGCCCCAGGAGCCCATCAGTACGGTCACACTGCCGACCGGGCGCCCGTCGCCGAGCGACACCCCCACCGAGTCGCCCGGCTGCGGCGGCGCGGAACTCCAGTAGAAGGTGCCGGCCTCCCCGTCCGTCATCAGCGCCGCCGGATGCTCGTTCGCGGCGCCCAGGGTGCTGGTCGGCGTCGCACTGCCGCCCGCCACGCCGGCCCAGGTGTCCGCCGCCCGCACGGCGTGCTCCAGGAAGGGGCCCAGCACGCCCGCGCCGACCGTCGCCGGGCTCTGGCCGGCCTGGTCGCGCAGCCGGCCGAGCTCCACCCGGGCCTTCCAGGCCGCCGTGCCGTCACCGCCGCGCTGCGCCAGCAGCATGTCGATCGCGGACTGCCCGGCCAGCCCGTACGCGCGCAGCGGGGCCAGCCACGGGCCCGCCTCGGCGGCCAGCGCGGCCGTCGCCCGGTCGCCCGCCAGGGTCTGCGGGGCGGCCGCCATCGCCCCGAAGGCCTCCCGCAGCGGCGCCGCCGCCTCCAGCAGCTTCGCCTGGTCGGGGGCGTTGCCCGAGGAGGGCTCCACGGCGGACCAGAACCGCTCCAGCAGCGGCGCCAGGTAGCCGGACTCCTGCTTGGCCAGCGGCGAGGAGGAGCTGTTGCCGGCCAGCGCGGTGACTGCGCCCAGCACCGAGGCCGGACCGCCGGACGGGCCCGCGGCGGGGCCGGCCAGCGAGCGGACGGCGGCCTTCCAGGACTCGTCCGGCTGGTAGCC
Organism: Kitasatospora indigofera; assembly: GCF_014655955.1. Taxonomy (GTDB): domain Bacteria; phylum Actinomycetota; class Actinomycetes; order Streptomycetales; family Streptomycetaceae; genus Kitasatospora; species Kitasatospora indigofera. The sequence goes on from NZ_BNBO01000022.1 coordinate 103,187, forward strand.
GGCCGGGTTCCAGGCGAAGTCGCCCGCCGTGGCGAGGGCGATCCGGGAGGCCACCGGCTGCTGCATCGCACCGGTCAGCAGGGCGGCCGAACGGGCCGCGACCTCCGGGTCCCGGCCGGTGTAGGCGCCCAGGTAGAGGCGGTCCGGGCTGGAGTCGTTGACCGGGTAGTTGTCCAGGGTGACCAGCGGGTGCCCGTACAGCGCGCCGGTGTCGGCGGCCTGAGCGCCGGTGATCTTCTCGGGGATCACCCCGATCCCGCTCCAGGCGATCTGCACCCCCTCGGGGAGCGCCGCCGCCAGCGCCTTGCGGTACGGCGTGGAGCCCGTCTGGTGGTACTCGGTCGGCACCACGGACAGCGGCGCCAGGCCCGGGTTCTTCGCGATCAGCCGCTGCTGCACCTTGCCGACCAGCTCGGCCTGCGCCTTGGCGGCCGCGGCCGGCCCGGAGCCGTAGGCGCGCTTGTCCCCGCCGCAGTGCCACTCGTCGTAGCTGACGTCCAGGAACTGCAGCTGGAAGGAGCCGAAGCCGATCCGGCGCAGCCCGTCCAGCTTCGCCACCAGCGCGTCCACGTCCTTGCCGGAGCTGTAGCAGAACGACTGCCCGGGGTCGATCGCGTAGCCCAGCGTGATGTGGTTGCGGCGGGCCTCGGAGGCCAGCGCCGTCAGCTCCTCGGCCTGCGCGGCCGGGTAGGCGTCCCGCCAGCGGGCCAGCCGGTACGGGTCGTCGCCAGGGGCGTAGAGGTAGAAGTTCTGCTTGGAGCGGCCGAGGAAGTCCAGCTGGTCCAGCCGCTGCTGCTGGGTCCACGGCCGGCCGTAGAAGGCCTCCGCGGTGCCGCGCACCGGCGCGCCGCCCGGCCAGTCGCGCAGCGAGATCCCGGGCAGGCCCAGGGTGCCGGCGTTCGCCTGGACCGGCTGCGGGACGGGCTGGCCACCCGGCGCCGGCGCCTGGCCCTGGCCGGCCGGGACGGCCGCCAGCAGCTGCCGCAGGCTCTGCGCCGCGTAGTAGGTGCCGGTGGCGTCCACGCCCGCCAGCACCACCGCGCCGTACGTCCCGCCGCCCTGCGCCGCCAGCTGACCGGCCGACAGCACGTACCCGCCGGCGGGCAGCCCGGCCGGCGACGGCACGGCACTGTCCTTGTTGCCCGCGGCGGCCGACAGCTCGCGCAGCACCTGGTCCACCAGCGGGTCGGCGCCCTCGCCCGGGCCGCCGACGTACACCACCAGCGAACCGGCCGCCGGCTGCGGCGACTCCGGCTGCGGGGTCAGCGTGCTCGCCCCGGCGATCGACAGCACCTCGCGGACCGCGTCCACCGCGGCGTTGTCCGCCTTCGGCGCCAGCACCAGCGTGACCTCGGCCGGCACCGTCACCGGCCGCCCCGCCACGGCCTGCTGCTGCGGACGCGGGAACACCTGCGGGTTCGCCAGGCTCCCCAGCGGCGTCTGCGCGTCCCCACCCACCACGTCGGCCGCCGCCGCGTACGCCGTCGGCGCCGCCTGCGAGGCCGGTGCGCTCACCAGCAGCCCGCCGACCACCGCGGCCGCCGACAGGGTCGCCGCGACCTGCAAGGTCCGCCGCCGCTGCGAGGGGACCCGCGCCCCGCCGGCCGGCACCGCCCGCTCGGCCCGTACGGAGGCCAGCAACGGCTCCGTCCCCTTGATGTCCGCTATCAGCCGGTCCGCCGCCCGCGGCGCCAACTGCCGTGCCGTCCGCGCGGTGGCCCGCCGGGCGGCCAGCGCGGCCGGATGCTGCAGCACGTCCCGCAGGGCGGCGCTCTGCTCCAACTGCTGCCTCAGCCTGCGGCCGGCGGCGACGGACACACGGGACTGCACAGGGGGCCTCCTCGCGGTGAGTGCCCAGGTCAACGGGCCGGACGCACGGAGTGATCATCGATCGGCGACCGACCCGGGTGCCGCGCTCCGCCACCCACGATCCCCGGTCGCGCCAAAGCCCACCAGTTGAGACTTGCGGTGTCAACGTCGGCGGCGTGTATATCCGATTTGTCCTGATTGATGACCTGTCAGGCCGGACCTCCTCCGCCGGACACGAACGAAGGGGCCCGCCGCACGGGACGGTACGGCGGGCCCGGTCGCCCGGTCACATCCGTCCTTGCCGTCATGGGGGTGGCGAGCCGGGGACCGGACTCCCCTCCGGACGGTTGCGGCGCCGGCCGGGTTGTCCGTGCAGTCGGTACGACCGGGCGTCGTCGTCCGCGGTGCTCAGGGTGAACCGCCGGGCCGGCCGACGACCGTCGCCCCTCTCCGTCGCCTTCGCCGGAGCGAGACCCGGTGGCAGCGGTTCGATGCCGCCGGAACCACCGTTGCTGTCCGGAGTGTCCCTGGCCACGCCGGGACCGTCACCGCGTACAACCTGACGGCCCGCCAGATTCGTACGTACGATGGGCCGCCGGGCACCATGCCGATCCTGGCCGGCAGCCGTGATCTGCCGCAGGGGTCGACGGCGCAGGGGCCAGCGCGGTGCCGACGCTTTCCCGCTCGACCGGGTGGAGCCCTGCCCGGCCGCGGTCGACTTCTTGGTACGGACAGGGGGCCTCGTGACGCGACATGTGCTGTTCGGCATCCGTGCGCACGTGCCGGGCGAGGCTGCCGCCGCCATCGGCCGGCAGTCCGGATGCGTCTTCGAGCAGCGGGAGAGTCACTATGCCGGCGACTACTGGACGGCACGGATCGGATCGGCGGTGGTGAAGGTCATGACCCAGCCTGATTCCTACGGCGATCCGGTGGAAGGCGAGTTCCTGGCCTACCGGACGCTCATTCGTGTGGACGGGGAGCAGTCGGGTCCGCAGATCGAAGGATTGGTCGTGGACGGTCACAGCGTGGAGCGGCTCCGAACGGCTTGACCCGTGAAGCCGGCAGGACTCGACGCCGCCGGAGGCCGCTGTCCGGTCTCCCGGCCGGAACCTGAGCCTGCCGTGGGCAGTGGAGCGGCCGGCCTGCGGGGCGGCGGCTCGGGAACCGCCGGGAAGCCCGGCCTCGGCCCGCCCCTCTGTTCGCCCGCGTCACCCGTCCCGCCGCACCGCCCCCGCCCCGTCGTGTCGTGCCGGGTCGGCCGACCCCCGCGCGGGTAGGACTTGTGCTGTCCCGTACGGGCGTCGCCGAGACCCGCAGGAGCCGCGAGTGGCCGCATACCTCGACCGTGACGAAACAGGCAGCCGGCAGGTGCCGGCGCAGGACGCCCCGCCGCCTCCGCCGGAGTTGGTGGCGCTGGCGCACGCGCACGGCGTGGACAGTACGTACGACCCGGGCAGCGGGCCGGTGCCGGTGGGGGCGCGGACGCTGGTGGCGGTGCTGGCCGCGCTGGGGGTGGAGGCGGGGACGCCGGAGGCCGTCCGGGAGTCGATGGAGCGTCATCTGGCCGAGGCCAAGGCACGGTTGCTGCCGCCGAGCGTGGTGGTGCGGGCCGGGCGAAGGACGGCGCTGGACGTGCCGGCCGACGCCCGGGTGAGCATCGAGCTGGAGGACGGCGGCGAGTGGACGCTGCCCGCCGCCCGCTCGCACTGGCTGCCCGCGGACCTGCCGCTCGGCCGGCACCGCCTGCTGGCCGTGGCCGGCGAGCGGCGGGCCGAGGCGGCGCTGATCGTCGCGCCGGAGCGGCTGGACGGGCTGCGCGGCCGCAGCTGGGGGTTCCTGGCGCAGCTGTACTCGGTGCTGTCGGAGCGGTCCTGGGGGATGGGGGACCTGGGGGACCTCGCCGAGCTGGCGCAGTGGGCCGGGGCCGGGCTGGGCGCCGGCTTCGTGCAGATCAACCCGCTGCACGCGGCGCTGCCGGGGGTGCCCTCCGACCCGTCGCCGTACCGCCCGTCCTCGCGCCGGTTCGCCGATCCGGTGCACCTGCGGGTCGAGGCCGTCCCCGAGTACGCCTACCTGCGGCCGGGGCAGCGCGGCCGGGTGGAGGACCTGGCGCGCCGGGCCGGTCTGCTGCGGGCGGAGGTGCTGGAGCACGACGGGCTGATCGACCGGGACGCGGTCTGGACGCTCAAGTGCGAGGCGCTGGAGCTGCTGCACCAGGCGCCGCGCGGGGTGGGGCGCGAGGCCGCCTACCGGGCGTACGTCCGGCGGGAGGGCGCGTGGCTGGAGAAGTACGCCGTCTGGTCGGCGCTCGCCGAGGCGCACGGGAGTGACTGGCACGCCTGGCCGAAGGGCCTGCGCCGTCCCGACAGCCCGCACGTCACGCTGGCGGGCGGCGAGCTGGCCGACCGGGTGGAGTTCCACCGCTGGCTGGCCTGGCAGGTGGACGAGCAGCTCGGGCAGGCCCAGCAGGCGGCCGAGCGGGCCGGTATGACGGTCGGACTGATCCACGACCTCGCCGTCGGCGTGCACCCGAACGGTGCGGACGCCTGGGCGCTCCAGGACGTGCTGGCCACCGGCATCTCCACCGGCGCCCCGCCGGACGCCTTCAACGCCCACGGCCAGGACTGGGGCCTGCCGCCCTGGCGGCCGGACGCGCTGGCCGCCGCCGGCTACGCCCCGTACGCGGAGCTGCTGCGGTCGGCGGCCCGGCACGCCGGCGCGCTGCGGATCGACCATGTGATGGGGCTGTTCCGGCTCTGGTGGGTGCCGGAGGGCCACCGCCCGACCGAGGGCGCGTACGTGCGCTACGACGCGGAGGCGATGCTCGGCGTGCTGGCCCTGGAGGCGCACCGGGCGGGGACGGCGGTGATCGGCGAGGACCTCGGGACGGTCGAGCCGGGCGTGCGCGAGGTGCTGGCGGCGCGGGGGATCCTCGGCACCTCCGTCCTGTGGTTCGAGCGGGACTGGCAGGCGAAGGGCGAGATCCTGCCGCCCGCCCGCTGGCGGGCCGACTGCCTGGCCACCCTGACCACCCATGACCTGCCGTCCACCGCCGCCCGGCTCTCCGGCGAGCACGTGGAACTGCGCCACCGGCTGGGGCTGCTGGCCCGCGCGCTGGGCGAGGAGCAGGCCGAGGCGGCGGCCGAACTGGCCGACTGGCGGGCCGAACTGACCCGGCTGGGCCTGCTGGCGAAGGACGAGCCGCTCGACCCGCAGGCGCTGCACCGGTTCCTGCTGGCCACGCCGGCCGAACTGGTGGGCGTCTGGCTGCCCGACACCGTCGGCGACCCGCGTCCGCAGAACCTGCCGGGCACCTGGGACCAGTACCCCAACTGGCGGCTGCCGGTGGCGGACGCGGCCGGGCAGCCGCTCACCCTCGACCGCCTGGCCGCCGCACCGGGCACCGCCGCCCTCGCCTCGGTGCTGGCCGGGCTGAACCGTGCGGAGGACGGCACGGACGCCGTGCCCGCGGAGGACGGGGGGAGCACCGGGCCCACCGGAGCCGCTCTCCCGGCGCCCGTCCCGGCATCCCACCGCACGACAGCTCCGGGGACAGCTCCGGCAACCGCTCCGGCAGCTGTTCCGGCGACGGGCCCGGAAGGCTGACCCCGGCGCGCGGCCCGGGGTAAGGGGCCGGTACGGTGGAAACGTGGACAAGAGGAACGCTTTGCGCGCCGGTGCGGTCTCCGCAGCGGCCACGCTGATGATGCTGATGTCGTCGCCCGCCATGGCCCTGACCCCGGACGACGGCGACGATCCGGGCACCGGTCTGAGCGTTGCCCAGACCCTCGGCCTGTACGTGGCGATCCCGATCGTGCTGTTCGTGGTCATCGCCGGCCTGGTCATGCTGCCGTCGGTGGTCGGCAAGGACAAGAAGAAGTAGCGCCTCCCACCCGTCACGCCTGACGACTGCCCCGCCCGCCCACCGTGGCCGGCGGGGCAGTCGCATGCCGGGCGGGAGGCGCGGGCGCCTGCCGGGCCGCGTCGCGCGGACGCGGCGGCGGTGCGTCGGGCCGCATCGCACTGCGTCGGGCCGCTTCGGCCGGACCCGGGCGGGGCCGGGGGTCAGTCCCGCAGGGCCCGCCCGGGCGGGAGGCCCGGGGCGACCAGGGCGGGGAAGCCGCTGGTCCAGCGCTTGCGGCCGTCCGGCAGGACGGCCAGCGCCTCGACGCCCGGACGGGCCTCGGCCCAGGCCAGGCCGCGCCGGGGGCCCATCGCGAAGGCGGCCGTGGCCCAGGCGTCGGTACGGGCCAGGCCCCGGCCCACCAGGGTGAGCGAGCGCAGGCCGGTGGCCGGCCGGCCGCTGTGCGGGTCCAGGATGTGCGGGCCCCGTTCGGCGGTGCCCGAGGTGGCCACCGCCAGGTCGTGGCCCGCCACCACCGCGGTGAGGGCGCCCGGCCTGGTCGGGTGGGCGATCCCGACCCGCCACGGGCCGCCGACGCACTGGACGTCCCCGCCGCCGGAGACGCTGAGGTCCGTGGCACCTGCCGTGCGGAGCAGCCGGACGGCCTCCTCCACGGCCCAGCCCTTCACCCAGCCGCTCGGGTCCAGCCGCCCGCCGGGGTGGGCGGTGAACCAGCCGTCCGTCTCGGCGGCGACCTCCCGGCAGCGCTCCAGCACCTCGGCGAGTTCCGGGTCGCAGTCGGCGAGGGTGGTCTCGGCCCTGGCCAGCCGGCTGACCTGGCTGTCCCGCCAGTACGGGGAGAAGACCTGGTCGATCCGGTGCAGCCGGTCCACGGCCCGCCGCAGGGCGGCCTCGACGCCGGCCCGCCGGGCGCCCCGCCCCGCGTCACGGACGGTGAACGAGAACACGGTGCCCATCACGTGCTCGGCGTGCCGCAGCGGGTCACCGGGCCCGGCGGCGGGCCGTACGACCCGGACGGACGAGGCCGGCAGGGCGCTCGGGGAGACGCTCATCGGCCGGCCGCCTGGTCGAGGGCGCTCTGCAGCGAGGTGGCGTAGCCCTGGCTGGTGAAGGTCGCGCCGGAGACGACGTCGATGTCGGCGCTCTGCGCGTCGAGGGCCTCCTGGTTGAGCAGCGGCACCGCGTAGCTGTTGATCTCCTGGTCGCGGCGGTCGTGGGTGGGGTACTCGACCGCCTCCACCTTGGTGATCTTCGTGCCGTCCAGGGTGACCTTGACCTGGACCGGGCCGAACCGGGTGTTGGCGGCGCTGCCGGTGACCGTCCGCACGGTGCCGGAGGCGGCGCCGCCGGTACCGGCGGACGGGCTCGCGGCACCGGCGTCGGTACCCGCGCCGGTCCCCGGGGAGCCCGAGGAGCCCGTTCCCGAGGATCCGGTGCCGGTGCCGAGGGCGGCCGGGGTGGTGGCCGCCTCGTGCGGCTTGAGCGAGAGCAGCAGGACTATGCCGGCCACGGTGGCGCTGCTGGCGACGACGGCTCTGCGCACGGTGACTCCCGAATGGATCTGACGGAACGGTGGAGGTGGGTTCGGTGGAGGTGGGTTCTGGCGGTAGTGGGTCCTGGCGAGGGGGCCCGGTGGGGACGGGCTCCGGCGGTGTCCCGGGCCGGGACACCGGCTCTCACAGGCTGAACGACTCGTGGTGGATGCGTCCGCGCGGCACCCCGGCCGCCCGCAGGGCCCGGACGGCCGCCTCGGCCAGCGCGTCCGGCCCGCAGAGGAAGACCTCGTGCCGGGCCAGCCCCGGGACCAGCCGGGTGAGCGCGGCGCCGGTGTCCCCGACCTCCGCGCGCGGGCCGAGCAGGTAGTGCACCCGGGCGCCGCGCGCGGCCGCGACCTTCGCCAGCTCGTCCCGGAAGAGCACGTCCGCTGCGCTGCTCGCCCGGTAGACCAGCGTCAGCCCGCCGCGCGGCGCCGGCAGGGTCTCGAACAGGGCCCGCAGCGGCGTGATCCCCACCCCGGCCGCCAGCAGCAGCACCGGCCGGCCCCGGCCGCGGACCCGGCGGGCGGTCAGGGCGCCGTACGGGCCCTCGGCGCGGACGGCGGTGCCGGGGCGCAGGGCCGCCACGGCGGCGCTGTGCCGGCCGAGGTCCTTCACCGTGAAGCGCAGGAAGTCCGGGTGCGGCGGCGCGGACAGCGAGTACGGGTTGGCCGTCCAGCGCAGGCCCGGCGCCTGGAACTGCAGCCGGAAGAACTGGCCGGCCTCGGCCCGCAGCTCCGGCAGCCGCCGCCCGGTGACGAAGACCGAGACGACCCCGGGTGCCTCGGGCCGTACCTCGGCGACCCGCAGCCGGTGCCGCCGGTCGCGCAGGGCGGGGACGGCCAGCCGGTACCAGCCGAGCGCGGCGGCGGTGCCCAGGTAGAGGACGTACCAGCAGGTCCGGGCCGGGCCGGGGCCCAGGTCCGCGCCGTTGGTGAGCTGGTGGCCGAAGCCGAGGGCGACCGCCAGGTAGGTCGCCAGGTGCAGGTGGTACCAGAGGTCGTAGCTCATCCGGCGGCGGGCGGCCCGGGCCGAGACGGCGCCGACGCCGAGCATCAGCAGGGTGGCGAAGGCCGCCTTCAGCATGTCCGGGTAGTGCAGCACGATGTCCACGGCCTCGCCGGCCACGTTCCGGTGCACGGTGAGCGCGTAGCCCCAGACGACGGTGAGCACGTGGACGGTGAGCAGGCCGACCAGGTAGCGGCCGCCGGCGGCGTGCCAGCGGGCCAGGCGGTCAGCGCCCAGGCCGCGCTCCAGCGGCGGGATCCGGGCCATCAGCAGGATCAGCACGGGCGCGGTGTAGCCGGCCAGCAGGCCGGTGATCCGCCCGGCGCCGGTCAGCCACTGGTCGGCGCCGCCGACCGACCGGGTGTCCTGCCACCAGAGCAGCAGCACGGCGGCCGCGCCGGCCCCGACGAGCGCGAGGACGGTGGCGGCGAGGGTGTCGGCGGGCAGCCGGGCCCCCCGCGTGGTGCGCCGCGCGGTGCGGGCGGGGGGTCGGGCTGGTCCGGCGGCTGAAGTGGTCATGGGCTGGCCTCCTTGGCGAGCCAGCGTGCCACCGGAAGATGGGGGTTTCCTTTGAAAATCCCTACGGGAACGACAGAGCCCGGGCCGGGAACGCCGGAGCGGGCCGGTGCCGGAGGTGGATCATCTCCGGCACCGGCCCGCTCACGGGTGCCTCAAAACGTCAGTGCGTCAGTACCTCGGTACCTCAGTGCCCCAGCTCCCGGGCGCCCGCCGCCCGGTCGGCGGCCTGGGCCCGCAGGGCGCGCTGGACGCCGTCACGGGCCTCCACGACCTGGCGGCGCAGGGCGGGGACGGGCTCGGCCGAGGCCAGCCAGGCGTCGGTGGCGTCCAGGGTGGCCTGCTCGACCTGGACCGACGGGTACAGCCCGACCACGATCTGCTGGGCGATCTCGTGGCTGCGGCTCTCCCAGACGTCCTTGACCGCCGCGAAGTACTTGGCGGTGTAGGGCGCGAGCAGCTCGCGCTGGTCCGAGTCGACGAAGCCGGCGATGACCGCGTCCTGCATGTAGTTGGTCAGCTTGTCCGACTCGACCACCGAGGCCCAGGCCTCCGCCTTGGCGGCGGCGGTCGGCCGGGCGGCCCGGCAGGTCGCGGCGTGCTCCTCGCCGGCGGCCGTGCGGTCCCGGGCGAGTTCGGCCTCGATGGCCTTGTCGTCCGCGCGGCCGGTGGCGGCCAGCCGGCCGAGCAGCGTCCAGCGCAGCTCGGTGTCGACGGCCAGGCCCTTGAGCTCGACCGAGCCGTCCAGCAGGCCGGCGAGCAGCGCGAGCTGCCCGTCGGTGCGGGCGACGGCGGCCAGCGCGCGGGTCCAGGCCAGCTGGTGGTCGCTGCCGGGCTCGGCGGCGCGCAGCTGCTCCTCGGCGGCGGCGGCCCAGCGGCCCAGGCCCTGCTCGCGCCAGGCCGGGTCGGTGTAGACGTCCAGCGCGGCGCGGACCTGGCGGTGCACGGACTGGACGACGCCGATGTCGCTCTCCCGGGGCAGGCCGGAGAGGGCCAGCGTCAGGTAGTCGCGGGCGGCCAGCTCGCCGTCGCGGGTCATGTCCCAGGCGGAGGCCCAGCACAGGGCGCGCGGCAGCGAGTCGGCGAAGGCGCCGAGGTGCTCGGTGACGAAGGCCAGCGAGTCCTCGTCCAGGCGGACCTTGGCGTACGACAGGTCGTCGTCGTTGAGCAGCAGCACGGCCGGCTTGCGGCGGCCGGTCAGCTGCGGCACGGCGGTGCGGGCCCCGTCGACGTCCAGCTCGATCCGCTCGGTGCGGACGAGCTTGCCGTCCTGCAGCTCGTAGGCGCCGATGGCGATCCGGTGCGGGCGCAGCACGGCCTCGCCCTTGGCGCCGGCGGGCAGCGCGGGGGCCTCCTGGAGGACGGCGAGCGACTCGATGGTGCCGTCGGCGGCCAGCGTCAGCTCGGGGCGCAGGATGTTGATGCCGGCGGTCTCCAGCCAGGCCTTGGACCAGGCGCCGAGGTCGCGGCCGCTGGTCTCCTCCAGGGCGCCGAGCAGGTCGCTGAGGCGGGTGTTGCCCCAGGCGTGGCGCTTGAAGTAGGCCTGGACGCCCTTGAAGAAGGCGTCCTGTCCGACGTACGCCACCAGCTGCTTGAGCACCGAGGCGCCCTTGGCGTAGGTGATGCCGTCGAAGTTGACCATGACGTCTTCGAGATCGTTGATCTCGGCCATGATCGGGTGGGTGGACGGGAGCTGGTCCTGGCGGTAGGCCCAGGTCTTCATCTGGTTGGCGAAGGTGGTCCAGGAGTGCGGCCACTTGGAGCCGGGGGCCTCGGCCTGGCAGACGGCCTCGGCGAAGGTCGCGAACGACTCGTTCAGCCAGAGGTCGTTCCACCACTCCATGGTGACCAGGTCGCCGAACCACATGTGGGCCAGCTCGTGCAGGATGGTCGCGGCCCGCGACTCGTACGCGGCGTCGGTCACCTTGGACCGGAACACGTACTGGTCGCGCAGCGTCACGGCGCCCGCGTTCTCCATCGCGCCGGCGTTGAACTCCGGGACGAAGAGCTGGTCGTACTTGGCGAAGGGGTAGGCGAAGTCGAACTTCTCCTGGAAGTAGTCGAACCCCTGCTTGGTGACGGCGAACACGGCGTCGGCGTCCAGGAACTCACGCAGCGACGGCCGGCAGTAGACACCGAGCGGCACCTTCTGGGCGCCGTTCTCGTAGCTGTCGAAGACGCCGACGTACGGGCCGGCGATCAGCGCGGTGATGTACGAGGAGATCCGGCCGGTGGGCTCGAACTCCCAAACCTGGGTGGGGCCTTCGCCGGCCGGGGTGGGGGTGGGGGAGTTGGAGACGACGACCCACCCGGTGGGGGCGGTCACGGTGAACCGGAACGCGGCCTTGAGGTCGGGCTGTTCGAAGGAGGCGAAGACGCGGCGGGCGTCCGGGACCTCGAACTGCGTGTACAGGTAGGTCTCGCCGTCGACCGGGTCGACGAAGCGGTGCAGGCCCTCGCCGGTGTTGGTGTAGGCGCAGTCGGCGACCACCCGAAGCTCGTTCTCCGCCCGCAGGCCGGGCAGGGCGATCCGGCTGTCGGCGAAGTTGGCGACCGGCAGGCTCTCGCCGTTGAGCACGATCTCGCTGACGGCGGGCGCCACCAGGTCGATGAAGCTGGACGCGCCGGGGGTGCTGGCGCTGAACCGGACCACGGTGGTGGACCGGAAGGTGCCTCCGTCGCGGGCCGAGCTCAGGTCGAGCTCGATGTCGTACGCGTCCACGTGGAGGAGCTGGGCCCGGGTGCGGGCCTCCTCACGGGTCAGGTTTGTGCCAGGCACTCGCAGGACTCCTTCGTCAGGCAGGGATGCTCCGCATCCTCCCATGGCCGGAGGGCCGCAGCGGGGGAATACCCGGGGCGGGGCGGGCCGCCGTCGCGGGGCCGGGCGGCCCGGCCGGCCCGGCCCCGCGACGGCTCCCGGCTCAGCCCTTGGTGAACCTGATGACGGGTTCGCCGGTGCTGGTCCTCGGGAAGGCCACCAGCGAGCCGCTGTCGGTGACCACGAACTCGGTGATGCTGTAGATCAGCGTGCCGGACTTCGGCTTGGCGACCGGGCCGAGCTCGGTGACGGCGCCGTCGGCCTTGCCGAGCGTCACCAGCTTCCCGGGCTTGCTGTAGCCGTTGGCGACGACGGCCCGGACCGCGCCCTCCTTGTCGGCCCCGGAGACCAGCCGCAGGCCCTGCTCGCCGCCGCCGTTCTGCTCCCAGAGCTTCTTGCCGGCGGTCAGGTCGTAGGCCTCGACGGACGGCTTGCTGCTGCTGCCCGCCTGGACGTACAGCGTGGTGCCGCTGACCACGTTGAGGGTGAAGGCGTCCGAGGAGTCGGAGAACCGCAGGCTGTCGCTGCCGGCCTCCTTCGTCGGGATCTTGGCCATCGGCTTGCCGGCGGCGTCGAAGCCCACCACGTAGTCACCACCGGTGCCGCCGGACATCGCCAGCACCAGCGGCTTGTCGGAGAGCACCGTGCCGAGCCGCTCGTTGGTGCCCTCCAGCACGAACTGGGCGCCGGACTTGCCGGTCTCCGCGTCGAGCACCTGGAGGGTGGCCTTGGTCGTGGTGCTGCTGCCGTAGCAGCGGTCGGTCAGCACGACGCTGGTGCCGGCCACCTTGGCGCCCGAGGTGCTGCAGTTCTTCTCGCGCGGCTGGTAGGTCCAGACGGGGGCGCCGTCGGCGACGTTGAAGCCGCCGAGGGCCGAGCCGGCGCCGACCGCGATGACCTTGTCGGTGATGCTGAGGGTGGGGGAGTAGACCCGCTCGGCGTCGATCTTCTTGGACCAGAGCAACTGGCCGGTGGTGACGTCGACCGCCCCCAGCGTGGAGCAGTCGCCGTCGCCGGTGTTGAGGGCGACCGCGGCGACGCCCTTGCTGTTGTGCCCGTAGGACATCGAGCAGAACTCCTTGGTGCCGGCCGGCGGCGCGAGCGACCACGCCTCCTTGCCGTCGGCGCTGTTGTACGCCTTGATGCCGCTCTCGTCGCCGCGGACGATCAGCTTCTCGCTGCCCCAGATGCCGAGCAGGCTCGCCGAACGGGCGCCCTGCGCCTTGGGCGCCGCCCAGGCCACGTTGTAGGTGCCGGACGGGCCGCCGCCCGGGCCCTTCGGGTCCTTGTCGTCGAACAGGACGACCAGGCCGATGGCGATGGCGACCACCAGCAGCGCGCAGACCGCGCCGCCGTACAGCAGCACCGGGTTGCGCTTGCGGGGGGCGGGCGCCGCCGGGCCGGGATAGCCGTACCCGGGCTGCTGCGGGAACGCGGGCGCCGGTGCCTGCGGCGGGTAGCCGTACCCGCCGGCGACGGGCGGCGGGGTCTGCTGCGCCTGGAAGGGCTGCGGCGGGGTCATCGCGTACGGGTCGAACGGCCCGACCGGAGCGCCCGGGGCCGGCTGCGGAACCTGGGGCTGCTGCGGGGCGTTCTGGGCGGGGAAGGCCGCGGCGGTCGGCTGATAGGCGTAATCGCCGCCCTGGGCCGGGGCGGCCGCCGCGGGGGGCCCGGCGGGGGCCGTGACGGGTGCGCTGCCGAGCTGGGTCAGCTGGTCGGCCAGCCCGGCCGGGTCGGTGTCCGGCCTGCGGCCGAACGACACCCCGCGCTGCTCCGGCGGACCGCCGGAGGTGTCGCCTGTACCCGGATTCGGGTGGTCCCCTGCCATCTGATGCCCCGTCGTGTGTGAATTCGTCCCGACCCCGCGCCTGGTGGGCCCGAGGCTGCTGGGGCGGGTGAGATTGGGGACCATCGTAAGGGGGACGGGTTTTCCGGCGGCCACAGGTGGGCCCCCGGGCGCACCGTTCCCCGGTGAACCGGAGCTCGGCGGAGGTTTCGCAACGATCCTTGTTCGGCCTTGACGCGACGTTCAGGGGTTGGCTGAGCTTAGAGTTCAGAAGTTGAAAGTGAACAGTTGGTTGAGGGATCCACATCTTCCGGTGACCCGGCCACTGACACAACGGACTCCGCCGCAACGGCGCGGCAAGGGCGGGGACGTCAGGTCCCCGCGCCCTTGGGAGGGTGAATCATGTCGACGGACACACCGGGATCGCAGTCCTCACTGCACCGGGCGAATCTCGAACGAGTGCTGCGAGCGGTCAGGATGGCCGGCTCGCTCACACAGGCGGAGATCGCACGCAGTACCGGACTCTCGGCGGCCACGGTGTCGAACATCGTCCGGGAGCTCAAGGAGAGCGGCACCGTCGTGGTCGCCGACACCTCCTCCGGCGGCCGCCGGGCCCGCAGCGTCTCGCTCAGCGGTGACGCGGGCATCGTGGTCGGCATCGACTTCGGCCACACCCACCTGCGGGTCGCCGTCGGCAACCTCGCGCACCGGGTGCTGGCCGAGGAGAGCGAGCCGATCGACGTGGACGTCTCGGCGCAGCAGGGCTTCGACCGGGCCGAGGCACTGGTCGACCGGCTGCTGGAGCAGGCCGGGTTCAACCCGGACAAGGTGATCGGCGTGGGCCTGGGCGTGCCCGGCCCGATCGACGTGGAGACCGGCGCGCTCGGCTCCACCGCGATCCTGCCGGGCTGGACGGGCATCGCGCCCGGCCGCGAGCTGGCGACCCGGCTCGGCATGCCCGTGCACGTGGACAACGACGCCAACCTGGGCGCGCTGGGCGAGCTGGTCTGGGGCGCCGGGCGGGGGCTGAGCGACCTGGCGTACATCAAGGTGGCCAGCGGCGTGGGCGCGGGCCTGGTCATCAACGGCCAGATCTACCGAGGTCCGGGCGGTACGGCGGGCGAGATCGGGCACATCACCCTGGACGAGGCCGGGCCGGTCTGCCGCTGCGGCAACCGCGGCTGCCTGGAGACTTTCGTCGGTTCCCGCTACCTGCTCAATCTCTTGAACGCCAACCTGGGCGGCGACCTCACCTTGTCGAAGGTCGTGCAGCTCGCCCAGCAGGGCGATCTGGGCTGCCGCCGGGTGATCGCGGACGCCGGCCGGCAGATCGGCAGCGGCGTCGCTACGCTCTGCAACCTGCTCAACCCCCGCCGGATCATCCTCGGCGGTGACCTCGCCGAGGCCGGTGAGCTGGTGCTTTCTCCTATCCGGGACTCCGTGGCCCGCTATGCGATCCCCAGCGCGGCCCGCCAGTTGTCGGTGGTTCCGGGCACGCTGGGTGGCCGTGCGGAGGTTCTGGGAGCGCTTGCCCTGGTGATGAGCGAGATGGGCGAATCGGGCGCTCTGGGGCGTACCGGGCACGCTGTGGGCGCTCGGAGCTGACTTGGAGCTACCCCGTTTGGTATCGGGTAAGCGTTCAGGAAGATAACGAAAGGGTTTGGATCCGCCGGAGGTTGGATTTACTTATTGACGGCATGTGCCGGGTGCGGGTTGACTCCCTCCCACCTCGCCGCAGCGTTGCGGCAATGTCAGGGAGGCAACCCCCACCATGAACGCAATGATGCGTCGCGCTGTCATCGCCACCGCCGCCGTCTCGATGGCTCTGTCCATGGCAGCCTGCGGCAAGGCCGGCGACGACAAGAAGAGCTCCGACAAGGCAGGCGACACCAAGTCGATCGGCCTGCTGCTCCCCGAGAACGCGTCGTCCACGCGTTACGAGTCCTTCGACAAGCCGTTCATCGAGGCCAAGGTCGCGGCCCTCTGCCCCGACTGCAAGGTCAAGTACAGCAACGCCGAGGGCTCCGCCTCGAAGCAGAAGCAGCAGTTCGACACCCTGATCGCCGAGGGCGTCAAGGTCATCATCCTGGACGCCTTCGACGCCAAGTCGACCCAGTCCTGGGTGAAGGAAGCCGCCGACAAGGGCGTCAAGGTCGTCGCGTACGACCGCCTGGCCACCGGCCCGGTCGCCGCCTACGTCTCCTTCGACAACCAGAAGGTCGGCGAGCTCCAGGGCCAGGCCCTGGTCGAGGCGCTGGGTGCCAAGGCCGCGGACGCCAACGTCGTCATGATCAACGGTGACGAGGCCGACCCGAACGCCGCGCTCTTCAAGTCCGGCGCCCACAAGGTGCTCGACGGCAAGGTCAAGAAGGTCGTCTACGAGGCCTCGGGCGAGTGGAAGCCCACCGTCGCCGGCCAGAAGATCGGCACCGCGATCACCAGCCTGGGCAAGGACGGCTTCCAGGCCGTCTACTCCGCCAACGACGGCATGGCCGCGGCGATCATCACCCAGCTGAAGTCCTCGGGCATCAACGTCCCGGTCGGCGGCCAGGACGCGGGCATCGACGCGATCCAGCGCATCGTCGCCGGTGACCAGGCCTACACGATCTACAAGGCCTACAAGCCGCTGGCCGACAGTGCCGGCGAGCTCGCGGTCAACCTGCTGCAGGGCAAGGACGTCAAGTCGATCGCGTCGTCGACCATCGACAGCGACACCGACAAGGGCATCCCGGCCAAGCTGCTGGAGCCGAAGGTCGTCAACAAGGCCAACGTCCAGAGCACGGTCATCGCCGACGGCCTGTACAAGGTCGCCGACATCTGCACCGGCGACTACGCCGCCGCCTGCGCCGCCGCGGGCCTGAAGTAGTCAGACCGCCGCGACGGCCCCTCCCGAGGGGTCGTCGCGGCCCTGCGCGTGCGTCCCGCCGCGCACCCCCTTATTTCTCGCACTACTCCCTTCGCGCCCGGGTCGGCGCGCGTCGGCCGTCCCACCTCGTGCAACAGAGGCCGGGCGGGAAGAAGGAGATGGTTCAGTTGACAAGCGCACCCGTACTGGCGTTGCGCGGGGTCTCCAAGCGCTTCGGTGCCGTTCAGGCGCTCACCGACGTTCACCTGGAGGTCCACGCCGGAGAGGTCGTCGCCCTGGTCGGCGACAACGGCGCAGGCAAGTCCACGCTGGTCAAGACGATCGCCGGCGTCCACCCGATCGACGAGGGGTCGATCGAGTGGGAGGGCCGCGAGGTCCGCATCAACCGCCCGCAGGACGCCCAGGGCCTGGGTGTCGCGACGGTCTACCAGGACCTCGCGCTGTGCGACAACCTCGACGTCGTCGGCAACCTCTTCCTCGGCCGCGAGCTGCGCCGCTTCGGCACGCTCGACGAGGTCGCGATGGAGAAGCGCGCCAAGGAGCTGCTCGACACCCTGTCGATCCGCATCCCGAGCGTCCGCATCCCGATCGCCGCGCTCTCCGGCGGCCAGCGCCAGGTGGTCGCCATCGCGCGCGCCCTGGTCGGCGACCCGAAGATCGTCATCCTGGACGAGCCGACCGCCGCCCTCGGCGTCGAGCAGACCGCCCAGGTCCTCGACCTGGTCGAGCGGCTGAGCGAGCGCGGCCTCGGCGTCATCCTGATCAGCCACAACATGGCGGACGTCAAGGCCGTCGCGGACACCGTCGCGGTGCTGCGCCTCGGGCGCAACAACGGCGCGTTCGACGTCGCGTCCACCACCCACGAAGAGATCATCTCCGCCATCACCGGAGCCACGGAGAACGCCGTGACCCGGCGTCAGGCACGCATCGCGGAGGTTGCGAAGTGAGCACCAACAAGACCGAGGCCACCGCGGCCCCCGCCGTCAAGGAAGCGCCCTCCCAGGAGCCGGCCGCCACCCCCGCCCCCGCGGTGGACCCGCGCCTGCTGGTGCGCGAGGCGGGCCTGGCCGGCTACGTCGCGGACTTCAAGCGCAAGATCAAGAGCGGCGAGCTCGGCTCCGTGCCGGTCGTCCTCGGCCTGATCCTGATCGCCGCGATCTTCCAGAGCCTGACCGGCAACTTCCTGAACGCGGACAACCTCACCAACATCACGCTGTGGATCGTGGGCCCCGGCCTGATCGCGGTCGGCATCGTCTTCGTGCTGCTGCTCGGCGAGATCGACCTCTCGCTCGGCTCGGTGGCCGGTGTCTCGGCGGCCATCGCCGGTGTCCTGTCGGCCCGCCAGGGCGTCAACGAGTGGCTGTCGATCCTGATCGCGCTGGCCGCCGGTGTCGCCATCGGCGCGCTGCACGGCTTCTTCTTCGCCAAGATCGGCGTCCCCGCCTTCGTCGTCACCCTCGCGGGCCTGCTCGCCTGGAGCGGCCTGCAGCAGTCCGTGCTCGGTGACAAGGGCACCGCCAACGTCGTGAACAACGGCGTCATCGCGGACCTGGACCACTACTTCCTCGGTGACGGCGACATCGCCATCACCTGGATCTTCGCCGTCGCCGGCATCGCCCTGTTCCTGGCCGGCCAGGTGCTCGACAGCCGCCGCCGCAGCGCGGCCGGGCTGCCGGCCCGCCCGATGAGCGAGATCGGCCTGCGCACCGGTGTGCTGGCCCTGATCGCGATCGCCGCGGCCTACATGCTGAACCAGAGCCGCGGCCTGCCGCTGCCGCTGGTGATCTTCCTCGGCATCGTGATCGTCACCGACTTCGTGCTCCGCCGCACCTCCTACGGCCGGCAGATCTTCGCGGTCGGCGGTGGCATCGAGGCCGCCCGCCGCGCCGGCATCAACGTCGCCTGGGTCCGGATCTCGGTCTTCATGATCTCGGCCGGCATGGCGGCCCTCGGCGGGCTGTTCATCATGTCCCAGCAGGGTTCGGCCGACAAGGCGCTCGGCAGCGGCAACGTCCTGATGAACTCCATCGCGGCGGCCGTCATCGGCGGCACCAGCCTCTTCGGCGGCCGGGGCAAGACCTGGTCGGCGCTGCTCGGCATCCTGGTGATCCAGTCGATCATCACCGGCCTCGACCTGGTCCACGTCGACCAGGCCATCCAGTACATGATCACCGGCGCGGTGCTGCTCGCCGCGGTCGTCCTGGACTCCGTGTCCCGCCGGACGCAGAAGTCCTCCGGCCGAGGCTGACGCCCGCCCCGGAAGCAACTGTGAGGCCCGGCACCCGAACCGATCGGGTGCCGGGCCTCGTCCTGTCATGTGCGGCCGCCGGCCGTGTCCGGCATCGCCGGGCCGGGTCCCGGCACGTCCCGGGACACGACAACGCCGGGCGCGCCGCTCGGTGTCCGGCAGGCGGACATTAGACTCGACCAGCCGGGACGAACCGACACCGTCGGTCCGTGGCGCCGGCATGGGCGGCCAAGCCCGTCGGACCCGAACAGGTCCGAGTCCGTTCGGACGAAACAATGTACGAGGAGGAACGGGTGGCCCTGCTGACCCGCATTCGGGGACCGCGCGATCTCGACCGGCTCACGCCCGGACAGCTGTCCGCCCTGGCAGAGGAGATCCGCAGCTTCCTGGTCGAAGAGGTCTCCAAGACGGGCGGCCACCTCGGACCCAACCTCGGCGTGGTGGAGCTCACGATCGCCCTGCACCGGGTGTTCGACTCGCCGCGCGACCGCATCCTGTTCGACACCGGCCACCAGAGCTACGTGCACAAGCTGCTCACCGGCCGCCAGGACTTCTCCCGGCTGAAGATGAAGGGCGGCCTCTCCGGCTACCCCTCGCGCGCCGAGTCCGAGCACGACGTGATCGAGAACTCGCACGCCTCCACCGTGCTCGGCTACGCCGACGGCCTGGCCAAGGCCAACAAGATCCTCGGCCACAGGGACCGCCCGGTGGTCGCCGTGATCGGTGACGGCGCGCTCACCGGCGGCATGGCCTGGGAGGCGCTCAACAACATCGCCGACGCCCGCGACCTGCCGGTCGTCATCGTCGTCAACGACAACGAGCGTTCCTACTCCCCGACGATCGGCGGGATGGCCAACCACCTCGCCACCCTGCGCACCACCCAGGGCTACGAGCGCTTCCTGTCCTGGGGCAAGGACGCGCTGCAGCGCACCCCGGTGGTCGGCCAGCAGCTCTTCGGCACCCTGCACGGCGCCAAGAAGGGCCTCAAGGACTTCATCGCCCCGCAGGGCATGTTCGAGGACCTCGGCCTCAAGTACATCGGCCCGATCGACGGCCACGACCTCACCGCCCTGGAGTCCGCGCTGACCAAGGCGCGCGGCTTCGGCGGCCCGGTGATCGTGCACTGCCTCACCGAGAAGGGCCGCGGCTACCGCGCGGCCGAGCAGAACGAGGAGGACCGCTTCCACGCGGTCGGCGTCATCCACCCGGAGACCGGCCTGCCGATCAAGTCCTCGGGCAAGGACTGGACGTCCGTCTTCGGCGAGGAGATGGTCGCGCTCGGCCGCGAGCGCGAGGACATCGTGGCGATCACCGCCGCGATGCTCCACCCGGTGGGCCTGGCGCCGTTCGCCAAGGCCTACCCGGACCGGATCTTCGACGTGGGCATCGCCGAGCAGCACGCGGCCGTCTCGGCGGCCGGCCTGGCCAGCAACGGCCTGCATCCGGTCGTCGCGGTCTACGCGACCTTCCTGAACCGGGCCTTCGACCAGGTCCTGATGGACGTCGCGCTGCACAAGCTCGGCGTCACCTTCGTGCTGGACCGCGCCGGCGTCACCGGCACCGACGGCGCCTCGCACAACGGCATGTGGGACATGTCGATCCTCCAGGTCGTCCCCGGCCTGCGCCTCGCCGCCCCGCGCGACGCCGACCAGGTCCGCGCGCAGTTGCGGGAGGCGGTCGAGGTCACCGACGCCCCGACCGTGGTCCGCTACTCCAAGGGCAGCGTCGGCCCCGCCGTGCCCGCCGTGGGCAAGGTCGGCGGCATGGACGTGCTCCGTGAGAGCGGCGAGCCGGCGGGCGAGCACCGCGCCGATGTGCTCATCGTCTCGGTCGGCGCGCTGGCCCCGCTCTGCCTGGAGCTGGCCGGCCTGCTGGACGCCCAGGGCATCACCAGCACCGTGGTGGACCCGCGCTGGGTCAAGCCCGTCGACGCCGCCCTGCCGGGCCTCGCGGCCGAGCACCGGGTCGTCGTCACGGTCGAGGACAACGGCCGGGCCGGCGGCGTGGGCTCGGCGATCGCCCAGGCCCTGCGGGACGCGGACGTGGACCTGCCGCTGCGCGACTTCGGCATCCCGCAGGAGTTCCTCGACCACGCCTCGCGGGCCGAGATCCTGGCCGAGATCGGTCTCACCGCCCCCGACATCGCCCGTCAGGTCACCGCACTGGTGTCCCGGCTGGCCGGCGACCGGGTCGAGGCCTGACCACCCGGGGCGACACTCCGATGACCGTACGCGACATCATGGATCGATAATCCTACGGAAGGCGGGACCGGCGCTCCTGGTGCCGGTCCCGCCGGGTAGGTTGTCCTTCGTGCCGACCACCACCCACCGACTCGCCGCGCTCACCGAGCGCCTGCCCGCACGGGTACGCACGGGCTACTGGACGAGAGTGGTCCCGGTCCTGGCACTGCTGGCCGTCATCACCCACATCCCGTCGTTCCTGCGGCCGGTCTGGAGCCCCGACGAGGGCTTCCTGGCCACCCAGGCCCGGATGCTGGCCGACGGCGGCGTCCTCTACGACACCGTGGTGGACCGCAAGCCCCCGCTGCTGCCCTGGCTGTACGAGGCCTGCTTCACCGTCTTCGGCTCACTCTCGCTCTGGCCGCTGCGCAGCCTCGCGATAGTGGCGCACCTGGTCACCGCGATCCTGCTGGCCTCGATCGCCCGCGGCCGCTGGGGCAACCGGGCGGGCGCCGCCGCGGGGGCGCTGTACCTGCTGCTCTCCATCGGGCTCTCCCCGGAGGACACCCAGGCGGCGACCTTCGAGGTCTTCATGCTGCCCGCCATGGTGGCCGCCTTCCGGTACGCCGAGCGGCGCCGCTGGCTGGCCGCCGGGATCGCGGTGGCGCTCTGCTCGCTGACCAAGCAGACCGGCGGCGCGGTGATGCTCCCGGTCCTCTGGATGCTCTTCCAGGACAGCCGCAGACGCGGGGTGCGGTGGATGCCCGCCCTGTTCAAGATCTGGTTCGGCTTCGCCCTGCCGATAGCGCTGGTCGCGGTGATCCTCACCAAGCCCAAGGGCTTCCTGTTCTGGGTGGTCACCGGCAGCGGGGACTACGCCTCGTTCGGCGGCGCCTGGGTGCAGATGGCCGGCCGGGCGCTGGGCAACTCGGCGATCCTGCTCGGCGCGGGGCTCGGCCTGGTGCTGCCGCTCGGCCAGCGGCTCTGGCTGAAGTACCGGCACCGGCCGCTGCCGGCCGCCGGCGAGGAGCGCGGCTCCACCGCCGACCTGTGGGTCTGGCTGCTCTCCTCGGTGGTCGCGGTCAGCGTCGGCTTCCACTTCTTCGGGCACTACTACCTCCAGCTCATGCCGCCACTGGTGCTGCTCGGCGTCGGCGCGGTCTCCACCTCGGCGATCCGCTGGAAGCCCGTGATGATCTACAGCACGGCCGCCGCCACCGCCTTCTGGGTGCTCGCGGTGGCCTGGCCGGGGGAGCGGCTGGACCGCACCACCGAGGTCGCCACCGCCGTCGCGGCCCAGACCACGCCCAAGGACACCGTGCTGGTCTGGGGCATGCACCCGGAGCTCTACTGGCTGGCCGACCGCCGCCCGGCCACCCGCTACCTGACCGCCGGCTTCCTGACCAACTTCAGCGGCGGCAAGGACGGCAGCCAGAACGTCGGCGAGAAGTACAGCGTCACCGACGCCTGGCAGACCTTCGACGCCGAGCTGCTCGCCAACGGCCTGCCCGAGATCGTCGTGGACGACTCCGGCCCGGCGCCCTACCAGCCCTTCCTCGTCCCCCGGATCGAGAACCTGCTGGACACCCACTACGAGATGGTCGGCGTCTTCACCGACACGGTGGTCTACCGCCTCAAGCGCTAGGCGGCCGCCCACGGGCCCGCGGCCGTCCCCGCCGGCCCCCGTCCCCAGCTGCCCCCGGCCCCGGCCGCCCACGGCTCCCGTCGCTCCCGGCCGGACCGGCCGCCCGCTGATCCACTCGCCGCCTCCCGCGATGCTGCTTATGGTGATCGCATCATCACGTACAGCTCCGGGTGCGGGCCGTGAGGGACTGCGGCGCCGGGCCCTGGGGCCGATCGAGGAGAGACTCCAGTGACTACAGCCCGTGACATCATGCACGGTGGTGCCCAGTGCGTCCGCGCCGACCAGAGTCTGGCCGACGCCGCCCGGATGATGCGCGACATGGGGGTCGGCGCGCTGCCGATCTGCGGCGCGGACGAGAAGCTCAGCGGGATCATCACCGACCGGGACATCGTCGTGCGATGTATCGCCGAGGGCAAGGACCCGGCGATGATGAAGGCCATGGACCTCGGCGGCCACCTGCACTGCGTGCGGGCCGACGACGACATGGACGTGGTGCTCAAGAAGATGGAGCAGCACCAGATCCGCCGCATCCCGGTGATCCACGAGGAGCGGCTGGTCGGCATGATCAGCGAGGCCGACATCGCGATGGGCCACCGCGAGGGCAACCACCTCACCGACCGGCAGATCGTCGAGTTCATGGACAGCGTCTACATGAAGCGCTGACGCCCGCGCCCCGGCCGGCCCCCTGCGCAGCCCCTGACGGCTGTCCGCGGCGCGGGTGGGCGGTCCGGGTCCGGGCGGTGCCCGCGGCGGCCCCTGACGGCCGTGCGGCGCGGGGCGCCCGGCCCGGCGGCCGGGGAGGACGAACGGAGCGCCGGTGACCACCCGCGAGGGGGGTCACCGGCGCTCCGCCGTACGGTGCCGCTTCAGGCTCAGGCCGGGATGCTGGCCAGGCCGGGGGCGAGGAACTTCTTGCCGTTCACCCGCTCGGAGACGCCCTCACGGTCCAGGTACGGGGTGATCCCGCCCAGGTGGAAGGGCCAGCCGGCGCCGGTGATCATGCACAGGTCGATGTCCTGCGCCTCGCCGACGACGCCCTCGTCGAGCATCAGGCCGATCTCCTGCGCCACCGCGTCGAGGGCGCGGGCCAGCACCTGCTCCTCGGTCAGCACGGTGGTGCCGAACGACAGCAGCGCCAGGACCTCGGGGTCCAGCACCTGCTGGCCGTCCTGCCAGACGTAGAAGCCGCGCTTGCCGGCCTTGACCAGCTTGCCGAGGTTCTCGGAGACGGTGTACCGCTCCGGGAAGGCCGCGGCCAGGGTCTCCGACACGTGCAGGGCGATGGCCGGGCCGACCAGCTCCAGGAGCACGATCGGGGACATCGGCAGGCCGAGCGGGAGCACGGCCTTCTCGACGGTCTCGATCGGGGTGCCCTCGTCGATGGCGCCCTGGATCGCGTCCATGAAGCGGAGCAGGATCCGGTTCACCACGAACGCCGGGGCGTCCTTGGTGAGGACGGCCGTCTTCTTCAGCTTGCGGGCCACGCCGAAGGCGGTGGCCAGCGAGGCGTCGTCGGTCTTCTCCGCGCGGACGATCTCCAGCAGCGGGAGGATCGCGACCGGGTTGAAGAAGTGGAAGCCGACGACCCGCTCGGGGTGCTGCAGCTTCGACGCCATCTCGGTGACCGAGAGGGAGGAGGTGTTGGTGGCCAGCACGCAGGTCGGCGAGACCACGGCCTCCAGGTCCGCGAAGACGTTCTGCTTGACGCCCATCTCCTCGAACACGGCCTCGATCACGAAGTCCGCGTCGCCGAAGGCCGTGGCCTTGTCGAGCGAGCCGGTGACCAGGCCCTTGAGGCGGTTGGCGTTGTCCGGGCTGATCCGGCCCTTGGCCAGCAGCTTGTCGATCTCGGCGTGGACGTAGCCGACGCCCTTGTCGACGCGCTCCTGGTCGATGTCGGTGAGGACCACCGGCACCTGGAGGCGGCGGGCGAACAGCAGCGCCAGCTGCGAGGCCATCAGGCCCGCGCCGACGACGCCGACCTTGGTGACCGGGCGGGCCAGCGACTTGTCCGGCGCGCCGAACGGGCGCTTGGCCCGGCGCTGCACCAGGTTGAAGGCGTACAGGCCGGCGCGCAGCTCACCGCTCATGATGAGGTCGGCCAGCGCCACGTCCTCGGCGTCGAAGCCCGCCTGCAGGTCGGCGTCCTTGACCTGCTGGATGATGTCCAGCGCCTTGTAGGCGGCCGGGGCGGCGCCGTGCACCTTGGAGTCGGCGACCAGGCGGCCCCAGGCGACGGCGTCGTCCCAGGCCTTGCCGCGGTCGATCTCCTCGCGCTCGACGGCGGTCGCGCCGGTGAGCACCTTGGAGGCCCAGAGCAGCGACTGCTCCAGGAAGTCGGCCGGCTCGAAGATCGCGTCGGCGATGCCGAGCTCGAAGACGTCCTTGCCGCGCAGCTGCTTGTTCTGGCTCATCGAGTTCTCGATGATGACCTTGATCGCCTTGGACGGGCCGATCAGGTTCGGCAGGATGGTGCAGCCGCCCCAGCCGGGCACCAGGCCCAGGAAGACCTCGGGCAGCGAGAACGCCGGGACGCCGGTGCTGACCGTGCGGTAGGTGCAGTGCAGGCCGACCTCGACGCCGCCGCCCATCGCCGCGCCGTTGTAGAAGGCGAAGCTGGGGACGGGCAGCGCGGCGATCCGCTTGAAGACGTCGTGGCCGCCCTTGCCGATGGCCAGCGCGTCGCTGTGCTCCTTGAGCACCTCGACGCCCTTGAGGTCGGCGCCGACCGCGAAGATGAACGGCTTGCCGGTGACGGCGACCGCGACGATCTTCCCGTCCGCGGCCTCCGCCTCGACCTGGTCCAGCGCCTCGGACAGCTTGGCCAGCGAGCCGGGGCCGAAGGTGGTCGGCTTGGTGTGGTCGAAGCCGTTGTCCAGGGTGATCAGCGCCAGCTTGCCGGCCTGCAGGGGCAGGTCCAGGTGCCGTACGTGCGCGGAGGTGACGACCTCGCCCGGGAACAGCTCGGCGGCGCGCTTCAGCAGCTCAGTGGTGCTCATGGTCACTTACCACCCTCGAAGTGCGGGTTCTCCCAGATGATGGTGCCGCCCATGCCGAAGCCGATGCACATGGTGGTCAGGCCGTACCGCACGTCCGGGCGCTGCTCGAAGCGGCGGGCCAGCTGGTTCATCAGGCGCACGCCCGAGGAGGCCAGCGGGTGGCCGAACGCGATGGCGCCGCCGAACGGGTTGACCCGCTCGTCGTCGTCCGCGATGCCGTAGTGGTCCAGGAAGGCCAGCACCTGGACGGCGAAGGCCTCGTTGACCTCGAAGGCCTGGATGTCGTCGATCGTCAGACCGGCCTTGGCCAGCGCCTTCTCGGTGGCGGGCACCGGGCCGATGCCCATGACCTCGGGCTCGACGCCCGCGAAGGCGTACGAGACCAGGCGCATCTTGACCGGCAGGCCCAGCTCCTCGGCCACGTCCTCGGCGGCGAGCAGCGAGGCGGTGGCGCCGTCGTTCAGACCGGCCGAGTTGCCCGCGGTGATGTTGCCGTGCGGACGGAACGGGGTCTTCAGGCCGGCCAGGGACTCCATCGTGGTGCCCGGGCGCATCGGCTCGTCCGTGGTCGCCAGGCCCCAGCCGGTCTCGCCGACGTCGGGGTTGGTGTTGCGGATCGAGACCGGCACCAGGTCCGGCTGGATGTCGCCGTTGGCGTACGCCTTGGCGGCCTTCTCCTGGGAGCGCACCGCGTAGGCGTCGCAGCGCTCCTTGGTGATGTGCGGGAACCGGTCGTGCAGGTTCTCCGCGGTCATCCCCATGAACAGGGCGGACTCGTCGACGAGCTTCTCGGAGACGAAGCGCGGGTTCGGGTCGACGCCCTCGCCCATCGGGTGGCGGCCCATGTGCTCGACGCCGCCGGCCACGACGATGTCGTACGCGCCGAAGGCGATGCCGCCCGCGGTCGCGGTGACGGCGGTCAGCGCGCCGGCGCACATGCGGTCGATCGAGTAGCCCGGGACGGACTTCGGCAGACCGGAGAGCAGCGCGGCGGTGCGGCCGATCGTCAGGCCCTGGTCGCCGATCTGCGTGGTGGCCGCGATGGCGACCTCGTCGATGCGCTCGACGGGCAGGTTCGGGTTACGACGCACGAGTTCCCGGATGCACTTGACGACCAGGTCGTCGGCGCGCGTCTCGTGGTAGATGCCCTTCGGGCCTGCCTTGCCGAACGGGGTGCGGACGCCATCGACAAAGACGACATCCCTCGCGGTACGAGGCACGGGGGCTCTCCTCCCAGGGACCAACGGATGATGTGGGCAGGCCGGCGCGGACAAAGGCGGGCGGCGCTGCTTCACGGCCATGCTACCCGCCGGTAACTAACTTGCCCAGGCCCGGCGCCCCGATCACGTGGTGTGTCCCGCGCCACGTCCCGTCACCGGTACCCGGCCAGGTCCGGCACCCACCGTGCCCCGGCCGGCCTGCGGCCGCCCTGCGCCTGGCCTGCGGCCGCCCTGCGGGCCGCTTGCGCCCGCCGGGAAACGACGACGGGGACGCCGTCCGGCGTCCCCGTCATGGTCGAATCCGTGACCCGCTCACCCCTCGGGCAGCTCCGGCTGCTCCGCCGGCGGCTCGGCCGGCTGGGTGGCGGCCTTCACGAAGGCCGCGGCCACCGCGGGGGCGACCAGGCCGACCTGCCACTGCCGGGCGCCCAGCGCCCGCAGGGCGGCCGCCACGTTCTCGGCCGTCGGGTTCGCCGGCGGCTCCCAGGACACCCGGCGGACCAGGTCGGGAGTGATCAGGTTCTCCGGCGGCAGGCTGTGCTTCTCGGCCAGCTCGCCGACCGCGGCCCGCGCCCCGGACAGCCGGGCGGCCGCCACCGGGTCCTTCTCCGCCCAGGCGCGCGGCGGCGGCGGGCCCTCGTGCGGGGCGGACGGCGGCGGCAGCTGCGCCTCCGGGATCTCCCGGGCCCGCTGCACCGCGGCCAGCCACTGCTCCAGCTGGCGCCGGTGCACCCGCGGCCCGAAGCCCTGCACGGCCTGCAGGGCGGCGAGGTTCAGCGGGACGGCCAGGGCGGCGTTGACGATGGCGGCGTCCGACAGCACCCGGCCGGGCGAGACGTCGCGGTCCTGCGCCATCCGGTCCCGGGCCAGCCACAGCTCGCGGACGACGGCCAGCTGCCGGCGCCGGCGCACCTTGTGCAGCTGCGAGGTCCGGCGCCAGGGGTCGACCCGGGGCGCCGGCTTCGGGGCGTTCGCGATCGCGGCGAACTCCTCCAGGGCCCAGCCGAGCTTGCCCTGGGCGTCCAGCTCCTGTTCGAGTGCGTCGCGCAGCTCGACCAGCACCTCGACGTCCAGGGCGGCGTAGCGCAGCCACGGCTCGGGCAGCGGGCGGGTGGACCAGTCCACCGCCGAGTGCTCCTTCGCCAGCGTCAGGCCGAGCACGCTCTCGGTCATCGGCCCGAGGCCCACCCGGGGGAACCCGGCGATCCGGCCGGCCAGCTCGGTGTCGAACAGCCGGCGCGGCTTCATCCCCACCTCGGCCAGGCACGGCAGGTCCTGCGTGGCCGCGTGGACCACCCACTCGGCGTCGGCCAGCGCCGCACCGAGCTCGCTGAGGTCGGGACAGGCGATCGGATCGATCAGCGCGGTGCCGGACCCGGCTCGCCGCAGCTGGATCAGGTACGCGCGCTGCCCGTAGCGGTAGCCGGAGGCCCGCTCGGCGTCGACGGCGACCGGTCCGGTGCCCGCCGCGAACGCGGCGACGGTGGCGGCGAGAGCCTGCGCGTCCGCCACGACCGGGGGGATTCCCTCCCGCGGTTCGAGGAGCGGGACCGGGGCTGTCTCTTCTGGGATGGCTGCTACGGCGTCGGTCACCCCCCAAGGGTACGACGCCCCCCGCCGGCGGGAGTGTTGTCGGACTGGTCAGACCGCGTTCAGGGATATGCCACCCCGAATCCGGGTGATCGCCTTCCGCCACCAATCGCCCCAAACGGCCCACCCCACCCCACCCGGAAGCCCCACGGACCCCGGAGGCCCGAACAGCTACGGGAGCGACCGAGCGACCGGCCCCGACCCCGTACGGCCCTGTTCCGGCCCTGTCCCGTCCGGCCGCGTCCGGGCCGAAGGGGCCCGCCGGAGCCGAAGTGGGGGCACCCCCGGCCCGGTGCCGAAAGGGAGAGCGCGAGGGCGCGACGGACCCCGACCCCGTACGGCCCTGCCGTGACCCCCACCCCGTACGGACCGCGTCCGAGCCAAAGGGGCCCGCCGGTGCCGAAAGGGAGAGAGCGAGGGAGCGACCGACGAAGGAGGGAGAGAGG